>NZ_MKKI01000001.1 GCF_001942345.1 Corynebacterium sp. CNJ-954
AACCCTGAACGACACATCCTCGACGGCCTGAAACCGCCCGTACCTCTTCGACAAACTCTCAACTGTGATCATGACTACCAGTCTTCTCCCCCACCACCACCGCACACATCGACCCACAGACTGATCTACCAGCGACTTTCGGGGAAGTGGATGTCATACCGCAGTATGACCGTCAGTCACTCCTCCAGAACCCGCACGGGGTCAACGAGTCCGTTGCTGAACGCGAAAAGCACCGCGTGGACCCGGTCGCGTGAGTCTGTCTTCGCCAGGATCCTCCCGACGTGCGTTTTCACCGTCGGCAGGGAGACGAACAGGCGCCGGGCGATCTCCGGGTTGGAGTACCCCCGTGCGACCAGGACGAGGATCTCCAGCTCGCGCGGAGTCAACGGGTCAGGCAGGTCCAGTGCCGCAGCCGCCGCAGCGGTGTCGGCGCCGGGCCCGGAACCAGCCTCGGGATCGGACTCAGCGTCGGCCCCGGTACCCGAGACGACCTGCGACGTCGCTGCGGCAACCGGCTCCCCCGCCCCCGCTCCTCCCCGGACCTGCCGCAGCAGGCGCGCGGTCGCCTTCGGGGAGATCACCGCCTCCGCCTCGCCGACCGTTCGGACAGCGTCGATGAGTTCCTCCGGATCGGCGTCCTTCAACAGGAAACCGCTGGCACCGGCGGTGATCGACCCCATCACGTACTCGTCGTTGTCGAACGTGGTCAGCACGACCACTCTGGTGGGATCCCCCGACGGACCGGTGACACCGGCGTCGACGATCTTCCTGGTGGCGGCGATACCGTCGAGCTCCGGCATCTGGACGTCCATGAGGATCATGTCGACCGGGTGCGACATGGCCGAAGTGACCGCCTCCGCACCGTCGACGGCCTGCCAGACCACGGTGATGTCCGGCTGAGAATCCAGCACCATGCCGAACCCGGCGCGTACCAGCTGCTGGTCGTCAGCCAGCCCGACCGTGATGGTGGATGTTGACCTTGTCTCGTCCATGATCTCCCTGTCCTCGGTGTGTGCGGGCGTGTACCGGTGCCCTGTCAGATACTGAGCACGACGTCGACACGCCAGCCGCCGACGTACATCTCCGACGCACCCCATTCTGCCGTGCCACCGTGGATCCGGGCACGCTCCCGCAGCCCGACCAACCCCTGCCCCCGTCCATCGTCCGAGTCATCCGAGTCGATGAAGCCGTTACCGGGTGCGTTGTCCACCGTGACGCGGAGCTTACCGGGCACGTTCCAGTCCAGGACCACCCGGGCGCGGGTGGGGCCGGCATGTTTCAGGACGTTGGTCAGGCACTCCTGGACAGTCCGGTACACCGTCAGACCGACAGCGACGTCGACCGGGCCCTCGGTGCCGAGCACCTCGTAGTCGACGGACAGGCCGGACCGCCGGGCATCTTCGACCAGTCCCGCCACCCCGGACACACCGGGCGGCGCGCTGGTGTCCCGGGTCGCGTCGGAGGTTCCACCGCCGTTGCGGTCGCTGCGCAGCACACTGAGCAGCTGCCGCATCTGCGCCAGCGCGTCCCGTCCGGTGCTGCTGATCGTGTCAAGCGCCTCGATGGCTTTCGAGGGGTCCTGCCGCCCGGCATAGCGACCACCGTCGGCCTGTGCGATCACCGCGGTCAGTGAGTGGGCGACGATGTCGTGCATCTCCCGGGCGATCCGGGTCCGCTCGGCCACAGCGGCGAGCTCCACCCGCGCGGCGAGGGACTCCATCCGTTCGTACTGCCGACGTGTCGTCATTCCCAGCTGCCAGAACAGTCCGATCGAGATCACGGCGAGCAGTCCCAGGACCGCACCCATGGTGATGACCTGGAGCAGCGGTGGGCTGTACGGGTCCACTGTCGGATCAATGTCCGCCGTGGACGCACCCCACGCCCGACCAGACCCTGACACGATGCTGACGACCACCACGGCGGCGACCGACCCCCCGGTCAGCAGTGCCAGCCACAGACCCCTGCGCCGCCGGACGTACGCGGAGATGAACCATGCTTCGTAACACACCACGAGATAGGCCAGGACGTAGATGCCCGCGAGGCTGCCCGCTGCCGTCACCAGTCCCACGGCGACGAAGGTCAGCCCGGTCTCCGCGCGCCAGCGTTGGATCAACAGGCCGGCGAAGACCAGGGTGTAGCCACCGACGAGAACCCAGGAGGGGATGACCGGCCCGAAGGAGAAGGCGTTACCCGCGTCCATGGCACCGAACAGGAAGAACACGGCGGACTGGATGACCAGCTGCAGCCAGAACCCCCGGTCGCGCCAGAAGGGCCCCGACTGCGCCTGTGGCGCGCCCGATAATGCTGGTTGTTCCATCACAGCCACAGATCCTACGGCAGTCGCCACCTGCGACGGATCGACCTGCGGTATGATTCCCCACCATGGCAGACGTCGAATTCTCGCATGTGGACATCCGGTACCCGGGTGCGGACTCCCCCACGGTCCCCGACCTCAACCTCAGTATCGGCGACGGCGAGTTCCTCGTCCTCGTCGGACCGTCCGGATGCGGTAAGTCGACCATCCTACGGTCCCTGGCAGGCCTGGAGCCCACGAGTGCCGGTGCGGTCACCATCGGGGGACGCGACGTCACCGGTGTCGAACCCGGCGACCGGGACATCGCCATGGTGTTCCAGGACTACGCCCTGTATCCCCACATGTCGGTCCGGGAGAACATGGGCTTCGCCCTGTCGATCGCCAAACGTCCGAAGGCGGAGATTGCCGAGCGTGTCCAGCGCGCCGCCGACCTGCTCGACCTGGGCGACTACCTCGACAGGAAGCCCAAGGACCTCTCCGGCGGTCAGCGGCAGCGGGTGGCGATGGGACGTGCGATCGTCCGCGAGCCGCAGGTGTTCCTCATGGACGAGCCTCTGTCGAACCTCGATGCCAAATTGCGGGTGCAGACCCGCGCCCAGATCGTGAAGCTGCAGCACGATTTGAGGGTGACCACGGTGTACGTCACCCACGACCAGGTCGAGGCGATGACGATGGGCGACCGGGTCGCCGTCCTGCGGGACGGTCGGCTCCAGCAGGTCGACACCCCACAGAAGCTCTACAACGAGCCGGTCAATGCCTTTGTCGCCGGATTCATCGGATCACCGGCGATGAATCTGCTCGACCTGCCCGCCGGTGCCGACGTCCTGGAGGGGCTGGGGGTCCGTCGTCCGGAGGGTGTGGACGGTGCCCTGCTGGTGGGGGTGCGTCCTGAACATCTCGTGGTCGACGACACCGGCACCGGCCTCCGTGGCACCGTCTCGCTGGTCGAGGAGCTCGGGGCCGACTCGAACGTCTACGCCGAGACCGAGGCAGGCCAGGTCACCGCGAAAACTCAGGCAGTGGGCCAGGACCTCCCGCCCATCGGGGGGAACGTCTCCGTCACCCTCACCGCCCAGGCCCGGGTCCACTTCTTCGATGCGGTGTCCGGTCAACGGGTGAACTGACACCCCCGATCTCCCCCGGATCGTCGACGCAGATACTACACTCAACCGAAGAACCCGCCGGGCGGCGACAACCGGTCCGCCATGGTGTGGTGACGTTTCATTGTTGAGTTCCGTCGGCAGCGTTCCTTAGCCTTCCTGCGGAGCCGTACCTACGCAGAAAGGTTCGGGCCATGGCCAACCTCTCAAAGAAGATCCTGGCCGGTGTCTCGGCCGTCGGACTCAGTGCAGCACTGGTGTCCTGTTCCTCCGACGACAGCGGCGACGGGGACAACGGGGGCGGCGGCACCGACGGCCGTGGACCCATCACCTTCGCCATGGGCAAGAACGACACCGACAAGCTCCGCCCGATCATCGACAAGTGGAACGAGGACAATCCGGACGAGGAGGTCACGCTCCAGGAACTCGCCGGAGAGGCGGACGCCCAGCGCGACACACTCGTCCAGTCCCTCCAGGCGGGGTCCTCCGACATCGACGTCATGGCACTTGACGTGGTCTGGACCGCGCAGTTCGCCGCTCAGGGCTGGCTCGCGCCGCTGCAGGACGATCTCGAGGTCAGCACCGACGGCCTGTTGGACGCCACTGTGGAATCCGCGACCTACAACGACACCCTCTACGCTCTGCCGCAGAACACCAACGGACAGCTGCTGTACCGCAACACCGACATGGTGCCGGAAGCGCCAGAGAAGTGGGAGGACGTCATCGACTCCTGCGAGGATGTCACCGCGGACAACAATGACTGTCTGATCACCCAGCTCAAGCAGTACGAGGGTCTGACGGTCTCCACCGCCGGCTTCATGAGCGGCTGGGGTGGCGGCATCCTCGACGACAACGGTGAGGTCACCGTGACCTCGGACGAGTCCCGCGAGGGTCTGCAGGCGCTGGTCGACGCCTACGAGGACGGCACCATCTCCCGTTCCTCCACGGGTGCGACCGAGGAGGAGACGAACCTCAGCTTCACCCAGGGACAGAACGCCATGGCGATCAACTGGCCGTACATGTACGGCGAGGCCGAGGCCGAGGGCTCCGCAGTGGCGGGCAAGGTCGAGGTGCAGCCGCTCGTCGGCAAGGACGGAGTCGGAGTCTCCACTCTCGGCGGCTACAACAACGGCATCAACGTCAACTCCGAGAACAAGGCCACCGCCCTGGACTTCATGCAGTTCATCGTCAGTGAGGAGAACCAGCGGTCCTTCGCCGAGGAGTCCTTCCCGCCGGTGCTGTCGTCCATCTACGACGATGAGTCCCTGATCGATGAGTTCCCCTACCTCCCCGCCCTGAAGGAGTCCCTGGAGAACGCTAAACCACGTCCGGTGTCCCCGTCGTACGACTCCCTCTCGAAGGCCGTCCAGGACAACGCGTACGCCGCCATCACCGGTGGCAAGAGTGTCGACGACGCCACCAAGGACATGGAGTCCGCCATCGCGAATGTGACCAGCTAGGCCCAGATCCACCGACAGTCACGCCCGGCTGCCGTCGCCCGTCGACGGTATACCGGGCGTCCTGTGTTACCGATAAGGTTCACTCTGTGACTTCCGCTACCCCCCAGAAGAAGCGTGATCTGCGTGCCCTGTGGTTCGTCGGCCCCAGCCTGGCCCTGCTGGCCGTCGTCATCGGTTACCCGATCCTGCGCGCCATCTACCTCTCCTTCCAGGCCGACCGCCACCTTGACCCGGACACCGGCATGTTCGTCGACGGCGGGTTCGCCGGCCTCGACCACTACCTGTACTGGCTGACACAGCGCTGCCTGTCCCCCACCGGCGAGGCGACGACCTGTGCGCCGGGCAACCTGGCCACGGACTTCTGGCCTGCACTGTGGATCACCCTGTTCTTCGTGGTCGTCACCGTCGCCCTGGAGACCGTCCTCGGTCTGTGGATGGCGGTCACCATGTCGAAGACCTTCTGGGGTCGCAGTCTGCTGCGCGCCGCCGTCCTCATCCCCTGGGCCATCCCCACCGCCGTGACCGCGAAGCTGTGGCAGTTCATCTTCGCCCCGGACGGGATCATCAACTCCCTGTTCGGTCTCGACATCGCCTGGACGACCGACCCCTGGGCGGCACGTTTCGCCGTGATCATCGCCGACGTGTGGAAGACCGCACCGTTCATGGCGCTGCTGATCCTCGCCGGACTGCAGATGGTCCCCGGGGGCGTCTACGAGGCGGCACGGGTGGACGGTGCGTCCCGGTGGCAGCAGTTCACACGGATCACGCTGCCGTTGATCAAACCCGCCCTCATGGTCGCCGTGCTGTTCCGGACCCTTGACGCACTACGGATGTACGATCTCCCGGTCATCATGATCAGCGAGTCGACGAACTCCCCGACGGCGGTGATCAGCCAGCTGGTGATCACTGACACGAAGTCCGGCAACTTCAACTCCGCGTCCGCCGTGTCGACCCTGATCTTCCTGCTGATATTCGGCGTCGCCTTCGTGATGGTGAAGTTCCTCGGCGCCGATGTCGCCGGCACACAGAACATGCCACGGTCGACGCGGACCCGAAGATTCCTGAGACGTCGGGCCCCTTCCGATCCCCCCGGCACCGGTTCTGACCGGACTGCCGGCCAGCCCACTGCCCGGACCCCAGAAGAGACACCGGAGGCCACCCGATGATGAAGGTCGTCCGCAACTACCTGCCCGTGATCTTCATCCTGATCTGGGCGCTCGCACCGTTCTACTGGATGGTGGTCACCGCCTTCCGCGACAAGGCCCACACCTTCTCCACAAATCCGCTCCCCAGCCATCTCACCCTCGACAACTTCAAGGATGCACTGGCCACCGACGCCGGAAACAACTTCCTGCGAGCCATCGGCAACAGCCTGATCATCGGTGTGGCGACGACAGCGATCGCCCTGGTCGTCGGGGTATTCACCGCCTACGCCCTGGCACGCGTCGACTTCCGCGGGAAGGGGTTCGTCACGGGCATCATCCTCGCGGCCTCGATGTTCCCCGGGATCGCCCTGGTGACGCCGCTGTTCCAGCTGTTCAGCAACATCGGGTGGATCGGTACCTACCAGGCACTGATCATCCCGAACATCTCCTTCGTCCTGCCGTTGACGGTGTACACGCTGACGTCCTTCTTCCGCGAGCT
Source organism: Corynebacterium sp. CNJ-954 (assembly GCF_001942345.1). Classification (GTDB taxonomy): domain Bacteria; phylum Actinomycetota; class Actinomycetes; order Mycobacteriales; family Mycobacteriaceae; genus Corynebacterium. Next base: position 6,519 of record NZ_MKKI01000001.1, read on the forward strand.
GCCCTGGAAGCTTGAGGAGGCTGCCCGCGTGGACGGCGCCTCGCGTGGCCTGGCGTTCCGGAAGGTCATCCTGCCGTTGGCCGCGCCGGCCCTCTTCACCACGGCGATCCTCGCGTTCATCGCCACGTGGAACGAGTTCATGCTCGCCAAGCAGCTCTCCACCACCTCCACCGAGCCCGTCACCGTGGCCATCGCCCGGTTCACCGGCGCCAGCGCCTTCCAGTTCCCGTACGCGGCGACGATGGCGGCCGGTGCGCTGGTCACCGTCCCGCTGGTGATCATGGTGCTCGTGTTCCAGCGGCGCATCGTCTCCGGCCTGACCGCCGGTGGCGTGAAGTGACCAGGCAGACCCCCAATCGCCGCGACAACCCGGACCATTCCGAGTACCGACGTCGGCGGACCGTCCTGGAGGCGGTCCTGGGGTTCCTGTCGTTCTTCACCGTGCTGGCGCTCGTGCAGGCCGTCTGGAACGTGTTCCAGGACGACCCCGCGGTGTGGCCCGCTCTGCTTCTGGCCGCACTCCTGGTCGCGACCTGGGCCGTGTGGCGGCAGTGGCGCCGCTACGACTGAACCGATCCGGGTCAGGCCCGCCCCAGCACGCGGTGGATCATCAGGGCCACGTATTCACGCAGGTACGCCGCTGGCAGAGACGGTTTCGGGGTTGGCGCCCCCAGCACCACCGCATCGAAGGGACGGCCGTTGCCACCCCGTTCCTCCCGGAGCATCGCGACGATGCGCTCGGTACGCATCACGTGGAAATCCGAGGTGCACACCACGATGAAGGGGTCCTCGACGCCCTGTCCGGCAAGCAGGTCAAGACTGAAATGCAGGTTCTCCGTGGTGTCGGTGGCCTCGCGTTCCTCCAGGACCACGTCCCGCGGGAAGCCGCGTCCCGCGATGTAATGGTGCATCGCCTCCGCTTCGGTGCAGGGTTCGTCGTCCCCCCGCCCACCGGAGACGATGAGCGGCACGGTCCCCGACCGGTCCGCCCGCTCCAGGGTGCGCCAGGCGGCGGCGCCACGGTCGCAACGGCATGCGAGCAGGGCACTGACCTTGTCCGCGGCCAGTCCCGCCCCCAGGACGACGACGGCGTCCGCCTCCTCCGGCGCAGGACGGTGGCGCCCCCGACGGACCTGCACCAGGAAGACGACCATCGTGCCCACCGCAACGAGCCACAGGACCACGCCAAGAGCACCGAGGACCGTGAGGACGATGAGGGCGTCGTTCACCCCGGCACCCCAGCTCCGCCAGGCACTCCAGGCAGACAGGGCCAGTACGGCACTGCCCAGACCCAGGGTCAGCATCATTGCCGCGGCGACGACGGTGCTCAGGTGGAACCAGCCACGTCCGTCGACACCGGGCAACGCGTCCCCCATCCACCGGGCGACGACCCAGCCGACACCGGCCACCACCAGCTGTGAGAACCCCCACGCGACCCACACCGGCAGCGGGAACCCACCCCCGTAGGCTGCGACGATGAGCCACGCCCACAGGAGTTCAGCGACCAGCAGCACCATCAGCCCGTTGCCGCGCCACCGCGAGCGTGACTTCACACTCCAGGCCGTCGCTGCGACGGCCACGGCCACGAGAAGCGTGACGAGCAGGATCCCCGACATCCCCAGGTTCCTCCCCGGTCCCTACTCGCCCATCAACTGCTGCTTCAGACGGTGGTCCTTCTCCAGAACCTCGTCGCGCATGCGTTCCTGGTACGCCACCATGCCCTCGAGAAGCCGGGGATCAGCCACGCCGAGCATCCGGACGGCGAGCAGCCCGGCGTTCTTCGCGCCGTCGATGGAGACCGTCGCGGTGGGGACACCGGCCGGCATCTGCACGATCGACAGCAGCGAGTCCAACCCGTCCAGGTTCTTCAGCGCCCGGGGGATGCCGATGACCGGCAGCGGGGTGGCTGCAGCGACCATACCCGGCAGATGGGCGGCACCCCCGGCACAGGCGATGATCACCTTGACCCCGGTGGTGTGCGCCGCACGGGCGTAGTCCAGCATCCGCTCGGGGGTGCGGTGCGCCGACACCACACCGATCTCCATGGGGACGCCGAACTCCGCCAGAACCTGCGCCGCAGGTTCCACGGTCGGCCAGTCGGAGTCCGACCCCATCACGATGCCGACCAGAGGCGCCCGCCCCTCCGTCGCGTCCTGTCCGGTGTCCTGCCCGGTGGTCTGCCCTGTGCTGTTCTCTGCGCTGCTCTCGGTAGTCACGCGGGCAACTCTACCCGCCCGGGAGGCTCAGGCGTCCGTCCAGCGTGCCGTCACCAGGAAGTCCGACGCCAGGCGGGCATCGCGACGCAGAGCCTCCACCGCTTCCGGCGTCGCCTCCCTGCCCAACGGCAGCGACATGTTCACGTGCCCGATCTTGCGGCGCGGTCGCCAGTCCTTGCCGTAGAGGTGGATCTTCGCGTCCGGGTACCGGCGCCACACCTCGTCCATACGGCGGGGCATCGGCATCTCCGGGTCCGCGGTGTCGTCGCCGAGGACGTTGGCCATCACGGTCGTGGCCGTCAACGCAGCCGTCGACCCCAGCGGCCGGTCCAGGACCGCCCGCAGGTGCTGCTCGAACTGACTGGTCACGCATCCGTCCTGGGTCCAGTGGCCGGTGTTGTGCGGGCGCATCGCCAGTTCGTTGACGATGATCTCCGGCTGGCCGGCCTCATCGACGGTCTCGAAGAGCTCGACGGCGAGAACACCGGTGACACCCAGCTCCCCGGCCACCTGACGGGCCAGCTCATGTGCCTGGTCGACGACGCGCCGTCGTCCCTCCGACTCCGCCGGTGCCGGGGACACGGCGAGGTAGCAGATCCCGTCGGCCTGCACCGATTCCACGACAGGCCAGGAGGCGATCTCCCCGGAGGGCGTCCTGGCCACCATGGCGGACAGTTCGCGCACCAGGTGCACCTTCTTCTCCACCATCAACGGCACGCCCTCTGCCAGGAGGTCCTCGACCAGCGCAGCGACATCCTCACGCGACTCCGGGAACCACACCCCCTTACCGTCGTAGCCGCCCCGACGTGCCTTGAGGCACACCGCGCCGTCAGTGGCGTCCCAGAAGCCGGTCGCGTCCGCCACGGTCTCCACGGCGAGGAACGGGGGCACCGGTGCGCCGATCTCCCTCATCCGCTTGCGCATCACCAGCTTGTCCTGGGCATTGATCAACGCGGACGGCTGCGGCTGCACGTTCACGCCGTCGGCGATGAGGCCTTCGAGATAGTCGTTGGGCACATGCTCGTGGTCGAAGGTCACCGCGTCCGCCCCCGCGGACACCTCACGGACGACGCTCTCGTCGGTGTACTCCCCCAGCCAGACGTCTGCGGTGGCCTGGGCCGCCGAGGCACCGATCGATCCGGCGAGGAGCCGGACGGTGAGGCCGAGCTCGATCCCCGCCTGCTGCATCATGCGGGCCAGCTGCCCGTCACCGATGACGGTGACCAGCGGCATGTCCGGCGAGTGCGCCTCAGGACGGGCATGTGATCGGTCCAGCGGTTCTTCCGGGGTCTTCTGCGCGTCAGTCACGGTGGTTCAGTATAGCGGCCGAGGCAGATGCACCGGGATGTGGGAATGCACCAGACGGGCGAAACGCTTGGCATAGGGCACGTCCCGCAGTACCAGCGGTCGACCGCCGCCACGGAGGAACACCCGGACCTCGGACTTGTGCACCCGGACGTCCACGATCTGCGCCAACGGCACCTCGCCGATGTGGCTGCGCATGTGCCCGGTGGCGGTGATCAGGCGGGAATCCGTGAGTATCATCCGGCTCCGTGTCCGGAACAAGAGGTGACGCAGGCACCTGCGCCAGCTCAACCACACCCATGCCACCAGGACGATCCTGCGCCCCCACACTGCTGCGGTGGCGGTGCCGGTGTCCGATTCACCGACCAGACGGGGCACGTCGGCGATGTTGTCCGGAACGTACCCGACCCAGGTCGTGGCGAGGCTGCCCAGGTACGAGTCGAGCAACCCGACCGCGAGCCAGACCACGCCGGTGATCACCACGAGTTCCAGTACCGGGAACAGGGTGCTGCGCCGCGACGGACTCAGTTCGGCGAGGACCTCCTCATCCGGGGCGAAATTTATCTTCGGCACGACAGAGACCTTAGTTCCTCTGGTCCGTGGCGGGCACCGGCCGCAGGTGGACGACGTCGCCGGCGGTGACCGTCCGCCGCTCACCGGCAGCCGTCTCGATGACCAGTCCACCCTGACCGTCAAGGTCGACGGCGATGCCGGTGAGCTCTTCACCACCCGGGAGCTCGGCGCGGACCCGCGTGCCGAGTGTCGCCGACAACTCCCGGTAGCGACGACGCAGGTTCTCCAGGGACGGGCCACCACGACGCCACGCCTCGTCGACGTCGACGATCCACGACAGCTCAGCGGCGGCGAGTGCCTCCCGGTCGTGCACCGACGCCAGGGTGGCCCCCTGGTCGGTCAGGGAGGTTCCTGCCTCCACACCTGCCTCGGCGAACTCGTCGGCGGTGATCGACGCGTTCAGCCCCACCCCCACGACGACGGCCACCGGGTCAAGGCTCACCGCTTCGACGAGGATGCCGGCGAGCTTCCGGTAGCCGTGGGGAGTGTCACCCGGCCGGCTGTCCACGACGATGACGTCGTTGGGCACTTCAGTCGGGCGTCAACCCCGACTGTGCGGGCTGCTTCGGCCACTGCCACGCCGATCAGCAGCGGAAGCTCCCCAAACCGCTCGGGTGGGACGTCCTGCACGGACGGGCGGAGCAGCACACTCATGATCACCTGGGCTCCGGCCGGGGCCGACCATCGACGACCCAGCCTGCCCCGGGCCGTCACCTGTTCCTCCGCCACGATCACCGTGCGGTCGGCAAGTCCCGGATCGGCACGGAACGCGTCCGCCAGGTCGGCGTTGGTCGACCCCGTCGTGCCGACGACGGTGACGGTGCCGACACTGCTGTCCCTGTCCTGGATGACGGCGGAGAGACGGGTGGCGTCGAAGGGGGCACGGGAGTCGGTCGGGGAGTCGGTCATGGCCACAAGGATAACGCCCACACGCGCACGGGCGACCTGTATGGCGACGCCCGCACCGTTTCCTCCTAGACTGTAGGCCATGACTTCACCCACCCCCGCCCCTCGCCAGGTCGACACGTCTACCACCGCAGGGAAACTCGAGGACCTCCGGATCCGTCTCGAGGAGACGTCTGCCCCGGTCGGCGAGGAAGCTGTCGGCGCCGTCCACGAGGCCGGCCGACTCACCGCCCGCGAGCGGGTCGAGCACCTCCTCGACGACGGCTCGTTCGTCGAGATCGATGCGCTGGCACGCCATCGCGCCAACGCCTACGGCATGGACCGGTCCCGCCCGGTGTCCGACGGTGTCGTCACCGGTTACGGCACCGTCGACGGCCGCCAGGTCTGCATCTTCTCCCAGGACGGCACCGTGTTCGACGGCACCGTGGGTGAGGTGCACGCCGAGAAGCTCGTGAAGGTGATGGAGCTCGCCCTGCGTTCGGGCGTGCCCCTGGTGGGCGTGCATGACTCGACCGGCGCACGCGTGAAGGAGGGCGTGGTGTCCCTGGGGATGGCCGCACGCCTGTACCGCCTGCGCACCCGGATGTCCGGGGTCGTCCCGCAGATCTCGGTGATCGCCGGGCCGACGGCCGGTACCGAGGCCCACCAGCCGGTCCTCGCCGACGTCGTCGTGATGGTGGACGGAACGTCCTCGCTGTACCTGACCGGCCCGGAGATCACCCGACGGGTGGTCGGTGAGGACGTCACCGCCGACGACCTGGGCTCGGCGGCGACGCATGCCGCGGTCACAGGCACCTCGCACCACACCGCCGCGGACGACCGCGCTGCGCTGGACTTCGTCCAGACCCTGCTCGGCCAGCTTCCGTCCAACAACCGCTCGACGGTGCCGTTCAGTGAGGAGACGGACGGTAACTCTGCCGCCACGGCACAGCTGGACTCCGTGATCCCCGACTCCCCGTTGGCCGGTTACGACGTCAGCGACGTGCTCGCCGGCATCGTGGACGCGGATTCCTTCCTCGAGCTGCAGCCGGACTTCGCGGGCAACATCCTCACCGGGTTCGCCCGCATCGGCGGGCGCGGCGTCGGTGTCGTCGCCAACCAGCCGATGGTCCTCGCGGGAGCGCTGGACGCCGCCGCGGCACAGAAGGCTGCCCGGTTCATCCGCACCTGCGACGCCTTCAACCTCCCGGTCGTGTTCGTCGTCGACTCCCCCGGCTTCATGCCCGGCGGGGACGAGGAACGCAACGGGCTGCTGCGCCGCTCAGCCTCCCTGCTGTACGCCGTGGCGGAGGCGAGCGTGGGCATCGTCACCGTGGTGACCCGCAAGGCGTACGGGACGTCCTACATCGCCCTGGGGTCCAAGAACATCGGTGCCGACCTCGTCTTCGCGTGGCCGAGCGCACAGATCTCCAACGCTGACGCCGAGAACACCGTCGCCGCCGTCCACGCCGATACGCTGGCGAAGGCGGAACGTCGGAAGAAGGACGTCGCCGCCCTGACTGTCGAACTCACCGACGAGGTCGAGAAGAACCTCGTCAACCCCTACGCCGCCGCCGAGCGCGGCTACGTCGACGCCGTCATTCCCCCGTCCCGAACCCGTTCCCAGGTGATCGACGGTCTCGGACTGCTGGAACGCAAGGTCGTCGACTCCCCCGCCCGCAAACACGGCAACCTGCCGCTGTAGAGGAGCCTCCATGACTGTCCCCGACACCACGCCCTTCACCGTCCTCAAGGGTCGGCCCGACGACACCGAGACCGCGGCCATCGGACGCGCACTCTCCGTCCTCCTCGCCGAGGCCGCCGACGCGGCGAGCTCGTCCGCCGGCTCCGACCCCCGCGAAATCAACCGGATGCGTGCCCGGACCAGCTCCCGCGGGACCTGGGGAACCCCCGCCGAGCAGCTGCCCGGACACCGGAACGCGACCGGGACCTTCAACCCGACTGGCTTCCGTGTCTGAGCCGCGCCGCTCCCCGGCTGCCCGGGTGATCCTGGCGTCATCGTCCCCGTCGCGACTGTCCGTGCTGCGGTCAGCCGGGGTTGAGCCGGAGATCCTCGTGCCCGGTGTCGACGAGGACGCGGCCACCGCAGAGCTGCACTCCCGGATACCCGACCCGACGCCGGCGGAGGTCGTCTGCCACCTGGCGCAGACGAAGTCCCAGGCCGTACTCACCCAGTACAGCGACCGGCTGGACTCTGGGCAGGACTCTGGGGCCGTCGTCATCGCCGCGGACTCCATGCTGCTGCTCGACGGCGAGCTGCAGGGTAAACCCCTGACCGTGGAACGCACCGTCGAACGGTGGCGGCAACAGCGCGGCGCGACGGCGACACTGATCACCGGCCACGCGGTGACCTTCCGCGGGGAGACCGTCACCGGGGCGAGTGACACGGTCGTGCACTTCGCCGACGCCTCCGACCGCGACATCGAGGCCTATGCAGCCACCGGTGAGCCGCTCCAGTGCGCGGGTGCGTTCACCCTCGAGGCACTGGGCGGCTGGTTCATCGACCGGATCGAGGGCGACCCCTCGAGCGTGATCGGGCTGTCCCTCCCGCTGGTGCGGCGGACGCTGGCCGGCTTCGGGCTGGACGTCTCGGACTTCTGGAACCGGTAGGCACGGGCTCCCCCACCGTCGGCCCTGCGATTGAGTCCTCAGGTCACACCCCACCCGGAATTCTGACCTGAATGCTCAAACCGTGTGGATCAGCAGCCCCGTCCCATCCTGTACTGTGCGGTTTCACAGCTGTTTGCCTCACGATCGCGATTCACCGACCCGTGGACGCTAGACTTCTTGTGACGACATGAAAGGCGGTGCCCTCACCCGTGGGAATCGAACTGGACCCCAGCCCGAATCTTCGGCAGTACGCCCACCCGGGCAAGCTCGTCACGAGCTCCTGGCTCGGCGCGAAGCTGGGTGGCCCCGGGTTGAAGGTGGTGGAGTCGGACTCCGACCCCATCCTCTACAACATCGGCCACCTCCCTACCGCCATCCGCATCGACCTCCACGAGGATCTCGGTGACCCGGTCACCCGGGACTTCCTCGACGGGGAAGGCTTCGCCCGTCTCATGGACGCCAAGGGGATCACACGGGACGACACAGTGGTGCTGTACGGCGACGACTCGAATCTGTGGGCGAGCTACACTCTCTGGGTCTTCGAGCTCTTCGGGCACCCTGACGTCCGGCTGCTGGACGGCGGCCGTGAGGCGTGGATGCAGGACGAGCGAGAGACCTCGTACGATGCCCCGCCGGAGCCCACGTCCGGGTACCCCGTGGTGGAACGCGACGACGCCTCCCACCGCATCTTCGTCGACGAGGTGCGCTCCCGGCACGATGCGTTGCAGCTGATCGACCTACGTGATCCGGAGGACTTCATCGGTATCGGCACGCTGGAGCACGGTAGTGCGGCGGAAAGCGGTCAGCCGGACACCTACTCCGGCTACTCCGACGCCGTCACCCACATCCCGGTCTGCCGGAGCGGGCACATCCCCGGTGCGGTGAACATCCCGCAGCGGGCGACACTGCATCCGAACCACCGCTTCCGGACCCGCGAGGAACTCGACGAGGTGTTCTCCGCGCTGGACGCTTCCGGCGCCACGGTGCCGTACTGCCATGCCGGGGAACGTGCCGCCCACCTGTGGTTCGTCCTGCACCACCTGCTGGGATGGGACGATGTCCGCGCCTACGACGGCTCGTGGGTGGAGTGGGGGAACATGGTCCGGATGCCGATCGCGACAGGTGCCTGAAACATTCCGTCTGTGACCGACGCTGGTTGTCGTAGTAACGTCGTAGAGTCTTGTGTGAGTCATGTGTGTGACCCGTTGTTGTGAGGAGTGAACGTGCCGGTAGAGACCCGGAAGTTGTCGAAGGTGCTGATCGCCAACCGTGGCGAGATCGCCGTCCGGGTGATCCGGGCTGCCCGGGATGAGGGGATAACCTCTGTCGCCGTGTACGCCGAGCCGGACGCCGACGCACCGTTCGTGCGCATGGCCGACGAGGCTTTCGCTCTCGGCGGCTCCACCCCGGCGGACTCCTACCTCGACATCGGCAAAGTCGTCGACGCCGCCGTGCGCTCCGGTGCGGACGCCGTCCACCCCGGTTACGGCTTCCTCTCTGAGCGGGCCGACTTCGCTGCGGCGGTCGTGGAGGCGGGCCTGACCTGGATCGGCCCGTCCCCCAACGCCATCGCGGAGCTCGGCGACAAGGTCACCGCGCGCCACTACGCCCAGAAGGTCGACGCCCCCATGGTGCCGGGCACCAGCGAGCCGGTCGCCGACGCCGGGGAGATCATCGCCTTCGCCGGTGAGCACGGCCTGCCGGTCGCCATCAAGGCCGCGTTCGGCGGCGGCGGTCGCGGCATGAAGGTCGCCCACACCGTCGAGGAGATCCCCGAACTCTTCGACTCCGCCACCCGTGAGGCGGAGAAGGCGTTCGGACGCGGCGAGTGCTTCGTGGAGCGCTACCTGGACCGCGCCCGGCACGTGGAGTGCCAGGTGCTGGCCGACGCCCACGGCAACTACGTCGTGGCGTCCACGCGTGACTGCTCGCTGCAGCGTCGTTTCCAGAAGCTCGTCGAAGAGGCCCCTGCACCGTTCCTCACCGCGGACCAGGACGCACGCCTGCGGAGCTCCGCCAAGGACATTCTCCGCGCCGCCGGATACCAGGGTGCCGGGACCGTGGAGTTCCTCATCGGTTCCGACGGCCTGATCTCCTTCCTCGAGGTCAACACCCGTCTGCAGGTGGAGCACCCCGTCACCGAGGAGGTCGCCGGCTGGGACCTGGTGCGTGAGCAGTTCCGGATCGCCGAGGGGCGTGAGCTCTCCCGGACCAGCGACCCGGAGTTGCGCGGCCACTCCATCGAGTTCCGTATCAACGGTGAGGACGCCGCAGCGAACTTCATGCCCGCCCCGGGTGCCCTGACCACCTACCGGGAGCCGTCGGGCCCGGGCGTCCGGGTGGATTCCGGGGTGGAACAGGGTGCCGTCATCGGCGGGCAGTTCGACTCGATGCTCGCCAAGCTCATCGTCACCGGTGATGACCGCGAGCAGGCACTGAGCCGTGCGCGCCGGGCCCTGGACGAGTACGTCGTCGAGGGGCTCCCCACGGTGATCCCCTTCCACCGGGCGGTGCTCGACGACCCTGCCTTCACCGGTGACTCCCTGGACGTCTACACGCGGTGGATCGAGGAGGAGTGGGACAACCAGTTGGCCACTGAGGACACCGGGAACACCGGTTCCGTCGATGCCGCAGAGGCCGCAGAAGCCGTCCCGGCCCGCCGGATCACCGTCGAGGTCGACGGCCGTCGTGTCGAGGTCTCAGTCCCTGGCGACCTTGTCGGCACCGGGGGTCCCCGCCGCCGGGCGCGCAAGAGCACGGGACGCCGGGAAGTCAAGGTCTCCGGCGACACATCCGTCGCACCGATGCAGGGCACCGTGGTCACCGTCCTGGTCGAGGACGGGGCGGCGGTCGCCGAGGGTGACCAGCTTCTGGTCATCGAGGCGATGAAGATGGAGAACGCGGTGAAGGCCCACAAGGCCGGTACCGTGTGTGAACTCGGTGTGGCGGCCGGGGACGGTGTCACAAAGTCGCAGCCGTTGCTGAAGATCGTCTGATGGTCGACCGGTTCAGCAGTTTCTTCCGCTCCGGCCGTCCAGGGAAGTCCGGCGGGAAGTCCGGCGGACAGCACCGGGGGTACGTCCTCTCGCTGGACCAGGGCACGACGTCCACCCGCGCCATCGTCTTCGACGCGGCAGGGGCGGTCCACACCGTCAGCCAGCTGGAGCACCGGCAGATCTTCCCGAAACCCGGTTGGGTCGAACACGACCCGGAGGAGATCCGCCTCAACGCCCGCAGAGTCATCGCCGATGCGGTCGCGCGGGCCGACATCGGCACCGAGGACCTCGCCGGACTCGGCATCACCAATCAGCGCGAGACGACCGTGATCTGGGACCGGGAGACCGGTGAGCCCGTGTACAACGCGATTGTCTGGCAGGACAACCGCACAGGCGACTTCTGCTCCCGTCTGGACGCAGAGCACGGCGACCTTTTCCGTGAGCGGACCGGGCTGCCGGTGTCGACCTACTTCGCAGGACCCAAGATCCGCTGGATCCTCGACAACGTGGAGGGTGTCCGCGAACGCGCCGAACGCGGTGAACTGGCCTTCGGCACGATGGACACCTGGATCATCTGGGAACTCACCCGCCGCTCACGGCGCAACTCCACCAACCGTCGTCACCGCGTCCGGCACATCACGGACGTCACCAACGCCTCGCGCACCATGCTCATGGACCTGCGGACCCAGAAGTGGGATCCGGAGCTCTGTGAGGCGATGGGCGTGCCGATGTCGCTGCTGCCCGAGATCGTCAGCTCCTCCGAGCAGGTCGGGCGGGTGCAGCGCTCCGGACCGGTGAACGGCGTCACCATCGCGGGGATCCTCGGTGACCAGCAGGCAGCCACCTTCGGCCAGGCGTGTACCGAGCCGGGTGAGGCGAAGTGCACCTACGGGACCGGTAACTTCCTGCTCATGAACACCGGCACGACCCTGGAGACGTCCTCCCACGGTCTGCTCAGCACGGTGGCATACCGGCTCGGCAACCAGCCCACGGTGTTCGCCCTCGAAGGGTCGGTCGCTGTGACCGGGTCGTTGATCCAGTGGTTGCGCGACAACCTCGGTCTCATCTCGTCGTCCTCCGAGGTCGAGGGGCTGGCCCGCAGTGTCGACGACAACGGCGGATGTGTCGTGGTTCCGGCCTTCTCCGGCCTGCTGGCACCACGCTGGGCGCCGGACGCGCGTGGCGTGGTCGCCGGGCTGACCCGGTACGTCACCAAGGCACACATCGCCCGCGCCGCCCTGGAGGCGACCGCTTTCCAGACCCGTGAGGTCGTCGACGCGATGAACGCGGACTCGGGTGTTCCGCTGACACACCTGCGTGCCGACGGTGGCATGGTCGTGAACTCCCTGCTGATGCAGTTCCAGTCCGACCAGCTCGGGGTTCCGGTCACCGTACCGAAGATCACCGAGACCACGGCGCTGGGTGCGGCCTACGCCGCCGGCCTGGCGACGGGCTTCTTCGAGGACGTCGAGGAGATCCGGCGGCTGTGGCAGGAGGAGCACTCCTACATCCCGGACGTCTCGGCGTCGGAACGCGACGAGGCCTACGCCCTGTGGAACAAGGCCGTCGAACGGACCCTCGGTTGGGCGTAGGGCCCCTGCTCTACACTGGTGCACATGTCCCGTGACCCCCGCGACCCCGCCGTCCGCATCGGCGACGCCGACCGCGAAGCCGCGTTGTCCGTCCTCGCCGTCCATTTCGCCGACGGACGTATCACCCTGACCGAGTACGACGAGCGGTGCAAGGACGCCGCAGCGGCACAGACGCGGCAGGAACTGGACGTCCTCTTCCGCGACCTGCCGGCACTGCCCAACCAGCCCGGCCCGCCCGGTCAGCCGGTGTCACCGGGCACGGACGTCTCGGTCTACTCCGCCGGAGAACTCGCCGAACAGCACCGGCGCGGATCACGGCCGCGGGCCGGGATCATGGCCCTGACCACGCTCGGCGCCGTCGGAGGGGCGATCGCGCTCGGCAGCGACGCCTCGGCGATCATCCTGCTGCTCATCCCGGCGATGGCGGTGCTGCTCTACGTGCTGAAGATCGGCCCGGAGTCCTGGCACACCCCCAGTCCGGAGGCGTTGGAACGTGCCCGCGTGCGCCGGCTGCGCCGCGAGCACCAGCTGGCGTTGGAGGAGCAGCAGCATTCCCAGCAACTCGCGCTGGAGGAACAGAAGGCCCGCCGTAAACTGCGTACCTCCGAGATGACAGGCGATGCCATGGACATCGCACAACGCGCGATGAAAGGGGCCGTCGGCAGGTTCGGTAAGGACGGCAGAAACGGGAAAGACAGCAGCGACGGCAGGGACGGCAGCGACAGCTAGTCGGTGAAGCTTCCGCGCCCGGGACGTCCGAACCGGGCGAACTGGTCCACCACGCCGGCGAACATCCGGATGCCCACCGGGAGGCAGGCCTCGTCGAACACGATATTCGGCTGGTGCAGGTCCGGCTTCTCCCCCGAGCCGGTCCAGGCGCCCAGCCGTGCCATGGCACCGGGGACATGTTCGAGGTACCAGCTGAAGTCCTCCCCGCCGGAGGACTGCGGCGCCTCCTGCAGGGCATGCGGGTCGACGTCCTTCACCGCCTGCGCCATGATGGCGGTACAGGCGTCGTCGTTGGTGACCGGCGGGACGCCCTTGGTGTAGCGGATTTCCGCGGTGGCGCCGGTCGGTGCCAGGATCTGCTCGACGAGCCGGGGGAACACGGTGTCCAGCTCCCGCCACACCGTGGGACTCCCGGTCCGCAATGTCCCCAGCAGGGTGGCTTCCTGGGGAATGGCGTTGAACGCCGACCCGCCGCTCACGGCGCCGAACGTCAGCACCGTGCCGGTGCGCGGATCGACCCGGCGAGAGAGCAGGCCCGGCAGCTGGGTGATCAGCAGCCCGACGGCGTAGATCACGTCGGCGGTGAGATGTGGTCGGCTCGTGTGCCCACCGGGTCCACGCACGATGAGCTCGACGACGTCGGTCGCCGAGGTGATCGCGCCGGTGCGCACCCCGATCTGCCCGGCGCGCAGTTTCGGCTCCGCGTGCACGGCGAAGATGTGGCTGACCCCCTCCAACGCCCCGGCGCGGATGACATCGGTCGCCCCGCCGTCGAGGACCTCCTCGGCAGGCTGGAAGATACACCGGACCTGCTGGTCGAGTCCGTGTTCCCGGTCATATTCGGCAAGTGCACAGGCCAGGCCGAGCACCACGGTGGTGTGGATGTCGTGACCGCAGGCGTGCATCACTCCGGGTGTGCGGGACGCGAACTCGAGGCCGGTGACCTCGGTGAGGGGCAGGGCGTCGATGTCGGCGCGGAAGGCGATGGCCGGTGCACCCGTCCCTCCCCCGATGTCGACGGTGACCCCGGTCCCCGGCAGTCGACGTGGTGAGAGCCCCGCCTCCGTCAGTTTCTCGACGATGAACTGCGTGGTCCCGGTCTCCTGGTGGGACAGCTCAGGGTGGGAGTGCAGGTGGCGCCGCCAGCCGATCACCGTGTCGTGGTTGTCGACGGTCCAGGCGGCGACGGCGTCAACCACCGGGACAGAGTCGGCGGAACCAAGAGTGCTCACTGAAGCGGTGCTCCTTAGCGAAGATAAACAGACGGGGCCCGAAAAGCCATTCTCGGCCATCTTAGTCACGCCACCCCCGTACGCCTATCGCGGGGCGTACCAGGACCCCGGCAGGGCGTCCCGTCCTATGCTGGTCCCATGGTTGATTCAGTGGTTGATTCAGTGGCCCCTCCAGACATGTCCCCCTCCGACACCGCTGCTGTCGCCGCCGACGCTGCCGCCGAACTCGCCCGACGGACCGGCCGCGACGCCCATGACGTCGCCGTCGTCCTCGGTTCCGGGTGGCGCCCTGCGGCGGACGTGCTGTGCGGTGGTGCCGGCGAGGGGGTCTCCGGCATGACGGAGTTCCCCATGTCGGACCTGCCCGGGTTCCTGCCCCCGACCGCGGAGGGCCACGGCGGCACCATCCGCAGCCTCGAGCTCAACGGACTCCGGGTCCTTGTCCTGCTGGGCCGGACCCACAGCTACGAAGGGCACCCGGTGTGGCGGACGGCGCACGCGGTACGGACCGCGGCGGCCGCCGGCGTACGGCGACTCGTCCTGACCAATGCCGCAGGCGGTCTCGCTGACGGCATGACGGTCGGCGAGCCGGTGCTGATCAGCGACCACCTCAACATGACCGGACGCACACCCCTGGTCGGCGCAGACTTCGTCAACCTGGTGGACGCCTACTCCCCGGGTCTGCGTTCGCTGATGCAGGAGCTGCGTCCGGGTATGCGGGAAGCGGTGTACGCGATGATGCCGGGACCGCAGTACGAGACGCCGGCGGAGATCGGGATGCTGCGTACCCTCGGTGCCGGCCTGGTGGGCATGTCCACGGTGTACGAGACCATCGCCGCGCGTGCCGCGGGTGTCGAGGTCCTGGGGCTCTCCCTGGTGACGAACCTGGCGGCCGGGATCACCGGCGAGGCGTTGAACCACGAGGAGGTGCTGGCGGCCGGGGCAGCCTCCGCCACCGAGGTGGGTTCGTTGCTGAGGACGTTGATGGAGAAACTCGGCGACGCCGACGGACGGACGGAGGTCGGCCGGTGACCGCACAGCTGAGGTTCGGGACCGCCGGTCTGCGCGCGCCCGTGGGGCCGGGCCCGGACCGGATGAACGTGTCGACGGTGACCCGCGCGACCGGCGGCGTCGCCGCGTGGTTGCGGGCCCGCCACACCGGTGACGCGCCGGTGAGCGTCGCCGTCGGGTACGACTCGCGGTACGGTTCCCACGCCATGGCGCGTGCCGCGGCCGAAACGTTCGCGGGTGCCGGGTTCGACGTCACCCTGATCGCCCATCCCGCGCCGACCCCGGTCATCGCCTGGGTCGTGAAGCACCGCGGTCTGGACGCCGGTGTGCAGATCACCGCAAGCCACAACCCCAAGGAAGACAACGGCTACAAACTCTTCCTCGCCGGAGGGTCCCAGCTGGTCAGTCCGGCGGACCGTGAGATCGAGGAACTGGTCGACGGGCAGCCGGAGGCACCGGACATCCCGCGCTCCACCACCGTGTCCCTCGATCTCGGTGCGGTCGACGGGTATGTCTCCGCCGTGGCCGCACCGTTGTCCTCCGGGGACGGTCAGGTGCTGGCGGCACGTCGTGACCTCACCGTGCTCTACACTGCGCTGCACGGCGTGGGCGGCAGCACCCTGGAGGAGGCGTTCCGGCGGGCCGGCTTCCACCGCCCCGAGACCGTCGTCCCCCAACGCTGGCCGGACCCGGAGTTCCCCACCGTGGGTTTCCCGAACCCCGAGGAGCCCGGAACCTGTGACCTCCTGTTGTCACAGGCCGGTGCAGCCGCACCCGGTGACCGCCCTGACCTGCTGATCGCCCTGGACCCGGACGCCGACCGGTGCATGATCGGCATCCCCGACGCCGACGCGGACTCCGGGTTCCGGATGCTGCGCGGCGACGAGACCGGCCCATTGCTCGCCCAGCGGGCCGTCGACCTCCGCTCCCACGGCGACGGGCCGGCGTCCGTCGTCGCCACGACGGTGGTGTCCTCCAGCCTGCTGGGGCGGATCGCCGCGGCCCGCGGGTGGGACTTCCGGGAGACGATGACCGGCTTCAAGAACCTCGCCCGCGCGGCCGACGATGCCCCGGGCGAGCTGACCTACGCCTACGAGGAGGCGATCGGCACCTGCCCCTTCCCCCAGATCGTGGCGGACAAGGACGGCTTCGCGACCGCCCTGCTCGCAGCCACCTGGGCGGCGGAACTCAAGGCGGCCGGCTCCTCCCTGCAGGACGAACTCGACCACCTGGACAAGGAGTTCGGCCCGGTGCGCACCACCCAGATCCCGGTGCGCTGCGACTCCGCCGCCGCAGCCGCACAGCTGGTGGCCGACTGGGCCCAGTCGCCCCCGGCGGCGCTCACCTCCGGGCAGCCGGTGACCACCGGCCCGCTCGACGGGAAGGATCCGACCTCCGGTGTGCGGCTGACCTGGGCAACTGGTGAGGACTCGTCCGTCCCCGAGCTGGCCTGCCGCGTGATCGCCCGCGCCTCGGGGACGGAACCGAAGGCGAAGTTCTACCTCCAGGTCGCCGGAGCCCCCGGCACCGACGTCGGTGAGGTCGAGGCGTCGCTGGAGCGCCTCACCGCCACTGTCGCCGCTGTCCGGGGGTGAACTGCTAGCGGGGGTCGGTGAGGTCGATGTTGCGTGGCCCGTAGAGGCGGTCCCCGGCGTCGCCCAGGCCCGGGACGATGTAGGCGTTCCCGTCGAGTTCCGGGTCAATCGTGGCGGTGACCAACCGCTTCACCGGGTACCCGGAGTCACGTACCGCCTCGACGCCCGGTACCGCGGACACCATGCAGACCACGACGATCTCCGTCGCACCGCGCTCGGCCACGAGTCGCAGACCGTGCAGCAGCGAGCCACCGGTGGCCAGCATCGGGTCAACGAGGAAGACGGTACGCCCCGACAGATCGTCCGGCAGCGCCTCGAGGTAGGGCACCGGCTCGTGGGTTTCCTCGTCCCGGGCCATCCCCAGAAAGCCCACCTGGGCGTCAGGGATCATCGACAGGGCAGGGTCGATCATCCCCAGGCCCGCACGGATGATAGGGACGATGATCGGTGGGTCCGCCAGCCGCCGTCCCGTCGCCGTCGCAACCGGGGTCTCCACAGCGAACTCCTCGGTCTCCAGGTCCCGTGCCGCCTCGTAGACCAGCATCGCCCCGAGGTCAGCCAGTGCTCCCCGGAAAGCGACGTTGTCGGTGCGGGCGTCCCGCATGATCGTCAGCCGCGACGCGGCGAGCGGATGGTTGACCTCGACAACCTCCATGCCGTTGTCCGTGCCTGACTCTGTCACGCTGCTCTTCCCGGTTCGCTGCGACCGCTGTGTCCGCTGTGTCTCTGCCATACCGTCCAAAATAACCCACGATCGTGGGGAACCTCCGGGCACCCGGGCGAGTCTCTCTCACCATGGCAATCGTAGATACGTCCCCGAACGGCTCCCTGGCGGTGCTGGCCGCCGACACCGACGTCCTCAGAACGGTGGTGACCCGCATCGGCGATTTCGCCGACCGGCTCTCCTCGACGGTGCCCGGTCAGCCGATGGTCCTGACCGCCGGTGTCCCGCAGGCGGCGCGTCTGGCAGCGACGCTGCACCAGGCACGCGAACGACAGGTCGGTCTCCTCGCGGACTTCGCCAGCTTCTACCGTGCAGGCGCCACCTCGCTCAGCTCCGTCGCCGACGGACTGAACGACGCAGAGGACGCGGCCACCACGTCCTTCAGGACGTTGCACACCGGACGGCTCGCATGACCGACCTCCTCGCCCTGGTCGAGCCCATTCGTCGGCTCGTCCCCGATGCCGCTGTACCCGGGCTGCATCCGCTCTCGCCTCTCACGGATGCCGGGGCAGGGCCTCCAGCCGATCTCGTCGCCGAACTGACCCGGCACATCCCGTCCGCCGTGGACGCCGTCCTGCGTGGCGCAGCGGGCACCGCAGCCGTCCAGCGTCTGACCGCGGCCGGTGTCGGCGCGACCGAACTCCTCGAGGTCTCCGCGGAGGTGGACACCGTGGCTCAGGACGGGGCAGCCGCGGTGAACCGTGCCGCCGTCGACATCCTGGAGATCGCCGAGCAGTGTCTGCGGCAGATCCTCGCTCGGTCGTCGTCGCCCCGCTCTCACCGACCACGCCGGCTGCTGCACTGCAGATCGCCTGCACACACCTGGCGCAGGCGCAGGCCCGTCTCACTGCACTGGGGACGGAGCTCGAGGCACTCGTCAACCGCGTCACCGCAGCGGAGGCGAGGCTGCCGGAGGCACCTGCGGAACTGGCGGGACCGTGGGAACCCTCGGGACCGTCGGCGGCCGGGTCGTCAGAGACAGCACCCCCGACCTCCGGGACGGGGGAACCGGTCGGGGACGCCGCTGTCCCGGGCGCACCGACCCCGCAGGCGGCAGCCGCGGTGGAGGCGGCGACGTCCGCACTGGGGACGCCCTACGTGTGGGGCGGTACATCCCCGTCGACAGGCGTCGACTGCAGCGGACTGACACAGTGGGCGTACGGCCAGGCCGGGGTCGACCTCCCCCGTACCGCCGACCAGCAGGCCGTCGGAGCCCAGGTCAGTGAAGACCAACTGGCCCCTGGAGACCTGGTGGTGTGGGACGGTCACGTCGCGATGGTCACCGGCGACGGCCAGATGATCGAGGCCGGTGACCCGGTCCAGGTCAACCCGGTGAGAACAGAGAACATCGGCATGGGGTTCCTCGGTTTCTACCGACCCACCGCCTGAGAGGAGACACCCATGCCCACCAACCGCGGCCTTGCCCGCATCACCACCACACCCCCGGTACCGGAATACAACATCCAGCAGTTCCTCGGGGAGCCCCCACCGACAGTGCCGGCGGTACTCAAGGCCGACCTCTTCTCCGCTGCGGGCGCACACGGTGGTCCGGTCATCGACCGCGGTCGTCCTTCCAGCTAACATCTGTCGTCATGGCAGACAACGGAATCGTGACCCTCGAGCTCGAGACAACCTCCGGCACGTACTACACCCTCTGGGCCCCGGGCTGGGTGTCCCGCGGCGAGCAGTGGCAGGCTTTCCTCGGTGACGACTCCGGGGTCTTCGCGTTCGAGTCACCGGCGGCGCTGCTCGCCGGGATCACCGCCTCCTCGGCCCACGACCTGGCCGGGCACCCGGACTGGCCGGCGTTCATGGACGGTGCCGAGACCAAGGTGACACCCCGCAGGGGCGGCAGCATCAGCTTCATCGAGCTGCCCAACAACCTCGCCGGACGGCCGTCGTTCGAGAACACCCGGACGGTCTCCAACGCTTTCCAGGTGCTGCGCTCACTCGGGACGGTCTGCGGCATCGACCGGATCAACCGCTGGTTCCGGTCCTACTCCGTCCTGGCCAACGTCAGCCGTGGACAGGACCATTACGCCGGGGAGAACGGCCTCGCCGAATGGTCGAGCGTGGGATTCACGGTGCGGGACAACTGGGTGGAGATCCTCGACGCCGTCGACGAGGCTCTGGTCACGCCGGATCTCGGTGACAATGCCGCCAGTCTCGTCGCTGCAGCACAGAAACGGATCGACGACGCCGCATCAGCCCCCGGGGACGCCACCGACTCACCTTCCACGGCTGCCGGGGCGGCCGGAACGGCGGATGTCACCGCGGCCTCCGCAACCTCCGCAGACACCCCAGCCACCGCCGGGGACGCAGACGGTGCCGAGGGTGACGACGCAGATTCAGCCGCCGACCCGTACGACACGACCCCGTGGGGAAACGCCGGGATCGATCCGATCCGTGTCACGGTGGACGGCACCACCGTCTACACCCTGCGGTGCTACGTGGGGAACCGGTCGCCGGTCTTCCTGGGGCACCGGGGTGAGATCAACACTTTCACGTCATCCCGCTCCCTGGTGCGGTGGATGATCGACGCGAAGGACCATGATCTCGCCGAGATGGAGACCTGGGGGGATCTGGTGACTCTGGCCAACGCCGGGGAGCTGGAGGTCGAGGTGCATCCGTCAAACGTCTACGGCTTCACCGGTCTGCGCAGCGATATCACCGAGGGCATCGACGCTGTGGACACCGACCAGCTGGGACGCGCCTACGAGCTGCTCGCCGATGCCGCGGACTGGGCGCAGGACGACGGAGTGAACAAGGTTCTACTGGCGTACCCCCGCCTCCAGGACTACATCGCCTACATGCTCGGTTCGCCCTCTGCGGCGACGCCGACCGCCCCCTTCGACGAAGAGGCGAACGGCTGGACGCAACTCGAAGAGAACCTGACGAACCGTTTCAGCAAGTTCTGAGGCTGCAGCCTCAGGGCCCCAGGGACTTCAGGGGCCCCAGACGGTGTCGTCGTACCAGAAGTCGTCGAACCGGGCCAGAGGTTCTGCTCCGTCACCGGTGGTGAACCACAGTTCGGTTCCGAAGAATTCGACTACGCCACCGTCGACTCCGACGGTGTAGATGCCGTCGACGATGTCCACCTCCTCATCCGTCGCGACGTCCCCCCGTGCGACGCCGGTGGTGAAGTCACCCCGCATGTACAGCGTGTCGTCGGCGTCCGAGACGCACACGACCACCGCCGCTCCCCCGCCCTCGCCGGCGTAGACCCAGGTGTCGAAGCCGTCACACACCGCGTTCTCGTTATCGAGGTACCCGGTGTAGCCGAGCCCCGGCGGTAGGCCGTCCTCCGGAATGAAGTCTTCGGCAGCGGGACCATCCTGTCCGTCGACGAGGTAGTCGTCGAGCGACTCTGACGGTGAAGCGCCGGGTACCGCCGAGTCAGCGGGGCTCGAGTCCCTGCCGATGAGCCAGAGGCCTACCGTCCCTACGGCGATGAGCACGGCAAGGGCCGCGATGACGACGGTAACGACCAGACCACTCCGTGGCTCGGGGGCTCCTGCTGACGGGACGGCCTGTTGCGGTCGGTGGTACGGGTTCTGCGGCTGGTAGTCGGGCGGGGACTGTTGTCCGTCCCCACGGCCCCAGGTGTCTCTGTCCATGCTGTGTCACTCTCCGGTGCCGTCCGGCACAATTCACTTTTCTTGTCCTCGTCTCGTCACGGTGCACGTTAGTGCCCCTCCGGCGGGGAGTAGCTCATCGGGTGGTCGATCATGAACACAACGAACATTGCTTGACGAACAAACATTCGAATGATACTGTGCAGTCAGTAGAAGATGAAGCATGTTGGTAGGGACAACAGAAACTCATGTTCGAGTCTCACAGGGGGGACACCGTATGCCACAGCAGCAACCTCCGGTACCGCCGGTCGGCTCCACGACTGCCCTGTTGGAAGCACTGTCTGCGCTGGATGCTGCGGTGGAGGACATCATCGCACATGGTCCGGACACCTGGTCCCGACTCTCCGGCACCGACAGGCTGCAGGCTGTGGCGCGCATGGAACGATCCCGCAAGAAGCTGACCGTCGCTGACGCCGCATTCCTGTCGGGTCATGAATCGGAGCTGCCGGTTGGCATCCAGCGGAAGGCCCGTGCCGTGAGCAGGATCTTCACGACGACGATGCGTGACGCCCGCTGTCGGCTCGCGTCATGGTCGCGCGTCGCCGAGCGGCCGGACCCGTGGGGTCCCGATCCCACCACTCCACACGAGGACCACATGCCCGAGTTGGCGGCTCTCGTCGCCGAAGGACACCTCGATGCCGCCGGTGTCGAGAAAGCCGACAAGCAGATCCGCGCCCTGCCCCAGAACGTCCAGGCCGAAATCACCCGCATCGCAGATGGACCGATTGCCAATCTGGCCAGGAAGCAGGGGCCCGACGTACTCGACTCCCTGCGCGCTTTCCTGCTCGACCTCGTCGGGGCCGAGGAGCCGTACACGGAGAAGGACCATTCCCGGCTGCGTTCATTCACCCTCGGGAGACAACGTTGCGACGGCATGACCCCGGTGCAGGGCACCCTCACGCCGGAACTGGCCGCGGCGCTGCAGCGCCTGATGGCTGACTACGCCAAGACCGGTGACCTGGTCGACGAGGCTGACCGCGACGCTGACGACCGTACACCCGACCAACGTCGACACGACGCCCTCGCCGCGGCCGTCCACGCCGGATACGGACGCGGTCGCGCACTCACCCCGGGGCGCGGCGCGACCACCATCGTCGCCGTCATGTCGGTCGATCAGTTCGTCAATCCGACGGGCACCGTGCTGACCGACGTCGGCACACATGTTCCCGCCACAACGCTCCTCGCCGGGCCGCACGGACTGGAGACTTACCTGCAGATCCTTGATGTCGAGGGGCGGACCCTGAGCTTCGGACGGACCCGGCGTCTCGGCGACCTCAGCCAGTACCTCGCCCTCGTCGGAGAAGAAGGGATCAGCTCGGCACCGGGAACCGACTCCGCACCTGCACACTGCCATGTACACCACATCGACGGGTGGAGTGCCGGTGGCTGCACCGACCTCGAGAACCTCACGCTCGTGTCCCCGGGCATGCACGCTCGTGTGGACGACACGCGCCAGCATCCGGACCGGTGGTGGACCATTCCTGCTCCTCCGGGTAGCGGGCGGCGCGTCCACTGGATTCCACCGGTCAGCGTCGATCCGGAGCGTCGCCCCGTCCACAACGACCACCCCACGACCCGGCGTCATCCCGGCGACGCCCGACGTCGGCGATTCCGGGAAGCAGAGGACCCGCCATGATCTCTGTCAGACAGTCAGAGGGATCAGCACGGACTCGAAACGGACGGGAATAGGAGGCGTCGTCGTTCAACACGCGAGGGTTGCTGCCCGGTCGTCTCCGTCAGCGGTCGTCTGTCACGGGTGCACGTCACCGGCAGCGTTTACGCTGCCACCAGCGACACTCCCGGCACCGTCGCCAGAAGACGGTAGCCACGGAAACCCGGAACGGACAGCAACATAACCACCGAGCGCGAGGAGAAGAACCCCGGCGACCAGCACCACGTACTCGCCCGGGCCGGTCGAGGCGGTGAGCGAGTCGAGAAGGGACTTGATGATCGCCGATTCCTGCTCGCTCAGCCCCGAGGTGTCGTCCGTGAAGAGTTTGTCGTCGAGCCCCAACCCGGTCACCAGACCGTAGATCGAGTATGCCGTGAGCCCCGCACCGCTACCGGCCACGATCACAGCGGCGATCCGTCGCAGTGGGGTGAAAGCCACAAGCACCGCACTCGCCAGGACCAGGAACAGCAGGACGACGGCAATGGAGAGGAACGTCGCCTCAATCCACGACTCCTGCAGGCCGACGGCCTCAAACGTGCTCTTCACCATGCCGAAGCCCGACATCGTGAGAATCATGTCGGCGTCCTCGGACCCCGCCTGCCCTGCACTGACCACAGTCCTGGCCCACGGAAGCGACAGGCCGACGACCGCCACGAGGGCGAGCAGCCCGGTAGCTACCGCGGCAATCAACGGATGAGTCACCAGGGCGTGGGCGTACTGCAGTTTCGTCATGCCGCCGACCCCACCGGGTGCGGCAGGTGCGGCGGGCCCCTCCGGGTTGCGGGGGGTTCCAGGTTCCTGACTGTGCGTCTCTGTCAAGCTATTTCTCCGTCGGTCGATTCGGCGCCACGATCTTGCGGACGCCCCAGATGATCTCGTTGATGCTGACCCAGGCCGCGACGTGGGCGAGGGTGAACAGCGTCGCCTTCATCACCGACAGGCCGGCGCCCAGGTCATCCGGCCCGGCGGTCAGCAGGACGATGAGCGGGTAGATCATGCCCACGGCGATGATCGCGAGGATGGCCAGGTAGATCTTCGACTCGCTCCGCCTACGGTCACCGACCCCCCAGTTGCTCGTGTCCAGCTGGGAACCGGGACGCTGCGGGGGCTGCTGCGGCTGCGAGAACTGGCCGGGCTGTGCCGCGTGCTGGCCACCGCCGAACCCGCCGGACTGTGCAGACGGGGCAGGCTGCTGCCACGCGTTCTGCGTCGGGGCCTGGTAAGTGGGGCCGTCACCGGCGGAGAGGTCAGTACCTGCCCCAGTATCCGTGGCGGGTTCATCGGATCCACTCGCATCCGCCGATCCCCGCCCGTACGTCCCGTACGCCCCCTGCACCCCGGAGGTCCCGTAATCAGACTCGGGCTCCGGTACGGCGGCCGTCACCCGGGTGGCCTCCAGGTCGGACGAGGACCCGGCCGCATCGTCGACACTGTGCTCACGGGTGGCTTCAGCGGACGGTCCGCCGATTCCACTCAGGCCGCCCGCCCCCTGGTCGTCCCCCTGGTCGGCGCTGGCCGGCTGAGGCTCATACGCGTCGTAGGACGGGTACCCGGTCGGCGCGGCGGACGTCGCGGCCGGGAAGCTGGGTGACTGGGAGTCCGCGAGGTCGTGCAACCACCGGATGTTCACCACGTCATCTTCAGGGCCGTACAGCGCAGCCTCGTAGATGTCGCGCTTGTAGGGGTCACCCAGGATCGCGCGGGCGGTGTCCACCTGGTCGAGCTCCGGGGAGTCACTGCCGTACCCCTGGTTCCGCAGGTCGGAGGCCCGGGCCCCGAGGACCTCGGCTATCTCGTACGGCGGCATGTCCTTGTCGAGCTGGAGTTCGGTGTACAGATCGTAGTTCGCCATGGGAGTCCTTGTTCGTCCTTGTTTCTCGGGAGCCGTCTCTCTGGAACCTCGCTGAAGCATTGAGGAGCGTTCAGGGGCACCTTAATACATCAGGCGGGCGCGGGAGAACACCTGCAACTCCGCACACCGGTACGGAAGTGGTGACATCCGCAGCGTCCTGACGCGACAGCAGCAGCACATCTGCTCCGCCATCCACCGGGATCATCGCGTAGGTGGGGTTCCCGTTACCGGGAACGTCCGCCGTCTGCACGATGCAGTCACCGTTGCTGAGGGTCTCACGCCCCTCCGACGGTACCCGTCTCCCGCGGGTTTCTTCATCAATGAATTTCGGCCACCACGACCTCCGGATACGGGTCAGCAGACGGGAATACTCCCCACGACGTCGGTGGTGGAGACGCGGAGTCGACCGGCGCGCCGGTCAGCAGCATCGCGTAGCGCGTGCGGTCACCGGTCTCGGGAAAGACGCTCATCGCACCGCCCGACTCGGTCGGCGCAGCAACCCGGATCCTGCACCCGTCCGCCTCGAGCTGCTCGGTGCCACTGGCGGGGACGTACGCTGACCGTGTCTCCTCACTGCCGAAGTCAACCACGGCCATGGTCAGCCCGTCACCGTGGCAGGTCACCCGCGCTTCTTCCTCACCCCTGGGGTCGCCCCCGTCGCAGGTCATGTCGCGCCACCCCTCCTGTCCCTGCCGCTGGGGCAGCAGGTCGGGAAAAGCATTGACGATCCGGGCGTCGGATGCCTCCCACCCGGGAGTCATGAACTGCCGGTACCCCGCGTACCCCAGGACGCCCAGTGCTCCGACCACCGCAACGACAGCGAGCAGCGCGACGGGTGCCTTCCACCGTCTCGCACCGGACGCCGCCGGCGACGCATAGGGCGGATGTGACGGAGACGCCGCCGCTCCGGACCAGGCCACCGGAACCTCGCGGGTCTGCCCCACCTGTCCCCGTCCGGCATCCCGTACCGCGTCGAGAAATGCGACTGCAGTCGGGAAACGCCGGGACGGGTCATTGTCCAACGCCCGCCGCAGGACGCCCGCGACCTGCGGCGCAACGGGGCCGTCCGGCTCCGCCAGGACGTCGGCGGTGAGCCTCGGCAGCGTGCGTTCTCCCCGCCACGCCGCCGTGGACATCGTGTCGCGGAACGCGGTGAGCGTCAGCATCTCCAGGGCGATCAGGGCGAGCGCGTAGCGGTCGGTGCCGGGACTGTAGTCGACCAGGTGGGCACCGTAGGTGCTCGCGACGGTGAAGATCTCCGGTGCCATGTACTTCTCGGTGCCGATGACCAGCCCCGTGGACGTCACCCGGGTGTCGTCCCCGGCGATGCTGATGCCGAAATCGGTCAGCACGGCTGTGGTGCCCACCGCGCTGTGCGGGTCACGCGGCAACAGGATGTTCGCCGGCTTCAGATCCCGGTGAACCACCGGCGGGTTCCGGTGGTGGATGTGGTCCAGCGCTTCGGCGACAGGCCTGAGGATACGGTCGACCTCGTCGACAGTGAACCGTCGCCCGGTCCGCCTCCGCTCGGCGAGGGCGTCCTCGAGGTCGCCACCGTCGACGTAGTCCATGACGAAGTAGGCTGCTGTCCCGGTGGACGACAACGCGTCCGCGTAGTGGATGTTGACGACCGAGGTGTGTCGGATGGTGGCCAGGGTCCGCATCTCCGCGAGGAAACGCCGGTAGCCCTCACCTCCGCTGCCGACCACGTCCGGACGGACGGCCTTCACCGCCACCCACCGACGCAGACCCTGATCATAGGCACGGTAGACGTGCCCCATCCCGCCCTGACCGATCAATGTGAGGTCGGTGAGATTCCGCCGGGCCGCCAACTCAGCCGCCAGCTGCGCGACGTCCGGGTCACCGGACCAGTTACCGCTGTCACTCACCTGTCGTCGTCCTCAGAGCTCCAGGTGAAGTCGCGCGACGAGACGGAATCACCGTCACCGTCGACGACACGGACCCCGGACCCGCTGATCTCCACGCGTGACCCGTTGTTGTCGAGGGACCGGGTGACCCAGCGCCCCGACCCGGCGCGCTGCATGTCGATGTCGTACTCGGCGGCGCGGCTGTTGTAGTACCCGCGGTAGTACAGGTCGCCCCGCTCCCCGACGCGGCAGACCACCGCGTGGTCCTCACCGTTGGTGCCGGCGAACACCCACCGGTCGGACGCATTGCACGTCGCCGCGCTGACCCCGCGCCATCCCTGACTGGTCAGGTCGGACGGGGTTCCGGAAGCCCCGGACGTCCCGGACCGTTCAGACGGAGACGGAGACGGGGACGGCGAAGGTGACGGTGAGGGTGACCGTGGGGACGACTGCGGCGGTGTCGAGGACTGCGTGGACACCGGCGCGGAGGACGTCGTGTCGTCGGGCACGGCGGTGAATGCCGGCGAGGCGGACTCGTCCCCGTCTCCCTGACTACTCCACATCCAGACACCGGCAGCGACGAGTCCGATGACGAGAACCACGACGGCGACCGCTGCCACGATGATCCCGGTCGCGAGACCGCCGGCCTTCGAGGGGACCGGCTCGTCCTGCCGCCACGTGTTCCCGGCCGGGCCTGTCGGCCCCGGCGATCCCCAGTCGTTGTTCCCCATGTCGTGTCCTCCGTCTACGTCCCCTATGACTGTTTTCTCAGGGACCAGTAGTTTTCCTGAGCATACCTGGCAAGGGCAAGTCGTCGGGTGGGGGCATTGCCGTTGCGCGCCGAGAATCCGGTGACCCCGCTCCCCTCGAGAACCTTCGAGAGATAGTCGATCTTGGTGTTCACTTTCTTCTGTGACCAGCCCAATGTCTGTTCGAGATCCCGGACCGTCGGCACCTCGGACAGGTCGGTCCCGGGACGGCGGAGCAGGGGTGCCGCCAACGCGCGCAGCAGGTCGATCTGCTCATCGTTGAGGATCAGCTCCCCGACGGTCATCGGGGCGCCGTCGAGACGCTCGGCGCCGACGCTCCCCGTCGGCGGACGCAGCGTCGCGGCGACCGTGAAGTCGAGTTCATAGGTCGTCACGGACGTGCCGAACACGACCGCCGACTCACCCAACGGCAACGGCAGACTGGCGCCGGGGCCCAACCGACTCTGGCTGAACGAGTTCTCCGCCCGCGGCTGGATGTTGGCGCTCAGCCGTCCACCCCGGTTGGTGATCATCCAGGTGCCATCGGAGTCCCAGACCTGCAGGAACTGCCGGTGCATGAATTCATCGTCCAGGCCGAGGGGGAAGTCCGCCGCACGCCCGAGGGTGAGCGACTGACCGGGATTGAGCGCGACACGGTGGCCGATCTAGTCGTCGATGAGGACCTGGCCGGGGAAGAGGCCGGGGGACAGGCGGGGAAGCGTCATACCGGACATCTTCCTAGCGTTCGAGCTCGTGCGCCAGAGAATCGAGTTCCCCGCCCCCGGCCATCTCCAGGGTCAGCTGCTCCAGCGTCACGTCCTCCCGCGCTGCGTCGAGCACCCGGCGGCCGAGATTGAGCAGGACGAAATGGTCGCCCACCAGGTGTGCGTGATGCGGGTTGTGGGTGATCAGGATGACGCCGATGCCCTCGTCACGGGCTGCGGCGATGAACCGCAGCACCATGCCTGACTGCTTCACCCCGAGGGCTGCGGTGGGTTCGTCGAGGATGAGCACCCGGGCGCCGAAGTAGACGGCACGGGCGATGGCGACCACCTGGCGTTGCCCACCGGACAGGGACGCGATGGGGACCGACACGTCCTTCAGGTCCACCCCCATACGCTGCAGGCGGTCGGCGGTGATCTCACGCATCTCCGCTTCCCGGAGGGCACCGAACCGTCCGGTCATCTCCTGGCCGAGGAAGAAGTTCCGCCAGACGGGCATCTGACCGACCACGGCGAGATCCTGGTAGACCGTGGCGATGCCGTGGTTCAGGGCCTCGCGGGGGTTGGCGAAGGTGACAGGTTCACCGTCGACGAGGATCTCACCGTCCGTCGGAGGATGCAAGCCCGCCAGTGTCTTGATCAGCGTTGATTTTCCGGCACCGTTGTCCCCGAGGACGCAGGTGACGTGACCTTGCTGGACGGACAGGCTGATGTCGTCCAGCGCGCGGAAGCTGCCGTAGCTCTTGCCGACGCCGCGGAGCTCGATCACGGGAGTGGTCTCGTGAGTAGTCACTGTCGGGCCTCCGAGTACTTCGAGAAGGAGTTGTTGGCGAGAACCGCGAGAAGCAGGACGCCGCCGAGGAAGAACTTGAACCAGTCGGGGTTCCAGCCTGCGTAGACGATGCCCTGGTTGGTCATGCCGAAGATCAACGCACCGATGGCGGTTCCGACCGCTGTCCCCTTGCCGCCGGTCATCGCACAGCCACCGACGACGGCCGCGATGATGTAGAGGAACTCATTGCCCACACCCTGGCCGGCCTGGATGGAGTCGAACTGGTACAGGTTGTGCTGGCCGACGAACCAGCAGGATGCGGCGACGGTCATGAACAGGATGATCTTCACCCGGTCCACCGGCACACCGACGGCACGGGCGGCGTCCTTGTCCCCGCCGACGGCGAAGATCCAGTTGCCGAAGCGGGTCTTGAACAGTACCCAGCTGGCGACCGCGACAAAGAGGATCCACCAGAAGACCGTGACCTGGATGGTCACACCGAAGACGGTCAGTGAGCCAGCGAAGAGGCGACGGCAGAATTCGTAGCCCTGCATGTCGGATATCACCGGGGTGGCGACCTGGTCGTTGACGAGTTTGGTGACCGCCAGATTCAGCCCCTGCAGCATGAGGAAGGTCGCCAGGGTGATCAGGAAGCTGGGGATCCCGGTGCGGGTGACCATCCACCCGTTGAAGAACCCGATGGCCAGCGCGATGACCAGCGCAAGCAGCGAACCGACCCAGGTCTGCAGATGGAAGTTGTAGGCGATCATCGTCGCCGCCAGGGCGGTGGTGGTCACCGCGACGCCGGTGGAGAGGTCGAACTCGTCGCCGATCATCAGCAGTCCGACGGCCAGGGCCACAATGCCCAGCGTCGATGACGTGTAGAGGACGGTGGCGACGGCGTCCATCGAGCGGAAACTCGGTGCGACGACGAGGAAGAGGATGAAAATCGCCACCGCGCCGATGAGGCTGGCGAACTCGGGACGGCGCAGGAGGCCGGCGGCGCGCGAACCTGTCGCCGTCATCGCAGACCCTCCTTCGCAGCGTCGGCGATGGTGTCGATGTTGCTCCCGTCGACGAAGCTGGGGCCGGTGTAGACGGGGCGCCCGCCACCGACGGTGGTCCCGTTGCGCTTGGCGAGCCAGAGCGCATCGACGGCCATGTACCCCTGCAGGTAGGGCTGCTGGTCGACGGCGAAACTGATCCGTCCGTTCTGGATGGCCGGGACCAGTTCGGCGTTGGTGTCGAAGGTCCCGATGTTCACGTCCGCGCCTGTCGACTCGGCCGCGTCGGCGACGACGAGCGAGACCGGGGTGACCAGGCCCATGACCCAGTCGATGGAGCTGTCCTGGGCGAGTTTGGACTGCACGGTGGATTTCACCGAGGTGAGGTCCTGGCCGTTGACGTAGAGGATCTCCACGGAGCCGCCGGTCAGTCCCTTACGGATACCGTCGCACCGCGCCTCCTGTGAGGAGTTGCCCTGTTCGTGGATCACGCAGAGGGCCTTCTTCGCGCCCTCTTCCTGCAGGCGTTCTCCGGCTTTCTCCCCGGCGACGCCCTCCTCCTGGCCAAAGAAACCCGTGAGCCCGTAGTCCTCGTAGTCCTCCATGCCGGCGTTCAGACCGACGACGGGGATGTCCGCGTCCACGGCGCGCTGGGCCGCCGGCCCGATGGCGTTGGCGTTGGGCATGGTGACCGCGATGCCGTCGACGTCGGAGTCGATGGCGGACTGGACGAGGCTGGCCTGGTTGGGCGCCTGAGGGTCCGAGCTGTAGCGCAGCTCGATGTTGTCCTTGCGGGCTGCATCTTCGGCACCCTTGCGCACCAGGTCCCAGAAGGTGTCGCCGGGGGCACCGTGGCTGATCATGGACACCACGTAGCGCGGGGTGTCCACGGTGCCGCCGCCTCCTTCCCCGTCGGAGGCGCGGGGTGCACCGCCGGTGGCGGAGCACCCGGCGGCCGCAAGGGCGGTGGTCAGTCCGACTGCCGTCACGGCGGCGGTCAGGACGGTGCGGAAGCGCATCTTGAAAGTCACAAACCGCAAGTCAATGCGTCTGAAGCGGTTAAGTCAAACCGGCTGACCTGCGACTTTACCGATCCAGTTGATCGGTTCAGGTGGGTCTACCTGCAGAGAGCAGAGGGCCCGTTCACTACCTGACAATCCTGAGGACTGCTCCCCACTGAACGCGTGACCACAGACCACCGTAGCCAACAATGGGCCAGAGTTACCGCCCCCGCCGCCGTTCACCGAGGATCCGTGAAATGCCCAATTCCCCATCCGACCGCTGGAAGCGCTCGAGAGACACTGCCCACCGAGATCCCCTTCCTCCGTCCTCACATACAGAACGGAGTTCCGCGGTCGGACATCAATGGCCTCCGGGGGAACGTCCCGCACCCAGTGACCCCACCGCCCGTCCTACCAGTGATCATGCACGGGCCCGCTGGACTCACCAAGAACCGGGGTCACATGCTCACAGGCGCCCAGCGGCTGAATCTGCTTTCACTCCGTCACCTGCTCCTGACATCCGCTCCGCTGCAGCCAACAGGACCCATCAGGAGCACTCGCTGACCCCTGGGCATACTTCCGACGCCGCCGCGAGACCATTACACGCCTACTTGCGCGACCCCCGTATATTGCTCGGGACAGCCGGGGCTGCACTGCTGCTCATCATCTTCATCGTCGGTAGCTCTATCTTCGCTTTGCGCGAGACGGGCGGTGCTGGGATGTCTGGAGGCAGCAGTGACGGCTTTGCCCTCACAGACGACGAGGTGCGGAACGCTTTCAGTATCGACGGCGTTATTCATGACTGCGTACTTAACGACGATTTCTACAATGCAGCAGAAGTGACTGAAGTTGAGCAAATGGATAGCCCAGGAAGTTGCTCAGGAGAATCCGAGTACAGCAGTCAGTCTTTCGAAATACGCCTCAACCAGACACCTTCGACAAGCAGCGTTTCGTCCATCAGAACAATTACCATAGGGACGACACCATGGAAGAAAATCAGTAGCCCGCCCGGCGGAAATTCCGGCATACCATGCGCATACTTCTACAGCGGCAACACAAGCTCACTGTCCCTCACTTCAGATGACTCTTGCACAGATCTCGAACCCCTGGCTCGCCAGTTCCAGAACCTCTTCGACCGAAAAACGTGGATCGACCTCAAAGATTCCGGCTCCAGTCGTCCGGCACCGGAGCTCCTCGATCCCTTAGAAGATGCAGAATAGGCTACCGGTGAACCACTCCCATAGCACTGGAGAACGCTCTGCAGTACACCCTATTTCAGTTTCCGAGATAGCTCTCATCGCCATTTCCAAGGACCACTCCCCGCGCACTTCACTAGCCGGTAAACAACCTCGCTAGAATCAACATTGATCCACATCACACGGCAAGAAGGAAAATTACATGGATATCATCTGGAATACCTACGTCATGGCACTTGAGAACTTCAACAACGGAGCACTCGACTTCATGAACTTCACCGGGATTCGTCCCGTTTATAATGCGGTGTTCGACTTCATTTATCCAGCCAACGGTGCAGCATTCGATGACAATGGATACCTTGATCTCAGTCCACTGCTTCGCTAAACCTGAGAAACCGAGATGTACCCATTTTCGATGGGTGCATCTCGTACTTTATGGGGATACTTCCCTGATATGGCCCGGCAGAGGACATTGAAGCCAAACTCGTGGAGGTCGTATGCCACAGTACGCGAGCTCCCTGGTTCTTCAGTCGCTGAACACCAGACTGGCGGTCACGTATCCTGAACCACATGAACTCCCTCCCTGACCGCATCCCCGACGAGCGCCGACACCGACTCAGCGACGCCCTGACACTCGCTGTCGGGCAGGGTCGGATCGACCTCACGGAGTTCTCCGAACTCAGCGAGGAGGTATGGTCCACCACCGACGCCGCACGGTTTGAGCGGCTCGAAACCCTCGTCACCGGCAACGACGGTCGCCGGGACGTCGAGGAACTCGCGGCCAAGGCAGCCACTCCGGTGCCGGAGTTCTCACGCGCCCAGACTGTCCCCCAGATCAGCTCCCCCTCGCAGACGTTGTGGTTCGGTGATCTCAAGCGCGGTGGCGACATGCAGCTGGCCACACAAGAGAGCTTCTTCCTGCTGTTCGGCGACGTCCATCTCGACCTCCGCGAGGCATCGCTGTCCGCCCCGACGACAACTCTCAACGTGACCTCGATATTCGGGGACGTAGTGATCACGGTCCCGCCCGGAATCCGTGTAGAGAACCGGATGTCTCTTGTCTTCGGCGACGTCAAGGCTGATCAGGGCCCCCGTCTCAGCCCCGGCGCTCCCGTCGTCGTCCTCACCGGCCACACCACGTTCGGTGACCTGAAGATCACCGTCGCCGAACCGGGCGTCCCCCTGAGGAAGAGCTGGTGGGACTGGCTGTCCGGCTAGACCTGCTACTTCTCTTCCTGCCCCTCGGAGCCTTCGGGATCCTCAGCATCGTCCTCGTCGTCGAGACTCAGGCCCAACTCCGCAAGCTCGGCCCGCAGGTTCTCCATCGACAACTGCACTTCCTCGACACCGGCGCCGTGCACATGCCCGTGGTCGCCGTGGAGTTCGCCGAGTCCCTCGGAGTCTCCCTCACCCGAGCTCAACGTTCCGCCAAGCTCGGCGTAGGCCGGGTAGATGACCTCGCGTTCCAGGGACTCACGCAACGGCTGGTCGCAGAAAGCGTTGTCAAGGGCATTCGTGGTCAGCTCCAGGAACTGCCAGTACTCCAGGTCGAAGTTCTCCGCCAGGGCCAGCATCTCCCCGGTCATCGTGCATCCGGACACCAGGCGGTTGTCCGTGTTCACCGTGCAGGTGAACCCCAGCTCGTAGAGAAGGTTGAACGGATGGTCGGCGACGGTGTCACAGACCCCGGTCTGGGTGTTGGACGTCGGGCAGATCTCCAACGGGATACGACGGTCCCGGATGAACTTGGCCACCTCACCGAGCTCGATGCCGTTCATCGTCGCGTCCAGGTCCTCGTAGATGCGCACGCCGTGTCCGATGCGCACCGCACCCTGGCGCAGTCCGTCTGCGATGGACTCCACCCCTGCTGCCTCACCGGCGTGGACGGTGACCGGCACAAGGTTCTCGCCCAGGATCCGGAATGCCTCAACGTGGTTCGACGGTGGGAAGCCGTCCTCCGCGCCGGCGATGTCGAAACCGACGACGTACCCCTCGCCCGGAGTGTGCTCGCCGTGGTTATCGACGGTCAACTGGGCGATCTCAGCGGCGCGGTCGGCGTGCCGCATGGCGCACATCAGCAGCCGGACGTGAATCCGTCCGCCGCGTTCGGAGACGACGCGCTCCCCCTCCTTGACTCCCTGCACGGTCGCATCAACGACCTCCTGCAGGCTCAGCCCTTGGCCTGGTGCTGCTCGGGGGCGAAGCGCAGCTCGGCGTAGCACACACCGTCGGCGGCGAGATCTTCGACGGCCTCGCGGGTCACGCGCACCAGTGAGTCCCGCGTCTGCATCACGGCAGTGGTGTGGTCGAACGTGGTGAGGTAGGTGGGCAAGTCACCGGAGTTCGCGGCGTCGAAGAACCACTTCTCCAGCTCCGTGGCATCGGTGGTCGGCAGTCCGTCGTATCCGGTCTCCGCGGCGATGTCGATGATGGTCTGCGGTCGGAGACCACCGTCCAGGTGGTCGTGGAGCTCCACCTTGGGAAGATGCCGGACGACGTCCGGTTCAACGGTGGAGATGGCTTCGGTCTCGCTGAATTCGCTGTCGCTCATGGTGCCCCACGATACCGCTGCTCCCGGTTCCTGTCCGTGGCGGACCCCGCTACCGATAGACTCTGACAACTGATGACTGCACACACTCTCCCCCGGCGCCGGACGCTCCGAGCCCCGGCACTGGCCACTGCCCTCGCGACAACGTTGACGATAGGCCTCACCGGCCCCCTCACCGCACCAGCTGTCGCAGAGACCGGCCTCAACAACGTCGAGAAAGACGACTGGCTCCCCCTGACAGCGGACCCGGGAGCACCGTTACCGGCCGACCGCTTCCTCGACACCGACGACTGCCCCTTCGCCGACGACCTGCCACCGGCCTTCGACGATGACGCGCTGCCGTCCGACGGCGAAGACGCTCCTGCGCCCATTCCCGTGGATCATCCGGGTCCCGGCGGCGAAGCACTCGACACCTGTGCCCTGGTCTCCGCCCCCGGCATGGAGGTTCCCGACCGCCTCAGTCTCGGCAGCTACCTCGTCTACGACGTCGACTCCGGGGACGTGCTTGCTGCGAAGGACCCGTACGGGCTCTACCGACCCGCCTCCATCATCAAGGCGCTGCTGGTGATGACCGCACTGGATGAGCTCGACCTCGATCAGGTCGTGCCCGTCAGTGACGAAGCTGTGGCCATCGACGGTTCACAGGTCGGCGTCGGCCCGGGGGGCCGGTACACAGCGCGCGAACTGCTGCTCGGTCTCGTCATGAGGTCAGGAAACGACGCCGCCATCGCGCTCGCAGAAGCCATGGGTGGCCAGGACGAGACGGTGAAGCGGATGCAAGACCTCGCCGACTCCCTGGGCACACAGGCGACCAGAGTGATGACCGTGCACGGTCTTGACAGCCCCGGCGTACAGACGACAGCCTATGACATGGCGTTGATCTACCGGGCGGCCTTCCAGCGCGAGGACGTCCGGGAACTACTCGGGGAGGAGACGATGGACTTCCCCGGCTACGGTGACATGGACGGGTTCGAGCTCTCCAGTGACAACGAGATGTTGTTCAACTATCCCGGCACCATCGGCGGCAAGACCGGCTTCACCGACAATGCGCGGCACACGTTCTCGGTCGCCGCGGAGCGGGATGGCCGGACGCTGGGCATGGTGCTGTTGAACTCCACGATTGCCGCCGGTCGTCCCGCAGAACAGGCCAGTGCGGTCCTCGACGCGGCGTTCGACGCCCCCGCTGACGCAGGCATCGGCACACTTGACGCCCCGGACGACGATGCTCCGGAGAACGAGGGGGACGGCGGTGGCGAAAGCGCAGAGCAGCCCCGGGCACCCGACGCCGCCGGCCGAGACACCTCTGACGCAGACGGTATCGACATGCGTGCCGTCATCGGCGCGGGTGTCGCCGTCCTGCTGCTGGTCGGGCTTGCGGCAGGAGCGGCACGCTTCCGTCGCCGGTAGTTCGGGAACCCCCTACTTCCGGCGGAAAGCCCTGCCAAGCAGACCGACTGCGGTGGCACCGACGGCGGTTCCGAGGCCGACCAGCCCAGCGGTGCTGATGTTGCGGGCGCCGGGGCGGACCTCCTGGCGCACGCGGATCACTGCGGCCGGCGGCGCCTCGGGGATCATCGCAGCGAGGGCCTCGGGAGTCGTCGCAGTCCATGCCGCGAGGTAGAGCGTGACGCGCCACACGAGGTAGAGCACGACCATCACACCGATAACCGGACCGAAGGCCGCGCCTGCCGGGTTCGACAGCGCATTGGAGAAGACGATGGTCGCGATCTGCTTGATCACCTCGAAGGCCAGGGCGCCGATCACGGCTGCACGTGCCGCCGCCGGACGCGGTACGCGGGTGCGCGGCAGATAGAGCATCAACCAGAAGAAGACGATCCAGTTCGCGATGAGGGCGACGACCAGTGCCACCAACCAGGTGAGAATGCGGATACCCGGAATGTCGCCCAGCCCGATGGTCTCGAGGACACTGCTGGTGAAACCACCGCCACCGAAGGCGGTCACGGCGAAAGCGACGACAAGCGCCAGCAGAAGGCCGATCAGACCGATCAGGTCGCTGATCTTGCCCTTGATGAAGTTGTCGGCCTGCCCCGGGGTCTTCCACATGTTGGACACCCCGATGCGGAGATTGCCCATCCACCCCAGGCCGGTCCACAGGGCCAGGACAAGACCGATACCGAAGACACTTCCGCGTTGGTCGATCGCCTGCATGATGATGTCGTTGAGCGTGTCGCCGAGCTCGCCCCCCGCGGAATCGGTGACGGTCTCCGTGATCTTGTCGATCAGTTCCTGGTTGCCGGCAACCACCATGGCGACGGTCGCGAAACCGAGCATGATCAGCGGGAAGATCGACAGGACGGAGAAGTAGGTGATGCCGGCGGCGAAGTTGTTGCCGCCCTGCTCGGTGTAGCGCTCGTTCATGCGCATCACGTGGTCGAACCAGGGCCACTTGTCCCGGTAGCGGTCGATCGCCCCCGGGGAGTCGTCGGTGGACCGCTCAATGCCGTGGTCGTCCAACTTGTCCCGGTCGGAGGCGGTGATCGTGCGAGCCATCAGAGGACTCCTCTTGTGTGTCTCTTCATAGTCAATGTCCCACCGCGGACGGTGAGACCGTGGGGCCCTACCTTAGTTCATTTCAGTTACGAGGCGCGGGCTTCGCTCCCCTACCGCAGCAGCCCCATCTTGTCGTACACGTCGGCGACCACGGATTCCGCCACGACAGACGCCTTCTCCGCTCCACGGTCCAGGATCCGCTTCAGCTCCGCCGGGTCGGACATGTACTCGTCGTACCGGGCCTTCAGCGGGGTGGTGAAGGCCTGCAGCGCATCCGCGGTGTCCACCTTCAACGCACCGTACTGCGCGCCTGCAGCCTGGTAGTCGGCCACGATCTCATCCACGCTACGTCCGGTCAGGGCAGACTGGATCACCAGCAGGTTCGACACCCCCGGCTTCTCGTCCCGGTCGTACCGGATCTCGCCGTCGTTGTCCGTCACCGCCGACTTGATCCGCTTCGCGGACGTCTTCGGTTCGTCCAACAGGTTCACGATGCCTTTCGGGTTGTCCCCGGACTTGCTCATCTTCGACGTCGGATCCTGTAGATCGTAGATCTTCGCCGCGCCCTGCGGGATGAACCCGTCGGGCACCACGAACGTCTCGCCGAAACGGGCGTTGAAGCGCTCAGCCAGGTTGCGGGTCAACTCCAGGTGCTGGCGCTGGTCCTCACCCACCGGCACCAACTGCGGACGGTAGAGCAGGATATCCGCCGCCATGAGCATCGGGTACATGAACAGACCCGCAGAGGTCCGCTCCGCACCACGCTTGGCCGACTTGTCCTTGAACTGCGTCATCCGCGACGCCTCACCGAAACCGGTGAGACAGGTCAGAACCCACGCCAGCTCGGCATGCTGCGGTACCTGGGACTGCACGAAGATCGTGGACTTCTCCGGGTCGATCCCCAGCGCCAACAGCTGCGCCACGCCGGCCAGCGTCCGCTCCTTCAGCTCCTTCGGATCCTGGTCCACGGTGATCGCGTGCAGGTTGGGGATGAAGTAGAACGCGTCGTACCCGTCCTGCAGCTCGATCCACTGCTTGACCGCACCCAGGTAGTTCCCGAGGTGGTAGGAGTCCGCC
The DNA here is from genome assembly GCF_001942345.1 of Corynebacterium sp. CNJ-954. Lineage (GTDB taxonomy): Bacteria > Actinomycetota > Actinomycetes > Mycobacteriales > Mycobacteriaceae > Corynebacterium. The sequence continues at coordinate 44,615 of NZ_MKKI01000001.1, forward strand.
GTGGGCTGGATGCCTGACAGGACGCGCTTGATCTGTGCTTCATCACTCATGGGACGTCATGTTACCCGGGCAGTTTGGCGATCCGGAGCAGCGCCTCTGCATCCGGGTCGCTCACCCCCAGCGGACGGCCCCGGGGATACACCGCGCGCAGCAGCCGCCGGAACGTCACCCCCTTCACGGGGACACGCACGAGTTCGCCGGACGACACCTGCGCCTCCACCGCGCGCGCCGCGATGACGGTCGGCTCGCCCATCCCGGTCACCGCCGCCCGCTGGGCCGACAACGACCCGAACTCCCCCGCCGGTTCGGCGATCGTTCCCAGGGTGGCTTCCACGATCTCGCGGCTTCCGGACCCCCGCTCGCGGGTGACCAGCGGGGTCCGCCGCAGCTGCCCGGCGTCCACCTCGGAGCCGGCCCATGGGTGTGTCGGAGGAACCACCAGGATCAGGTCGTCGACCCCCACCACGTCGGACGCCAGACCGTGGGACACCTCGGCCCCTTCGACGAATCCGAGCACACACTCCCCACCCGCCACGGCGTCACACACCTCGGTGCTGTTGCGGGAACGCAGCTGCAGACGGACCGTCGGGTTCTCCCGGTGGAACCGTGCCGCCCAGGAGGGGAAGTACAGTTCCGCGATCGTATTGGAGACGGCGACGGGCAACGGACGGACCGCATCCGGTTGTGTCGCCGTCGTGACAGCGCGGGAGAACTCTCCCGCGGCGCTGAGCAGGTCCCGGGCCGCCGTCAACACGACCCGCCCCCGCTCGGTCGGCTCTGATCCCCCCACTCCCCGCCGGAAGACCGCGACCCCGAGTGTCTTCTCCGCCGCGGCCACCCGCGCACTCACCGTCTGCTGGCTCAACCCCAGGTCACGTGCCGCCGCGGCGATACTGCGGCGCTCATCCACAGCCACGAGCGTGGCAAGTTGGTCGACCTGCGGGACATGAGGGTACATACAGTCACTGTACCCCTTTCCACCTGCTCCGTTATCCCGGTCTGCGGTGGCGGCCGTCTACGGTCAGGACTCATGGACACCACCACCGAACTCCCGCCGCCCGGCCCCGCCTGGGCAGGTGCGCTGATGGGCACCTCCATCACCGCGTCCATGACGGGGACACACGTGGGGACGCCCGCCGGTGGCGTCGTGACCGTCCTGGCTGCCGTCGTCCTGCTGGTCCTGGCCACCGGCGGACGGAGTTGGCTGACGACGGAGCTGCCGCCGTGGTCGATGGTCACCATGGGGGTCCTCGCCCTCGGCTCGGCGGCCGACAGCACCCTGGGACTCGTCGGGGTCCACAAGGTCACCTGGGTCCTCGGGACGGTCGCCTCCGTGATCGTCTTCACCCCTCAGGCTGCGAGACTCGTCCGAGGCACGCTGCCACGTACCTACCCCGCGACACTTCCCCTGGTCACTCCGATGGTGGCGGCGACCAACGCAGCCCAGCTCGGACACCCGCTTCCCGGCGTGCTCTGCTTCGCGGCATCCCTGGTGACCGGTGTCCCCGCTTTCCTCCTCATTTACCTCACGGCAGGACGACGCCCGGAACCTCCTGCCGCGGCGACGACGTGGATCCCCCTCGGCATCGTCGGTCAGAGCAGCACGGCGGCCCTGCTGCTCACCGACGGGACCACCCTCACCGACGCAGGCCGGACGTATGCCGCCGTCATGCTCGCCGTCGGTGTCCCCGCCGCACTGTGGGCCCTCTGGAACCACTGGGGGACCCTGCTACGGACCTCCCCCGCAGCGTCCGCGGCGACCTACAGCCCGGCATGGTGGTCCGCCACCTTCCCCGTCGGCACCTGCAGTCTGGGCACCCACCAACTGTCCGTCAGCACTGGTGCCGGTTGGTTGGACGGGGTCAGCGTGGCACTCCTCGTCCTGCTGGCCCTGCACGTCACGCTGGCAACTGCGGGACTGGTCGGGGCCCTGTGTCAGCGGTACGTGACCAGCACCGGTGAATGGTCGCTCCAGCGCAGGTCGTAGTGCTCTGCCCGGTCCACCCACGCGGACTCCACGCGCTCCATCAACGCCGATGTCGCCGCCTGGTAGTCGATACGCCACCCGGCGCCGGTGTCGAAGGCCTTCCCGCGCCACGTCCACCAGGAGTAGGGACCGTCCTCGTCCGGGTGCAGCCGGCGCAGGGCGTCGAACCACCGGGGCTCCCCCGTCGCGCCGTCGTCCAACCGCCGGGCAGCCACGTCACCGGGCGTGTAGTCCACCGCGCCGAAGAAATCTGACGGCGTCCCGCCGGGGTTGCCGGTACGACCGGCGTCCGTCGGGTCACCGATCTGCGTGGACTCGTCAGGGAACGTACCGAACACTGAATCCATGAACGCCCGCTCCGCCGGCAGGTACCCTGACTTCTTCCGGTTCGGACGCCAGTTCTTCAGGTCCTGGCGGCGGTGGCAGATGTTCCAGTCTCCGCCGACGACCATCTGCTCATGCACCCCGGCCTGCTGGTCGAGGTACGGTCCGAAGATGTCGAGGAACCGGAACTTCTCGTCCTGCTTGGCCGTGCCCTCGGCCCCGGACGGCAGGTAGACGCTGGCGACCCGGAGTCCGGCGGTGGACGCCTCGATGTAACGGCCGGCGTCGTCGAACTCGCTGCTGAACCCCTCCCCGAATCCGACCTGGACGTCCTCGATGCCGTGGCGCGACAGGATCGCCACACCCGCACGCCCCTTGGCCGCGGCCTCGGCCTGCACCAGGTTCCATCCGGCTTCCAGGGCAGGAGCCAGTGCCTTCTCGGTCTGCTCGGGGGTGGCACGCACCTCCTGCAGCAGCACCACGTCCGCCGGGGTGCTCTCCAACCACGGCAGGATCCCGTGGTTGTCCTCGTTGCGGACCTTGGCTGCGGCACGGATGCCGTTGACGTTGACGGTGGCGACAGTGACAGTCATGCGGTCCAGACTAGCGGCGCGCCTCGCTCCTGCGCCGAAGCAGGTACGTCGGGATGAATACCACGATGCCGCACAGTGCCATGCCCACGCCTGCCAGCGCCGGTGCCGAGTACGAGTAGCCCGCGCTGATCACGGCGCCACCGACCGCAGCGCCGGCGGCGTTCGCCAGGTTCAACGCCGAGTGGTTCATGGACGCCGCGAGATTCTGCGCCTTTCCGGCGACGTCCATCAGCCGGGTCTGCAGGTTGATCGTCATCACCGAGCCAGACATCGCGACCAGACCGAAGTTCACGATCGCCAGCGGTGCACTGGTACTGGTGAAGTAGAACGCGCCGAGCATCACCACCATGGCGACCAGGGCGCCGAAGATCGACCCCTCCACGTTGATGTCGGCCAGCCGTCCACCGACGAAGGTCCCGGCGACCATGCCGATGCCGTAGACCATGAGCACCAGCCACATGAGACTCTCCGGGAAACCGGCGCGCTCGGTCATCGTCCAGGAGATGTAGGTGTAGACACAGAACATGCCGCCGAAGCCGACGGTACCGAGCAGCAACGTGAGCATCACCTGGGGGTTGACCAGCGCGCTGAGTTCCGTCATCGGCCGCGTGGCAGGCATCTGGGTCATGTGCGGCAGCGAGTACCACAGGCCGACCAGGGTGACCAGGCCGATCAGGGCGACCACGGCGAAAGCCGCATTCCAGCCCAGCGTCTGGCCGACCCACTGGGCAGCGGGCACACCGGCCACGGTCGCCACCGACAGTCCCATGGACACCTGTGCGACGGCACGCCCCCGCTGTCCGGCGTCCGCCATGGACGCGGCGATCAACGCGGCGGCGGCGAAGTAGGCGCCGTGGGGGATGCCGGCGATGAACCGGGACAACATCAGCAGTCCGTAGGAGCCGGCCAGCACGCTGAGGGCGTTACCCACGGTGAAGGCGCCCATGAGGATCAGGACGAGCCGCCGCCGGGGCATCGACCCGGTGAACGCCGTGATCACGGGAGCCCCCACCACCACGCCGAGGGCGTAGGCGGTGATCACGTGGCCGGCGGTGGCCTCACTGATCGAGAAATCGTCGGCGATGTAGTTGAGCAACCCCATCGCGACGAACTCGGTCGTCCCGATGGCGAAACCGCCGAGCGCGAGCATGAGGATGGCGATCGGGCGCCGACGACGGCCCATCTCCGTCTGCCGGGGCAGCGGGCGACGGCTGGGTCGGCGGGACGGACGGGGGAGGTCGTCCAGACGCTGCAGTCCGGCAGTCGTCCCGGTGGGTGGTTCAGTCACGTGCGGGCTCCTCATCAGTTCGGTGTCGGTTCGGCAAGTGCCACAGGAGAGGCCAACCGGTATCGATTCAGTTCTATTCCCGGAGGCGACCTGATTTATTGCGGAAGATTTCACTGATATCCAGATAACGGTCTATCCCCGGGTGTAGGGTATCCGCCGCCCCGCGACCGTCAGAGCAACCGGCATTGCCGTATTATCGCGATAGTAGATGCCCGAGCGGCACCCTTCCACACGAAGGCATCACCACAGAACGAGACGAATAATCGCAGGTGCGCCCGTCTACGGCCCTCACGAGGGGACGCTCGACGCGACGCTGCACTGACTATTGAAGAGGGAGACACCGGCCCATGGCCAAGATCATCTACACCCGAACTGACGAAGCCCCGCTACTCGCGACATACTCGTTGAAGCCCGTTATCGAGGCGTTCGCCTCCACCACCGGCGTCGCCGTCGAGACACGGGACATCTCCCTGGCAGCGCGTATCCTCTCCGCGTTCAACGATGTCCTGCCCGAGGGACAGCGCGTCCACGACGCACTCGCGGAGCTCGGCGAGCTGACCAAGAAGCCGGACGCGAACATCATCAAGCTCCCGAATATCTCCGCGTCGGTCCCGCAGCTCAAGGCTGCCGTCCGCGAGCTGCAGGAGCACGGTTACGACCTTCCGGACTACCCGGACGAGCCGTCCACGGACGAGGAGAAAGACGCCCGCGCACGTTACGACTCCGTCAAGGGGTCTGCCGTGAACCCGGTCCTGCGCGAAGGCAACTCCGACCGTCGTGCCCCGAAGGCCGTCAAGAACTTCGCACGGAAGCACCCGCACCGCATGGGCGAGTGGAGTGCCGACTCGAAGACCAACGTCGCCACCATGGCCGACGGCGACTTCCGCCACAATGAGCAGTCCGTCATCATCGACGGCGACGACACCCTCACCATCCGCCTCGTCGGCGCTGACGGGGAGACCACCGTCCTGAAGGACGGGCTGAAGGTTCTGGACAAGGAGATCGTCGACGCCACCGTCCTGCGCGCCCGGGACCTCGACGCTTTCCTGAAGGACCAGGTCGCCCGCGCGAAGGAGGAGGGCGTCCTGTTCTCCGCACACCTCAAGGCCACGATGATGAAGGTCTCCGACCCGATCATCTTCGGCCACGTGGTGCGGGCCTACTTCTCCGACGTCTTCGAGAAGTACGGCGACACCCTGTTCTCCAAGGGACTCAACGGGGAGAACGGCCTCGCCGCCATCTACTCCGGCCTCGAGGACTACGCCGACGAGATCGGCACCGACCTGGCGTCCGAGATCCGCGCAGCCTTCGACAAGGGCCTGGAGGACGGCCCCGACCTGGCCATGGTCAACTCCCACAAGGGCATCACCGGCCTGCACGTCCCCTCCGACATCATCGTCGACGCCTCCATGCCCGCCATGATCCGCAGCGGCGGACACATGTGGAACAAGAACGACCAGGAGCAGGACGCTCTCGCGGTCATTCCGGACTCCTCCTACGCCGGGGTGTTCCAGACGGTCATCGAGGACTGCCGGAAGAACGGTGCCTTTGACCCGACGACCATGGGCACCGTCCCCAACGTCGGTCTGATGGCCCAGAAGGCCGAGGAGTACGGCTCCCACGACAAGACCTTCAAGATCGAGTCCGAGGGCACCGTCGAGGTCGTCGACTCCTCCGGCGAGGTGCTGATGTCCCACACCGTCGCCCCCGGCGACATCTGGCGCGCCTGCCAGGCCAAGGACGTGCCGATCCGTGACTGGGTGAAGCTGGCCGTCAGCCGCGCCCGTGACACCGGGGCCCCGGCCGTCTTCTGGCTCGACCCGGAGCGTGCCCACGACCGCAACATGACCGCAAAGGTCGAGGAGTACCTCAAGGACTCCGAACTCGTCGGTGACACCGAGGGCCTGGACCTGCGTATCCTCTCGCCCGTCGAGGCGTGCCAGCTCTCGGTCGACCGCATCCGCGCCGGCGAGGACACCATCTCCGTGTCCGGCAACGTCCTGCGTGACTACCTCACCGACCTCTTCCCGATCATGGAGCTGGGCACCAGCGCCAAGATGCTCTCCATCGTGCCGCTGATCGCCGGCGGCGGGCTGTTCGAGACCGGTGCCGGCGGATCTGCACCGAAGCACGTCCAGCAGCTCATCGAGGAGGACTACCTGCGCTGGGACTCCCTGGGTGAGTTCCTCGCACTGGCCGAGTCGCTGCGCAAGCTCGCCGAGACGGACAACAACCCCCGGACCCCGATCCTGGCCGACGCACTGGATGCCGCCACCGAGCGGATCCTCAACGAGGACCTCTCCCCTGCCCGCGTCGTCGGTGAGATCGACAACCGCGGCAGCCACTACTGGCTCGCCCGCTACTGGGCCCTCAACCTCTCCAAGCAGACCGACGATCCGGAGCTCGCCGAGATCTTCGCCCCGGTCGCCCAGGAGCTGGAGGAGAAGTACGAGACCGTCAAGAAGGAGATGCGCGGCGGTCAGGGCTCCTCAGCCGACCTCGGCGGCTACTACTGGCTGGACGAGGAGAAGACCACGAAGGTCATGCGCCCGTCCGCTACCTTCAACGCCGTGATCGACGGCCTCACGGCGCGGAACTCCTGACGCCCCACTCCATCACCGTACAGCTCGGTCTACTAAAAACAAGGGTCGCGAACTGCACCTTTGTTTCAAAGTAGACCGAGCTGTTTGCCGGTACCCCTCCGGTGGGTTATCGTGTTCCCAGCGAAACGACACCCAGACCCCGAAGGGACCACCACAGATGAGCACCAGGTACGACAACTCCGACTCCGCCTCCTGGGGATTCGCCTCCCGCGCCGTCCATGCGGGACAGACCGTGGACTCCGACACCGGCGCCCGCAACCAGCCGATCTACCTCACCACCTCCTATGTCTTCGATTCCGCCGAGCACGCCAAGCAGCGCTTCGCCCTCGAGGACCTCGGTCCGGTGTACAGCCGCCTGACCAACCCCACCCAGGAAGCCCTCGAGAACCGCATCGGTTCCCTGGAGGGCGGCGTCCATGCCGTGGCTTTCGCCTCCGGCCAGGCCGCCGAGACCGCCGCGATCTTCAACCTCGCCGGCGCCGGTGACCACATCGTCACCTCACCCCGCCTCTACGGTGGCACAGAGACCCTGTTCGGCGTCACACTCGCCCGTCTCGGCATTGAGGTCACCTTCGTCGAGGATCCCGACGACCTCGACTCCTGGCAGGCCGCCGTACAGCCGAACACCAAGGCCTTCTACGGCGAGACCTTCGCCAACCCCCAGGCCGACGTCCTGGACATCCCGGCGGTGGCCGAGGTCGCGCACCGCAACAACGTCCCGCTCATCGTGGACAACACCATCGCCACCGCCGCCCTGGTACGTCCCCTGGAGCTCGGAGCGGACATCGTCGTCGCCTCACTGACGAAGTTCTACACCGGCAACGGCTCCGGACTCGGCGGCATCCTCGTCGACGGCGGGTCCTTCGACTGGACCGTGGAGCGCGACGGTCAGCCGGTCTTCCCCTCGTTCGTCACCCCCGATCCCGCCTACCACGGTCTGAAGTACGCCGACCTCGGTGCCGCCGCCTTCGGCCTGAAGGCCCGCGTCGGCCTGCTGCGTGACACCGGCGCCGCCATCTCGGCGTTCAACGCCTGGGTCACCATCCAGGGCCTGGACACGCTCGCTCTGCGCGTGCGCAAGCACAACGAGAACGCCGAGATCGTCGCCGGCTCCCTCGCCGAGAACGCGGCGGTCGCCACGGTGAACTACGCGGGCCTTCCGGACTCCCCCTGGTACGCCACCAAGGAGAAGCTCGGCCTGGAGTACACCGGCTCGGTGCTTTCCTTCGACCTCGCCGTCGACGACGTCTGGTCCGACGAGGCACGCGAGAAGGCCTGGGCTTTCATCGACGCCCTGAAGCTGCACTCCAACCTGGCCAACGTCGGTGACGTCCGCTCCCTCGTCGTCCACCCGGCGACGACCACCCACTCGCAGTCCGACCAGAAGGGTCTGGCTCGGGCCGGCGTGAACCTCGCCACCGTCCGACTGTCCGTCGGCATCGAGGACATCGAAGACATCCTCGCCGACCTCCAGCTCGGCTTTGACGCGATCAGCTGAGGTCGACGTCCATGACCATCGACCCCCGGTCCCTGCCCACGTCCCACTCGTCCGTCTCCGTGCCCATCGGCACCTTCACCACCGAGGCGGGGGTGGACATCCCAGGCACGGAGTTACGTCTGTTCGCCTGGTACGAGGGCAGCCCGGAGGAGGCGGTCGCCCGGCCCGTCATCGTCATCGAGCACGCACTGACCGCCGACGGCAACGCCGATGACTGGTGGGCGGGCATCATCGGCCCCGGACTCGCACTCGACACCGAGCGCTACCTGGTGCTCTGCGCCAACTGTCTGGGCGGCTGCCAGGGCTCCACAGGTCCGTCCTCCGCCCACCCGGACGGCGGCCACTGGGGGTCCCGCTTCCCGGCACTGTCGATCCGCGACCTCGTCGCCGCGGAGAAGACCCTGCTCATCGACGTGCTGGGGATCCGCCGCATCCGCGGCGTGGTCGGTGCGTCGATGGGCGGCGCACGTGTCCTGGAGTGGACGTTCATGTACCCCGAGGTGGTGGAGGCAGCCCTGCCGGTCGCCGTCTCCGCCCGTGCCTCGGCCTGGCAGATCGGGATCCAGTCCGCCCAGATCCGCTTCATCACCGCCGACCCTTGCTGGCAGAACGGCGACTACCACGGCTCCGGGAACATCCCGTCCCACGGACTCGGCCAGGCCCGGCGTATCGCCCACCTGACCTACCGTGGTGAGCTGGAACTCGACGAGCGTTTCTCCACCGATCCCCAGCCGGGCGAGAACCCGTACGGGCCCTACCACTCCCCCACGGAGCGTTTCGCCGTGGAGAGCTACCTCGACCGCCAGGCTGAGAAGCTGGAGGCCCGGTTCGACGCCGGCAGCTACGTGACCCTCACCGACGCCCTGAACCGCCACGACGTCGGACGGGGACGTGGCGGCATGAATGCCGTCCTGGGGTCCTCCCAGGTGCCGACCATGGTCGCCGGTATCGACACCGACATCCTCTACCCGTACCACCAGCAGGAACACCTGTCCCGCAATCTCGGGGACTTCATCGGCCTGTCGAAGATCACCTCCCCCACCGGCCACGACGGCTTCCTGACCGAGACCCGTCAGATGACGATCATCCTCGACAAGTTCCTCACCAAGGCGGCGTTGCTGGCGCAGCGGTAGGCCGCCAAACCCGTGCTGCCCGGGCTGCCCGGGTCCCGCACGGGAAATGTGCACCGTCCTGTGCACGTCTCCGGGGTCGGATGCGTGCACAGGACGGTGCACATTTCATGCCGGGGAGGTGACTCACCCCGCCACGGCGGCCTCCGTCGCCCGCGCGTACACCGTCTCCCCGACACTGCCCGCCCCCAGCCCCACGTCCGGGCGTCACCCGGGTGATCTGTGCGGTGAACCGTCGGCCGTTCTCTGCGTCGGTGAGTTCCACGCGGACCTCGAACCCCAGCACCGCAACCCGTTCGACCACCGCCTCGCGCACGTCGGTGGCGGCGACCTCGTTGCCCGGCACCTCCGGGTCCGCATTACGGCCGAGCCTGATGTCGTGCGGGCGCACGGTCTGCCCGGCGAGTTCGGTGACGTGCCCCAGGAAGGACTGGACGAACGGGGTCTCCGGGGCGTCGTAGAGCTCGGTGGGGGTCCCGACCTGCTCGATCCGCCCGTCACCCATCACGGCGATACGGTCGGCGACGTCGAGGGCCTCCTCCTGGTCGTGGGTGACCAGGACGGTGGTGACGGTGAACTCCTCGTGCATGTGCCTCAACCAGGTGCGCAGGTCCTCCCGGACCTTGGCGTCCAGCGCGCCGAACGGTTCATCGAGCAGCAGGACGCCCGGGTTCGGGGCGAGTGCCCGCGCCAGAGCCATCCGTTGCCGCTGACCGCCGGAGAGCTGCGAGGGGTAGCGGGTGTGGTACCCGGCGAGACCGACGATCTCCAGCAGTTCATCGACCCGTTGGTCGATCTCCTTCTTCGGACGCTTGCGCACCGACAGACCGAAGGCCACGTTGTCGCGGACGGTCATGTGCTTGAAGGCGGCGTAGTGCTGGAAGACGAAGCCGATGCCCCGGTCCTGCGGTGACAGTTGCGTCACGTCGGTTCCGTCGATGACCACCGCGCCGGAGTCGGGTCGTTCCAGACCGGCGATGGTGCGCAGGAGGGTCGACTTGCCCGACCCCGACGGTCCCAGCAGGGCGGTGAGGGACCCCTCGGGGATCTCGAGGGAGACGTCGTCGAGGGCTGTGAAGACCGGCGAGGAGCCGTAGGTCTTCACGGCGTGGGAGACGGAGATAGCCATCTTAGGAAACCTTCTTCTTCTGCAGCAGGGTCATGACGACCAGGACGATCACCGAGACGATCATCAGCAGGGTCGCCGCGGCGTAGGCGCCGTAGACGTTGTTGTCGTCGAGATAGCGGGAGTGCACCAGCAGGGTCAGGGTCTGGCCTCCTCCGGCGAATCCGGAGGCGACCATGATCACCGCTCCGAACTCCCCGAGGGACCGGGCGACGGTCAGGATGATGCCGTAGGACAGGCCCCAGCGGATCGACGGCAGGGTGATGCGCCGGAACGTCTGCCAGGGTGAGGCGCCCAGGGTGGACGCCGCCTGCTCCTGTTCGGTACCGATCTCACGCAGGACGGGTTCCACCTCCCGCACGATGAACGGCAGGGTGACGAACACCGTGGCCAACACCATGCCGGGCAGGCCGAAGATCACACGGAAACCGAGGTCCTCGACTCCCCCGAACCACCCGTCGGTGCCCCACAGCATGATCAACGCGACGCCGACGATCACCGGCGAGACCGCGAAAGGCAGGTCCACGACGGCCTGGACCAGAGCCTTGCCGGGGAACCGACCCCGGACCAGTCCGAGCGCGACGACGATGCCGAAGATCACGTTCAGCGGCACCGTGATGGCGACGATCAGCAGTGAGGTCTGCAGAGCGGAGACCGCCGCCGGGGTGGTGACCCATTCCCAGAACTGTCCGAGGCCGGGCTCCACGGTGCGCCACAGGATGGTGCCGACCGGCAGGGCGACCAGGACGGCCAGGTAGATCAGGGCGAGGGTGCGCAGTGTCAGCACACTGGTTCTGGACTGGTTCATGCGTCCTGCTCCTTCCGGGTGCTGCGGTCTCCGACGAGGCGGAGAACGAGGAGGACAATGAAGGTGATGGCCAGCAGGGCGACGGACACCGCCGCCGCGGCGGACGGGACGTCCGACTCGATCTGCTCCTGGATGTACTGGGAGGCGACCTGCGTCTCCCCGGGGATGTTCCCGCCGATGAGCACCACCGATCCGTACTCACCGATCGCCCGGGCGAACGCGAGGCCCGTTCCTGACAGCACCGCCGGCCACAGTGCCGGCAGGATGATCCGCCGGAAGATCGTGGCGTTGGACGCGCCGAGGGATGCCGCAGCCTCTTCGACGTCGTGGTCGAGCTCGATGAGCACGGGCTGCACGGACCGTACGACGAACGGCAGGGTGACGAACGCCAGCGCGATGACCAGTGCCGGCTGGGTGGCGTTGAGGGTGATGTTCATCGGGCTGTCCGGACCGTACAGGCTGAGCAGCACGAGCGAGGCGACGATCGTGGGCAGCGCGAACGGAAGGTCGATGACCGCGTCCACGATGCGTTTCCCGGGGAAGTCGTCGCGCACCAGGACCCAGGCGATCAGCGTGCCGGTCACCATGTTGACCAGCGCGACGGCGAGGGAGACCTTCGCGGTCACCCACAGTGTGTCCCGTGCGCCCGGTGCGGTCACGGCGTCCCAGAATCCGCCGAGACCGCCGGAGAAGGCCTCCGTGGTCAGTGCCACCAGGGGCAGCAGGACGATGACGGACAGCCACAGGGTGGCGGTACCCATACTGAGTTTCGTTCTCATGTCACCCATCTCAGACCGCCTGGTAGATCGTCGTGATGGCGCCGTTGGTGTCACCGCTGCCGGGTTTGGCCCGTTTGAACAGCACCGCGTCCACCACGTCCCAGTCCGCCGTGTCCCCGGCGGGGTCGAGGGAGGGGTCCAGGTCGCGGAACGCCCCGGCGAGTTCGTCGATCGTGTGCACGGTGTCCAGGGGCCGGAATGCTCCACGCTGCTCTGCGGGGAGGCCGTCGATCACGTCGGTGGAGTCGGAGAAGAGGTCTGGACCGGGCCGGAACCCTTCGGCGGCCCACAGTTTCTCGGCGGCCGGGGTGAACAGGTAGTCACGGAACTGCGTGGCTTTCCCGATGTTCCCGTCGGGGTCGTCGGTGGTGTCGACCACTGCCACGGGGTTCTCGATGCGGAAGGTGTCGTCCGGGACGGTGTAGTCGATGCGTCCGCCGTTGCGGTCCAGTTCAATGGCCTCGTTCTCGTAGGACAGGAGCACATCACCCTGGCCTCCCTCGAAGGCTGAGGTCGCCTCGCGCCCCGACTTCGGACGGACGGTGAAGTGCTCGCCGACGAGTCGGGTGAGCTTGCCGAGTGCCTCGTCGTGTGCGGTCCGGGTGTCGGCACCCGCGTCAAGTGCCTGGAAGAGCCAGCTGGCGTAGGGGGCCAGCAGATTCCACTTCGCCGACCCGGAGCTGGCCGGATTCGGACTGATGACCTCGATCCCGGGTTCCAGCAGGTCGTCCCACGTTTCGACGCCGTGCGGGTTACCCTCACGGGTGACGAAGGAGACGACCGAACCGAAGGGGACGGACCGTCCGGACTCGTCGTCGGGGACGTTGTCCCGCCAGTCCTCGGCCACCTGGCCGCCGTCGACGAGACGGGTCACGTCGGGTTCCACGGAGAAGTTCACGATGTCGGTCGGCAGGTGCCGGGCGACCTTGCGGGACTGGTCGCCCGAGGCGCCGTAACTCTCCGCGAACCCGGTGTCCTGGCCTTCCGGTGTGCTCCGGAACCCGCGGATGACCGCCTCGAACCCCGGCTTCGGGACCGCGTAGGCCACAAGGTTCAGTCGCTGGTCGCCCGAGGAGACGTCCACCACGTCAGGATCGTCGACAGTTCCCCCGGGCAGCACGGCCACCCCGGCGACGGCCACCAGACCGACACCGACGAGCACCGCTCCCAGGCTGGGTTTGAACGCCACGACGATTTCCTCTCCTCCGCACAGACTGATCTGTCTACTACGCAGGAGACACTATCCGGCCGGCCGACCGACCCCGCAGAGTTCGATTCACACCGAATGGAATCGGGCACCGGATTAGTCGCTGAGTGCGGGGAACTCCGGTAGCACGTGTTCCGCCAGCTCGGCCAGCATCTCGTCCACCGGCCTGGTCCGGCTCCTGAGGTGCAATGACACATGGTTGACGCCCATGTCGCGTTGCGACGACAGGATCCTCGTCAGCCCGTGCCACCCCGTCCGGTACCCGAAGTCACGTCCCTCGACCGACAGGTCGGGGTCCTCCGCCAGATCGATCCACATCGATTCGGCGAACGGCGCGAAAGTGTCCCCGCAGGACGCCCGCCACCGGTCGACCATCACCTTCTGCTGGGGCAGGGAGCGGTGGTAGGTGATCCACCCATCGCCGTGGGCCGCGTTGTAGTCCATGTTCTGCTGGCACGACCCCGTCGGCAGCAGCGGCACGCGCCCGACCGTCGGTTTCGGGACGACGTCCGCTCCACCCATACGGCCCCGCGACCATCGCACCGGACGGCCGGTGGACGACCACCCGGCCTGCAGTACCTCCAGGTGCTCGCGGAACACGGCGGCACGGTCCCCCTTCTCCATGCCGAAGGCCGGGAACTCCTCAGGACGGTCGCCGCTGGCCACCCCCATGAGGAAACGTCCCCCACTGAGCCGGTCCAGACCCGCGGACCGCTTCGCCAGCAGCAGGGGGTGCGCCAACGGCAGCACAACGGCCGCCGTGCCCAACGCGATCGTCTCCGTGTGCGCCGCCAGCCACGTGAGGAACATGAACGGGTCGTGGATCTGCCCGACATCCCCGAAGGTGTCGACCCGCAACGGGATGTCACGTGCCCACACGGCCGCGACCCCGGCCTCTTCCGCCGCCCTGACCAGCTCCACCTGACGTGCGACGTCCCCACCGTCCTCTGCGCCCACCCCCTCTTCCGCGCCCGGCCCCACCGGCAGACTCAGCCCCAGCGTCAGCTTCCCCTCCGCGAAGGTCCGTCGCATCCCGGGCAGATCGGCGACTGTAGCTACGGTGCTCACCGTCAGCTCCCGAGCGAATCGACGGACACCGCGACCAACAGCATCGATGCCCCGATGGCGAGACAGAACAACGAGTCGAACTTCCTCGACCGGACGGAGAGCACCCCCAGGATCTCCCCGTCGACCACCCACCGCAGGGCACCGAGAACGAGCATGCCGGTGCCGACGGTGACCGTCCCCCGACGCCACCGGTCCGCCACCAGGAAGACCAGCCCCACCACCATCACCAGGACGAAGCCGATGACCAGGAGCATCTGCAGTGTCTGGTTCAGCCGCGAATGCGGTACGTCCGCATCATGCGGGTTACGCAGCAGCGTCCTGCGCTCCGCCGGCGTCAATTCAACAAGGTCGGCCTTGTCTGCCCCGGTGCTGGCTCCGGCACCCTCCTCACTCACACCAGCCGCTCCGCCCGTTCCACGACATTGTGGATCAGGAAGGCACGCGTCAACGGCCCCACACCACCGGGGTTCGGGGACACCGCCCCGGCAACGTCCCACACGTCGGGGTGTACGTCACCGGCGAGCTTGCCGTCCACACGCGAGACCCCGACGTCGAGGACCGCGGCACCGGGCTTGACCATGTCAGCGGTGAGCATGTGCGGCTTACCGGCGGCGGCGATGATGATGTCGGCGTCGCGGGTCTCCTTGACCAGGTCCCTGGTACCGGTGTGGCACAGCACCACGGTGGAGTTCTCCGACCGGCGGGTGAGCATCAGCCCGATGGGGCGACCCACGGTCACGCCACGACCGATGACGACCGCCTTCGCCCCGTCGAGCTCCACACCGTAGCGGCGCAGCAGGGAGATCGCGCCGTTCGGCGTGCAGGGAAGCGGGGCGGGCTCCATCAGCACCAGTTTGCCGAGGTTCACCGGGTGCAGACCGTCGGAGTCCTTGGCAGGGTCGATACGCTCGAGCACCGCATTCTCGTCAAGGTGCTTCGGCAACGGCAGCTGGACGATGTAGCCGGTACACTCCGGATCGGCGTTGAGCTCGTCGATCACGGCATTGAGCTCCTCCTGGCTCACGTCCGCCGGAAGGTCACGCCGGATACTGTTCACACCGATCTGCTCGCAGTCGCGGTGCTTCATCTTCACGTAGGAATGGCTGGCGGGATCGTCACCGACCAGGACGGTGGCCAGTCCCGGCGTGACGCCCTGCTCCTTCAGCGCCGCCACCCGGCGGGTGAGGTCCTCGACGATCTCGTCGCGGTAGAGTTTTCCGTCCAGCGTGGTGGCAGTATCAACAGTGTCAGCAGTCTCCGAAGTCTCAGTCACGGCACCAGTATGTCACCCTCAGCGTCCGCCCGGGAACCCCGCCTGCCGCCAGGCCTCGTACGCTGCCACTGCGGCAGCGTTGGAGAGGTTCATGCTGCGCCTGCCGGGCAGCATCGGGATGCGTACCTGCCGGGTGATCCGCGGGTCGGCGAGCGCCTCCTCCGTGAGCCCGGTGGGCTCGGTGCCGAACAGCAGGACGTCACCGGGTTCATAGTCGATGTCGGTGTGCCAGGTGTCAGCATGGGCGGTGAAGGCGATGACCCGCGCCCCCGCCGGTCCGGTCAGGGTGGTGAGGGCGGAGTCCAGTGACGGATGGACATGCACGTCCGCAAGGTCGTGGTAGTCCAGTCCGGCCCGTTTGAGGTGCTTGTCGTCGAAGTTGAAACCCAGGGGCTCCGCCAGATGCAGGGAAGCACCTGTACCGGCGCACAGACGGATGGCGCTGCCGGTGTTGCCGGGGATCGCGGGGTGCTCGAAGAGGATGTGGCAGTAGGGGTTCGTGCCGGTCGGCCCGGTCGTGTCGCTCACTGTTCCCACCATGCCCGCAGCGTGTCGGTGAACCAGGCGAGGTCGTGGACGCCCGCCATCTCCCGGGCTGAGTGCATCGACAACAGCGGTATCCCCACGTCCACCGTCGGGATACCGAGCCGGGTGGCGGTGATCGGCCCGATGGTCGAACCGCAGGGCACGTCGTTGTTCCCCGCGAAAACCTGGTCGGGCGCCCCGGCGCTGCGGCACGCCGCGCGCCAGGCGGCCGAGGTCGTGGCGTCGGAGGCGTACCGCTGGTTGGCGTTGACCTTCAGTACCGGCCCGCCGTTGATCACCGGACGGTGTACGGGGTCATGTTTACCGGCGTAGTTCGGGTGGACGGAGTGCGCGGCGTCGGCCGAGACGCAGGACGACCGGGCGAACATCGCCCGGGTCTCCTCCGCATCCGCGCCGAGGGAGGCGGCGGTGCGGGTCAGGACGTCCTCGAGCACCGGGCCGGCCGCCCCGCTGGTCGTCGCACTGCCCACCTCCTCGTGGTCGAAGGCCGCGAACACCGGGATGCTTGAGGTGCCGGAGGGGCCGGAGGCACTGTCGGGACGTGCAGCGAGGAACGCCTGCAGAGAGGTGAAGACACTGCTGAGGTTGTCCATCCGCCCTGCGGCGATGAAATCGTCCTGTGCACCGAACACCTCGCCACGCTGAGCGTCGACGGTGATCAGGTCATGGGCGAGGATGTCCCCGGGCGTCACTCCCCCGACGTCGAGGGAATCGGCGATGACCTCCCCGATCGTCGGTGCCCCGTCCCCGACCGCGAACACCGGCTGCATGTGCTGCTGCCGGTCCAGGGTGAGCCCGCTGTTGACGGCACGGTCCAGGTGGATCGCCAGGTGCGGAACCCGGAGTACCGGCCGCGTGCGCACCAGATGCTCGGTGCCGTCAGCCAGGACGACCCGCCCTGCCAGCCGCAGCTCGCGGTCCAGCCATGCCGGCAGGATCGCCCCGCCGTAGACCTCCACGGCGGCCTGCCGCCACCCACCCGGCCCGACGATGTCGCCGACCGGTTTGAGCTTCAGCCCGGGTGAATCGGTGTGGGACCCGACGATGCGGAACCGCTGCGGCCGCTCCCCCTCTCGGGCGGGTTCCGGGATCCGCCAGGCCAGCACCGCACCACCACGCACGATGTAGTGTCCGCCGGCGCCGGCGTCCCACCGTTCCTTCTCGTCCTGCCGGGTGAACCCGGCCGCCTCCAGCCGGGACGCGACCTCCGCGGCCGCGTGGTAGCTGCTGGGGGATGCGTCAATGAAGTCAATGAAGTCGCTGAAGTCGGCAGGACCGGTGGAGTCAGTCATGGGGACCAGTTAACCACCCGGTGTCGCCCGGCCCACGTCTGGGACGGACACCTCCGGTTGTTTTTTCGTCGGCAGACACCCCTGAGCGTCCGTCCCAGGGAGGGCTCAGGAGTCGGGGGCGACCCCGTGCTCCCGGAGGAAGGACACCATCCGCCCGGCGATCCGCTGCCGGTTCACCGCCTTGATGAACTCATGGCCCTCGTCCTCCATCACCAGTTCGCTGGTGGGCACGCCGCGTGCGTCCATCGCTGCCTTCATCTGCCGATACTCACTCGGCGGCACATTGGTGTCGTTGGCGCCGTGGATGAACAGTACCGGGGTACGCACGCTGTCCACCCGGTGCAGCGGCGACACCTCGTGCAGCAGTTCCCCGTCCTGGATCGGGTACCCGTACTTCGGGTAGGCCGCGCTGGCGATCCAGGGTTCGGTGTCACGGTAGAACGTCTGCAGGTCACTCATGCCACAGGCACTCACCGCCGCGCGGAACAGGGAGGGGAACCAGGTGACGCCGATGTTGGTGAGGTACCCGCCGTAGGACCGGCCGCTGATCGCCAGACGGTCCGGGTCCGCCACCCCCATCGACACCAGGAACCGGACGCAGTCCTCCAGGTCGTCGATCCCGGCGAACCGGCCGTACCGGTTGTCGGCGTGCATGAACGTGCGTCCACCGCCGAAGGAGCCACGGACATTCGGGGTGAACACCGTGATGCCCGCGTCGATGACCTCACGCAGGACGTCGTGGTGTTCCGGGCGCGACTGCCCCTCCGGCCCGCCGTGGAAGTGCAGTAGGACAGGACGTCTCCCACCCGCCGGCTCGAACTCGGGGTTCGCGCCGCGGTACAGCCAGCCCGACAACTCGACGCCGTCCCGGGCGGTGAAGTGCAGCAGTTGGGGCTGCTGCACCGCCGCCAGCAGCGGTCGGTCGGGACTGCCGGAACTGTCTGGGGTGGTGTGCAGCGGGGTGACCACGCCGCTACGGCAGTCCACCAGGTGTACCGCCCGCGGGACGTCGGGGCTCTCGATCGCCAGCGCGAGCAGACGTCCGTCCCCGGTGAGGGTCAGGCCGCGTCCGACCATGCCGGGCAGGCGGACGGAACGTCGCACCGTCACCCGTTCGTGGGCGTCCAGGAGAAATACCTCGAGAGATGAGACCCCGTCCTGGTTCCACAGCACCGCGGCGGTAGCACGGTCCTCGCTGACGATGAACTCGTCGACGTCGGCGTTGGTGTGCCCGATCAGTTCCCGGACCGACATCACCCCGTCCCGCTCCCGGATCCTCATCACCCGCCTGCGGTCCGCGCCATGGTCACCGATGACCAGCAGCACCGGTGGCTCGTCCCCCACCGGTGGCAGGATATGGCCGTCATCGGTGGTGGATCCCGGCTGCGGCGGCAGGACGGGCCGCCAGGACCCGTCAGGACGGATCAGCAGCAGTTCCCGGTTCCCCCGCGGGCCGACGCGCATCAGGGCGTAACCGCTCTCGGCGGCGACGAGCTGCCCGTCAGCCCTACGGTCCACCACCTCGGTACATCCGGTCTCCGGGTCGAACCGGCGCCCCTCGGCCACCCCGTCGGAGCCGACCGCGTCCACGGCCAGCAGATCGTTGTCCCACTCCACGACCGACGTCTTCGCGTCGCCACTGTCCCTGACGAGCACCGCGGACGGGTCGTCCGGGTCACTGGACACCAGCCAGATCTCGTTGCGCTCGGTGCCCTGCGGTGACACCTCCACCGCCAACCAGCGCCCGTCCGGCGAGTAGCGGACCGCCACCGCCGGCCCTTCCGTCGGGATGACGACCGGACGTTCGCCACCGGTGAGCTGCGACTGCATCGCCCGCGGAGACACCCCGTCATGCATGACATAGGCGATGGCAGACCCGTCGGGGGCGAGGCTGGGGGCGTAGGTATGTCTCACAGACCCGTGATTCTACCCGCTGCGCTACCTGCCCCGCAGGATCCACGTGTCCTTCCCACCGCCACCGCGGGAGGAATTCACGATCATCGAGCCCGCCGGGGCGACGCGGGTCAGGCCTGCCGGCACGGTCAGGGCCTCCACCCCGGTACCGGGGCCGCCGGGCTGCCGGAGGTGCGAGAACATCCGCAGGTCGACGTGACGGCGCTGGATTCCGAGGCCGTCGAAGGTCGGCAACGTCGACAGCCGCACGACCTCCTGGGCGATGAACTGGTCCGGGTGGGTCAGCAGTTCCCGGCGCCGTGTCGCCAACTGCTCCTCGGTGCACTCCGGCCCGACGGTGATGCCGGCGCCCCCGTACCCGTCGATCGGCTTGACGACCAGTTCCCCGAGGCGGTCGAGGACCTGGTCACGCTGTTCCCGCACCGAGCAGAGATATGTCGTGACCTGGTCCAGTGCCGGGCTCTCCCCCAGGTAGAAGTCGATCATCGCCGGAACGTGGGCGTAGATCGCCTTGTCGTCGGCGACGCCGTTGCCCAGGGCGTTCGCCACCGCGACCGTGCCTGCGGCGAGCACGGTCTGGAAAGGATCACGCAGCGCCGTCCCGTCGGCACCGGTGGAGGACAGGAACATCTCCTCCTCCATCCGCATGTAGACCACGTCCACCCGTCGCCGTCGTGTGCGGGAGACGTCCCACAGGGTCGGCGTCCCGTCATCGTCGGCGTCCACCAGGATCTGGTCGGTGGTGCACACGGAGAATCCGCCGACCCCGGCGATGAGCGACTGCTCGGCGAAGGTGCTGTCCTGCTCTCCCGCCGAGGCCACCACGACATGCGCCTGCTCCGGGCCCACCCCGGGGGGTGCTGCCGCCCGCAACGTGGTGCACATCGTCTCGAGGGACCCGGCCGGGTCGACGACCTCACCGAACTCACGCTCGGTGGCGTCGAGCATCTCCGGGAAATGGTGGCAGGTCACGTCCCGCGCCGCCAGGGCGAACGTCAGACCCGACGGCATGCGTACATTGTCCTCGAGCACCTGCCACCGTCCGTCGTCGGAACACACCAGGTCGGCGCCGTTGATGTGGTTACGGACCCGCCCTGTCGGAACGTGACGCCCCACCCGACGGAACCCCGGCGCACGTTCCAGCGTGGCCAGATCCACGACCCCGGCCCGGACGATCTCGCGGTCACCGTAGATGTCGTCGAGGAAGGCGTTGATCGCCCGCATCCGTTGCTCCACACCGACGGCCAGGGTGTCCCACGTCGATTCCGTGATGATCCTCGGCATCGGGTCGATGGGGAAGACCAGGTGGCGCTCCGTCCCGCTGGCGCGGAACGTGATCCCCCGGTCTGTGAGTTCCTCCTCGGACGCCTGCAGCCTGGACCGCAGTCGCAGCGCACCGGTCTGCACCATCGTCGACAGGGCCGGAGCGGAGACGGGACGGGGTGTTCCGGTGGCGTCGACGGCCTCGTCCCAGAATGCCTCACCCAGGTCGTCGACGACACTGGGTTCATAGGCCGACAGGCCCAGCGGTGTGCGCGGGGTCGCATCCTCCAGTCCGACGGTGTCGAGAGTCTCGGCGATCAACAGGCCCACGACATCGTCGGTCCTGCCCCGACGGCGGAGCGCCCGACGTTGCCGGTAGGCACCGGACCCGGCGCGCAGCAGGTGGCCGACGGTGTCCCTGACCCACCCGTACCCGCCCCCGAGGTCGTCGGCGAGGAGGTCGACCACTGCGACGATGACGTCCTCCGCCGGTTTCAGTTCCAGGTCCGACGGGTCGAGTAGGTCCCCCTCCATGCCTGACCGGGCCGCCCGCCAGGTCGCGGTGCGCTGCTGGAGCACCGGTAACGGCGGCGTGGGTGTTCCCCGCTGCACCAGTGCGGTCTCGCGGATGACCAGTGCCCGGCACAGTGCGACGATCACCGCCACCGTCGCTGACGAGGAACAGGCGTCGCACAGCCGGATCTCGACCCCGCCTGCCGCATCCCCGTCTGCCACCTCCCGGGCAGGCCGGACGTCGTAGTGCATCATCTCCGGTCCACTGATCACCCGGGTGTGCTGCAGGAACTCCACGTCCCTGCGGTAGTCGTCCATGGTCGCAGCCTCGGGATAGGCACCGGACGCCGGCCACCGCGGCGCCTGCAACGCCCGGGAACTGGCGTACCCGGTGTCCACGCCCTCGTCGTCGAGCGGGGAGGACGCACTGACCGCCAGCAGGGCCGGCAGATACCGGGACACCCCACGGCAGACCGCCAGAACCAGATCGCCGTCACCGCCGTCACCGCCGTCACCGCACTGCACAGTGACCCGGAGCCCACCGGTGGAATGCACACCCCGGCGCGGCCAGGGGACGACACCGGCCGCCAACGATGCACAGTCACCGTCCAACTGGCCGGCCACCTGGGCCACCATGCTCCTGTTCCGACGAAGTTCGGCGAGCAGACCTGCCAGGTCGGAGTTCGGTGACGTCCGCGAGATCAGGCGCTCGGCGCCACGCAGCGCAGAGAACCGTTCCACATCCCCCAGCCGCGCCACGATCTCGTCCGCGCACGGGGCAGGTGCGCGAACAGTCTGGTCGACGATGTGCAGGTCCTCTTCCACTCTCACGGTGGTGCCCATGGGGCCACGCTAGTCGAAGGGTATAACGGGTGCATGAGCACTTCACCCCCATTGTCCCGCGAACAGTCACAGGACCTCACCCCGGAACTCACTCCGGAACTTCTCTCCGAGCTGCAGGCGACCGCCAGCGGCGACCGCGCCCTGCGCATTGCCCGGAATGCCGTGACCGCGGCCGACGTCAACGCCGTCGCCCTCAACCGTGATGCGGTCGTGGCCCTCGACCCCACCACCGAGGTGAAGCTCGACTCTCTCGGGGTCAGCGACCAGAAGCAGTCGGGTCGGTGCTGGATGTTCGCCGCCTACAACGTCTTCCGTCACCGCGTGGCGGAGAAGCTCGGTGTCACGGAGTTCGAGTTCTCCCACACCTACCTGCAGTTCTTCGACAAGGTCGAGAAGTCGAACCATGTCCTGCGGTCGCTGGAACAGCTGTTCCGTAGCGGAGTCACGGACCTGGAGGACCGCACCGTCGCCGCCCTGCTCCAGGGGGCGGCGTCCGACGGTGGCCAGTGGAACTACTTCACCAACCTCGTGGCGAAGTACGGCGTCGTGCCGTCCTACGCCATGCCGGAGACCTTCGGTTCAGGACGCACCCCGCAGCTGGACGGCCGGCTGCGTACCGTGCTGCGCCGCGGAGTACTGCGTCTGCGCGAGGCGGTGCTCACGGACGTGGACGGGGGTGACGCCGACACGACAGAACGCATCATCTCCGAGACGCTCGCCGACGCCCACCGCGTCACCGCCATTCACCTCGGTCTACCACCGACGGAGTTCACCTGGCAGTACCGCGACTCCGACAACGGATTCCACCGGGGCGGCACCTACACCCCGCAGCAGTTCGCCGCCGAGATGCTCCCGACCGGACCCGACGGTCTCGACGGTCTCGACAGCCTCGACAACTACATCAGTGTCGTCCACGACCCCCGCCACGCCGAGGGCCAGGCGTTCAGCATCACCCACGAGAACAACGTGTGGGGCACGCGGGACTTCAGCTACGTCACCGCGGGGATCGACACCCTGCGTCGTCTCGTCACCGACAGCCTCGACGCCGGCGAGCCGGTGTGGTTCGCCTGCGACGTCAACCGGCAGTTCGTCGCCACCTCCGGGGTATGGGACTCCGACCTGCTCGAACTCGACGCGCTCTACGGCACCGACTCCGCCTCGACCAAGGCCGAACAGATGGAGACCGCCGAATCCCGGTTGACCCACGGCATGGTCTTCACCGGCTACGACCGCTCCCCCTCCGATGAACTGCGGTGGCGTGTGGAGAACTCCTGGGGCACCAAGAGTCACGCGCAGCACACCGAGCTGGCCGGCGGAGGCTACGGCACCATGGCCGACAACTGGTTCGCCGACAACGTCTTCCAGGTCGTCGTCCCCCGACGACGCCTGACCGAGACCACAGGCGACCTCGAAGAAGCACTGGCCGCCCTCGACCGCGGCGACACCACTGACCTTCCGATCTGGGATGCGATGGCCTGATGACTACAGCAACTAGCACACACACCGGGCTCGACCCGGCACACCTCACCGCCCTCGGCGACGAACTGCGGACCGACCCGTCCTTCCGCATGGCACGCAACGCCGCAACGGCCACCAACGTCGAGACCGTCACCCTCGACCGGGACGTCCTCGCCACGACCGACAGCTCCACCTCGGTGAAACTGGACTCCTGGTCGGTCACCGACCAGAAGAAGTCCGGCCGCTGCTGGATCTTCGCCGGCCTCAACGCCCTGCGCGGCGGCACCGGCGGTGTCATCGACACCACCGGTGTCAAAGACCTCGAACTCTCCCAGACCTACCTGCACTACTGGGACAAACTGGAGAAGGCCAACCACTTCCTCGGTGCGATGGCCGGTCTCGTCGACCGCGACGTCACCGACCGCACCGTCCAGCACCTGCTCGCCGACCCGGTGGAGGACGGCGGACAGTGGAACATGTTCGTCGCGCTCGTCGACAAGTACGGCGCCGTCCCGAAGTACGCCATGCCCGAGACCCGCTCGTCCTCAGACACCCGGGCGATGAACCGGGACCTGTCGACCTCCCTGCGCGCCGGGGCGGCGCGTATGCGTGCCGCCGGTACCGGTCACACAGATGCCGTCCACCGCGCCACCCTCGCCGACGTCCACCGCATCCTCACCACGCATCTCGGGACCCCGCCCGAACGCTTCGTCTGGCAGTACCGCGACAGGAACGACGAGTTCCACCGCGTCGGGGAGATGACCCCGCTGGACTTCGCCGCCGAGTACCTGCCCCGTGACCTGGACGACTACGTCTGTGTCGTCGATGATCCACGCACGTCGTCCCCCAAGGGTGAGCTGTTCACCGTCGAGCACCTCGGCAATGTCGTCGGTGGTGCACCGGTGACCTACCTCAACGCCCCGATCGAGGTCCTCAAGGCCGCGGTGCTGGAGTCACTGCAGGACGGCAGCCCCGTGTGGTTCGGATGTGACACCGCCGCACAGTCCTACCGTGAGCGCGGCGCCTGGGACGCCCGTCTCCACGACTACGAGGGCTTCTACGGCGTGGACCTGGACCTGACAAAGGAGCAGCGGCTCCTCGCCGGCGAGTCGCAGATGACCCATGCGATGGTCTTCACCGGTGTCGACGTCGACGACGACGGTCGGCCCCTGCGCTGGCGTGTGGAGAACTCCTGGGGCCCGAAGGCTGCGGAGAAGGGCTTCTGGACGATGAACGACAACTGGTTCGGGCAGTACGTCTTCGAGATCGCCGTGCACCGCGACCGGCTGCCGCAGCAGTACCGTGAGGCGCTGTCCACCAGCCCGCACGTCCTGCCCGCCTGGGACCCGATGGGCGCGCTGGCACGGTAGCCAGGTCCGACTGTCAGGTGAGCCGGTGGCCCGACAGGAAGGACCACACCTCCGTGGTGGCGTCCAGCGAATAGGACGTCGCCTCGGCGGAGTCCGAGGCCGCCCCGGATGCCCCTGAGGCGTCACCCGGCCACGTGTGCCCGCCGTCACCGACGCGCAGGTGCACCACCGAGGTGCCCGGCGAGCACATCGGCCACTGCTGCCGGCGGACGTCACCCGCCAGGGCGGTGGTCACCGGGGTGCTCTGGCAGTGGTTCCTGCTGGCGACGTCCTCGACCAGATCCCGGGCGGCCATGTAGGTGCCGCCGTGACGCGACCCTCCCTCGTAGTTGATGGTCTCGTCCTTGGTGCCGTGGATCTCCAGGAAGGACGGGGCACGGCCGGCGTCCTCCACGCAGTTGGTGCGCGTCCCGCTGTAGTAGGCCCCGGCGACGGAGGCGACCGCGGCGAAGAGGCGGGGCTCACGGCAGGCCAGTTTGGCGACCATGCCACCACCGTTGGACATGCCCGCAGCGTAGATCCGGGACCGGTCGACGTTGTACGTCGTGTTCAGCGCCGCGAGCATGTCGCGGGTGAAGCGGATGTCCTCCCCGTCCTTCGTCTTCGCGTACGGCGCTCCTTCCCAGGAGTCCCCGATGCCCTGCATGGACACGGTGATGGCGGGCTTCTCGTCGAAACCTGCGTAGTCGTGGAACCCCTGGGCGCTCTCGCGGTAGCCGTGGTAGGTCAGCAGCACCGGGTACGGCTTCTCCGGGTCATACCCCTCCGGCACGGACAACACGCCTTCGCGGGTGCGGTCGCCACTGCTCAGGGAGATCTTCTTCGAACTCCCCGGCGCGGGGCCGTCCAACTTCGGGCCGTTGCCCAGCTCCGCCTCCGCGGCGGTCGGGACGATGCTCTCTGATGCGGCGACCGCATTCTCCCGGACCGTCTGCTCCCGGTACTCCTCGAGTGCGGCCTCATTCTCACCTGCCGGCGAATGGCCCACCCACACCAGGGCACCGACCATCACCGTGGCGGTGAGGACGGCCAACGACCTGCCGATCCGGCGACGGACGGGGCTCTGGCCGCGTCCGTCGTCGTCGCTCTCAGCCGGACGGGGATCTGGGACGGGGCCCGACGTCCGCCGGACCGGGGGCAGGTCTCGGAGATCTTGTGGAATGGACTGTTGCACCCTCCCATTTCTACTGGTCAGGACACTCAGAAGCAACCACGGCACGCCTGTTTCCATGTTCTTTTGCCGAATTGTATTGAACATGACAACAGCGATGGTCGGCACCTATAAGCTGACCACTATGACGTACTTCACGAGGCGGGTCCTGGCACGGGCCGCCGCACTCTCCACGGCAACAGTCATCACCCTCGCGGCGGGCATCACCGGGGCCGCCGCCCAGGGGTCCGACAGCATCCCGGGCATCTCCCCGGGCATCTCATGGCCACCGCCGGCAGGTGAACCCACCGCCTCAGACTCCGACCCCTTCTACCTCCCGCCGGACAGCCTCCCCGACACGCCGGGAGAGGTCATCCGCACCCAGGACGCACCGCAGCTGCTCGACCTGGCAGGCACGGACGGTCCCGGGAGTGCGGAGAAGATCCTGTACACGTCATCCACCGAGGACGGTGACCGCGTCGCGACCAGCGGAGTCGTCCTCAAAGCATCCGGTACATGGCACGGCAGGGGCCCTGCCCCCACTCTCGTCTATACGCCCGGAACCCGCGGCTCAGGCGACATCTGTGCGCCGTCCCGGAGCTCTTACCAGCTCTTCGGGTTCGACGCCGGCAACGGTGCAGTCAACCTCAACTACGAGTACCCGTTCCACGCTGCAGCCAGCGCGCTGGGCATGAACGTGGTCGTCGTCGACCTCATCGGACTGGGCACGCCTGGACAGCACACCTACGTCAACAACCCTGAACAGGGGCAGGCCGCCCTCGATGGCGCGCGGGCCGGACTGTCGCAGCTCGGCCTGCCGTCGGACTCCCCCGTCGGCTTCTTCGGCTACTCCCAGGGTGGCGGGTCGGCGGCAGCCGCCGCCGAGATGGCCTCGAGCTACGCCCCGGAACTCAACGTCAAGGGGACGTTCGCCGGTGCTCCCCCTGCCGACCTGCTGGAGGTCGTCGACGCTGTCGACCGGCACGCCATCACCGGGGTGCTCGGCTACGCCCTGAACGGAGCCCTGGAACGGCACCCGGAATTAGCGGCGCTGCAGGACGAGTACTTCAACGACCGCGGCAAGGAGTTCCTCGCGGACACCAGAGACCGCTGTATCGGTGACTCCGTCGTCCGCTGGGGGTTGACCGACACCCGCACGATGACGAAAGACGGTCGCTCCTTCGGCGAGATCGCCCGCGACGATGAACGCCTGCGCGGTGTCCTGGAGAGCTACAAACTGGCTTCCACCTACACCGACCTCAACGCGCCCATCATGATCACCAACGGCAGGAACGACGACACCATCCCCTGGGAGCAGGCCCGCGACACCGCCGCGCGGTACTGCGAGGCCGGCGGCGCAGTCCAGTTCGTCACCGACCCGCTGCCGTCGATCCTCCCGAAGTCAGCGATCAACCACGCGGTGCCGATGCTCACCAATGCCGGCCCTGCGATGAGTTACATGGTGGACCGCTTCAACGACCGGCCCGCGCCCAGCAACTGCGGACGGTTCTAGGGGGCCGGTCCGGGTCTCCGAAAGTGTTACCACTACGACGAGAGTCACCGCGGAAAAACTGCAGGTCACGAAAAGTGTTACCACCATAAACTGGTAACACTTCGAACACCGCGGGGCCGGTGCGCCGGGCCCGGAGCCTACACTGCCGCGTGGCGGTGCCAGCTGGCGAAGTCTTCCGCCACCGTCGCCGCGAGCTCCCGGTAGGCGCGGAAGGTCGCCGGGGCCAACCGGTCCAGGTCGACCACGCCGCCCTCGGACAGGTGCCGGTCGAACGGGATGCCCCGGACCGCCCGCGTCCGTGCCGAGAAATGGGAGACGAGGATGTCCGGGTCCACGGCAGCCTGCCGCGGGTGTGCCCCGGACACCACGACCACAGCATTGGCGACCAGGTCACCGTGACCGTGGTGGTCGAGCCAGTCCAACGTCGCTTCCGCCGACCTCGCCCCGTCCAACGCCGGGGACGTGACCAGGACCAGCGTGTGCGCCAGGTCCAGCACCCCTGTCATGGCGCTGTGCATCAGGCCTGTCCCACAGTCGGTGAGAATGATGTTGTAGTGGTGCTGCAGGATATCCACGGCACGACGGTAGTCGGATTCGCTGAACGCCTCCGAGACGGCCGGGTCCCGGTCCGAACCGATGACCTCCAGACGGCTGGAAGACTGACTGGTGCACGACCTGACCTGTGGGTACCTCGATGCGTCGGGAAGCTCCAGCAGATCCTTCACCGTCGGAGCGGTAGCAGCGGAGTCGTCCACGACCCGTCTGGCCAGTGTCCCCAGATCCGGATTGGCGTCCACGGCGATGACCCGGTCGCCACGTGACGACGCGAACATCCCGCCGAGGGCGACGGTGGTGGTCGTCTTCCCTACACCACCCTTGAGACTGAGGACCGCGATCCGGTAGTCGCCGCGCAATGGTGTGAGGATACGGTCCTGTACTTCCCGTTCAGCACTCTGGCCGGAGGATTCCCCCGGGTTCACCCGGCCACCGGACATGCGGTGGACCAACCGTCGCCACCCCGACGGCGGGGCTGCCCCCACGGCTCCGACCATCGTCGATGCGTCGATACCGGTGAAATGTGCAGATGTGGTCATAGGTGAAAATCCCCCTGTGTGGTGTTCAGCCCGGGTCCCCTTTGTGTCCCGGCCCTGGCAACGAGGGTAGCTGGTAGTCTTCGTGGTCGGAGGGGATTTCACGGAAACGGGGAGAGGACGCGGGGGGCGTGGCGTACCAGGGCACGGCACTGGATGAACACATTCGACGGAACTGGGCGCCACCGGAGCACATGTCACGGCGCCCGGTACCAGCCACCTCAGACAAGAAGCCACCGGGACAGGGGAACGACGACTGGGTGATGAGACACGGGTTCCATGTCCCCCGCTCCTGTCTGCGGGAGGACCGCGACGTTTCTCTCGGTGCCTCCACCCATCCTCGTCATACCCGCTACGACCTGGATGCATTGACTCGTTCGCGCCTGCTGCACATCCGTCGGCCGTCGTGGACGCTGGCAGAGTGGAGTGCCGCGGCACAGTGGGGCCTGGAGTACTTCGTCGACAGTGCTGACACCTGCGCCCTGACCTCTGGCGTGACACGTCACGCCAACGGGCCGGAGGATGTGTCACGGCGTCGTCGGACGCGCCAGCTCCTCGCGATACCCACGGTGCGGACCGACCCTCATTTTCCTCATCTCCGGGTCACGCCACCGATTCTCACACTCATTCATTGTCTGCGGTCCGTTCTCGGCGACGGTCACAGCTGGCATGTGCCCCACGGCGCTGGGCTGACCGATAGCGGTCTCCGTGCGGTACAGCTCATCGACAGCCTGTGCAGGACATTCAGGATCGACCCGGACGATCTTCCCGCAGCCTGCGCCCACCACATCGACCAGGATTTTCTGCGCACTGTCGTCGGGTTCTGTGACCGGGGTGCCGATTCCCCACCGGAAACGCTTATGCGGCTCATGGTTCGCTCGGTTGCCGCTGCGGTGACGACGGAGGAGTTCACGAGTCAGCTCGTCGTCCACGCCGACGGCTCGGTGTCCGACCCGGTCCATGGTGGGCCGACCGGACCGGAGCGTATCGTGGCACGGCTTGACCTCGGCTGCGCGAACCTGAAACTGGCGTTCCAGTACGACGGCTCCGGTCACCTGGCCGTGAGCACACGCGGTCGTGATTCCCGTGTCAACACAGAGCTCAGCAACCTGGAATGGCATGTCCTGAGGCTCACATGGGGGCATCTGAAAGACCGAGGATTGCTGCGGGCAACGGTGCTGGACGGGATCCGTGTGTGCGAACAACGACACAGCCAGCGGTAATCCAAGCGCCCTCCGGAAGTGTTACCACCGGGAAGTGGTAACACTTTTCGCGACCTGCACTTTTGCCGCTTCAATCGGCCGGGAAACGGTAATACTTCCTGTGGCGCCTGCAGCACCTGGCACCGGAACGTCACCGGAAGTCCCGGGACGAGGACGCCAGGACATCGGCGGCCTCCAGGGGTTCGAGTGCGTCGGCGGCGATGGTCACCGCCCCGTCGGCGTTCTGGGCGATGCCCCGGACCATGAGCATGCGCGCGGTGGTCGCCACCTTGCGCTGCGCCCGCCACAGCCCCGGGGACACCATCACGTTGACCAGGCCGGTCTCGTCCTCCATCCCCAGAAACGTGACTCCACCGGCGGTCATCGGACGTTGACGGTGGGTCACCACACCGGCGACCAGGATGCGTCGTCCGTTCTCCACCGACAACAGCCCGGACGCCGGCACCACCGGGAAGTTCCCCGGCCACGCGTCCAGACGGGCCCGCAGCAGGCGGACCGGATGACCGTCAGAGGTGACCCCGGTGGCGGAGACGTCCGCCGCGGCCAGTTCGAAGGCACTCATCCCCGGCAGTGCGGGTGTGGAGACCGTGGACATCCCCGGCAGCATCCCGGCGCGCTCAGTGGCTGCGGTCCCGGCCGCCCACAGAGCCTGCCGACGGGTGAGCCCCAGGCTGTCGCAGGCCCCTGCCCGCGCCAGAGCGGACACCTCGTCCACGGTGAGACCGGCTTCCCGTGACAGGTCGGCGATCTCGGTGAAGTCGGCACCGCGTTCCGACCGTGTGGTCACGAGTCGGCCCGCTGTCTCCTTCCCGATCCCCTTCACCGATCCCAGGCCGAGGCGAATGTCACCGTCTTCCACGGAGCCTCGACCAGCGAGGCGTTGATGTCCACCGGCCGTACACCGACACCGTGCCGGCGGGCGTCGGAGACCAGTGACTGGGGTGAGTAGAACCCCATCGGCTGGGCGCGCAGCAGCCCCACACAGAACTCGGCGGGATAGTGGTACTTGAACCAGGCGGAGAAATACACCAGGGAGGCGAAGGACTGTGCGTGCGACTCCGGGAAACCGTAGGACGCGAAGGCGATGATCTTGTGCCAGAGCTTCTCCGCCGACTTTCTGTCGATCCCGTGCAGGTCGCAGGAACCGTCGATGAAACGGCCACGCATCTGCTCCATCTTCTCCGGGGACCGTTTTGATCCCATGGAGCGACGCAGGTTGTCGGCCTCTGCGGGGGTGAACCCTGCGACGGCGACGGCCATCTGCATCAGCTGCTCCTGGAACAGCGGGATACCGTAGGTGCGTCCCAGGACCGGTTCCAGGACGTCTTCGAGTTCCGGCGGGTCATAAGTGGCCTCCTCCACCCCGTTACGTCGGCGGATGTAGGGGTGCACGGAACCGCCCTGGATCGGTCCCGGCCGGATCAGCGCGACCTCCACGACGAGGTCGTAGAACTTCGTGGGTTTCAGCCGAGGCAGGGTGGTGAGCTGGGCACGTGACTCCACCTGGAAGACACCGACGGCGTCGGCACGGGCGAGCATGGCAAAAACTTCCGGTTCGGTGGGCTGGAGTTTCCACAACTCGATACATTCACCCGTGGTCTCCTTGATGAGGTCAACGATGTGGTGCAGTGCCTCGAGCATGCCGAGGCCGAGAAGATCGAACTTCACCAGTCCGACAGCCTCGCAGTCGTCCTTGTCCCACTGCAGGACGGAACGGTCCGCCATGCGTGCCCATTCGGTGGGGACGACGTCGGCAATGGCCCGGTCACAGATAACCATCCCGCCGGAGTGGATGCCCAGGTGTCGGGGTTGGCCTTTCAGTGAATCCGCCAGGGCCGTCACCGGTTCCGGTGGTTCCTCCAGCCGGCGGGACCATGCGTCGACGCGGCCCGGATCATATCCGAGGGCCCGGGCGGCATCGCGCAGTGCTCCTTTCCGCCGATAGCTGATGACGTTGGCGACCTGGGCCGCGTTGTCCCTGCCGTACCTGGCGTAGACATGCTGGATCGCTTCTTCCCGACGCCCGGACTCGATGTCCAGGTCGATGTCCGGTGGACCGTCGCGTTCCGGTGAGAGGAAGCGCTCGAAGAGCAGATCTGCCCCGACAGCGTCGACATTGGTGATACCGAGAGCGAAACAGACCGCGGAGTTCGCCGCCGAGCCGCGCCCCTGGCAGAAAATGTCGTTGTCGTGGCAGAAGGTGACGATCTCGTGGACGATGAGGAAGTAGCCGGGAAATCCCAGCGACTCGATGATCCCCAGTTCATGGTCGATGGTCTTCCACGCTTTCGGATTTTCCTCCTGGGTGCCGTAGCGCTTCTCCGCGCCCTTGGTCGTCAACATGCGCAGCCAGCTCATCTCGGTGTGTCCGTCCTCCACAGGGAAATGCGGCAGCTCTGGCGCGATGAGGTTGAGGGTGAAGGCGCATTCCTCGGCAATACGCACACTGGTGTCAACAGCGGTGGCAATCCAGTCACAGTCCCCCGCCAGGGAGACCATCTCATCGCCAGAGCGCAACCAGGTCCCGCCGAGGGGGTGGGTGCGGGGTGTGGCGGCGTAGACGTTCTCTCGCTCGTACAGGGCGGCCTTCGCCCCGGCGAGGCGCGCCTGGGGCGGGGTCGCGCAGGTCGCCGCGGTGGAGACGATCTCAGTCAATCCGTGTGTCAGCGCCAGGTCGTGCAGGGCCTGATTCCGGTCGGCATCCGCCGGGCTCATGGTCTGCCCCAGTTCCACCAGGCAGGCTTCCGCACCGAATGCAGTGATGATCTCCGCTGCCCGGTGCAGATGACGGTGATCGATCAGGAGGTACCAGCAGCCGCCAGCAGACTCCGCGAGCTCCTGCAACGGCGGGTAGTCCGCCGCGTCCTTGTCACGACGGGCCATGCGAGCACCGGTGATCGTGCGTGAGAGCCGTCGGTACCCCTCCTGCCCACGGCAGAGGACGGTCAGAGGTGCGGTACCAGTGCCGAAGACGGAGAGTTCCGCACCGAAGACCGTAGGCAAAGCAGCCTCTGCCGCCGCCGTGGCCAGTCGGGCCGCCCCGTAGAGACCGTCCCGGTCGACCACGGCGAGAGCTGTGAGACCCAGGTCCACCGCTGCGGCGACATATTCCTCGGGATCGCTGGCGCCGTGGAGGAAATTGTAGGACCCGGCAGCGTGCAATTCAGCGAACGCGGTGACGGACGGAGTGCCCGGAACAGTGGCGCCGACGCGCGCTCCGGAGCTTTCCCCGACGATCCGCAGGGGGCCGACATCGATACCGGAGAGGATGCGCTCCAGGCGTGACCAGCTGAGCGCCCGACCGTTACTGAACATATGTTCGATACTAGCGTACCGGGCGGACATGGCACACTCTGTAGACATGGACAGCACCGCGGACGATCTCGACCAGGTGGGCGCACGCCTGCGCGCCACAAGACAGCAGCTCTCAATGACCATCGCGGACGCCGCCGAGGCCACCGGCATCTCCCGCAGCACCCTGTCGCGGCTGGAGAACGGTGGACGACGACCCACCCTGGAACTGCTCATGCCCCTGGCCCGGCTGTACCGCGTGGCGCTCGACGACCTGGTCGGCGCCCCTCAGACCGGGGACCCCCGCATCGACATCCGTCCGCTGTACCGCGGTGGCGCGGTGCACCTGCGCCTCGGCGGGGATGGCGAGCAGGGGGTGACCGCGTTCAAACATGTGATCCCGGGCGTCGCCGCCGACCGACGGCCCGAGAAAGCGCCCCGGCAACACAGTCACCCCGGCAGGGAGTGGGTCTTCGTCCTGGCAGGCACCCTGCGCCTGATCCTCGACGGTCAGGAGTACCTGATCAACCCCGGCGAGGTCGCCGAGTTCGAATGCACGGTGCCCCACTGGTTCGGTGCTGGCGGCGACACCGCCGTCGAGTATCTCGGGCTCAGCAGTCCGGGAGGGGAAAAGGTACACCTGACACCGAAAACCAACTAGACAGAGCGGTCCATCCTCCTGTAGTACTACTACCATTGCGCGAAACCCCGCTACCCCCATGACGTCCCAGGAGGACCCCTTGATCACGCGTCTGAAGAAGGCCGCCGTCGTCGGCGCTGTCGCCACTCTCTCTGCCGCCGGCCTGACCGCCTGCATGAGCGACAGCAACGACGAGAACAGCGACACCATCCGTATCGGCTCCACCGAGGCCGACAAGAGCCAGTGGCAGGTCTTCGAGCAGAAGGCAGAAGAGGAAGGCGTGGACGTCGAGGTCGTCTCCTTCACCGACTACAACGTGCCGAACCAGGCCCTCACCGAAGGCGACCTGGACGTCAACCAGTTCCAGCACATCCAGTTCCTCGCAGAGTCCAACGTTGCATCCGGCAACAACCTCGTCCCCTTCGGTGCCTCCCAGACTTTCCCGATGGGCGTCTACGCCAAGGACTTCTCAAGCGTGGAGGAAATCGCCGATGCCGGCGATGTCGTCATCCCGAACGACTCCACCAACCAGGGCCGCGCCATCAAGGTGCTCGCCGCGGCAGGTCTCGTGACTCTCCGTGACGACGAACTGCTCACGCCGACCCCGGCCGACATCGTCGCCGACGACTCTGATGTCACAGTCACCCCGGTTGACGCCTCCCAGACCGCTGTCGCATACAACGACGGCCAGGCCGCCGTAATCAACAACAACTTCCTGGAATCAGCTGGCGTCAGCGCTAATGATGCAGTGTTCAAGGACAACCCGGATGACCCCGCTTCCCAGCCCTACATCAACGTCTGGGTGACCACTGAGGAGAACAAGGACAACGAGGACTACCAGAAGCTCGTCGAGATCTGGCACTCCGACGAAGTCCAGGAGGCTGTCGCCAACGACACCGCGGGAACCGCTGTCAAGGCCGAGAACTCCCCTGAAGAACTCGAGGACATCCTCGCCGACACCGAGCAGAAGATCCGCGAGCAGGAGGGTTCGGATGAGTAGTGGGACCAACGGCACCGCCGTCGAGTTCCGCAACGTCGGGAAGGTCTTCACCCAGGGGAAGAAGTCCGTCACCGCCCTGGAGGATGTGTCGATCACCGTCCCGTCCGGATCGATCGTGGGCATCATCGGCTACTCCGGCGCCGGCAAGTCCACGTTGGTCCGGCAGATCAACGGGCTGGACAAGCCCAGCAGTGGTCAGGTCCTGCTTGACGGGCAGGACATCGTCCCGCTCAGCGAACGGGAGCTGCGGGGAATCCGCCGCAACATCGGCATGATCTTCCAGCAGTTCAACCTGCTGAGCTCCCGCACCGTCGCGGGCAACGTCGCCTACCCGCTGAAGCTGCAGGGCATGGACAAGACCGAGCGTGAAGCCCGGGTGAAGGAACTGCTGGACTTCGTCGGGCTCTCCGACAAGGGCCGGTCCTATCCCGAGCAGCTTTCGGGAGGCCAGAAGCAGCGTGTGGGCATCGCCCGCGCGCTGGCGACCAACCCGTCCCTGCTGCTGGCCGACGAAGCGACGTCCGCCCTGGACCCCACCACCACCCGTGAGGTCCTGGAACTGCTGCGTAAGGTCAACGAGGACCTCGGCATCACCATCGTGGTGATCACCCACGAGATGGAGGTCGTGCGCACCATCGGCGACCGCGTGGTCGTCATGGAGAACGGACACGTCGTCGAGCAGGGCTCCGTGTACGAGGTCTTCTCTCAGCCGCAGACCGAGACCGCGGCGAACTTCGTGGCCACGTCCCTACGCAACACCCCCGACATGGTGGAGTCCGAGGCTCTGCAGAACCAGAGCGGACGCCTGTTCACCGTCACCATGAAGGAGGGAGCAGGGTTCTTCCATGCGATCTCCGAGGTGGAGCGTGCCGGTGTCAGCGTGAATATCGTCCACGGCGGTGTGACCACGCTGCAGAGCCACTCCTTCGGACGGCTCACGGTGCGTATGACCGCCGGTACCCCTGAGGGCGAGGACGCCGTCGAGGCGTTCTACCGCACCCTGTCCGCCACGACCGAGATTGAGGAGATCCGATGAGCTCCACCAGCACTGACACTCTCCTTCTCGCCAAGGACACCAACTGGGACTTCCTGACCCCCATCTACCAGGACGCCATTGTCCAGACGCTCTACATGGCGATCTGGGGCCTGGTGATCGGCGGCGTCGTCGGACTGGTTCTCGGCATCCTGCTGTACACCACCCGTGGCGGCGGGGTCCTGGCCAACCGGCCGGTCTTCTGGATCCTGAACATCCTGGTCAACATCGTCCGGCCGATCCCGTTCATCATCCTGTTGACGGCCCTGGGACCACTGACGAAGATCGTGACCGGGTCGATCCTGGGCATCAACGCCGCGACTTTCGCGATCATCATCGCCGCCTCCTTCGGTGCCGCCCGCATCGTGGAGCAGAACCTCGTCTCGATCGACCCGGGTGTCATCGAGGCCGCACGGTCGATGGGAGCCGGCCCGTTCCGGATCATCTTCACCGTCATCATCCCTGAAGCTCTCGGGCCGTTGATCCTGGGGGCAACGTTCATGTTCATCGCGATCATCGACATGTCCGCCATGGCCGGTTACATCGGCGCCGGCGGACTGGGAGACTTCGCGATCCAGTACGGTTACCGCGCCTTCGACAACAACGTCACCTACGTCGCGCTGGTCACGATCATCGTGATCGTGCAGGCTGCACAGCTGCTCGGTAACTGGCTGGCGCGCCGAATCATGCGCCGGTAACAATCCGGTCACAATATGGGGTCTCCCGGTCATAAGCGGTGATTTTCACTGTACTGCCGGGTATTCTCTGACCTCGTGAGTACAACCGCAGACACCCGCCACACCAGACGTCGCGCCGCCACTGTCGGCGCAACCCTGGTCAGCGGGTGTCTCTGCGTTTCGCTGGTCGCCTGCTCCGGCTCCGACCAACCGGCTCGGGACGATGAGGTCACGGCGGTCAGCGCCGCCACCGGAACCGCCCCGCACACGGCGGAGTTCGACGCCCCCGGGGCGGAGCTCAGTTCCCCGGTCCCCCGCGCGTCGAACGAATCCGGCCCCCTGACAGGGTCACAGCCACTGGACGTCCTCCCCGAGGACGACACCGAGATGACCGTCTCTGAGGTCCGTGCAGGAAGTTACGACAGTTTCGACCGGATCGTCGTCGAGCTCGACGGGAAGGGGCCCCGGGCTGGTACGTCTCCACCGACAAGGCTCCCACCGCTGACGGCTCCGGTCTTCCGATCGGTTACGAGGGTGACACCGCACTGGTGATCGACGTGCGCGGAGTGCAGATGCCCACCGATGCCACCGGCGATCCGACTCCGGTCCACAATGTCGCCGAGGGCGTCGTCCGCTCGGTGGATGTCCAGGGAGTTTTCGAGGGCATGCAGCGCATCGTCATCGGACTGGCGGACGACAACCCCTCGTACAAGGTCACCCTGCTGGACTCACCGACCCGGATCGTGGTGGACGTCACACGGCGGAACTGACCTCCGCCCGGATGTCGACTGCGACCCATGACCGTCCGTCCTTGGGCCGGTCGCCGCAGGATGAGACGACGGGACGGCAGGTCTGCGACTCCAACGTCACGACCCAGGACTCCCCGCCCCGCCGAACCCGGACCTCGGGGTTGCGTCGCGCATACTTGTCTTTCTTGTCCTTCTTTCGTCCGAGCCCGTGTGCCGTCGCCGCATCTTTCACCGCGCGTTCATAGTCCCGGACGGGATCAAAGTAACCCTGGCGGTACAGGTCCTTGAGTTCGGTGTACCTCCCGGTAGCCTTCATCTCGATCCGTTCGGTGATCAGCTCACCTGCGCGACGCCGGAGTTCAGGGTCCACCGCCTCAGAGAATGCGGCATATGCCTCGGCCCGGGGCGCTTCAGCGTCGCCGGCAGTCCCCGACCGTGCAGCTGAGCCTTCCGGGGCCACGTACTTCTCCACGGTCAGCTCCCCCAACGCCGGAGGCTCACCCTGCGACCCAAGCAGCGCGGCCACGGCCAGTTCGGCGACCTGCCCCTGGGAGTCGACGGTCCCTCTCCCCCGGTTTCCCGTGACCGGCAACTGACCGTCAACGACGGCATCCATCATCGCCGAGGCCCCGGGGACGTCGAGATCCCCGAAGGAGTAGTTGTGCGGCAGGAGGATCATTGAGGGAGCAAACCGGTGTCCCTTGGTGTGCGAGGACTCCCAGACATTCTCACCGGTCTCCCCGCCGTACCGCTCAGCCAGAGCTGCGGCCATGGGGCGGCCTTTCACCGCACAGCACTGGTCGCGTTTTCCGTGGGTACAGACCAACAGGAGAGGATGGTCCACCCGGGTGGCACCGGGAACTGTCCCGGGCGTCGAGAGATCCACCTCCAACAGGCCACGCACCCCTCCGTGGAGTTCCAGGCGTTCGAGCGTCGGCGGAGTGGACCCGGCGTCGGCGATGAAGGCCACGGCCGCACCGTCCTGCCCAGCACTGACCTGTCCTGCCCGTCCGGGACGTCGGATGAACTGCAGTTGTGCACGGTACTTCTTGAGCCAGCGTTTCACCTGGCCCGCGAGATCCTTCCCCAGGGCCTCCCCGTCAAGAATGTCCCTCCCCCAGCCGTGCGGATATTCAACGGCGACGATCAGCTGTCCCGTCTTCGCGGTTCCGGGCAGGGGCTCCCGGGTGATGTCGGAACACAGTCCCGACCGGGGGTTCCGTGTGGTGGGCATGACACTGATTCTAGTACGCCGCCGCTAGTACGTGGCTTCGATCCGCCATGCCCTGCCCCGGCACACCAGCAGGAACGCCGACGGTTCATCGGTCGCGACCTGCAGTCTGGCGTACCTGCGTGCCGCACCACTCTCCGACCACCACATCTCGTCGACCGGCCAGGGGCCGGCCCACCCGGTCAGACGGAGTGACCTGCCGCCCCACCGCAAGGCCACCGGTGGGCTGCTCATCACCCCACGGCCGGTGACCCACACCGGTTCACCGGCGGCGTCCAGGAGGTGGACGGCGGAGGCGGGATGCCGCGGCCCCGGTGCCCGGAGTCGGTCAGTGGTGGAAGACTGCGCAGAGCCCACCGTCTCCGGCGCCCCGATGAGGGCAGGCAACGGCGCAGGGAGTTCCCCCTCCCAGGCACGGTCGCGCACCGCGGTGACCTCCTCAGGGTCCTGCTCGCCGTACGGTACCGACACCACACGTCCGGCCACCGCCCGCCCACCACGGTGCACCGGGCGCAGCACCCCACGGGTACCGATCAGCGCCTGGGCACGGGCTGCGGCAGCCCGTGCTGCACGGATTCCCACGTCCGGCCCTCCCCAGAGGGCCTCGGCCACCTCACCGGCCGACACACACTCCACCGGCACCAGGTCGATCGCGCTGATCCCGCCGACGCCGTCCGGTGTCTCCGGGAGGTGGGCCCGCACCCGGGTGAGCCATCCGTCCAACTGCCAGCGCACCCGTTGGGCGGTGTCCTCCTCCGCCAAGGGTTCACGGCACCGCCACAGACGTTCGACCACCACGGGTCCGTGGTATCCCGCAGGCGGGTCCAGGTGGGCGCGTACCGCCAGCCGTAGACAGACCTGCCCCGTCTCCGCCAGACGTTCATGCAGGCGGACAGCCGCCTGGCGTGCGAGGAATGCCGCCGTCGCCGTGTCCACGACCGGCTCCTCCGGTTCGACCCGCACTTCCACCGGGACAGCGGTGCGCTCCGGGGAGACCGGGCGTTCCGGCTCCCCGGAGGCGATCCGGTGCCACCGCATCCCCTCCTCACCGAACCTCCCCGCGACATCCGAGGCCGGCAACGCCGTGAAGTCGCCGAGCGTGCGGATCCCCAACTGTGCCAGGACCGACACCATGCTCCGCGGAGGCCCCAATGATCCTTCAGCAGCCAGGACGTGCAGCGGCAGGCCCGCCAGGTAGCCCTTCGATTCTCCCGAGGGCACCTGGTGCCCCTGACGGGCAGCCCACACCGCGGTGACAACCTCATCGGCTGCCCCTGCCAGGCAGTCCGCCCCGACGCGGGCCGCGGCGTCCACCAGCAGCTCCACGGCCGTGGCCTCATCTCCGTAGTAGCGCACCAGG
Organism: Corynebacterium sp. CNJ-954; assembly: GCF_001942345.1. Taxonomy (GTDB): domain Bacteria; phylum Actinomycetota; class Actinomycetes; order Mycobacteriales; family Mycobacteriaceae; genus Corynebacterium. The sequence continues at coordinate 84,456 of NZ_MKKI01000001.1, forward strand.
GACGAAGCGGAGAAAGCGAGCAATCCCGGACGTAGTGTCTCCACCCCGGCGGCGACGGCCTCCAGGGCGAGGAGAACCTCCTCATGTGCCTCCGCCTCCGAGGACTCCTCCACCTCACCGACCTGCAGGGACGGGCACGTCCCCACCGCATGTCTCTCTTTCATGCCCTGCCGCACCCCGGCCCGACGCGCCGCGGCGTTCGCGGCGTGTACCCGGTGGTTGTCCACCACCGCAGCCGGCGCAAGCAGGTCCCACCCCCGGCGCAGAGCCACGGTGTACACCGGCCAGTCGGGAAACCAGAGGACGACCACACGATGCGTGCTCACAATGCCTTGTCCTCCGGAAGCTGTGCCCGTCGCAGGCCGACTGCCACATCATCCGTCCCGACAGTGCCCCGGAACGTCTGCGGCGGCTGAGCCTGACCCCACGCCTGGCCGACCACCGACACACCCCGTACCCGACCTGACCCCACACCGAGACCGGTGACCCCGTCCGTACGCCAGGACAGGTGGAGACGTGACCCCGGCCAGGAGCGGACGCCGGCACACACGACCAGGGCGCACCGGCTCCTGCGCAGACGTGCCTCCACCGGACGCGCAGCAGACGGGGACACTGCCGCCGGCGCCGCGTACACGACCATGTCCACCCCCTCGGCCAGAGTGCCCACGACAGCCGTCGCATGCGGCGTCGGGTCCGGGACGAGGATCAACCGCTCCAGATCACCACCACCGGCGGCCACCGCAGCCAACGCCAGACGCGGATACCCCACGACCGCCGCACACCCGCCGTCCGCAGTCAGGGTGGTCAGCAGATCCACGAGTGCTGCCGGACAGTCGTCCACGGCAGTCACCGCCCCCCGCGGGAGACCTCCGGCCACCAGGGCATCCGACAGCCACCCGGGTACCGGGACGCGCGAGGCATCGTCAGTCTCAGGCAGGTCGCCGGTGGTGCCCCTGCCGCCGTCGCCGATTGTGGCGATCCTGCTCCGGAGTTCGGCGACGATCGCCCCACGGTCTCGTACACCCGTTCCCTGCACCTGCTCCACGGCCCTCACCTCCTTGTCCTGACAGCGCTCCACGACCATTCCAGCCACGGCAACGATACGGAAGCGTCGTGACACACACCGTCCGACGACCGCACCTATTAGAACACCCGTTCTAGTGATGTCAGACTATTCCTCCCTCGAGTGACCGTCAAACCCCACCCGCCGACTACGATGGACAGCCATGGCACGCAGCACGAAGCCCTCCGGCAACCACCCCGTCAACCCCACCCCCGTCACTCCACGCCCCCTGCGTGCCGGTGTCGCGGTCCTCATCGGCGCCGGTGTGGGTGCACTGGCGACTCCGCTGTCCACGGGGTTCCGCGTGGTCCTGATGCTGGTCTTCCTCGCCGCCGGCCTGCTCTGGCTCTTCAGCCACCCCTACCGTCGTGACGTCCGCGCCGCCGTCGAGGCGCGTGGGGACCGCTACACCACCCGCGTCAAACAGGTCGTCCCGCTGTTCCCGATCTGGCTCGCACTGATGCTCGTCCCCGCCTTCGAGTTCGGCAACTGGGCCATCGCCGTCATCGCCTGGGCCGTGGCCGGGGTGTACGCCTGGCAGGTCGTCCCCCGGATCGACGGCACACGCGAACTCGAGGACCTCGCCGCCGTCGACGCCCGCAACGCCTGAGCCGATCGAGCCGATCGAGAAACACAGGACCCCCTTCCCCCGGAACACACCGTCCGGGGAAAGGGGGTCGCCTGCGTCAGGTCACTCCCACTCGATGGTTCCCGGGGGCTTGCTCGTGACATCGAGCACCACCCGGTTGACCTCGGCGACCTCGTTGGTGATCCGGGTCGAGATCCGCTCCAGGGTCTCGTAGGGCACCCGTGTCCAGTCCGCCGTCATGGCGTCCTCACTGGTCACCGGACGTAGGACGACCGGGTGCCCGTAGGTACGGCCGTCGCCCTGCACACCCACCGAGCGCACGTCGGCGAGCAGGACGACCGGGCACTGCCAGATCGTGTTGTCCAGACCCGCGGCGGTCAGCTCGGCACGCGCGATGGCGTCCGCGGCACGCAGGGTCTCCAGACGGTCCTCGGTGACCTCACCGATGATGCGGATACCCAGCCCCGGTCCGGGGAACGGCTGACGGCCGACGATGACTTCCGGCAGCCCCAGTTCGCGTCCCACGGCGCGGACCTCGTCCTTGAACAGCAAGCGCAGCGGCTCGACGAGGGTGAACTCCACGTCGTCCGGCAGTCCACCGACATTGTGGTGGCTCTTGATGTTGGCGGTGCCCGATCCCCCGCCGGACTCCACCACATCGGGGTACAGGGTGCCCTGGACGAGGAAGTCCACGGACGAGCCCTCCGGTGCGTCCTCCAGCACCCCGGCGACAGCGCGCTCGAAGGAACGGATGAACTCCGCACCGATCGCCTTACGCTTCGCCTCCGGGTCGGTGAGTCCGGACAGCTTGCCCAGGAACGCCGCCCGCTCGTCCAGGGTGACCAGCTTCGCACCGGTCGCGGCGACGAAGTCATGCTCGACCTGCTCACGCTCACCTGCCCGAAGCAGACCGTGGTCCACGAAGACACAGGTCAGCCGGTCGCCGATGGCCTCCTGCACGATAGCGGCAGCCACCGCGGAATCCACCCCACCGGACAGCGCACAGATGGCGCGTCCCTCGGGACCGACCTGCTCGCGCACCGCGGAGACGAGCTGCTCGGCGATGTTACCGGCGGTCCAGGTGGGCTCGAGACCCGCGACGTCATACAGGAAACGGGTCAGCACCTCCTGACCGTGCGGGGAGTGCTGGACCTCCGGGTGGTACTGGACGCCCGCCATGCGCTTGTCCAGGCACTCGAAAGCCGCGACCGGGGCACCGTCGGAGTGCGCGGTGACGGTGAACCCCTCAGGGGCCTCGCTCACCGCGTCCCCGTGGCTCATCCACGCCTGGTGCGTGGACTCGAAACCGGTGTGCAACGAACCGCCGTCGACCGAGATCTCGGTACGACCGTACTCACGGTCGCCCGTGTGCGAGACGATGCCGCCGAGGGCATGGGTCATCGCCTGGAAGCCGTAGCAGATACCGAGGACGGGGACGCCGAGTTCCAGCAGTTCCTTCTGCAGTGCCGGGGCGCCGTCAGCGTAGACGGACGACGGCCCACCGGAGAGGATCAGTGCCGCCGGATTCTTCGCGGCCACCTCCTCGACGGGCATGGAGTGGGGGATGACCTCGGAGTACAGCCGTGCCTCACGCACACGACGTGCAATGAGCTGCGCGTACTGGGCACCGAAGTCGACGACGAGGACGGGCCGGGGTTCGGGACGGGGACTGCCGGCGGATGCGCCGGACTGCTGCTGATGTGTCACGACGCTTACTCTACCGAACGCCCCACCTGCCGTTACCGTCGGTGGCTGACAACCCCTCCGTCCGGAGTTCATCCGCCGTTCACTTCGGGACTTCGCGGACCGAGGTGAACCCCATACACTCACGGGGAGCACCCCACGACACGTCGTCGACCATGAATGGAGCCCCACGTGCCGGCAGAGGTCACCGACCGCTCACCCGCCTCCACCGTTACCAACGACACGGAGACAGACGGGGCCACCAGCACCACCACCCCCGAACCGGTACGCAGCCCACTCACCCGCCTCGGACTCCGCGGACGTCCTCTCGCCTGGGCGAACTGGTTCTGCGTGGCCCTGGGGATCTACCTCCTGATCACCGCAGTCTCCGTGGTCGGCAGCGGTTTCAAGGCAGCCACCGGCGGCCAGGCCGAGGAACTCTTCTCCTTCGCCTCCAACCCCCTGGTCGCCTCATGATCGGACTGCTGGCCACCGCGCTGATCCAGTCCTCCACCACCGTGACCGCCATCATCGTCGGTCTGTGCGCCGGAGGCCTGCCGATGGCGACAGCGATCCCCATGCTCATGGGTGCCAACGTCGGAACCACCCTGACCAGCACCCTGGTGAGTCTCGGCATGGTCCGCGACCGTGAATCCTTCCGCCGGGCCTTCGCCGCCGCCTCCATCCACGACTTCTACAACCTGCTCGCCGTGGTGATCTTCCTCCCGCTGGAACTGGCTTTCGGCCTCCTGGAGAAAAGCTCACGCTGGCTGTCCACACAGATGGCAGGCAGTGACGGCGGCGTCCTCGCCGCTGTCTTCGGCGGTCTCGGCAACATTGTCACCGGTGTCACCGATCCCCTGGGCGACGTCATCGCCGCAACCGTCGCTCCTGTACCCGGCCCCTGGGACGGAATCATCCTGATCTTCCTGGGCATCGCCATGATCCTGGCGGTGATCAGCTTCATCGGCACGTTGCTGAAAGTGGTGATGGTCGGACGTGCCAAACAGATCCTGCATACCGCCATCGGGCGCGGCCCGGTCTCGGGAATCGCCTCCGGCACACTGATCACCGTGATGGTCCAGTCCTCCTCCACCACCACATCGTTGATCGTCCCGCTTGCCGGTTCAGGCACTTTCTCCCTTCGCCAGGTCTATCCGTTCACCCTCGGCGCGAACGTCGGAACCACACTCACCGCGTTGATCGCGGCCTTCGCCTTCAGCGGCCCGGAAGCACAGTTCGCGCTGCAGGCGGCACTCGTGCACGTGCTGTACAACGTCTTCGCACTGCTGGTGATCTACGGTCTGCCCTTCCTCCGGTGGCTGCCCCCGGCCGGTGCCTCGACGCTCGCGCGACTCGGTGCCAGAAACAAGCTGTACGTGGCCGTCTGGGTGATCGGAGTCTTCCTCGTCCTGCCCGCCATCCTCGTTCTGCTGACGGTGCTGGTGTGACCGCCTGACCCCGCAGAAGACCAGCTCGAACGCATTCTCGTCGATGCTGAAGACGCTCTGCAGGCTCTGCCGTGAAGAGCCCGCCGAACACCGTCGAGTCGGGGCGTTCCCTGGCGCTGGCAGAGGCGCCGGCTAACCGGCAGAGGTACCGGTCGGATCAGAGACGAACACCGACCGACGCCTCTGCCACTGAACCACCTGCTCTGCCGTCCCGACGCACCGGGGCAGAACCGGGGCAGCACCACGGCTGCGTCAGCGCACCGCCAACGGGACTTTCTGGAAACTCTTCAGGTCGGTGTAGCCGCACTTCGCCATCGACCGTCGCAGGCCACCGACGAGGTTCTCCTCGCCATAGGGGTTGTCCGTGGGTCCGAACAGCAGCTTCTCCAGCGGCAGGGTCTCGCGGGAACCGAAGGTGCCGTACACCGCCTCCGCCTCGCCACGAGGGAGACTGGGGTGTGCCGCCACAGAAGGCCAGAAATGGCCACGCCCGCCGGAGGTGTCCGCCATGGCCAGCGGCGCCCCGAGGGACACGGCGTCCGCCCCACAGGCGATCGCCTTGGCGATGTCACCGGCGACCTCCATATGCGAGTCGGCGATGACGTGGACGTACCGGCCACCGGTCTCGTCCAGGTAGTCCAGCCGGGCAGCGGCGGCGTCGGCGACCGCGGAGGCCATGGGCACGTCGATCCCCAACGCCTGACTGTTCGTCGTGGTGCCCGACCCGACGATGACACCGGCCGCGCCGGTCCGCATGAGGTGCATCGCGGTGGTGTAGTCCACCACTCCGCCGGCGACGACGGGAACGTCCACGGATCCGATGAACTCCTTGAGGTTCAGCGGTTCGCCGTTGGAGTACACGTGCTCCGCCGACACCAGCGTGCCCTGGATCACCAGCAGGTCGATGCCCGCCTTGATCAAGGCGGGGGCGAAGTCGCGGGCGTTCTGCGGGGAGACACGGACACCAAAGGTCACACCGGAGTCCCGGACCTCTGCGAGTCGTTCCGCCAGCAGACCGTGGTCCACCGGTGCAGCGTGCAGCTCCTGGAGCACGCGTTGTGCGGCGTTGTCCGGGGCAGGGAGGCCGAGCGGATCGGAGTCACCGGCAGCCGCACGGACCTTGCCGAGCGCCGCGTCGAGGTCACGGTGACGTCCCCACAGCCCCTCGGCGTTGATGACGGGCAGTCCGCCGAGGCGGCCGAACTCCACGGCGAACTCGGGGGTCACCACGGCATCCGACGGATGCGCCATGAAGGGGATGTCGAAACGGTAGGCGTCGATCCGCCAGGTCGTGTCGACGTCGTGGGACGAACGGGTACGCCGTGACGGCACGATGTTGATCTGGTCGAATCCGACGACGCGGCGCGCCGTCCGCCCCATCCCGATGTTCACCTGTTCCTGCATGGGTACCTGGTTCCTAACGCTGGTAGTAGTTCGGGGCTTCGACGGTCATCTGGATGTCGTGCGGGTGTGACTCGCGCAGACCCGCGCCGGTGATACGGACGAAGTGTGCGTCGTTGAGGTCCGCGACGGTCCGGGAGCCGGTGTACCCCATGGCGGCACGGAGTCCGCCGACCATCTGGTAGATGATGGTCTCCACATTGCCGCGGAACGGGATCCGCCCTTCGATGCCCTCGGGAACCAGCTTCTCCTCGCTGGTGACGTCGGCCTGGAAGTAGCGGTCCTTGGAGTAGGAGCGCTGTTCGCCGTGCAGCCCACGGCCCTTCATGGCGCCGAGCGAGCCCATACCGCGGTACATCTTGTACTGCTTGCCGTTGATCACGGTGATTTCGCCGGGCGCCTCGCTGGTGCCTGCGAGCAGGGAGCCGAGCATCACCGAGGACGCGCCTGCCGCCAGGGCCTTGGCGATGTCACCGGAGTACTGCATGCCACCGTCAGCGATGATCGGCACACCGGCCTTGCGTGCGGGGACGGCCGCCTCGAGGATCGCGGTGATCTGCGGAGCCCCGACACCGGCGACAACGCGGGTGGTGCAGATCGAGCCCGGGCCGATGCCGACCTTGATGGCGTCCGCCCCGGCGTCGATCATGGCTTCGGCTGCACCGCGGGTGGCGAGGTTACCGCCGATGACGTCGACGCGGTCACCGAACTCCTTCTTCACCCGCGCGACCATGTCCAGCACCCCGGTGTTGTGTGCGTGCGCGGTGTCGACGACCAGGGCGTCCACCCCCGCGTCGACCAGTGCGCCGGCACGACGCCAGGAGTCCTCACCGGTACCGATGGAGGCACCGGCGAGCAGACGTCCGGACGCGTCCTTCGCGGCATTCGGGAACTTCTCGCGCTTGGCGAAGTCCTTGACCGTGATCAGCCCGGTGAGCACGCCTTCGCCATCGACGATCGGGAGCTTCTCGACCTTGTTCTCCCGCAGCAACCGCAGCGCAGCGTCGGCCGAGACCCCCTTCTCCGCGACGACCAGCGGCATCGGGGTCATGACGTCGGCGACCTTCGCCGAGAAATCCTCCTCGAAGCGCATGTCCCGGTTGGTGCAGATTCCTACCAGCCGACCGGAGGTGTCCACCACGGGCAGGCCCGAAATGCGGTAACGCGCGCACATCTCGTCGACTTCACCGATGGTCATCTCCGGTGAACAGGTCACCGGGTCGGTGACCATACCGGCTTCGCTGCGCTTGACGATCTCGACCTGCTCGGCCTGTTCCTCGATCGACAGGTTGCGGTGCAGTACACCCATACCGCCCTGGCGCGCCATGCCGATCGCCATCCGCGCCTCGGTGACGGTGTCCATCGCGGCGGAGATCACCGGGACATTCAACGTGATGTTGCGGGTCAGCTGGGTGGTCGTCACCACTTCATTGGGGATGATGTCGGACGCCGCAGGCAGCAGAAGGACATCGTCGAACGTCAGACCGACCAGCTCCACCTTCCTCGGGTCGTCGCCACCAGTGGTCACAAGCTGGGCATCGGTCATGCCGGTCAGGCCTCCTGCATCCTTTACACGTCCGTACCGGAATCAGCCGGAACTGTCGTCGGGTGTTTACCAGACAGGATAACCCGTCGCGCACGGTTATCCGCCATCAGCACCCGGAGTACCCGGCATCCGCGCGCAGGACGCGTACGGGACGTACGGCACTGTTCCCCTCCCCGTTCGCAGCAGGTAGTCTCGTGTCCGTGGACTTCGACGATTCTCTGATGCCCCCGGACCCCTTCGCCGATGATCCGGAGGATCCGGCGGCCCTGTTCGATGACGACGTGGACGAGCCGTTGTCCGACGACGAGCGCCATGCTCTGCGTGAGGACCTGGCCAACGTCCGCCGCTTTCGCGAGCTGCTGGAACCCCGAGGGGTGCTGGGTGTGGCGATGACCTGTGACGACTGCCAGGAGCTGCACTACTACGACTGGCCGATCCTGGTGTCCAACCTGTCGACCATGCTCAATGACGGCCCGGTACCGGTCCACGAACCCGGCGCCGACCCCGACCCGGATTTCTACGTGCCCTGGGACTACTGCGCCGGGTACGCCGACGCCGCCGACTGGCTGAGCCGCGGACCGCGGACATTCCGTAAGTGGGGCCGCTAGAAACCACGACCCCGGCGCCGGGGAACGGCCGTCGCGGTCAGGAGGAGGGCTCTGCCCCGGCCTCCGGATCATCCGGCTCACGCTGGGACTTCGGCGTGCTGCTCGGGGTGGACGACGTGGTCGACGTCGTCTTCGACGGGGCCGCCGCGGCACCACGCTGCGGCTCCGCCATCACCATCGGCCCGCCCGCCCCGGGTGTCTCGGCAGGAACCTCGGAGGCCTCGGCGTCACCGGCCGACTCTCCCCCGTCCGTCGCCGGGCCGCCGTCGCCGGTGGTGTCGGTCGGATCGACGGGCTGAGCCTCCGTCCCCGGCTCCGGATCCGCCAACACCATGCCGCCCGCATCGGCACCGTGGTCAACGGCACCGTCGTCTGTGGCGGGCGCGGAGGGGTCGTCATGTCCCTCCGATGCGGGGGCGGCCGTGTCCGGTGTCGTGTCGCCGGAACGACGCGGCGTGTCCGCGTCGTCCCCTCCACTCTGCTGGGCGGATTCGGCGACGACGGAGTCCGACTGTCCGGAGCTCCCGGAATTACCCGTCGTCAGGGCCCCGACGGTGAAACCTCCGACGACAAGCGCGGCGGCGACGCCACTGCCCACCACCAGGGATGTCAACGAGACCCCACCCAGGGCGGCGACGCCACCGGCACGGCGCATCGCGCGGCGCCGGCGACGTCCCGCCAGAGGCGTCACCGCAACCGAGCCGTCCTGCGCTTCAGTAGGGTCGACGACGGGGGCAGCCGGAATGTCCCGTGCGCTCTCGGCACGGGCATCAGCGAGAAGACGGTAGAGCGGGTCAGCACCGTCAACCTTCTCCCCGGCGGCAATGGCGTCCAGCATCCGGTCGGCTGCACGCACGGCATCGACGTCGACACCATTCATGGCATCGTCGTCGAAACCCTGCGGGTCCCACCTGTGCTTGTCCATCATTCCGTCCTCGAAGTCTCGCGGGATTCCAGGGTCTCCCGCATCTTGGCCAACGCCCTGAACTGTGCAACCCGCACCGCACCAGCAGTCGACCCGACGATCTCCGCCGTCTCCTCGGCGGAGTATCCACCGAAGACCCTGAGAGTCACGATCTGTCGTGCCTTGTCACTGAGCGTATCGAGCAACTGGGCGACTTCGTTACAGGAACTCAGGTCGACAGCCACCGATTCAGGGGTGCTGGTGACCACCTCCTGATCCGGCACCTCGTCGGTGGGAACAGACAGGTCACGGGACTGCGAGCGACGGGCGTCGACGATCTTGTTCGCGGCGATCCGGTAGACGAACGCCATGAACGGTTTGCCCTGGTCCTCGTAGCCGGGTATCGCGCGTGCGACGGCGAGACAGATCTCCTGCGCCAGGTCCTCCGGGGTGGGGTACTTCGTGGACGGGACACGGGCCCGGCAGTACCGCACGACCGGCGGGTGGATGAGATCGATGATGCGCTGGAGCGCCCGCCCGTCCCCCTCCACTGCGGAGGGGACGAGACGGGGCAGAGCCTCGTCGATGTCGTCAGTCGCTGTCATAGTCCTCGTGAAACCACGGTCAGGGCAGGCTGTCGGTTCGCCGGTCAAGCTCGCCTGCCTGTGGGGTGAAATTACCACAGCAAACCGTGCGCCCGGGACTCACCCGGTGATACCCGGCGGGAACCGGAGCATGCCGACCGCGGAAAATGTCACATCCTGAACAGCTGCCGGACACCTGTTGTTCACACACGGGGACGACCCTGGGGGTCGGTGGAAAGAACGCAGATCCACCGGATTCAGCACTCAGAAATACTTGACGTACAGGAGAACAGCCATGCCACAGACGAGCGACCTCCCCGGCCCCGCCACAGCCTTCTGGGACTGGCAGCTCCACGGTTCCTGCCGGGGAGCAGAGTCCGCCGTCTTCTTCCACCCCGACGGAGAACGTGGGCGGGCACGCTCACTGCGGGAACACCGCGCCAAAGCCATCTGCAACGAATGCCCGGTACTGGCCCAGTGCAAGGAGCACGCCCTCAGCGTCGGGGAGGTCTACGGGATCTGGGGCGGAATGGGTGAGTCCGAACGCGCCGCCGCCCAGAACGGGCGTGCCCGGCGTCTCCGGCCTGCCAGGGAAAGCCGCCGACTGGCGTCCTGACCAACAGGACGACGAAGCCCCCGCCCCGGCCAGAACATGACCGGAAACGGGGGCTTCAGACGTGCCCGGGACCCCTAGTGGTGGTGTCCGTGGCCGGCGGCTGCTGCCGCTTCGGCGGGCTTGTCGACGACGGCGGTTTCGGTGGTGAGCACCATGCGTGCCACGGAGGTCGCGTTGACGACGGCGGAGTGGGTGACCTTGACCGGGTCGATGATCCCCTGCTCCAGCAGGTTGCCGTAGGCGCCGGTGGCGGCGTTGTAGCCCTCACCGTTGCCCAGCTCTGCGATCTTGGAGACGACGACGGCCCCGTCGAGACCGGCGTTGTCGGCGATCCAGTAGGCGGGACGACGCAGTGCGCGTGCCAGAGCCTTCACACCGACGGCCTTGTCGCCCTCGAACCCGGAGGCGAACTCGTCGAGTTCGGCGGCGATCTGCACCAGGACAGATCCGCCACCGGCGATCACGCCTTCCTGCGCAGCGGCGCGGGCGGCGTTGATGGCGTCCTCGACGCGCAGCTTGCGCTCGTTGACCTCGGTCTCGGTGGCCCCGCCGGCACGGATGACAGCGACACCCCCGGACAGCTTCGCCAGACGTTCCTCGAGCTTCTCGCGGTCCCAGGTGGAGTCGGTGCGCTCGATGTCCGAGCGGATCTGGTTACGTCGTGCCTCCAGGTCCTCAGCGGTACCGGCGCCGTCGACGATGACGGTCTCGTCCTTGGTGACGGTGATGCGGCGGGCGGTGCCCAGCTGCTCCAAGGTCATCTCGGAGAGCGACTGGCCGACCTCCTTGTCCACGACCGTGGCACCGGTGACGACAGCGAGGTCATCCATGAACGCCTTACGGCGGTCCCCGAAGTACGGGGCCTTCACGGCGACGGCCTTGATGGACTTGCGGATGGAGTTGACCACGAGCATCTGCAGCGGCTCGCCGTCGACGTCCTCGGCGACGATGAACAGTTCCTTACCTGCCTTGGCGACCTGCTCCAGAACGGGCAGGAAATCGGGCAGGGAACTGATCTTGTCGCGCACCAGCAGGATGGCCGGGTTCTCCAGGATCGCCTGGGCCGACTCCTCCTCGGTGACGAAGTACGGCGACAGGTAGCCCTTGTCGAAGGAGACGCCCTCGGTGACGACGAGCTCGTCCACCAGGGACTGGGACTCCTCGACGGTGAGGACGCCGTCCTTACCGACCTTGTCCATGGCCTCGGCGACCTTGGCACCGATGCCTTCGTCACGCGAGGACACGGTGGCGACGTTGGCGATCGCGGCGGAGTCGGCGACCGGCTCCGCACGCTTCTGCAGTGCCTCGATGACCTTGTCCGCGGCCGCGGAGATGCCCTCGTTGACGGCGATCGGGTTTCCGCCGGCGGCGACGATACGCATACCCTCGTTGATCAGGGCCTGTGCGAGCAGCGTGGCGGTGGTGGTGCCGTCACCGGCGATGTCGTTCGTCTTCACGGCGACGGACTTGACCAGCTGCGCACCGAGGTTCTCGAAGGGGTCCTCGAGATCGATGTCGCGGGCGATGGTCACGCCGTCGTTGGTCACGGTCGGACCACCGAAAGCCTTGTCGAGAACAACGTTACGGCCCTTGGGGCCGAGGGTGACGCGCACCGAGTCCGCCAGCGTGTCCACACCGCGCTGGAGGCCCTTGCGGGCCTCCTCGTCGAATGCGATGAGTTTAGCCATGCGTCACGACCTACTTCGCGGAGTCGACGACGGCGAGGATGTCACGCTGGTTGAGCAGCAGGTACTCTTCCCCGTCGTACTTGAGCTCGGTGCCGCCGTAGCGGGAGAACACGACCGTGTCGCCGACCTCGACGTCCATCGGGATGCGGTCGTCATCGTCGTGCCAGCGGCCCGGGCCGACGGCCACGACGGTGGCCTCCTGCGGCTTCTCCTTGGCGGAGTCCGGGATGACCAGACCGGATGCGGTGGTGGTCTCGGCCTCGACGATCTGGACGAGGACGCGGTCCTCGAGCGGCTTGATGTTGACGTTAGCCACGTTGAATACCTCCGTGTTTGCGTACATGCAGTGATCGGAATTGTCTTGTGTTCCGGTTGGTATATCCTGCACAGCCGTCGTCGCGGGTGAACAACTGTGTGTCACACAACCACTTGGCACTCTACCCTGCCAAGTGCTAGCCCTCAACAAGGGAGGGTGCCAACACGGGCACCTCGACATCCATCGAGGGATCGGTCGCGGCATCCAGTGAGCTCGCCGGTGCTCCCGCCTCGATCAGCCGCGCCGCGAGCGTCGCGATCATCACCCCGTTGTCCGTGCACAGGGGCAGCGCCGGCACGACGAGACGCACACCCACTGCCGCACACCGCTCGGCGGCGAGCGCCCGCAGACGACGGTTGGCCGACACTCCCCCACCGAGCAGCATCACCGTGGCGCCGGTGTCGACACAGGCCCGCACCGCCTTCGCGGTCAGCACGTCGACGACCGCCTCTTGGAAGGACGCGCAGACATCCTCGACCGGAATCGTGCGTCCCTCTGCCGCAGCCTTCTCCACGAACCGGGCGACCGCCGTCTTGAGCCCGGAGAAGGAGAAGTCGTAGGCGGCGTCCCCCGGGCGGCTCATCCCCCGGGGGAAGGCGATCGCCGCCGGGTCCCCCTGCGCGGCGAGCCGGTCGATCACGGGACCACCCGGGTACCCGAGTCCGAGCAGTCGGGCGACCTTGTCGTAGGCCTCACCGGCGGCGTCATCCAGTGTGGAGCCCAGCTCGACCATCGGACGTCCGACCCCGTTGACCTGGAGGATCTGCGTGTGTCCACCGCTGACCAGCAGTGCGACCGCACGGTCGAGATCGCCGACCGCCCCGGCGTCGTCGTCACCGTCCACCTCGAGCGTACCGACGGCCACGTGCCCGCCGAGGTGGTTGACGCCGTAGAACGGCACCCCCCACGCCGCCGCGTACGCCTTGGCAGCCGCCGCACCGACCAGCAGTGCCCCGGCGAGACCGGGCCCCACCGTCGCCGCCACCGCGTCCGGACGGCGTCGTCCCCCGGTGGCCGCCGTGGCCCGTTCAAGATCGTCGAGAGCCGCCGCCATCGTCGGCCCCATCGACTCCAGGTGCGCACGGGAGGCGATCTCCGGCACCACCCCTCCGAATCGGGCGTGCTGTTCCATGGAGGAGGCGACCCGGTTCGACACCTGCCGGACCCGCCCGTCGGAGTGCAGCTCGACGACTCCCACGCCGGTCTCGTCACAGGAGCTTTCGATCCCCATGATCAGGCGCGGTGCCTCGGACATCCGCCGTGACCGGGCCGGACGGCACATCGTGTAGGCGTCCGCACCGGAAGGCCGGTAGTAGTTACGGCGGGTACCGGTGATGTCGAAACCGTAACTGCGGTACAGGCTGATCGCCGGGCCGTTGTCGGTCCGGACCTCCAGGTACACCGGACCGTCGTCCCTGTCCGCGAGGTCCATCAGCGGATCCATCAGCTTGCGGGACCATCCCCGCCCCTGCACGGCAGGCTCCAGGCCGATCGTGTGGATCTCGAACTCCGGGTCGCCGGCCGGACCGTTCTTCGCCAGGCCGGCGTAGCCGACCAGCCGCTCCTGCGACGTCCCCTGCCCGGTGACCATGCCCAGGTAGACCGTGTTCGGCGCAGTGATCTCACTGGCGAACCCCGCCTCCGGCCACGGCGAGTCACCGTGGAAGAGCTCCGCCTCGATCTCGGCGCACCGTGCCGCGGCCTGTGGGGCGAGCGGCCCGACGCTCGGCTGCACCGTACCCGCCGCGTCCTCCGGTGCCGACACCTCACCGGTGCTGTCACCGACCTCGTCCACACGACTGAAGTCAAGTGCCGCGGAGGTCTGCACCGCTTTCGGTTCCACTGCATCGGGACGGCGCAGGTACAGCGCCCGCAGCGGGGCACCAGGATGTCGCAGCCCCTCAACTCCCCCGAGGAGCTGCACCGCCGCGGTGACGAGACCTACCGGAGTGGGACGTGCGTCCGCGTCCACCACCGTCCACCCGGTCACTCCGCCGGCCCGCTCGGCAACCTCCCGGGAGGCCAGGACCTCCGCCTCCGGGACCGCCGCGATGACGTCGTCCGGCGCAGCGACCGCCGGGCCGTCGAGCACCGCCCCGGTGGCACCGTCGATGAGGCTCCAGTACCACTCGCGCCGCCGTGCGTCACTGACAACCAGGCGACGGAAACTGCCGACGGCCGCAGTGGCGGCGGTCGCAGTGGCGGCGGTCGCACAATGCCCCGGGACCCCGTGCACGGGGATGCCGAGGGCGTCACCGAACGCCGCGCCGGTCGCCATCCCGACGCGCAGTCCGGTGAACGGCCCGGGACCGACACCCACGACGACCGCGTCCAGGTCCTCGGGCGTGATTCCAGCCTCCTCGAGGGACGCGAGGATGTTCGGGGTGAGCACCTCCATATGCCCCCGCGGGTTGAGCTCCACCCGCTCGGCGAGCAGACGTGGCCGTCGCTCAGAACCGACGGCAGAACCGACCGCAGAACCGACGGGACACTCCACCACCCCCGCGATGACGTACGAGGTGGAGGTGTCGACCGAGAGAACATGCATGGAACGCGATTCTACCCCGGCACCCCGACATGGAATAGGCGAAGCCCCGTCGCACTCTCCAATTGCGACGGGGCCTCTGGATACACCCCTCACGGTGATCCGTCACCCATTTTGGCACCACATGCAGTTTCTCGCCAATCAATTCCACTTATGGGGGATATTATCGGGGGGATTCAGAAGTGCTACCCCTGTGACCAGCGCCAATGGAACTGCCGGGGCGACTCGTCCTCGTAGTCACCGTCAGAGTCGCTGTCAGGACCGTCGCCCCCGGCACGGTCGATCTCGATGTCGATCCACCGCGTCGGCGCCAGCGACTCCACCACACCGCGCCCCCATTCAGCGACGAGGACGCGATCCTCAAGGTCGGCGTCGATGTCCAGGGACTCCAGAGCGTCGAGCACCGCACTGCGCGGAGGGGTGCCGCCGGTCCCGCCGTCATGGGCCGCATCGCCGAGCAACCGGTAGGCGTCCATGTGCAGCATTCCGGGACGCCCCTCCGCCCCGCGCCGGTGTTCCCGGATGATCGTGAACGTCGGCGACTGGACCCGACCCTTCACTCCCAGCCCGGCGGCGATGCCCTGGGTGACGGTCGTCTTCCCCGCCCCGAGTGCACCGGTGAGCACCACCACATCGCCCGCCCGGAGCCGGCTGCCCAGTTCCCGACCGAGAGCACGCATCGAGTCGGCGGAACTGACCTCCACTGTGCCCGACGCCGCGTCGAACATGCCGGCGAAGGAGTCCTCGGCGGCGGTCGGAGCAACGGGCAGGACACGGCGGCGCACCCGTCCCCTGGGCAGGGTGAGCACTTCGTAGGCGATGGTGTCGGCGGCGGTGGCGATCTCCTCGACGGAGCGCCCTCCGGCACCGAAGATCACCGCCCAGTCACCGGGCCGGACCGATGCACCGGGGCCCTCCTCGTCAGCGGCACCCAGGTCGATGACGATCTGGTCCATGCACACCCGTCCGACCTGCGGGAACCACACCCCGTTGACGGTCACCCCGAACCGCCCCGACATGCTTCTCGGCAGGCCGTCGGCGTACCCCATCGCCACGACGGCGGTGCGGGTGTCACGCTCGGCACGCCAGAGGTGTCCGTAGCTGACGCCTTCCCCGGCGGGAACGACCCGGGTGGTCACGACCCGTGCCCTGACCGTCATCGCCTCACGTAACCGGACCGGTCCGCTCTCCCCCACCGGAATCACGGTCGGGTCGACGGCATACACCCCGTACACGCTGACCCCGGGCCGCACCATCTCGTGGCGCAGGTCAGGACGGGACAACGTCGCGGGGGTGTTGGCAATGTGGTTCACCGGGACGTCGAGTCCCGCCGCACGGCACGCCTGCACGGCGTCGACGAACCGTCGCGCCTGCAGGTCAGTCACCGGCGAGTCGGGGTCGTCCGCGCTCGCGAGATGGGACAACACGCCGGAGACGGTGAGGACACCTTCACGGACCGCAGTCGTCGCCAGGGACACCGCCTCGTCCCACCTCGCCGCCTCGATACCGGACCGGGACAGCCCCGTGTCCGCCATGAGCCCGACGGTCAGCGGCGACGATCCCGCAGCCACCGCCGCCCGTGACGCCGCGACGGCGGAGCGCAGGTGCCGGACCGACGGCACACCCAGGGTGACGCCGGCGGTACATGCCGCGGCGATGTCCTCCTGGTCAGGCTCCGGCAACCACATCCACGCGGTCACCGGCGCCGTCACCCCGGCGTCCCGCAACGCCAAGGCCTCGCCGAGTGTCGCAACCCCGAGAGCCACGGCCCCCGCATCGAGTGCCGTCCGGGCCACGTCGACCATGCCGTGGTTGTACCCGTCAGCCTTGACGATCGCCATCACGCCTGCGGGCGCGGCGACGCGTGCCAGAGTCCTGACATTGTGGTCGATGGCGCCGAGATCGACGACGACCTCGGCGAGGGCATGGTCCCGGGGGTCGTGTCCTTCGCTCATCACCGTTGTTCCCCGGGTCTATTCCACGGTCACGGACTTGGCCAGGTTCCGCGGCTTGTCGATGTCGGTGTTGCCGCACTGGCGGGCGATCTCGGCCGACAGGAACTGCAACGGCACGGTGGAGAGCAGCGGCTGCAGCAGGGTCGGGCACTGCGGGATCTCCAGCAGATCATTGGCGAACGGGCGCACCGCCTCATCGCCTTCCTCCGCGATGACGATGGTCCGGGCACCGCGGGCGCGGATCTCCTGGATGTTGGTGACGATCTTCGAGTGCAGGATCTCCCTGCCCTGCGGCGACGGCACGACCACGACCACCGGCAGGTCGTCCTCGATCAGGGCGATCGGCCCGTGCTTGAGCTCCCCGGCGGGGAATCCCTCGGCGTGGATGTAGGCCAGCTCCTTGAGCTTCAGTGCTCCCTCCAAGGCGACCGGGTAACCGACGTGGCGTCCCAGGAACAGCATGGTCGGGATCGGGCCGAGCTCCGCCGCCAGGTCAAGAACGGTGTCCTTGAGTTCCAGTACCTTCTCGATCTTGCCCGGGATCTCCTCGAGCTGGCGGTAGGTCGTCTCGATCTCGTCGGAGAACTTCGTTCCGCGGGCCTGTGCGAGCGCCAGACCCACGATGTAGTTCGCCGCAACCTGGGCCAGGAACGCCTTGGTGGAGGCGACACCGATCTCGGGGCCCGCGTGGGTGTAGAGCACGGCATCGGCCTCGCGGGGGATCTGTGAACCGTTGGTGTTGCAGACCGCCAGCACCCGGGCCCCCTGCTTCTTGGCGTGCCGGACCGCCTCCAGCGTGTCCGCGGTCTCACCGGACTGCGAGACCGCCACCACGAGCGTCTGCCGGTCGAGGACCGGATCACGGTAACGGAACTCGCTGGCGACCTCGATCTCCACAGGCAGCCGCACCCAGTGCTCGATGGCGTACTTCGCCAGCAGCCCGGAGTGGTAGGCCGAACCACAGGCCACCACGAAGACCTTCTCGACCTGACGCAGGTCGTCGTCGGACAGTCGCTGCTCGTCGAGCACGACCCGTCCGTCGACGTAGTGCCCCGCCAGTGTGTCACGCACGGCGGCGGGCTGCTCGAAGATCTCCTTCATCATGAAGGAGTCGAAGCCCCCCTTCTCTGCGGCGGCGAGATCCCAGTCGATGGTGAAAGGACGGCCCTCGGTCGGGGTGCCGTCGAAGTCCATGACACGGTATCCGTCTGCGGTGATGACGACGGCGTTGTTCTCGTCGAGTTCCACCGCCTCACGGGTGTGTGCGATGAACCCCGCGACGTCGGAACCCAGGAACATGCCGTCCTCGCCGACGCCGACGATCAACGGGGTGGAGCGGCGCCCGGCGACGATCTTGCCCGGCTCGTCCGCATGGGCGAACAGGACGGTGAACGCGCCTTCCAGCCGACGCAGCACCGACAGGGCGGACGCCTCCAGGTCACCCGCCGTGGGGCCGGCGGCGTACGCCAGGGCGAGCAGGTGGGCAGCGACCTCGGAGTCGGTCTCGCTGGTCAGTTCGACGCCTGCGGCCTCGATCTCGGCACGCAGTGGGGCGAAGTTCTCGATGATGCCGTTGTGCACGATCACGGCTTTACCGTCGAAGGAGACGTGCGGGTGCGCGTTGACGTCATTGGGACGTCCGTGGGTGGCCCACCGGGTGTGGCCGATACAGGCCTTCCCGGTGAACCTGTCCCGGCCTGTCTCCGCGATCTGCTGCTGCAGGTTCGCGAGCTTTCCGGCCTTCTTCTCGACCTCGATGTCACCGTCCGAGATGACGGCGATACCGGCGGAGTCGTATCCCCGGTACTCCATCCTGGCCAGGGCCTCCAGGCCGATGTCAAGTGCTTTGGCGGAGCTCCGGGCGCTTCCGATGTATCCAACGATGCCACACATACCCGACAACAATACTGGTCTGCGTTTCAGCCCGTGAAGCGCGTCCCGCTAGACACCCCTGACCGCGATCCCTGCGACGTCGTCCCCGGTATGTTCCCCGTCGTGAGACAGCTGCGTCGCGGCGCGCGGGGGTCCGGGGGTGTCTGCGGCCGGGCTGCCGCGGAGACCCCCGCCCCGCGGCACGGTTCTATCTACTAGGCTGAGATCCGTGGCAGACAACGTGAAGAACCTGGTCCCCCGGTTGGAGAAACGGGGCCCGCACAGGGTCCTGGTCGGCGAACTCGACTTCGCCGGAATCCCCGGCCGTATCTACACGCCTGCTGAGGGCAAGGCGATCGCCGGCGTGGCATTCGGCCACGACTGGCGGGTCGGCGTGGACGGTTACCATGCCACCCTGCGCCACCTGGCCAGCTGGGGTATCGCCGTCGCTGCACCGGACACCGAGCGCGGCATCCTGCCGAATCACCGTGGTTTCGCCTCGGACCTGGAGTCCTGCCTGCAGATCCTTTCGGGGGTCCGGCTGGGCGTCGGCAACATCACGGTGGACCCGAACAAACTGTTCTTCGCCGGGCACGGCATGGGCGCCGGTGCCGCCATCCTGGCCGCGACGGGACGGGCTCCTGCTGAACCCGCCAAAAAGCACTACCGGGACCGGCCGACGGTCGCCGGCGTGATCGCGATCCACCCGTCAGACACCTCCCCGAGTTGCTACCAGGCTGCGCGGCACGTACAGGCCCCCGGTCTCGTTCTTGCTCCGGGACGCTCGTTGGGGATCGAGGCCGGCGAACCGGAGCGTGTCGCTGCTCTGTGGGGAGGTCCGGTGGTGTTCCGCAGGATCTCCAAGGCGTCGGCATCCGGATTCCACGAGAAGCTGATCCGTAAGTTCCTGACGACGAACAGTGGACTCGAACTCGCCGCGCAGGATTTCATCCGGTCGCTGGCCACCGGCTTTATCCTCGCCGAGGATGACAAGCACTATGCGGGCTTCCGGGATCCGGAGGCGAAGATCAAGAACTCCGAGGTCGAGAACCGCGGGGAACTGTTCGAGAGGTTGCCTGAATTCGCTGATCCGCTCGACGCGGTGAATCAGGCCCTCCGGGCCTGACTACTGCCCCGTCAGTCGAAGATGCCGGGGCGTCGGCGACCCGGCCTGCGTTCAGTGCCGCTGCGGCCCGTCTCCGGACGGGGCGCGGCGGACTCCGTGGGTTCCTCCATTCCTGCCTCCTTCAGCAGGCGGGTCGCTTCATCCATCTGTCTCTGGAACTGCTCCGTCGCGGTGCCGACAACCTGGACGTAGGTGTCCAGTGCGGCCTCTATGGGGCTTCTGGTGTTTACCACTGTCCGCTCCTTGCCACCGACGGTGAGTCACCGGATTCCTCACCTGTCAGCCATACGTCCGGTGCCCACCCGTCGTGGGTGGCGGCGTTATCCGGAGTTTCGGAGACTCCCGGGGCATCAGAAGTTTCCGATGGTTCTGACGAATCGTCCACGGCAGCAGGATCCACCGCCGACGGAAAATCGGTCTCGTCAGGGGATGCGGTCTGATCCGCCCCGTCTCCCGCGGTGGCCGTTTCCGGGACATAGGTGCTCTTGTCGAACCCTTTCTCGGGGTCGACGGTGGAGGGTGCCGGGGTATCGGGTTCGTCCTGCTCCTCCGGTTCACACGGCTCCGGTTCATCAGGTTCGGGTTCACACGGTTCAGGTTCGGCGGCCTCCGGCACACATGGTTCCGGTTCGACGGGCTCAACGACGCAGTCTCCGCTCCCGTCCTCCACAGGCGTCTCAGGAGGACACAGGCTGACGTCGATGCCGCCCACGTCGATCAGTGACCCCGAGTTCTCGACGGCGATGTTCACCGCTCCTTCGACTGCCCCTCTGACCCACCCGCTGATCTCACCGGCGAGATCGGGCATGGTCACCACAGGAGGGCACGGCAACGACGGCGTCAACGAGGATCCCAGTCCTGCCGAGGCAACGGATGTCGCCGCGGCTGCGGCAGCACCTGACGTAGTCGCCGACGCGGGCTGTTGACCGGACGGCGGAGGACAGGATTCCACCGACGGCGCGGACGAGGCCCCGACCGTAGCCACGTCCCGCGGTACAGGGGTGACATCACAGTCTGATGCGACGGCGTCCGGTGCCGGATCCGTGGCCAACGGGGTGCGGCACTGCCCCTCCTCGGCGGCGGGGAGACACTCGGTGATGGTGAGTTCCATACACTCACCCATCTGTGTGTTCCGTCCCTCCACCATGCTCCCGACACCGTCTGCGGCCGAGCAGAGTACCTGCATGGCCGCCTCGAGCATCGCCTGCGCCGTGACCGGGTCGGTGGATTGCAGAGCCTTCGATGACCCGAACAACCCCATTGCGGTGGCGACAGCGCCGTCCACGCACGCTTCGACTTCTCCGGTGCACAGGGACTGGATGGACTCGAGGACGCGGTCACAGCTCAGCAGCGCCTCATCCGCGTGCTCCACGGTCTCCTCGTGTTCTTCATGCTCATCGCTGCCGGCACCCAGTTTGTTGGCCAGTACACCTCCGCTGATTCCGACGACGTAGTCCCTCAACGTGGACAACACCTCGCCGACCACACCTTTCTTCCCTCCTCCCTTCCCCGATTTTCCGCCGGACGACTCCTTCGGTTCTGTGCCGTCCGATGGGCCGTTGCCGTCGTCATCCCCGCCGCCGAGCGTCATACCGTCGGCGAATTCGACCAGTGTGGTGACTCCGGTGATGATCCAGGGGACGGCGGCGGGGAGGGCCCTGGTCACCGTGGTGCCCGCCTGATCGAGTTTGCTCACTGAGGCGGTGAGCCGCGCCTGGTCAGCCTGTACCGACATCACCGTCCCTCCCCTGTGCTCAGCGTGCGCTGTGACTCCCGCTCCGTGTCAGACACCGCGGTCAACGTGCCTGCTGCGTTCTCCAATCCGCGGTGCAGCCGGTCGATGTGGGCCAGACGTACCTCATGAGCACGTCGCCGCACGTCCACCAGCCGAGCAGCCTGTTCACCGAGACCACGCCCGTAGCTCTCAGCCGTCCGACGCGGTGCATCCGCCCGGATCCTCTCCTGCCTCACCCCTACCGTGGTGAATGCCTCTGACAGTGCCGACTGCGCAGCGTCGACATCCACCCCGAGTCTGCTGATATCCGGTGCCATGGGCACGCCCCCTTCATCTCTCCGGTGACGGAGCACCGGCCATTGCCGCCGCTACCGTCACGCGCCATCACATGTCAGCGACCTGTTCATCGGTCCGTGACAAGAGAGACTCACCGGAGTACGGAAAGGTTCCCTCCCCCGGGGGAACCATGCACGGTCGCGCCTAGCCTTCGGCGACGACGACTGCCGCGAGCCGTCCGGCGACCTGCTTGGCCTCCGCAGATGTCGGTGCTTCCACCATCACCCGGTAGACCTGCTCGGTGCCGCTGGGACGCAACAGGACTCGGCCCGTGTCACCGAGTTCGGCCTCCGCTTCCTCTATGGCCTGACGAACGACCTCGGAGGTGTGGATCCGCTCCTTCTCTTCCACGGGAACGTTGATGAGGGTCTGCGGGAGCACCGTCATCACGTCGGCCAGTTCCCGCAATGACTTCCCGGTATCCGCCATCCTCGCCATCAGACGCAGACCGGTGAGGGTACCGTCGCCCGTCGTCGCATGTGACGGGATCACGATATGACCGGACTGTTCCCCTCCCAGGGAGAAGTCATTGGCCATGAGGTCCGCCAGCACGTAGCGGTCACCGACCTTGGTACGGCGCAGGGTGATGTCATGTTCCTTCATCGCCAGCGTCAAACCGAGGTTGGACATCACCGTTGCCACGAGGGTGTTCTTACGCAGCTCGCCCGACTCTTTCATGTCCACGGCGAGAATCGCCATGATCTGATCGCCGTCGATCACCTTTCCTTCAGAGTCCACGGCGAGGCACCGGTCCGCGTCCCCGTCATGGGACAGCCCCAGGTCCGCATGATGGTCGAGGACCGCCTGCTGGATGACCTCGATGTGTGTCGATCCGCAGTTGTCGTTGATGTTGAAGGAGTTCGGGGAGTTGTGGATTGCGACCACCTCCGCACCGGCGGCCTCGTAGGCCATAGGGGCGGCGAGACTGGCGGCGCCGTTCGCGCAGTCGACAACCACCCGGATACCGTCCAACGGCCGCGGCGCGGCATCCTGGAGGTGGAAGAGGTACCGCTCCAGGGCGTCGCCGGACTCCTCGATGACCCGGCCGATCGCAGCTCCGGTGGGACCCTGTTCCTCCAGTTCGAGCATGGCCGACTCGATCTCGTCCTCCACGGAGTCATCGAGTTTCCGTCCACCTGCGGCGAAGAACTTGATGCCGTTGTCGGGCATCGGATTGTGTGACGCGGAGATCATCACGCCCATGTCCGCGCCGTAGTCGTCGGTGAGGAACGCGACCGCCGGTGTCGGGAGGACACCGACGTTCAGCACATCGACGCCCTGGGACGCCATCCCGGCGGACAGTGCACCTGCCAGCATCTCGCCCGACACGCGCGGGTCACGACCGATGACCGCCGTGGGACGGCGCTGCGACCCCTGCCCCGTCGTCGTGAGGACACGCGCGGCGGCTGCCCCCAGCCGCAGTGCCAGTGGTGCCGTCAGCGACCTGTTGGCGAGGCCCCTCACCCGTCCGTACCGAAAAGTCTGCTCATGGAGTGCCAGTCTAGACCGTCATGCCCCCAACTCCCCCAAACGACAGGCAACGCCGCCCCGCCCACACAGAGTGTGGGACGGGACGGCGTTGTCGTGCACGGCAACGGGGCCGTGCGGCAGTCGAGCGAAGACCCGTATGGGTCAGCGCTTGGAGTACTGCGGCGCGCGACGGGCCTTGTGCAGACCAGCCTTCTTGCGCTCCACGGCGCGGGCGTCGCGGGTGAGGAAGCCGGCCTTCTTCAGCTCGGAGCGCTCCTCCGGGTTGTACTTGTTCAGGGCCCGGGAGATGGCGAGACGCATCGCACCGGCCTGACCCGACGGGCCACCGCCCTTGAGGTTGACCTGGAAGTCGAACTGGTTCTCGCGCTCGAGCAGGACGAGCGGAGCCTTGATCAGCTGCTGGTGCAGCTTGTTGGGGAAGTACTCCTCCAGGGTGCGACCGTTGCAGGTGAACTGGCCGGAGCCCTGCACCATGCGGATACGGACGACGGCTTCCTTGCGGCGACCGACGGTCTGGATCGGGCCGTCGAAGACAGTGGGGGCGGCGACGAAATCGTCACCCTCGGCGTCCTCGGACACCTCGGCGATGGAGTCACCGATGCTGGCGACGAATTCCTCGTTCACGGCGTCGGTGGCGGCCAGGACCTCTTCGTCCACGGACTCGGCCTCGTAGTTCTCGTTGTCGGTCACTGTTCCACCTTCTTGATCTCGTAGGACTCGGGCTTCTGAGCCGCAAAGGGGTGCTCGGAGCCGGCGAAGACGCGGAGCTTCTTGGCGGACTCGCGGTTGAGCCGGTTGTGCGGCATCATGCCGACGATGGCGTCGGCGACGACGCGCTCCGGGTGCAGCTCCATGGAGCGACCCAGGGACATCGTCTTGAGGCCGCCCGGGTAACCGGAGTGGCGGTAACGGAACTCACGGTCCCGCTTGTTGGACGAGATGTGAACCTTGTCCGCGTTGATGATGATGACGTTGTCACCACAGTCGACGTTCGGGGCGTAGATCGGCTTGCCCTTGCCGCGCAGCAGGTCTGCTGCGTGGGTGGCGAGACGACCCAGGACCACGTCATTGGCGTCGATGACGTACACTTACGGGTCAGGTCACCGCTCTTCGGGTGGAAAGTAGTCATGTATGACTCCTTGGTCTTCATGGAACTGCCAGCCGGAAGACCCCTCGGTCCCGGAAAACACCGGGAGAGGTGCCCGCAGCGGCCGGTGGGGACCTGCGGGCCGACCACCGATGTGCCGTGACACGGACATGGATGATCGCAACCTGATCGAGGTTACCGGATGTGCACCTCCCGGGCAAAGTCAGCCGACGACGATGCCGTCGCCCTTCCCCGGAGGGAACGGCGACGGCACACGCGCGACGCAGGACGGACGAGCCGGCGTCAGGCCCAGCTGTTCGCTGCGCTGGTGTTGATCTGACTCATGCGGGAATTGGCGTTGTCCACGGCCCTGGCGATGGTCTGCAGCACCTGGTTGAGTTCCTCGGCAGCAGCGTCCCACCGCTTCTGTGCCGTCTGGTATGCCGTGGCGCTCTCCCCCTCCCATTCCGCCACCATCGGGGCGATGTCTCCCTTGAGTTGGTCGAGCATGCCGTTGATGTTGCGGTTGGTGGCGTGGATGTCGGCGGAGGCCTGGGCGATGTGGCCGAAGTCGTATTTGATCACGGTGTCATTCCTTCAGAGGTGTGTCGGTGGCGGTGGGGCGGTCAGCGGAATGCCGCGATGTTGTCGTCCTCGACCTGCTGGAAGGCCCGGGCGTTGCCGCGGATGTTCTCCGAGATGCCGTCGAGTGCCTGCCTCAGTTCCTGTGCGGACTCGCGCCACCGGACCATGAGATTGGCGAATGCCACCTGGGCATCACCCTTCCACGCCCCCGCGACACCGTCGACGGTGCCCTGCAGCCGGGACAACTCGGACTGCACCTGGTCGTTGACCGTGTCGACTTTTCCCGCCGTGGCCTGCATGACCTCGGTTGTTGTTCTGAAGCTCATGGGTCCCTCCCCTGTTGATGTCTCTGGACTCTGTATGCCGCTCCCCGGGCGTATGCCGGAGACGTCACCGTAGAGAGACTCACCGGGTACAGGAAAGGTTCCCCGGCCTGTGTCGGGAGCTCGACCGACCTACTCCAACAGGGCGCGGTAGGCGGTGGAGATATGGTCGGCCATCTGCTCTCCGGCAGAGTCGGCGGCCCCGTCCTCGACTGCCGTGAGGATCGCCTTGTGTTGTTCACGCAGGGTGTCCGCCACCGACTCCCAGTCCTCCTGACTCCGGAAACCCTTCAGAATCGGCACCCGGAGGGACTCGCGGATCGCCTGGGTCATGTCCGCGAAAAGGCGGTTTCCCGCGCCATGCGCCAGCGCGATATGGAACCGGGTGTCGGCGTCGTTGAACTCCTCGCGGGAGACCCCGGCCCGATCCATCTCCGCCACGGCGGCGCGCATACCGGCAACGGCCTCGGCGTCCTGCTCCACCGCTGCGAGCCGGGCACTCTCGACTTCAAGAATGGTGCGCGTCTGCACCACCTCCGCCAGTCCGAAGTTGGACAGTGCGACATGCAGTCGCAGGAACCTGGACAGCGCCTCCGACGGCATCGCCGCGATGAACGTCCCCGCCTTGTGGCCGGAACCGACGTTGGACTCCAGCACCCCCTGCCCCTCGAGAACCCTGATCGCCTCACGGACGGCCGCCCTGCTGACCTGCAGCTGTTCGGAGAGGGTCCGTTCCGCCGGAAGAAGGTCACCGACGTGGAGCGTGCCGGAGAGGATCTGGTTCTCGATGGCGTCGACGACCATCTGGTGAGTCCGGATGCGGGGGACCGGTGTCCAGGCAGGTTCGTCAGTCATGGTCTTTTTCTACCATGTCCCCCCGGCTGTGGAGTGGACAGGAAAATGTCTTGACCGCAAAACTTGACGTGATCTACGCTGTGGTCTGACCACTGATGTGGTCAGCATCACGACCACGTGACGCACGCCTCCACGTCCCCACACCATCCACGAGGACATCATGAGTTCCACTTACCTGCCCGATCTCGCGCCAGTCGCGGACAACCTGTTCCTGTCGTCACTGGTAGCACTCCTCCCCCTCATCACGGTGTTCGTCACGCTCGGCGTCCTACGGTGGCGCGCCCACTGGGCAGGTCTCGCCGCCCTCGCCGTATCTCTCGTCATCGCCGTCAGCGTGTACGGCATGCCCGCCAACCTGGCCGGACTCTCAGCGACACAAGGGGCGGTCTTCGGACTGTTCCCGATCATGTGGATCGTCGTGTCCGCGATCTGGTTCTACGAAATCACCGTTCGCTCGGGCCGGTTCCTCGACCTGCGCGCCGTCATCGACCGGATCTCGGACGACCCTCGGATCCAGGCGATCCTCATCGCCTTCTGTTTCGGCGGCATGCTCGAGGCCCTCGCCGGTTTCGGCGCGCCTCTGGCCATCACCGGCGTCATGCTGCTTGCCGTCGGTTTCGCCCGCATGCGCGCGGCTGTCGCCGTTCTGGTTGCGAACACCGCGCCAGTGGCTTTCGGCGCTATCGCGACCCCCATCATCACCGCAGGTGCGCTGACCGGCATCGACTACGAGCACATCGGCAGCATCGTCGGTCGACAGACGCCGTTCATCGCCGTGGTTGTTCCGCTCTTCCTCTGCCTCCTGGTCGACGGCAGAAGGGGCCTGAAACAGTGCTGGCCGATCGCGCTGACCATCGGTGCGGTCTTCGCCGTGGTGCAGTTCGTGGCCGCCAACTACGTTTCCGTCGAGCTCACGGACATCATCTCGGCGTTGTGCGGCCTCGCCGTCGCCGTGATCATGCTCCGGTTCTGGCGTCCTGAAGGCACGGCCGAGGCCCGGCAACGGCTCCTCACCGAACGACATCGCGAAGAGGAGGCCGGCGAGGTGCAGGACGTGGCCAGTACGTCCTCCGAGGCTGAGACCACCACCCGCGAGCTGACCACCTCACGTACCGTGATGGCACTGTTCCCCTACCTGCTTGTCATCGTGATCTTCTCAATCGCCAAACTGTGGGATCCCGTCAAAGACTTCCTGGCCTCCACCGATCTCACGCTCGCCTGGCCCGGGCTCGACGGCCATGTGCTGACCGCCGAGGGGGACGTCTCGACGGCCACCGTCTACGGCTTTCCCTGGCTGTCCTCACCGGGAACCCTGCTCCTGATCACCGGTGTGATCGTGGCCGCGGTGTACCGGGTCTCCCCGGCAGTCGCAGCCCGGGCCTACTGGGAGAACCTGGTGAAGATGCGTTTCTCGATCCTCACCGTCGCCGCGGTGCTGTCCCTGGCGTACGTGATGAACCAGTCCGGCCAGACGATCACCATCGGTCACTGGATCGCGGGCGCTGGTGCCGCTTTCGCATTCTTCGCTCCGGTACTCGGGTGGCTCGGCACCGCGGTGACCGGCTCGGACACCAGCGCGAACGCCCTGTTCGCCACGCTGCAGCAGACCGCCGCCACTCAGGCGGACCTGGACCCCGCACTGATGGTGGCGTCCAATACCTCTGGTGGTGTCGTCGGGAAACTCGTCAGTCCGCAGAACCTCACCATTGTCGCCACCGCCGTGGGCCTGGCCGGCCGCGAATCGGAGATCCTCCGGAAAGTGATGTGGTGGAGTCTCGGCATGCTGGTGGCGATCTGCGTGATCAACGGTCTCCAGGCCACCGTCCTGCAGTGGATGCTGCCCTGACGCGTAACCTCGACAACAGACAGATGTGGTCAGACCACAGATAACAGGCGACAGTCCCCGACAACGACAAGGAAAATGACCATGGTCAAGCGCCAACTTCCCCACCCCTCCGAGATCCTCGACCTCATGCAGTTCAAGAAGCCCGAGTTCAACGCCAGAAAGCGTCGTCTGGACTCCGCACTCACCATCTACGACCTGCGTAAGATCGCCAAGCGTCGCACCCCCGCATCCGCCTTCGACTACACCGACGGCGCTGCCGAGGAGGAGATCTCCATCGCCCGGGCCCGCCAGGCTTTCGAGGACATCGAGTTCCACCCGTCGATTCTCAAGGACGCCTCGCAGATCGACACCACCACCAACATTCACGGTGGAACGTCCGCCCTGCCCTTCGGCATCGCGCCCACCGGTTTCACCCGCCTGATGCAGACCGAGGGAGAGGTCGCCGGTGCCGGTGCCGCCGCAGCCGCCGGTATCCCCTTCAGCCTGTCGACACTCGGTACGACCTCCATCGAAGACGTCAAAGCCACCAACCCGCACGGCCGGAACTGGTTCCAGCTCTACGTGATGAAGGACCGCGACATCTCCTACGGGCTGGTCGAACGCGCGGCGAAAGCGGGTTTCGACACCCTGTTCTTCACCGTCGACGCCCCCGTCGCCGGTAACCGCATGCGGGATACCCGCCACGGCTTCTCCATCCCCCCGCAGCTCACCGCGAAGACGATCCTGGACGCCATCCCCCGCCCGTGGTGGTGGTACGACTTCCTGACCACCCCACCACTGGAGTTCGCGTCCTTGTCCTCCACCGGGGGCACCGTCGGCGAACTCCTCGACTCCGCGATGGACCCCACCATCAACTACAAGGATCTTGAGGTCATCCGCGAGATGTGGCCCGGCAAGATCTCCGTCAAGGGCGTCCAGAACGTGGAGGACGCCCGGACCCTCGTCGACCTCGGCGTCGACTCCCTCACCCTGTCCAACCACGGTGGGCGGCAGTTGGACCGCGCCCCGGTCCCCTTCCACCTGTTGCCCGAGGTCCGACGTGCCGTCGGTGACGACGTGGAGGTCATCATCGACACCGGCATCATGAACGGTGCGGACATCGTGGCGGCGATCGCGCTGGGCGCGGACTTCACCCTCATCGGCCGTGCCTACCTCTACGGCCTCATGGCCGGCGGGCGCGACGGCGTCGACCGGGCGATCAGCATCCTGCGTTCCCAGATCGAACGCACCATGAAACTGCTGCAGGTCACCAGTCTCGGAGAACTCGGCCCCGAGCACGTCACCCAACTCACGAGGTTCAACCGCGTCACCCCGTCGCTGCGCTCACTCGGGCAGTAGCGGTGAACTGCTCACAGACCTCGCGGCGGTCCTCGGAGACCTCACGGTACTGACATCCGACCGAGACCTGGTGACCGTCCACCAGCCGGACCCGCCAGGACGTCGTCGAATCGGGGAAGTACTCCTCGTAGGCGACCGGAGACCGCTCGGTCACCCTGATGCCACCGTTGCCGTCGAGCCCGTCGAGTGCTCCGAGCATCGCCGCATCCAGCTCATCCTGCGTACCTACCGGCGTGGGACGGGCAGCGATGAGTACGCGCATCCCGCCGTCGTCAGAGGTCCAGATCTCACTGTCGGACGTGCTCTCGGTCATCCTCCACCCGGCGACATCGACCGATACGGCGGTGACGGGGTCCCCGGCCAGCTCCTCCGACGCACGGTCACCCGGGCTCAACTCACGCCACCCCGTAGCGTCCGGAACAGCAGCCGTCGTGGGCGACGACTGCACCCCCGTACCCTCGCCCTGGACCGGGGTGGTCGCTGCACCCGCCGCTGTATCCGGGGCATCCGGGGCATCCGGTGCCCCGACGGGTCGCAGCAGACCGGCACCCACGACAAGCCCCACCAGTGTTACGGAGACGGCGGACAGAACCAGCGCCCGGCGCGACAGCGTCCGTCCACCTTTTCCGGCCTGGTCGGGCCCGTCCTCCGGCACAGTCACCGGCGTCGACACGGGGTCGGCGACCTCGGCCTGCGCTTCGGCCTGCGCTTCGGCCTGCGCTTCGGCCTGCGCTTCGGCCAGGTCACCTGCCAGTCGCAGCGCCTGGCTGACATCCACGGTTCGGGCCCGCACCCCTGTCATCCGCAGGTAGGCGGCGGTGGCGTCCTTGTCGGGTCCGGCGACGAGGATATCCGTCGTGTGCGCACCGATGCCCCAGGGAAACACCGTACGTGGCACGACCGGATTCGCACTGGTGAGTTCAGGGTCCGCGGCTCTGGCTTCCAGAACCTCCTCCACCAGCTCCCGGACCGCCTCCAGCCGACGTAGGGGCACCGTGGAACCACGGAACATCGGGACACCGGAGCCCCCGCCAGTATCCTTCCCGCCCTTCCCGCCCTTCACACCCGACTGAGTTTCCGGGTCCAGTTCCGGGTCCGTGCACCGCACCTCGTAACCGCTCAACAGGTCGGTGACACACAGACCGTTGACCAGGATCCCCGATTCCGTGAGCGCCACCGCCGTGGCCACCATGCCGGTACTCATGCCCTGACCTCCTCGGCGTCGGCAGCCTCGGACGCGCCAGCCCGGCCGACCGTCGCCACCTGTATGTCCTCGACCGTCCCCTGGACAAGCACTCCCCTTCCCGGCGGGCGTGGTGACAACACCTGGCCGGCGACCGGGCCGTCCTCCCTGGGTGCTGACAGGAGGATCCACGCTGTGAGGTCCCGGGTGCCCTGCATCAACGGGGTGTAGGCGGTGCGTCCCACCAGCGCACTGCGACGGGCTGTCACCAGGTGCAGCCCGATGTCCGCCGCGTGAGGGAGCAGCGGGACCAACTGGTCCACCGCCGAGGCCAGCTCAGTTGACTGGTCCAGATCGTCCACGACGATGACGCGCTCGGTACCGCTCCACCAGGAACGCTCACGCAGGCTCTCCGGGGTCAACTCCACCTCTTCACCGGGGATGCGTGCCGTGAGTTCCTCGATCCACCGGGTCAGGACCGGGAGGAACGTCGCAACGGGACGGTAACCCGCCGCACCGAGGAGCCCCCGTCGGACGTCGGTGGACAGCACCTCCGTCCCCTCCCGGTCCGCCGCGGCCTGCGCGACGGTGTGCAGTGTCGTCGTCCCTCCTGCCCTCGACTGCCCCACGACAGTCAGGTGCGGGAACGTGTCGGGATCCCAGCACACCGTCGCCAGCCGAGGGCCACCGACACCGACGGGGATGCCCGCTCCTGCCACCTCATCCAGTTCCCCGACACCGACGACCTCGGGCAGGACCCTCATCGTCCTGGACTGTTCTCCGCGAGCCTCGCTGACCTTGCGGACGTGCTCGACATCCTGGGCATCGGAATACGCGACCTGCAGATGTTTACCGTCCGGTGACACACCCCGCCCCGGGTGGTCCGGCAGTATGCGCTGGGCATCGCGGAACACCGACTCCGACGGGGTGAGCCGCAACTCCACCGCCCCGGTGAGCAGGTCACGCAGGCCGGGACGGAATGTCCACCGTAATGAGGTCACGACCACGTGCACACCGCGTTCCATGCCGCCGGCGACGAGCGCTGCGAGCCGCCGGTCCTCGTCACCGACGGCGTCGAGACCGTCGACGACCAGGACCCGGTGCCCCACGGTCCTGTCAGGATCATCCTGCTCCAGTTCATCCAGCAGCCGGGGCAGAAGCTCCGCTCCCACCACCGCCGCCACCTGCGGCAGTCTCCCGACGTCATGCAGGGAGCCACCCGGGTCGACCACGTAGATGCCCACGCCCGGCGAACTCAGGGCCAGCCCCAGGACGAGCGAACGAACCAACGTCGTCTTCCCCGTCCCCGGCTGCCCCACCACGGCCCAGTGACGGCGCCGCAGATCCAGGACGAACGGGCGTTGTACACCGTCGAACGGGAGGTCCTCCAGCCCCAACCGTACCGTCAACGCGGCGACCGGTGCGGCAGGGTCACCCATCACCGCGCTGGCCGGCAGCACCTCCGGCAGCGGGTCCAACCAGATCGGGGTGCGGTTCGGCCCCTCCAGACGGTCGATCACCAGATCCATGGTGGTGCCCGCCGACTCCGGTTCCACGCCCAGCTCACGCACCAGTCGGGAATCCAGCGGGGCTTCCGGACCAGACACATACGCAGCCTGAAACCGGACCTGACCGATGGAACTCAGGATCGCCGACCCCGGCGTCGAGGGAAGCTCATATGCCGCAGTCGAGCCGATGAGCTGTCGCGACTCGGTCGCCGAGAACGTCCGCAACGCGATCCGGTAGGACAGATGCGACTCCAGCCCGCGCAACCTGCCCTCCTCCAGCCGCTGACTCGCCAACAACAGATGGATCTGCAAACTCCGCCCCAGGCGTCCGATGGCGGCGAAGACCTCCGCGAACTCCGGACGCGCATGCAGCAACTCGGAGAATTCGTCGACGATCACGAACAACGCCGGCATCGTCCCCGGGTAGGTCCGGTTGTACTCCGCGGCCGTGGCCAGACCCGCGGCGTGGAGACGTTCCTGACGACGGTGCAGCTCCCCCAACAGGGAATCCTGCATCCGGTCCACCAGGACCGCCTCGTCCGACAAGTTCGTGATCACCGCCGACGTGTGCGGCAACCGCTCCATCCCGGCGAATGCCGCACCACCCTTGAAGTCGATCAACACGAAGTTCAGTTCCTCCGGGGAATGCTGGTGCGCGAAACTGGTCACCACCGCCCGGAGCAGCTCCGACTTTCCGCTGCCGGTCGCCCCGATACACAAGCCGTGTGGCCCGATACCGCCTTGCGCAGCCTCCCGGATGTCCAGGTGCACCGGAGCCGGCGAGAAACCGATGGCCGCGCGCAGACCCCCACCCGGCACGTCCAACACCGAACGGGACGCCCGACTCACCGACCGCGACCGGCACAAGGCGGCGAGCTCCACGTCACTCAGCTCATCCGCGGTGGCGAACGGGCGCCACCCGTCGACCGTCCAGGCGGACAGGGCCCCGTCCTGCGCATGGAGCAGTAGGCCGCCGGTGGCGGCCAGTTCATGCCACACCGGTGCCACCGACCCCGGGTCTGCCACCACCGTCACCGCTCCGGACAACGGGACCGGGACATCACCACCGACACCTCCCACGCCGCCTCCCACGCCGCCTCCGAGGTGTACGAAACGCAGGTGCAACGTGCCGTCCCCCGACAGCCACCGGTCATGCGGACCCGTGACACGGACCCCCGGGTCTTCCCCGGCCACGACCTGCCCCTGCATCGCCCTGACCAGCCCAGACGCCCCCTCGCCGGTGACCACGACACAATCGAACTCCCGCAGGTCGACGGCCACCGGAGCATCGATGGTGGCGTAACTCCCGGCCAGATTCCGCAATGTCGTGGCGCACACCGGTTCCAGGTCCTCCGGAGGAGCGTCCACCGGTATCTCCAGTGGATCATCCGGAGTCTGCACTGCTGTCCCGATACGCACCACGCCCGGCTCGGCCTGCCGGACATCAGGTGTCTGCTCTCCGCCGCCCGGGGGACGGGAGTCGGAGAACGTCCACAACGCCTGCGGATGCGGCTGAGTCACCGCTGCACGCTCCCACTGGTCACGGCGCGCCCGGTGCAGGGAATCCGACAACGCGTCCAGGTGCCGGTGGAACCCCCTGCGGACCTCGTCGACGTCCTGTCCTCCAGGGCTGATCATCATCGCCAGACTCCCCAGCATCATCAACGGGAATATGAACGACATCGGCGACCGCCCCATCCCCGACAACACCATCGCCGCGACCATGCCGACCACGGCGACGACCATGACGACCGGCATGAGGATCCGGACGAACGGCTGCTTGTTCTTCGGCAGTGTCGGTGGAGCCTGTGACTTCATCTGCGAAATTCCCCTCGCGTCCCCCTGCCCCGCCCCCTGCGCGACAGCTGTCGACCACAGACTGTACACTCTCGAAGCATCCGACCACGACCGTCGGGGACGCGTCAGGGGGACGTGACCGGTCGTGGCGCGTAGAACCGCAGGGGGAAGAACCCGTCATGATCGCCGTGAGCATTACCGTCCGCCCACGCAGTGAGGACGCCCGCACCGTCGAGGCGACCATCGCCGACACCGTGCCCGTCGCCGAACTGATTCCTCACCTCGTCGACGCCGTACCCGGCGAGGTCTGGCGACTGTCCGGTCCGCTCGGCGTACTGCGACCCGAACACACGCTCGCCGACAGTGCGGTCCGTCCCGGCGAACGACTCACCCTCGACAAGGACGGTCTGCCCCCTCCACCGGTCGACGACGTCGGGCACCTGACTACAACGGTGGCCGCCTCGCCCGCCGTCTGGGTCGCAGCCCTCGTCGCCGCCGTGGTGTGTGCCGTGTCCTGGGCGCCGGTGTGGGACACCGGAGATCAGATCCACTGGCATCCGCTGGACATCAGCGACACCGCACGGGGTCTGATGGAGGGCACGGACCGCACAGGACCACTGCCCGTCATCGTCGCGTTGCTGCTCGCCACACTGGCAGCCGCCGCCGGGTCGCTGGCCGACCGACGCTATGTCAGCGTCGCCGCTGTCCTCGGATTCGGCCTCGGCCTGCAGGTCAACGTCCTGACTGCCTGTGTGCTCTCTGCTCTGGCAGTGTGGCGCGGTGGTGTCGTCCGCACCGTGACCGTGGGGCTGTCGCTGGCTGCGTCCGTCAACGTCGCTCCCGGGCTGACGACGCTGCTCGCCGTGGTCGCATTGACATTCTCCGGGCAGCTCGCCGTCGGGCTGGCGGGTATCGCACTTCCCCGTATTCCGGCGACCGGGCTCTTCACCGCCGCCTCCGGCCCGTCCACCGGACCACGCGCCGCACGCGGCAGAACCGGCCCCACCGGATCAGCCGAAGCCGCGGCTACCCGCGCGCTGCGCATCCACCCCGCGATCGTGATGACCTGCTGCATCGTCATCCTCGCCGGCGCGTCCAGCTCCTGCCACCGGGGCATGAGGCCGCCCCGGGACGGTTCCTGGGGTGGACGGAGGCAGCCCTGCTTGCCGTCGGCGTGGTAGGTCTCTCCGCCCGGGCGACCCGTCCGGTCCATGCCGTGACCGTGACACTCACCGCCACCCTGCTCGTGCTCTGGGTCGCTCTCCATCTTCCGTCACCCTGGATGCTGGTGGCGTTGGCTCCCACCGCCCTCCCTGCCGTACGGGTCACCTCGCCCCTGGCTGGGCGGGTCCTCGACATCCTCGAGACGCTTGCATTCACCACCTGTGTACCGCTGCTGATCACGACGACAGGAATCTTCGACGTCGTGAGGGGTATCGGATGACCGGGGACCGGAAGACGCCGGGGAAACGCACTGCCGGAGCAGTGCTGCTCACCATGCTGTTGTTGTCCACGGTGCCGGTCCCGTCGTCCGGTTCCCGGCCCCGCTGCGACCGACCGGTGTTCGGTGACGCGATTCCCCTGGACGTGGACCTCCCCCACGATCTGTCGACCGGTCGCGACGTCGGTGTCGCGGTTGTCGACACCGGTGCATCCGCCCCGGGCGTCGTCGCCGACCGACCCGGGGACCGGGACAGTTGTCTGTTGCACGGTACCGCCGTCGCAGGCACGCTACGCACCGTCGCGCCCGCCAGCCGGATCGTGTCGGTCCGTCAGGGGGACGGCGACCACGACACCACGGTCGCTGACCTGGTCACCGCACTCGACCGCGCACGCGCCACCGCCGCGGACCACGGGGTCAGGATCGTGAACATCTCCGTCATCGCCTGTGACGACACCGCCGAGCTCCGCACCTCAGTCGCCGCCGCAGAAGATGCCGGGCTCCTGCTCATTGCCGCCGCGGGAAACGCCGGGCAGTGCCAGGACGGGCAGGTGCCCTATCCCGCGGCGCTCCCGGAAGTACTCACCGTCGGTGGGATCGATGCCCGGCACACCGACGACCTCAACGCCGGACGCCGCCCCGCCGACTACTCCGTTCCCGGCAGTTGGGTCGACCTCTACGCACCCGGCGGACCGGTCTCCGCCGTCGTCGAGAACACGGGAGACCTGCAGAACAGGACCATCGTCGATGACCCGGCCCCGTTCACCGGAACGAGTTTCGCCGCCCCTGTCGTCGCCGGTGCCGCCGCCCTGGTGTGGCAGGTACGCCCGGAGTTCTCTGCGGCCCAGGTCCGCTCACTGCTGATCGCCACCGCAGACCAGGGGGTGGTACCGGTAGTTTCGCCGGCGCGCGCGGTCGGTGCAGCCATGGATGCAGGCTCGGATGCGGGCGTGAACAGGACGGACGGACCGCAACCGACGCGGTACGAGGTCCCGACGGAAGTGAGCGTGTCGCGGCCCGTCTCCCCTCCCCGGGACCTCCGCATTCCGCTTCTCCTCGCGGGGACCGTCCTGATCGCTCTCTTCACCGGTGTCATACTGCGATTCCGCAAATAGGCCTCACCGGGCCCGTTACGACCGGTGAGTGTGGCCCTGCAGACCTCCGCGTCATGTCATTCAGCCCTTCAGCCATTCAGTGCCCTGCCACACCTGCCAGGGTCCGGCTCGCCCGCTCCTCCGACAGCACGCCTCCGTCTGGCAGCGCCTCCACCACCCTGAACGCCACCATGGTCGGCTCGCCTGCCCCCTCGTCCTCACCGAGAAGCCCGAGGACGTGGAGGTCCTCTACTGCAGTCACCGAATACCGCACACCCGTCTCACTGACCAGGATGAATCCTCGTTCCGTGAGGACGGTGGAGGTTCCCCGCGGACCGACGAAATGAACATCCGGTGTCGGCAGCCCGGCTCCGGTGGCCTCCAGGTCCCCGGCAGCCACGACATGCTCGCCGATGCACACCTCTCCCAGTTCCGTACCACCCGCCAGGTCCAGGTCGACGGGCACGTGGGCGAGTGCGGCAGTACCGGTGACTTCCGGCTGGGACAACAGGGTGGGCAGGCTGTCGTTGGCCGGTGGTGGTGCGAGTGCCTCGGCGATGGCACGCCGTGCGCCGGTGACCTCCGCGACACCGTCCTCTCCGGTGAGGAAGACCCGGTCACCGGTGTGCACCGTGTGTCGCAACGATGTCAGGGCCACGTCCGGCCCCCGGTCCAGGACACCGAGGACGTCGTCGGGGACGGGTACCGGCGTCGCCCCGAGGGCCCTGGCCAGGACAGGCCCGTCGGACAGCAGGAGCCTCCTGCCGTCGACAGCCAGCCACAGCCCCGACGGAGCATCCAGCACCACCGGTCCGACATCCGGGAGAGAGGATGTCGCGACAACACCGTGTGCACACCGGGCCCAGGACGACTCCGGGGCCGGCACCAGTCCCGGAGCGTCCGGGATACCGAGGGCAGGCCCCGTGTCGAAGCGCCCCAGCTGGTCGGAGGTCGACCGCGTGACGTCGTCGGCGGCCCCGAGCAGCAGCCGACCCGAAGCGACGTTGGTCACCGGGTGGAAAGCCTCGCCGACCCGGACATGCAATGTACCGGATTCATCGGCCACGAGGCCCGCGTCGTCGATGGCGGGCTGCGGACGCAGCATCGCCACCAGCAGCATCCCACCCGTGACGAGCAGCGTCAGCAGAACGCCGACGCCGGTCGCCCGGCGTTGGGTGCGAAGTGGATCCTGCGCCATGCGCGCGTCACCGGTGACCAGCGCCAGTTCCGTCCGGCGCAGCAGAAATGCGTAGCCCGACACCTGCAGGCCTGTAGTCCTCATAGAGAATCCCCCTGTTGTTCCCCCGGCACACTGTGCCTATGCTTGCGGATGATACCTCACCCTGCCGCCGACGGAGGGAGATCACGAGGTGATCGTGGGGGGAAGTGTGGACGATGTGGACAACGAGACAAGGGGGACAACATGGGGACGTCTGTGCGTGCAGGGGTGGTCTCAGCCGTACGCCGGTACCACCGGCAGGTGCATGGTGGCGGTGGCGACCAGCCACTGGCGTGGTTCCGGGTGCATGTGCCGCACCCGCGGCTGTGGAGGGCCCCGCAGCACGACGCCGCCGAGGCACCCGCCGTGGCACCAGTGGTGCTGGACCAGCCGGTACGCCACCGCCTGGTCGAAGGCCTGCGTATGGGCGGCGGTGATGATGAGCTGGTGACGGCAAGTGCCCCGGCACCGCGTGCGACCTCCACGGTGGAGCGTTCCTACGCCGGGATGGCCTCCCTGCTCCGCATGTCCTCGCACTGCCTGGTCGGTGTTCCGGAGGAGGTGGCCGACCGGATGCGATGGGCCGCCACAGGGTGTGGCCTGCTGGCGTCACGGCTGGACGGTCTGCCTGTCGGAGCCCGCGTCCGTACGCCCGCCGAGGATGTCCGGAGCCCGCTGCAGGTGACCACGTTACCGGGGTGGGTCATCGGAACGGACGCCTACGGCGAGCCCGTCGTCCTGTACCTACCACCGGGAACCACGACACTGTTGCGGGGCGCCACCGCCGAGGTGGTGTCCCTGACCATTCCGCCGTCAGGACGGGTGGTCGGTGAGGACGTCATACTGTCCACGACGATCGCCGGATGGGAGGCTGCCTGGCATCCACAGCTCTGCCGGGTGGTGGTCGACACCGACGGCGACCTGGAAGAGGGATGCCTACCGGACGTCGTCGTCGATCTGACCGCCGGAACGGTGAGGAGCGGCGGGACGACGGTGGGCATCACCCCGTTACCGCTGCGGACGTGACTGGGGGGAGCACGGGGAGCACGGGGACTGTTCCCACGGTCAGCTACGCTGACGGCAATGGATAACTTCGTGGCGTGGATGGAGCGGCATCAGATTGCCCTGTATCTCGGCGCTCTCCTGGTCGGAGGCGTGGTCGGTACCGCACTCCCCCGTGCGGACAGAGGTTTTGCGTCCGCGGTGAATCCGGTGCTCACGCTGCTGCTCTACGCGACATTCCTGGGAATCCCGCTCCGGGGCGCACTGGCGACGCTGCGGGACAAGAGGTTCCTGGCCACCGTCGCCGTGGTGAACTTCGTACTGGCACCCCTGGTGGCGTGGCTGGTGACCAGGCCCGTGTCCGGTGACGACGTCCTGCTGGTCGGGGCATTGTTCGTCCTGCTCACACCGTGCATCGACTATGTCATCGTGTTCACCGGTTTGGCCGGCGGGGCCGCCGACAGGTTGCTGGCCGCGGCCCCTTTCCTGATGCTGGCACAGATGGTGCTCCTCCCGGTCTTCCTGTGGGTCCTGCTCGGGGAGGACGTGGTCGCGGAATTTGACGCCGCACCCTTCGTCGAGGCGTTCGTGGTGCTGATACTGCTGCCGTTGTGCGCCGCCGGACTGACCCAGGCCGTCCCGGGTCAGACGGGCCGTAGGGTCCGGGCCGCGGTGGGTGGGGCCATGGTCCCGCTGATGATGCTCACCCTCGCCGTGGTTGTCGCTTCGCAGATCGCCGAGGTGAACCGGCAGTGGTCGACACTGATCCGGGTGGTGCCCGTCTACGTGGCGTTCGCCCTGGCGATGACGGCGGTAGGGTGGGTCGCCGGGCGTGGCGCGCGGACGGATGCACCGGGGCGACGTGCGGTGGTGTTCACCGGGGTGACACGGAACTCACTGGTGGTGCTGCCGTTGGTGCTTGCCCTGCCGGCGGGGTACGCGCTGGCACCGGCGGTGGTCGTCACCCAGACACTGGTCGAACTGGTGGTCATGGTGATCCTGGTCCGGGTGGTGCCACTCCTGCTTCCGGACCCTGCTCCCGTCAGAGGTGCAGGACGGCCTGGGCGATCATGAAGTAGACGATCAGGCCTGCCGCGTCGACGAAGGTGCTGATGAAGGGGTTGGAGAACACCGCGGGATCCGCCCGGAGCGCACGGGCGATCATCGGCATGATGCCGCCGATGGTCGCGGCCATCGTGCAGACCGCCAGAAGAGTCAGCCCGATGATCAGGCCCACGGACGGATCGTAGATGACGGTGGTGACCACACCACCGAGCAGCCCGAGGAGTGCCCCCAACGACATCCCCACACCAAGTTCGCGGAGAAGCACCTTCCACACGTCCTTGGGCCGCACGTCACCCAACGCCAGTGCACGGGTCACGGTCGTGGCTGCCTGGTTGCCGGTGTTGCCGCCGGTGCCGATCATCAGGGGCATGAACAGGGCGAGCACCGTGACCTGCTCCAGTGTCGCCTCAAACACCGACAGCACCTGGACGGTCAGCGTCGCGCCGATGGCGAGCACCAGGAGCCAGATGATGCGCGAGCTCACCAGCGAACGCACAGGCGTGGCGAGGTACGGACGACGCAACGGTTCCACACCACCCTGACGTGCCGCGTCCTCGGTCTCCTCGTGCTCCAGGATCCTTGCCGCATCGTCGATGGTGAGCATGCCGACGAGGCGGTCTTCCCGATCAACGATAGGCAGTGCGAGGAATCCGAGTTCGGCGCAGCGCCGGGCCGCGGCCTCCGCCGTCTCGTACGCGGTCATGGCGCTGACGTCCTGCATGATCTCCGAGATTCCGACCTCAGGATCAGAACGCAGCAGGTCACGGAGGCTGACGACACCGGTCAGGTGCCGGCTGCCGTCCAGGACCGGGAGGGTGTACACGGTCTCTGCGTCATCGAGCTGGGCATGGACCCGCTGAAGAGCCTGTCCCACTGTGGCGTCGACCCGGGTGGAGACGTACTCGGGGGTCATACGCCGACCGGCGGATCCTTTCGGGTACCCGAGCACCTCCGAGGTCAGTTGCCGGTCCTTCGTGGACAGCCCGTGGAGCAGCCGCGGGGCCAACGCGGCAGGGAGTTCGTCGAGCAGCCACACCCGGTCGTCCGGGTCGAGGTCGCTGAAGATCGTGGCCACCTCACCGTCCCTGAGCCCCTGGATCAGGTCGCGCTGGAGGGCGGGCGAGAAGCGCTCGAAGACCTCGATAGCGTTGTCCTTGGGCAACAGCCGGTAGACGAGGGCCCGCTGTTCGATCGGCAGACGCTCCAGGAGCGCCGTGACCTGTTCAGCGGACAGCGGTGTGACAGTGTCGACGATGCCGGTGAAGTTCTTGGCCTCCACCAGCTCCTCGACGGTGTCGGTGAGATCGATCGCGTCGATGATCTGCTGTGTGTTCATGCTGGGTCCTAACCGGGTTACCGTGTGTCTCTCACATCGTGGCGGGGTGTCGCGCCCACGCGTGCACACGGCTCGGGTCAGGTCAGATCAACCATCCGTACTGCAAGGAAGGCGCGTTGCAATGACTGCAATGACTGCAATGTCTGTCAGGGGAACTGTCACTGTTCACGATTCCTCACCTGCCTTCCCTGTCTGTCGGGTCACACCTCGGGGTGCCCCGGGTCGTTACGGGTTGTCTCGGGTTGTCTCGGTCCGCGACTACCGTGCCACAGAAGTCCTTCTGGCTCAAAGCCGACGACCGCTGTCGCCCCCGGACTCAGGCGGCTGCCCGACGGGACCCCGCCGGTCCCGGGTGACGGCGACGCGGGCCGCCAAGTCCGCGTCCGCAGGATACTGCACGGACACGAGATTCAGTCCGCAGGCAGGGGCGACGGGGACCGCCGAACTACGTGACCGCTCCTTCAGCAGGTCACCGGTGAAGCTCCTGTCCCGTCGTCCCTCCCCCACCGTCAGCACCGCACCGACGAGGGAACGTACCATCGACCAGCAGAAGGCGTCTGCCACCACCGTCGCCTCGTAGGTCGACGGTTCCGTGGGCGTCGAGATGTCCCGCCAGCTGAACTCCTGAAGTTCACGCACGGTCGTCGCATTCGGCCGGTAGCGGCAGAAGGCGGCGAAATCGTGGAGCCCGACGAGAACGTCGGACGCAGACTGGACAGTTCCGAGGTCGACCTCGTGCCGCCAGGTCGCCGTGTCACGGACCCGGAGCGGCAGTGGACCGGCCGGTGCCGTGGTCACACGGTAGAGGTAACGGCGTGACAGTGCGGAGAACCGGGCGTCGAACCCCGTGGGTGCGGCAGTGGCCCCGTGCAGGCGGATATCCTCCGGCAGTATGCGTGACAGCCGTCGAACGAGGGCCTCCGGTCGATCCAGTGAGCGTTGCCGGAATGCAGTGTCCGGAATGTCCACGTGGGCCACCTGGCCGTTCGCGTGGACACCGGCATCGGTTCGTCCCGCGACCACGAGCTCCACCGGTTCCCGGACAACCAGTGACAACGCGTCCTCCAGTACACCGGCCACGGTGCGCAGGCCTTCCTGCGGACCTTTCTGGCGGGCCCACCCGTGGAAGTCCGTGCCGTCGTA
Source organism: Corynebacterium sp. CNJ-954 (assembly GCF_001942345.1). GTDB lineage: Bacteria > Actinomycetota > Actinomycetes > Mycobacteriales > Mycobacteriaceae > Corynebacterium. The sequence continues at coordinate 126,787 of NZ_MKKI01000001.1, forward strand.
GGCCACATCCAGCCGGACGCGTACCGTATCCGTCATTCCCCGCTCTCCTTCCGGTCACCCTGGTTTCGACGACGTCCCCATCCCGGTGACAGGGCACCGTGGAAACCCGGGTAACGACGGGGCGTTGGGCCGACGTCCATACCGGCCACGCCCGCAGCCTCCATGTCGGCGACCCGCCTGCTCTCCTGGTCCGCCGCTCCTCCCAGTGAGTACATGCAGACGCCGATGACCATCAGCCACACCGTCAGGGTGTCGAAGGCGAGCCTCTCGTAGGCCCCCGGGAGGCCCGGGGCCCCAGCAACAGCAGGGCCAGCATCCCGACCACCGACGCGGTGAGCATCAGGCGGGTGATCAGCAGGTACGCACCGTAGATCAACGGGTGCGGGCCACGTCCCCCCACAGAGCGTGCGGTCCCCACGCCGGTGAGGAACGCCATGAACGACCACATGAGGATCGCGTAGACCAGCATCGACAGGTCGTGGATCGCCGGCGACACGTTGTAGGGGAACAGACCCGCCAACATCGACACAGCACCCGCACCCGCGATGAGCACCGCCGGAATCCTCACCGAACGTTGACCTTCCCGGCCCGCCGCCATCCACATCACACCGGCGGCCACGACGATGATGAAGGCCCCCGCAGTGTAGGACGCGTTGGTGATCAGGTAGGACGGGTTGCAGACGTACCTGGTGCCGAGATTGTCGCGCAGGACCTGACACTCAGTGACGGTGAAGTCGCTGATGCGGTTGTCGGTGAACGAATACAACCCCCGCCAGCTCATTAGGGCGACGATGTGCCCGAAACCTGTGACAAGACCGCTGAGGAACAGCAGTACGCCGGCAAGTCGGTAGGTCAACACAAGGCATGACTCTACCAAGTCGGGTCCCGCGCCCGTGAGCATGTCGCGGCCCAGACCGGAACGACGACCGCACCACCCGTGGCCTCTCCTCCGGATACGGCGACGCCCGCCGCACCGTGCACAACGGTGGCGGCGGGCGTCGTCAGGTACCGCAGAGAGCGACCTACCGGGAGAACTACTTCTCCTCGGAGGACTCCTCAGCAGCCTCGACCTCTGCTGCCTCGTCGGCGGCAGCGGCGTCGGTGGCCTCGTCGGCCTCGACAACCGGGGCGTCCTCGACGGCCTCGTCAGCAGCCTTGGATGCGGCGGCGCGGGTCGCACGGGTCGCCTCGGCGGAGGCGAGCTCCTCGAGGACCAGGGAGATCTGGCTCATCGGAGCATTGTCACCCTTACGGTTCTCGAGCTTGATGATGCGGGTGTAACCACCGTTGCGGCCCTCGAACTTCGGCGCGAGCTCGTTGAACAGGTAGGCGACGACCTCCTTGTCCGTGATGAGCTTCAGCACGTTACGACGGTCGGCGACAGTACCCTTCTTCGCCTTGGTGATGATCTTCTCGACGTACGGGCGCAGGACCTTGGCCTTCGCGTCCGTGGTCTTGATGGCGCCGTGCTCAATGAGCTGAGCTGCCAGGTTGGCGAGGATCTTCTTCTGGTGGGAAGCAGATCCGCCGAGGCGGGCACCCTTCTTCGGGGTAGGCATAACTTCTCCTCGTGTGTTTCTTTAGTCAGACTGAGTCAAGCGCGGTGTCGGTGAACCACCGGATGTCCCACTCAGCACAGCCGACGGCGATTCCCTACGAAGTGACTACTCGGCGATGTCTTCGCCCTCGGTGTCGACGAACTCGCCGGACTCCGGGTCGTAGCCCTCGATGTCGTTGATGTCGAAGCCCTCGGGTGCGTCCTTGAGACCCAGGCCCAGCTCAGCGAGCTTGACCTTCACCTCGTTGATGGACTTCTGGCCGAAGTTGCGGATATCCAGCAGGTCGGACTCGGTCCGGCCGGCGAGCTCGCCGACGGTGTGGATGTCCTCGCGCTTCAGGCAGTTGTACGAACGCACGGAGAAGTCGAGGTCCTCGATCGGGGTGCTGTAGGCGGCGATGTGCTCGGTCTCCATCGGGGACGGGCCGATCTCGATACCTTCAGCAGCCAGGTTGAGTTCCTGGGCCAGACCGAACAGCTCCACCAGGGTCTTGCCAGCGGACGCCATGGCGTCACGGGCGGTGATGGAGTTCTTGGTCTCGACGTCGATGACCAGCTTGTCGAAGTCCGTGCGCTGTTCGACACGGGTCGCCTCGACCTTGTAGCTGACCTTCAGCACCGGGGAGTAGATCTGGTCGACCGGGATGCGGCCGATCTCACCGGTGGTGGGGGCGGCCGGGACGTATCCGCGACCGCGCTCGACGACGAGCTCGATGTCGATCTTGCCCTGCTCATTGAGGGTGGCGATGTGCAGGTCCGGGTTGTGGACCTCCACGCCGGTCGGGGCGACGACGTCTGCCCCGGTGACCTCTCCGGCGCCTTCCTTACGGATGTACATCGTGACCGGCTCATCGGAGTCCGAGGACAGGACCAGGGACTTGATGTTCAGGATGATGTCGGAGACATCCTCCTTGACACCGGGGATGGTGGTGAACTCGTGGAGCACACCCTCGATCCGGATGGAGGTGACCGCTGCGCCCGGGATGGACGACAGCAGGGTGCGGCGCAGTGAGTTTCCGAGGGTGTAGCCGAAACCGGGCTCCAGCGGCTCGATGACGAACCGGGAACGGGCGGGGCTGACGAACTCTTCGCTCAACGCCGGGCGCTGTGAAATGAGCATCTTGCTTCTCCTTGGTGGCGACCGCTATTTGACGCCGTAGAGATGAACAACTGATCTTGACGGGAACCGCCACCGACCGCGTCTGCGGTGATGGACGGGGGTGGTGCGACCGAACGTCCTACTTGGAGTAGAACTCGACGATGAGCTGCTCCTGCAGCGGCACGTCGATCTGGGCGCGCTCGGGCAGCTGGTGCACGAGAATGCGCAGGGAGGACGGCACAACCTGGAGCCAGGCCGGGACGACGGCGTCGACCAGGAACTCCTGGGCCTCCTCGAACCACAGCATCGAGCGGGAACGGTCCCGGACGTCGATGATGTCGTACTGGGAGACCTGGAAGGACGGCACGTTGATGTTCTTGCCGTTCACGGTGAAGTGACCGTGGGAGACGAGCTGACGTGCCTGTCGACGGGTGCGGGCCAGGCCTGCACGGTAGACGACGTTGTCCAGCCGGGACTCCAGCAGGATGACCAGGTTGTCACCGGTCTTGCCGGGACGACGGTTGGCCTCTGCGTAGTAGCGGCGGAACTGCTTCTCCATGACACCGTAGGTGAAGCGTGCCTTCTGCTTCTCCTGCAGCTGGGTCAGGTACTCCGACTCCTTGATGCGGGTACGACCGGCCTGTCCCGGGGGGTACGGGCGGCGCTCGAAGGAGCGGTCCCCGCCGACGAGGTCGACGCGGAGACGACGGGACTTACGGGTGGCGGATCCGGTATAGCGAGCCATGTGGTATCCCTATCCTTTCTTCTAGACGCGACGACGCTTCGGCGGACGGCAGCCGTTGTGCGGCTGGGGGGTCACGTCGGAGATCGTGCCGACCTCGAGGCCGGCGGTGGACAGGGAACGGATGGCGGTCTCGCGGCCGGAGCCCGGGCCCTTGACGAAAACGTCGACCTTCTTCATGCCGTGCTCCATCGCCTTACGTGCGGCGGACTCGGCGGCCATCTGGGCGGCGAACGGCGTGGACTTACGGGAGCCCTTGAAGCCGACGTGTCCCGAGGAGGCCCAGGAGATGACAGCACCCTTCGGGTCCGTGATGGACACGATGGTGTTGTTGAAGGTGGACTTGATGTATGCGGCGCCGTGCGCCACATTCTTCTTTACGACGCGACGGCCGGTACGGCGCGCGCCGGAGCGTGCTTTGGGAGGCATAGACTACTTCTTCTTTCCTGCGATCGTCTTCTTCGGGCCCTTACGCGTACGAGCATTGGTCTTGGTGCGCTGACCGCGCACAGGCAGGCCACGACGGTGGCGGATGCCCTGGTAGCAACCGATCTCGATCTTGCGACGGATGTCAGCCTGGACCTCGCGGCGAAGATCGCCCTCGACCTTCCAGGTGCTCTCGATCGCGTCCCTCAGAGTGGAGACGTGCTCGTCCGTGAGGTCCTTGGACCGCAGGTCGGGAGAGATGCCGGTCTTCTCCAGCAGCTCGGCGGCACGGGCGGGGCCGATGCCGTAGATGTAGGTGAGTGCAACCTCCATGCGCTTGTCGCGCGGGAGGTCAACACCAGCAAGGCGTGCCATATGGCAGTTCCTTCCGGATTTCTGCGGCGGTTTTCTCCACACACGTCCCGTACTTCCGTCCCCCCTGCCACGGAGGGCAGGGACAGGACGGCGGGCTTCAGCCGCCGCGGCCGAAGGTGGTTGTCCGGTACCCGCGAACCTTCGGACGAGGTTCATCGGGCCACCGGCTGGATGTGTGGAGGCTGAATGACTGTGCGACCAGCGCTGGGGCAGTCGAACTGTCTACTTGTAGCGGTAGACGATCCGGCCACGGGTCAGGTCGTAGGGAGACAACTCCACGACGACCCGGTCCTCGGGGAGAATACGGATGTAGTGCTGACGCATCTTGCCGGAGATGTGAGCGAGCACCTTGTGCCCGTTGTCCAGCTCAACGCGGAACATCGCGTTCGGCAGGGGCTCGATGATCTTGCCCTCAACCTCGATGGCGCCTTCTTTAGCCATATCCTCCACTTTTCCCGGCCCGCCACTGACGACGGACCTTTAGGTCTGGTCTCGATGGTGTGCCGGACGGTCTGCGGTCTCGCAGTGCCCACGTGTCCACACCAACGGTTCACGATACGGCATCGGCCCTGGACATGACAAATGCAAGCGCATTTGTCACGACCAGGGCCGTGCGCATCCGTGTCCGGGCGTGGAACGGAAGAAGTCCCCGTGACCGTCAGTACCGGGGAGTGAGGATCCGGGGGCCGTCGGCGGTGGCTGCCACGGTGTGCTCCCAGTGCGACGCAGGCGAGCCGTCCAGGGTCTTGACTCCCCAGTCGTCATCCAGCACATAGGAGTCGACCGTACCGAGGGCGAGCATCGGCTCAATGGCCAACGTGCTGCCTGCCTCGATATGCGGTCCCTTCCCCGGCGCACCTTCGTTGGCCAGGTACGGGTCCTCATGCATCTCGTGGCCGATGCCGTGACCACCGTAGCCGTCGACGATGTACAGGGACACCCCGAACTTCTCCTCCGCCCGTTCAGTGGCTTCCTCGAGCGCCCATGAGACGTCGGTCAACCGGTTCCCCGGGACCATGGCCTTCATCCCCTCGTACAGGACCCACTCGGTGGCCTGGTTCAACTTCAGGGCCTCGGGCGTGAGCGTCTCGTCACCCCCGACGGCGAACGTCCAGGCGGAGTCGCCCACCCAGCCGTCCAACGTCGCACCACAGTCGATCGACACCAGGTCGCCGTCCTTGAGGACGGTCGCTGAGTCAGGGATTCCATGGACGATCATGTCGTTGACCGAGGAACAGATACTGCCCGGGAAACCGCCGTACCCCTTGAACGTCGGTACGGCGCCAGCGGCACGGATCGTCTCCTCGGCGACAGCGTCCAGGTCCAGCGTGCTGACACCGGCCGCCGCTGCAGCGCGGGCCGCCTGCAGTGCGCGTCCCACGATCTCGCCCGCCGCCTGCATCGCGTCGAGTTCACCCGGGGTCTTCCCCCTGATGATCTTGCTCTTCCTACGGAAACCCATCAACTACCCATCAGTGCGTTCGTGAGGTGCCGGCCCGTCACCGGACTCGTTACCGATCCAGGGCGTCGAGCGTCGAGGACGAGATGTCCTCCACCGTGCCCTCGGCGTCGACGTTGATGATGATGTCCGCGTAGTAGTCGATCAGCGGGGCGGTTTCGTCCCGGTAGACCTGCAGACGGGTACGGATCGTGTCTTCCGTGTCATCGCTGCGTCCGCGGGCGAGCATGCGCTCGACCACGACGTCCTCGGAGACCTGGTAGTTGAGCACGTTGTTCAGTGCGGTGCCCTTGCGCCCGAGGATCTCAGAGAGGATCTCGGCCTGCTCGACCGTGCGCGGGAAGCCGTCCAGCAGGAAGCCGTCGGCGGCGTCCTTCTGGTCGAGACGCTTGCTGACCATGTCGGCGGTGACGGAGGTCGGAACGAGCTTGCCGGCGTCCATGTACTCCTGTGCCTGGCGGCCCAGGTCGGTCTCCTTGGAGATGTTCTCGCGGAAGAGATCACCCGTGGAGATGTGCGGCACGCCCAGCGAGTCGGCGAGGATGGCGGCCTGCGTGCCCTTACCTGCACCGGGGGGGCCGAGGAGAACGAGTCTCATTTGAGGAATCCTTCGTAGTTGGCTTGCATGAGCTGGGACTCGATCTGCTTGACCGTGGTCAGAGCAACCGAGACCATAATCAGGATAGCGGTACCACCGAACGCGCCCAGACTTGAGGCCGCGCCGTCAGAGGCGAGTCCCATCGTAATCGCCATGTTCGGGAGAACGGCGATAACGGCGAGATACACCGAACCGACGAGCAGCAGCCGGGTCATGACGTACCAGAGGTACTCGGAGGTCGGTCGACCCGGACGGATGCCCGGGATGAATCCACCGTACTTCTTCATGTTGTCGGCCTGGTCGTTCGGGTCGTACTGGATCGACACGTAGAAGTACGAGAAGAAGATGATCAGCAACGCGAAGATCAGGATGTAGGGCCAGCTCGACGGGTTCGAGAGCATCGTCATCACGTTACGGTTCCACCAGTTGTCCTCCTGCCCGGCGTCACCGGACTGGATGATCTGGGTGATGAGGATCGGAACCGTGAGGATCGAGGACGCGAAGATCACCGGGATCACGCCGGCCTGGTTGACCTTGAGCGGCAGGTAGGTCGACGTCTCGCCGTACTGGCGACGTCCGACCATACGCTTGGCGTACTGCACCGGAATGCGCCGCTGGCCCTGCTCGATGAAGATGACCGCGACCACCAGGAGCAGAACGGCGACGATGACGCCGGCGAAGACGAAACCACCGGAGCTGCGCAGGATCTGCATCCCCTGGGCGGGGAGCTGGGTGGCGATACCGGCGAAGATCAGCAACGACATACCGTTGCCGACGCCCCGGTCCGTGATCAGCTCACCGAACCACATCACGAGCACGGCGCCGGCGGTCATGATGGTGACCATGGTGACCAGACCGAAGATGCCGACGTCCTCGTGCAGTACCCGGACGTTCGCCCCCAGCAGCTGCTGGCGGTCGGCCAGAGCGACGATGCCGGCGGACTGCAGCAGAGCCAGGGCGACCGTCAGGTACCTGGTGTACTCCGTCATCTTCGCCTGGCCGGACTGCCCCTCCTTCTTCAACTGTTCGAAGCGGGGGATCACCACGGTCAGCAGCTGGACGATGATCGACGCGGTGATGTACGGCATGATGCCGATCGCGAATACCGACAGCTGGAGTAAGGCGCCACCGGAGAACAGGTTGATCAGCGTGTACATGCTGTTCGAGCCGTCCTCGGTCAGCGAACGGACCTGCGAGGTGACTTCCGCGTAGTCGACACCGGGGGTCGGGATCTGTGCTCCGATCCGGTAGAGGATGATCATCGCAAGAGTGAAGAATATCTTCTTGCGCAGATCAGCATCCCGGAACGCCGAGAGCAAGGCGGTCACGTTTGCCTCCTGGCTCGGCAGTCACTGTCGGGAGTACCACTCCCGGGGCGGGCCGCCGAAGGTTTCTACTTGGGGTAAGTGTTCGGTCACTGAATCCCCTGCCGGTGGCGCCCGGTGTCAGAGGGGCGCAGCCTGCGGGGGACAGACAACTGCACAAGAATAGCAGGGGTCGCATGGAAGGTTACACTTCCGTGACCAACTACGCGGACTCGGAACCGGTCGCAGGACGTCATCGGCGATCACGGCGTGGCCGGACCGGGCGGCACAGGGGCGTCACGGCAGCCGCGCCGCCTCCCGCACACGCAGCGTGGACGTGACAGAGCAGTGGCAGAGCAACTGACAGAGCAACTGGCAGAGCAACTGGCACCGTGGCAGAGGCGACGGTCGTTTCCGGTACTCGAATCGACCCGTACCTCTGCCACTCGACCGTCATCTCTGCCACCTCCGCCCTCCGTCCCGTGCATCGCCGCGTCTGCCGCGCACATACGCGAAACCCCCGGCCCCCACTGAGGATCAGTGGGACCGGGGGCTCTGCGAGCCGCACACTCACGGGCTCAGTGTACGACGGAGGTCCGGCTAGGAGGCCTCGGAGACGGTGGCGACGCTGCCGCCTGCTGCCTCGATCTTCTCCTTGGCGGAGCGGGAGAACTTGTCCACGGTCACGTTGAGTGCCACGGAGATCTCGCCGTCGCCCAGGACCTTCACGGGCTGGTTCACGCGGACCAGGCCGGCGGACACGATGTCCGCCACGGTCACGTCGCCACCCTTGGGGAAGGCCTTGGCCAGGTCAGAAACGTTGACGACCTGGAAGACGACCTTCGCCGGGTTCTTGAAGCCCTTGAGCTTCGGCAGACGCATGTGCAGCGGCATCTGGCCACCCTCGAAGGCGGCTGAAACCTGCTTGCGGGCCTTGGTGCCCTTGGTACCACGACCGGCGGTCTTGCCCTTGGATGCCTCACCACGACCGACGCGGGTCTTGGCGGTGTTGGCACCCTTGGACGGCCGGAGGTCGTGCAGCTTGATGGGTTCGCTCATTGTTACTCCCCTGCTACTTCCTCGACCTGGACCAGGTGGCGCACGGTGTTGATCTGACCGCGGACGATGGGACCGTCCTCACGGATGACCGACTGGCCGATACGCTTCAGGCCAAGCGAGCGCAGCGAGTTCCGCTGCTTAGGAATGGTTCCGACAGTGCCCTTGAGCTGGGTGATCTTCAGTGCCATCTCAATCACGCTCCCTGTCCTGCAGCGCGGGCGCGCAGCATCGGCGCCGGGGTGACCTCTTCGAGGGACTTGCCACGACGGGCGGCGACCTCTTCGGGGCGGACCAGCTGCTTGAGTGCGTCCACGGTGGCGTGGACGACGTTGATGGCGTTGTCGGAGCCCAGGGACTTCGACAGGACGTCCTGCACGCCGGCGCACTCGAGCACGGGGCGGGCGGCGCCGCCGGCGATGACACCGGTACCCGGCGCAGCAGGCTTCATCCACACGACGCCAGCGGCAGCTTCGCCCTGGACCTCGTGGGTGATGGTGCCGGCGATCATCGGGACGCGGAAGAAGTTCTTGCGAGCTTCCTCGGCACCCTTCTGGATCGCGGCGGGAACTTCCTTGGCCTTGCCGTAGCCGACACCGACCATGCCCTGGCCGTCACCGACGATCACGAGGGCGGTGAAGCTGAAGCGACGACCACCCTTCACGACCTTGGAGACGCGGTTGATGGTCACGACGCGCTCGAGGTACTGCGAGCGCTCGTCCTGCTGGTCACGACGGCCACCGCGGCGGTCGTCACGACCACCGTTGTTGCCACGGCCCCGGTTGTCCCGGTTGTCCTTGTTGTTACTGTCGGCGGTGCGTCCGCCGTTACGATCACGTTCCGACATCACGCAGTCCTTCCGTCGGTGAAAATGTTGTCGTTGCGCATTAGAACTTCAGACCACCTTCACGGGCGGCGTCAGCCAGGGCGGCGACCCGGCCGTGGTACTGGTAGCCACCACGGTCGAAGACCACGGTCTCGACACCGGCAGCCTTGGCGCGCTCGGCGATCAGCTGACCGACGCGAGCGCCACGGTCCTTCTTGTCACCGTCCAGTGCACGGACGTCGGGCTCGATCGTCGACGCAGCGGCCAGGGTGTGGCCCTTGGTGTCGTCGATGACCTGGACGTGCATGTGACGTGAGGTGCGGTGCACCACGAGACGCGGGGTCTCGGGGGTGCCGGAGATGTTCTTGCGCAGACGGTAGTGACGACGTGCGCGTGCGACGCGGCGGCGGGTGGAGATGTCCTTGCCCACCGGGAGACGCTTGCTGGTTGCAGTACTCTGTGCCATCTCTACTTACCCGTCTTTCCGACCTTGCGACGGATCTGCTCGCCCGCGTAGCGGATACCCTTGCCCTTGTAGGGGTCGTCCTTACGGAGACGACGGATATTGGCGGCGATCTGTCCGACCTGCTGCTTATCGATACCGGTGATGGAGAACTTGGTGTTTCCGTCGACCGCGAAGGTGATTCCCTCCGGAGCCTCGATGAGGACCGGGTGGGAGTAGCCGAGGGCGAACTCGAGGTTGCTGCCCTTGGCCTGGACGCGGTAGCCGACACCGAAGATTTCCATCTTGGTGGTGTAGCCCTCGGTCACGCCGACAACCATGTTGTTGACGAGAGAGCGGGACAGGCCGTGCAGGGAGCGGTTCTTGCGGTGGTCGTCCGGACGGCTCACCACGAGCTCGTTGTCCTCCTGGGCAACGGAGATGGGTGCCGGGATGACCTGCGAGAGAGTACCCTTGGGGCCCTTGACCTCGACGTTCTGGCCGTCGATGGTGACGGTGACGCCGGAGGGAAGGACCACGGGGTTCTTACCGATTCGTGACATTGCTTCGTCCTCCTTCTACCAGACGTAGGCGAGGACTTCCCCACCCACGCCCTTCTCGGTCGCCTGACGGTCGGTCAGCAGGCCGTGGGAGGTGGAGATGATCGCCACGCCCAGGCCGCCGAGGACCTTCGGGAGGTTGGTGGACTTGGCGTACACGCGCAGGCCCGGCTTGGACACGCGACGCAGCCCTGCGATCGAACGCTCGCGGGACGTGCTGTACTTCAGTTCCAGGGTGAGCTTCTTGCCGGTCGAGGCGTCCTCGACGGCGTAGTCGGCGATGTAGCCCTCGGACTTGAGGATCTCGGCGATGTTGGCCTTGATCTTCGAGGACGGCATCGAGACGCTGTCGTGGTACGCGTTGGACGCGTTCCTCACGCGGGACAGCATGTCCGCGATGGGGTCAGTCATGGTCATGGAAGTGACCTCTAGCCTTTCTCGTCACGGTTCCCCGTCCACCCGGGCGTCACCGCGCATTTGTGTCCGGCAACTCGACGCTCCCCGGACTCAGTAGTCCGGCTTGCTCGCTGCCTTGTGTTCCGCGCGGCCGCAATAGGCGGTGGGCCTGCGACAAAGTGGTTCATGTTCAGGAGTCTCGACATGCTGCGGCGGCGCGGCGTAGTCCGTACCGGACACGGGTAACCCCACAGCGAGACCCGTTCACGTTACCAACCAGGGGAAACAAAGGCAAAACCGTGTGGCGATCCGGGTGATACGGCAACCTGTCGCACGCCCGGTCCGCCTGCCCGATCGTTGTTGTGGTCAACTATGGGCGTAGGCTCTACACCTGCATCCATCTTCCGGGACACAGTGAGGACACCTCAGCGCAATGTGCGGCATCGTCGGCATGGTGGGAAACCAGCCGGTCAACCAGGACATTTACGACGCTCTACTGCTCCTGCAGCATCGCGGGCAGGATTCGACGGGCATGGCGACCGCCGAAGAGGGGGGACACATGCACCTCTTCCGCGCCCGCGGCATGGTGCGCGAATCCTTCCGTACCCGTGACATGCGGTCACTGCTCGGCACCGCCGGTCTGGGTCACGTGCGCTACGTGACCCGCGGTGCCGCGTCAAACGAGCAGGAGTCACAGCCCTTCTACGTCAACTCGCCCTACGGCATCACCCTGGTGCACAACGGCAACCTGACCAACACCCGTGAGCTGACCACCGAGATGCGGCACCGCGACCGCCGGCACCTCAACACCTCCAGCGACACGGAACTGCTGTTGAACGTCCTGGCCCACGAACTGCAGTCCACCACCGGCCCGGACGACCTCAACGCCGACGGCATCTTCGACGCCGTCACGGCGACGATGGGCCGGATCGAAGGCGCCTACGGCGTGATCTCACTGATCGCCCACCACGGCCTGCTGGCCTTCCGCGACCCCAACGGGATCCGTCCGCTGGTCCTGGGGCGTCGCCGGCCGACCGCCACGGGCGGCTCCCATGCGGTGGGCGGGCACGACGAATGGGTCGTGGCCAGTGAGTCACTGGTACTGGAGAACGCCGACTACGAACTCGAGCGCGAGATCGCCCCGGGCGAAGCAGTGTTCATCACCACGGACGGCACCCTGCATTCACGCCAGTGCGTCGCCGACGCCCGCCTGGAACCCTGCTCCTTCGAGTACGTCTACCTGGCGCGTCCCGACTCGGTGATGAACGGCATCAGTGTCTACGATTCCCGCCTGCGGATGGGCGCACGGCTGGCGAAGACCATCGCCGAGCACGTCCCCACCGACGACGTGGACGTCGTCATGCCGATCCCCGATTCGGCACGTCCGGCGGCGATGGAGGTCGCCCGTGTCCTCGACCTCCCCTACCGCGAGGGGTTCTTCAAGAACCGCTACGTGGGTCGGACGTTCATCATGCCGGGGCAGGCGGTGCGCAAGAAGAGCGTCCGGCAGAAGCTCAACGCCATGTCCTCTGAGTTCGCCGGTAAGCACGTGCTGCTCATCGACGACTCCATCGTTCGCGGCACGACCAGCTTCGAGATCATCGCCATGGCCCGTGCGGCCGGGGCCCGGAAGGTCAGCTTCGCCTCGGCCGCTCCCCCGATCCGGCACCCGCACGTCTACGGGATCAACATCCCCGACCGCGATGAACTCGTCGCCGCCGGCCGGTCCGTCCCCGAGGTCTGCAAGGTGCTCGGCGCCGACCACCTCGTCTACCAGAAGGTCGAGGATCTCGAGGGCGCGATCCTCGACGGACAGACGGACGCACAGCTCGACGGTCTCGACATGAGCTGTTTCGACGGCCGGTACGTCACCGGCACCGTCACCGGGGAATACCTGGAGTGGGTCCGCGACAACCAGGTCTCCTGAGCGGTAGATTGGACCCCATGCTCGAACTCTTCCAGGACCGGTTCCACGGTCGGTTCCAGGGCCGGGTGGTTCCCGGCCAGCCGCTCATCGTCGTCGCCGTCGCGGCCGAGGCCGCCGACATGGATGAGGACGCCCCGGTCCTCTTGACCGGTATAGGCCGCCTCAACGCCACGCTCGCGTTGACCGACTGTCTGCACCGCTACCTGCGTGCCGGTGGCCTGCCGAGCGCGATCATCAACGTCGGCACGGCCGGTGCTCTGCGTCCGGGACTCACCGGGGTCCACCGCATCGAGCGCGTCGTACTCCACGATTTCTCCCACGCCGGTGTCGCCGCGTTGACGGGCAGGGACGAGTACCCGCCGATCGACCTCGCGACGGACCGTCCCGATCCTCCGACGGGACTCACCCTCGCCACCGGTGACGTGTTCGTCGAGGACGGCACGGTCCGTGACCGGTTGGCCCAGGACGCAGACCTGGTCGACATGGAGGGCTATGCCGTCGCGACGGTGGCCCAGTGGTTCGGCGTCCCCGTGCAGCTGGCCAAGATCGTCAGCGACGCCGCAGACGATGCCGCGGGGACGTCGTGGCACCGTGAGATGCCCGCACTCGCCCGCGAACTCGCTGCACATTCGCGCCATGCGCTCGGCGGTCCCCCTCCCCCGGCCCGCTGACCCCCGGGTAAGCGTGTGCTAATTTCGTGCCATGCCCACGCGTCGACCCTCCTCCCTGCGCCGTGCCCTCGCTGCCGTCGGCGCCACCGTCACCGCAGCTGTGCTGGTGACCGGCTCGCTCGCCGCCTGCGGCATCGGTGCCGACAACGACTCCGGGCAGACCGCACAGGCGGAGGAGACCTCCTTCGACACCGCCCTCGACACGTTCAACCGGCTGGTGGACGACGGCCTGCCGGACGCCCACGACACTCACGGGGTCTCCCACGCCGAGACGGTCGGCGACGTCACCCCGGTCGACGGTCGAACCGCCGATGACGCAGATCTTCCCGTCGACCTGACGGATGCCGACGGCCGGGACGTCACCGTCGACGACATCTCGCGCATCATCCCCCTGGACATCTACGGGACGATCTCACGGACACTCGCCGGCCTGGGGCTCCGCGACAGTATCGTGGGCCGCACCGTGTCGTCGACCGAGCCGAGCCTGCAGGACCTTCCGGTGGTCACCCAGGGCGGGCACTCCATCAATGCCGAGGCCGTGCTGAACCTCGACCCGTCACTGGTGATCGTCGACGACAGCATCGGCCCCGGCGACGCCCTCAACCAGCTGAGGGACGCCGGAGTTCCTGTGGTCAAGATCAACCCGGAGCACACGATCGACACAGTCAGCAGCGACATCGACACCATCGCCGGCATCGTCGGTCTTGCGGAGAACGGGGAGCGGCTGGGCGAGCGCGCCGACGCCGAGATCTCGCGCGCCGTCGAAGCCATCCGTGGTGCCGCCGGAGACGCCGTCCCCGGCGATCCACTGCGCATGGCCTTCCTGTACGCCCGCGGTGACGGTGGCGTGTTCTACATCCTCGGGCCGGACGACGGCACCGACGACCTCATCGAAGCGCTCGGCGGTGTCGACGCCGCCAAGGAGGAGGGCATCGGCCAGGCCTCGCCCGCCAATGCCGAATCGCTGGCGGACCTGAACCCCGATGTACTGGTCATGATGTCCGCTGGACTGGACTCCACCGGAGGGTTGGACGGACTGCTCGCCAAGCCAGGTATCGCCCAGACCACGGCAGGCAAGAACGAACGGGTCCTGGCCATTCCGGACAGTCAGTCGTTGAGCTTCGGTCCACAGTCCGGCGAGATGCTGCTCACGGCCGCGGCTGCCCTCTACGGTGGTGACGGCGAATAGACGCCGGGTAGCGTCGGAGACATGAACACTCCTGCAGAAGGCTCCCCGGCAAAAGGCTCCCCCGAAGAAATGCTGAGCGCCCACGCCTGGCTCGACCAAGTGGCCTCCGAACTCGGGTTGCCGGAGGAGGTGGTGCGGACGAACATCAAGGGCATCCTCGACCTGACCTCGGCCGTCGCACACAACCGCTCCCGTCCGGCCGCACCGGTGACGGCTTTCCTCGTCGGCCTCGCCGCGGGACATGCAGCGTCCGGCAGCGCGGAAGGAAACCCCTCCGCAGACAACTATTCCGCCGCCGCCGGAGCCCGGATCACGGGTGTCACCGACCTCGCCCTCGGGAAGAACTGACCGGTATCTCCGGACGGTCTTACGGTGGGGCCGTATGACCGCCGTCACAACCTGCGGGTTCGCACGTCCCCTCCGAGAGTGGGCCGGCCCGGTGAGGTGACCGGTGGACCTGGGCGGCATACGCTGGACATCATGACCAGCCTGCACGAGTCCCCCAGCCAGGTGAACCCGGTCGCCAACCGGTTCGACCACCCCAAGGTCAGCGAACGTGAACATGCTGCTGCCGGCGTGCCCGCGATCCTGCACTCGATGCAGCACGCCGCACCGAACAACGCCGTGCCGTCACTGCTGACCATCAACAAGCACAAGGGCTTCGACTGCCCCGGCTGCGCCTGGCCCGAACCAGACCAGGCCGACCTCAACGTCGTGGAGTTCTGCGAGAACGGCGCCAAGGCCGTCGCCGAGGAAACCACCCCGAAGAAGGCCGGTCCGGACTTCTGGGCGCAGTACACCGTCGAGCAGCTGCGGGAGAAGACCGACCACTGGCTCGGCAAGGTCGGCCGCATCACCGAGCCGATGCTCTACGACCGGAGCACCGGCGACGGCCACTACCGTCCCGTCACCTGGGACGACGCCTTCGGCATCATCGCCGACCAGCTGCACCGCACGAGCCCGGAGGAGGCGGTGTTCTACACCTCCGGTAAGGCGTCCAACGAGGCCGCCTACGTCTTCCAGCTGCTGGCCCGACGTATGGGAACCAACAACCTGCCCGACTGCTCGAACATGTGCCACGAGTCCACCGGCTCCGCACTGACCGCCATGGTGGGCCTGGGCAAGGGCTCGGTGACGATGAACGACATCCACTCCACCGACCTGTTGATCTCCGTCGGCCAGAACCCGGGGACCAACCATCCGCGTGCCCTGACCGCCTTCACCCGGCTCAAGGAGAACGGTGGACGCATCCTCGCGGTCAACCCCATCCCCGAGACAGGGCTGATGGCCTTCCGCGAGCCGCAGGACCCGATGACCTACCTCGGCCGGACCGAGAAGCTCGCCGACGACTACCTGCAGGTCCGGCTCGACGGTGACCGGGCGCTCTTCCTGGCGATCAACAAGGAGCTCGTCCGACGCGACGCCGTCGACCACGCCTTCATCGAACAGTTCACCACCGGCTACGACGACCTCACCGCGCACCTGCGCGACCTGGACGACGACGAACTCGCCGCCGCCCACGGCATCCCGCGCAGGCAGGTCCTGGCGACCGTCGACGAGATCGTCCGCGCCGACACCATGATCATCAGCTGGACCCTCGGGGTCACCCAGCACAAGAACGCCGTCGCCACCATCCAGGAGATGACGAACACACTCCTGCTCACCGGCAACATCGGCAAGCCCGGCGCCGGCACCGCCCCACTGCGCGGGCACTCCAACGTGCAGGGCAACCGGACGATGGGTATCTGGGAGAAGTCCCCCGACAGCTTCCTGACCTCCGTCGAGAACCACTTCGGCTTCCCCGTCCCCCGCGAACACGGCCATGACACTGTCGATGCCCTGCGCTCCATGCGCGACGGGCACAACCGTTTCTTCATGTCCCTGGGTGGCAACCTCGTGCGCGTCACGTCGGACACCGCCGTCGCCGAGCAGGGCATGGCGTCGAACGAGCTGACCGTCCATCTGTCGACGAAGCCGAACGGCTCCCATGCGTGGCCGGGTGAGAAGTCGCTCATCCTGCCGGTGCGCTCCCGCACCGACCTGGACCTGCAGAAGTCCGGACGCCAGTCGGTGACCGTCGAGGACTCCGTCGGAAAGGTCCACGCCTCCACCGGTAAGCGTCGGGCGAACCGGAAGGAGAACCTGAAGAGCGAGATCGACATCATCTGCTCCGTCGGCCGCGAAACCTTCGGCGACGACTTCTGGCAGCCGATGATCGACGACTACGCCGTGTTGCGCGACCACATCGCCGCGACGATCCCCGGCTTCGAGAACTACAACGAACGCCTCGAGCACCCCGGCGGCTTCTACCTGCCCAACGGCCCGCGCGAGCGCCG
Organism: Corynebacterium sp. CNJ-954; assembly: GCF_001942345.1. Lineage (GTDB taxonomy): Bacteria > Actinomycetota > Actinomycetes > Mycobacteriales > Mycobacteriaceae > Corynebacterium. The sequence goes on from NZ_MKKI01000001.1 coordinate 143,751, forward strand.
CTTCACCACCCCCGACGGCAAGGCGCACCTGACCGTCAACCAGCCGGACACCGTGAGGCTCCGCGACCGTGAGCTGATGATGAACACCGTGCGCACCCACGACCAGTACAACTCCACCGTCTACGGCATGGACGACCGTTACCGCGGCATCCGCGGAGGACGGCGGGTCGTCCTCGTCGGCGCCGACGACCTGCGTGACCTCGGACTGCGTGACGGCGACATGGTCGACATCGTCTCCGACTGGTCCGACGGGCAGCGTCGTGCCCCCGACTTCCGCGTGGTGGAGTACTCCCACTCCCGCGGCGGCTGCACCACCTACTTCCCCGAGGCCAACGTGGTGATTCCCCTGGACCACGCCGCCGAGAAGTCCAACACGCCGGTGTCGAAGTCCACGCCGGTGCGCCTGGAACCGACCGGGCGCCGGGCCGAGGACATGCCGCCGTTGCCCGACTCGGAGAAGTGAGTACGCTGCTTCACTGTGATGATCCATGGGTAGGTTGACCGAGAACGCGCGCGTCACGAAAGTCCGCCTCGGCACCGGACGGGACGGCGGGAACGAGTACGACACGCGCGCCGACACTCTCGCCGTGGAGGAGCCGCTGCAGATCAGAGTGGACGGAACCGACCTGACCACCACGATGCGCACCCCCGGGCACGACGTCGAACTCGCCCACGGACTGCTCCACGCCGAAGGGGTGATCACCTCCGTGGAGGACGTGGTCACCGCACGCTTCTGCGCCGGAGCCGTCGGGCCCGACAACGCCAACACCTACAACACGCTGGACATCGCGCTGCGGCCTGCGCCGAGATCAGCGGTCCCCGAGCTGCCGGAGCTTCCGGAGCTTCCGGGACTTCCGGAGCTTCCTCTGCGCACGCTCGGTACAACGACCTCCGCCTGCGGCGTGTGCGGGACCACCAGCATCGACGACCTGGTGAAGGAGAAGCGATACACGCTGACGCCCGAACACCCGACTGCCGAACTGGTCGTGTCGATGCCGCAGCGTCTGTCGGAGGGCCAGAAGGCGTTCCGGAAGACCGGCGGTATCCACGCTGCCGGAGCCTTCACCGCCGACGGGCGTCCCCTGCTCGTCAGGGAGGACGTCGGGCGGCACAACGCCGTCGACAAGGTCATCGGCGCGCTGCTGATGGACGACCGTCTGCCGGGCGACGTCCGGCTGCGGGGGTCCGACCCCGATGTGCCCGCCTACCTTGTCGTCAGCAGCCGGGCGTCCTTCGAGCTGGTGCAGAAAGCCGTGTTGGCCGGGTTCTCCGGGCTCATCGCCGTATCCGCGGCGACGTCGTTGGCGGTGAACACCGCGCGGGAAGCCGGCCTACTGCTCACCGGCTTCACCAGGGATGACCGGTTCAACCTCCACAGCGGGGAGCTGGCGTCCTGACCGGGTCAGCCCCAGTTCTTCGCGTCGGTGAGGCAGAACGGATGGCCGGCGGGGTCCAGGAGCACGACCCAGGTCTCACCGGGCTGCGGATCAGCCCGGCAGGCACCGAGTTCCACGGCCCGGGACTCCGCCGCGGCAATGTCATTGACGGCCAGGTCGAGGTGGAACTGCTTGGAACCGTGCTCATTAGGCCAGGCCGGAGGTTCGAAGTCGTCGACCCGCCCGAAGCCGAGTGCCGGGCGTCCCGGCTCATCCGCCCAGACGACCATGCTGTAGTCCTCTGTGGCGGCGGCGATGTCCCCGGACAGGAAGTCCGCCCAGAAGCTGGCCTCGACGACGGGATCTGAGCAGTCGACCGTCACCATGGCGACGGTTGCATTAACGTTGTCTGTGTCCATGCCTTCACGCTAGGAGGTGCGTGGCGATGCCGTCTTGGACGAATGCGACACCTGCCGCGACTCCCGGCGGGGTGATTCTTCACCGTCACTCATTCGACCGTACCGTCACCCGTCTTCTCGCGGCGCCGGGGCCCGAACTCTCCGACGTGGTCGAGACCTTCTGGGCCGTCACCTGGAACCTTCCTCAGATGCTGGTGGGCTCGCTCGTACCCCAGTTCTCGGTGAACCTCACCTTCGAGGAGAACTCGGGACGTCCCGGCTCCGAGGCCCAGGTGGTCGTGACCGGCGTCCCGGGTCGGCGGTTCGACGTCGACCTGCTGTCCACCGGCCACGTCGTCGGCGTCAAGTTCCGGCCGGGCGCCTTCACCGCGGTGTCCGGTGTCCCTGCCTCCACGCTGGCAGACCGGACGGTGCCGGCAGACTGCCTTCTCCCGGAAAGTCTGGTCTCGGGATTCCGGCTCGCTGCCGGTGAGGCAGCGACCGTCGGGGATGACGTCCAACCCGCCGACATCAGGAGGGCGCTGCTGCCTCACCTCCCCGGCACTGTCTCAGCCGACTGCCGGCTCGCGCAGACCGTCCTGGATGATGCCCGCGACAGTCGGGTGACGAGGGTGGACCAGCTTGCCGCCCGTCACGGTCTGGGTGTTCGCGCACTGCAACGCCTCTTCGACCGCTGGATCGGACTGTCACCGAAGAAGGTCGTCACCCGGTGCCGTCTGCATGACGCGGTGGTCCGGCTCGACGGCGACGCGGGAGTGTCCATGGCCGACACCGCGCTTGAACTCGGTTTCTACGACCAGTCCCACTTCACCCGCGAGTTCACGTCCTTTGTCGGCGTCTCCCCGGCCAGGTATGTCGCAGGTGACCGGGCGGGAACGGCGCTGGAGTAGACACCGTGGGAGAAAGACATCACGGAGTACCGGCCACCGGGGGCACCAGGACATGCGACGGTTACTCCTCGCCCCTGCCCGCCCGTAGCTCCTCGATCTCAGCCTTCAGCGAGGCTATGTCCGCCCGGTACAGGTCGAGCCGTTCCTCGACCTCCTCGCGGGTCCACCGTGGCGTGATCTGCTTGGAGCAGTTCGCGTCGGAGGCGGTGACCTCGACGATCACGGCACGCTCGATCACCGAGGTGATGCGCCGGTCCCCCAGGTCACGCAGCTGCTCGATCAGGTCGGGGTCGTCGGACGCGTCGACGGTGCGGGCGTGCCCGAAGACCTTCACCCGCGACCTGGTCGCGAAGTCGACGAAGAAGAGACAGACGCGGCCGTCCCGGTCGAGGTTACCGGCGGTGACGAACTGCCTGTTCCCCGCGAAGTCCGGGAACATCAGGCGCGAACCGTCGGACGTCGCGGCGACCTTCACGAAACCGGCCGGTCCGCCCTTGTGCTGGACATAGGGCCATCCGGTCCCGGTGACGGTGGCCATCATGAACATGCGGGCCTGGCGGATCAGTTTGATGTCGCGCGGGTCCAGCTCGGTACCGGACGCCCCGGTCGTGTCGACCCTGTTGCCGACGCCGCGGGCCTCCTGGCGTGCGGTGACGAAGTCGTCGAAGGCGATGTCGGCGTAACTGTCCGTGTGATTCACTGACGCTCCAACCATGCGTTGATGCCGCCGGGGTAGTTCACACCGGTGATGCCGGCGCCGGCGAGAATCTCGACGGCCTGCGCCGAGCGTGTCCCGGCGGCGCAGTAGACCACGAGAGGACGCCCGGAGGTCGTCGCTGCCTCGGCGAGTTCGGCGAGTTCGGCAACCTCAGCGACCTCAGCTTCCTCATCGCGTAGCCGCGACAGCGGCACGTTCACCGCCCCGGGAATGTGCACGGTCGCGTATTCGTCGGGTTCGCGGACGTCGAGGAGGAGGGCACCTTCGAGCGAAGGCACCGCCGACATACTCTCGTCCGACGGTTCGACGGCCAGTTCCCCGGCCACCGGCGTGGGCGCCTGCCGAACACGTGAAGACACGGCCGGGTCAGCGGCGACGGGGATGTACTCCCAGCGTCCGGACAGCCCGTCGAAGTAGCCGATCTCCCCGCTCAGCGGACTGCCGACCCCGGTGACGACCTTCACCGCCTCCAGCGCCATGGCGGTGCCGACGGTACCGACGACCGGCCCCAGCACCCCCGCCGCCGAGCAGGACGGCACCGCCCCGACCGGTGGCGGTGTCGGGAAGACGTCCTCGTAGACGGGCCCGTCGGGCATTCCGAAGACGGAGAGCTGCCCGTCGAACCCGAGGATCGACGCCCACACCTGCGGGATGCCGAGCACCGCACATGCGTGGGAGCAGGCGTAGCGGGCGGCGAAGTTGTCGGTGCCGTCGAGGACGACGTCTGCCCCGCGCAGCAGGGCGACCGCGTTGTCCGTGGTGAGACGGGATGACACGACGTGCACCGTCATGTCCGGGTTGCGGGCCAGCATCGCCCGGCGCGCCGACTCCGTCTTCGGCGAACCCACGGCGGCGTCGGTGTGGATGATCTGGCGGTGGAGGTTCGACGTCGACACCAGGTCGTCGTCGATGACGGTGATCTCCCCTACTCCGGCGGCGGCAAGGTACAGCAGCGCGGGTGAGCCGAGGCCACCGGCGCCGAGGACGGCGACATGGGCGTCGGCGAGCTTCTCCTGGCCGTCAAGGCCGAAGCCGGCGAGGGTGATCTGCCGCTGGTAGCGGGAAAGGTCGGTCACAGTCCCACCCAGTCCGTGCTCCCGTCGGTGAGTTCCTGTTCCTTCCAGATCGGTACCTGGGACTTCACGGTGTCGGCGAAAGCGGCGACGGCCTCAAAGGCGGGTCCTCGGTGCGCGGCGGCGATGACGACGAGGAAGGCGAGGTCCCCGATCGCCAGGGCGCCGGTACGGTGCTCGGCCCACAGCCGGATATCGGGGTACTCGGCGACGGTGTCGGCGGCGATGCGGGCCAGCACATCCGGTGCGGTCGGGTGGTGGGAATAGGTCAGTGCGGTCACGCCGGCCCCGCCGTCGTGGTTACGGACCGTGCCTTCGAAGGTGACGACGGCACCCATCGCGTCGGTGGCGGTGGCGTCCTTGGCGTCGACGAGGTGCGCCTCCAGCGGTTCGTCGGAGACGGCGGTGTGCACGACGACGCCGGTCTGCTCGGCGACGTAGCCGGGGTCGGTGGTGTTCTCACTCATGGTCGGTATGTCCTTCCAGCTGGTTGAGCAGGTGGTCGAGGACGGGGTCGAGCACGACGATGCCGTCCTTCACCCCCCCGCTGGACCCGGGCAGGGTCATCACGAAGGTGCGGTCGACCGTCCCTGTCACCCCGGCGACTCCCCCGGACAGGATCGCGGTCGGTACACCGGCGTCCACCCCACGCCGCCGGACGGCCTCGACCAGGCCGGGCAGTTCGTGGGTGAGGTGTGGACGCACGGCGGAAACGGTGGTGTCGGTGGGGCTGATGCCGGTGCCCCCGGTGGTCAGCACGACGTTGGGCCGCTCCGTCGTGTCTCCGCCGAGTACGTCGTCGAGGTACCCCGTGACATCGACGTCGGCGACGACCACGGCGTCCGGCACCTCGAGGCCACGCGAGCGCAGCCAGTCGACCAGCAGCGGCCCGGTGGTGTCCTCGTACGCACCGGACGCCGCCCGAGTGGACGCGACCACAACGACAGCACGCAGTGCGCCGCTCACCGGATGTCCCAGTCGCCGGACTTGCCGCCGGACTTGGCGAGCACACGGACATCGTCGATGACGGCGTGCTTGTCGACGGCCTTGACCATGTCGTAGACGGTCAGCGCAGCACTGGTCACGGCGGTGAGTGCCTCCATTTCCACACCGGTGACGCCGCGGGTCTTCACCGACGCCTCGATGCGCACGGCCCCGGCACTGTCCCCTTTGTCCCCGTCCTCCCTGCTGAAGTCGACGGTGATCTTCCCGAGCGGCAACGGGTGGCACAGCGGGATGATCTCGGGGGTCTTCTTCGCCCCCATGATGCCGGCGACGCGGGCGACGGGCAGCGCGTCTCCCTTGGGGAGGTCCCCGCGGAAGATCATGTCGAGGACGTCCTCCCTGGTGCGGACCCGCCCGGTGGCGACGGCGGTACGGCTCGTCTCGTTCTTCGCGGTGACGTCGACCATGTGGGCCGACCCGTCCTCACGGACGTGGGTGAGATGGTCTCCTGGGTCTTCCATGACCGTCCAGGTTACCCGCCGTCACCGCTACACTGGGACGCATGGTTGAGATCCGATATTTCGCCGCCGCCCGTGCCGCACGCGGTGCCGCGCACGAGGTGCTCTCCGCCGACAGCACCATCGCCGACACCCTCGCTGACCTGCTCGATGACCTCGGGAGACGCCACACGGACACCACGGCCGGGGGTATGACGTTGGCCGGGATCTTCGACCGGTGCAGTTTCCTCGTCGACGGGCGGACGGTCACCCGTCCGGATGCGTCGGCGACGTCGTTGGCCGGGGTCGGACGCGTCGACGTCCTGCCGCCGTTCGCGGGAGGGTAGATGGCGGACAGTAGTGTCCATGCGATCATCGTCGCCGGTGGTGCCGGCTCGCGTCTGGCGGCGTCGGCTCCGGCCGGTGCACTCCGGGACGTGCCCCGCAAACCTTTGCTCCCCGGTCCGGACGGCCGACGGTTGATCGACCGGGTGCTTGACGCGACGGCGTCCTGCACCTGTCGTGTCGTCGTCGCGTCTCCCCTGGACCTGCCGGGCCTGCCCGTCGACGTCCTGCGGACGCAGGAGACCCCGCCCTTGGCGGGGCCTGCGGCGGCCCTCGCCGCGGGGGTTGCGGCGTTGCACGGCACCGGGACGGTCTGTGACGCTGACCTCGTCCTCCTCCTCGCCGCCGATCTGGTGGCCCCTGCAGGGTCGGTCGACGTCCTGCTGAAGTCTGTGCAGGATGCGCCTGCCGGTTGTATCGGCACCGTCGACGGCCGGATGCAGCCGTTGCTGAGCGTGGTACGCCTAGGCGCCCTGCGCACGGCGGTGGACGGCAACGATTTCACCGATGCCCCGGCCATGGCGCTGCTGCGTCGACTGGATCTGCAGGAGACGCCACTGCCGTCCGCGGCGGACATCGACACCTGGGACGACGCCGTGACCCACGGCTACGGAAGGACATCATGACCCACACACCGGTGACCTGGGACGAGGCCCGTGCCCGCGTTCTCGACGCCTGCCGTACGCCCGGCACGCAGGATCGCACCGTGCGCCGCTCCCCCGTCCCCGGCGACGTGACCGCCGCCCCGGTGACCGCGCCGGTGGACGTGCCGCACTACACGTCCTCGGCGATGGACGGCTTCGCGGTGAACGGTCCCGGGCCGTGGACGTTGCTCGCTCTGCCGGTGACCGGGGCGCACGGACGCAATGTGCACAACACCGGCGGTGCGCTCGACATCGGTCAGGCGCTGCCGGTACTCACCGGGTCGCTGCTACCGGACGGCACGACGGCGGTGGTGCGTTCGGAGAACAGCCGCGTCAGTAACACCGATGACACCGACGGCCCGTCCCTCACCGCCGACTACCCAGGCGACGGCAGGGACATCCGCCCGGCCGGGCAGGAGTGGGCGTGCGGGGAGACCCTTGTCGATGCCGGGGTGGTGCTCGGCCCCGGTCACTGCGCGATGCTCGCAGTCTGTGGAGTCGACGAGATCGAACTCGTCTCCCCTCCCCGGGTCGCGTGCGCATTCACCGGCAATGAGGTCATCGACCACGGTGTCCCCGCCCCCGGGGAGGTCCGCGACGCCTTCGGGGTCTCCTTCCCTGCACTGCTCGCCGGCAGGGGCGCGGACGTCGTCTGCACCGACCGGGTGCCGGACGATCCGGTGGCGGTGGAGGACTGGCTGCGGCGCCCTGACGTGCAGGACGCCGACCTGGTCGTCATGACCGGCGGGTCGGGTCGTTCCGGTCAGGACTTCGCCCGACGTTTCATCACCCGCGTCGCCGACGACGTCCTCGCCGACGAGGTCGCCTGTCAGCCGGCGCACCCGACATTGGTCATCCGACGCTCAGAGCAGCTGGTCTTCGGCGTCCCCGGTAATCCTTTCGCCGCGCATGCCGCACTGCATTCTTTCGTCGCTCCGGCGGTCGCGGTGCTGTCCGGACGCGGCGACGCCGAAGTCCTCCACGGGACGACCACCGGGACAGTCGGTCCGCTGCATCGTGACCGGGTTCGACTGTTGCCCGCCCGCGTGAATGACGGCGAACTCGCCCCGGTCCCCGGCGCGCATTCCCACATGCTCAGCGGTTATGCGGTGGCCGACGCGCTGATGGTCGTCCCGTCCGACGGCCTCTCCCCCGGCGACGCCGTGCGCTACATCGGGGTCTGACCCACCCGTAGGATCAACGTCAGTCCCGGTACAGTTCCCCGCCCGGCGTGGTCCCCCGGTTCAGCCAGGCGTAGACCCCGCCGATGAGCAGCCCGCCGCCGATCGCGTTGCCGACCAGCGCCAGCCCCCAGTTCGTCAGCACATTGGACCAGGTCAGAGAGTCAAGCACCCCGGCGCCGGCGGCGAACCCGTCACCCAGCCCGAAGAACGCGAGGGTGAACAGGGAGAAGTTGGCGATGAGGTGCTCCAGACCCAGGACCACGAAGACCGCGATCACGAGGTGGGTGAACAGGAACTTGCCGGCGTAGTCCTTGATCAGCAGCCCACCGACGATGGCGATGTTCACCACGAAGTTCGCCACGACAGCCTCAAGGAAGATGCCGGAGGGCTCCTTGGTGAGCTTACCGTCGGCCAGGCTCGCGATCAGGTGGTCCGCCCCGAGGCCTCCGAGTTTGGCGGACTGGCCGAGAACGACGGCGACGACGACCGCGCCGACGAGGTTGAAGACTGTCGTGACGATGACCATCCACACCGCACGTCCCCAGCTGAGGTAGCCGCGGGCGGCGCCGAAGGCGGCGAACATCATCGTGCCGGTGGCGAGTTCCGCGCCGAGCTGGAGGATCATCGCCAGGCCGATGAAGAACAGCAGGCCGAAGACCACGGGACCCAGCCCCGGAGCCAGGTGTTCGACGGCGTTGCCGCACACGGCGGCGAAGGCGGTGCCGAGGGTCAGGTAGGCTCCGGCGAGAACGGCGCGTACGGCGTAGCGGGGGTGGTCGTCGTCGAACAGTGCGGCCTTCTTGCGCACCGCGGCGTCCGCGGCCGTGTTGAAGGCGCCGGCGAACGGGGCCGTGTGGGGTGCTGCTTCAGTCGCTGTGTCGTGAGTCACGTCGGGTCAGGTTACTCCGGGAACACCGGTGGCGACGAAGAGACTTTCGCCGTGACCGAACGGTGCGCCCCCACGCGGAATGCCATCTGAACTGCGGTGACGTTACTCCGTCGGACGCCACCGCCGAACACGCGTCCGGTGAAAACTGTCACCGTCCCCAGATCCGGTCGCCGACCACCGTGCGGTAGAGGATCCCCAGGACCGCGACGACCAGTGCACCGACGAGCACGGGTTCAAGCAGGTAGTGCCAGGACTCGCCACCGGCGGTCACCAGCATCGGCATCGTCGCTGCCGGCGGGTGGAGAATCCGCAGTCCGGTCATCAGCATTGCCGCGGCGCCGGTCGCCAGCGCCAGGGACCACCACTCCGACGGCAGGAAGGAGAACAGGACCACGGCGGCAGTCGTCGACACGAGGTAACCGCCGACGATGTTCAGCGGTTGCGACAGCGGTGCCGCCGGCAGGATGAACAGCAGGACGCAGGTCGCTCCGAGGCTGGCCATGAAGAACGGGTGTCCGGACAGTTCGCTGAGCCCGCTGAGCAACGCCACCGCCACGATCACGGCAGCGGTGGACAGGACGAGCCCACCCAGGGGCATACGCGGCTGCACCGGGGTGAGCAGTCTGCGTAGTGCGTTCACCCGCGCGCAGCTTCGTCGAGGGCCCCGATCAGCATCGGACGTGGACGCGTGTCCAGCCTCACCAGCGCCACGTCCAGGTCGACCTTTGGGGCGGTCAACGGCAGTGAGGCGAGGTCGCCGGACTCCGCGACCGACGACGGGACCACCGCCACCCAGTTCCCCGTCGCCGCCAGAGCGCGCAGCGAGCCGACGGAGGTGGTCTCCACGGCGGGGGTCACCGATGCCCCGACATCCTCCATGGCCCGGTCGAAGCCTTTCCTGGCCAGCATGTTTCGCCCCAGCAGTGCGACAGGCAGGTGCTCGAGATCCGCGCCGGTGACGTGGCCGTCGAAGCGGTCCATCGTCTCACGGCGTCCGACGACACTGAAGTGCACGGAGCCCATGGTCGTGAGCCGGACAGCACCCTGCTGTCCGGTACGGGTGTGCCCGCGCGCGGCCCCGGGGTGGATGACCCCGGCGTCGAGTTCGTGGTTGAGCACCCGGGAGACGATGTCTTCGCTGGTGAGGTCGGCGACAAGGTCGACACGGACCGACGGGTTGGCGTCGACGAGCCGACCGAGGAGTTCCGCGGCACGGTCAGCGGCCGACGGGATCGCGCCGAAGCGGACGGTGACGTCCAGGTGACCGCGCCGGTAGGCGAGGTCCTGGGTCAGCGAGCGTTGGTCGGCGTTGATACGACGGGCGTAGTCGAGGACGAGCCGCCCCTCCCCGGTCAACCCACGGTAGGTCGACTTGCCCCGGTTGACCAGTGGGAAACCTACCTCCGTCTCGAGCTTGCGGATGGCCTCGGAGAGGGTCGACGTGGACACGTAGCAGGATTCCGCGGCGCGGCCGAAGTGTTCCTCCCGGGCGAGGGCCTCGAAGTAGGCGAGTTGGGACAGCAGCATGACTGCGACCCTACCTGACCGGCGGTGTCAGGTCATACCGTCCGACATCTCGCGATCTGTCCGGCGGTACCGGATGAGTGCCTCCTACAGCGGATACACACTCACGACGGCACCCCGGTCAAGGTCTTTCCCCGCCGGGATGCGGGCCAGACAGTCCGCCTCCGCCGACTGTGCCAACAGGTGCGAGCCGGTCCCGCCGACGGGAGTGACGGTGACAACGGCTCCGTGGGCTCCGTGGGTTCCGTGGGCTCCGTCGTCTGCCCCGACCTCCCTCCTCGCCCGCAGGAAGCAGTCACGGCCGACCAAGCCCTGCACCGGCGTGGTGAGTCGACCGGTGACCGTCTCCTCCACCTCCCCGAGCACCGGGGCGATGAAGAGCCGGAAGCTCACTGCCGTGGAGACCGGGTTCCCCGGCAGGCACACCACGGGCACACCGTGGAAACGGGCCAGCCCCTGCGGCCCGCCGGGTTGCTGGGCGACGTGGCCGAACCAGCCGGCCTCCACCCCGGTACCGCTCTGCAGCACCTGGCGCACCACCTCGAAGCGTCCGTGACTGATCCCACCACTGGTCACCACCGCGTCCGGACGTGCCCGGTCAACCGCATCGGCCAGCGAGACACGGAAAGCATCCGGGTTGTCGCTGGTACGCACCGTGCCGGCGACGACGATGTCGTGGGCGGCGCACAGCGCCTCCAGCATCGGCCCATTGGCGTCGCGGATGGACGCCGCACCGGGGATGTCCCCGGCGCTACCGATCTCGTCACCGCCGGTGACCACCACGATGCGGGCACGACGCCGTACCGGGAGTCCGGTGATGCCCTGTGCCGCGGCGACGCCGACGGTGCGGGGGTTCACGCGGTGCCCGGCAGGCAACAGGACGGCCCCCGCGCGGATGTCGGAGCCGCGGGTCCGCACGAACTGCCCTGCCGGTGCGGCGGGGACGGTGACGGTGACGGTGACCGGCTCACCGTTGTCCCCGTTATCGCTGCTGCCGTTGCCGTCACTGCCGAGGAACTCCGACGGCTCACATGCCTCGACCGGCACGACGGCGGCGGTGCCGGCAGGCAGGCGTGCTCCCGTCATCACCGGGATGACCCGCTCATCCACCCCGGCCGCGAGCCCGGTGAGACCGGTGAGGATGTCACGGGGGTCGGCCCCGGCGGGAATCGTCGGGCCGACGGGGAAGGTGCCGCCGGCCAGATGCGCGTCACCGAGCGCATAACCGTCCATCTGGGAGTTGTCGAAGCGCGGAGAGTCCTCGACGGCCGTGACGTCAGCCACCAGGCGGCGTCCCACGGCGTCGGCGGGCGCCGCGTGCTCGACCGGCGACTCCCCGAACAGCGCACGGACAGCGGCGAGATGGTCTTCAGGTGTACGCGCCACGGTGGGCTCCCTTCCTCGTGTTACCTCTGCTACCTCTGCATCCGGCGCACCACGGCGATCCCTCCGACGACGAACACGTAGATGCCGATGAGCATGATGCATGCACCGAGGGCACGGTCCATGTCATTGGCGCTGAGACCGAGTTCGACGAGCAGCGGGATGGTGCGGGTCTCCCCTGCGACGTTACCGGCGAACGTGAGCGTCGCCCCGTACTCCGACAACGCCCGGGCGAAACTTAACACGGTTCCGGCGGCTATGCCGGGCCAGGCGACGGGCACGAGCACGCGACGGACCGTCTGCCAGCGGGACGCGCCGTCCAACGCCGCGGCCTCGGACAGTGCCACCGGGATGCCGCGCAGCGCGGTGACCGTGGTGGACACGAAGAACGGCAGCGAGACGAACACCTGCACCACGATCACGGCGAGGGAGGTGTAGGCGACGTGGACGCCGACGTTCTCGAGCCAACTGCCGAGCAGGCCGCGTCGTCCCCAGAAGAACACCAGTGCCAGACCCGAGACCACCGGGGAGAGCACCAACGGCGCGTAGACGATCAGCTGGACGGCCTCTCCCCTGCCGGGGTGCCGGCGCATCAGTTCCACCAGCCACATCGACAACGGTAGGCCGAGGCCGATGCACAGGACGGTGGCGGCCACCGCGGTGCTCAGCGACAACGTCAGCGACTGCACGGCCGCCGGGTCGGTGACCAGTTCCACCGCCCGGCCCCAGGGGATGTTCAGCAGCAGGGCGAGAAGCGGCCCGACCAGCAGAAGAACCGCGGCCAGCGCGATGCACGCGACGGCCGCGGGGACGGAGGTGACGGGTTTACGCTGCACCGAAGCCGTAGGACTCCAGGATGGCGCGGGCGCGGTCGGACGTCAGCCACCGGAGGAACTCGGACGCGGCGTCATTGTCCTCGCCTGCGGCGGTCAGGGCTGCGGGGTACTTGTTGGGTTCGACACCGTCGAGGTCGAAGACCTCGACCTCACCGTCGGTGGAGTTCTCCTGCAGCGCCTTCGCGTCCGTGGAGTAGATGAATCCGACGTCCGCCTCACCGGTGGCCAGTTTCGTGGAGACGTCGGAGACATTCGCCTCCTCGGAGACTGTCGACGGTCCGAGACCGTGACCGTCGTCCTCACGCTCGTCGAGGTAGTCGTTGGCGAGGGTGCCGCAGGGCACACCGTCGGCGCAGACGGCGAGACGGAAGTCGGCGGTGGTGGACAGGTCGTCGACGGAGTCGAAGCCCGCCGGATTACCCGGCGCGGTCGCCAGCACCAGGCGGTTGGTGGCGATGGTCTCCGGTTCAGCACCGTCGAACTCGGGCAGGTCGAGGGCGGCGTCCATGTTCTCCTCGTCGGCGCTGATGAACACATCGGCGTCCGCACCCTGTTCGATCTGCTGGACCAGCTTGGAGGAACCGGCGAAGTTGAACTCCAGCTCCGCGCCGTCGTTGTCCTCGGCGAAGGCCTCTGCCAGCTCGTCGCCGGCATTGTTCAGCGACGCTGCGGCGAAGACCTCGACCGTCCCGGCACTGCCGGAGGCGCCGTCGGTGGTGTCGGTGGACTCGTCGGAGTCACCCGAGGTGGAACACGCGGAGGCGAACAGCAGACCGGCGCCGGTGACGGCGACACTGAAGGCGCGGAGGACGCCGAGGGGGCGGCGGCGTCCGGTGTGGGGACCGGTGGTGACGGACATCGTGATCAGCTCTCAGAAGTTACGCAGGCAAAATATGGTTACGCTGGAATCGTACTACCCCGCCCGGTGCCACCACCCCGGAAAGCACCGGCCCGACAACCTGCTGTGCCGGACCGGCGTTCGGAGCTGCCGGACGCCCCCGGTTCGCGGCATCCCCCTGTGTCAGGGTAGACCGGTAGGCAACGACGTCAATCCACGGAGGTGATCCGGTGACCGCTTCAACTGTGCCGTCCGCACTGCGACTCACCGACCGGTGGGGACGCACCGCCGACGATCTGCGCATCTCGCTGATCGACAAGTGCAACCTGCGCTGCACCTACTGCATGCCTGCTGAGGGCCTGCCGTGGTTGAAGAAGGACGAGCTGCTCACCGCGGAGGAGGCCGTCCGCCTCGCCGACATCGGTGTGCGCGTACTCGGGGTGAAGGACATCCGCTTCACCGGTGGCGAGCCTTTGGTACGTAAGGACCTGGCCGACATCATCCGCGGTGTACGCAGGCTGCACCCGAGGGTGTCGATCTCGATCACGACGAACGGCATCGGCCTGGACAAGCGCATCGGCGAGCTGGTGGAAGCCGGGCTGACTCGGGTGAACGTCTCCCTGGACACCGTCGACCGGGAGACGTTCACCGCCCTGACGCGGCGCGACCGTCTTCCCCAGGTAATGGCGGGGCTGAAGGCCGCGAAAGACGCGGGTCTGGAGCCGGTGAAGGTCAATGCGGTGATGATGCGTGGGCTCAACGACCACGGTGCGGTGGATCTGGCGCAGTGGTGCCTGGACCACGGCTACCAGTTACGTTTCATCGAGCAGATGCCGTTGGACGCCGACCGGTCGTGGGCGCGGGAGAACCTGGTCTCCGGGGCGGAGATCAGGTCGGCGTTGTCCGAGCGGTTCGTCCTGCGCGAGGACCCGGCACCGCGTGGTTCCGCACCGGCACAGCTGTGGGAGGTCTACGGGAGCGACGGCGGGAAACGCGGCACAGTGGGAATCATCGCCTCGGTGACGGAGTCTTTCTGTGCGGCATGTTCACGCACCCGCATCACCGCGGACGGGAAGATCCGCAGCTGCCTGTTCTCGAACGAAGAGACCGACCTGATGGGCCTGCTACGCGGGGACGCCTCCGACGAGGACGTGGCCCTGGAGTGGTCGCGGGCGATGTGGGGCAAGCCCCGCGCCTACGGGTCAGACGAGATCACGCTGAATGACGAAGGATACGTCCAGCCGGAACGCACCATGAGCGCCATCGGCGGGTGACGATAGCCGGTGTAGTAGCTGCTGGTCCACCCATCTCGCCCCCTAAAGTGACTTTCTACGACGGGTGTTCCGTCTCATCATCTTCGCCATCAGCCCACGAACCTGAGGCGTAGTCGTAGGTGATCTCATTTCCCTCGTCATCGATCCTCCAATACCAGCCAGTCAACTTCTCACCGGTTGAATCGAAGTCGCCGCCGTGCTCAGACTCTGGAGCGACGAATTCGGACCAGAGTAGTCAACCGAGGACAGTATCAATCACCGGTGCCTAACCAGTCGATAGTTATCCCGACAATGAATCTGGCCCTGCATGTGTATGACCAGGTCAGTCAGCTGCGTCTCGGCAACCTCGCGGTGTTCTGGATGCCACTGCACTCCGGTCACCGGTGCACTTTCGTGCACCA
>NZ_MKKI01000002.1 GCF_001942345.1 Corynebacterium sp. CNJ-954
TCGAGCTCGGCGGTGTTGATCTGGACGGAGTAGGTGGTGGCCAGAGAGGTGTAGCTCTCGCCGGTGGTGGGTTCGGTGGTGTACGTGCTGGTCATGGTCCCCTCCTTCGGATACGAACACTGTATCGGACAGGGTGGACATGAAAGGCGCAACAGGTGGAATAATTAGAACAAGAGTTCTAGTAGAATCGGGAAGCCGGGTTCTGCAGTTTCAGGTCTGTTGGTAGACGGCCTGGACCTGATCGAAGCGACGTGCCGCGAGGTCAGCGGTCCGGATGAGGAAGTACACGTCCCCCTCGTCGAATCTCTCGCCACTCCAATCGTTGATTTCCAGCTGGAACAGCAACTTCCAGTCCGAGACCTCCTCATCAGTACCGTATCCGGCAATGTAGTCCCGCGGATCGCTCTGGAGCGGGACGGGGGTTCCGAGCAGCTGATGATGCCGCCACCCCAACCAGCAGTCGTCTTCATCCCAGAAGTCTTCGACCCCGTCGGTGACGTCGGCGAGTCCGCCCGGTTCAAACACGTACTCCGTTTCGGGAGCATTGCTGGTCTCGACGGGGATGGTCACTCCGCTGAACAGTGTCACCGGGCGGGCCGGGGCGTGGAACAACTCCTTGCCGAAGTGTTCCGTACCGTGCGTAGCGACGTTAGCCAGGTCGCCGGGTAGCGCGGCCGGTGCGGTCTGGTTGACCGGGGAAGCGTCCCAGATGACCCTGGCGACTCGTTGCCCGTTCTCCCAGGGGCCCACGCAGAAGTCGTAGAAGAAGAGGAGACGGCCGGTGTCTGGCAGGTCCGCCGCGACCTCCCCCAGTGCATGGGCCTCGGCAAGGTCGATCTGGGCGACGGAAGCGAAGGGCAGGTTCCGGGAAAGGTGGTCCAGCATCGCCTGCTCCGCGGATGAGTTTCCCCGGCCTGCGATGTCCGCGGGATCTGCCGGCGGTGTCGGACGCGGCCACTCCATGCCGACCGGAAGTTCTGGTTCGCCACCGAGCCTTGAATCGCCGCGGACGGTGTTGCCCGGTTCACCGGGCTTCAGGCCGATCGCCGGTATGAGGACGTTCAGCACCTTGTCCACGTGTTCTGGCGCGACATGTCTCCCCACGGCCGCCCGCGCTTCCTGAAGTGACTCAAACATGCTGGCCAGTGTAACCGCGTCAGCTGGCCCACCGCGGCTTCGCACCGGAGAAGAACCGTCGCACCCAGGCATCATCCTTGTACTGCGCAGGTACCGCGCCACCGAGAAGCTCACGGGTCACCGTGGCGTGGGCGGTGGACCCGGTCTCCAGCAGGGGGACGTCCGACGCGAGCAGGATGATATTGCCGTACCGGCGCCCCTTGAGCATCGACGGATCGGCGATCACGGCCAGGTGCTCCCACACCTCGGCCATGCCTGCGAGCTCGGCTTTCGCGCCGCGCAGGTCGGAATGGTCGCCGCAGTTGGCGATGTATATCCCGCCGGGCGCCAGGCCCCGGTGGCAGTCCCGGAAGAACTCCACCGTCGTCAGGCCGGTCGGGGTGACCGCACCGGCGAAGGCGTCGCGGATGATCACATCGCGGCTGGCGGGGGCGAATGATTCTGCGACGTCACGGGCGTCGTCCACGCGGATCTTGACCCGCGGAGAGCGGGGGATGTCGAACCACTCGCGGGCGAGCCGGGCCAGCTCACCGTCGAGCTCGACGACGGTGTTGCGCGAGTCCGGGTAGACGTCCGCCACATAGCGGGCCAGCGTGCAGGCGCCGCCGCCGAGATGCGTGACCCGCAGGCTGGACGGATCCAGGTGTCCGGTGACGTGCGCGCGTAGTCCACTGGCGATCCACTGCATGTACTCGAAGACGAGCTGGCGTGGGTTTCCGAGGACGACGTGGCTGCTCGGCACGCCGTTGACGCTGATCAGCCATCCGTCGGTGACGTGAGGATCCGGTTCGAGCTCGAGGATGCCGTAGTCCCCCTCGTACGTCCCGGCGACAGGGGACGGCAGGCGGGCGGTCTTCTTCTTCGCGTTGCTCACGCCCGGGAGTGTATCTCGTTCTGTGCCGCCGAGAGCCCGCGGGTGACGGTGATGCCGACGGCGTCGGCGGCGGTAGCGACGACGGCGTCCCAGTCGGTGTCGTCGTCCAGCGGGGAGAGGACGTGGTCGATCACGCCGGTCCCCGCGGCAGGACGTCCGATGCCGACGCGGATGCGCACGTAGTCGCGGGTCCCCAGTTCAGCGGTGACCGACTTCAGCCCGTTGTGACCGTTCTCGTTGCCACCGAGCTTCACCTTGACCTTCCCGGCGGGCAGGTCGAGTTCATCGTGGATGACGATGACATGGTCCGGACTGACCCCGTAACTGGTGGCGAGTGGGGCGACCGCCTCGCCGGACAGGTTCATGTACGTCGTCGAGCGCACCAGCAGCACGCCGTGACCGTCGATCTCCACCCGGGCGACCTGGGCCTTCGTCCCCGGGATGCCGCGGAGGGCGTCGGCGTCCGACCTGTCGAGCAGCAGGTCGGCGACGAGGTAGCCGACGTTGTGCCGGGTCCCGGCATACTTCGCACCGGGATTTCCCATCCCGATGACCAGCCATTGGGCGGGGGCCAGGGCATCGGCCCCGGGAGAGGCGGGGCGACGTCGGAAGAAGGCCGTCAGGCGGGAGAGCAGGCTCATGCCGCTGAGTCTACCGACCGGCCGCCAGGTCGAGGATCAGGTCCGCGGCGTCTGCGAGGGTGATCGGCAGCTCCGCGCGTTCGTTCTTCGAGAAAGGCTTGAGGACGTAGGATGCCGGCGTCATGCGTCCGGGTGGGCGTCCGATGCCGACCTGTACCCGCGGGAAGTCCCGCGTCCCCAGGGATTTCGCGATATCGCGGAGACCGTTGTGCGAGTTCAGTCCTCCGCCGGACTTCAGCTTCACCGTGCCCGGGTCGAGGTCCAGTTCGTCGTGGACGATGAGGACGGAGTCGACAGGTACCCGGTAGTAGGAGGCGAGAGCCTTCACCGGCCCGCCCGACTGGTTCATGTAACTGCGGGGGACGGCGAGGACCACGCGCCGGTCTCCGATCCGGGTCTCAGCGACCCGGGCGTTGAGCTTCCGGTTCGTGCTGAAGCTTGCCGGGCCCGCCGGGCCGCCGCAGTGCCCGGCGAGCTCGTCGAGGACCATGGCGCCGACGTTGTGGCGGGTGCCGTCGTACTGTGCCCCGGGATTTCCGAGGCCGACAACGAGAAAGGGAGACCGGTCAGTGCTGTTCACTGATCCAGTCTCCCATACCGGGGTGCGGCGTAAAACTACTCCGCGGACTCCTCGGAGGGAGCCTCGGCCTCGGCCTCTCCGGCAGCCTCGTCGGTCTCCTCGGGCTCCGGGGCGACCTCGGGCTCGATGATGTTGACGATCAGGGTGTCGGCGTCGGACACCAGGGAGGTGTTGCCCGGCATCTTCAGGTCGCCGGCGGTGATCTGGTCACCGATCAGCTTGCCCTCGATGGAGAAGGTGATCTCCTCGGGGATGGAGAGCACGTCGGCCTCGATGGTGACGGTGTCGGCGTCCTGCACGACCTGGGTGCCCGGGGCGGCCTCGCCCTCGGCGACGACGGGGACGTCGACCTCGACGGTCTCGCCGCGCTTGACGGAGAGCAGGTCGGCGTGGTCGATGTCCAGGGTCAGGACGTTCTGGTCGACGGCCTTGATCATGCAGAGGTTGTCCTCGCCGTCGATCTCGACCTCGAGGATGGCGTTGGCGCCGTGGTTGCGGACGATGCCCTGGAACTCGAGCAGCTCGAAGCTGACGTGGATCGGCTCGTGGAAGGATCCGTAGAGGACGGCCGGGATGCGCCAGTCGCGACGCAGACGGCGGGACGCGCCCTTGCCGAACTCGGTGCGCGGCAGGCCGCTGATGCGGGTGATGTTCGTTGCCATGGTGATCTCCTAGATGTCGGAACTGATCGGTCTCACGAAAAAAGCCGCAGACTCTGCTGCGGCTCATGGTGCGGTGACCGTCCCGTGGTGCCGAACACCCTGGAACGTATGCGCGCCGATAACGGCCGGTATGAACCAGCCCTCGCCGAGACGGTCAAGAGTGTATCACTCGAAGAGGGTTGTGACCGAACCGTTCTCGAAGATCTCGTGGATGGTCTTGGCGACCAGCGGGGCGATCGGCAGGACGGTCAGGTTGTCCCAGCCTTCGGTGCTCTGCGGGAGCGTGTCGGTGGTGATGACCTCGCGGGCGCCGCAGTTGTCGAGCCGCTCCCGGGCCGGGTCGGAGAACACACCGTGGGTGGTGGCGATGATGACGTCGCCGGCACCGGCCTCACGCAGGACCTTCACGGCACCGGCGATGGTCCCGCCGGTGTCGATCATGTCGTCGAGCAGGATGCAGGTCATGCCCTCGACGTCACCGACGACACGGTTGGCGGTGACGCTGTTGGCCACGTCGATGTCGCGGGTCTTGTGGACGAACGCCAGCGGGGCACCGCCGAGCACGTTCGACCACTTCTCGGCGACCTTCACGCGACCGGCGTCGGGAGAGACCACGCAGAGGTTGTCCTTGCCGTACTTGCCGATGATGTAGTCGGTGAGGATCGGCATTGCGTGCATGTGGTCGACCGGGCCGTCGAAGTAGCCCTGGATCTGGTCGGTGTGCAGGTCGACCGAGACAATACGGTCGGCGCCGGCGGTCTTGAGCAGGTCGGCGATTAGCCGGGCGGAGATGGGCTCACGGCCGCGGTGCTTCTTGTCCTGGCGGGCGTAGGGGTAGAACGGCAGGATCGCGGTGATGCGCTTGGCGGATCCGCGCTTGAGCGCGTCGATCATGATCAGCTGTTCCATCACCCACTTGTTCAGCGGCTGGGGGTGGGACTGCAGGACGAAGGCGTCCGAGCCGCGGACCGACTCCTCGAACCGGACGAAGATCTCGCCGTTGGCGAAGTCGTGCGCCGTGGTGGGGGTCAGGGCGATCCCCAGCTCACGGGCGACGGCCTCGCCGAGCTCTGGGTGGGCACGACCGGAGAAGAGCATCAGGTTCTTCTGGTTGTCGATCCAGTGGGACACGGATTCTACGACCTTTCCGACTTGGGGAGGGTGTGGGGCTTGAGCTTATCGCTGCTGTGAGTCTAAGACGGGGCTTCGCCCGAACCAATCCGGCTAACCCCGTCGGGGTCAGGATTCCTCAGGCGTCTCAGGTGTCTCAGCGGCCTGGGCCGCCTCAGCAGCCTCAGCGGCGGCGCTTCCGGGACGCTTGCGCTGGACCCACCCCTCGATGTTGCGCTGCTGGCCGCCCGACACGGCCAACGCCCCGGCCGGGACATCGTCCTTGATCACTGTCCCAGCACCCGAGTAGGCACCGTCCCCGACGGTGACAGGTGCGATGAACATCGTGTCGGAACCGGTCCGGACATGGGAGCCGACGGTGGTGTGGTGCTTGTTCACGCCGTCGTAGTTGACGAAGACGCTCGACGCACCGATGTTGGAGTAGTCGCCGATCGTGGCGTCGCCGACGTAGGTCAGGTGGGGGACCTTCGTGCCGTGGCCGATGGTGGCGTTCTTGGCCTCGACGAAGCCGCCGAGCTTGCCCTCCTCGCCCAGGACGGTGCCGGGGCGCAGGTAGGTGAAGGGGCCGACCTCGGCGTGCGCACCGATGACGGCGTTGAGTGCGTGGGTGCGCACGACCGACGCTCCCTCGCCGACGGTCACGTCCTGCAGCGTGGAATCCGGACCGACGGTGGCGCCGGCGGCGATCGAGGTGCGGCCCTTGAGCTGGGTGCCGGGCAGCACGGTGACGTCGGTACCGACGGTGACCTCGACGTCGATCCAGGTGGTCGCGGGGTCGACGACGGTGGCACCGCCCCGCATCGCGGCCGCGACCGTGCGACGGTTGAGTTCCTTGCCGGCGGCGGCGAGCTGGACCCGGTCGTTGACGCCGGCGAGCTCACGGTAGTCCTCGGAGCGGTAGGCGCGCACCGGGTGGCCGTCGTGCCGGGCGATGCCGAGGACGTCGGTGAGGTAGAGCTCGCCCTGGGAGTTGTCCGTGCGCAGGCGGGTCAGCGCATCGCGCAGGATCGCGGCGTCGAAGGCGAAGACGCCGGAGTTGATCTCGGTGACCTCACGTTCAGCCTCCGTCGCATCCTTCTCCTCGACGATGGCGGTGACCTCGTTCTCGTCGTTACGGATGATGCGGCCGTAACCGTAGGGGTCCGTCAGGTCGGTGGTCAGCACCGTCACGGCCGTCGGCACCTCGGTGTGTGCGGCGTGCAGGTGCCCCAGGGTGTCGCCGGTCAGCAGCGGGACGTCGGCATTCGTCACGATGACCGTGCCCTCGAACCCCTCCAGTGCGGGCATGGCGCACTGGACGGCGTGACCGGTGCCGAGCTGCTCCTCCTGCACGGCGAGGTCGACCGGGGCGCTGAGTTCCCCGGCGATCGTCTCGGCGGCGGGGCCGACCTGGTCGCGGCCGTGACCGACGACGGCGACGATGCGCTCGGGGGAGACGGTGTCCGCGGCGTGCAGACTGTGCGCCAGCAGGGTCCGGCCCCCGATGGAGTGCAGGGTCTTCTGCGTGGCGGATTTCATGCGGGTCCCGGCACCGGCGGCGAGTACGACGACGGCGACCGGCTTGTTCTGTTCAGTCACGATGGGCGGTGTCCTTACACATTGGCGGTCGGCTGCGGACGTGGATCACGCGAATGACCGACAGTCTAACGCCGTACACATCGGAAACGGTGCACGGGCCGCACCTCCCGGACACGAAAAGCTCCCCCACCAGGACTCGAACCTGGAATGACGGTACCAAAAACCGCAGTGTTGCCGATTACACCATGGGGGAACGTCCGGGGCTGGAGCTCGATCGCCCGTCCCGGTCAACCGGTCACTCTACCTGATGGTCGTCAGACTACGATGGTTGCCCATGAGTGCCACCCACACAACCCCGACACCGCCGCTGTCCGGGGTGCTGCGTTCCGTCGCCTCCGATCCGAAGCTGAGGGGCATGGTCACCCACGTCGGCGACCGACGCCTGCACCTGCAGGGCCCGGAGGCGGCGTGGCCGTTCGCCGTCGGCGCGCTGGCACAGCGTGCCCCGGTGCTGCTGGTGACCGCGACGGGGCGCCAGGCCGAGGACCTGACGGCCCAGCTCACCGCGATGCTGGGGGACACCGTGGCGATGGTGCCGTCCTGGGAGACGTTGCCGCACGAGCGGCTGTCACCGGGTGTGGAGACGGTCTCGCAGCGTCGTCAGGCGCTCTACCGGCTCGCCCACGGACAGGTGCAGGTACTCGTCGCCCCCACCCGTTCGGTGGTCCAGCCGGTGATGGCCGGCCTGGGGGACGTGGAACCGGTGCGGCTGGTGGAAGGCGAGGAACTCGACTTCGCCGAGGTGCAGAAGCGCCTGGTGGAATTCGGTTACACGCACTCCGACGTCGTCGGTCGCCGTGGGGAGTTCGCGACCCGTGGCGGGATCCTCGACATCTTCCCGGCGACCGCGGAGATGCCGGTGCGTGTCGAGTTCTGGGGTGACGAGGTCAGTGAGGTCCGAGCCTTCTCGGTGGGGGACCAGCGGACGATCCCGGAGGCGGTCACGCAGGCGGTCTTCGCCCATCCTGTCCGGGAACTGCTGATCACCGATGACGTCGCCCGGCGGGCGGAGTCGCTGGCGCGGGAGAACGCGGGGAACCCGGAGCTGGCGGAGGCGTTCGACAAGATCAGCCAGCACACTCCGGTGCAGGGCATGGAGTCGCTGATCCCGTTGCTCTACAACGGGCCGATGCAGACGCTTCCCGAGCTCATGCCCGACGGCGCCCATACCGTGGTGCTCGCACCGGCCGCCGTGCAGCGACGCGCCGAGGACCTCATCGCGACCGGTCGCGAGTTCCTCGCCGCGGGGTGGGAGGTCGCGGCGATGGGTGGTGCCGCTCCGGTGGACGTGAGCGCCATCGCCGACGGTTCCGGTGACCGGGACGTGGACCGGGCGGGGTACCGGAGCATGGCGTCGCTGCAGAAGACGCAGGACGTGCTGGGGGTGCCGTGGTGGACGTTGTCGCCGACCGGCGTGGCGGACTGGGACGACGGCTCTGACGACGGCGATGCTGAGCCGCTGCTGCTCGACTTCGACGTCGCTCCGGCACCGCACGGCGAGATGGAGGCCATCGGCCAGCTGATGTCCACGATCCGTCGTCGGGTGGAGGACGGCGGACGGGTGGCCTACGCTGCACCGTCGCCGACGATCGTGGCCCGGATGCTGCGGCGGTTCCGGGAGGCGGGGATCGCCGCGGAGGCCGTGGGCGTGGATCTCGACGGCATCACCGGGCAGGGCAGGATGCGGCGGTCGAAGCACACCCCCGACGAGGTGCCCGCCACAGGGACGGTCAGCATCTACCAGGCCGCGGCGCATTCCGGCCTGGACACCCGGGAGCTGCTGTTCATCACCGAGTCCGACGTCACGGGTAACCGTGTCGAGGCCAGTGCGACCGGGCGCCGTAAGCCCGCCAAGAAACGCAACCGGGTGGATCCGCTGGCCCTGGCCCCGGGGGACCTGGTCGTCCATGACCAGCACGGCATCGGCAAGTTCGTGAAGATGACCGAGCGGACGATCGGCAAGGGTCCGGACGCGTCCCGACGTGAGTACCTGGTGCTGGAGTACGCCCCGTCGAAGCGGGGCGGCCCCGGTGACCAGCTCTACGTCCCGATGGACCAGCTGGACCTGCTGTCCCGCTATGTCGGCGGCGAGAAGCCGTCGCTGTCGAAGATGGGCGGGTCGGACTGGAAGAACACCAAGAAGAAGGCACGTGGGGCGGTCCGGGAGATCGCCGGGGAGCTGGTGCAGCTCTACGCGGCCCGGCAGGCCGCACCCGGGTACGCCTTCGACCCGGACTCACCGTGGCAGCGGCAGATGGAGGAGGCGTTCCCCTTCACGGAGACCGAGGACCAGTTCAACGCCATCGAGGCGGTGAAGGGTGACATGGAGAAGCCGGTGCCGATGGACCGGGTGATCGTCGGTGACGTCGGCTACGGCAAGACCGAGGTGGCGGTGCGCGCGGCGTTCAAGGCGGTGCAGTCGGGCAAACAGGTCGCCGTGCTGGTGCCGACCACCCTGCTGGCGCAGCAGCACTACCGCACGTTCGTCGAACGGATGCAGGACTTTCCCACACAGATCCGGGAACTGTCCCGGTTCACCTCGCCGAAGGAGTCCACGGAGATCTTCGCGGGCATGGCCGACGGCACCGTCGACATCGTGATCGGCACCCACCGGTTGCTGGGCACCGGTATCCAGTGGAAGAACCTGGGGCTGATCGTCGTCGACGAGGAGCAGCGATTCGGTGTGGAGCACAAGGAACACATCAAGTCGTTGCGTACCCACGTCGACGTGCTGACGATGTCGGCCACACCGATCCCGCGCACCCTGGAGATGTCGATGGCGGGCATCCGTGAGATGTCGACGATCCTCACCCCGCCGCAGGACCGGCATCCGGTGCTGACCTACGTCGGCTCGCAGGACGAGAAGCACGTGGCCGCGGCGATCCGCCGGGAGCTGCTGCGCGACGGGCAGGTCTTCTACGTCCACAACAAGGTCAAGAGCATCGAGGACACCGCCTCGCGGATCCGGCAGCTCGTCCCGGAGGCACGGGTGGTCGTCGCCCACGGGCAGATGAGCGAGGAGCAGCTGGAGACGACGGTGCAGGGGTTCTGGGACCGGGAGTTCGACGTGCTGGTGTGCACGACCATCGTCGAGACCGGGCTGGACATCGCCAACGCCAACACCCTGATCGTGGAGAACGCGCACCACATGGGCCTGTCCCAGCTGCACCAGCTGCGCGGACGTGTCGGGCGGTCGCGTGAGCGCGCCTACGCCTACTTCCTCTACCCGAAGGGGGAGACGCTCACCGAGACGTCCTACGACCGGCTGACCACGATCGCGCAGAACAATGACCTCGGCGCCGGCATGGCGGTGGCGATGAAGGACCTGGAGATGCGTGGTGCGGGCAACGTCCTGGGTGCCGAGCAGTCCGGGCACATCGCCGGGGTCGGTTTCGACCTCTACGTCCGGCTTGTCGGTGAAGCTGTCGAGCCTTCCGCGCGATGGCGGACGGCGAGACGGTGGACGGTTCGGACACGGCGGAACGCCGCGAGATCCGGATCGACCTGCCCGTCGACGCCCACATTCCGGTGACCTACATCGCCAGCGAGCGGCTGCGGCTGGAGGCGTACCGCAAGTTCGCCGAAGCCACCGACGACGAGGCACTGGAGCAGGTCCTGGAGGAGCTGCGTGACCGTTACGGTGACATCCCCGAGGAGGTGCAGCGGCTCGTGGTCGTCGCACGTCTGCGGATGGTGTGCCGGGACCTGGACGTCACCGAGGTCATCCAGACCGGGGCGAAGATCAGTTTCTCCCCGATCACGCTGGCGGACTCCGGGCAGGTGCGTCTCAAGCGGCTGTTCCCCGCGGCGACGTACCGGGCGACACCGAAGACGGTGCTGGTCCCGGTGCCGAAGGAGGGGTCCGGGATGCGGGCCGTCGCCCTGCGCGACCTCGACCTGGTGCAGTGGTGTGCCAACGTGCTCACGGACCTGGCGGGCGTGCCGCGACGCGACGTCACAGCGGTGGCCGGACACACGGAGCCGGTTACCCGCTGAGACCGGACGGTCACCCGGTACACTGACCTCCATGTCAGTCGTGCTGCTGGATCCCAGGTTCCCCGCGATGCTGCCTGTGGAGGCGGTACCGCTGCTCGGTGATGACGTCTGCTACACCGAGGAGGTGCCCGTGCGGATCCGTTGGGTCATCGCCGACCTCGGCGGGCACACGGTGGACGACACCGAGGTGATCGTCACCACCGACCTCGCCAATGAAGCCGTCATGGAGCGCCTCGAGCGGGGGGACACCCTGGTCAAGGCGCCGAGTCTGCTGATGGAAATGGCCGGGGACCGGGAGATCGAGGCGGCGTCGGACACGGCGCCGGTCGAGCAGCAACCTGCGGCCGTGGACTACTCAGGCGGCGGCGTCGTGGACGGGGAGATCGTCGGCACGGACGACCACACCGCCGCGGTGGCCGGGCTGCGTCGGACCTCGCGCACCGAGGTGCCGTCGTCGGTGATGGACGAGGTCGAGGACGCCGTGGCGTTGATGACCCGCGCGATGCGCCAGGGGGAGTGGGAGCAGTCCCAGACACACCACTCGTTGTTGGCCTACCTGCGGGAGGAGACCGAGGAACTGGCCGAGGTCATCGACCAGGTGGGCCCCGGTGAGGACGAGTCCGGGATCGACCAGCAGGAGCTGTGCACGGAACTGTCGGACATCCTGCTGCAGGTGCTCTTCCACGCGGAGATCGCCAACCGGCGGGGCGCGTTTGACATCGGGCACGTCGCCGGTGCATTCGTGGCGAAGATGCGGTCACGGGCTCCGTACCTCTTCGAGGACGTGGAGCGTCCGGTGTCCCGCGACGAGCAGGACCGGCTGTGGGCCGAGGGACGGGTCAGCGAGGGGAAGCCGGCGCACAAGGAGGAGCCGGCACACCGTGAGGAACCGCATGCGACGACATTCGCCGCGGTGACGAACCCGACAGAGACGGCCTCGGCACCATCGGCACTGGCTGCGGCGGAAGAGGTCATCATCCTGGCCCGTCGGAACGGTCTGCACGACTCCGAGATCCCGACGGACATCCGGTTCCCGATGATCGGCCTGGAACGGGACAACGTCGGCGACTCGGACAACCGGCTGATCACTGCGGTGGAGACGTTCCGCCGTGAGCTGGAGAACCGCTTCGGGGGCGGCTCGGCCGAGGCACCATCCGACAGATGGGGTTCCTGAACCGAACGTTCCATACCCTCGTCTTGTTTACTGCAGAGCGATTAGCATCTCTTGAGTGAGTTATGTCGCCGGTGATTACTTGCGTGAGGTGCTATTTACTGACTCCGGCACCCTCGACAGGAGGGGTGTCCATATCTAGATTGTCACCCCCCCGAGGAGCGTAGTTTCCTCGACATGGTGCCCTGACCTCCGGTGGCCTGACTTCGAACATGGTGGCGTAGACGTGAGGTCCGGGCGTTTCCGGAGTCTGCGACGCCTCCGGGGCAGCAGGGGCCAGTTCAGCGATCTAGGCTGCGGCAGTCTCCGCGGTGGCTCGTAGCGGGAATTCGCGGAAGAGTTCACCGCGGGTGAGCATCGCGAAGACGATGATGCACCTGCGGCGAGCCAGGCACATCACCGCAGCGTTGTGCCGTTTACCTTCGGCGCGTTTCTTGGTGTAGTACGACCGGGACGCGTTGTGACAGTTCGATGCGATCCACGCGGATTTGAACAGGGCGTTCTTGAGTCTCTTGTTGCCAGATCTGGCCGGGAACTCATCTTTGATCGATGGACCGGACCGCCTGGTCACCGGGGCGATGCCGGTGTAGGCGGCCAGGTGGGCGGTATCCGGGCAGTCGGAACAGCCGCCGACGGCCAGCAGGATTTTCGGCGCCCGGCTCGTGATGCCGACCCCCGGCATCGACATCGAGGCTGCAGCCGGTTTCAGGCAAGAGGGAAGTCATCAAGCATCTCCTCGACCTGCGCGGCGATGGAGTCGCGTTGGGTTTTCAACGCTTTGATGTTGGTCGTCAGCATCGGAGTGGCGATCTCTGCCGCGGCGGTGCCGGGTACGGTGACCGTCTGTGCCGCCAGCGCGGCGAAGATGCTGTCGACCAGGGCTTCGGTGTCCTTCGTCGCCCGCTTACGTGAACAGGCCAGTACCCGGCTCTTGCCGGAGTGCTTCAGCTTCGTCGGCCCTCCGTAGTGGATCAGCAGGTGCACCCACGTTGGCTCGTTGGATGATCTCACCGAGGAAGACGCGTTCCAGTGACGGGTAGATCTGCACCAGGATGCTGCGCAGCCTGTTGATTGTGCGGGTGCAGTTGCGGACGATGTCGTCGTCGAGGCCGGACGGCATCTTGAGTGCGGGAAACACTTCGGCGTTGCGGTCCAACGCACGCAGGGTGTGCGGCATGGTTCGGGTGGTGTTGGCGATGATGAACGCGTCCCTCTGATCCGTTTTCGCCCGTCCGGGGTATAAATCAGCGGCTTTTCGCATCGCCAGGCCAGGCAGGTAGGCCACGCTGCAGTCGCAGGTCCTCGCGACGGCGACGGGCAGAGCTCCGATGGTGTTGGGCTGGTCGACGATCAACAGGACCATGCCGTGGGCCTTGAGTTCGTCGAAGACGGTGCGCAGGCTGGCTTCATCCTGGGGCAGGGCCTTGTCGTAGACCTCGGTGCAGTCGGGGCAACACCACTTGGGACTCATGTCGAACAACAGGGTGAATCAGCCATACCGAGGCCAGTGACCTGCCCCCGAGCCTACGGGGACAGAATCAAGGTACCGGGGCATCTGGATGCCCCGGTGCAGAAGTTTGCAGCGTGGTCGCAGTCGCATTGGGCCATTGAGAACAAAATGCACTGGGTTCGTGGCGTCTTCTTCGACGAGGATCGCAGCCAGATCCGCACCGGGGGCAGGGCCACCGGTGAGGGTGAGCTTGCGCAGTACAGCGATCAGTGTGCTGCGCTTGTCGGGTGAGATGTGTATGGCTGCAGCGCTGCGGCGACATAGCCGTGATCCGAGACGACCAACATCACTGGTCATCACGGCTTTTCAACGACGTTGACGAGACCCTGCGTCCTTACCCTTTGAGCAGAAAGCTTGTGGGCTTCGGAATGACGGAGGTAGGGGTTGCCAGTTCGACCCACCATGGGGGTACGGCAGAACCAAGCCAGTGACAGCGAATTGAGAGAGTTGAACGGGCTACCTAAGCAGGCGCGATTGACTATGGTCAAGTTGATGTCCTTGTGCGGAAAAATATGCTAACGTTTGTAAGCGAACTATTGTTGCTATACTAAGATGTCTCGATTAGCGTCGAAGGAGCCGATGGTGCACGAGGTAGTTAGAGCGCTGTCAGCTCTGACAGAGGACGCAGGCAGAGTTCATCGTTCGAGGTGAGGTTGGGTTCATTATGTTTGTATCTGAGATCCTGGATAATTTACTTGGTGAAGAGGCTACTGATCTTTCCGTATGGAAGGCCACGAGAGATCCTGGGAAAGGCAAGGAGATTGCTCTTTCCGTTGCTGAAGAATATTCAATAACTGAACTCGACCCCGTTCCTAGAAAATCTTCAACGTCATACCGTCCCGCCTTTCTTTCTGACTATGAAGGGGGCGGAGTAACTCCATATGATCTAGAATTCGAGTTTGTCACCAGATCGTTGAATTATGCTGATCAAGTTGCAGTGGTGGACGAAGTGGGGGAGTGGGTCGCTACGGGTGATTATGAGAAAGCTATAGATCAGCAAATTGGTTACTATAACAGCGTTGACTATGTTATATGGAGTTTACGGAGAATTGCTAAATACGCCCCACTGGAGCGTGCCAGTCTGCTCTACTACGTGGCGAGGGAGAATGCTCTTATAAGTGATGAGATGAGCTTGGAACTGGCTAGAATGGCTGATGTAGATATGCGCTCTGTAGTTAAAGATAAGCTCAGCGCTACTGGTAGTGAAATCGATTCGGTATCCGAACTTATATCCCTCCAGTCCCTGTCCCTATGGTTCCAGGAATTCTTTCGGTCTTTTAATGAAATAGTTAATAGGTCCGAATACTTTGACTTGTATTTGCCTAGCTTCTTTGCGGGGAAAGAAGTTCTTGATTGGCTTCTTGATAATATTCCATCTGTCGAAAAGTTTAATAATAATCAGTTTCGAACTGGTTCAGAAGCAGTAAGCATGCGTAATATGAATGGCCTTAACGCCATGATGGATGTTCCAGCATTAGATGCAACATCATTATTGCACAATGACGCGAGATACTTGCTCAATATCCGAGAAATGGACCACTTGGAGGAATGGCGTATTGCCTCGAAATCGAGGTTCCAGCTCCTATCTCAGACAGGATCGGCTTCTGAGCGCATTGTCATTGTCGATGACATTAAACGGCTCGCACAGGAGCTGACGCGGAAGGAGCGTAAACGGTCCGATGCTGGGACACGGCTAACCGATACTTTGGTATCTGGTTTTTCCGTTGTTCCGGTGGCGCTCGCAACGGGGCAGCCGGCGACTTTGAATTCGGTGCTAGCTGCTGCTCCCGATGTGGGAGGACTGTTGCAGAAATTTATCTCCTGGATGTTCGGGAATAACAGAACTGATGTGGACGAAGAGGTGCGCGATCGGGGTACTGAAGTATTGGCGATCCGCCGCTATCTCTCGGAAGGGGGTCAGTTTAATCAACCAAGAGGTGCGCCGTTCATATTCGGCCGACGGCTGAACGGACGGCCAATATATCTTGACATTTTCGATTCATAAACAGGGGAGTTTGGGAATGTATGATATCGATTCTAGTTTTCTACTTATGTCGTTACTTAATGTGAGTGGAAATCGTTGCGTGCCTGCAATATTTATGCCGCAGGAGCTTACTCCGGAATCGCTTCTGAAGGATCTTTCTGATTTTGAAGAGCTTCCGTCGTTTAGTGAGGGGCGGAAACTCCCTACATCAAGTTCCTATGCTATTTCCGTGATGGAAGATGGGAGAATGCATATATCTCAGATTCTTCAAAAGGTGGGCAATAAGTCGGCCTTTGCTCCGCTGCATCAGAATGAATTTGACTTCTGGGGAGATCATTCTGATTGGTGTGCGATGGCTGATGAGGAAGGAAAAGTTCTCTTTATTTCCCATAAGGACATGTTTTTTGCGGAATGTATTGCCCGTGGAGATGGGGTATCCAAGAAGGGGATGTTGGATTTTATGGATAACGTTAGAATATCTGCCTTGCCATTGATTCATCATGCTGGTTGGCTTACTCGCGGTGATGTGTAGAGTTGGCCTAGATTATATAAGACAGGTGCATTTCCGGGTTCTATCGTTAATCTTTTAGGTCTTCTTTTAGGGAATGCTGGGATTATTCTCTATTGGCCGTGGTCACCAGTCCCTCGCGGGGCGCGAAGATGTAGACCAGCAGGAAGATCCCGGCCTGGACCAGCACGATGGAGCCGCCGGCGGAGATGTCCTCGTAGAAACTCAGCCAGATCCCGGCGACTGAACTGCACCACGCCACGGCCGGGGCGATCAGCATCATCCGGCCGATCCGTCGGGTCAACAGGTAGGCCGTCGCCCCGGGAGTGATGAGCAGTGCGACCACGAGGATCACACCGACGGCCTGCATGGAGGCCACGACGACCAGTGCGAGGCAGACCATCACCGTCCACCTGATTGCACCGGTGTGCATCCCGATGATGCGGGCGTGCTCAGGGTCGAAGGCCCAGGCGGTGATGTTGCGTCGCATGACGAGCATGATCACCAGGCAAGCGCGCCGAAGATGAGCACCTGGACCAGCGACTCCTGGGAGATGCCGAGCAGGTTACCGAAGAGGATCTCCTGCAGGTTCGTCCCCGCCGGGGTCACCGAGACAAGGACGAGTCCGAGGGCGAACAGTGCGGTGAAGATGACCCCGATGGCCGTGTCGCCCTTCAACGTGGTGCGTTGGCCCACCGCCCCGACCATGCCGACGGCGAGGAGTGCGGCGATGAGGGCGCCGATGGCGAACGGCCAGCCGAGGATGTAGGAGACCACCACGCCGGGGAGGACGGCGTGGGAGACCGCGTCACCCATCAATGACCAGCCGATGAGGACGAGCCAGGAGGACAGCAGGCCTGCGATCACGGCCGTGACTGTGGCCACGGCCAGGGCGCGTTGGATGAAGCCGTAGTCGAGGGGTTCGAGGAACCACAGGATGTCGGACATCATGCCTCCGTTCCGGGGGTGCTGAAGGTGGACATGAGGTTGTCGGTGGTGAGGACGTCGGCCGGGGCACCGTGGGCGACGACCGTGCGCTGCAGCATGGTGACGGTGTCGCACAGTTCCGGGACCGAGCCGAGGTCGTGGGTGGAGATCAGGACGCAGCGACCGTCGTCGGCCATGGCGCGCAGCAGGTCACTGATCGTCGCCTGACTGACCGTGTCGACCCCGGCGAACGGCTCGTCGAGCAGTATGACGCCGGCGTCCTGTGCCAGGCCCCGTGCGACGAACGTCCGTTTCTTCTGCCCGCCGGAGAGCTGTCCGATCTGACGGTCGGCGAGTGCGGTCAGGTCGGTGCGGGTGAGGGCGTCGTCCACCGCGCGCCGGTCGGCCGCACGCGGGCGTTTGAGCAGGCCCATGTGCCCGTAGCGGCCGGTCAGCACCACGTCGCGCACACTGACCGGGAAGGTCCAGTCGACCTTCTCCGACTGGGGGACGTAGGCGGTGCTGCCGGACACCGAGACCGTCCCGCTGTCGGGGCGGACGCCGCCGGTGAGGGTGTTGAACAGCGTGGACTTGCCGGACCCGTTCATGCCGATCAGTCCGTGGATTGCACCGGCGTCCAGTTCCAGGGAGACGTCCTCGAGGGCGCGGACCGTGCCGTAGCTCACCGACACCTCGCGCAGGGTGATGGCGTGTCCCACTAGCGGTCGCCCCGCATGCCCTTGACGATGGTGTCGACGTCGTAGCGGATCAGGTCGAGGTAGGTCGGGGCGTCGCCGCCGTCCTCGGTGAGGGAGTCGACGTAGAGCGTGCCGCCGTCACGGGCGCCGGTGTCCCGGATGAGCTGCTCCTTCGGGCCGGGGTCCACGGTGGACTCACAGAAGACGGCGGGGACGTCATTGTCCTCGACGAAGGACGCGGCCGCGCGGATCTGGTCGGGGGTGATCTCCGCGTCGGAGTTCACCGGCCAGATGTAGCTCTCTGCCATGCCGGCGTCCCGGGTGAGGTAGCTGAAGGCACCCTCGCAGGTCTGCAGGGCACGCTGGCTCTCCGGCAGGTGGGACAACCCGTCGGTGAGGTCGCCCTGGACCTCGTCGAGCCGGCTCTTGTATGCCTCGGCGTTGTCCCGGAAGGTGTCCGCGTCATCGGGCCGGACGTCGCTGAGGGCGTCGACGATGTTGTCGACGTAGACCTTCGCCAGCGTCGGGCTCATCCAGGCGTGGGGGTTGGGCTCGTCGGTGCCTTCGATCGGGACCGGGTCGATGCCCTCGGTGACGGTGACCCGGGTGGCGTCGGAATCCGCGGTGAGCTTGTCCACCCAGTTCTCCAGGCCCAGGCCGTTGCTGAGGATCACCTCGGCGCCCGCGGCGGTGCGGATGTCCCCCGGAGTGGGGTCGTACCCGTGGATCTCGGCGCCGGGCCGGGTCAGTGAGGAGACCTCGAGGGCGTCACCGGCGACCTCCTGGGCCATGTCGGCGAGGATCGTGAAGGTGGCGAGGACCTCGGGGGTGTCAGGGGTGCCGCCCCGTGCGTCATCGGACGAGCAGGCGACGAGACCACCGGCAAGGAGGACCGAGGTCGTTGCTGCGGTGGTTCTGCGGATAATACGGATCACAGGAGTTCTCCATGGTCGGTTGAGTAAGTTCAATGATGCGAACTCTATACTTCAATACCCGACAATGACAACGGTGCCGGTGAGACCGGTTCCATGGAGTACAGGCGGAGCACAGGGTGAGTTGGGGTAGACTCACCGCCATGCATGTCACCGATCTGCCGGACCGGTCGCAGGACTACCTCAAGAAGATCTACGATCTCCAGGAGTGGGACCGCAGCGGCGCGTCCCTCTCCGTCCTCGCCGATGAGCTGGGGCAGCGCCGCTCCACCGCGTCGGAGGCGGTGAAAAGGCTCGTCGCCGAGGGGCTCGTCGTCCATGCGCCCTACGGGGACATCACCCTCAGCGAGGACGGCCGCCAGCTGGCGTTGCAGATGGTCCGCCGCCACCGGCTCATCGAGACCTACCTGCTGCGCGAACTCGACTACGGCGTCGACGAGGTCCACGACGAAGCCGAAGTCCTCGAACACGCCGTGTCCGACACCTTCATCGCCCGCATCGACGCGGCCATGGGCCACCCCGTCCGCGACCCCCACGGCGACCCGATCCCCGACGGAGACGGGAAGATCGCCGTCCCGGACACCGAACCGCTCTCGGAGGCGACGGTGGGTCAGCGACTCCTCGTCGACCGGATCAGCGACCGCGACGGCGCGCTGCTGCGTTACCTCCAGGACAACGGCATCGCGCCGGGAGTTCACCTCGTCGTCGGTGAACGCCCCTATCCGGACATGGCGGTGCTCACGGTGGAGGGACGTGACGTCCAGCTCTCCGTCGCGTCACTGTCGGCCATCCTCTGCCTCGCGGAGGACCAGTGACAGCAGGCCCCCGTCCGAGTGGCCGTGCCGGGTGCGGTGGATTCGTCGGCCTGATCGCAACCGTCCTGCTCGTCGTCATCGTCGTCGGGGTGTTTCTCGTCGACGAGCGCGAACCGGAGGAGGAGCGTGTCCCGGTACCGGACGACGTGCCCCCGGCACGTGCCTCGACCGTGCACGACCTCGCCGCGACCGCCGAGTCACTCTCGATGCCGGAGGACCATCTCGCCGGCTACATCAGTGGCGCCCAGACGGTGGCGTCGGAGTTCCCGTCCTGCAACATCGCCTGGAACACCCTGGCGGGTATCGGCTTCATCGAGTCGCACCACGGCACCTACGGTGCGGGAGAGGACGGCGGTCGGATCATCGGTCCGCGGTTGGACGGCTCGGGTGACTTCATGGAGGTCCCGGACACCGACGACGGCGAACTCGACGGTGACCCGGACTACGACCGTGCCGTCGGGCCGATGCAGTTCCTCCCCGAATCCTGGGGGATCTACGGCGCCGGGGGAGACCCGCACGACATCGGCGACGCCGCCGCGGCCGCCGGACGCCTGCTCTGCGGGCACGACCGGGACCTGGACACCGCCGACGGGTGGAGCCGGGCACTGTTCAGCTACAACCGGTCCGAGGAGTACATGATCTCGGTACGCGACGCCGCGGCGAACTACGCACTGGGTCAGGCGGCCTGACCGGCTGGCTGACGGACGCGGTGCGGATAGGGCAGTATGGTGGTGACTGATATCCCACCGACTTCTCCAGCCGAGGAGGCTGACACCCATATGGCCGAAATCATGCAGATCATCGCCCGCGAAATCCTGGACTCCCGTGGTAACCCGACAGTCGAGGTCGAGGTCGGTCTGGACGACGGCTCCGTCGGACGGGCCGCCGTGCCCTCCGGCGCCTCCACCGGTGTGCACGAGGCACACGAACTGCGGGACGGTGGCGACCGCTACCTCGGCAAGGGCGTCCTCGAGGCCGTCAAGAACGTCATCGGTGAGATCGACGAGGCTCTGGCAGGCATCGAGGCCGACGACCAGCGGCTGGTGGACCAGGCCATGATCGAGCTGGACGGCACGCCCAACAAGTCCCGCCTCGGCGCGAACGCCATCCTCGGTGTCTCCATGGCCGTGGCCAAGGCCGCCGCCGAGTCCGCCGGCCTGCAGCTCTTCCGTTACATCGGCGGCCCCAACGGCCACGTCCTGCCCGTGCCGATGATGAACATCCTCAACGGCGGCGCCCACGCCGACTCCGGGGTGGACGTCCAGGAGTTCATGATCGCCCCGATCGGTGCTGAGACCTTCAGCGAGGCCCTGCGCATCGGTGCAGAGGTCTACCACTCCCTGAAGAAGGTGCTGAAGGACAAGGGCCTGTCCACCGGCCTGGGTGACGAGGGCGGCTTCGCCCCCTCCGTCGACTCCACCCGTGCCGCGCTGGACGTCATCGACGAGGCGATCTCCGCCGCCGGTTACACCCTCGGTACCGACGTGGCCCTCGCGCTCGACGTCGCCGCCTCCGAGTTCTACGAGGACGGCCACTACAACTTCGAGGGTGGCAAGCGCACCGCCGAGGAGATGGCGAAGGTCTACGGCGAACTCGTCGAGGAGTACGCGCTGGTCTCCATCGAGGACCCGCTGCACGAGGACGACTGGGAGGGCTGGGCCAAGCTCACCGCGGAGATCGGTGACAAGGTCCAGCTCGTCGGCGACGACCTCTTCGTCACCAACCCGGAGCGCCTGCGCCGCGGTATCGACGAGGACGTCGCCAACGCCCTGCTGGTCAAGGTCAACCAGATCGGTACCCTCACCGAGACCTTCGACGCCGTCGCGCTGGCACACAACAGCGGCTACAAGTCGATGATGTCCCACCGCTCCGGTGAGACCGAGGACACCACCATCGCCGACCTGGCCGTCGCACTGAACTGCGGCCAGATCAAGACCGGTGCCCCGGCCCGTTCCGAGCGTGTGGCCAAGTACAACCAGCTGCTGCGCATTGAGAGCTACCTGGAAGGTGCCGCGGTCTACGCCGGTGCGTCGGCCTTCCCGCGGTTCACTGCGAAGTAGTCCCGGGGCAACGGGCTAGAATCGGTCCCCATGGGTACACGTGACCGGAGGGACCGGGAAGCCACGAGACCGTCGGACGAGCGCGACAGCGCCCGGGCCGACGGTCCTGGTCTGCCACGACCACGGTCGGTGGAGAAGCGGGACCGGCGTCAGCGTGAGGTGCGTCAGGCGCCACGCAAGTTGGCCCGTTCCTTCGTTGAACTTCCGAAGAAGATGAATCCGCTGGTCACCGTCGCGGTGATCCTGGTGGTGGCGTTCGTGGCACTGTCCGTGGCGACGCCGTTGCGCAACTACTTCCAGCAGCGTGCCGAGATCGCCGAGGTGAACGCCACCATCGAACGGCAGCTGGCGGAACGCGATGACCTGAACGCCGAACTCGACCGGTACATCAGTGAGGCCTATGTCCGGGAACAGGCCCGGACGCGCCTCGGGGTCGTGGAGCCGGGGGAGTCCGCCTTCCGGCTGATGGACCCTCGTATCGACACCAGTTCGCCGACCGACCCGGGCGTGGAACACGATGATTCGGAACCCGACCCCTGGTACACCCAACTGTGGGGTTCCGTCGCCACCCCCGACGACGAGGACGGCGACGCCGGTCGAGACGGTGGGTCGGGGCAGGACGACGGTCGCAACGGTGAATCCGGTAATCTCCCGATTGACCCGGACCAGCCGGAGGCGCCGGCCCAGGAGGGCGACCCGGACCTGCAGCGCGAACTGCAGGAACAGCAGCAGCAACAACAGCAGGGAGCACAGTAGTGACCGACGGCACCGTGAGCACCGGCAGCACCGTGAGTGACGCCGACTACGAGACCATGTCCCGCCAGCTCGGACGCAAGATCCGTGGTGCGATCGAGGTCTCCTACCGCACCCCGGACGGGGCGCCGGCCGTGGTCAAGACCGCCCCGCGTCTGCCGGACGGCACACCGTTCCCCACGCTGTACTACCTCACCGATCCGCGGCTGACCGCCGAGGCGTCCCGACTGGAGGTGGCCGGGGTGATGCGCACGATGCAGGCGCGTCTACGGGAGGACGCTGAACTGGCCGCCGACTACCAGGCCGCACACGAGCACTACCTGGCGGAGCGCAACGCCATCGAGTCGCTGGGCACGGACTTCTCCGGCGGCGGTATGCCGGACCGGGTGAAGTGCCTGCATGTGCTCATCGCCTACGCGCTGGCCGAGGGGCCCTCACGCGTCCGCCTGGGCACGGAGGCGGTGGCGTTGGCGGCGGCACACACCCCGAAGCTGTCCGGTACCGCCATCCCCGCCGACTGGCCCACCCCGGAGGACCTCGGGACGTCCATCGAGGCGGCGTTCGACGAGCACGTCGACGAAATGACCTATGACCGTTCTGACGAGGAGGACCAGTGACCGGCACCTACGCCGCCATCGACTGCGGAACGAACTCGATCCGCCTGCTGATCAGTGAGGTCCTGGAGGACGGGACGCTGCGGGAGATCAACCGCGACAACATCATCGTCCGGCTGGGTCAGGGGGTGGACGCCACCGGACGTTTCGCCGACGCCGCGCTCGACCGCGTCGACGAGGCACTGGGCATCTACGCTGACCGGATGATCATGAACGGTGTCACCGACGTGATGATGGGGGCGACGTCCGCCACCCGTGACGCGGAGAACCGTGAGGACTTCTTCGCCATCACCCGACGCCATCTGGGTCGCGTGGCCCCGGGCGTGCAGGCGGAGGTCGTGACCGGTGTGCGTGAGGCGCAGCTGTCCTTCGCCGGGGCGGTCGCCGACATGGACTCGACCGACGGACACATCTGCGTGATCGACCTGGGCGGGGGATCCACCGAGTTCGTCGTCGACGCCTACGGTGAGGGGAGTGGGCAGGCCTACTCCGCCGACATGGGCTGCGTGCGGCTCACCGAACGCTACCTGCACACCGTGCCGCCGACCGACGAGGAGATCGCCGAGGCCCGGGGCTACGTCGACGGGCTGATGGCGACGGTGGAGGAGAACGTCGACCTCGACAGCGTCACCCGCGTCGTGGGAGTCGCAGGCACCGTGACGACCGTGGCTGCGATCCAGAAGGGGCTCACCGAGTACAACCCGGAGAAGACCCACATGTCCGAGATCGACCTGGCGGACTTCCGGTCCACGGCCCGGTCCCTGCTGGGGGAGACGGTGGAGCAGCGTCGGGAGCACCCGGCGATGCACCCGGGACGTGCCGACGTGATCGGTGGCGGTGCGATCGTGATCGACGTCTTCGCCTCCCGGTTCCTGGACAAGGGGCTGACGTCGATCACGGTCAGTGAGAAAGATATCCTGGACGGTATCCTGGCCGAGGTCATCGAGCGCAACAGCTAGACGACCCAGGTCGTGCGCCCCTATAGCCCAATTGGCAGAGGCAGCGGACTTAAAATCCGCGCAGTGTCGGTTCGAGTCCGACTGGGGGCACTTTTGTGCAGCAGCCGGGGGCTGCTACGCGTCGGTAGCTGAGACCTCCGCACCCCGCGACCCGGCAGCGGTCTCCCGCAGGTTCGGAATCACCGCGGCGAACTGGCAGAGCAGCTTGGTCAGGTCCTGGCCTTCGCCGACCATGGTGAGGTTCGCGCCGGTGAGGCCCTCCGCCATAGCCGAGAAGATCTCCGGGAGCTGATCGACGACCTGCTTGTCCAGGATCACACCGTTGTTGGACGCCACTGCCGCGGCCTCGGTCCGCAGGGCCGCAGCCTTCGCCTCGGCGTTGATGCGGGTGCGCTCCGCCTCCGCCTCTGCCGGCTTGATGACCTCAGAGACCAGCTCCTGCTCACGTAGCGCGGCCTGTGACTCTGCGAGACGGGCCTGCTCCTCGGCGACCTCGCGGTCGGTCTCGGCACGGCGCCGGGCCAGGGCGGCCTGTGCGGCGATGACCTGCTCCTGGGCCTCAGCCTCGGCACGCGGGCCCGCGGCGTTGGCCTCGGCCTTGGCGGCGGCGATCTCCTTGGTGTTCTCCGCGACCTTGGTGTCGGTCTCCCGCTGGAAGTCGGACTTGCGACGCTCGGACTTCTGCTGCTCCTCGGCGATCTCGGCGTCCCGCTGGGCCTCGGCCACGGCACGTTCACGCTGGACACGGGCCAGCTCCGGGGCGGACAGTGCCTGGATGTAGCCGTTCGGGTCACTGATCGAGTTGATCTGGAAGCTGTCGATCTGCCAGCCGAACCGCAGCATGCGTGGCTCGGCGTTGGACAGCACCTGGCTGGCCAGCGCCGTGCGGTCGGAGATCATCTCCTCCACGGTGAGCTGCCCGATCATGGCGCGGGTTTCACCGGAGAAGATGTCCTGCGCGGTGGACACGATCTGGCCGGTGTCGACGCCCAGGAAACGGTTGGCGGCCTCGATGACGCTGTTCTTCTCGGCGGTCACGGAGAACACCACCGAGGCTTCGACGTCCACGTCGACGTTCTGCTTCGACTGGGCACGCACCGCGATGTTCACGGTGTTCGCGCCGATGTGGAAACGCTGTACCCGGTGCAGCACAGGTACGGACCAGGCGCCGCCGCCGATGACGACGCGGTAGGGGTTGTCGGGCTTGCGGGCGATCATGCCACCCGTGATCAGCAGGGCCTCAGTCGGCTTCGGGACGTCGTAGAGCATTCGTTTTCTTTCTGTCGCGGTGGTGAACGTGCAGGAGAACACTTAGTACACCCTGAGCATATCGCAGCGACCGTGTCTTTCTCAGGGTGGGCGAGAATCACAACACCGCGTCCGACGAGCCCGCCGGGGTGGCACGGCGTCCAGGGTGTTTATGCTCGATCTCTGTGTCCACCGTCGCGATCGTCCTGATACTCGCCGTCCTCGTCGGAGCGGTACTCCAGCGCATCACCGGCATGGGCGTCGGCCTCGTCGCCGGTCCGGTGCTGTCTGTCGCGCTCGGCCCGGCTGCCGGGGTGACCGTCGTCAACGGACTGTCCACCGTCAACGCCGTGAACAACGCCTGGGCGGTACGTGCCAGGACCGACTGGCGGCGATTCAGTTTCCTCGCCGGAGGACTGGTGCTCGGATCGCTCCCGGCCGTCTTCGTCGTGCTGGTGACCGACGGCCCCTGGCTGCTGGTCACCGTCGGTGTACTGGTGCTGGCCGCGCTCGGGGTCACGCTGTTCCAGCCGGAGAAGGCCCGGCTCTCGGAGCGGTCCGTCCTGCCCATGGTGCTGGCAGGAGCGGCAGGCGGGTTCATGAGCACCGTCGCCGGCATCGCCGCACCCGCGTTCACCGTGTACGCGCGGTTGACCGGCTGGGACTACCGCGATTTCGTGGCCACCCTGCACCCGGTGATCGTGATCGCGAACCTGCTGTCCTTCGTACTCAAGATCGTCATCTTCGGTGGTGTCGACGTCGGTGGTCTGCCCGTCTGGTTGTGGATCCTCGCTGTCGCGGCGATTTTCGTCGGTGCGTGGTTCGGTGACCGGCTGTATGACCGGATCTCCAGCGAGGGCACCCGGAAACTCGCCACACTGCTGGCTTTCGCCGGTGCGGTGACGCTGGTGGTCAACGGTGTCGTCGCCATGCTCTGAGCACTGTCCGATTGCAGGTGCTCCAGCCGTCATGGTAGGCATGAGACGTCCACACGGGTGCCCCACGAGGGGCTGAGACCGGACTGTGATCGTCCGGGACCGTCGAACCTGATCCGGTTGATACCGGCGTAGGAAGTGAGGAGCGTAGCTGTGTCTACCCCGTCTGCCCCGCCCACCCCTGTCCAGCAGCACCCCGCGCACCGTTGCGGATGGATCGAAGACCACGGCATCCGGGTCCCGGTCACCGAGATCCACCAGGAGAACTCCCCGGACGGCGGCCCCAACCCGCCACTGCAGGTCTACCGGACCGCCGGGCCGGGCAGCGTCCCGGAAGAAGGCCTGGCCCCCTGGCGTGAAGAATGGATCCGGGCACGTGGAGACACCCGTATCCGGCGTTTCCGTGAACGACAGTTGATCGACGACGGCCGGGCCGCCGTCCGCCGTGGCGCACCGTCCCAGCAGTGGCAGGGACGACGTCCTGAACCCCGTCATGCTGAACCGGGCCGCACGGTGACGCAGATGCACTACGCGCGTCGGGGTGTCGTCACCCCGGAAATGCGGTTCGTGGCCCTGCGGGAGAACTGCGACGTGGAACTGGTGCGCAGCGAAGTCGCCGCCGGTCGCGCGATCATCCCGCTGAACATCAACCACCCGGAATCCGAGCCGATGATCATCGGACGGAAGTTCCTGGTGAAGATCAACGCCAACATCGGAAACTCGGCGGTGACCAGCTCGATCAGCGAGGAGGTGTCGAAGCTGGAATGGGCCGCCACCTGGGGCGCCGACACACTGATGGACCTGTCCACCGGCAACGACATCCATACCACCCGGGAATGGATCATCCGCAATTCGCCCATCCCCATCGGCACCGTCCCGATCTACCAGGCACTGGAGAAGGTCGACGGCAACGCAGAGGCACTGACCTGGGATATCTACCGCGACACGGTGATCGAACAGTGCGAGCAGGGCGTGGACTACATGACCGTGCACGCCGGGGTCCTGCTGCGCTACATCCCGCTGACCGCCGACCGGGTCACCGGAATGGTGTCGCGCGGGGGATCGATCATGGCGGGCTGGTGCCTGGCGCACCACGAGGAGAACTTCCTCTACACACACTTCGACGAGCTCTGTGAGATCTTCGCCGCCTACGACGTCGCCTTCTCACTCGGCGACGGTCTGCGCCCCGGATCGATCGCGGACGCGAATGACGCCGCACAGTTCGCCGAACTCGACACCCTCGCCGAACTGACCCACCGGGCGTGGGAGTACGACGTGCAGGTCATGGTGGAGGGTCCCGGTCACATCCCGCTCCACCAGATCCGCGAGAACGTCGAACGTCAGCAGGAGCTGTGCGACGGGGCGCCGTTCTACACGCTCGGACCGCTGGTCACCGACATTGCGCCGGGATACGACCACATCACCTCGGCCATCGGGGCGGCCGAGATCGCCCGCCACGGTACCGCCATGCTCTGTTACGTCACCCCCAAGGAACACCTCGGCCTGCCGAACCGGGACGACGTGAAGACCGGTGTCATCACCTACAAGATCGCCGCACACGCCGCCGACGTGGCCAAGGGGCATCCAGGAGCCACAGCACGCGACGACGCCCTGTCCAAGGCCCGGTTCGAGTTCCGGTGGCGTGACCAGTTCGCCCTCGGGTTGGACCCGGTCACCGCGCAGGACTTCCACGACGAGACACTTCCCGCTGAACCGGCGAAGACGGCGCACTTCTGTTCGATGTGCGGGCCGAAGTTCTGCTCGATGCGTATCTCACAGGACATCCGGGACACCTACGGCAGTGCCGAGGCGCAGGCGGCGATTGCCGGGATGCAGCGCAAGAGCAAGGAATTCCTCGCCACCGGTGCGCAGGTGTACCTCCCGCACCCCACGGTGGGTGATCAGAGTTGACCACTCAGCCGCAGCAGGGCATGGTGCGTCGGGGAGTCCTGCGCTGCGGTCCAGATCACCAGCTGCTGTTCTGGGTCGTCGGCCTTGACCAGCGTGTCCCAGTCCAGCACAAGCTCGCCGACATCGGGGTGGACCAGGGTCTTCGTCCCCGTTGTCAGGCTCGCCACCGTACGCGCCGCCCACCAGGAGGCGAACTGGGGATCGCCGACGGACAGTTCCCCGACCAGGTTCGCCAGCCTGGCGTCGTCCGGATACTTCGCCGCCTCCATGCGTAGCTGGGCGACGGCGGTGCGTGCCACCGTCTCCCAGTCCTTCTACAGCGAACGCATCCGCGGATCCGTGAAGAGGAGCCGGACATAGTTCCGACGTGACTCCGGAACACCGGAGAAATCGAGCATCATCGCGGCAGCCAGGCCGTTCCACGCGAGGACGTCCATTC
Source organism: Corynebacterium sp. CNJ-954 (assembly GCF_001942345.1). Taxonomy (GTDB): domain Bacteria; phylum Actinomycetota; class Actinomycetes; order Mycobacteriales; family Mycobacteriaceae; genus Corynebacterium. Next base: position 28,064 of record NZ_MKKI01000002.1, read on the forward strand.
TGCGTCCCATGACGATGGCGGGCGTCGTCCGGAGATCGTCCAGCAGTCTCCGGAGCTGCGGCAGGACCTTCTGACGGGCACGACGGGGCGTCCGGACCTCCTGCCTGCCCGACAGGCTCACGAGATAGGCGCGCTGGTCCTCGTCGAGTTGCAGGACATCCGCCAGGACGGTCAGGACCGGTGCGGACACCCGGATCCGACCCTGCTCGACACGCGTGTAGTAGTCGGTGCTGATATTGGCCAGTGCAGCGACCTCTTCACGCCGCAACCCCGGCACCCGACGTGGTCCCGGAGTCTCCACGACACCCGCCTGGCGCGGAGACAGTTCACTGCGCCGTGCCTTGAGGAAGGTCCCGAGTTCGCTCATCCTGGTGTCGCCGCTCATGAAGGCCAGTATTCCAGTGGTGGACGTGGGCTGTGAGGGGGAGGGATCTCTCCCAGGATGTTTTCCTCCACTGTGCGGCCCGGGTTGCGGGACGATCATGGTGTGCAGTCAACAGATGAAGGAGATAAGGAGATAAGGAGATGACGATGCGTGCACTGATCGCGGGACGGGGCCCGGAATGGGTCCTCGACGAGGTCGATGTGCCGACCCCCGGGCCAGGAGAGGTCCTGGTCCGTAACCATGCGGCCGCGACGAACAATGCGGATCTGCCGATGCTCGCTGAGGCGGACTCGACAACCGGAGGGCACGGCAGAGAATTCATCGCGGGTTTCGAGTACGCCGGCGAAATCGTCGCCGTCGGGGAGCACGCGGGGCGCTGGGCCGTCGGCGACGCGGTCATGGGATCTGTGCCGGCGTCATTCGCGGAATACGTCGTTGTCGACCACCGGTTCGTCCTGCCCCGTCCGGAAGGCCTCTCCTCGGAGAGCGCCTGTGCGCTCCCCACCGGGCTGCTGACTGAGCACGGTGCGCTTACGGTGGCAGGCTTCACGGCAGGCCAGGACGTGCTGATCACGGGAGCCACCAGCGGCATCGGGGTGATCGGGGTACAGATGGCGAAGGCGCTCGGAGCATCCTCCGTCATCGCGACGACCAGGAGGTCAGCCGGACGTGGCCGGTTGCTCGGGCTCGGGGCCGACACTGTGGTCGTCACCGGGGAGGAGGATCTCACCGATGCGGTCCTCGACGCCACGAACGGGCGCGGGGTGGACGTGGTCCTCGACCACGTCGCCGGGCAGACCTTCGCCGAGTGTCTTCCTGCTACCGCGGAAGACGGTCACGTGGTGAATATCGGGCGGCTCGCCGGAGCGGCATCGACTATTGATCTTGATGCGCTGTCGTACCGGCACCTCACCGTCCACGGTGTGTCGTTCGGGTTCACCCGGGACACGGAGATGTCCGGCATCATCGCCGGGCTGTTGCCGGACGTCCTTCCTGCCGTCGCCCGGGGCGAGATTCGTCCGGTCATCGACAGGACGTTGGACATCACCGATCCGGCGCACGTTGCCGATCGTCTCCGCTCCGGCGAGGCCGTCGGCAAGATCGTCCTGACCATTGCCCAAGGAGAATCCAGGGAGAAGAAGGAGAAGAAGAATGACTGATTCAGGGTACGTACCGACGTTTCCCGTAGGGGAGCCCAACACCGCCTACGCTGAGAACTTCGTCGGTCAGAGCTTTCTGAACATGCTCACCACCGAGGGTGTCACCATCGGAAACGTGACCTTCGAACCGGGCTGCCGGAACAACTGGCACATCCATCACTCCTCGTCCGGTGGTGGTCAGATCCTGTTGTGCACCGACGGCAGTGGCTGGTACCAGGCAGAGGGGGAGACGCCGGTGAGCATGACACCGGGCAGTGTGGTGAGCACTCCCGCCGGGGTGAAGCACTGGCACGGCGCGAAGGCGGACTCCTGGTTCACCCACCTCGCCGTGGAGGTCCCCGGTGAAGACACCCGCAATGAGTGGCTGGAACCGGTCACTGACGAGCACTACAGCACGCTATCTCAGGAGGCCTGATGAGTTACAACGAAAGCTACACCCTGTCCAACGGTGTGGAGGTCCCTGCGCTCGGACTGGGGACCTGGTTCATCGATGACGACCAGGCCGCCCAGGCGGTCCGAGACGCCGTGAGCGCCGGCTACCGCAACATCGACACCGCCCAGGCCTACGGCAACGAACGGGGCGTCGGCGAGGGCGTCCGCACCAGTAGCGTGGCTCGCGGGGACCTGTTCGTCTCCACGAAACTTGCCGCCGAGGTTAAGGACTATGACGGAGCCGTCGCCGCGATCGACCAGTCCCTGGAAACCATGGGCCTGGACTACATCGACCTGATGCTGATCCACAGCCCGCAACCCTGGGACGACTTTCGGGGCGGTGACTACGCCGAGGGCAACCGAGAGGCGTGGCGGGCGTTGGAGGAGGCCTACAAGGCTGGCAAGCTGCGTTCGATCGGAGTCTCCAACTTCCGGGAGGACGACCTGGACAACATCCTCGAGAACGGCTCGGTGGCCCCCCACGTGAACCAGATCCTCGTCCACGCCGGAAACACCCCCAGCGAGCTGATCGACTACTGCGCGTCGAAGAATATCGTCGTCGAGGCCTATTCGCCGATCGCGCACGGTGAGATCCTCGGCAATGAGAATGTTACTGCGATGGCGGGCAAATATGAGGTGAGCGTGCCGCAGCTGTGCATCCGCTACACCTTGCAGCTGGGGGCGGTGTCGCTGCCGAAGACCGCGAACCCGGAGCACATGCGTTCTAACGCAGAGGTCGGGTTCGAGATCTCCGCAGAGGACATGGAGGCGTTGCGGAGCCTCGATGAGAAAGACTACGGGGAGAGCAGCGCGTTCCCCGTGTACAGCGGTAAGTAGTCGAGTGTGCAGGGCTCCGGCTCCCGGAGGCCTAAGCTCGACGTCATGGCACTTCAACGCATGGACCATGTCACTGTCGTCGTCCGGGATCTTGATGCGGCGGTCGACTTCTTCCGCGAACTGGGGATGGAGGTTGACGGCACCACGCAGGTCGGTGGTGAGTGGGTGGACCGGATCTGCGGCATTGACGGTGTGACCGCCGACATCGCGATGCTGCACACCCCGGACGGCCACGGACGCATCGAGGTGACGAGGTACCTGCGCCCGGAACCCGATCCAGGCGTCCGGAAACCGGAACCGGTGGAGACACCCGGACTACGGCAGATCATGTTCGCCGTCGATGACCTGGACGGCACCGTCCGTCGACTCCTTGAACACGGCGCCGAGCTCGTCGGCGAGATCGTCCGGTACGGGGACGCCTACCGTCTGTGCTACCTGCGCGGCCCGGAGGGGATCATCGTCGCACTGGCGGAAGAACTTCGCTGAGACGCGTATCCTGGGATCCGCAAGGTATCCGACACGTGGACCAGAGATAAGGGAAGTGGAGGTTACGATGAGTGACGACAAGAAGCGCGACGACCCGGACCTGAAGAAGGTCGCGGACGACGAGTCGGAGCGCCCCGGTTCCGGCAAGGAAAGCGCTGAAGCGGCTGAGCGTCGCGTGGACCAGTGGGAGGAAGAATCTTTCCCGGGCAGCGATCCGCCCGCCCACTACTGACGTATCTTCAGAGTCCCCGCCTTCCCGTCCTGACGAACGGGGAGGCGGGGACTCTGGCACGATGGGGACATGTCCCTCAATGATCAGCAACGGCGACAGACGGCATCGGAGTTCGCCGAGAACCTGACCCGCTCCGGGTTGAGCCCGGAGGAGGTCAGGGAGCGTGCAGCATTGCCGCTGGAACGCTTCAGTGCCGCGTTGGAAGTCACTCCGGAGGCTCACCCGGTAGATGTGTGGTGGGTGAGGGACACTCTCGAACAGATGGTGCGTGAGTCAGGGGTCGACCCGGTGTCCCACGCAGTGCTCACCGAGGAGATGAGGGGCGCTGCAGCGGTGTGGTTCGGGGTAGGGGAACGACCCTGATATGCCCAGCGCAGCGGCGGGTGCGGGGGTGGTACCCCAGGGGGTATGGAATACGGAGGCGTTGCGACCTGTTGGCTGACACATGCGTGCCATGACTTACCCGGAATACGGAAATCCTGACATTCTGCAGCTCAACGATGTGCCGGTGCCCAAAGTAGGCCCCGGAAGCATCCTGATCCGGGTCGAACGCGCCGCCGTGAACCCCGTCGACTGGAAAGTGATGGCCGGCGGCCTCGACCCCATGCTGGACGCCGTCTTCCCCGTCATTCCGGGGTGGGACGTCGCCGGCACCGTCGAAGCGACCGGTCCTGACACCCCCGAGTTCTCGGTGGGTGACCGGGTCGCAGCCTACGCGCGAAAAGAGGTCGTCCACGGTGGAACCTATGCGGAGTACGTCGCCGTTCCCGCAGAGTCGGCTGCCGTCGTCCCCGCGGACGTGGACATCGACACCGCTGCCAGCATTCCGCTGGTGGGAGGTACCGCACTCCGCGCCCTCGAGACCGTACAACTGTCACCTGACGACACACTGCTGATCCACGGCGCGTCCGGCGGGGTCGGGCACATCGCCGCGCAACTCGCCGTCGACTACGGGACCACGGTGATCGGTACGGGATCACCGAAGAACCATGACCGGCTCCGCGAGATGGGCGTGACGCCGGTCGCCTACGGGGACGGACTCGAAGACCGGGTGCGTGAGATCGCGCCCGGCGGGATCACCGCCGTCGTGGATTTCGTCGGTGGTGTGCTGGACCAGAGCCTCGCGCTTCTGGGGGCGGATCATGGAAACCGCCTGGTCTCGATCGCCGACAGCGATGTCGAGGAACACGGCGGGCGCTGGGTGTGGGTACGCCCGGACGGTGGCCGGCTGCACTATCTCCTGGAGAAGGTCTCCGAGGGCGCGGTTTCGGTGCACATCGACCGGACGTTCCCGCTGGGGGAGGCTGCTGAGGCACTGGAGGTGTCGAAGTCGGGGGAGGCCAACGGCAAACTCGTCATCGACGTGACCCGCTGACACCACCGGGGATGTGCGCTGTCAGGTCTCGGTGGACTGGGCGTCCTGAGTGGCTCCGGTACCGGTACCGTCGGTAGTGCCCGGAGGTCCGCCCATCGCGCCGGCTCCACCGCCTCCCATGCCCATACCGGAGCTGGGTTCGGGAGCATCCTCGGAGAGTGACTCCAGGGTGGACCGTATGGACTCCGCGAGCGCCGTCGCACCGGTGTCTCCGGCGGCCTCTGCTCGGGTGGTGAGCTCATCGAGAGTGTCGGCGGCGTAGCCACTGGCGATCAGTCGGCCGTAGAGATCGGTGTAGGCGTTCTCGTACATGGCGTAGAACTCGTCGTTGTCGAGGAACCGCTCCTTGAGGATGCTGCTGTCACTTCCACCCCCGGGTCCGTCTTCCTCCCCCTCACCGCGGTCGGGCATCTGAGGCATCTCCAGGTCTCCACCGCCGGTACCGCCGGGCATGCCGTCAGGGAACTCCGGCATCTCCCCGGTCTGCGGCATCTGCGGCATCTGCGGCATCTGCGGACGCCCGTCGACGGTGCCTTCCGCATCACCTTCGGCAGCAGTGTCACCGGGGTCTTCCGCCACGTCGCCACCTGGACCGCCCGCGCCGCCCGTGCCGCCCATCATCCCGGACAGGGCCATGTTCAGGTCCCACGACAGCACCGTGAACTTCTCGTCGTCGGTGTCGTACCACAGGTAGTAGTTGTTGCCCGGGCCGTCCATCGCATCGTTGTTGGAGAGGATCTCCTGCAGTGCGAGGTACTGCGCGAACGATTCAGTGTCGAGATAGTTTCCGAGCTGCTCGGCGAACTCCTCGTCCGACGACTGGTCGAGGAACTTCAACAGGTTCATCACCGGCTGCAGGTCGTAACCGCCTTCGCTGTTGATCTGCTTGAATGATTCCTCGTACTCTGTCGGATCGTCTCCGACGTAGTCCAGTGACCCGCCCGCCCGGGCTTTGTAGAGGACACCGTCGCCCAGGTCATCGGCCCACAGCGTGTCCGGGCTGTCGAGTACGATACGTGCCGTTGATTCGCCACCGTTGACTGATACGGAGGTGAAGCTGTAGTCCTGGGTCGTCTGGCCCGCTTCCGCAGTCATCTCCAGCGCGAGGGCCTCGTTCAGTGCGACATCGGAACCGCTGGCGGCAGGACGGAGGGCGATCTCCGTCATCCCCTGGTAGGCCCTGCCTTCTTCATATTCATCGAAACTGATCAGCCACGGGAGTTCTTCGGGGGAGTCCTCGGAGAGCTGGGTCATGCCGCCCATGCCACCTGTGCCGCCCATATCCTCCATTCCTTCGGGCATTTCCATGCCCTCGGGCATGTCGCGGTCCTCACCGGTCCCGCCGCCGGGACCTGCGCCGCTTCCGCTCAGCGACGAGAGCGTGGAGTTTCCCTTGAGTCGCAGCCCGACATTCTCGATCAGGGTCCCGTCGATGGTGATGTCGGCACGGATGTACTCCTTCTCGTCCTCATTACGGAAGGTCGCGATCATGTCGTCGTATTCCGCCTGGTTGAAGCTGATGTCGATGGTGTGGTCGTCGCCTTCGAAAAGGTCGGAGTCCCCTCCGATGTCCTGGGTGATCACGGTCTCGGAGACCAGTTCGGAGGTGATGTAGGGGCGCACCATACTGGCACCGAAGGCAATCGCGACGGTGACGACGACCGCCACGATGACGAGCAGCAGCTTCCAGTGATGCCGCAGCCGTACCGGCAGCCGGTGGCGGAGTGGTGTGCGTTGTGTGTCCGTGGGCTGGGCCATGTCACATGTCCGTCTGGTCGTACCCGGTCAGGACGGTGGCTTTCTGGCCGGCATTGACGACACGCAACTCGTTGATCAGGTCCGCGGCCTTCACGTTCTTCTTCAGCTTCGCGGTGTAGCTGTACTCCACCAGGGAGCCGCCGCGCACGCTCTCGGTGCTGATCAGTTCGTACTCGGTGGTGTTCCGGATGAGGATGTCGTCGATCATCGGAGCGTAGTCGTCGCCGTCGGCCGGCACCTGCAGTTTCACGACCTGTCGTTGGACGTCCAGCGCAAACCAGTTGAACCGGTGCATCACCAGGATGACGGCGCAGATCACGACGGTGGCGAGGACGGCCAGCGTGTAGAAGCGGGTGCCGCAAGCCATACCGATACCCATCACCAGGAAGATGAAGCCCACGTCACGGGTCTCCTTGATGGCGTTACGGAAGCGGACCACGGACAATGCTCCGACCAGGGCGAATGCCCGGGCCACGTTAGATCCGACAACGAGCATGATCAGGGAGATCAGCATGCCGAGGATGATCAGGGTCTGCACATAGCCCTGGCTGTAGCTGATGTTCTTGTGGGTGTTGCGGTAGACCCAGGCGACGACGAGGCTGCAGACGAAAGCGAGGGACAGGGAGAGAAGTACGTCGGCGACGCTGAAGGTGCCGGAAAGGTCGGTGAGACCGAAATTGAGATCCATGGAAGACTTTCTTTCTCAGTTGGTGCGGACGAGGGAGGACGGGTCGACGTGGTCGTCCTCCGGGGCGTGGAAGAGTGACCGTGGCGCCAGGCGGTGGGCCTCGACGCTCTGGCAGTACTTGGAGATCCGTTGGACCTGCATGTCATGCCGGGCGGCCATGTCGGTCACCCAGTAGGGGGCACGCTCATTGACCTTGACCTCCATGACCGCCAGGTCAGGACGGATGATGTAGCGGCTCTCCGTCTCGGAGCGCAGGTCGAAGTCGCGGTCACGTCCACGGACGCGGTGGTCGAGGGTGACCCGGAGACCGAGATCGGCGTCGGTGCCGACGTACGGCTCACGCCGGTACCCCGTCATCGCCGTCGGACGGAGGTCGAGCCTGATCACCAGGTCGAGGACCTCATCAATGAAACTCTGGTCGGCACCCGGGTACTCGACCCGCATGCGACGGTCGCACAGGTCCAGTGCCAGGTGGTAGGGGAGCATGACCCGTCGCTTCTGGGTGACCCGGTTGACCCTCTGTTTGATTTCCACCGACACCATCGAGTCGGCGGACACGGGTTCGTCGGCGCCGCCGGTCTCGCCGTAGCGACGGATCCGCAGCTTGCGTCGGAACTTCAGCCCCTCAATCTTCTCGTAGTAGAAGCGCAGTTTGTCGGTGTCATAGTAGACACTCCACACGCCGTAACCGCCTGGCCCGGCGTGGGGGTCGTGCTCCATCCGCCGGGACAGTTCCTCGCGGATGGCAGGCACCTGCTCTGCGGGCACCAGGTACTTCAGCTCGTAGCGGTTGAAGGCGTGGAGCTTCCCCGGGGCACGCAGTTGATGACTGATCTTGTTCGGTGGGCTGGTCATGTGACCATTGTTTCGGGATCGGCACCGCTCCGAATCCCACAGACATGGGATTTCACGTACCGCAGTCGTGGTACGTCATGCGTCCCCGCGTCGCCTGTCTACGGGGATCTTTCTGGACCAGCACGGCGGTTGCATGTCAGCTGTGAACGTACTTCACCTGTACAGGTCTCGGAGCAGACAGACCTCGGAGAGGTGGTGGATGAGCTCGCGGTGAATATGCAGGACCAGGCGTGCCAACGGATCGTCGGAGAAGGGACCCTCCGCGTCCCCGCAGGGACGTGAGAGCCCGTCCTCGCCGAGGGACGCCACCCCGGCCTTCCATGCGCCGTACTGCTCATCGAGCTGGGCCAGAGCCTCCTGTGCCGTGGTGGCGTAGGTGAAGGAGCCATAGTCGACGGGCGGACCGCCGAAGTGGGAGGCGTTGCGCATGCCGAGGACACCGACAATGACATGTCCGAGCCGCCAGGCGATCGTGGTCACCGGGGGTGGGGTCGGCTCGGGAAACGCGAAGTCGATGGCCATGGATCCTGCGCCTGCCTGCACCGGGGCAGTGCCGGTTCCCCGGGGTCGGATACTCCAGCAACCGGCGACCGGCTCCCGGAAGTACTCGTCGTCGGTGAGCCCGTCGAGCCGTGCCCGGAGCTGATGCGTCCAGTGCCAGTCCATCTGGTCGAGGAGCAGCGAGTTCCAGCTGTACGTGGTCATGAGACCCATGATCCTCCGGTTCCCGGGAAGTTTCCACGACGAACTGTGATACTGGGGCGGTCAGGCACGGCCCGCAGAGACGACAACCAGGAGAGATGCCATGGGAAACAACGACAGTGCACGCGAACTCAGCTCGTCGGTCACCATCGATGCGCAGGCGCGGGACGTCTGGTCGGTGATCACCGACTTCCGGAACCTCGCGGCGGCCAGCCCCGAACTCGTCACCATGGTGCCGATCCTGCCCGGCGGGCTCCGCGAGGGGCAGAACTACATCGGGATCAACCGGCGGAAAGTGGTGGTGTGGCCGACCCGGAGCCGTATCCGTACCGTCTCTCCGGACCGGGAACTGTCCTGGGACACCGTGACCAGCGGGGCACGGTGGGTGTACGAGCTCAAGGAGACCGACGCCGGCACCGAACTCACCCTCCGTCGACCCGTCCCGGGGAGGCTGACCGGGGTCAGCAGTCTTTTCGCCCGCTTCCTGCTGGGCGGAGCAGACAGCCACGCTGACGAGCTTGAGCAGGGAATTCGTCAGACCCTGGATGCACTCAAACAGCGGGCGGAGAGGAACTGACCTCAGATCTCGATGTCGAAGTCATCGGCCTCGCTGAAGGAACGCCCCTCAGCCTGGTAGGTGGCCGCAGCGCGCAGACGCGCCAGGTCCGCCTGGGTGCCGGTCCTGCCACGTCGCCAGTAGCCGAACACCTGGACCTGTTCTTTCGGCAGACGCAGTGTACGCAGGCAGTGGTGACGTACCCCCCGGATGTCTTCGCGTTCACCGGCGGCCCAGAACGCGCTCGAACCGTCCGAGGGTAGGGAAGCGACCACGTCAGCGAGGGGAGTGGGTGAGGAGTTGTCGGCGAGGTGGAGCGTCGCGCCGGGAAAATCACCGGAGTAGCGATCGGCCGGGCCGGCGTCGGGAAGTGCCAGCGTGACCGTGTCGACCGGTACCGCCCGCGCGATCGCACTGGCGGCCGGATACGCTGAACCGTCGGCGAGAAGATGTATGCGCCGACCGTCGGACACGCCGGACGGGGCGGGATGCGGCCGGGGACCCGCGAACGGGACACGGTCGCCGGGGACAAGATCGCGTAACCAGCACATCATCGGTGAGTCCGAGCCATGCACCACGATGTCGACGGCCACCGTGGACGACCGCCGGTCGAACTCCGCGATGGTGTACACCCGTCGGCACGTGTCGGGTTGGCCGGTGAGTGCACCGATCTCGTCGCCGGGGTCGGGGACCGCCAGCCGCACCGCCAGATTGGGGTGCTCCCAGGCGGTCGTGTCGGTGATACCGGCGACATGGCCGGTGACGCGGGCCAGCCAGGGGTAGCGGCGGGACACTGAGGTGACGTCCAGGACCAGTTCACTGAGGCCCTTCCTGTGCTCTGTGCTGTTGAGGACGGACGTGACGTCCCGGGCGTCCTGCGTGGTGCGGTCTGTTGGGTGGTTCATGTGTGCTCCTCCCGGAGTGCGGTGTCAGAGATTGGTGAAGTAGGGCTCGAGCTGGTCGAGGAGCCAGGGGATGCTCAGGGCCGTCGGTGCGCCCAGGGCGGTGGCGGCAGGGGAGTCCAGCTCGGCCGCGGTGCCGTGTTCGACCGACGGCAGTGACGACCAGCCGGCGATGTCGTCGGGGCTGTCGGCACGTACCCACAACGCCAGCAGGTCCATGTCGAGCAGACTGATGTTCTCGGCGGACACCGAGATGCCACGTTTGGTTTCGGTGCCGGAGATGTCGTCTGCGGACAGGGTCATCCCCAGGTCGGTGAAGAATCGGTTCGCCGCGTCCTCCGGCGACGAGATCACGCTGAAACTTCCCTCGGAGTAGGCGGCGTAGGCGAAGGTGGCACCGTCGACGGCGGGATGGTCTTCGCCGACCTGGTGCATCAGGTCGTCAACCCCGGCGATGACGTCCTCGGCTCCGTCGTCGTCACCGAGAATGTGACCTGCGGCGGTGGTGACCTCCCTCCAGTCGTCGACCTTCCCGGTCCCGACCGTGGCCACCGTCGGTGCGATAGCGGAGAGTGCGTCGAAGGTCTCCTGGTCGGGGACGTAACCGGCGAAGATGACGTCCGGATTCTTCGCGGCGATCTCCTCCACCCCGAAGGATGAGATGGCGTCGGCACCGCCACCGGAATTGGTGATGGATTCCCCGGCGGCCTCCGTGGACCAGGGCACACCCGCGTCGAAGAGAGTGCTGACGACCTCTGTCGCCACGGGATGCCCGAGAGAGGCGAAGGCGTCCGTCCAGGCCTGGCTGAAGCTGATGGCCCGTTCGGGGTGAACAGGAACCTCGGTGCTGCCGAAGGCATGCTCGACGGGCACCGACGTCTCCGCGGGCTGCGCTGCTGTGTCTGCCGTGCTGCCGGCGGGCCCCTCGGATCCGTCTGTCCCTGACGCGCACGACGCCAGTCCTGCCGCACACGCGCACGCGACGACCGCCGAGACGCAACGCCGTGTCCAACCCGGTGTTCTCACAATTCTCCTCCTGTAGCTAAGCCTTACTTTCCTCACGGTGGACAAGTGTATGGTCAGCCTCATGGACCGGATTGACCGTATGACGCACACTGTTGAACTGAATTTTCCGGTCTTCTACTGGACGGTCTCCGGTTCCGCGCAGGTCGTCACCAGAACGGGAGCGGGTGGCGCAGATGGCGTCCGTAGGGTGGGGGCGGGCCGGGGAATCTGGGTTGACCAGGGGGTCGGCGTGCGGGTGGACCGTGCGCCGGACGCGGGAGTCGTCGGATTCCGGTGCAGGGACACCGACGTCCTGCCGTTTCGGGTGGACGGTACCGTGTCCGGCGGAGTGGTCGCGGAGCAGTGGCGGGACGGCCTCGTCGAGCAGTTCGCATCGAGTCTCGGTTACCTGCGTGGGACCGGTCCATCCACGACAACACCGGCGGGAATCGCCCGGCCGCCGTTGCCGACGTCAGCGGGCGCGCGTGCGGCGGCGAAACTCCTCCTGGATGATCCGACGTCGACCGGGACGGTGGCGTCCCTGGCGAATGCGGTCCACCTGTCACCGGCGACCCTGAACCGGCGGTTCCGGAGCGAGACGTCTCTGTCCGTCGGGCAGTGGAGGGCGAGGGCACGGATCGCGTCGGCGACGGCGCTTCTACGGGGCTCCGGGATGACGCTGGAGACCGCGGCTCACCGCGTCGGACTATCGTCGGGGTCGGCGCTCGCGCGGCTGTTCCGGGAGACGATGGGGACGACCGCCGCACGCCTCCGGTCGTCGGAGGCCTTGGGATGTGCCGAGTCACCCGCGTCGGGTGCCGGCAGTCAGAGGTCCACCTGGCCGAGGACCAACAGGATGCACGTCCTGATCTGGGTCTACCGGGGTTCTGCTCGCGTGTCCGCCGGTGGCGGGAATCTGGAACTGGTGGAGGGCGATCTGGCATGGCTTCCCGCGGGCATCCCGAATGTCGTGCACATGGGGAATGACAGCCTGGTCCTGCCGGTCGGGGCCCGGGTCGGTCGGGCGCAGCACGGCGGAGGCCCGGTCCGACTGTGCGCGGAGGGCCTGAATGCAGACACTCTTCTCGGAGCGTCGGCACAGGAATACGATCCGCTCTTCGCCAGACAGACGGCACTGGTGGACGGGCTCTTCTACACCTACCTGGCCAGCGGGAGCGATGGAGACGTACAGGACTCCAGACTGATGACACGACTTCTGGAGACGTTTCGCCGGGACCCGTCCTCGGGCCGCACCGTGGAGGAGTGGGCGGAGCATCTCGGGTGTTCCCGGTCGGAGCTGACGGGTGCGCTCGCCGGGGACGGGGCCGGGGCCTTCCGTCAGTGGCGGACCTCGATGAGGATGGGAATCGCCCGCCAACTCCTCTCTGCCGGTGTCCCGGTGGACGGGGTCGCCCAGCACCTCGGGTACTCCTGCACCAGTTCCTTCAGCCACGTCTTCGCCCGGCACCACGGGGTTCCCCCGAGCAGGTACCGGGGCTACGTGTGAGGCGTCCATGTCCGACCACGGGATGAGTCGTCCCGCGCGGTAGTTCAGTCCTGGGCACGATGACCCGGCGTCCGGAACCGGGGATAGTGACCACCATGTACACCGCCTCAGTGATGTCGCTCGCCCCTCTGTCGATCATCGCCGGGGTGACCGTCTGGCGGATACGGAGGCATCCGCGACGTCCGTCCAACGGGTTCTGGCTGCTCGCCACCGTCGGTGCACTCTGGTACGCGGTACTGGCACTGACCTCTGCACTGATGCCGGTGCACGCCGTGTCGGTGCCGGCACTGATCGGTACGGCACCGACGCTCATCCTTCCGGTCCTGGTGATCATCGCGGGGTTCTCGCTCATCGCCAACACCGGGGTCGTGGTACGCCGTGAGGGGATCCGACTGGCGACCCTGACGCCCGCCGTGATCGGGGTCGCCCTGCTGGGGACGGTGGGTCTTGCGGCGACGGCGCTCTACATCGCGGCGGGTGATGTGGCCGTATTGTCCTGGTCAGCCCGTGCGGCGGTGAATGTCGCGGTGCTGACCCTGATTCCCGGGGCCATGCTGATCGTCGAGTTGGTCGCCTACACCGTCTACGCGGTGGTCTACCGCTGGATCCCGCACCGGGACGACGCAGATGTCGTGGACGTCATTGTCGTCCTCGGCTGCGGACTCGTCGACGGCGCGGTGTCACCGTTGCTGGCGGCACGGGTGGACAAGGCGGTCGCCGAATACACCGCCCAGGAGGACGCAGGAACCGCTCCGTTGATGGTCATGTCCGGTGGTCAGGGGACGGACGAGACGCGTGCCGAGGCGGAGGCGATGGCGGACTACGCGCGGGGACGAGGGGTCCCCGGTGGCAGGATCCTCATGGAGACCCAGTCCACGAACACCGAGGAGAACCTGTTGTTCACCGAAGAGGTGCTGAGGGACGCTGGGCTGGTTGACCCGGCTCTGCTCATCGTGACCAGCAACTTCCACGTGCTGCGGTCGGTGTCGCTTTCGCGCCAACTACGCCTGCGGGTACGCGCACTGGGGTCGGTGACACCGTCCTACTACCTGCCCTCGGCGTTCCTCAGGGAGTTTGCCGCGCTGGTCGTCCACTACCGCTGGGCGAATGTCCTTGTCTGGCTCGCACTCACGGCCCTGTGGGCTGTTCCGCTGATCTTCATGTGACCGTAGACTCGTGCCACACCGCCGGAACCCACGCTGACGCCACCCACGGGAGCATTGATGAGTACAGATTCCAGATTCACCGTCGCCGCCATCCTCTTCGACATCGACGGCACCCTGGTGGATTCCACCGCGGCCGTGAACCGGGCATGGCGCGCGTGGGCAGCCGAGCATGACATAGAGGCCGATGAGGTCCTCGCCGTGTGCCACGGCCGGCGCTCCGCCGACACCATCGCGGACTTCCTCCCGGCTGACCAGGTAGCCGTCGAGGCCGAGAAGCTGGAGGCGAAGGAAACCGGCGACGTCGACGGTGTTGTCGCGCTCCCTGGTGCGGCACACCTGCTCGCGTCACTGCCCAGGAGTCTCTGGGCGGCCGTGACCTCGGGTTCGCAGGAGCTGATGCGCGCACGGCTCGGCGCGGCGGGGCTCCCCGTCCCGGAGAGTCTGATTGCCGCCGAGGACGTTGTCGAGGGAAAACCGGACCCGCAGGGGTACCGGAAGGCGGCCGAGGCGCTGGGCGTGGATCCGCTGGACTGCCTGGTCATCGAGGATGCCCCCGCGGGGTTGGCTGCCGGACGCGCCGCCGGTGGCCGGGTCCTCGCGGTGGCGACGTCCCACCCGCGCGGGACACTGGAAGCGCTCGGACGCGAGGCGTCGGCGGACGCCGTCCTCGATGACCTCACCGACCTCGTGGTCGAGGTGCAGGACGGTCGACTCGCCGTCACCGTCACCGACAGTGGAAGGACGGAAGCTCCTCGAGGGCACGTCTACTAGAGTTGGGATATGGATCACAACACAGACAGCAGAGACACAGACTCAGTAGACATCAAACCCCGCTCCCGGGACGTGACCGATGGCCTGGAGAAGACCGCGGCCCGAGGTATGCTCCGGGCGGTCGGCATGGGCGACGACGACTGGGACAAGCCCCAGATCGGCGTCGCCAGTTCCTGGAATGAGATCACCCCCTGCAACCTGACCCTGAAGAAGCTCGCCGGTTTCGCCAAGGAAGGCGTGCACGCGGCGGGCGGGTACCCGCTCGAGTTCGGCACGATCTCGGTGTCCGACGGCATCTCGATGGGGCACGAGGGCATGCACTACTCCCTGGTGTCCCGTGAGGTCATCACGGACTCGGTGGAGACGGTGATGTCCGCCGAACGACTGGACGGGTCGATCGTGATGGCGGGCTGCGACAAGTCCATCCCCGGCATGCTCATGGCCGCGGCGCGGCTGGACCTGTCCTCGGTGTTCCTCTACAACGGTTCGACGATGCCGGGGCAGGCACGCCTGTCGGACGGGACGGAGAAGGAAGTCACCCTGATCGACGCCTTCGAGGCGGTCGGAGCATGTCGGGCGGGCAAGATGTCGGAGGAGGACGTCGGAATCATCGAGCGCGCCGTCTGCCCCGGTGAGGGGGCGTGCGGAGGCATGTACACCGCGAACACCATGGCCTCGGCCGCTGAGGCGATGGGGATGAGCCTGCCCGGGTCCGCCGCGCCACCGGCGATCCACCGGAACCGCACCGAGTACGCACGCCGGTCCGGTGAGGCCGTCGTCGGCCTGCTGCGCAAGGGAATCACCACCCGCGACATCATCACCCGTGAATCCCTGCTCAACGCTGTCGCGGTGGTCATGGCCCTCGGTGGTTCCACCAATGCCGTGCTGCACCTGATGGCCATCGCCCATGAGGCGGGTGTCGACCTGAAGCTGCAGGACTTCAATGACGTCGGCGACCGGGTCCCGCACTTCGGCGACCTCAAACCGTTCGGCCGGTACGTGATGAATGACGTCTTCAAGGTCGGCGGTATCCCGGTGGTCATGCGGGCACTGCTGGACGCCGGTCTCATCGACGGCAGCTGCCTGACCGTGACTGGCCGGACGGTCGCGGAGAATCTCGCCGAGATCAACCCACCGGACCCGGACGGGAAGATCCTGCGAAGCATGGATGAGCCGTTGCACGCCACCGGCGGTCTGAGCATCCTCAAGGGCTCGTTGGCCCCCGACGGGGCGGTGGTGAAGACCGCCGGCTTCGACGCCGAGGTGTTCGAGGGCACGGCACGGGTGTTCAACCAGGAACAGCCGGCGATGGACGCCGTTCTCAACGGTGAGTTGAAGAAGGGCGACGTGGTCGTGATCCGCTATGAGGGACCCAAGGGCGGCCCCGGCATGCGGGAGATGCTGGCGATCACCGGTGCCATCAAGGGCGCCGGTATCGGCAAGGATGTCCTGTTGATCACTGACGGCCGGTTCTCCGGCGGATCGACCGGTCTGGTGATCGGCCACGTCGCCCCGGAGGCGGTCGACGGCGGCCCGATCGCCTTCATCGAGGACGGCGATCCCATCCGGGTGGACATCCCGTCGCGCTCCATCGACCTCCTCGTCGACGAGAAGACGTTGGCGGAACGGGCAGAGGGCTGGACTCCGCCGCCGAACCCGCGGTTGCACGGGGTGCTCGGGAAGTTCGCCAAGCTGGTGCAGTCCGCGTCGGTGGGAGCGGTCACGAATATCTGAGGAACTTCTGGGTTACCGGCTCCCGTGTCCGGAGTGACGGCTAGGGTACTTCCCATGTCGAATGAAATGTCTTGGGCGGCACGCGCCATCATCACCACCCCTGACGGCACGCGGCCCGCACCGAGACAACGTCGACGGTCCTTCTACGACCTGGCGAAGAACCTGATCCTGTGGATCTTCTACCTGCAGAACATCCGGGTCGAGATCGTCGGGGCGGACAATGTTCCCCTCAGCGGCGGGGTGATCCTCGCCCCGAACCACCGAGCCTACTACGACGTCATTCCCGTCAGTGGGCCACTCCAGCTCCGCGGCGACCGTAAACCGCGGTACATGCTGAAGAAGGAGGCGTTCGCGAACAGGTGGATCACGAAGCTGTTCGTCGAGTTGGGCGGCATCGCCGTCGACCGTACCCCGGGGAAGGGGAGGGAGTCGTTCTCCGCGGCAGTGGACGCACTGCAGGACGGCGAGGTCGTCGCGGTCTTCCCCCAGGGGACGATCCGGCATGACCGGGAGATCGGTGAGATGAAATCGGGTGCGGTGCGCATGGCGGCGCAGTCCGGTGCGGTGATCGTGCCGGTCGGGTGTTCCGGGACGCAGAAGCTCTGGACCCGGGGGGAGCGGCCCCGGTTGGGTGGGCGTCGGGTGACCGTGCATGTCGTGGTCGGCGAGCCCTTCACCGTGGACGGTGACGATCTTGACGCGGGGACTTCAGAGTTACGGGCCGGTCTGCAGTCTGCCAAGGACCTGGCCGATGAGGCGGCCGAGAGACGTGCCTACTCCGGAAGGTAGTCGTTGGTGGTGGCGTCGGCACCGTTGATCAGGGCATTGCTTCCCGTCGCCGCATCGAGCAGCCCGTTGTCGCGCATCCAGTCGGCGTAGTCCGACCACGCCTGCGGGTTCTGAACACCGAACGTGGTGTCGCCGTCGCTGTTGCCCTTCTTCAGGATCCCGATGGTCGCGTCGACCATCGCCGCCAGCAGGTCGGGGTCGTAGGCGCCCTCGGTCTCCGGGGTGAGCGCTTCGACGGCCAGGGACGCGTCCCGCATCGCGGCGTCGTGCCCCTCGGCGGTGGCTGCGAGGAAGCCGCGGACCCGTTCGGCGTAGGCGTCGTCGTCGGCGAGTCGGGTGGGGTTGGCGATGATCACCAGTTCGGCGGAGGACGGCACCCCCATCTCGGCGGCGGTCAGCGTGGTGATGTCGGTGCGTTGTGAGAGCTCGACGCCCTCGATATTGGGGTATGCACCGAAGATGGCGTCCACCTGGTCGCTGAGCAGTGCCTGGTTGAGGTTCTGCTGGACGTTGGGCATGGTGATCGACTCCGGGTCGATACCTGCCTTGTCCGCGATGTAGTTCAAGGTGACCTGCTGCGACGGCAGGCCCGAGACGGCGACGGACTTTCCGGCGAGGTCCGCAGGTGCGGTGATCCCGGAGCTGGTCTTGGTGATCAGCGAGTTCAGCGGTGTGGGGATCAGCGCCCCGACATTGACCACATCCAGCCCCTCGGCCCGGGCGAGGATGGTGTCGGTCTCGTAGCTGACCGCCATGTCCGCCCGTCCCAGCGAGACGTCCTTCGCGGCGTCGGCGGTGTTTCCGGGCAGCAGGAACTCCACGTCCAGACCGCGGTCGTCATAGGCGCCGGTGTGTTCGGCGGTGTAGAGGGACAGATGGTCGGGGTTCGGGTTCCAGTCCAGCAGGACGCGCGTGTGGCCGGTGTCGCCGTCCTCTGCGCCGCCGCAGGCGGCGAGCGAGAACGTGGTGGCGGCGGTCAGCAACACAGCGACAGAGCGGGTCAGGAGTTTCATCGGGAACCTTTCGCAGGACGTGAGGGGGTGGGGGACTGCCACGGGCAGCAGAGGCGTTCCAGGCCGGTGGCGGTCAGCAGGAGCGTGGCGGACATGACCGTCAGCACCACGACGAGAGCGAAGACGTAGTCCGTCTGCAGGCGGGGGATGGCCTGGAGCAGCAGGTACCCCACACCGTCGGTGGAACCGGTGTACTCCGAGAACACCGCGGCGACCGGCGCATAGGTCACCGCGACCCGGAGCCCGGCGAAGCCGGCGGGCAGGGAGGACGGGAACCGCAGCCGCCAGAACACCGAATGCCGGGTGCCGTGCAGGCTGCGCATGGTGTCGACGAGGCGTTGCTCAACGCTGCCGACACCTGACAGCAGGTTCATCGCCACCGGGAAGAAGCAGACGAGGGCCACCACGATCACCTTGGGCAGCATCCCGTAGCCCAGCGCGATCGTGAGGATCGGGCCGAGCACGATGGTGGGGATCGCCTGTGACGCCACCAGCAGTGGCGTCAGTGCACGTCCGAGCAGGGGCAGGTAGCCCGCCGCAACGGTGACGGCCAGGGCGACGGCCACGCCGCACAGGATGCCGAGCAGCGTTTCAGTCAGCGTGAGCCAGGTGGCGGGGGCCAACCGTCCAGCCCAGTTGTCCCGCAGTGCATCGAGGACAGATACCGGAGAGGGAAGGACGTAGTCTTCGATACGGGTTCCGGAGGTCGCCGCAACCCAGAGCAGCGCGATGAGGACCACGGTGACCAGGGGCGGGGCAATGGAGGAGAGCACACGTGTACTCACTGCCCACCTCCTGCGAGCTCCCGCAGCAGGTCCGACCGGGCCGCGGCGAAGTCTGGATCGGCGAGGACATCCTCCCGGGGACGGTCCCCACGGCGTCCGAACCATCCCGGCCACGTCTGGCGCACGCGGCCGTCCGCCAGGAGAACGACCCGGTGGGACAGGAGCAGGGCCTCGTCCACGTCATGGGTGACCATGATCATCGTGGTGGCCGCACCATGGGCACTATCCGTGGGCGGTTCGCTGAGCACGGTGTGGAGCCAGTCCTGGATTTCCGCACGGGTGATCGCGTCCAGTGCGCCGAGCGGTTCATCGGCGAGCAGGACTGGTTTCCCGGCGAGCAATGCCCTGGCCAGAGCGGCACGCTGGCGCATGCCGCCACTGAGCTGGTCGGGACGTCGACGGGCGTGGTGCTCCAGCCCGCACCAGGCCAGTACCTCGGCAGCCCGGGCGCGTGCGGCGCGTCGTCCCACACCACGGTTGCGCAGTGGAACGGCGACATTGTCACGGACGCTGAACCAGGGCAGCAGACTGTCGCCCTGGGGCATCAGAGCACAGTGGTTCAGCCGTGCGGAATCGGCGGTGTCGGCGGTGCCGGCGGGATCACTGAGGACGGTCACGCTGCCGTGATCTGGGGAGAGGAGACCGCCGATGAGATGCAGCAGCGTGGATTTCCCGCACCCGGAGCGACCGATGACGGCGACGTGCTCGCCGACGGGGACAGTGAGGTGGACGTCCTGCAGGACGGCAGGGGAGTTCGGGTAGGCGACGTCGACGCAGTCGACGGTCACCGCTGTGACAGGCGGCATGGGACATTCCTCCGCTCATGTGAATGAGGTCAGGTTCAGCGGGTGTGATCTCAGCCCCGGCGCAGCGCAGGTGCTGCGTGGCGGGACACCCCGTGTCTGTGGGTGGTCAGGTATTCAGTTGGTGAGGTGTTCTCTGGAGACATCATAGGGTATCGGCGTCGGGCGGAGGACTCAGCTGTGGGATCGACGCGAGGGAGGACAGACGACGCCGGGCGGTTCGCCCGATCCGCACGGTGAGCCGGGAGCTGATGTCGTCCACCAACCTCTGCGCGCGGTCCAGGTAGGCGGCACGCTCGAGGTCCGTGGACGCCCCGGCAGCATGGCGGATCAGTTTCACTGCCCGGTCCAGGTCGGTGGCGTCAGCGGTGGGCAGATGGGTGTGCCCGAGACGTCTGCCGTGGTCCTCACACTGCGTCCACCGTCGGGAAAGCTCGTTCACCGCCCTGTGGTATGCGTCGGCGTGACGAGGGTCTGCCGGCACGGCATTGGCCCGCAAGGCGTCTGCCCGGGCGCGGCATCATGGAATGCCGCGGTCTGGTCGACACTGACATCGGTCACGGCGGGGTAGCGCAGGATCAGCTCCGGGTTCATCTCATACTGCAGATACTGTTCCCTGATCCGGTCATGTTCGGTGAGGGCGGTGTCCCAGAGCAGGACGTGCGCGCGGTCGGGGCGTTTCCACGGCAGACGTCGACGGCCGCCTTGACGTACCGGTCGTGGTGATGCCGACTCGATGTCCGGGTGGCGCTCAGCAGCAACTGGTCGGGCGACGGAGGACGGGTTGTCGGCAAGGTACGTGCGGCACCAGTCCACCGGCATGACCTGTACGTCTCCCTCGGTTGACGGGAGGGCGGGGGTGACGAGGATGCTCGTCTGGCCTGTGGGCTCAACGTCGTTGACGACGGTGATGCGGTGGTGGGTGCAGGCTGTCCCCAGCGCCACCTCTCCGAAGGTCGGCGTGCCGGTGAACACCGCCACCACCTGCCCCACCTCGGGTGGTATCGGGAAAGCGGCCCAGACGAGGGTGCCGGTCACCGCATCATGGAGCTGACGGGCGCGGATGACTGGTGGAGGTACGGGTTCCGGCAGCTCCACGGGCGGCGGTCGCAGTGCGTCGACGTCGATACCGGGGACGGGACCACAGACTGTCACGAACGGTGCGAGCACCGTACGCAGATCGTCCGCCGATATCCGCCGGAACATGGTGAGGGGTCCGGTGGTTCGTGCGAGCATCGTCGCCACACAGACGGCGTGCAACACCCGTCTACGGTGGGAGCCCAGTGCCGCGGGCGGCAGGTTTCCCAGGGCTTCGTCGGCGAATTCGGGGGAGTGCTCGAGGCCCGGGCCGAGGCGGTGGACGTGGTCCAGGAGCTCAGGTGTCACGGCATCTGCGAGACGGCAGAGCCGCTGCGCCTCGAAGACGGACAGCTGCATCATCCGTAGGGTGAGGGCCAGCAACACCGGGTCCTTGACATGCCGGGACAGCGGGGGTGTGAAGCCGTCGTCGACCGCGGCACGGTAGTCTGCCACCGTCGGCGCAGGACAGAGTCGTTCCAGGCCGGAGGGTGCGGTCACCTCGACGCCGACAGGGCCGCGCCAGTCAATCACCGGGACGACCGGGATGAGCGGGTCCAGCGGGGTCGCGATGCCGGGAGCCGTGTCATCGTAGACGACCGGGACGTGCATGCCGTACCGGGGTGGACGGGGATCGACGACGAAGCGGGCGGGGTGCTCCGGACACCCCGGCGCCCACAACGTCTCGCCCCCGTCAGCGGGGTGACGATGCGTGAGGAATCCGCGGCGCAGCATCTTCCCAGCGTACGTGGTGAACTCAGGCGAAGATGGACAACCCGAACACGAAGAACACCATCAGGTGCGCTGCGCCGTGGAGAGCCGTGACCCGGCGCCCGGTGAACGTCGCCACCGACAGCATCAGCGTGACCGCCAGGAGGACCAGGTTCGTCGGCGACTCGAAGAGCTCGACCCGCTGGCCGGTGAGCATGCCGATGGTCAGTACCGCCGGGATCGTCAGACCCACCGTCGAGACCAGGGCTCCGTGGCAGAGGTTGCTGACCCGCTGGATTTCGCCCTGGTGGGCGGCCCGGATGGTGGTGAGTGTCTCGGGGAGGAAGACAACCATTGCGATGAGCACGCCGGAGAGCGCGACCGGTGCACCCGCGCGGGCCAGTCCGTCGTCCAGCAGGGTGGCCATGTCGTGGGACAGCAGCACGATGGGCAGGACCGTGAGAAGCAGGATGGCCGAACGGGTGAGGATCTCCCGGCGGTGGTCGACGAGGACGTCGCGAATGTCGGCACTCGGTGGGGAGGTTTCCTCCGGACGGGAGTCGACCTCCTGGAAGTCACCGCGCTGTGCCCCCATCTGACGGTAGAGGAAGAAGACGTAGAGCATCACCGTGAAGATGATGATCGGGATCTCCTGGGCGGTGGTGTAGGTGCCGTCTGAGCCGATGAGTCCTGGCATGACGAAAGCCATCGTCGTCAGTACGACCAGCACCGAGAGGTAGGCCGACGTCCCCGTGCGGTTCGGGAGCATGCCTCCGTGGCGGAAGCCTCCGACAATGAGCGCGACACCGATCACCAGGTTGAGGATGATCATCGACACGGCCATGACGGAGTCCCGGGCGATGGTGGTGTGGTCACCCGGGCCGAGCATGACCGCGGAGATCAGGATGACCTCGATGATGACGATCGACAGGGTGAGGATGAGGGTGCCGTAGGGGTCGCCGAGCCGGTGGGCCAGATGCTCCGCCTGGGCGACAACACCGAAAGCACAGAGGATGATGACGGTGATGATCCCGGCGAGAACTGCGGTCAGCACCGGTGTCGACAGAGTTCCGTGGAGCCACGGCCGGGCGAGGAGGGTTGCGACGAAGGTGCCCCAACCGAGGATGAGGCGAAAGATGACGGCGGAGGAGAAAGCGTCGCGCAGGGTAGCGGTGTGCCCTGCACGATCGGATGCACTGGTCATAGCTGTGTACCCGGATTTTCTGCGGGGTCGTCCCTGCTCAGGAGGCTACCGTACGGGTCGTCCCGCCGGTGTCGTGACGAAGCCATGGTACCACCGTCGGCACACCTCAGAACGGCAGGAACACCAGCAGCCATGCCAGCAGTGGTCCGATGACCACGACGACGCCGGAGTAGATGAGCATCTGGCGGAAGAACCGGTCACGGTGGGCGGCGTCGACGTTGGCCAGGACCATGGCACCGTTCGTGGAGAACGGTGAGACGTCCACGACCGTGGCCGCGATGGCGATCGCCGCGGCGGTCCCGGCGATCGGCAGGTCACCGCTGACGAGGAACGGTGCGGCCATGGTGATGGCGATACCGATCGTCGCGATCGACGACGCCAGTGCCGAGACGATCCCCGACAGGTAGCACAACAGCAGCAGCCCGATCAGCGGAGCTCCGAGGGAGGAGACCGCGTCGGAGATCACGTCGACCGTCCCCGCCGCCTCCAGAACCTCGATGTAGGTGATCATGCCGCCGACCAGGACGATCGTCGACCACGAGACATTGGACAGCGCGGTGTGGGAGGCGGTCGGTTTCAGGATGGCCAGACAGCCGCCGATGATCAGTGAGACGACACCGATGTTCAGGCCGAAGATTCCGGCCCCGACCACGAGTGCGGCGAGTCCCACCATCGTGGTGATCTGGTACGGGCTGACCCTGGTGCGCGTGGTGGTTCCGGCTTCCGCGGGGAGTCCCTCCGATTCGTCGGCGTCGATGAGATCCTGGTCGGCTCGCGCGCGGGCGCCGAAGAGATGGCGTCCACCCAGGAAGATGTAGACGATGATCCCCATCAGCACATTGAAACCCAGGGCCATGAGGAACAGTGTCCACTGGTGGTTTCCGAGATCGTTTGTGCGCAGGAAGTCGTTGACGTAGATGCCGTACACACTCAGCGGAGAAAGCAGTCCGGCCATGCCTCCGTGGACGACCATCATGCCCATCATGAGCTGGTTGATCCGGTAGCGGCGGGCGAACGGGATGGCGAGCGGGGAGATGACGCCGATGGCGAAGATCGCACCGATGGACATGAACGCCCCGGTCAGGGCGAAGAATATCCAGGGCATCACCGCGCGGTTTCCACGCACCGCCTTCATCGCCCAGTCGAGGATGATGTCGATGGTGCCGTTCTGCTGGGCGAAGCCGAACAGGTAGGTCAACCCCATCAGGGCGATCATCAGGTCGACAGGGAATCCCGCGAAGACCTGGTCAAAGACGCCGTCGGCACCACCGCCGGCGTCATCGCCGAAACCGGGGACGGCAAGACCGACGATGAATGCCCCGATAAGTCCCAGAATGCCGAGGTTGACATTACGTAATGTGCCGATGAGGAAGATCAGCACCAGGACAGTGATCGTCAGGACGTGCGGGCTCACGGTACTCCTTGGGAGAGACAAGTTCGCTGCCGGTGCCGGGGTGGGGCGGTTACCGCATGGGGTGGGCGGTGACCCGTTACCACGCCTGGCAGAGGCGGAGGACTCGACGCGACATGCCGTGGTGGGGCGTGCGACCGGAGTGATGGTACTCCTGGGCGCAAAACATCACTGTCGGTGGGTCGGGGGAATGGTGTGTCCGGGCTTTTCCGCCTGTTCGGGTCCCGGTTCGATCACGGCGCTGTACGCTGCTTTTTCATGACTCAACTGAATACGGGACGTACCGTACACCCCTCACTGTTGTTCTCTGGCGTCTCCGCTGTCGTTGCTGCCGTGGTGGCTCTCGGCGGTATCGCCGTCCCCGTCGCAGTGGCTGAATCGGCGACCCCGTCAGGCTGCCAGACCTACGTCCCCCGTGACGTGGAGGAGGAAGCTGCCTCCGTGTCAGGTCAGGACGGGGCAGAGACGTCGGTCGTGCAGGACGCTCCCGGAGCCCTCGAATGCCAGGTTCCGTCTCCTTCGATGGGACGCGACTTCTCGGTGATCGTCCGCCCGTCACTTTCCCCGCACAACGACAGGGTCGCGCTGTTCCTGGACGGCGGAGATTCCGGTGAGGTCAACGGCTGGGTTGAGAAGGCGGGCGCGGTCAACAAGCTCACCGACGTCGACATGACCCTCGTCTTCCCGGTCACCGATCCGTGGACGTGGTCACAGGACTGGGACGGTGGAGCGGAGTCCTCCGACGCCCAGTTCGAGACATTCCTGTCGAGCGAGCTCCCGGACTACCTGGAGACATCCTTCGACGTCCCGGGTGGTGGGCGGGGGACGACGGGTGTGGTCGGTCTCAGCGCCGGTGCCTACGGGACGTTGAATCTGGCGACGAAACACCCCGAGCAGTACAGCTCGGTGTACGCACTCAGCGGGATCTACGATCCGCAGTCGGCGGGCGGGCGGTTCGCCATCGATGCAACGTCGCGGTATCTCAGCGGTAGGGACCGGGCACCGTGGACGTCCGAGGCGAGCCGGGCTGCGAACAACCCGATGCGCAACCTGGACAAGCTCACCATGCCGACGATCGTCAACGTCTCCACCGGCATCGTCCACCCCGAAGAACTGGCGGGTAAGGATCCGGTCGCCGCATTCTTCGTCGGTGGACCGGTCGAGACCGGGACGTTCGTGATGACTGCCCAGCTGCAGGCCGAGGCCATCCGCCAGGGCATGGACAACATCGACTTCCGCTACGACATTCTCGGCGGGCACACCTGGCCCACCTGGCGGCGCGCGGCTTTCGACAACGGGACGATCCGGACCTTCCTCGAGCGGATCTGAGCCTAAGACCGGTCCCGACGGGCGTCACGACGGACAGCGGCGAGGGGTTCCTGGTCGGCGGTCAGTGACAGGACCTCGCGGGTGTCGTCCTCGAAGATGCAGGTCATCAGGTTCCTGGCTTCAGGTTCTTCGTCGACGATTCCGGGAAGTCCGAGGCCGAGGACGGTATTGATCAGCATCCCCTTGGCGAGGAACTCCTCGCATTGTGCATCCGTGAGCCCGACCTCGTCACGCAGGACACGGTATATGTCCAGCATGCCCGTCCTGGCCAACGGCCCGAAACGGGGATGGTGGCCGAGTGTGAAGAGATGCATCGTCGTCAGCAGGATGCCACGGTCGGCGACGAGATCGACGTATGCGCGTCCGAGGACCGACTGCATGTCGTCACCGGATGCGGGGGAGCGGGTGCCTGCCTCGCGGAACACCGCGGCGATGCGGTCGATCGCGCGGGACGCGGCCTCGGCGAAGAGATTCTCCTTCGAGCCGAAGGTGCGCACCACATAGGCCTGACTCACCCCGGCCGCGTCGGCGATTGCGTCGGTCGTTGCACCTGCATAGCCCCGTTCGCCGAAGACGACGCTTGCTGCGTCGAGCATCAGTTCGCGACGTTCGGTCGCGGGGATCCGTCGGGGTGCGGGTTTGTTCACATTGACAGGGTATCAGTTGATTACTTAGATTAGTTGTAATCAACTGATTACAACTAAGGACGCGTGATGGCTGACAGATCCCTGCAACGACAGGACCGGGCACGACGGCCGGTCTGGCTGGTGATGCTCGCCGTATCGCTGCCGATGTTCATGGCGGCACTCGACAACCTCGTGGTGACCAACGCACTACCCGTGATCCGCGAGGACCTCGGTGCCTCACTGGAAGCCTTGACGTGGACCGTCAACGCCTACACGCTCAGCTTTGCCTCCCTGATCCTGATGGCTTCGGCCCTGGCGGACAGGTTCGGGCGCCGGCGGATATTCATGGGCGGACTACTGGTGTTCACACTCGCCTCCCTCTGGTGCGGGTTCAGCGAGGACGTCGGAACACTCATCGCGGCCCGTGCACTCCAGGGAGCAGGGGGAGCGGCAGTCATGCCGTTGTCGCTGACCCTGCTGAGCACCTCGGTTCCTCCGCACATGCGCCCGGCGGCGATCGGCATCTGGGGCGGGGTGTCCGGTCTCGGTGTCGCATTGGGACCGATCATCGGAGGAGCGGTCGTCGAAGGCTTGAGTTGGCAGGCGATCTTCTGGCTCAACGTGCCCATCGGCCTGCTCTGCCTGCCGCTGGTCCGCTACGCGTTGCCGGAGTCGCACGGCCGTCCCGAGCGACTGGATGTCCTCGGTGTTCTTCTGGCCGCGGCCGGGATCTTCGCGCTCACCTTCGGCATCGTCCGAGGTAATGATGCCGGCTGGACCAGCGGCGAGATCGTAGTCCCGCTGGTGGGTGGCGCGGTACTTCTCCTCGCATTCATCGCCTGGGAGACCATGGCCCCCGCGCCGCTGCTGCCGCTGCGCCTCTTCCGGAACAGGAGTTTCGCCGCCGCGAACGTCATCGGCGTCGTCTTCTCTTTCGGGATCTTCGGCGCGGTGTTCCTCCTGATCCAGTTCCTGCAGCTCGTGCAAGGGGCCAGCCCGCTGCACGCGGGCATCATGACGATGCCCTGGACGCTCGCCCCACTGGTGGTGGCACCGTTGACCGGGCTGATCACCCCACGTACCGGGACACGCCCGGTCCTGATCGCCGGCCTGCTGTTGATGGCAGGTGGGCTGACCGGGATCGCGGTCCTTCTTGATCCCGCCGTCGAGTACCGGGTGCTTGTTCCGGCGTTCGTCGCTGCCGGGGTGGGGATGGGCCTGGTGTTCGCCCCGTTGGCGACAGCGACGCTCCATGGGGTCACACCAGACGACCAGGCGACGGCATCGGGTACGAACTCAACGGCGCGCGAACTCGGTATCGCACTGGGAATCGCCGTGCTCACCGCCGTGTTCACCGGATCGGGAGGTCAACTCACCCCCACCGGATTCACCGAGCCGGCTGTCCCCGCTGTTCTTGTCGGAGCAGGGGCCCTGGTGGTCGCGGCGTTGGCGGCCATGGTGATTCCACGGAACTCCGGCATGGTGACTGCCCAGGCGGACGCCCCCTGACCGTCCGTGTGCATAACATCACGGTGCCGGAACAGGACCCGTCTGCCTCCGGGGGTTGAACGTGTCGGCACATCAGGCGGACAATGGAGTGAGATCACCACGGACCGTTCATGGCCCCGGGTGGGTGAGCGCCCACGTCCGGGGTTTCTTTACGTGTCCATTCGTTCACGTCCTGTGAAGGAGTTTCCACTATGGGGGCAAAGGCGCAGCTGCCGTCCCGTCTCACCCGTCTTTCGCCGTCGCAGCTTGCGCAGCGCAAGCCCGTTCCGCGGCAGACGGAGATGGGGCGGCGACGACGGCCGATCGCCATGCTCGCTCTCGCGCTCGGCGGGTTCGGTATCGGGACCACAGAGTTCGTATCGATGGGCCTGCTCAACATCATCGCCGACGATTTCGGCATCAGTGAGGCCCAGGCGGGCCACATCGTCACCTCCTATGCCCTCGGCGTGGTGGTCGGCGCGCCGCTGATCACCACACTGACCGGACGTGTGCCGCGGCGTCGGTTGATCATCATCCTGATGGCGGCGTTCGTCATCGGCAATGCCATGAGCGTGATCGCCCAGGGCTACGGGATGCTGCTGGTGGCGAGGTTCATCGCCGGCTTGCCGCACGGGGCGTACTTCGCCGTCGCGAACCTGATCGCCGCGTCGATGGCCGATCCAGGGAAACGAGGGCAGGCGATAGCCCGCATTTCCCTGGGGCTGGCCACTGCCACGGTGATCGGTGTGCCGGTCGCCCAGTGGATCGGGCAACAGCTGGGCTGGAACAGTGCCTATGCGTTGGTTGCGGTCATCGGCCTTCTTTCGTTCGCTGGACTGTGGCACTCGATGCCCCACATGACCCTCATGCCGATGACCCGGCCGTCGACCGAGGTCGGTGCACTGGTGAACCCGCAGGTGCTCCTCTCCCTGGCGGCAGGTGCAATCGGCTTCGGCGGGATGTTCTGTGTGTACACCTACATCTCGTGGACGATGACTGAGCGCGCCGGGTTCCCGGAGAACCTCATGTGGTTCGTACTGATGGTCTACGGGGTCGGCATGGTGGTCGGTAACTGGATCGGTGGTCGGTTCGCCGATATCAACGTCGACGGAGCTGTGGTCGGTTCCCTGGTGACGATGATCGTCATGCTGGTGCTGTTCTACTTCGGGAGTACCGTCGCGCCGTTGGCGATCCTGCTGTTCGGACTGTTGTCGGTCGGTGGCGGAGTGTTGACGGTGAATATGCAGACCCGGTTCATGGACGTCGCCGGAGAAGCGCAGAACCTTGCCGCGGCGATGAACCAGTCGGCGTTCAACATCGCCAATGCTGCCGGTGCAGCTGTCGGTGGTGCGGTGATTGACGCTGGATTCAACTACTCGTACCCGGCGCTGGCCGGGGCGGCGCTGGCTGTCGGGGGTCTGGTCGTGTTCGTCCCGACGATGCTGCTGCGTCGACGTCACGTGGACCGTGCTGCGGCGTCCCCGGTGATGTCGTAGCGGTAGTGCAGGAGCGTCGTGGTGTCCCCGGACGGAGCACGGTCTGCCGATCGTTCGACGAGGGTGAAGCCTGCTCGCGTCAGGATGTGCCGGGAGGCGGTGTTCGCTGGCACGGTCCGCGCTGTCAGTTGTGACAGGCCGCTACGACGGACGAATGACGCCGCCAGATCCAGGGCTTCGGTTGTCCGGCCCGTTCCGCGGTGCGCCGGATGGAGCCAGAATCCCACCTCGGCATGGTCATCCGTGACGTCGAAGAGAACAAGACTGCCGCAGAAGTTGTCGGTGGGGACGTCGGCGATAGTCAGGACGGCAAGGTCGCCGCGGGCCAGGCCGGGGACGGCCTCGTCGCGGACCATGGCCCTGACGGATTCGGGGGTGTAGGTAGGTTCCGGCAGGTGACCGTACTGGCGGACGGCGACGTCTTTGGTGCCCTCGGCGAATGCTTGCGCATCTCTGCCGGCGAGCAGTCGGAGACGGATGCCAGTGCCCTCGAGGGGGAGGAGTGAGCTGTCGAGCATTCTACAAAGCTAACATAGCTAGTTTAGAAACGTCGTCGAGATCGGGCTCATGGTCTTGCTGCTTGCGCTGAGAGGGCTGCGAGTCCGGCAGCGACAATTGCTTCAGCGTTGACGGTGTGTCGGGCATGGAGTCGGGAGTAGGTCGGAGCGATTTCGGGATCAACGGCGGCTGTGCGCTCGTTGTCCACCATGGGGGAGGCGTTGGCGCTGCCGACAACGAAGTTCGAGAGCATGTAGGCGGACCCGAGCGGGTCGGTGGCTCCGACGTTATCGAGCAGGACACACATCCGTTCCGACAGGCGGAGATAATTCGGGCCGCGGGGAGCCCGCATGCCGATGACTTGACAGGCCCACCGGTGTCGCACCAGGTGGTGGTAGTAGGTGAGCATCAGTGGCTGGATGGAATCGCCCTCCAGTGCCGCGGATATCTCGGGGTCGCTCCCGAGTGTCTCGTCCAGTGCGAGATCGAAGAGATCGTCCACCGACTCAATACGTGAGTAGAGACTCGGTGCGGCGACGTCGAGTTCTTTCGCGACCGCCCGGACCGTCAGTGCGCGTAGCCCGCCGGCGTCGAGGAGTGTGGCGGCGGCGCGGGCGATGTCCTGCTCCGTGATGGTCCGCGTGCGTTGGACGGGCTTGCGGTGCTCCCAGTAATTCACGCCCACCAGCCTATCGGGTGGGCGTCGCCAGCTAAGCGACCTATGTTAGGTTTGTGTACATGTCTATGGATGACCATTCGCTGACCGTCCTGACCACGGACCGACTCCGCCTCCGACTGCACACACCCGGTGACGCCGGTGCCTTGCTGCGGATCTACTCGCAGAAAGACGTGGCCCGGTACCTGTTGGATGACCCCTGGACCGAGGAAGACGCGGCCCGCCACGTTGCGGACCGGTGCGTCAAGACCGGGATGGACGGCGACAGTGGAGCTCTCGCCGTGGTCATCGAACGGGAAGGACAGGCAGTGGGCGACGTCCTGCTCTGGTGGACTGACCGGGAACACCGTGTCGCCGAGATCGGGTGGGTCCTGGATCCTGCGTACGGCGGGCGGGGACTGGCCCGCGAAGCGGTCAGTGCCGTCCTCGACCTGGCGTTCCGGCGTCACCAGATGCACCGCGTCGCGGCACAGATGGACGCACGTAACTACTCGTCGGCGAAGTTGGCTGCGGCGATCGGAATGACCCGTGAGGCCCATCTCCGCCAGGACTGGTGGAACAAGGAGGAGTGGACCGACACGGTCATCTACGGCATCCTTGCCGAGGATCGTGTCCATCGCCACTGATGGCCGTAGGTACCGGCAATCGACGCAGTGGCACGGCCCCGAGTACCGCGAGAATCCCGGCGGCGATCACCATTGCGGTGGTGAAGCCTGCGTGTTCAACGGCGACGCCGGTCACCAGTGGGCCACCGGCGAGTCCTACGGCGTAGGCGAGGGTGTAGAGGGAGAACGAGCCACCCAGCGTCGGTGGTTGTGCACGGAATCCCTGTTCGCTGATCAGTGTGGTTGCCGGGGCGTGGAGGAGGGCAGCGGACAGGCCGAGCAGGCCCATGCCGGTCGCTGTCTGCCACAGTTCGGTCGAAAAACCGATCGTGAGGAGCGAGGCGACGACGACCGCGATTCCGAGACCGATGAGGATGCGCGACGACACCGAAGCCACCAGGCCACCGACGATCGGATTGGCGATGACGCCGGTGAGGGCGGCGAGCCCGAACAGCAGGCCGATGGTCAGCGCACTGGCGTTCAGGTGGACAGGCAGGACAGGTTCGACCCCCGCCATCACGGCCGCACCGATCACGATGGCCACCACGATGGACACCGAACCGGGAACCCGGAGTACCGCGAGCGGGCCGGAGGTGTCGTCTGCGACCCGGGGTGAGTCCTTGATCAGGATGATCCGGAGTAGGCCGTCGATCAGTGCGACGGTGGCAGCGAACAGGAACGGTGAGGCGGTGCCGAAATGCTCGACCATGACACCGGCCAGAGGCGGGCCGATGAGTACTCCGACGGTGATCATGGAGATCGCGATGCCCATCTGCTGGCCGCGCTTCTCGAAGGTGGTCGTCGCAGCGATAAGTGACAGGGCGCCGACCCAGGACATGCCGCCGGATACCCCTTGGGCGGTCCGCGCGAGCAGCAGCAACCAGTACGGGCCACCGGTGGCGAACAGCAGGGTGGCGGTGGCAAGGCCGACCATGCCGATCAGCAAGGGGGTTTTCGGTCCGTACCGGTCGACGAAGCGTCCGGCGACGAGGGCTGAGACCACGACGGCCACCGCATAGGAGGCGAACAGGACGCCGGTCCACGTGGGGCCCGCGTCGACCACGCTGGGCAGCAGGGGGAGGACGGGCACCGCGAGTCCGACGACGAGATTGTCGGTGAAGAGCGCGATCGAGGCGACGATCAGCGCACGGGTTGATGAGGTGCCCCGCTGGGACGGGGAGGGATCATGAACAGTCATGATGAATCGGTGTTCCTTAGGTGTTGAGCAACCCCCTCACCAGAGCCGACATTGCTGCGTCCAGGTCATCGGGGTGTGGGAGATCGTGTGGTCGGGTCACCGCGGTGACGGTGAGGCCCTGGAGAAGGGTGAGAACCATGCCTGCGACCGTTTCCGTGGACGGTGCTGTCTGCAGGACGACGGCGTCTGCGATGCGGTCCTTCCATGCATCCAGTGCGTGGGTTTTGGCGTCACCGCGGTCAGTTGCCTGTGGGGCCACGAGGACCGTGGTGGAAGCCAGTGCCCTGAACTGGTCGTCTCTCTGCAGTAGCGTGACGTAGCCCGTGAGGAGGTCGGTCAGCCACTGGATGGAGTCCTTGACAGTGGGATTCTCGGGGAGGTCGTCGGTGAAGAGCCGGTTTCCGTAGGTGCGCCATCCCCACTCGAGCGCGGCGGACAGCAGGTCAGTCTTGGATCGGAAGTGATGGTTGAGTGCCCCGCGTGTGACGCCGGCACGTTCGGCGATGTGCTCGAACGTTGCCCCCCTCCACCCCTTCGATTCGAAGGACATCAACGCCGCCTGCAGCAGCGACAGACGCGTCTTCTCCGCGTCCTCAGCTGTTCGTCTCATACATACAAACTAGCATGTATGTAAAAGGCGTCAAGTCGACTCCGCGCGGCCACCCGGCCTTCGGTGCGGGAGTTAGGATTACCTCATGTCGGAAATGTTTGTCGTCGGTGCGGAGCCTGCGTCACCGGAACAGGGCCAGCAGTACGCGAGCTACTACGCCAGCATCGCCACGGAGCCGTTGGATCCTCCTCCGGTGACGGGAGAACTGCCGGCGGCTCACAGGTACGCGCTACGTCAGGACGTCGGCGATGGCGTCGTCGACGTCCTGCAGACCCCCGCACATCTCCGTGTTGTGCGGTATGACACGTGTTTCAGGGTGCCTCACCACCTTGGCTACAGTTTCGGCGCCGATCGCTTTGAACTGGAAATATGCCTCGGTGGGCGGATGGAGATCGAGGAACGCCGGGCAGGTAGGGGAGAGGTGACCTCCGGTCGGGTGTCTGTGTCCCCGCCCCGTGAGACCCGCGGTGTGGTGTCCTTCCCCGCCGGAGAACGCTATCGCGCGGTGTCGGTGTCCGGACGGCTCCGGGACTTCGCATCGTGCCTGGGGTCGTTGGCACCGGATGAGTACCGCGGCATGCTGAACCGGGCTTCCCGGGACTCCGACGGCCACTACCTCGGAGCCGTACCACGGCAGAAGAAGCTGCTCGACGGCGGGCGGGAGATCTATCACTGGCTCAGCGAGGTATGCGACACTCCCCGTGCCCCCGGCCCCGGTGACATGCTCCGTCTGGAGGCGCAGGTGATGTCGGCTCTGAGCCTTCTTCTCCCCGAGAACGAGGGACTGCATGCCGAATGCTCTCCACGGATGGACGAGTTCGAGAGGGCCAAGATCCGGAGGATCCCGGACCTGCTCTGGACGCTTCGCCATGACCTGCCGACGATTCCGCAGTTGGCGCGGCGACTGTGCATGTCACCGAAACGTCTCGGCGGTCTCCACTACGAGGAATTCGGCACGACGATCATCGAGGGGCACCGTCGACGTTGCATCGATCAGGCTGCGGACCTCCTCGACAGGACGGACTGGACGGTCGAACATATCGCCCATGAGTGCGGGTACGTCTCCGCATCGAACTTCATCTACGCGTTCCGCCGTCGACGGGGGTGTACTCCCGGCACGTACCGGAGTCACGCGCTCCATACAGTCAGGGATGCTGCTCCACACCCGTGACGACCTCCCTCCGTCACGATTGCTCCATGAGATGTGGACATGGAGTTTCCGAGAGTGAGGGCAGCGCGGCCGACCCGGGGTGGCGTCGCTGGATGCCACTGGTGCTGGCCAGCGTCGCAACTTTTCTGCTGATCGCCTACACCACCGTCGTCACCGTCGCCGTACCGGCCGTCGCGACCGATCTCGATGTGGGTTTCGGGACCTTGCAGTGGGTGATCGACGTCTACACCATCGCTCTGGCCGCGCTACTTGTTCCGGTCGGAAGTCTCAGCGACAGGGTCGACCGCAGGACGTTACTGGCGACGGGTTTCGGTCTCTTCGCGTTCTCCTCGTTGATCTGTGCGACGGCCGGCGGCACCACGGTCCTGACGGTGGGACGGTGCGCTCAGGGCATCGCTGCCGCGATGATGTTCGCAACGACGTTGCCCCTCGTGGAGTCGTCGTACACCGGCCGCGCCAGGACCGTCGCGTTCAGCATATGGGGTGCGGTGTCCGGTCTCGCGGCAGCGGCCGGCAACGTCATCGGGGGATTGCTCTCAGTCTTCGGTTGGCGTGCGATATTCGTGATGGCCGTCCCTGTGACGTCGGTTGCCGCTGTGCTCTCCCTGCGGGTGCTTCCTCGCCAGCCGACTCACCGACCCGGCCCTGTGGACATGGTCGGGATGGTGCTGTTCTCACTCGGGGTCGGGGACATGGTGGTGACGGCCCTGCTTCTGGCTGACGGCGCGGCCGGGTGGCAGATCGCCGCTGGGACGGTGCTGTGCCTGATATCCGCTGTGTGGTTCGTTGTCCATGAACGACGGGCGGATACTCCGGTCTTCCCGCGGACCATGGTCGCGCGTCCGGGTTTCATCGCCGCAGTGCTGGTGGCACTTGCCTACTACTGTGCGTCTTTCGGGCCGCTTCCGGTGCTGTCTCAGTGGTTGCAGGAGGAAGCGGGGCAGGCGGCAGTCGGAACGGCGCTCACGCTCTCGATTCAACCGGTCCTTTTCTTCGCGGTCTCCGCGGTGTTGGGACCTCGACTGGGGGTGGTGGACAGGAGGATTCCTTTCCTGTGGGGGTTGCTTCTGTGTGGTGCCGGATGTGCCGCATTTCTCCTGGTGACGGTGGTTCCGGGATGGTCAGCACTGTTACCCGCGATGAGCCTGACCGGCGTGGGTGCGGGACTGATCTCTCCGGTCCTGCCCGCTGCGGCGATGTCGGATATGTCTTCTGACCAGACAGGGGTCGCATCCACGACCATGAATGCGGCGAGACAGCTCGGAATCAGCCTTGGAGTGGCAGGGTGCGCACTGACAGTGCGGGTCAGTCGGGAGGCGGGCCATGGGTGGGGATTCGGAGTGAGCGCGGTAGGGGTTGTCGCCGGCCTGCTGTGTTTCGCTACGGCAGGGGCGGTCGGGTGGATTCTCCGGCACCGGTCCGGTGTCTCAGCCGGGCTTCCGCCAGGTCAGCAGGTAGCGCCAGAACAGTAACCGGCGCACCCGGGCGCCGGGGAGAAGAGCAGCTGCTGTCTCGGCGACCTCACGGGTGGTCAACGTCGGCGACAGGTTCACCGGCATGACGTCATCCGCGGGGTCAGTAGCATACGGGTTCCGGAACCCCAGTGACTGCCTGACGAGGAAGAACCCCCCGAGTGCGTGGTGAGCGGCGGTTGCCGCGAGCTCAATCGGCCACTCCCGCCGGAGGTCGGTCTTCGGCAATGCGATGACCGCGAGCACCCCTCCGGGACGCAGTGCATCGCTGAGCACGGGCAGTGCATCCGCCAGGTCCATGTGGTGCAGTGCGCTGACCGAGACGACAGCATCATAGGTATCCGGCGAGGGAGGCGACTCCAGTACATCTGCGACAGTGCACGTCACGTTATCCGGGACGCGGCGCCGTGCACGGTCGATCATCCGGAGATCCCGGTCGAGGGCATCCACACGGGTCACATGTTCGGCGGCCTTGGCTGCGAACATGCCGGAACCACAACCGACGTCCAGCACCCGGTCGCAGTCCTCCGGCAACTGCCGGAGGAGCAGGCGGTGGTAGTAGGCGTTGTGGTCCCAGGGAAACATGACCGCATGCTACCGGGGCTGTGGGACATCATTCTTCGTGAACTGGCCGGTCCGTCCCCACAGGAACCACAGGGCCGCGCCAAGAATAGGGAAAGCCAGGATCAGGAGGATCCACACGGCCTTTCCACCCCCGGCGAGCACGTCACTGGTGGCGACGCTGACAATCGCGGCGATGACGAAGGCCAGGATCGCGAGCGCGATGACGGCGATAACGACGAGCAGGGCGATTGCCCAGCCGCTGGACAGGCTGCCGTCGGAGTTGGTGACAGCGGCGAGTGTGTACTGCATGATTCCTCCATGGATGGTGGGGATTGAACCCAGCTATTATCTGGCGCTGAGTCCAGTGCCCGCATCATCCCACGGTCTGATTGTTCTCGGACGCCGCCGTCCGTCACCGCCGTGCCTCGATGAGGTGCCGACTCGAGTAGGCGACGAACGGACGCCCGGCTCGCATCTGCGCATCCAGCTCACGCAAGTTGTCGGTGTACCGGTCCACGGAGAAATCCGGGACCCACCACACGCATTTGCGCAGAATCCACACCACGGCTCCCACATCGAAGAACTCCATCCGGCAGCGTGCCTTCTCCAGGCGTTCCACAGTCAGGCCCGCCGCTTCGGCGGCGGCGACTTCTCCGTCAGGCCCCTCAGGATCGCGGCCTTTGCGTTCCACCGGGCGGGGGCCGAGAAGGAACTCGATGAGTTCGAACCCGGAGGCCGGTCCCACGTGTTGTGCGAGGTAGTGTCCGCCGGGTTTCAGGACGCGGTGGATCTCCGCCCAGTCCGGAGTTACCGGGTGGCGGGCGCTGACCAGGTCGAAGGAACGGTCGGGAAAGGGGAGTGGGTCACTGCCGGATACGGCGGTCTCGACGACATCGACACCCCGTGGTTCCAGGAGTTCGCGTGCACGGGCCGCGTTCGGCGCCCATGCTTCTGTCACAGTCATGTGGTGCGGCAGCGTCGGGGCCTCATTCACGACCTCGCCGCCGCCGGTGTCCATGTCCAGGGCTGCGACGCCGGAGGCATCGGAGGCAGTGGAATCCGACTCTGCCAGAGCACCCAGACGGGCTGCCAGCAGGCCCGCGTACCCCCAGGGGGGACGCTCCTCGGTGGCCCGGCCGTCGAGCCACTCGAAGCCCCATCCGTCCACGTCGGCGGTTTCTGCTTCGGCGACGAGCTCATCGAAAGGTCTCATGGTGATCACTGTATCGGCCGGTCGGAGATATCCAGCTTCTTGACCGTGCGACAATTCCCGCACTATCATCGTGCGGAAATAGTTGAACGAACAAGGAGCAGGACATGTCCCCGTCCCGGACCTACGAACATCCCCACACCGACGACATCACCATCCACCGGGTGCTCTTCGCGCTCAGTGAACCCCTGAGGTTGAACATGGTGCGGATCCTGGCCGACCGGGGAGAGGTCGACAGCATCGACCTCGGACCCGACCTGCCACGCTCCACGCTGACCCATCACACCAGCCTCCTACGGGAATCGGGCGTGGTCTTCGTCCACGCGGAAGGACGGAAGTGCATGATCCGGTTACGCACGGCTGACCTTGAATCACGGTTCCCGGGGCTCATCGATACCGTGCTGAGTGGATATGACGAGGTAGGGCGGTGATCCGGAAGGTCTGGCCGCTCACCGCCGCCGCCGTCGCGCTCGGCATCGACGCCTACGTCCTCGCCGGTGTCTTGCCCCAGATCGCCGACTCCCTGTCCACCACGGCCGCGATGGTCGGGCTCGGGGTCACGGCCTTCACCGCCGCATATGCTGTGGCAGGCCCGCTGTTGTCAGGCCGGTTGACCCGCGGAAGTACCGCCCGCGCGCTGTTGCTCGCGCTCGGCCTCTTCAACCTCGGCAATCTCATCACCACCCTGGCTCCCGGAGTGGGGGTCTTCCTCATCTCACGGGTCATCGCCGGCGCTGGTGCCGGCATTCTCACCGCCGTCGCCACGGCTACTGCCGCAGCGATGGTCGATGACACAGAACGGGGACGCGCCATGTCGATGGTGACCTTCGGACTCTCCGTAGGGACCGTCGCCGGGGTTCCGCTCGGCATGCTGATCGGTGACACCGCAGGTTGGCGGTGGACGATGGCCCTGGTCGTCGCATTCGGAGTCTGCAGCATGGTGGCACTGGCCACGCGTGCCCGCAGCCTCCCGGTGCTGGACAGCGGCGGAGGCGCACCTGTGTTCAGCGTGCTGCGTTCGGCGAAGACCGGTCTCGGCGTCCTGTCGGCGTTTCTTCTCGGTATCGCCAGTCTCGGGCTCTACACCTATCTCCTGCCGATGGCGGAATCCCGCGGCCTCGGGGACTGGGGGTTCGCACTGGTCTGGGCCTGGGGCATCGGCGGCGTCGGGGCGACGGCACTGATCGGACGGCCACTCGACCGTGTCGGCCCGCGGCCGTTCCTGATCGCCCTGCCGGTGATCCTCGCCCTCGGTTTCGCCGTCGCCTGGCTCAGCGGCAATCCCGTCGCGTGGACCATTGCCGCGGTGTTGTGGGGAGCGGCAGGGTGGGCCACGGTGCCTACCCTGCAGCAGGCGTTGACCGCCGACCGGCCGGCTCAGGCCATGCCGGTCATCGCCTTCCAGATGGCGGCGATGTACCTCGGCTCAGCCGTCGGTGCCGCGCTCGGAAGCAGCCTGCTCAGCGGTGGGACAGTGGCTGCGGACCTCGCCGGATGGGCGTTGATCCCCGCCCTGGCGGCGCTGTTGTCGGCGGGCACGGTCAGCCTGCGGTACCTGCAGGCCGAGGGCTCCGTCAGGACTGCAGGTCGATCAGTACCTTGATGTCGTCGTCCTGGTGCTCGAACGCCTCGGCGAACCGTGACAACGGTACCTTCCGGGTGATCAGTGATGACAACCAGTCGCGGTCGGCGTTGCCCAGTACCTCCGCAGCGGTACGCCAGTGGTCGACATTGGCGTTCACCGACCCCACCACAGCGGTGTTGTTGAGCACCATGCCTTTGCCTGCCGCGGCGATGTCGACCTCCATCTCGTCGCCCTCGCGGATACCCAGCAGGCAGATCACCGGATACGGGTGCTCGTGGGTGAGCGCGGCACCGACGAGCGGACCGGCGCCGGTGGTCTCGATGACGATGTCCGGGTCGACCGAGTCCAGGATCTCCCGGAATTCTCCGGTGTGGTACTCGGCGCCCAGGTCGGCGACGAGTTTCGGCTTGATGCCCTCGGTCACGCGGTCGACGACATGGACATCCAGACCGCGTTGTTTACCGATCAGCGCGGCAAGCAGGCCGACGGGACCGGCACCGGTGACCACCACCGAGGACGGTTCGAACCAGGCGCGGTTGCCGAGACGGTCCACCTGGTCCCAGGCCTTGGCGACCACGGATGTCGGTTCCAGCAGGGCACCGGCGATACCGAGGGCGTCGTCGACCTTGACCACGAAGTCCTTGTCGATGACCCACTGCTCGGCACCGAACCCGTCGATCTCCTTGATGCCACGTTCGCGGTACTTCCCGTTACGGCACATGTCGAATTCGCCCCGGGCACACGCTCCGCAGGGCTCCGGGTCGGGGCGTCGTACCACGCCCACCACATGATCACCCTTCTTGAAGCCGGATCCCTCCGGTGCCGAGATGACTTCGCCGAGTGACTCATGCCCGATGATCAGTCTCTTGTGGCCTTCCGGGGCCCAGCCGTACCCGCCGGAGTTGAGGTCGTGGTCGGTGCCGCACACACCCAGTGCGAGGCCTCGCACCAGAAGCTGACCGTCACCCGGCGTGGGGGCGTCGAACTCCTCGACGGACAGCGAGTCCGCCTTTCCCGGTTCTACGGTGATGGCTTTCATGGTTCCTCCTGAGCTCGTGGATTATCCGGCGAACGGCCGTACAGGTTGCCCGCGGACCCCGGGTACGGCGACGTACACCGCCCCGGCGGTCGGCTGGGCGCCGTCCGGCACATTCTCCCGGGTCGTGGTGACGTACAACCGGTCCAACTCCGGGCCGCCGAAGGTGCACGCGGTCACATTGGTCACCGGCAGTTCCACGACGTCGACCAGGATGCCGGAGGGATCGTGGCACTCGACCCGGGAGCCTCCGTAGATCGCCGTCCAGACGTTGCCGTCGGCGTCGACGCACAGGCCGTCCGGGCCACCGGCCGGGTCGTCGTCATCGAGGGTGAAGAATGTCCGACCGTCGTGCAGGCCCCGGTCCGCGTCCCAGGAGTACACCGCCGTTGAGCGGGTGGGGGTGTCGTTGTAGTACGCCAGTGTTCCGTCGGGGCTCCAGTCCAGGCCGTTCGAGACGGTCACGCCGTCGCGCACGGTCGTCACGGAGGTGTCGCTGGCCACCGAGACGAGGACACCGCCGCCGGACGCCTGGTCATAGCGCATCGATCCGCCGTAGAGGGTGCCGTCCGGTGCACATCCGCCGTCATTGAAGCGCACCTCGGGGGAGTCCAGCACCGTTACGGCAGGACGGAGGTCCGACAGGGCGGCGTCGTCGGCCAGGCAGACCGCATGTTCAGTGGCGACCACCGCACCACCGTCGGCACGGGGGCGGAAGAACGCAGCGACCGGGCTGCCCACGTCTGCCGCTGTGACGGAGCCGTCCCCGTCGGCGGTGAGAATCCGACCGGCGGTCATGTCGACGTAGCGCAGCATGCCTGCCACCGGCGACCCGTCCTGGGGCCACCACACGGGGCCTTCAGCGTGGTAAGCGACCGGGTCGGTGAACTGCTCTGCCTTCATCCTGCCGAGTCTAAGCAGGCTGTTCGACGGGTGCAGCGGTGCCACCCCCGCACTCCACTCGGAGTACCGTGGCGGCGACATAACCGGCGAGAGGAGAACGACGTGGCGAAACTAGGGAGCCGGGAGACGTGGCTGCGCAGTGGTTATTCCCTGGTCGGGGTGATGATCATCGGACTGGGGGCGGCGATCCTGCAGACCGGGGGCGTGGGTGTGGACCCCTACACGGCGCTGAACACCGGCGTCAGTTCCTCCATCGGGTGGACGCTGGGAACCTACCAGCTGGTCAGCAACCTGGTGTTGTTCATCCCCGTACTGATCTGGGGGCGTAAGTACATCGGGCCCGGCACCGTGATCAACATGGTGCTCACCGGGTTCTTCATCGACCTGTTCTCCTTCCTGCTGGGGCCCGTCATTCCCGATGACCCGTCCCTGCTGCTGATGACCTTCTTCTTCGCCGCCGGGATCTGCGTCTTCGCCTTCGGCGCCAGTGCATACATGAGTGCCGGCGTGGGCACGGCCCCCTATGACGCCATCGCGCCGATGATCGTCGACAAGACGGGCTGGAACTACACCAAGGTCCGTGTCCCACAGGACGTCCTGACGGTGATCGGTGCGATCCTGTTCAAGGGCCAGGTCGGCTTCGGCACCATCATGACCGCCTTCTTCAACGGCCCGCTGATCCAGTTCTTCTCGGAGAAGGTGAACCAGCCCGCCGTCGACCGACTGGTGGGCAAAGCCTGAGACGGACCGTCTAGAAGACCGGCCAGGGCACGGCAGGTAACCCGGGCTGCGGACCGGGGAAGACGCCGGCGGCCAGCAGCTGGTCGCACCGGTCGGCCACGGCGGTCACCTCGGCCATGGACAGCAGCTCTCCCAGCGATTCTCCGAGTGAGTCGTCCTGGCCGGAACCCAGCTGGTCGCGGACCCGGCGCACGGCAGCGAGTTCCTCGTCCGACAAGGGGTCGGCGACCCAACCCCACAGCACGGTGCGCACCTTGTTCTGCGTGTGGAACGTCAGCCCGTGGTCCACACCGAAACGGTGCCCGTCGGCCGTCGGCAGGATGTGCCCGGCCTTCCGGTCGGCGTTGTTGGCGAGAAGGTCGAAGACCGCCATCCTGCGGAGGGCGGCAGAGTCCTCGTGCAGCAGGACGACAGGCTCATCCTCCTCGTCCACACCGTCGAGTACCCGGCACCACCCCGCGTCCTGCAGGACGTCAGCCTCGTCCGGGGAAACGAGGTCGACGGGATGCCGGGCACCGGCGGTCTCACACCAGAGCTGCACCATCCCCTCGCCGAACGGCCCGTCGCGTAACCAGGTCAGCGGAACCACGCCGAATCCCAGTGCCTCCGACAGCAGGTAGGCCGCGACCTCGCGACGGGCGAGTGTGCGGTCGGGGAAGTCCCACAGTGGCTTCTCGCCGATCAGGGGTTTGTACACCACCGTCGTGTCACCGATCTGCCCACGGAACGTCGCGTTCGAGGCGGTGACGATACGCCCCTCCAGCTCGAGGTCGCCCTCCGGCGCGGCCACGTCAGAACCCGTCGGGGATGTCACACTCGTGACCCTCCGGATCCATCGGTTCACCGCAGCGAGGGCAGAGGGGGCGGCCGGAGTTCACGATCGCCAGTGTCCGGTCCACGAACGCCTTCGCCGCGCCGACAGGGATACGCACGGAGAACAGTTCGTCCGGCTCCACCTGGATCTCGACGGGTTCATCGGAGTCGACGGATGCCTGCAGTTCCTCGATCTCGTCCGGATCGAGCTCAGGCGGGGGAGCGGCCTCGATGACCACCTGGGACGTCTTCGGGTCCCAACCCAGACTCAGGACGCCGACGCGGAACTCCTCGTCGACCGGCATGTCCAACGGCTCGTCGTCGATGAGCAGTTCATCGGTCTCATCAGGGACGTTGAAGGGGTTGCCGTCCTGGTTGCGTAGCTTGCCGAGCAGTTCGGCGACACCCTCGGCGAGCGCGGCGGACTGCTGCTTCTCCAGTGAGACGCTGACGGTCACACCCCGGTCACGTGCCTGCAGATAGAACGTCCGGTCACCGGGCAATCCCACAGTGCCGACGACGAAACGGTCCGGCCAGTCGAATCCATATGTGGTGGTGGGCATAAGCGCCATTGTAGGAGCCTTACGCTGATTGGTGCAGTGATTGGTGCAGTGAAAGGCGTGCACCGGGCACGCGGGGAACCAGGTCAGTCGCCGTGACCAGCGCCGCCACCGACCTGGGCGCCGTCATCCTTGCTGTCTTTCTGCTGGTCGGGGGACGGTACCAGCCAGGACAGATCACCGGCCTCGGTGTTGACGCAGAGCACGTGCGGCATAGCCTCGGTGTAGCGGATGACCGACACGGAGGCCGGATCTGCGTGGACCCGCTGGAAATGGTCGAAGGGCATGCCGTAGGCGTCGGCGATGACGGACTTGATGATGTCGCCGTGTGTCACGGCCACCCAGACCGCGCCGGCACCGTGATCGGCCTCCACGACTGCATCGTGCCGCCGGACAGCGGCGACCGCCCGTTCCTGCATCCCGGCCAGGGATTCCCCGCCGGGGAACACGGCCGACGAGGGTTGCCCGACGACGGTCTTCCACAGCTCTTCCTTACCGAGATCGGCGAGCTTGCGGCCCTGCCAGTCGCCGTAGTCGCACTCGATGATGCCGTCGTCGGTGGTGAAGGACGGTGCGCCTGACTGATGCCCGAGGATGGCCTGGGCGGTCTGGCGACACCGCTCCAGGGGACTGGAGACGACCCCACGCAACGGGACGGTCCCGAGACGGTCTCCGGTGCGCTCGGCCTGCCGGTGGCCGGTGTCGTCGAGGGTGACGCCGGGTGTTCGTCCCGCCAGGATGCCTTCGGTGTTCGCGGTGCTGCGTCCGTGACGGACCAGGATGACTGTGGCCATGCGGCCGAGGTTAGTCGGGACGGGGCCAGTCGTGCAGTGGTGCCGGTGCTGTCCCGTTGAGGTAGCAACCCCGCAGGTTGGTGCGACCGGCCTCCGGGGTTGCTGACTGCTGCGGGGTGGGTAGCGCTGAGGGGTCAGGCAGGCCGGGGCCAGTTGACGAGCCGGTTGTTCGCTACGGTGAGCGCCCGGGCCGGGGTGAGTCGCAGTGCTCCATCGCGTAGACCGGCGAGCAGTGGATTGGACGCTTGGGCCACCCGCCCGGCCGTACGAGACCCCCTCATTACTGAGGTCGTACGGGGTCGGCGGAGTTCGTCATAGGTGAACAGCGTCGATTCGAGGGCATCAGGGGAGGCGTCCCGTAAGAGGACGGTGAGCGTTGCGGCGTCTTCGATTCCCTGGCCCGCCCCCTGGCCGAGATTCGGGGTCATGGCGTGGGCGGCGTCACCGATGACCACGGTGCGGCCCTTCACCAGGGAGGGGAGTGGTGCGGCGAGGTCGTAGACGTCGTGTCTCAGGAGAGCGTCCGGAGGGGTCGCTTCAATGCATTCCTGGATCGGCGGGTGCCAGTCGGCGAAGCGTCGGCGGACCTCGGCATGTTCATCGGGGAAGGTTGACCCGGCGGGGCAGTTCAGCGTTCCGAACCAGTAGATGCGATGGTCGGGGAGGGGGACGATACCGAAGATCTGCCCGCGTCCCCAGGTTTCACCTGCCTCGTGGTGGATGTCCACCGGTGCGCCGGTCACGCCGCGCCAGGCGGTGTACCCGGCGTAATGCAGGCCGGTGTCCAACCCGAGAATCCGACGGTTGGGGCTGTGGATCCCGTCGGCGACGATGACCAGGTCGACATCC
This sequence comes from Corynebacterium sp. CNJ-954, assembly GCF_001942345.1. Classification (GTDB taxonomy): domain Bacteria; phylum Actinomycetota; class Actinomycetes; order Mycobacteriales; family Mycobacteriaceae; genus Corynebacterium. The sequence continues at coordinate 72,632 of NZ_MKKI01000002.1, forward strand.
TCGGACTGGCCGGCCGCGACGATGCGTGGTGTCCCGTCGGCCGAGACAGTGGCGGGCGAGCCTAGGCGCAGCGTCCCCGTGCGAAGGGAGTCTATAAGGACTCTGTGCAGGTCGCTGCGATGAATGCTGCGTACCGCTCCTGAAGTCGCCGGAGGGGCGGTCGTCATCCAGCGTCCTGAGGGAGTGCGTTGACCAGCGCGCATCGATCCGATGGTTCCGGTGGACGCGTCACGTACCGCATCCCCGAGACCGACGAGATCAAGGGCCTCGAAGGAGTTGCCGAAGAGAGTGAGCCCCGCGCCGACAGGGTGCGGGTTGCTGCTGCGTTCATGGACTGTGACCTCGTGCCCGGCCTTCTGCAGGCCGGCGGCGGCGACCAGCCCGGCGATCCCGGCGCCGATGACGGCGATTCTCATGGCGTGCACCCTTTCGCGTTATCGTGGCTCTACATATGTAGAGTACTCGATGTGCACTAGGATTGCCGATGTGTCGGAGCAGTCGCCAGTGCAAGACCGCCGTACAGAGATCGCTGATGCCGGAATCCGGATCATCGCGTCGCAGGGTGTCCGTGCCCTCACTCACCGGGCCATCGACACGGAGGTGGGACTGTCCGCTGGCTCGACGTCGTACTATGCCCGTACCCGACGCGACCTCATCGTCCTCATCGTGGGAAGGTTGGCGACGCGCACGACAGCGGATATGTCAGCGGTGCAGTGGCCGGAGTTTCTCACGGTGTCCACCGCGGCGACGCTCGTTGCACGGGCCATCGAGGCGACGCTGCGGCGCGAGGAGGAGCACGTCGCCCGGATCGCCCTGCACGTCGAGTACCGTCACGACGACGGGATAAGCAGCCTGTTGGCGGGGGACCCACCGGTGCGTCCGCAGCTGGTTGCAGCAGCCGAGCGGTGCCTCCAGCTCCTCGGGGTGGATGACGCTGCAGAGGCGGCCGCCGATTTTGTCGTATTGGTCGACGGCCTGCTGATGCAACGGGTCATTCGGGGAGGCGGTGTCGACGTGGGCGACGATGCCGGTGTGGAGCGGATCGTCCGTCACTACCTTGCCGGACTGGTCACCGGCGAACGCTGACGGTCGCGGTCCGAAGCAGCCCTACGGGTTATGACTGTCACTGCCGGTGCTAGTCACGGCAGGGGCCTGGCTACCTGATTCGCGCCGGGGCACGGTGACGGGCATGGAAACAGTCGAGGACACTCGTTCACGCGGTATGTCGCAACGCACCGCCTCCCTGGCCCTGCTCGCGTTGAGTATCGGTGGTTTCGGGATCGGGCTCACGGAATTCGTGATTGCCGGACTGCTCACCGAAGTCGCCGACGACCTGGGGGTGGGTATCAGTGTCGCTGGTCATCTTGTGGGAGGTTATGCCCTGGCCGTGGTGCCCGGCGCGCTTGTTCTCACTCCGTTGCTGATGAAACGTCCGCCCAAGCAGGCACTGCTGGTGCTGCTGGCGTTCTTCATTGCTGGAAGCCTGTTGTCCGCCTGGTCGCCGAACTACGAGATCATGTTCGCCGGGCGCGTCTTCGCTGCACTCGCCCACGGCGGTTACTTCGGGATCGGTGCCGTGCTGGCGGCGTCCCTGGTCCCGCGGCAACGACAGGCGTCCGCAGTGGCGGCGCTGTTCGCTGGGCTGACCATCGCCAACGTCCTCGGTGTACCTGCAGGGTCGTTGATCGGTCAGCAGTTCGGGTGGAGGACGGTCTTCTGGGTCATTTCGGCGGTGGGCGTGGTGGCGTTCGCCGGACTCGTCGCCCTCGTCCCGTGCACTGAGCCGGAGAAGGACCAACTCCCGGTCGGCCAGCAGTTCAGGGTACTGGCACGGCCGCAGGTTCTGGCGTCACTGCTCACCACCGCGCTTGTTTTCGGAGGCATGTTCGGCGTCTTCACCTACATCGAGCCGCTGCTGCGTGAGGTCAGTGGCTTCTCTGCTGTGACGGTGCCGTGGCTGTTGGTGTTGTTCGGTGCCGGTCTGTTCCTGGGAAACATCGTCGGTGGAAAGGCGGCTGACCGTAACGCCGACAACGCCGTCCTGATCCTGTCTCTGCTGCTGCCCGTCGTTCTGCTCGTCCTCGGGGCTGTTGCTGCGATGCCGGTGGCGACCGGCATCATGCTCTTCCTGCTCGGGCTCGTGGGTTTCGCCACTGTACCGGGGCTCCAGGCGCGGGTCATGCGGCATGCGCATGGCGCGGCCACCCTGGCATCGGCCACGAATATCGCGGCCTTCAACTTCGGCAACACCGTCGGTGTGAGTATCGCCGGAGCTGCCATTGCTGCCGGGTTCGGGCTGCGTAGTCCGACGCTCACCGGTGCTGCACTGACTGTTGTCGGGTTGATTCTCATCGTCCTCGCCCGCCGCGCCGCGCTGCGCCGGGTGGAAGCGTAGGTGTTCACCCCGCCTGACGTGCCTGGTGTCAGGGGAGTGCGGCGCTCGCTATCTGGGTGATTGCGGCGAGGTCGTCTTGTGGAACACCATCACGAGCTCGCTGGGCCAACCCGCTCAACACGGTCATCACGTAGGCCGCTGTCGTGGCTGAGTCTGTTTCTTCGGGGAGACGTCCTGCCGTGATGTCATCGTCGATCCTGGCGGCGATCTGGGCCGTCTTGCGCCGGCGGAGTTCGGACAACTCATGGTGGACGTCCTCGTCGTCCGTACCGGCGTCTCCACCGGCAATCAGGCAACCCGGGGGCAATCCGTCGCGGGTGTAGCGCTGTGGTGCTTCCGTCAGGATCCGGCGCAGTGCGAGGGTGGCCGTCGGCTCCTCGTCGAGTGCGGCATCGATGAATCCGCCGTACGTGTGGTCGTACACGCCGACTGCTTCGGTGAACAGGGCGCGTTTTCCGCCGAAGGCGTTGTAGAGACTGGGCTGCCCGATCCCTAGCTCCTCGCTGAGGTCGCGTACCGACGTGGCCTCGTAACCCTTGCGCCAGAACACCCGGATCACGGTGTCGAGGGCGGTGTCCCGGTCGAAGCTGCGGGGTCTGCCGCGGGGTGGTGTGGACGTCATCCCCCCATTGTATGTCGGGTGCTACAAAACATGCTACGGTCGCTTTTTATAGCACTCGATATAAAACGGAGGACGGCATGAAGACGCTGACGGGAACGAACACTGCAGTTGTGGGGGTACGAAGAGGGGGCACTGCTGTGATGCCACTCGCAATCTGGGGCATCGGTTTCGGCATCTTCGCCCAAGGCACCAGTGAGCTCATGCTTGCCGGACTGTTGCCCGACATGGCCGAGGACCTGCAGGTGAGCATCCCACAGGCGGGAATGCTCATCAGCGCTTTCGCGCTCGGCATGCTCGTCGGGGCGCCGGTACTTGCGGCGCTGACCCTGCGCTGGCCCCGGCGCTTCGCCCTTCTTCTGTTCCTCGCGGTGTTTGTTCTCAGTCATGTCGTCAGCGCGCTCACCGGTAGCTATGAACTGTTGCTCGCCATGAGATTCATCGGAGCATTCGCCTACGCCGGGTTCTGGGCCGTCGGCGGGAGTGCCGCGATGGCCTTGGCTGGGCCTGAGCGACGTGGGCAGGCGATGAGCATCGTCGCTGGCGGGCTGAGCGTGGCCACCGTGCTCGGCCTACCGGCAGGAACGTGGATCGGGCAGCACCTCGGCTGGCGGGGTGCATTCTGGACAGTTGCGGTGCTCTCGACCATTGCGGCTGTCGTCATCGTGTTCTGTGTGCCTGCCCTGCGCCCGGAGAATCCGCCGAACCTCCGCGTGGAGCTCAGGGGTATGCGTCCGCCCCGGCTGTGGTTGTCCTATGCGATGACGGCGACGGCGACCACCGCACTGCTCGGGACGTTCTCCTACCTCTCGGCGATGCTCATCGAGACCACCGGTCTTGGATCATCCTGGGTGCCCGCGGTGTTGTTCGGCTACGGTTTCGGGGCGCTCGTCGGCATCGTCCTCGGTGGCAAGGCTGCCGACCGTTACCCGAAGTCAGTTCTCGGTATCGGGTTCACCGGGTTGCTGGTGACGTCCGTGCTACTGGCCCTGTTCGCGCAGTATCCGGGAGCAGTTGTTGCACTCGTCGTCGCGTTGGGCTTCCTCGGTTTCAGCACCAACCCTGCGTTGAACTCGCGCTTCATCCCTCTTGCGCCGGACGCTCCCACGTTGTCGGTGTCGGGGAATGTGTCGGCGTTCAATGTCGGGATCACTCTCGGGCCGTGGCTCGGCGGGTTGGCGCTGTCGGCCGGGCATGACTATCCGGTGATTCCCGCTATCGGTGCCGCCGTCGCGGTTCTTGCGCTGGTGCTGTGGGCGTGGGACATGCTCCTGGACGGTAGGGCGAAGCAAGCATCTGCCAATCAACGGCCAGAGCAGGGTAGTCGGCAGGTGGAAGGAGTCGAGACTCCTTGTGGATAGGCGTCAAAGGCGTGGGGCTTCCTGGGACGTGCACTGCTGGTTGGTTTTGAGAAGTGCGGCCACCCCTGAGCGTCTGTCCCGGAGGCACGTCAGTTTGAGGAGCTAGACTCTGACACCTATGTGAGAGTCATTCCCGGGAAGGAGTCCTCGATGCAGATCGGCGAACTGTCGCGGCAGACCGGAGTGAGTATCCGTTCCCTGCGCTACTACGAAGAGCAGAACCTGCTGCACCCGGCTCGGCTGTCCAGCGGATACCGCGTTTACGACGACGCTGACGTTGTCCGCGTGCACCGTATCCAGGCTCTGCTGTCTGCGGGGCTGAGCACCCACAAGATCGAACACATCCTGCCGTGTCTCCAGGGCCACGAGGGTGATCCTGTGGCGCTGGCCTGTGCGGACCTCTACGACGAGCTCGTCGCTGAGCGTGATGAACTCCTCGACCGTATTGACGCACTACGCACCTCAGTGACGGCACTGGACACTGTGATCACTGCCAGCCCGCGTCCCACGACGACTTGACTCTCACACCGGTGTGAGCCTTTAGCGTCGACACCATGAGCAATGACACGAGTAATCGAATCGCCTACTACCGCTACGGTTCCCCGGAGGTCCTTTGCTGGGAGCCTGACGAACCTTCTGATCCGCGGGCAGGAGAGGTACGGATCCGGCAGGAGATGATCGGGGTCAATCCGGTGGACTGGAAGATGGTCGCCGGATACTTCCGGCACACTGACCGTGTGCCGTTCCCGCACGTCCCGGGGTGGGCAGGCACCGGGGTGGTCGAGGCTGTCGGAACTGGAGTGACTCATGTCCGCATCGGCGATCCGGTGATTGCCGGTGCCCGTGGAGGGGCGTTCCGGGAGGATCTGGTGGTGGATGCCAGCCTCGTCGTGTCCCGTCCGGACTCGCTGAGTATCGAGCAGGCGGCAGGGCTGCCGTCCTCCGCAGTGGCCGGGTATTCGCTGGTCGAGAACCTCGGTGTGACGGCGGGGGACACACTGCTGGTGCATGGCGCCGCCGGCAGCGTCGGCTCCGCGGCGGTGCAGATCGCTGTAAGTCGGGGAGCCAGGGTCATCGGGACGGCATCGGCAGGTAACCACGACTACCTGCGCTCGCTCGGCGCGGTCGCCGTGGAGTACGGCCCCGGGCTCCTCGACTCACTGGGGCGCCACCGTCCCATTGATGCCGTCGCTGATGCCGTCGGCGGGCGGGAAACGGTGGCCGTGACTCGTGAGGTCCTGGGCGCGGGCGGTCGTGCCGTTACGGCGTGGGGAGACCCCCACTCGGACGCCGCCGGAATTCCGTGGGTGCGACACCCGGCGGACGAGTTGGAACAGACCGTGGCACTGGCTGCGCAGGGCGTGGTCAGCGTGAGGATCGGTGCGACCTTTCCACTGGCGCGGGCTGCAGACGCGCTGACGTTCAGTCAGACGGGGCATCCGGCCGGAAAGATTCTGCTGGTTCCCTGACCTGGAGGGTCACTGTGCAGAAGGGGCAGGGTTCCAGTTGAGGACGAGATCGATGAGCCCCGGGAATCTGCTGTTTAAGTCGTGGAGACGCACGCGGCTCCGGCGTTCAAGGCCGTACTGGCGCTGGGTGATCACTCCGGCCTCACGCAGAGCCTTGAAATGGTGGGTCAAGGTGGACTTCGGCCTGTCGAACCCGAACCAGCCGCAGGTCTGGTCGAACTCTTCCGCGCCGCGAAGAAGGCGTTGGACGATCGTCAGTCGTAGCGGTTCGGACAGGACCCCCATGACCCGCTCGAGGCGAATGTCTTCTGCGGCAGGCTCTGACAACCGGTCGGGATGGCCAGAGCCGTCGTCGTCTTCGCACTGGTCCTCGGAGGTTTTGCGCTGATCGCGCTCCCCGTCGTCGCTGGCAGCACTCACCGGTACCTCGAGGAACCGGTGACGGACGAGCCGTCGTCCGCAGTCGCGGAGCCGACGAGTCGCTCAACGGTTGTCATCGTGGCACATCCTGATCTTGACGAGTCCCGGGTGAACGCCACCTGGGTGCAGGCTCTTCGCAAGGATGGCCTGGTGGACCTGCGGATTCTGTCCGAAAGCAGAGGAGACAGAGGCTTCGATGCTGCGGCGGAGCAGGCGGTGCTCGCCGACCATGCACGTATCGTCCTGCAGTTTCCCTTCCGCTGGTACAATGCTCCGCCGTTACTCGCGGAATGGCTTGAAGTTGTTCTTGAACGGGGGTGGGCCTACGGTCCGGGCGGTCATTCGCTGGAGGGCAAAGAGCTCTGCATCGCTGTCTCGACCTGGTCACGGGCCGACGACTACCTGCCCGACGGGCGTTACCGGACGACGATGGACGAGTTGACGTCGCCCTTCGCCGCTACCGCAGCCCGCGTGGGTATGCGCTACGGGGGAGGCTTCTTCCTGCACGGCGTCGGTGATCTCAGCAATGCTGAACTTGACCGTGCGGCACAGGATTACGCCCGGTGGGTCAACAACTAAGCACCTGAATCAGGCGCTCCTGTATGGATGCGCAGGGCTTCGATGAACTCCCGGTACAGTTCATCGCGAGCGACGAGCTCATGGTGGGTACCGGAGTCACGGACCTTTCCTCCGTCCAGGACCACGATCTGATCAGCATCGAGAATGGTGGACAGCCGGTGGGCTATGGTCACTACGGCTCCGGTTCGGGCAGCTGTACTGATGACCTTCTGGATCGCGGCCTCGGTCGTGCCGTCCAATTGCGCGGTGGCCTCGTCCAGCAACAGAACGTCCGGTCTGTGCACCAGCGCTCGTGCCACGGCCAGGCGCTGGCGTTCGCCTCCGGAGAGATTGGTGTCCGCCACAGCGCTGTCGAGTCCTTCCGGGAGTGTCTGAATCTTCGCGTCCAGTTGCACGGCGGAAAGAGCGTCCCACGCCTCCTGGTCAGAGGCGTCGGGGGCGCGGAACAGGACGTTGTCCCGGACGGTACCGGGGATGACCGGGGTCTCCTGCTCGACATAGGCGATGCGTGAGCGCACGTCGTTGATGCTCAACCGCTCGTAGGGAACGCCGTCGAGCTCCAGGCGTCCCGAGCGCGGGTCGATGAAACGCAGCAGCAGCGAGAACACGGTTGTCTTTCCTGCTCCCGACGGCCCGACGACGGCGAGATGCCCGGTCCGCGGGACCTCGATGGTCACATCGAGCAGTACCGGTTCATCGGCACTCTGGTAACCGGCGGTCACCTGTCGCAGCGCCAGTGCCGGTCCGCCGTCCGAGGATGCATTCTGTGGGCCGTCGGCGGGCCGTGCGTCGGTGTCTTCGAGCGCCAGGTGCTCTGTCTCCTGGATACGTGCGGCGGCGGCCAAGCCGGACTGGATGGACGAGAATGCCCCGGCCAGAGAGGTGATCGGATCGACAATATTGAAGGCGTACATCAGAAAAGCCACCAGCGTCGATACGGCGAGCTCGCCCGAACTCACCCGCCACGCACCCAGCCCCAGGATCACGATGATCGCCAACTGCATGCCACCGCCGGCCACCGTCCAGATCAGCGAGGAGTACCAGACGGACCGGATGGAGTAGCGCGCGGACTCCTCCGCCTTACCGGTGACGCGGTTGATCTCACGGTCTTCGGCACGACTCGACTTCACCGTGCGTAGGGCCCGCATCCCGCCCTCCAGCGTTGACCCGAGTTCTCCGATCGCGTCCTGCGCCTGTTTGTCGGCCCTACCGATCTGGGGCACGAGAACGCCGAACATCACACCGATGATGAGCAGTGCCAGCAAGGTGGTCGCCAGCAACGGAAGGTCGAGGAGCGCCATCAGGACGATGGTGCCGACCAGGGACACCGCTCCGTTGATCAGTTGGACAACGCTGGACGTTGCGGCCTCGCGGAGCAGCACGGTGTCGCTGGTGACCCTGGTGACAAGCTCACCGGTCTTGAAACGCTGGATCTGCTCCAGGCGTGCACGGAAGAACCGGTGGATAAGCGACCGGCGGGCGTCCAACACGATATGCTCCGCCAGTCGGCCGAGCAGCACGCTCTGTACGAAGCCGGCGAGGGTGCCGACGAGCAGGAGCGCCACCAGGATTGTCACCGGGCCGGCGAGACCACGGTCGGTACCCAACCCGTCCAGAACCCATTTCGCTGCCATCGGGGTCGCCAGTGTGACCGCGGTGGCGAACAGTCCGAGGAGAACGCCGACGAGGAGAATGCGCAGGTGTGGCCGCGCGTAGGAGACCAGCAGTGAAAGCCCTTTACGGAGGGGGACGTCGGCCGTCGAGGCGTCAGGAGTAGTCATTGTTTGCCGCGAGAGCGCACAGGCGCTCGCGTTTCTGCTCGAGTGTGCTTTGCTGGGCCGTCAGCTTTGTGGCCAGGGCATCGAGTTCGGCACGCAGATCCGGGCACATCTCCAGCGACAGGCCGTGGTCACCGGTGCGGGCGCAGTCGATGTAGCGGCGGATCGGATCAGTTCCCAGGCCGGCAGCGATCATGGTCTGGATCTGCGCCACTCGAACGACATCCTGCTCTGCGTAGATCCGGTAGTCGTTGGTGTCGCGGTGCGGAATCAGTAGTCCGCGTTCCTCGTAGTGGCGCAGTGCGCGGGTGGATACCCCGGTCCGGTCCGCCAGTTCACCGATGAGCACATGTCCTCCTCGTGGATTTGACCTTCACACTAACGTGAACCCCTATCGTTCCGTCGCATGGTAACTGGAACAACCCCACGACATGCATCGATCATCCATGGCTACGGTGCGGCACCCGACGATCACTGGTTCGGCTGGCTCGCCGAACATCTTCGTGCCAACGGAACCCCGACCACCGTCCCCGCTCTACCCGACCCCCTTAACCCGGACCCCGTGAAGTGGTCCGACGCTGTGCGCACCGCGGTCGGGGAGGTGGACGAGAACTCGGTCATCGTCACGCACAGTCTCGGATCCCTCACCGCCCTTCGGTTTCTGCGGTCACTGAGTGGTGCATGGCGCCTGGGGGCGCTGGTGCTGGTCTCCGGCTTCATTGACCGACTTCCCGCCCTGCCCGAACTGGACGACTATATTGCGGACGGATGTGATGTGACAGGACTGGACGGTCACATCGACCGAATCACCGTTCTGCGTTCCGACAACGATTCCCTCGTCCCGCCGTCGCACACGGATCGGCTGGCCGAGCTTCTGGGGACGGCGGCACAGGTTGTACCCGGCGCCGGCCATTTTCTGGCCGCTGACGGCGTCACCTCGTTGCCCGAGGTCTTGGAGGTCATCGGACAGTGAGATTCATGAAAGACCCCATGTATATCCGCATGGCCGTCCTGATTCTGGCCATTTTCTGCGTCGGTACCGCGGAACTCTCACCCAGCGGCATGCTGGGCGAGCTGTCCCGGGACATGTCCGTGACCATCCCCACTGCGGGTCTCCTGGTCACCGTGTACGCACTGACGGTGGTCTTCGGTGGACCGATCATCACTGCCGTCACCACCCGGATCCGACGCAAACACCTGTTGGTCCTTCTTCTGCTCGTCTTCGTCCTCGGCAACGTGGTCTGCGCCACCGCCCCCAGCTTCGGCGTCCTGCTCGTCGGTCGGGTGATCACCGCCGTTATCCAGGGAACTTTCATGGCCGTCTGTGTCGTCACCGCCGGTGCCATGGTCGCTGAGAATCGGCAGGGATCCGCGGTGGCGGGCACGCAGTTCGGTGTCACGCTGGCTACTGTGCTCGGCGTGCCGTTCGGGACACTGATGGCACAGCAGGTGGACTGGCGGGCAACGTTCGGCACCGTCGCCGTCCTTGCCTCTGTCGCAATCATTCTCATCCTGCTGACGATCCCCGACGCCGGTACTTCATCGGATAGCTCCTCGGTGCGACATGAAATCCTGGCGTTCGCGAACCGGCAGGTGATCGGCACCGTACTGGCTACGGTGTTGTGCTCGGGTGCCATGTTCACGGTCATCACCTACATGGTGCCCTTGCTTACTGACGTCGGAGGTTTCCCCGCAGCGTGGGTCTCCGCGGTACTCCTTGCCTACGGCGTTGGCTCCATTATCGGCAACGTCATCGGTGGCCGGTGCGCCGACCGTTCCGTCGAGGCCACCGTCCTCGGACTCTCCTGGGCGCTCGCCGTCGTGTGCGTCATCTTCTGGATCGCCGCCCCCTCGGCGGGTGGCAGCGCAGCTTTGCTCGTCTTGTTCTCGATCGCGACGTTCGCACTGATCCCGGGGCTACAGGTGAGGATCCTCTCGACGGCGTCGGACGCCCCGACATTGTCGTTGACGGTCAATATGGCAGCTTTCGCGCTGGGTGCCGCGCTCGGGTCGTGGGCCGGGGGACAGGTCATCACCCTCGGCTTCGGCGTCCGCGCCGTGACTCTCGCTGCCGCCCTGTTCGGTGCCCTCGGCGCACTCGTGATCACGCAGGTCGTGTATGCCGCTCGGCGTGCCACTGCGTCGACGACGGACGGGAGCGCAGCGGGGATCGAGGCTTCGCGATGAGAGGATCCACGGGGCATACCCGAGTCAACGCAACAGCGACGGCCAAGCTGATCGCGCTTGCCGGGGCGACGTTCGTCTACGTCACCTTCGAGGTGTTTCCTGTGGGGCTCATCCGGGACATCGCAGACGGCGTCGACGTCAGTGAAGGGCAGGTCGGCTTGCTGGTCAGTGGTTATGCGATCGTCGCTGCTTGCGCCACGATCCCCACGGTGGCGCTCGCTTCGCGGGTATCACGTCGAACTGCCCTCGTTGTCGCGCTTGTCTTCCTCGTCACCGCGGAAACGCTTACCGTCGCATCGACGTCGTTTGCGATGCTCGCTGTCAGTCGGCTCATTGCTGCACTCACTCACGGCGTGGTCTGGTCACTGGTGGCGCCCGCCGCTGCGACACTCGTCCCCCGTGAGCGGGTCGGTACCGCGACTGCCGTGGTGTTCGGCGGAGCCTCGCTGGCGTTGATCCTCGGCAGCCCCGGAACCACCTTCATCGGTGGGATCATCGGCTGGCGGGCCACTGCTCTTCTGCTCACCGCAGCGACGATCGTAGTCACCGTCGCCGTCTTCTACTCTCTACGGTCAGTGGGGGAGGGAGCTGCAGTGCCACACGGGGACGCCAGGACGTCTCGCGACGAGGTGAACTGGCGGGCCGTGCTGGTGCTCTGCGGGATCTCGATCCTGCTTGTCACCGCGCACTTCATCTCCTACACCTACATCGCGGTCATCATCACCGAGGCCACGGGGACGGCGAACCTTGTGGTCGCAGTACTCACGTTCTTCGGTCTTGCTGGAGCTGTCGGTACGGTCGTCATCGGACGAGTCATCGACCACGGGCCACGGCGTGCGGAGGTGGTCACGATGTCGATGTTCGCTGCCGGTCTGGTGATCCTTGCACTGCCCATGCTGCCGCTGCCCACGGGGCTTCAGTACGCCGGAGTGTTCTTTGCCGCAGCGGTGTGGGGGCTGGCGTTCGCCGCTACAGGCCCGGTGTTTCAGACCGGGGTCATGCGTATCGCGGAGGGCGACGCCGACCGGGCGTCCTCGGTGTACGTCACGAGCGTTCAGGTCGGCATCGCCACCGGATCCGCGTTGGGTGCCCCGATCCTGGCCCAGTCCGTCACATGGTTGCCGCAGGTGTCGGCGGTGGTGGCGCTGGTTGTCCTCGTGCTTGTGATCGTCCGCCGTCCGACGTCTGCATCGAAACAGTGATTTGCGACGCTGACATATTTTTCGCAATAATAATGATTTACATGGAAAAGTAAATGCTTTGAGGAAAGCGAGAGACTGCATGAAGAAGACGAACACCTCTGCGGTACTGGCGCTGCTTGCATCATTGATGCTGGTTGGCTGTGGTGGACAGGACACTAACGGCACTGGCTCGGATACGACTGCCACCGAGCAGGCGTCGGCTGTCGAGCGCACTTCCGCGATTGAGGAGGGCGTCTTCTTTGGAGACAGTCTCACTGATGCCGGGACCTACGGATTTCGTTGGACCACCATGCCGGGGGGAAGCTGGGCCCAGATGGTGGCCGAGGAGTTCGGGCAGAGTACTGAGAGCAATGAACATGTCGACAGTGTTGACGATGTACATAATGGGATCCCCGGGAAGCCTGGCCCAGGCGGTTTGAACTATGCCGAAGGTGGGGCGCGAGCCGAAGAACCCTATTCCGCCGTATCTGATAATCCCGAAGGCGCCCCGATCGCAGCAACCGTTCAGCTGGAGCGATATCTGGACCAGCATGGGTCTTTTCATCCGGACCAGCTGGTCTCTCTCTTCATCGGCACGAACGATGTCGCACTGAACTTCGACCCGAGCCAGAACGAGGAGATTGCGGGGAAACTAAGTGGCGACGAGCAGCTGCCCGCCGAAGTCATGAGGGCGGAAGGATCGAGGATAGAGGCCGCTGCCAAATCTGCCGGTGACACAGTACGGAAGATCCTAGACAACGGCGCTGAGCACGTACTTGCCTTCAATCTTTATGATCTCGCTGATGCACCATGGTCCGACAATGCGGCGACACGGGATTTCATGGGGGAGATGACAGATGTATACAACGAGAAGTTCGAGTCTTCGCTTCCTGATGACCCGCGTGTGGATCTGTTTGATTTGCATACCCTTATGAGCGATATCGTGGCCTCTCCGGAGGACTACGGGTTCACCTATGGCGCAAACGAGGATGCCTGCGCTCCTGCTGATGTTGAATGGTGTGAAGAAGATGAGTGGAAGAGTCCGACCGCTGACCGAGACTACGTATTCGCTGGCCGCGTTCACCTCACCACCCGGGCGAACGAGATTATCGCCGACCGAGTTCTTGGGGAGGTTAATGGCGATATGCAGGGCTGAAGACCGTCGCCACAGGACGCGAACTCGACCGTCCGTTCAATAGGACGGCATCTATACCGAACAGCGGAGATGGGAGACCATGATGGCTGGGCGCAACGGCTCGGTGGAACCGAAAGCAGTGATCGTCGGGATCTTCGGTGCAGTCGCGGCGATATGGCTCGCCGCACGGAACGACTCCTTCGTCGGCGGACTTATCTTCTTTGCCCTCGTCCTCTGTGGCGCGGGGCTCGTCCACTGGGTGAACCGCAGGGCCGGCAGGTAGCTCAAATAGCTGGGGTTCCTGCTGCATCACATCGGATGGCTACCACAGGGATCGACCGTGCTCGCGATGGGTGTTCTCCTCGAGATGCAGAGCCTTCGCAGGCGGTGGCACTCTGGCTCACCCTCGAAGACGTCTCTGCTGAGGCCGTTTGTCATCTGAGTCACCGCTCAGAGCGATTCTGACCTCCGATTCGTCCTGAGCGGTGACTCAGATGACAGGGCGTGCACACGGAGTCGGGAGCAGGCACGTCGGCCCGGCCCACACCGCCCGGAACCCACCCCGGAAAACTGCCCCGACCACGCCGAATCCAGCGCCGCGACCCCGGGCGCTACACTCTTCCCCGATGGTAATCATGCGTGCAGAGGCGGCCTATCAACGGACAGCGGCGGCCTTCAAGAACCCGACACTCGACCTGCTTCACGGCCGGTACGCGCCGTTCGTCGTCGCAGCGTTGTCGCTGATCTTCACCCCGGACCGTCCCACCGTCGCCATTTCTGATGCACATGTGGAGGTCGGCGACGTCGTGGACGAACTCCGCGCCGCCGGATATGACGAGGATGACCGGGGTTCCCGTGGCCTGCCGTCCGGGAACGGTCGGGAGATCTGCCGCTACTGGGTCCGCGTCGGGTGGCTCGTTCCCCAGATCGAGGACGATGTCGAGGTCTACCGGCTCTCCGCTCAGGCGGTCGGCGCCCTGGAGATCGTCGGACGCAGCGGTCTCGGGCGCGCACGGGTGTCCCGCTCCCGCGTCCGGACCCTCCTCGACGCCGTCGACCAGCTCGCCCATGCGGCGGAGACCGACCCGGAGGAACGCATCGCCACGCTGCGTGCCGAACGTGCGGCGATCGACGAGGAGATCGAACGGCTTGAGCGCGGGGACATCGACCCGGTCGACGACGATCAGCTCCTGGAAGAGGCGGAGAACGTCGTCCACCTGTCCCGTGAGCTTCCCGCTGACTTCGCCCGGGTGGCGGAGTCGATCAATGCGATGCAGCGCGATGTCGTCGCCGACCTCCGGCGGGACGTCCGCCCGACCGGCGAGGTGCTGCGGGAGTACCTGCACCGTGGTCAGCATGTCATGGAGGCCACCCCCGAGGGTCGTGCCTTCTCCGGTGCACTCAACCTCATCGGCGACCCGGAGAACATCGACCACCTCACCGACCAGCTCAGCATGCTGATGGCGTTGCCCTTCTCCCGGCACATGAGTGCCGATCAACGCCGCGAACTGCTCGCCATCGCCCGCCGCGTCGAGCAGGGCGTGCAGGAGGTGCTGACGGCGCAACGTCGCGCGTCCCACGTGATCACCGCGCAGGTGAGAACCCACGACCCCGTCCGTGACCGCGAGGTCGACGACCTGCTGCGCAACGTCATGTCAGGCCTGCAGGCCTGGATGCAGGAGACGAAGACCGATTCCCGTGGACATGACGCCGTCGAGCCGCTGCGCAGTTTCCCCACCGCGCATCCCGGGCATCTGCGCCAGACACTCAACGACCTGCACCTGCCGGGCGCCCCGGAGCCGCTTCGACGCGAGGATGACGACGGGACCGACATCGAGTTCCTTCACGCCGACACGCGCGCCTGGGGTGGGCCCCACTACCCGGAGCTGGAGCAGTTCGTCGCGGACCTCGACGGCCCCTTCGATCTGGCCACGGCCTTCGGCACGGTGCCGGACGACTCCCGGCGTCCCGTCGACCTGCTGGGGCTGCTGGAGATCGCCCACCGCAACGGCATGGAGGAGGGCGAGGAGATGTCCGTCGTCGAGACGCTCCGTCCGGACGGTACTGTCAGACGGTTCGCCTTCGGAGCTGTCACCGCCCAGTCTGTACAAGGAGCAGAAGAATGACCGAGAACGATCCGTTCATCGACACAGTCTCGATGGAGCAGGACCCGGACGAATGCTTCGCCGGTGACCGCGGCGTACTCGACCCGGAGGTGCGGCGCGTACTGGTGCGGTTGTTGCAGCGCCGGTTCCTGCAGGCCGACCGTAACCGCGACGACTGGAAGGTGCTGATGGACAACCAGCAGGTCATCGAGTCGAGGCTGCACGACCTGTTTGTCCGGCTGGTGGTCGATTCCGGCCGTGGGGTCGCCTACAAACAGCAGGTGCGCTCCGATGAACTCGATGTGCCGATCCTGCTCCGCGACGAGGCCTACACCCGGGCCGAGACACTGGTGCTGGTCTACCTGCGCACCGTCTACCAGCGCGAGTCCACCGCCGGTGAACTTGCCGCCCGGGTGGACGTCGAGGAGGTGGAGCAGACCGTGATGACCTACTTCACCGAGGCCAACGGCGACATCGCACGCCGACAGAAACTGATCCGAAATGCCCTGGGCCGGCTGCGCCAGGAAGGCATCATCGACGAGGAGACCGAGGGGCGCTACCGGATCAGCCCGCTGGTCGAGATCGTGCTCAGTGCCGACCGGCTGCGTGAACTCAACGACTGGCTGCAGGAACAGACACGGAGTGGACAGACACAGGGAGGCACTGAGCTGTGACCATGCTCGACACATTGTTCGGACTGGTGCCGGCGGAGTCCCGCGGGCAGCAGTGGCTCGCCGACGAACTTCACCTGGTCAACTGGGGCGGGTACGACGGCGCCCATCGGGTGAAGTTCTCGCCCGAGGCGACGCTGCTGTGTGGCGGGTCCGGCTCCGGGAAGTCCACACTGATGGACGCCTACATCGCCCTGATGATGCCGCACACGACCCCGTTCAACGGCGCATCCAACGGCGGTGTGACGGGACGTCCCCGCGGGGAGGACCAGCGCAACATCCTGTCCTACGGCCGCGGGAAGATCGACGAGTCCCGCACCGATGACGGAACCCAGGTCACCGTCCTGCGCGGTGACGGGTGCGACACCTGGACCGCGGTGTCGATGACCTGGCGTGACCACGACGGTTCGCGGTTCACCGCGGTGCGCGCCTGGTACATCCCGGCATCGGCCCGGGTGCTCGACGACACGGTGAAGGTCCGCGGTGTGGTCGACGGGGACTTCGACCTCGCCGCGCTCGAGGGTGCCGCGACGCAACGGCTCTCGGACGCCGCGGTGAAGGCGACGGGTCTGGAAACCATGGCCACCGACCGTGAGTTCCTGGCGCGCGTGCACTCGGTGCTGGGTATCGGGGCCGCCGGAGCAGGTGCCAAGGCCATGAGCCTGCTTGCCCGCATCCAGGCGGGTCAGCAGATCACCACCGTTGATGAACTCTACAAACGCATGGTGCTCGAAGAACCCGAGACGATGGCCACCGCCGACGCCGTCGTCGCCCACTTCGACGAACTGGAGAGCACCCGGAGCCGGATGGTCACCGCGCAGAAACAGGTG
Source organism: Corynebacterium sp. CNJ-954 (assembly GCF_001942345.1). GTDB lineage: Bacteria > Actinomycetota > Actinomycetes > Mycobacteriales > Mycobacteriaceae > Corynebacterium. The sequence goes on from NZ_MKKI01000002.1 coordinate 89,362, forward strand.
CGGATGCTGCAGCCTGTCCGTGGGATCCGGACGAAGATCGAGGACTCCGCCGAGCGTCTGCGCCTGCTCGATGAGATCGGACGCTTCTCGGACCCGTCGTCGCTGGCGGCCCTGTGGCGCACGGGACGCCGACTGGAGCTGCTCCACGAGGCGGAGACCGAGGTCCGGAAGCAGAAGCAGGCGGCGGACGCCGACGTCCGGGCGCAGGCGGCCCTGGCCGAGGCAGCGGAGGTGGAACGCGACGGTCTGCTGGACGTCCTGCGGCATTCCGGCGGCGACCGGTTGGACACCGCCGAGCGTGAGCTCGCACAGGTGGAACGTCGGCTGACGGCGGTACAGCAGAACCGCGCGCGGTTCGACGGGAACATCGTCTGCCTCGAGCAGGACATCGATTCCGAACAGGACTTCACCGCGTTGGCGGAGCGTGCCCGCGCCGCCCTCGCCGACCCCGGGGCCAAGACCTCCGTCCGCGACGGTTATGCGGAATCCCGTGTGGAACTGAAGAAGCTGCGGCGCCAGCTCGCCGAGCTGGAGACCGAACAGCGGTGGACCGAGCAACGCAGGGACAACATCCCGGAACGTCTCCATGTCGCCCGTCGACTTCTGGCGGACGCTGCGGGCCTGCAGATCGACGATCTGCCGTTCGTCGGTGAGCTCGTCGACGTGTCGACCGAGTACGAACCCTGGCGGGAGGCGTTCAACCTCGCCTTGGGCGGGTTCGCCACGACCATGCTCATCGACGCCGATGACCTGCCGCGCTTCCGTGCTGCCGTCGATGCGGTCCGCACGGACGTCCGGCTGCGGTACGAAGGCGTGCACACCGACTTCGAACAGCGCGACAGCCTCGACCCCCACTGCCTGCCCGGACGACTCGACTACCGGGACACCGCCTTCACCGGGTGGCTGCAGGACCGGCTGGAACGACAGTTCGGGTTCCACTGTGTCGATTCCTTCGATTCCGCCGAGGGGCTTTCAGCGCGGCAACCCGCGCTGACGATCACCGGTCAGGTGTCCCAGGGGGACCGTGGCGCCCATGGCGGTCACGGCGGGCGTAATGTGCTGGGATTCTCCAGCCGACGGCGACTGGCGGAACTGGGCGACAGTATCGCGGCCCTCCGTGACGAGATCAACGGTGCCGAAGCCGCTGAGCGACGGGCAGGCGCCGAACTGGATGCTCTGGATGCCCGCCATGCCGCCTACGCGCGGGTGACCGACGTGACCTGGGACCAGATCGACGTCCGCACCGTCGAGCAGGAACGTGACCGCTGGGCCGGCATCATCGCCGAGATCACCGACGGTAACCCGGAGATCGCCGACCTGCAGCAACAGATCGCGGATCTGAAAGCTAAGGTCACCCGGTTGCAGGAGAGCACCGGTCGCGCCAAAGGCGAACAGGACCGGCTGGCTCGCCAGTGGGCCGACACGGTCGACGAGGTCGATGCAGCGCAGGAGGCCCTCGACGAGGCGGAAAGCGCCGGGCGGACCTTGAACGACGCCCAGACGTCCTACCTGAACGAGCGTTTCGACCCGGCCGGGGACACCGCATCCGGATCCCGGCTCGCCCGCTTCGACGCCGCGCTCGACACCGCGTCCCGACGACTCGAAGAGGACCGTGGGGCCGCTCAAGCCACGCTGACCGAGCAACGCGAGTCGTTGCGTCGCACCCTTGAGACCTTCCTCGACACCTGGCCGAATCCCACGCTGCGTGCTGATCCGGACACGTCCCTCAAGGACTTCGAGCGGATTCTCGAGGACCTGGAGACCAGCGGTCTGCACGAGCTGGAGGCGGAGTGGAAGAACAGTCTGCTGACACTGTCGGGCAACGACCTCACCAACCTGGAATCGACCTTGGGTCGGTCACTGCGGGAGATCCGGGAGCGGATTGAGCCGATCAACCGGATCATGGAGAACCTGCCGTTCTACGACGACGACCACCGTCTCCAGATCGTCCCCCGGGAAAACCAGTCGGAGGTGCGCCGACGGTTCCGCAAGGACCTGCGGGACGTCCGCAGCCTGATCGAGGACGCCGTCAACGACGCGGAGCGGGAACAGGCCTACGAGCGCATGGCACGGTTGATCAACCGTATGCGTCGGACCGCGCCCGACTTCGCCGACCTGGTTGACGTGCGTAACCACGTACGGGTCAGCGCGGAGAAGATCGATGCGGAGACCAAGGAGCATGCCGCACTGTACGACCACATCGGAGAGAAGTCCGGAGGTGAGTCGCAGGAGTTGATCGCCTTCATCGTCGGCGCTGCGCTGCGCTACCAGCTCGGTGACGCCGACGCTGAACGGCCCCGGTATGCGCCGGTCTTCCTGGATGAGGCGCTGATCAAGGCGGACGCGCACTTCACCAAACGTGCCATCGGCGCGTGGCGTGGTCTGGGATTCCAGCTGGTCATCGGGGCCCCGAATGACAAGTACAGTGCGATCGAACCGCATGTGGACGTCGAGTACGACATCCTCAAGGACACCCGGGGCCGCTCCTGGGCGAAGCCGAAGGTGGGTCTGCCTGTCTAGCCGTCGTCGGTGCGGCGGGTAACTTTCAATTCGCCGGGGGCAGTCGCGGTGAGGTGCCAGTTCTTCGCGCTGATCGCCGTTCCCGCGCCGGTGGTGTAGGCGCTCACGAGCAGACGGCCGTGTGAGGGGTTACCGCCGTCACCGGAAAAAAATTCGGCCTCTGCCTCCGACTCGTCGGAGAAGATCAGCAGACACTCGGCAGGATCAGCGGGGAACTGCTGGCCGTCCCGGAGACGCAGTACCGCCCCGGGGAAGAGGTGGGAATGGCTCACGCGGAGGGTGATGAGGCTGTCCATACGACTTATCGTACGGAGGATTCTCAGCGGGCCGTGAACACCTTCAGAGACCAGGCGCACACCACCACCGCGACGAGGGCGACGACGCCGTTCGTCACTGCGGCAGCGGCCGTCACCTCGTCGAAGTCGGACAAGGACACCACCACATCCAGGAAGATCAGGACGGTGCCGAGGAACAGCAGCGTCACGCAGCTGACCACTCCTCCGGTGCGGAGGACGTGACAGAGCCACGCCGCCCCGATGAGCAGGGGGCCGAGAACCAGGGAGACCAGGAACACGGTTCGGTGCCGTGCCGTCCTACTGCTGGGTGGTGTTGACGATGTAGAGGTCGCACGCGGCTTCCGCCGCCACCTTGCGTGCCACGCTGCCGAGGATCCGCGAGATGCCCTGGACGTGCTTGTTGCCGACGACGATGGTGTCGGCACCGAGCTTCTCGGCCTGGAGCAGGAGCACGTCGGCCGGGGTTCCTTCCACGGCGGAGGCGTGGACGGTCAGTGACGGGTAGGCCTCGCGCAGGACGTCGGCCACGGAGTCGGCGACCTGCTGGGAGGCGCGCGAGTAGCCGTCGGTGAGTTTCTGGTAGGCGGCGGAGGTTCCGGGCCCCATGTTGTTGCTCTTGGCTGCCTGCAGGGTGACGGACGCGCTGATGCTGTATGCGGAGAGCACGTGCAGTTCCGCGCCGATTCCGTCGGCCAGCTCCGCTGCCTTCTGCGCAGCGGCGAGCGCTGTCTGGCTGGAGTCGACTCCGGTCACAATTGTCTTCGTCATCGTGCGCCTTTCGGAAAGTGTCGCGGACACCGCGGTGGTTTATGTTCCGTCAGTGTAGCTTGTCTCGGAACGTCAACGGTGGGTCGTGTTGACGATGTAGAGATCGCAGCTGGCCTCGGCCGCGACTTTCCGTGCGACACTGCCGAGGATCCGGGAGAACCCCTGGACGTGCTTGTTACCCACCACGATGGTGTCGGCCTTCAACGTCCGGGCCTGCTGAAGGAGCACCTCGGCGGGCGTGCCTTCCTCCGCAGAGGCCTTGATCGTCAGGTCCGGATGCGTCTCGCGGAGGACGGCGGCGACAGCATCCGCGACCTGGGCAGCCGCCCGGGCCTGTCCGTCGGTCAGGTTCTGGTAGGCCACCGAGGTGGAGATCCCGAGGTCCTTGGTCTTGAAGGACTGGAGGGTGTCGGCGGTGCTGATGCTGTAGGCGCAGAAGACGTGGAGCTCTGCCCCCAGGCCTTCGGCGAGCTCGGCTGCTTTCTCCGCGGCGTTGAGAGCCGTCTGGCTGGAGTCCACGCCGGTCACGATTGTTCTGGACGTCTCGGTCATCGTGTGCCTTCCTCGTTGGCCTCGTTGGCCTCGTTGTCTTCGTTGTCCTTGTCGTGCTGATTGCCGGTCGACGCCGGTGCAGTCGTGACATCGACAGGATCGTCGTCCGCGTGGTCGTCCGGGTGATTATCACGGACACTGCTGAGCTGGTCGGCTTTGTCGATCAGTTTAGGCCGTCGGACGGCCTGCCAGATGGCGAAGCCGATGGACGCCAGGGTCAGGATTCCCAGGACGAGCGGGATGGGTTCGAGCATCCACCGGAAGCTGCCGTCGTTGATGATCATGGCGCGACGGAACCCGCTTTCGGCGATCGGGCCGAGGATCACACCGATGATCAGCGGCGCCAGCGGGAAGCCACCCTTGACCATGATGTAGCCCAGGATCGCCGCCAGGAACATCACCAGTACGTCGAAGACGCTGGAGCGCATGGCGTAGGAGCCGACGACGGCCAGGACGATCACCGACGGCCAGAGCAGGCGTGGTGGGACGGACTCGATGAGCTTCACCCAGAAACCTGTTCCGAACCAGCCGAGGACCAACAGGACGAGGTAGACGACGGCGAAGCCGATGAACAGGCCGTAGATCAGGTCCGGGCTACCGGTGAACAGCGTCGGTCCGGGCTGCAGGCCGTGCACGGTCAGGGCGCCGATCAACACCGCGGAGGTGACGTCGCCGGGGATGCCGAGAGTCAGGGTGGGGACCAGCGCACCGGCGGTGCCGGCGTTCTTGGCGGACTCGGCGGCAGCGATACCACGCGGGTCGCCCTTTCCGTACCGGGACTTGTCCTTCGCCGCCCGCTTGGACTCGTTGTAGGCCACGAAGGAGCTGATGTCACCGCCGACGCCGGGAATGATTCCGATGACGAAGCCGATGGCGGAACCCAGGATGCCGGAGGGCATGAGTTTCCGGAACCAGGAGGGCGTGGCACGGAACTTCTCCGGCTTCATCTTGAGGTTCAGTTTGGCGACCCGTTCGACCTGCAGGAAGGCTTCCGAGACGGCGAAGAGACCGATCATCAGCGGGATGAAGGAGATGCCCGAGATCAGGTCGGCGTTGCCGAAGGTCAGGCGGGGGAAGCCCTGGATCGTGTCAAGACCGATCATGGCGATGCCGAGACCGAGGAAGCCGGCGATGAGCCCCTTGACCATCCGGCCCTCCGAGATGGAGGCGATGATGGTCAGTGCGAACAGGGCCAGCATGAAGTTTGCCGAAGAACCGAAGCCCAGGGCGAAGTCAGCGATGACGGGGGAGAAGAAGGCGAGCAGCAGCACACCGACGAAACCACCGATGCAGGAGGCGAGCACCGAGATCTTCAGCGCCTGCACACCTTTTCCGGCCATCGCCATGGCATGGCCGTCGGCGACGGTCGCCGCGGACGCCGGCGTCCCCGGCGTACGGATGAGGATCGCGGGAATCGATCCGGCATACACAGCTCCGCCGTAAATGCCCAGCAGGAGCATCATGCCGGCCAGCGGTTCCAGGGCGAAGGTGAAGGGGAGCAGCAGCGCCACTCCGACGGTCGCGGAGATCCCGGGGAGGGCGCCCACGACCATGCCGATCAGGACACCCAGGACCAGCATGATCACGACCTGGAAGTCTGCGACGGCGCTGAAGCCGTCCATCCAATTACTCATGGCAGGATCCCCTCAATGATGCCGGAGGGCAGGTAGACCCCCAGGGCGTCGGTGAACAGGTAGTAGACGGCGACCGAGATGATGACAGGCACGAGCACGAGCCGGAGGATGCTCCGGATACCCATGATCAACAGGCCGCACACCATGAAGACCAGCGAGGACAGCATGAAGCCCAGCGGCGTCAGCGCGAAGGTGTAGGCCACGCTCGCCACGACGATCAGTCCGGTCCTCAGTCGCGATCCCGGCTCCGGGAGGAAGACGTTCTTCTCGCAGTTGAAGAAGAGCATCACTCCCAGGACGACCAGGGCTCCGCCGATGAGCCGGGGCAGGGCCGCGGTTCCCGGGTCCTCCGGCTGTCCCGGGGCGGGGAACCCGAAGGCCAGGAACAGGACGACCGCTCCCAGCACGATGACGGTGACGGCGATGATGCGGTCGCCGAGCAGGGAACCGTCCTTCACAGGCGTCGCGGTGTCGACAGGGGTGTCGGTGGATGTGTCAGGGGGTGTGGACATCAGTTACCTCCCAGTCCGGCGTCCTCGACGACCGTCTGGTAGCGGTCGTATTCCTCGGAGAGGAAGGCGTCGAAGTCGGCGGCGTTCTTGTACTCCTGGGTGAATCCCAGGTTGTCCATGTAGGTGGAGAAACCTTCGCTCTGGCGTGCCTCGTTGAAGCATCCGTTGAGTTCCTCGACGGCCTCGTCCGGTGTTCCCGCAGGCGCGAAGAGCCCGAGGATGGCGAAACTCGTCCAGTCCATGCCCGCTTCCTTGAGAGTGGGGACCCCTGGCAGGAAGTCGTCCAGGCGGTCTTCACCGGCGATCGCCAGGGCCCGCAGCTGGCCGCCCTCAATGAAGGGCGCGATCTCTGCGGCGCCGACGGACACTGCCCGGGTCTCTCCGCCCATCACGGCCTGCAATGCGCCGGCTGCGCCGCCGTAGGGGACATTGCGGATATTGGGCTGGTCCGCCTCCTGGGCGAGCCCGGCGAAGCCCATGTGGTAGATCGAGCCTGTACCGGAGCTGGCCATGGTGACGTCTTCGTCAGTCGTCAGCAACTCGTCGATGTCCTCGATGTCGGAGTCCGGCAACACGCCGTAGGCGATGGGTTGTTCGCTGTACTGCATGATGCCGCGGACGTCGTCCGGTCCGATTTCGGAGACTCCCAGGTGAGGCAGGATCGACAGCTCGATGGACGCGACGCCGATGGTGTTGCCGTCGGCGGCGGAGGATGCGACGGACTGGAATCCGACGGTTCCGGAGCCGCCGGTCTCATTGCGGATGATGACGTCCCTGCCACAGGTCTGCTGGGCGTAGACGGCCAGCTGTCGGGCGGTGCCGTCGGCGGATCCACCGGGGTCGAAGGGGACGACGAGGTTCAAAGGTGCACCGCTGCCGGAGGACGAGCTCTCCGGTGCATCGTCGGAGCCGCAGGAGGTCAGTGCCAGTGCACCGATCATCGTGAGGGCCATGATGCTGGTGCGTGCGGTGCTGCAGGTTCGTGTTCTTCGTCTGGTTGGGATCTGTCCACTCATTCATGTGTCCTCTGGTCTCAACGTCTTCGGCGACGATCGTTCGCTGTGCGCACGTTCGTTCGCTTTACGACTAAAACTTACCTCACGGAAAGTGTTAGTCCCAACATCGAGAGGAAAAAGCGATGTAGATCACATAGTGGTGCGTGTGGCATAGCTATAGAACACATGAATAATCACGAAGTGATGTATCGGTCGTTTCTGCGGTCCGCATTCTCCCGCATTCCCGGCTTGACCTTGATGCTGCATCAACCCTGCATGCTGTGACGGAGCTCCCGCTGACACGGCGGAGCGGATTGAGACAAGGAGATGCATCATGATGACGACAGAGGTCACGTCAGAGGTATCTGTGGCCGGGTTGGAGAAGTCCTACGGGGACCTTCCCGTCCTGCGCGGTGTCGACTTCGAGATCCCCGCAGGGACGATCTTCGCACTTCTCGGGTCCAACGGGGCTGGAAAGACGACCGTCGTGAGGATCCTCTCGACGCTTCTCGGCGCAGACGCCGGACGGGCGGTCGTCCATGGTTTCGACGTGGATTCGGAGGCGGCACAGGTGAGAGAGTCGATCAGCCTGACCGGCCAGTTCGCCGCTGTCGACGACATTCTCAGTGGCAGGGAGAATCTGGTGCTCGTCGCCAGGCTCCGACGGCTGAAGGATCCCGGAAGCATCGCCGAGGACCTCCTGGCCCGGTTCGCGCTCACCGACGCCGGAGACCGCAGGGTTGCCACCTATTCGGGCGGAATGCGTCGACGGCTCGACATCGCGATGAGCATCATCGGAAACCCTCCGGTGGTCTTCCTCGACGAGCCGACCACCGGCCTTGACCCGGAGAGACGCATCGAGGTGTGGAAGACCGTCGAGAAACTCGCCGACCAGGGCACCACCGTGCTCTTGACGACGCAATACCTGGAGGAGGCGGAAGCGCTCGCCGACCGGATCGCGATACTGCACCAGGGACGCATCATCGTGAACGGCACACTGGAAGAACTGAAACGGCTACTCCCGCCGGTCGAGGTGGAGTACGTGGAGAAGCAACCGTCCCTCGAGGACGTCTTCCTCGCACTTGTCACCGGGGAGGAGCAGGCATGAGCACCCACTTTTTCTCCGGCACCGTCACACTCACCGGGAGGTCGCTGAAGCACATCACCCGCAGCCCTGACACGATCATCACCACCGCGGTCATGCCGATCGCGATGATGCTGGTGTTTGTCTACGTGTTCGGCGGTGCAATCAACACCGGGGGAGGCTCCCGCGAGTACATCGACTACATGCTGCCCGGTATCCTCCTGATCACCGTGGCGATGGGGATCTCGTACACGGCGTTCCGGATCTACGCCGACCTGAACGGTGGAATCTTCGACCGCTTCCACTCGATGCCGATCAGTCGGTCGGCCGCGCTGTGGGCGCACGTGCTCACTTCACTGGTCGCCAACGTGATCTCTCTTGTACTCGTGATCGCAGCGGCCGTGGTGATGGGCTTCCGGACCAGCGCAGGGGTGGTGGCATGGCTGGCGGTCGCCGGTGTGCTGCTGCTCTTCACCCTGGCGCTGACCTGGGTCGCCGTGATTGCCGGGCTATCGGCGACGACGTCTGAAGGGGCGACCGTGTTCTCGTACCCGCTGGTCTTCCTGCCGTTCATCAGCTCGGCATTCGTCCCGACGGGGTCCATGCCCGGCCCCGTTCGCTGGTTCGCCGAACATCAGCCCGCAACGTCGATTGCCGACGCTCTCCGGAACTTCCTGGAAGGTCAGCGGGTGGACACCGACATCTGGACGGCGCTGGCGTGGTGTGTGGGGGTGGGCGTCGTCGCCTACGCTGCGGCGATGCTGGTCTACCGTCGCAGGACGGCCTGAGGCAAGGTGGGAGTCATGCTCACCATCAGCCAGCTTGCCTCGTACGCAGGTGTGACCGTGGCGGCAGTCCGTCATTACCACAGGATCGGGTTACTGCCTGAGCCGGAACGTAACCACTCCGGTTACCGGAGTTACGGCGCTGCTGCGGTGGTGCGGTTGATTCGGGTTCACGTGCTCGCCAGTGCCGGTGCGCCTCTGGCCCGGGTTGAGGAACTCCTCGAGGCGGATGCCGAGGAGTTCGCCGGGAGACTCCGTGAGATCGACCGGACGCTCCGTGTCGAGATCAGGAGGCTGCAGGACACCCGCAGACGGCTCAACCATCTCGGTGCGGGGGAACAGCTGGCCCTCCCGGACTCCGTGGTCGGTTATCTCGACCGGTTGCGGGCGCTCGGTGTGGGCGAAAGCTACGTCGAGATGGAGCGGGACGCCTGGATCATGATCGCAGCGCAGGTGCCCGACGAGATCGAGGAGATCATGCGTGGAAAACACTACGATCTGGACAACCCCGACATGGTGCGTCTCTACCGCCTGATCAGTAGCGCGCCCGACTGGGACGCCGATGATCCACGGATCGCTGAAGCCGTCGACATCCTCGACCGTGTGTTCACCGATGCGGCTGAACGGGGCAACCTCAACCAGGACGGCTTCGATGATCCGTTCATCAAGTTGCTCGATACGACGATGATCGAATCGGCGCCCGCTGCCGCACGGATGGTGGAGCTGCTGGCGAAGCGAGGCTGGGAGGGATGGACGCGTATTGAACGCCGGCCGGTCGACGAGACGTGACGGTTGCGTCTGACCCAGGTCACACACTGTCCTTGCGCTCGACCACCAGGATCCGGGCTTCGGGCGTGGGACGGGCGACGTGGGAGTCGCCGATCTCGACACAACACACCGTGCCGGGAGTCAGGTGTTCCACCCGTTCTTCCTCGCCGACCTTGTAGTGCATGTCCACCGCGCCGCCGAGGACGATGAAGATCTCTGGACCGTCGTTCACGTGCCACACATAGGGTTCGTTCGTCCAGTGGAGTCTGGCCGTCGCCGTGTCGAACTCGCCAAGGTCGACGGCGCCCCAGGGGCGGTCGGCGGTGAAGGTGCTGGCGTCAATGAATCTCATGAAATGCGCCCTGTCGGGTGGACGAGTACCGTCTTGCCCACGGTGTTTCCCGTGCGCAACGCGGTGAGTACCCGCGGTGCGTCCTGGACCGGAACCCGGTCGCTGACCTGGACGTGAACCTGGCCTGTGGCCACCAGTGCAAGTGCCTGGCGGAGATAGGACCCCACGACGTCCGGGCGTTCGGCGGAGAGGGCGCCGAGGTTGAACCCCAGTACACCGGTTCCGTTGAACCACAGGCTATTGCTGCTGATGAGTTGGTCACCGGACTGTGCCGCGTCACCGACGGCGAGGAGTCGCCCACCGAGGCGCAGGAGTCCGAGACTGGTGATCCGTCCCGGTCCTGCCACCGGATCGACCACCACATCAAACTGCCCTGCGGTGGCGTCAGTGAGTTCGTCGCGCAGCCAGACGTCGTCATACCCGAGTTCACGGGCAGCCCGTCGTTTCCCCTCGGAGCCGACGACCCCGACTACACGACCAGCACCGAGCACACGGGCAACCTGTCCGAACTGCGATCCCAGCCCGCCGACGGCGGCGTGGACGAGGACGTGTTCCCCGCGGGCGAGGCGGGCGACCTTCTCCAGCGCGAGGAGCGCAGTGGTGGTGTTGGACGGCACCGCGGCGGCCAGCGCGGGATCCATGCCCGCCGGTAGTGGTGCAACCAGGTCGGCGTGGGTCGCGGCGACCTGACCGTAACCGCCGCCGTTGTTGATCGTGAGCGCGGCGACGGCGTCGCCGACAGAGAACCCGCCGACGCCGTCGCCGAGAGCCCGGACGCTGCCGGACACCTCGATGCCGGGGACCCACGGTAGGGGATTGGGGACCAGCCCGTCGGCGAACAGGGCTTCCACATAGTTCGCCCCGGCGTAGTGGACGTCGATCGCGATCTCTGAGGTACCCGGTTCGGGGGCGTCGACCGTGTCGTAGCTCAGCCCCTCGGGTCCGTCGTAACGGGTGATCTGTACAGCTTTCATGGTCGCGCCTCTTTCTTCATATCAGTATGCTGGTTTATGTAAGCATACTGATATCGACGGAAAGTAGGCAAGATGAAGGAGAAAACATTGGGTGATGACGGGCCGGCAGTGGGGAGGATCGGGCTGGGATGTATGGGAATGAGCTGGGGATATGCGGAAAGTGGGCGGGACGACGCCGCGTCTGGCCGTGTTATCCGTGACGCACTGGATGCGGGAATCAGACTGCTTGACACCGCCGCGGTGTACGGCGACGGTCACAACGAGAAGCTCGTCGGCAAGGCAGTCGCGGGACGGCGGGATGATGCCGTCATCGCCACCAAAGGCGGCCTCGTCGTTGACGACCTCGCCACCAGGACCATGCACCGCGACGGGCGACCGGACGCTCTGCGCCGCCAGGTCGACGAGAGCCTCCGGCGGCTCGGCGTCGATGACATCGACCTCTACTACCTGCACCGCGTGGACCCGACGACGCCGCTGGAGGAGAGCTGGTCTGCACTGGCCGAGCTGGTGGCTGAAGGGAAGATCCGTCATCTCGGCCTGTCTGAGGTGACCATCCGGCAGGCGGAGGTGGCACATCACATTCACCCGGTTGCGGCGATCCAGTCGGAACTGTCCCTGTGGACCCGGGAACCGCTCGGCGTTCAGTCAGAGGACACAGCGTCTGACGACGTGGCAGGGGCAGGAAGCGTTGCCGAGGGAGATCTCGTAGATTGGGCGCAGCGCCATGGTGTCGCGTTCATCCCCTTCGCGCCATTGGGGCGCGGCTACCTCACCGGTACTCTGACTGTCGACGGTTTCGAGGTCGGCGACTTCCGGGCGACAAACCCCCGCTTCCTCCCGGAAGCCTTTCTCCGGAATCAGGCAATCACCGACGAGGTCGCACGCATCGCTGCCGCTCATGACGCGACACCTGCCCAGGTCTCCTTGGCGTGGCTGCTCGGGCTGGGTGACCACGTGATTCCCATTCCAGGTACGCGCAGCAGCGCACACCTACGGGAGAATCTCGGAGCGGGACGGATCCAGCTCACAGACGATGAGCGGGCCGTACTGGACAATCTCCCTGCACCGGTCGGGTCACGGTACTGAGCGGGCAGGCTGAAGTAGCCAGACGAGAGCCCCGGCGGAAACGCAGAGCGCCGCGGACACCCACAGCACGGTCGTATACCCCTCGAGTGTCGCGTGATTGCCGGCGGTGGCGCGCGCGGTGAGGATGGTCGCCGTCAAAGCGCTGCCTATGGCGAAGCCGGTGAAGCGCACCACCTGGTAGAAACCGGTTGCGCTCCCCGTCTCCCCGGACGGGACCGCCTGCACAATCGCGCCGGGGATCGCGGCGAAGGTGACACCCAGTCCGATTCCGAGGATCGCGGTCATGGCGAAAGCCTGCCAGAGGTCGTCGTGGGCAAGAGCGAAGAAGCCGCAGCCAATCGACGCTATGAAACATCCCAGTGTTAGGACTGGGCGCCTACCGAACCGGCGGAGTGCGGCAGGGAGGATGCGTGAGCTACTGACCAGCATGAAGAACGACAGCGGGATGAGGGTGAGGCCAGCGACCGCTGCAGAGGCCGAGAATCCGAAACCCTCGGAGCTGGGTGACTGTGCGAACTCGGTCACCCCGGACAACACCATATACATGGCTGCTCCGAGCGCCAGCGCGCACGCGTCGCCGGAGAGTACGGACGGATGTCGCAGCAGTCGGAGCTGTACCAACGGATGTCTGGTGCGTAGCTGCTGGACAGTCCAGCCGGTGAACAGGACGATGCCACTGATCAGCAGCGCAACAATCGACGGCGAACCCCATCCCCAGTGTGCTCCTTCAGATATGGCCACGAGGGTGGTCGTCAACGCGAGCGTGAGGAGTGCGATTCCGGGCCAATCCAGCCGCGGAGCCGGATCATGTGTGGTGGTGTGTGGAACAACGACGGCGACGCAGATCACGGTCAGACCGGAGACGATAGCGCCGAACCAGTACGCGCCGGCCAGGCCCCATGCCTCTGCGAGCCAACCGCTTATCGGGTATCCGGCACCGAGACCGGCGCCGGCGGAGACCGATAAGAGTGCGATCATCGGCGCCACTTTGTCACGGGGTAATGCGTCTTGTGCCGTGGCCATCGCCAACGGGGACAAGCCGAGGCCGACCCCTTGGAGGGCACGACCCACCAGTAGCATTCCCAGACTTCCGGCGATTGCGGCGAGGATGCTGCCCACCGTGACCACGACCAGACCGCTGAGCAGCGTGGCGCGGCGTCGGGGGCCGTCCCCGAGTCTGCCGAGAACCGGGGAGCTGATCGCTCCGACAAGGAGTGCGACCGTCAAAGACCATTGTGCTGTGCTCAGTGGCACATGGAAATCATCGGCGATCGTTGGGATGAGTGGTGCGCCGAACGAGCTGATGATGCTGGAAACCAGTGTGGCCAGCACCAGGGTTGGACCGATCAGTGTGCTTCTGCTGAGGTTTCTCATGAGGCCTCCTGCCGCTTTTTGCGTGCGATTTGCACGCAAATGGCAGCATACGCGTACTGCGTGTGTTGTGCACGTATCATGACTAAATGACGAACATCGCCCTTGCCCATGACCTGGAAGAAGCACTGGGGCAGTTACTGCTACGGCGCAATCGAAATACCCTGTATGACGCCATCCTCGATGGAGCACCGAACGGAGTGGATCGACAGACATATCCCGTAATCAGCGGTCTCGCTCGCCTGGGGCCCCGGTCGGCAGCACGTCTGGCGGAAGAAGTCGGAATCGATCGTTCAGGGACGAGTCGCTATGCCAACCGTCTTGAGGCGGCCGGCCTTCTCGAGCGCCGTCCCGACCCGCACGATGGACGGGCCACACTGCTTGTTCTCACGCCTGAGGGCGACTCCGTGGTGGCTAAGCTCCGCGAGGCTTTGACGCGGCATCTTGCCGAGCGGGTTGCACACTGGCCGGATTCTCAGGTGGAGGTGCTGGTCGAGGGGATACGGCTGTTGGTTGAAGAGTCGTAGGTTAGCGGTCAGCGACGACCTCGACCGTCGTTGCGCCGAGAATCCGCCCATTGGCCTGGATCTCGATGAGGTGTGGGCCGGGCCGGATGGTCCTGATCGAGACGTGCTTGAATGCATGGCGCCGCGAGAAGCTCACGGGCTCACCCGCCGGGAGATCCCGTACCGTCAGCTTGAACACCTTGCCTGCTTTCGGGCCGTGCGCCCCCTGGTAGTGCACCAGGTAGTCGATCGCCGCCTTCGTCGGGGCGGACGCCTGCAACGTGAAGGAGATGGTCGTCGTCTCTCCGATGGCGATCGTCGACGGACTGCTGGACAGCTCCGTGAGTTCGATCGGAGCGTCGTGGTCGAAGCCGAGAATGGCGAGAGCCCCGGGATCGCCTCGTTTGATCAGCGTGCGCAGGCCGTGGCGCACCACGAAGTCACCCTGGGTGGATTCCCCGGCCCATCTACGCGCGGTGTCGAGGACGAGGCCAGGGTGATCTTTGCTGACGTCATTGAGATGATTGGCCACTGAACGCCGGACGTAGAGTGAGTCGTCGTTGACCAGTGGTTCCAGGAGCGCCAGCGAATCGCTGGGGTCGTCGATGAACCGGTGGAGACGGCGTCCCCACGGGAGCCGTGGCCGTGACCCCTCGGGAACGAGCCGTCGGACATGCTCGTCAGTGCTGGTCGTCCACGCCCGCAACTGCTCCATCGTCGTGTCGTAGTGCGCGTCGATGAACGGACGGATCGCGAACTCCGCCGTGTAGTGGGACGTCAGAGTACCCAAGAGGGGTAGAGCGATGTCAGGACGGTCGAGCATGGCCGTGGAAATGTACTCGTTGACGGCCATGGATGCCCAGCCCTGCAGGTTCCCCGTCCCAGTCCGGTTGTCGTTGTCGACCGCGTGCCGAATTAGGTGGGCGGCGTCATCAGGTGACGTCGGTAGCGACTCGGCGAGTGCTCGGGCGATCCAGGTAACCCGGGCTTTCAGTTCGAGACCGTCGAGTCCGGATACCGCTCGTTGCTGGAAGCTGGCACTGTCGAAGCTTTCCGAGGTGTCCGCGAATGCATCGGCCAGGCGGCCGACGAGCCCAGGTGACAGTTCGTCCTTGAAATCAGCCATGTGGCTGCACCTCCGAAGCCTCACCGCGCAGCGTGGACGTTGCCCGCTGCAGCAGAGCGCGTAGCTGCCTGCGTTCGGAGGCGCTGAAAGCCTGGCCGAGTCGTTCTTCGATGCCGCGGGCGAGGTCATCGGCCCGGAGGACAAGCTCAGCACCGTCCTGGGTGAGGGTGGTGACCAACACCCGACGGTGGATGGTGGACGGGGTGCGCTCGACCAGGCCGCGTTTCTCCAGTTTGTCCAGGATCGTTCCCATCGTCTGCGGTGTCACCGCGGCGACGCGGGCGAGCTGGGCGGATGACTGCCCCGGTACATAATGTAGCGACATCAGCACGGCGTACTGGGGCACTGTCAGTCCGAGAGGACGCAGGGCGGCAGTCTTCGCTGTAATCATCGCCTGCTCTGCCTGCTTGATGTGCGATCCGACCCGTGCGTCCAGATCCTCGGCGAACTCGTCGCCCCCGTGGCGTGGCAGGGGGAGACAGAAGTCGGGGTCCGGGGTATCAGCCATCTCACCAGAATAACGGTGCTGAGACCACATCGGCGACCAGCACACGATGTCGGCGAGAACGATCAGCTGGGCGAGGAGCGTCCGACCTTCCAGTAGCCGTAGAACGAAATCGCCGATTTCGGTACGCCTGCCGCAACGAGCCCACGTCGCGTGCCTGTCGCCAGTGAGTTCTCTCCGGCCACGAAGACGGTGCCAGGACTGCTGGGCGGGGGCGTGGCCAAAGCTGCGCCGCGGGCCAGCTCGCCTGGCACCTCGCCGTCCCCGTCAGAGCTCGCCAGCCAGGTCGCCGACACATGAGGGCCGAATGTCGTTCCGAGGACGTCGTCCGGTGTCGGGACCTCGACGATGAGACGGGTGGGAAGGGACGGGGGCGTCTCCTCGGCGATGGCGAGTGCGGCGGGTAAGCCACTTCCGTCGGCGACCAGAAGCTGCCACTCCGCTTCCTCGCGTGGCCGGTACCTGCGGCCTTCGTCGAACATCCCCACCGGGCTCCCTGGTTCTGCCTGTTGTGCCCAGACGGAGGCAGGCCCGTCACCGTGGACGACGAAGTCCACGTTGAGTTCATTCGACTCGGGGTGGAAGGCGCGGACCGTGTAGTTCCGGACGTAGGGTCGTACGTCCTTGGACATCAGGAAGTACTGCGCAGCCCAACCGTTGTTGGCGAACGTGGGCATCCGTAGCTCAGTCTGTCCGGGACGAGGGAAGAACAGACGGAAGCACTGGTCACCACCTTTGTAAGAGAAGCCGTCGAGGGCGTCGCCTCCGATGGTTACTCTGACCAGGTGCTCGGACATCCTGGTTCGTCTCACCACCGTCAGCGACATCATCTGACGCCGGTTCTCTTTCCCGAAGCGGGCCATTCTCATCTCCATTCCAGTGGCGTCCAGGACGTGTGCGACCGGGTAAACTTCTTGGTCATCGACCAAGGAGTTACTGTAGGCTAACCTGGACGGCAGGTCAACAGGGTCGAGAATGCGGCATGACACGGGGAAGGACACGATGGCCACTGAGCGACGGGTACGTGGAGATGTGATCGCCGCTGCCTTCGAGCTGCTCGACGAGGCGGGACTGGAAGCACTCACTCTGCGTGAGGTGGCGCGGCGCCTGGGTGTGCACCTCAACACGGTCTCGTACCAGGTGAAGACGAAAGCCCGGTTACGTGAACTCATGGCAGACGCGATGCTCGGCTCGCTCTCCCTGGACGGCCTGACCGGTGACCCGGTGGGCAGGGTGACGGAGATCCTTCGCCGCTACCGGACGTCGTTGCTCTCCCATCGTGACGGAGCACGCCTGGTGGCCGGCACTGTCGCCGTGGAGAAGAACACGTTACGGGTGGGTAATGCGATCATCGGGGCATTGTTGGAGTCTGGTGCCGACCATGAAAGTGCTGTACGGACGTTCTGGGGCCTCCACTACTTCCTTCTCGGTCTCGTCCAGGAGGAGCAGGGACTCCCCGCCCAGGAGCATAAGGACATCCTGGAGGTGATCCATTCCGGGGATTACACCGCTATGGCACAGGTGGGGGACATCATCCTGAACGATCCTTTTGACCGCCGATTCGGGTTCGGCCTCGACGCCTTCCTCAGGACCCTAGAGCGATGAGGGTGAGTGAACTGACCGCCAGGGCAAGGTAGAAGCCGGGGAAGACGATGTTGTGGAGCACTCGCGCCCGCAGATGCGCCAGGTTCGCCCCGAGGAAGAAGCTCACCAGTCCGGCGGCAGCGACGGTCGGCACCACCAGATTCCTTCAACACGGCAAGGAGACGTATGGCGGGAGTGGCTTCCGGAACCCGTGTCGGGATATGTGCCGTGGAACGACATGGCCGGGCACGCGGGTGGCGAGGATGCGGCGGAGTTCTTCGTCGGGGCTTTGACGAGACAGCCCGGGCTGACGATTGTGGAAGACCAGGTCAACGGGCAACTCGGGTTGGTGGCATCGCACGAGGGACGGGTGGTTGCGGTGGTCAGCCTGCTGGTCGACGGCGGACGGGTCATCGAAGCGTGGGCGGTACGTAACCCGGAGAAACTTGTAGCGTGGAACCAGTGTAAGTGAAGCGAATGAGGGAGGATCTGGTCCATGATCGAGGAGGGAACAGGATTCTACGCGGTTCCGAGTTCGGTGAAGGTGGTGGTCCTCGCCGCTGGAAACGCAGGTCGGAAGGTCCTGCTCGGGCTTAATGGCAGAGGGGAGTGGGAGTTGCCTGGTGGGTGGCCGGATAAGCAGGACGTGACCCTGGCGGATACCGCGGTTCGGGAGGTGCTGGAGGAGTCAGGAATCGTTCTTGATAATGATCTCGTACTCGTCGGTGCCGAACTTTTCGCCCCGGTCCCGGGGCGCCAGGTGACTCTCGTCTGCCTCACAAGCCGACTGGGTACTGCAGAGGCACCGACGCCCAGTTTCGAGCACAAGGACGTGCGATGGTTCGGGGTGGACGCGCTGCCCGAGAACCTTCCCGCGGTGTACCGGAGGTTCATCGATGGCGCTGCACGGCAGCAAGCAAGAGCGAGATGAGATCGTATTCCGGCCGAGAAGGCCGCGACGACGAGATCTATCCCGTCGTCGCGGCCTGTTCAGTGTGGATCGTGGTTGGTGCTGTCGTGCTGCGGCGTTAAGCAGCCAGCGGTACAGCCTCCGGAGCTGTTTCGGACGTCTCCTTCTCCTTCGGCAGATGCAGGAACACGCCGAGCAGGATCGCCGCAACCAGCGCGATGGCGGCGTTGACGCCGATCGCCAGCTGCAGTCCGGGCAGCAGGGTCGCTGTGACCATACCTGTGGCGATGGCTGACATGACCGGGGTGCCCAGGGCGATACCGACCTGCTGACTCATGGTCACCAACCCGGTGGCCAGCCCCTGCTGGTGAGCCGGCACACCTGCGGTGGAGGTCACGGTGTAGCCCACGATGGCCACCAGGTTCGCCACACCACCGAGGAACGTGAGGATCAACAGGGGGATCAGCCAGCCGTGGCTCTCCCCGGCGAATGCCAGAGGGGCGGTCGCGGCAGCCTGGACGAGAAGACCGATGACAATCGCGGTCTTCGGGTTGGTCTTACCGATGATCCGTGGGGCAATGAGACCGCCGATGACGGTACCGATACCGAGGACACCGAGGATCAGTCCCGCAGCGATCGCGCTGTAGTCGAGGATCTGCTGCAGGTACAGGGTCAGCAGGAACACCAGTGAGGTGAACGTGCCGAAGGCAAGGAGCCCGGCGGTATTACCCCAACCGATGTTGGAGCGCTTGAGCAGTGACGGAGCGACGAGAGGCTCCTTGACGCGTCCTTCGATCGCCAGGAAGACGGCAACCAGGATGACCGCGGCGAGGATCGGACCCCAGGTGCCCGGGTGCGTCCAGCCGTTGTGGCCGGCCGCGTCGATACCGAAGACCAGTGCGACAAGAGCCAGCGTGATCGTGATCGCGCCGGGGACATCGAGCTTCGGACGGGCGTCGGACGCCGGCTCGCGCAGGACGAAAGGGGCGATGATGATCACGGCGACGGCGACGACGACGTTGATGAAGAAGGCCCAGCGCCAGGACACCGCACCGGTGAGCAGGCCACCGAGGACGGAACCCGCGGTGAAACCGGCGGCCATGAGTGCTCCGTTGAGGCCGAGTGCCTTGGAACGGGCGGGGCCTTCTGGGAACATCGTCGTCATAAGCGACAGTGCTGCGGGAATGACCATGGCACTGGCAATGCCCTGACCGACGCGGGCGGCGAGCAGCAGGACGGGCTCTCCGGCGAGCCCGCCGGCGAGAGAGGAGATGCCGAGTAGGACGATGCCGATCATGAACAGTTTCTTGCGACCGAAGAGGTCGGCGACCCGGCCGAAGAACAGGGTGAACCCGGCGGCGCACAAAGCGAAAGCGGTGACGATCCACTGCAGGGACGCAGTGGCGAAACCGAGTTCGGAGCCGATGTGCGGTAGCGCCACGTTCAGGATCGAGAAGTCGACGGCGAGGGTGAAGTTGGCGGTCAACAGGACGACCATCGCGATCTTCTGCGCGGCGGTGAAGCGTTCGGCGGGGGACTGGGTGGGTGGAGGTGCTGTATGTGTGTCTCTCATGTGTCCCAGCATCGGGGGAGGTGACAAGGGTAGCCAGAGCCCTGATGTGCGTGGTCTGGGGTCGCATGGCCTGAGGTTGCCTAGCACTGACAGGGGTAGGCAACCATCGGCCAGGTAGGCGACAATAGGTTGCATGGAGACATCACAGTCGTTGCAGGCAGGCGGTCCGGTCACCGAGCTGGGGGAGTTCCTGCGGTCACGTCGCGACCGCATCAGCCCTGACGACGCCGGGATCAACAGCTACGGACGCCGCCGCGTCCCAGGCCTACGACGCGAGGAACTCGCCCAGTTGGCGGGAGTGTCGGTGACGTACCTGACCCGGTTGGAGCAGGGGCAGTCGCAGAACGCCTCCGACGCGATCATCGACGCCCTCGCGCGCGCCCTGCAGCTCGACGCCGATGAGCGGGCACACCTCTATGCCCTGGCACACCCCGCCCCGGTGAAGCGTCCACGGTCCGCGGTGAAGCCGGAGGTCGCCAAACCTGGCGCCGAACGTCTGCTGCACTCGATGGGGGACGTCCCGGCGGTGCTGCTGGGCAGGTTCAACGACATCCTCGCGTGGAACCACTCCGGTCACCTTCTGCTGGCCGGCCACCTGGATTGTGACGCCCCGTCGCGAGCTGATGAGCGGCCGAACCAGCTGAAGCTGTTGTTCCTGGACGAGCATGTCCGCGATCTCTACGTCGACTGGGAGGACGAGGCAGCTCTCGCCGTTGCCTCGTTGCGTTACGTCGCCGCGCAGTTCGCCGACGACCGACGCCTGGCTGAGCTCGTCGGGGAGCTGAGCATGAACAGCCCTGAGTTCGCGCGGCTGTGGGCAGGTCATGATGTTCGTCTGTGCACCAACGGTGCCAAACGATTCCGGCACCCCGAGGTCGGCGAGATGACGTTGGACTACGAGGTCCTGCACCTGCCTGAGGGCAACGGCCAGCGCATCCTCACCCACACCGCGGAACCAGGCAGCGCGTCCTTCGCCGCACTGCGCCTGCTCACTGCTGTGTGACAGTCATTCTCCGGTGATCCGTTCCGCCAACAACCGGTACGAGGTCAGCCGGTCGTGCGGATCACTGGTGAGTGTGTTGACCATTATCTCGTCGGCACCGTGGCTCACCGCGAGCTCGTTGAGACGCTGGACCACCACGTCCGGAGTCCCGGTGATGATCGCCGCGGACCGGGCTTTCGCACGGGTGCGTTCAGCGTCCGTCCACGGGTGAGCCGCGGTGGCATCGACGGACGGGACCGGCCCGTCGTATCCGAGATCTTTCCGGGCGCGCCACAACAGCATGGCATCGGCGAGCTGCTGTGCTCGCGCGGGATCTTCGGCGGTGGCCGCCCGTACCGCCAGCACCGTATGGGGACGGTGATCCTTCGCCGTCGAGGCCTCCCGGTAGGCGGCGGTGGCTTTCTCGCCACCGCGCGGGACGAAGAAGTGCCCGTGCGCGTAGCCTGCGCCGAGGTCTCCTGCCAGAGGTGCCGCCGAACCTCCGGCACCGAGGACCCACACCCTTCCGTCCGGCTCACCGGGCACGGCGGGGTATTCGGTGCCCAGTGATCCCACGAGGGCATGGATCTTCTCCGCGTAGGCGGGATCATCCAGCGCGGCCCTGCCGACCCCGGTGTCCACCCGGTCGCCGTGGACCATGCCGAGCAGGCCCATCACCTCGACGACCTTCGTCGCCTGGTAGAGGGGCAGCAGAATGCCACCGGTGCCGACGCGGATCGTCGCCGTACGTTCGAGTGCCAGTGCGGCCATCATCTCCGGGGCGGGGCTGGCGAATGAGGCGGAGTGGTGGTGTTCGGCGAACCAGATGCGGTGGTACCCGAGCGTTTCGACCTCCTGTGCCAGGCGCAGACTACTGGCGAGCGCGCCTGCTGGAGTCGGGGTGTGGTCGGTGACGGGGACCTGGTCGAGGACGGAGAGCCTCATGCCGACCGCCTCTCGGTGGCGGGGTGGATGGCCGGGATGATCCGCCAGTCACCACCGACCTGGAAGACCAGGTTGTGGATGTCCGCCGCAGCGATCGTGCGCAGCACCGGTACCAGCTCATCGGCATGGTCCGGGCTGGCGACGTTCAGGGGCCATTCGCCGATGGTCGCACCGCGCAGGTGGGGATGGTGGAATCCGGCACCGTAGGTCGCGATGAGGCTGACCGGCGCCAGTTTCGCCGCGCGTTGCTCCGGCCAGGTCAGCAACCACGAGGCGAGCAGGCCACCGCGCTGGTCGCGGTGCAGGCCGGTCACCTCGATCTTGCCGGTGCCAGCGAGCAGGTGGTCGTTGAACTCGGCGAGAACCTGACGGGCCGGGCCGTCGAGGAGCTGCACGGCCTGGGTGAACGCCGATTCTTTGCCGGCACGAGTGATGTGGCCGAAGTGGTTGCCGTCGCGGAGGTCGATGAAGTGACGGGTCAGAGCTTCCAGTGGGGCGGGAGTCGATGTGGTGGTCATGAGAGTTTTCCTTCCAGAGGGTGATTCAGCGGTTGGTGCTGGTGGTCTGTGTCCGTGAATGCGTTGAGCAGGGCGACGATGGCGGGTAGGACGAGTCCGGTGGGGTCGAGGATGTCGGCGTGCCCGGTGTCCGGCACCGTGCGTAGTGCCACCTGTACGCCGGCGTCCTGCAACCGGGCGGCGTAGGCGCGCACGTCGTCGCGCACCGGGTCTCGGCGCCGACGACGAGGGACACCGGCGCCAGCCCGGTGAGGCTGTCGGCCTGCAGGGGAGTGGTGGGGACGGACCTGGGTGATGTGTGATCGCCCAGCCACAGCCGCCAGGCGGCCACGAGGCCTGGACGATCAGGTGGCACTCCTGGTGAGCCGGGGTAGGACGCACGGGAACATTCAGGGTCCAGGGGCGGGTAGGCCAGTAGTTGCAGTGGCACCCGATCGCCGGTGTTCCGGCGTGTCAGGGCAGCGAGGGCGGCGATCGTCCCGCCGGCGCTGTCACCACCGATGACGATCGGCAGGCTGTCCGCCTGTTGTTCGGCCCAGCCGAGCGCGGCGAGGGTGTCGAGAACCGCTGCCGGATGGTGGTGTCCGGGGACGAGACGGTAGTCGACGGAGATGACCGCCCACCCAGACAATGCGGCGATCCTGCCGGTGACGGGTGCCCACTGGCGGGCGGAACCGTACTGCCAGGACCCTCCGTGTGCCCACACCAGCCATCCTCGTGGCTGGTCGGGGCAATGTACGAGGAGCGGGACGCCAGATTCGTCGGACGTCGGAGAATACTCCCACCGGGTCTGCACCCGGGTGTCGACTTGGCTGCGGACGTGGGGTTCTGTGGTGCTCATGGGTCGGCCTCATATCTGCCGCAGTGCGCCGCCGTCGACGGACCACTCGGCTCCGGTGACTTGTGCGGCACGCGGGGAAAGCAGATAGGAGATCACTGTGGCGACGTCGCGTGGCCGTCCGATCTTTCCGGTGGGCAGTCGACGTTCCTCATGGATGAACCGTTCGATCGCCGTATCGGGGTCGGTGCCGAATCGTGTGGCGAGCTGGTCACCGAACCCACCGGGTGCGTCGAACAGTGCAGTCCGGGTGGGGCCGGGGGAGACCACGTTCGACCGGATTCTGGTGGGGCTGAACTCGATGGCCAGCGACTTCGACACCGACAGCACTGCAGCTTTGGAGGCGGCGTAGGCGGACATGGTCGGATCGGGCATCCGGGCGGCCTCACTACCCAGGTGGACGATGCTGCCGGCCGTGTTCGTGGCCCGTATCGCGGTGATGACGGCACGGGTGAGACGGACGAGCGCGACGACGTTCATGGCGAACGTCTCGTCCCACAGTGCGTCGTCGAGACCGGTGAACGAGTCCCGGGTGTCGAACAGGGCAGCGTTGTTCACCAGCCCGTCGATATGACCGTGGCGGTCGAGTGCGTGGTCGACCAGCCGGGTCGCTGATCCGGGGTCGGTGAGGTCAGCGGCCACGAAGTCGGCACCGGGTGGAAGGAGTCCGGACGAGGGACGGTGGCGGGCGACAGCGACGACGCGCGCACCTTCGGTGACGAGTTCCCGGACGGTGGCCAGGCCGATGCCGCTGGTGGCTCCGGTGACGATGATGACATGGCCATCAAGCTGCAGGTCCATGATCTTCTCCTGTGTGGGGGCATGTACGTGTGGTCATGCCCCCACACTCGTTCGGCTGGCGGGAGGTAGCCAGAACCCCCGGTTGCCTAGCACCGGTAGGGACAGGCAGGTGGTGTCCCGGATGAGCACTATGGAGGCGGGCAGATATACCGAACACGGCGCAAAGCACGATGATCCAGGCGAGAGAAGGATGAGATGAAGTTTGTCGACGCGTCCGAATTCACGGCCGAGCGCCCGTGGGGATCTGTTGATCTCGGTGATATCGACCATGCGAGCGTTCGGCTGCACTGGACCGACCAGCCGTATAAATGGCATGTCAACGATGGTCCGGAAGTCTTCGTTGTTCTCGACGGGACCGTGGACATGCACTACCGGGTTGACGGCGAAGAACGCGTAGAGCGACTCAGCCCGGGGACAGTGTGTTGTGTGGAGGCCGGGGATTCACACGTCGCGCACCCCGCGAGGGAAGCACGGATCCTGGTCATCGAGCGACAAGGCAGCATCTGAGAACCCGGGGCGGGGATAGGCTCCTATGCCGTGGGATCGTGGGTGGAAGTTAACCGATGGCCTGACCGCATTAAAGCGGTGGAATCACCGGGATCAGTTATCTCACCCGCCTTCTGTTTGGATGCGGGCCAGTTTGTCTTGTTGCCTGCGCCCAGTCAGTCACAGACCCCGGAGTCGGACGAGATCGATCTCGACGTGCGCTTTCCACCGCTGCTTGCGTTCATCGGTGATGCGGCAGAAGGCCCCTGATTTCCAGCCACTCAGGGCGTCAGTAGCTCCTGCAGCCGGTAATGGGCCGCGGGCAACTGTTCAGCTGGCACGATCCTTTCTGCCGCCAGAACTATTTTCGTCAGCACCGTGCCGGTGTGGGGTGTCACCATTCCAGGCTGTGTCAGACGCTCAACTGATCCGAGATAGTCATCGGTCCATTCGTCTCGCTGAGACTGCGTCATCGCCTTGTCACGGTGAGCCGTGAGGATGGTAGCGGCGCTGGCGCCGTCAGTGCCCTCGTAAAGGGGCCCGGCATTGCGGTCGTAGACTTCAATCCGGTCGACACCGCCTGTCATCTGCTCCAACCCGGAGACCATGCCACTATAGGCGCTGGAGTGGGAAGTCTCTGTAGTCCACCGTGGAAAGTCCTCGGAGTTCACGCCGGCAAGGTAACGGGTGACGATCCCTAACCTGCTGACATCCTCGGGTACCGCGAGCGCAGTGACGCCTACGGCATATCCGGCAGCTTGAAATGTCTTGGCAGTCTCCATGACCTGGCGCGGATTAGTCAACGTATTCTCGACGATGAGGTTGTATCTGGAGTTGCGGGTGTGCGCGATCAACTCCGACATCCAGAAGCCGACCGGCCCGTTCGACAGCACGTCCATACGTTGGGGGTCGCGTGCCATGATCTCGTTCATCATCGGATGGTTCTTCCGGAGATCATCAGAATCCAGGACGACTGCAGGGGAATCCAACTGTGCCGACAAGTAGTCGACCGTCCTGGACTTTCCTGCTGCGGGTTGCCCGGTAACGTACACCAGTCGAGGGCGGGACGATCGGTGAAACTCATCGTCGATGTCCCAGATGAGGTCGGCGAGGATGTCCTTCTGCTCTGCCGCGGACACCGGGAAATCCGCAGGGTGAAGCTGCCGGTCAGACACTGGAGCTGACAGTGAGGCCACCGATGTGGTGCAGTTCGTCGCGCATGACACGTGTCCGGTTGATCAGGTCCTCACGGTCAGTGTCCACGGCGCCTGCGACATAGTCGCGGAGAGCTCGCCGACGGGAAACCCACCATTGGCGGTCGCCCTCGGTGGACGCGGCTCGTACGCGGTTCGAGTAGGCGACCTTCAACGTCGAGGCCGCTGATTTCATCACGTCGTACTCTGCGAAGAAAATGCGGGCTTTCGTCGGCTTCATGAGCATGGCGACCATCCTTTCGTCCCCATCAACCTATCACGGAAATGTGGTTTCAAAGACGCTCTGCATCAGATGGAAATGAACTCTGACCCGCTCCCTCTGCTCGGGAGCTGTCCGGTACCGACGCCACCAGACGGTAGACCTGTCGCAGCGGCGTCGAGTCGGTGTGAATCCCGGAAGGGTCCAGGAACGTTGCTGCCGAGGCACGGATCCAGTCTTCACAACTGACCCGGTTGAAGTGCAGTTCCACGCCGTGCTGGTGCGCGAGATCATTCATGAACAACCGGGAGATCCTCCCGTTGCCGTCCCGGAACGGATGGGCGAAGTTCAGGTCGGTGTGAATGTCGGCCAGCGCATCCACGGTCTGTTCGAACGTGGCGTCCTCCCAGGCGACCCCGTCGATGGAGCGGTCGAGCTGGCGCATGTACATGCTCATGCTGTGGTGGTCGCCGAACCCGTGCGTGCCTTTCATCATGTTGACCACCCGCGGCTGGCCGGCCCATGCGTAGATCTCCGCGAAGAGCATGCGGTGGATCGACGACAGACGGTCGCTGGTGCTCTCCCCTTCGACCGCGAGTTCTCCGCGGGCGAATGCCAGCCCCCGGCCTGTCGCCACCACATGTTCAACGGCGCTGAGGCGGGCGTCGTCGCGGATGCCGAGGTGGTTCCGCATCACCGTGGTGCCGGGGTAGAAGTAGCTCCTCCACACATCAGGTTCGGGCGCGGGCTCCTTCGCCCGCCCTGGCGTGCCACCGTCGTCGGCGAACCCGTCGACCTCTGTACTCGTCAGGTAGGACGGGCCGTCGCGCTGACTACGTTCCGCCAGACTCTGCATGTCCGCCGCGGTGGGCTCCCAGCCCTCCAGGACGCTGCTGTGGGCTGCTTCAATGATCGGCTCGACATCGGTATCGCCCATATCGTCGAACACCTCGGGAAATACGGCACGGTAGCCGTTGACACCGGTCAGTGTGGTGAAATCCGTCATGGTCAGCGCCTTTCCGTGAAGTGCGGACTCTCAATTCTACGGCCCTGTGCCGCCTACCGCGAGGGTTTCTCGCAGAGGTTGATGCCGGATAGCTCGATGAGAACTCGGGGGATCGACCGTTACTACTGTGCTTCCGAAAGGGCACGTGGCACAGCGTCCTCGAGCATCGGATACTGGAAGAATGACCGACCGTGAGATGACCCGGATAATGGCCCCGCTCTTTACGTCGCCGGTATCGCTCGATACGTTCCGACGTCACGGCGACGACATGATTGACCGGTGGGACGGCCGCCGGTTCACGCGTGCCATCGATACCGGGGACGCTGTGAAGGCCGTCCAAATTGATGTGAGCGAGGAGACCGGACCGACAAACTGGACGGTGACGGTCGGCGGGGACCCGACTGACATTGAGGGCCTGGTTCGTCGGCAGTTCATCGTCGGTGATGCTGCTGGCGCGGGGTGGGAGAACACCTGCCCCGAGGTTACGGGGAAGGTGCCCCGCGAGATCATCGAGTCTGCAGCGGTGGTGCGATCCACATCGCTGTTCCAGTCGGTGGTCCGGTGCGTGACTGCCCAGCAGGTCAACCTCGAGTTCGCCTCCGTCCTGCGGCAACGTCTGGCGGCACGGCTCGGCATCTACCATCCGTCGGAGATACGGGTGCGTACTGGTTGGATATCGACACGGCGCTGGGAACGTCGGTGGAGGAATTACGGGAGATGCAGCTCAGCGGTATGAAAGCCAGATGCATCCTGGCGACGGCCCGCGCAATCGCAGATGGTGTCCTCGACAGTCAGACGCTCACGGACCTCGATGACGTTGAACTGCGTCGCCGTCTGACAGCGATTCCGGGTATCGGACGGTGGACCGCCGACTGGGTGATGATCCGCTGGTTCGACCGCCCATTGGTCGCAGCCGGGGACCTGGGCGTGCGGAAGGCAGTTCGCTGGCTGCACGATCTTCCTGAGATGCCGAGCGAACGCACCGTCCGTGAGCTCACCGCACACTGGGGTGAGCACGCCGCCGTGATCCAGGCGGCGGTGATGGAGGCGTTCAATCGTCGTCTGCCTACTGGTCGTCTTCAGTGACGGTAAACTTCACCGTCTGCGAGGTCTGCCGTCCGTACCGGTCGGTGCCCGTGACCTCGGCGGTGTGTTCACCGACAGTCAGGTCGTCCGGCAGCGTCGCACGCCAGACATGCGGGCTGGCCTGGGCGACGTTGCCGGTCGAACTCAGGTTGTGCGTGGCGGAGACAGTTTCCGTGTACTCCCAGTCCTTGTTCAATGTCTCTCCCTCGGCCGGCTGCGTGTGCTCGGCATCGACAGCCTCACCATTGATCGTGACCTGAACGTCCGCGGCTGTGGAACCGCCGAAGAAACTGGTCGTCAGGAAGGACTCTCCGCCGCCGACATCCTTCCGGGACACCTCCAGCGGGTTGATCTGTTCCGGGGCATCCCCCTGTTTGTCGCTGTCCTGCCACTGCTGTGCTTTCTCGGCCCAGGTACGCCAGGTCGGCGAGTTGATCCCGGTCAGGAACTGGTGGTCCTGCTTCTCATTACGCACGGTGTAGTACTCACTGCGGCCGGTGCCGTCGAACTCGAAGGTCAGCACGCCCGGCTCGGCGGCGTCCGATGTGTAGGCGTGGGGGACGCCATTGTCGTTGAGCTCACCGGAGTACCAGTCGCCGGACACCGCGCCGGCGATGATCTGGTCGTGGCTGAGCTGGGTGATCGGGCTCTGCTCGTTGTCGGCCCATTCTGCACGCTGTTCCCCGGCCAGGAGGTGTTCGAGGGTGTGGGTGTGCCCGCCGACAGTCACCGCAGTGGGGTGGTCGGCGAGGATGTCGTACAGGTCGTTGGCGTTGTCGGTCACGACCTCCTGGTAGCTGACGATCGGCGCGTGCGCGGCGATCACGATCTGCTGGTCCGGGTCGACTGTCGCCAGGTCATTTCTGAGCCAGTCCAGCTGTTGATCGTCGATCTTCTCGTCGTATCCGCCGTTTCCGGTGCCGTCGTCGCCGTGGTAGACGATGTTGTCCAGGGCCACGAAGTGGGTCTCGCCGACGTCGTAGGAGTAGTACGGTGCGCCGAAATCCCGTCGGTAGGTGTCGGTGGCGTTGACGTCGGACGTGGCGTCGTAGTCGATGTCGTGGTTCCCCGGCAGCGCACGGACGGGTCCGTTGGCGCCGCTGTACAGCTGTTTCAGGTCCGGATTGAGGCTGAGGTCGTCGCCCACGTTGTCGCCGAGCAACAGGATTCCGCAGCCTGCGTAGTCGTTTCGGGCGGCGAGATCCGCCGGGGCGCCTTTCCGCGCGTACTCGACTTCCTGTTTGTCGTAGGTCTGCGTGTCCGCGGCGATGGGGCAGGACTGCTCCGGGGCCGCGGTTGCCTTGGACGCCGCGAGCGGGAAGTTCACTGCGGTGGGGACGGGGCCGGACGGTTCGAGGCCACCGAATTCGAGATCCGGTGAGCCCTCCGGATAGTGCTGGTAGCTGAACTGGGCGAAGTTGTTCTCGTCGACGGGGACCTGCCAGCCCGCGGGCTGGGTCACCGACACCGACATGTTGTCGCGGACCGGGAGCTCATAGCGGCCGGTGTCGTCGGTGGTGGTTACCTCGAGGCCGTTGGAGACGCTGACCCCGGGGATGCCGGCTTCGTCGCCGTCAAGTGTGGAGTTCTTGTTGGCGTCGTCGAAGACGCGACCGGTGAAGATACTCTGGTCATTGGCTTCACCGTCGACGACCTCGACAGAGCCCTCGTAGAGTCCCTCGTTACCGGACGGGTCGGTGGGGACGGAGGACCCCGGACGTGAGCTTGAACCGGGCAGTGCGGAACCGTCCTGGGCGTAGGCGGGCGTGTGGGCTGGTGTGACGGTGAGGATCACGGCAGCGGCGAGGGCGGTACCGAGGGGTGCGCGTAGCACGCGTGAGGGCATGCGTGAGGGCATGGGGGCATTCTCCTGTCAGGGAACTGATGGTCGGCATGTGCCGCCACACAGTCTGGGCGGTACCGGTGTCACCGTGGTGACTGCGCAGGAGAGGACAGGTCAACGGGTGATGAACAGGTCGTGATGCCGCTCGGTCAGCATCGCCACCAGCGCCGTCGCCGCCGGGCTCGGGTTGAAGTCGCTCCAGGCCAGGTGCTGGATGCGTGAGGGGCCGTCGGACACCTCGAGAATCCGCAGGTGATCGCCCTCAGGGACAGTGTCGCGGGACAGGAGGGCGACGGCGAGCCCCTGCCGGACCACCTCCAGCATGAAGGTGGTGTCCACCGCCTCGAAGGCGACCTCGCGGGTCAGGCCGGCGTCGCGGAACGCTATGTCGGACTGCACCCGGCCCGGGGTGTCGACGGGGAAGTCCACGAACGGTTCACCGTCCAGGTCGGCCAGGCGGATACTGCCGTGTCCGGCGAGTCGGTGCTGTGCGCCGACGACGGCGACGAGGTTCTCGCGGACGAGTTCGCGACTGCGGACTCCGCGGGGCGGTTGTCCGGACGGCAGACCAAGCACCGCGACGTCCATCCCTCCGGAGCGGATGGCGGCGACGAACTCATCGCTGCCGCCACCGAGCAGGCGGATCTTCACCGCCGGGTGGGCTCGGTGGAACTGGCCGAGGACGGCAGGGACGTCGACGGCGGTCACCGTGGGAATCGCCCCGATCGTCACGGTCCCGCGGATCTGACCGGTCGCTGCAGCGGCCTCGGCGACAGCGCGGTCGGCGGCATCCAGGCTGGCCTGTGCCGACGGCAGGAACGCTGCACCGGCGTCGGTCAGTTCAACCCGCCTGCTGGTGCGGGCGAACAGCTGCACACCGAGTTCATGCTCCAGCGCCTTGATCTGGTGACTCATCGCCGACTGCACGATATGGCAGCGCTCCGCCGCTCGGGTGAAGTTGCGGGTCTCGGCGACCGCCAGGACGTACCTCAGTTGCTGCAGTTCCATGGATCAATCATGAATCACGATCGGTGGAATGAAAAACATGTGTTGGACTCATGGCTTGTCGCGGCTGACGATGAAAGGCATGAGAGCAACAGCAGCAAGCACAGCGGCGGCAGCGGCAGCAGCGCCCCAGCATCAGCCATCCTCTCCGTCGGGTGCCCCGTCACCGGCGACAGGGAGCGCACGCGTGGGGTGGACCGCGCTGACCGCGATCACCCCGGCAGTGTGGGGAACGACCTACATCGTGACCACACACATGCTGCCGGAGGGGCACCCGATGTTCGCGGCGATGATGCGGGCCCTGCCCGCCGGACTGATCGCCCTGCTCCTGGCACGCCGACTGCCGCGTGGATCCTGGTGGTGGAAGAGCCTGGTGCTCGGCACCCTGAACATGGCGGCGTTCTTCCCGCTGCTCTTCCTCACCGCCCAGCACCTGCCCGGCGGGGTCGCCGCCACGCTGAACGCCTCCCAGCCCATCGTCGTCGCCTTCCTTGCCGTGGCGATCCTGCACGAGAAACTCTCGGTGTGGCGACTGGGGTGGGGGATCGCCGGCGTCGGCGGTGTGGCCCTGGTTGTGCTCGGTCCCGGCGCGGGACTGGACCTTGTCGGCCTGTTGGCCGGTATCGGTGCCGCTGCGTCGATGGGTACCGGGGTGGTGCTCACCAAGAAATGGGGCAGACCGGACGGTGTCAGTGCCACCGCTCTCGCGGGGTGGCAGCTCACCGCCGCCGGGCTTGTCCTGCTCATTCCCGCCCTCGTCGTCGACGGTGTGCCGGATGGGATCGACGGCACGGCAGTCGCCGGATACCTCTGGCTCGGGCTGGTCGGCGGACTGATGACCTACACCATCTGGTTCTCCGGCATCCGACGCCTCCCGGTCACCGCGACCGCGTTGCTGGGGCTGTTGTCCCCGTTGGTGGCTGCGGTGTTGGGGGCCGTCCTCGCCGGGGAGTCGCTCGGCACCGTCCAGTTGGCCGGGTTTGCCCTGGCGTTGTCGGCGATGGTGGCGGGCCAGCTCCCGCCACCGCGGAAGAAGAAACAACACACAGCGAACCTACGTACGGACAACTCACCGGAAGGAACTGACTCATGAACATTGTCGTCATCGGAGCGACAGGAATGGCGGGCAGCGCCATTGTCGCTGAAGCCCTGTCCCGCGGACACCACGTCACCGCCGCGTCGCGGCACGCGCAGGGGCGTGGAAATGATCTGCTTCGGACCATCGTCCTGGACATCGCCTCACCGGACGCGGTCACGGAGCTGCCGCAGGTTCTCGTCGGCGTCGACGCAGTGGTGCTGGCCGTGCGGCCGTCGCCAGGCTCGGAGCACCTCATGGGGTCGATGACCGCCACCGTCCTCGACGCCGCAGACGCCGCAGACTGCGCCGGCACCCGTGTCCTGGTCATCGGTGGTTCAGCGCCCCTACGTTCGCCGGACGATCCGGACCGTCTCCTCATCGACGACACCCGGTACATCCCCGAAGCCTGGCGACCGATCGCCGGAGCGAGTCTGGACCAGTTCCAGGTGTGCATGGAGCACAGGCACACCCGGTGGACGTATCTCAGTCCGTCGGCGATCTTCGAGCCGGGGGAGGACACCGGCGGATATCGGCGTGGGACAACCACATTGCTGACGGACAAGCACGGTCAGTCCCGTGTCACCCCCGGTGACCTGGCCCTGGCCGCCGTCGACGAGATCGAGGAGCCCGGCGATGACTCGCACATCACCGTCATCGGACGCTGACTGCGGCCAGGCTCCGGACACCGGACCGTCCGGCGTGTTCGCACCACCACTGCGACTGCTCACCCTCGGGTTGCTGGTCTCGGTCGGCATCGTGGCGTTCGACGGCCTCGGGGTCACCACCGCGATGCCGCGGATCGCCTCCGACCTGGGCGGGATGTCGACCTACGGCTGGGCGGTGTCGGCTCTGATGCTCGCCAGCGTCGTCGGTACGGTCGTCGGTGGTTACCTCGCCGACCGGACGGGGCCGCGGAGACCGTATCTTGCGGGACTGGTGGTCTTCATCGCCGGGCTGTTGATCTCGGCCACGGCCCCGGCCTGGCCGATCTTCCTGCCGGGGCGTGCGGTGCAGGGACTCGGCGTGGGGGCGGTGATGAGCATGGCCTATGTGGTCGTGGCGATCGCGTTCCCGCAGCGACTGCAGGCCCGGGCGCTGGCACTGTTGTCGGGCGCTTGGACGGTTCCGGCACTGGTGGGGCCGATGGTCTCCGGAGTGCTCACCGAGACTGCGTCCTGGCGCTTGCTCTTCCTGGGCCTGGTGCCGTTGGTCCTCGTCGTCGCGGTGATCACCGTGCCCGGCGTGCCGACACAGGACGCTCCGGCAGGCCGAGCACCGGGGGTGTCGCGGAACCTTGTCTTCAGTATCGGCCTGGCGGTCTCCGCCGGAGTGCTGCTTGCCGGACTTGAACAACACAACATGGTTGCTCTGGCGGTCATGGTCATCCTTGGTGCGGTGGTGATGATCTGGACGTTGCGTGAGGCCACCCCGGAAGGAACTCTTCGGGCGCGCCGCGGTGTGCCGGCCGGTATCGCCACACGCCTGATCCTCTCCATGTCGTTCTTCGGGATCGAGACGTTCCTGCCTCTGGCGATGACAGGGCTGCGTGGGGCCGGCACTCTGCTCGCAGGTGCCGGCGTTGCCGCCGGCGCGCTGGTGTGGGTCGGCGGATCAATGCTGCAGAGTCGACGCGAGATGTGCCAGGGGACGGTGACGCGCCGGGGTGATTCGATGATTGGTCTGGTCATCCTGGCAGTGGGCATCGCCGTCATCGCCGTGACCCTGCTGGGGGAGGCACTCCCGGTGGGTGTCGCCATCGTCGGATGGATGATCGGCGGGTTCGGCATGGGGCTGGCCTACAACGCCAGCACCGCCGTGACGTTCAGTGAGACCAGCGGGGACGCCTCGGGCCAGATGAGCGGCACCATCCAGATGGCCCAGACGCTCGGCACCGCCCTGGCCGCCGGTATAGGGACCGCGGTGATCGGTGGTGCCGGAGATAGCGCTGAACTGCGTACCCCGATGATTGCGATCTTCGCGCTGGCAGGCGCTTTCGCACTGGTTGCGGTGCCGCTGGCGATGAGGATCCGGACGGAGGTTCCGTCTGGAACTCGGGTGTGAGTGGAACCTTGGTGGCATCGGTGGAGCAGACTTCAGTGGATGTTGGACCGGATCGTCAGTGAGGACCGGATCGGAGAAGTGACGGGGCTCCGGCTCCTTCCTGTGATCACCCAATCATCCTTGTCCAGTGAGGATGACCGCAGACTGGCCGAAACAGTTGATGCTCTTGTCGAGAGCCGTTCGGACATCACAACCCCTTCCACTGCCGCTGACTCGATGTCAGCATCGAAGGAGAATGAAGACCTATGAGCGGGTTCTACATCAGCGACGCACAGTTTGAAGAGAGCAAACGTGAGTCTCTGGAGGAGACACGACGGTTCATTCGAGAGAAGTTTCCGGACCTGGATGAAGTCCGTGAAGCGCGCAAGGCTGGCGTCGAGCAGCCGAAGCGCCGTCGCTGCCCAGCTCGACTGTTCAGCACAGGCTAGACCTGTGGAGCCTGAGAACTTCGACCAGCTTCCACGGTGCCCTACTGGAGACCTGAACTAGGATCGACAGCCTCTTCGTCGTCCCCGTGTCCATATGGGGTGGCGTCAGGAACGGCAGAACCTTTGGTAAACGGTTGTGTAGAGTCCCAGAAAATGGTCTTGTTGGTGGTCGAAAGAGCAGATGGGGGGGGGGGGGGATTGTGGTGGATCTCCGCCGTACACTTGACACAGCGGAAGATCATCCAGGCACTCGCTACAAAGAGGAAGCACCCGCCTGGGTGGGGCCTCGCTAGCGCGTGATCACGCGGGAGGCACTGTTGACCACGGCTCCGCCGTCTGAGATCTGCCACCGGTATTCGACACCGGCCCCTGGGTGCCTGGCAGCCCTGCGAACGTCGTTCTCAATGAGGTGCTCCGCAGCTCCAAGAAACGCGACTGTTGTTGCCGGCCCCACCGTGCTGAGGACAAGGTCCGCCCCTGCACTGGCGATTTCGGCTGACGGTGTCGCTGCAAGCACCTGCACTGACACCGGGTCAATGTAGATCCGGCCGGACTGCGGATACAGCTGGGTATCACTCGAGGCAGCATGAGCAGCGGGGACAGTCAGGCTGAGAGTGGCCGCTGCAGTGACGGCTGTTGCGACGAACTTCAGTGAGCGCTTCATAGTTGCTTCCTTTTGATCGGGAGTCGTGATGCTCTAGATATATACCCTTAGAGTAATCTGTGCATCTTTAACCATGAATGTGGACGCAAGAACCTTCATTCGGGGGTGGAGGTCATTTTTGTCCTTCACCCGTCGCTCAGAATGAACTCCGCAGCCTTCTCACCGATCGCGATCGACGGGGCGTTCGTGTGCCCCCGGATGATCTCCGGCATCACCGAGGCATCGGCGACCCGGAGGCCCTGCACGCCACGGACCCGCAGATGCGGGTCGACGACAGACGCCTCATCCGTCCCCATCCGCGCCGTGCTCGTCGGGTGGTACAACGTGTGGGACGCACCGGTCAGGGCCTCCTCGCAGCGCTGTTCAACCGTCATCTTCTCCCCGCCGGCGGGGACGATGAACCGTCCGCTCCGGCGTGACCGCAGACTCGGCGCATCGAAGATCCTGGAGCAGATCTCCAGCCCCGCCAGCATCGTCGCCCGGTCTCTCCCATCCGCGTCGCTGAGATACCGCGGGTCGATCACCGGCTTGACCAGTG
The DNA here is from genome assembly GCF_001942345.1 of Corynebacterium sp. CNJ-954. GTDB lineage: Bacteria > Actinomycetota > Actinomycetes > Mycobacteriales > Mycobacteriaceae > Corynebacterium. The sequence continues at coordinate 124,955 of NZ_MKKI01000002.1, forward strand.
GGTCAGCGGACGCCAGGGCGATCTCACCGCGGCTCTCGGGCTGCAACAGGATCGGGCCCATCGTCAGACCGTGCTCCGGAATGCCGGTCAGCCCTTCGTTGACGTAGGCGACCGGGGCGTAGATGATCTCCAGGTCAGGAGCGGCAAGGTCAGGCCGGGAGCGGACGAACCCGTAGGCCTCGGCGACGTTCGAGGTCAGCATGCCCCGTCGCCGCGTGAGGTAACGGGCGAGCTGGGGCAGACTCGTGGCGTCGAACAATGTCCCGGCCTCGGTCGCCACGGCGAACAGTGACACGAGATGATCACGCATGTTCTGGCCGACCTCGGGGGAGTCCACCACGGTCTCGATGCCGTGCTGCGCCAGGTGACGGGGATCACCGATACCGGAGAGCATCAGCAGTTGGGGAGTGTTCACCGCCCCACCGCACAGCACCACCTCACGCCGGGCGCCGACGGAGCATTGCCGACCGTCGTGCAGGTAGTCCACCCCCACGGCCCGGGTTCCGTCGAAACGCACCCGCGCCGTGTGTGCTTCCGTGCGTACCGTCAGGTTCGGACGCAGCTCGGCGGGACGCAGGTACGCCGTCGCGGTACTGGAGCGCGCGCCGCGGCGCTCGGTGACCATCGTCTGGGTGAAGCCGTCCGGTGCATCGGCGTTGGCGTCCTCGACGCGGTAGCCCGCCTCCGAGACCGCGCGGAGGAAGGCCGCGGTGTGCTCGCTGGGGTCGCGCTGGTGCTCGACGGAGACCTCGACCCGGTCCAGGGCGCGTGAGATCTCCGTCCAGGACCACTCCGGCCCGGCGAGCTCGCCCCACCGGTCGTAGTCCTCGGCGAAACCGACGACCCACATCAAGGCATTGATCGACGAACTGCCGCCGAGGACCTTGCCCCGTGGCCAGTAGATCGACCGGTCGCGTAGGCCGGGTTGGGCCGTGGTGGCGTAGTCCCAGTCGACGTCCGAGCGGAAGGTCTGGGAGAACGCCGCCGGGACCGTCACGCCCTGTCCCTTGTCCTTGCCGCCGGCCTCGAGGAGCAGGACGGACCTGGACCCGTCCGCGCTGAGCCGGTTGGCCACCACAGAGCCGGCGGATCCCGCCCCGACCACGATGTAGTCGAACATCTCCGGGAACTGCGGCTCGGGGGACCCGCCCGATCCTGGTGTGGGTGTACCTGACATCAGAAACCTCCGTCGTCAATACTGTTGTCACTCGAAAGTATCCGATCCGGCGGCGACATGGAGGGGAATGCGGTGAGACGTCACCGACCACTAGAGTTCATAGGTATGCCTTACTCTGATCAAGATCCCGGCAGCCGGGAGCAGTACATCGAGGTCTGGAACGACCTGGTGTCCACCCGCGACCTGACCTGGTCACTGCTCATCTGCGGGGTCACCACCGCGGCTGCGTTGGCGGTCGCGACACTCCTCTCCTCCAGCGAGTTCTTCTGGGGACTCGGCGGCGCCGTCGTCGGGTTCGTGATCTGCGTGGCCGTCTTCACGCCGAAACGCACCGTACGGATCACCGACGGCACGGCCGGTACCAGCGTCGGCACCACCGACACCACCGCCGGTGAATCAGGAGACCCCGCCTGATGGACCCCACCCTGTTGCTCTCCATGCTGATCGCCGCAGTGGCGGCGATCCTGCTCTACACCTTCATCGGCTTCATCCCCGGCACCGATGAGACGAGTGTCCTCGTGCCGGTCACGCTCGCCCTCGCCCTGGCGGGGGTGGATCCGGCCGTCCTGCTGACCTTCTTCATCGCCGCGATCGTCACCCTGAACCTCACCAACGCCATTCCCACCGCCCTGGTGGGTCTGCCCGGAGGGGTGCTGTCCGCGCCGATGATGGAGCATTCGCTCTACCTCAAATCCCAGGGCAGGGCGGCCGAGACGATCAAGAAGATGGCCGCCGGCAGTGCGATCGGCACGCTCATCGCCATCCCGGTCAGCCTCGTCATCGCCACGGCCATCGCCCCCTACGCCGACACCCTGCGCGAGTACGGCACCCTGCTCTTCGTCGGTGGGGCAGTGCTGCTCGCGCTGCTGGGCGCCAACCGGCTGCTCTCCCTCATCGCCATCATCCCGATGTCCCTGCTGTTCCAGGGGTTGCTCTCGCTCTATCGTGACCAGGGCGTCATCCCGCAGGACGGCAACATCTCCGTCTCCTTCTTCCTGGGCATCACCATCGGCCCGCTGCTGGTCTCCGTGCTGGGCCTGCTCAACCGCACCAGCCGGGAGAACCTGCCCCGTCACGCCGCCACCACCGTGGACATCTCCCGGAGGAACCTGCGCGGCCAGTCACTCGCCCCGAACAAGATCCTCACCAAGGGCGAGACCGTCCGCACCGGGCTGTGGTCGCTGATCTCCACACCGTTGTTCTTCCTCAGCCCCGTCGGGCTGACCTTCCTGCTCGGCGAGGGGGCCGCAGGACGCTCCGGCGACCGCACCACGCGGGCCAACCGGGCTGTGGCGGGCATGAACGGCGTCGCGCACGCCAGCTACCTCTCGGGCACCATCATCCCGCTGCTCGCGATCGGCATCCCCCTGTCGCCCGTGGCGATCGGCCCGGCCCAGGCCCTGTTCAACGCACCGCCGGCGCTCACCCTGGACAACAACCTGCACCACCTGCTCAGCACGCCGTTGTTCATCGCCGCCGTCGTGCTCGGTGCCGTCCTGGCTCTCGGACTGACCTACGTCATCGCGGTGCGCTACTCCTACCGGATCACCTACATCGTGATGCGCTACATCCCGCACGAGGCCGTGCTCGGGCTGTTCATCGGTTTCATCCTGCTGCTGGCCTACCTGGACGCCGGGGTGGCGAACATCTTCGGCGTCCTGCTGGTCGGGGTCGCCTGCGGGACGTTGAACAAGTTGGGCGTAGGCTACGGCGTGCAGTTCATGACGTTGTACGCGTCCCCCTGGATCGTGCAGAACCTGCTGTAGTGAGAAAGGATGCCGTGGAGTCTTCTCGGGAACGTCACGTCGGGCACGGCCGGACCGTGGCCAAGATCATCCTCTTCGGCGAGCACTCCGTGGTCTACGGCCATCCCGCCGTCGCCGTGCCGTTGCACAGCCTGCACATGAGCGCCACCGTCGAACGCTCCGCAACGCCTACCGCACCGAGCACGCTGAGCTGTCTGGACTGGCACGGCGCGCTGGCCGCCGCACCCGCGCGGTTGGGCTCGGTGGTCAAGGCCGTCGAGGTCGCCACCGCCGCCGCCGGGCAACCGGACACCGGTCTGCACGTGACCACGCAGGCCGACTTCCCGCCGGAGCGCGGGCTGGGCTCCTCCGCCGCGGCTGCCGGCGCGGTCATCCGGGCGGTGCTGGACGCCTACCACGTCCCGGCGTCCCCGCAGCAGCTCTTCGAGCTGACCCAGGAGGCCGAACGCATCGCCCACGGCCGGCCGTCCGGTCTCGACGCCCTGACAACCGCCTCCCCGTCGCCGGTGTACTTCCGTGACGGGACCGGAAGCACACTGGACATGGATCTGGCGGCCTGGATCGTCATCGCCGACTCCGGGACACAGGGCAGCACCCGGGAGACCGTCGGCGACGTCCGACACAGCTACGAGGCCTCTCCGGACCAGGTCGGACCACTGCTCGACCAGCTCGGAACCATCGCCGACGGCGCAGCCGACGACCTGCGGACCGGCGACGTCACCGCACTGGGGGAGAAGATGAACGTCGCGCACGGTCTGCTCGCCGAGCTCGGGGTCAGCGACGACCGGCTCGACGCGCTGACCGCCGCCGCCCGCGACGCCGGTGCCGTCGGCGCGAAACTCACCGGCGGCGGACGTGGCGGATGCATCATCGCCCTGGCCCGCACCAGCGACGACGCGGCCCGCATCGCCGACAGTCTCACCCACGCCGGAGCATCCGGCACCTGGATCTACGCACCCCACCTCGAGAAGGCGGCACGATGAGCCCACACAGGAAAGCCACCGCAACCGCACACGCCAACATCGCCCTGATCAAGTACTGGGGCAAAGCCGACGAGACGCTGATCATTCCGCGCACACCGAGTCTGTCACTGACCCTCGACGAGCTGTACACGACGACCACCGTCGAGTTCGGTACCCGTCACGCCGATGAGGCCTCACTGGACGGGGCCCCTGTCACCGGCCGCGCGATGGACCGCATCACCGCCTTCCTCGACATTGTCCGTGAACAGGCCGGAATCCACACCGGCGCGCAGGTGACCTCGGTGAACACCGTGCCCACCGCCGCGGGGCTCGCCAGCTCCGCTTCCGGGTTCGCGGCACTGGCGGGGGCTGCGTCCGCCGCCGCCGGGCTGGAGCTGGACGACCGGGACCTGTCCCGCCTGGCCCGACGCGGCTCCGGCTCGGCGTCGCGTTCCGTCTTCGGCGGCCTGGCACTGTGGAACGCCGGACACGACGACGCCACGTCCTACGCCGAACCCGTCTCCGGCGGAGCCGAGATGAGCCGGAACCTGGCCATCGTCGTGCTCGTCATCGACGACGGGCCGAAAGGCATCTCCAGCAGGGAGGCGATGCGGCGCACCGTCGACACCTCCGCGGACTACACCGCCTGGGTCGACCGGCACGCCGGGCACCTCGCCGAGGCTCGGGCGGCGATCGCCGCCGGCGACCTCGTGCGGCTGGGCGAGGCCACCGAAACCAACGCGCTGGGTATGCACGCCACCATGCGCGCGGCCGTCCCGCCGGTCGACTACCTCACCACCGGCAGCCACGCCGCCCTGCAGGCCGTGCAGGACGCCCGGGACGAGGGGTTCTCCGCGTGGGCGACGATGGACGCCGGCCCGAACGTCAAGGTCCTCACCAGTGCCGACCAGGCCGATGCGCTGGATGTCTGGCTCCGTGACCGGCTGGCGGCCCCGGTCCCGGGGCTGCGCACCATCGTCACCCACGCCGGTCCCGGTATCCGGGTCGAGGAAGGACAGTCATGACAGCACCGCGCGTCGCAGAGGTCCGCGCGCCGGGAAAGCTCTACATCGCCGGTGAATACGCTGTGGTGGAGACCGGTTTCCCCGCCATTCTCGTGGCTGTCGACCGCTATGTGACTGTCCGGGTCACCCCCGCCAGCGGTACCGGACACATCACCTCCGACCAGTACACGCAGAGCCGGCTGGAATGGCACCGGGGCGAGCGGCAGATGATCGTCGAACCGGATCAGGCACCATTCGACTTCGTGCTGGCTGCCGCGCGCATCGTCGAGGAAGCGGCCGTCGCCCTGGGCACCCCGCTCGAGGTCTTCAACCTCGACATCAGCAGCGAACTCGACGACGACTCCGGCCGGAAGTTCGGTCTCGGGTCGTCCGCCGCGGTCACCGTGGCGACGGTCCGGGCGTTGTGCGACTACTACCGGCTCGACCTGTCCCGGATGGAGCAGCTGAAGCTCGCCCTGTTGGCCAGCATCTCCGTGCAGACCTCCGGGTCGGGCGGGGACGTGGCGGCGAGCATGTTCGGCGGGTGGATCGCCTACACCTCCTTCGACCGGGAGTGGGCCCGGGCCGAACGTGCGGTGCGCCCTCTCGTTGAACTCCTGGGGATGGACTGGCCGGGCCTGTCTGTCCGACGGGTCTGCCCGCCGGACCGTCTGCGCCTGCTCGTCGGCTGGACCGGCTCGCCGGCGTCCACCTCCCGCCTGGTCGGGGACGTACAGTCGAGGAAGCAGGGGGAGGGGATGGACTACACCCGGTTCCTCGCGGAAAGCCGACGCTGCGTGACCGGGCTGATCGAAGCCCTGGATAGTGACGGTACTGACGACACCGCCGGAATCCGGGCCGGGATCCGACGCAACCGTGAGCTGCTCCGTGAACTCGGCGAGCATTCCGGCACCACCATCGAGACACCGACACTGCGACGGTTGATCGAGATCGCGGAGGCCAGCGGTGGCGCGGCGAAGACCTCCGGTGCCGGCGGCGGTGACTGCGGTATCGTTCTCATCGACAGCGAAGCCGCCGACGCCGACATCGACGGATTGCTCGCGGCGTGGGAACGCGCCGACATCCGCGTCCTCAACCTGCACGACCATCAGCCCGACGGAAACCCGGAGTGACCGGAAGTGAGCACATGAGCAGCAACCGCAAGGACGACCACGTCCAGCTGGCCGAAGAACTGACCACGGAGACCAGCACGGCGCGTCCCACCGGTGGTTTCCATGACCTGCGCTTCATGCACCACAGCTTCAACGGACTCGCCCGTGACGCCGTCGACATCTCGACCACCGTGACAGGCACGCACTGGGACGTGCCGTTCTACATCAACGCCATGACCGGTGGCAGTGAGAAGACCGGACAGATCAACGCCGACCTCGCCCGTGCCGCCGCAGCCACCGGCGTGGCCATGGCGAGCGGTTCTGTCAGCGCAGCACTGCGCGACCCGTCGCTGGAGCCGACGTTCCGCATCGTCCGCGACAGTGCACCCGACGCTTTCCTCTTCGCCAATGTCAGTCCGGAAGCCTCCGTGGAGCAGGCACGTCGTGCCGTGAGCCTGTTGGATGCGAATGCCCTGCAGATCCACGTCAATCCCGCCCAGGAGCTGGTGATGCCGGAGGGTGACCGGGACTTCCGCCCCTGGCTCGACCGGATCGGCGAGATCGTCGCCGGCGTCGAGGTGCCCGTGGTTGTCAAGGAGGTCGGTTTCGGTCTCAGCCGGGAGAGCATCGTGGAGCTCACGGCCCGCGGCGTGACCACCGTGGACGTCAGCGGGCGGGGTGGTACCAACTTCATCGACATCGAGAACCACCGCCGCTCCCGTCAGGAGTACACCTACCTGTCGGGGTGGGGGCAGACCACCGTGGAGTGTCTGCTGGACACGCTGCATGGTGACGGAGGGGCGCCGGAGGCCGACATCCTGGCCTCCGGCGGAGTGCGCACCCCGCTGGACGTGGTCCGGGCACTGGCGCTCGGCGCGCGGGCCGTGGGGGTCAGCGGGCACTTCCTCCACGTCCTCATGACCGATGGAGCGGATGCCCTGGTCGACGAGCTGACAGCGTGGAGCGACCAGGTGCGCACCCTGATGACGTTGCTCGGCGCAGCAGACGTCCCGTCCCTGTCATCGACCGACATCCTGGTCACCGGTGAGACTGCGGAGTTCGCCCGGCTGCGGGGTGCTGACCTGCAGGCGCTGGCGCACCGGCGGACCGCAGCCGGATAGCAGTCTCAGACCACCCTGTTGGCCGCCGCGATGACCGCATCCATGCTGGCCGCCAGGACGGAGGAGTTCCGTCCCGCGACCCACTGGGCCGGGGCCGCTACGTCGGTTCCGCCGCGCCGGAACTCCAGCAGCGCCAGGGCGTCGCTGTCACTGCCTGCGGTGACACTCGTCTGGGACAGTCCGATGACCTCGACAGTGATCCCGCCTTCCGCCAGAGCGGCGACCAGCGCCTCCACCGGGCCACGGCCGGTGAGGGTGTGGGTCGATTCGTCGCCGTCTATCCGGAGTTGGACCGTGGTTGTCGCACCGTCCGGGGAGGCGGTGTCGTCACCTGTCTGGTAACCCAGCAGGGCGACCCGTCCGTCGGTGGGGGAGAGGTACTCCGTGGTGAAGATCTCCCACAACTGGTCGGCGGTGACTTCCGTACCGGTGCCGTCGGTATGCCGTTGGACGTGCCCGGCGAGATCGATCTGCAGCCGACGGGGCAGCTCGATGCCGTAGCCTTCGCTCAACAGGTAGGCGATACCGCCTTTGCCTGACTGGGAGTTCACCCTGATCACGGCATCGTAGTTGCGTCCGATATCTGCCGGGTCGATCGGCAGGTAGGGGATGTGCCAGTCGGCCTGACCTTCCGGTTGTCCGTCCCGGGCAGCCTGGCACGGTGGTCGATGAAGCCTTTGCGGATGGCGTCCTGGTGGGTCCCGCTGAATGCGGTGTGGACCAGGTCGCCGACGTACGGGTGACGCGGGTGGACCTCCATACGGGTGCAGTACTCGACGGTGCTGCGGATCCTGTCGATGTCGGAGAAGTCGACCTCCGGGTCGATGCCCTGGGCATGCAGGTTCAACGCCAGAGTGGCGATGTCGACGTTGCCGGTGCGTTCGCCGTTACCGAAGATGCAGCCCTCCACCCGTTCCGCACCGGCGAGGACGGCCAGTTCGGCGCAGGCCACCCCGGTACCGCGGTCGTTGTGCGGGTGAACCGACAGGATGACGTGGTCACGCCGGGCGAGATTCCTGCTCATGTACTCGATCTGGTCGGCGTAGACGTTGGGGGTGGCGATCTCCACGGTGGCCGGCAGGTTCAGGACCACCGGACGGTCGGATGACGCGTCCCACAACTGGGTCATGGAGTCGCACAGGTCCAGGACGTAGTCCGGTTCGGTCTGGTTGAAGACCTCCGGGGAGAACTCGAAGCGGACATTGTCCATGTCGCCTGCCAGCTCGAGGACGTCCCGTCCGCCGGCGAGGATCAGGTCCTTCAGGTCATCGCGGTCGCGACCCAGCACGAGCTCCCGCCACAGCGGGGCCGTGGCGGTGTACATGTGGATGACCACAGGGTTGGAGATTCCCCGGACGGCGGCGACGGTGCGCTCGATGAGATCCCGGCGGGCCGGGGTGAAGACCACGATGGTCACGTCGTCCGGCGCGATGTCTGTGTCGGCGATCAGCCGGACGAAGTCGTAGTCGGTCTGGGAGGCGGAAGGGTAGCCCACCTCGATTTCCTTGTACCCCATCGACACCATCAGCTCGAAGAAGCGTCGTTTACGGGTCGGGTCCATCGGCTCGGCGAGGGCCTGGTTGCCGTCGCGGAGGTCGACGGGGACCCACAGTGGGGCCTGGGTGAGACGGCGGGTCGGCCAGCTGCGTTCGTCGTCGCGCAGTGGTACGGAGACCCGCGAGTAGACGTCCCGGTAGCGGTGGGAGGGCATCGGGGACGGTGACTGGATAGTGGTTGCAGTGCTTGCCATGGTGGTGCACGGTCCTTGCGTCATGTGTCGGGTGACCGGCGGGCGCTGGGGTCTCCACGACAGGCGGCCGGTCGGGTTACGACCTGCCGTGGCAGCATAGGAGAAGGAGTCCGTGGAAGTGCATAGTCGGACTCTAACACAAAGTCCGCAGACAAGTAGAGGTGTATACATTCGATGTCCCAGGTGAAGAGGTCGTCCCTGTCGGAGCAGTCTGCTGATGTACTGTTGAAAAGGGTGCAGAGTGGGGAGTGGGAGCTCGGTCAGAAGCTGCCCTCGGAGACCACCCTCGCCACCCAGATCGGGGTGGGACGCTCGACGGCCCGCGAGGCCATCCGCATCCTGGCAGGTAAGGGCGTTCTTGCCTCCAGACAGGGATCGGGGGTCTACCTGACGGCGCTCGATGTCGTGGAGGAGTGGACCTCGACACTGACCAGTTCGGACATCGTGTCAGTGATTGAGGCCCGCCTGGCGATCGAGACAGAGGCGGCCCGGCTTGCCGCGGAACGGCGCACGCCGGCGGCGCTCCGTGCGATCCGGCGTGCGCTGAAGGCCCGCGACACGAGTCGGGATGATCTGGAGGCGCACGTGGACGCCGACACCGCCTTCCACCGCAGCATCGTGGTGGCTGCAGCCAATGACGTGCTCACCGACCTCTTCGACAGCTTCACCCCGCGGCTCCGCGAGGCGATGGTCACCATGGTGCGGGGCAGCGGAGCATTCGGCGACGACGATGACCAGACGATCCACGCGGATCTGGCGCAGGCCGTGGCGGACAAGGACACCGACCTGGCCGCCCGGATCAGCCGTGAGCACCTGCTGGGAATGAAGCGGAAACTCCAGCAGAGATGACCGAGGCGATGGCGTCGCGGGAGGCAGACAGAGTGTCGATCGACTCTTCGATTCTGGCCTGTTCTCGTCTCAGGTCAGCGACCGTTTCCTCGCAGATCGGGGCCAACCGTCCGGCCCGTTCCGTGAGGCAGGGAAGGACGGTACGGATCGTCGCGGTGCTCAACCCGGCATCCAACAGCTGGCGCACGCGCCGGGCAACCTCGACATCGGTGACGGTGTAGTTGCGGTAGCCCGAGGAGTTCCGGTCCGGCACGAGTAGTCCCTGTTCCTCGTAGTAGCGGAGCAGGCGTGGCGGGATCCCGGTCTGCTCCGTCACCTCAGATATCCGCATCTCCGTGCCTCTCCTCCGCGCGCATTTGCTTTCACATCGATGTGAAGGTTGACGCTAGCAGAATGACTGACCACACATCATCCTTGCTCTCGTCCCGCTCACGCCCAGCCTGGGTGCTGACGGGATTCGTTCTCCTGGTGTTCTGTACCGGCACCGCCGAGTACCTCGTGGCCGGTGTGCTCCCGCAACTGGCGACCGATGTCGGTGTGAGCACCGCTGCCGCCGGCCAGACGGTGACCGCCTACGCACTGGGGGTGGCGGTCGGCGGTCCGCTGGTGACCATCCTGACCGCACGCCTTCCGCGTAAAGGGCTGGCGCTGAGTCTGGGGCTGGTCTTCATCATCGGCACACTCATCACGGTCATCGCCCCGACGTACGCATGGGTGATCATCGGTCGTGTCGTGTCCGCCTGCAGTCAGGCGACATTGTTCGCGATCGGGCTGACCACCGCAGCGGCCGCAATGGGACCCGGGCGCCAGGGGAGAGCCATCGCCATCGTCAGTTCGGGGCTGACCGTCGCCACGGTGTTGGGGGTCCCCCTTGGTGCACTGTTGGGTGGAAACGTCAACTGGCGGATACCGTTCCTGATCGTTGCGGTCGTGGCGACTGCTGGAGTGCTCATCCTCTGGTCGTCAATGCCACGTACACCAGCGCCGGCCACCGGCGTGCGCGACGAGATCCGGACGCTGTTGCGGGGGCCGGTGCTGCTGGCCGTGATGACCACGGTGGTGGGGTTCGCCGGTGTCGGAATCGTCTTCACCTATCTTGTTCCGCTGCTGTCGGATGTCACCGGCCTCGCGGCTTCGGTTATTCCCGCTCTGCTCCTGGCCTATGGTGTCGGCGGCTTCGTCGGCAACCTGGTTGCCGGGCGGTTCGCCGACCTCGATCTCGGAAAGACACTGGTCGGGGTGTTTGCCGCGCTGGTTCTCACCTTGGCACTGTTCCCCCTGGTAGCGGAACACCCGGCACCGATGATCGGCATGGTGCTGGTGCTCGGACTGTTGTCGACCGCGACGATCGCCCCACTGCAGTCGCTGGTGCTGCGCCATGCAGGCGCTGCTCCGACCCTCTCCCTGGCGGTCAATGTCGGGGCATTCAACATGGCCAATGCTGTCGGGTCCGCTCTCGGTGGCATCGGGGTCAGCGCCGGGCTCCTGCGCTGGGGCGGTTTCAGCGGCGCGGTATTCGCCGTCGCTGGCCTGATTCTCGCACTTCTGGCGCTCAGTACAACTCCACAGGAGGACAACCAGTGAAAGCCGCAACGGTCGTAAGCTACGGAGGGCCTGAGGTCCTTACAGTGTGTGACGTGTCGATGCCCCGGCCTGGTCCCGACGAGGCCCTTGTCGCCGTAGTCGCATCCACGGTCAACCCGGTGGACGTGAAATTCCGCGTGCCCGGGACGTCCCAGGTCATCAGCCAATTCCCCGCGTCACTGGGATGGGATCTCGCCGGAGTGGTGGTCACGGCACCGGTAGGTTCCGGGTGGGTGTCAGGGGACAGGGTGATCGCGATGTATCCGCCACAGGCGGACGGGACAGGTTGCTGGCAGCGCTACATCGCGCTGCCAGCTGGACTGCTTGCCCCTGCACCCGAATCAGTGGACCTGTCTACGGCGGCAAGTCTCCCGTTGACGGCTCTTACCGCGGACCAGGCGCTTGAGAAACTCGACCTGCGACAGGGGGAGCGTTTGCTCGTGACAGGTGCAGCAGGGGGTGTCGGAGGCATGGCGATTCAACTCGTGAGCCGGGCTGACGTCGAGGTCGTTGGACTGGTCCGTGATCCCGGGCACGGGTGGGCGGTCCTCGATTTAGGTGCTGACACCGTCGCGTCAGATCCCGCTGGTATCGGGAGCTTTGATGCAGTCCTCGACACCGCCGGGGTGTTCACCTACCCGCATGTGCTCCGTGAGGGAGGCCGTCTTGTGACAGTCAGCGACGATGTCATTCCTGAGCAACTGGCGCACCGGGCGAGCAGCGCAATGCACAACTATGTGTCCCATGACCCACGTCGCCTCCGTGAGCTGTCGACGTTGGTTGATGCCGGTGAACTCCAGTTGCGTGTCGCTGCGCGGTATCCACTGCACGCGATTCGGAAGGCGCATCACCATGTTGAAGGTGGTGGGTTAGTCGGAAAGGTTGTCATCACGATGTGACGTGCGTGGAAGCAGACCTCGTTCGGCGAAGACGTTCTTTGCAACCGCGGTGGCATTCAGTGCCCGGGGGAATCCGCAGTACACCGCTGAATGCAGCAGCGCCTCGATGATCTCCTCGGAGGAGAGGCCGACGTTGAGGGCGGCGTTGACATGAACCTCCAGTTGCGGTTCACACCCGCCGAGCGCGGTGAGCATGCCCAGCGTGACTAACTGTCGGTCGCGTGGGGCCAGCCCTGGTCGGGCGTAGATCTCCCCGAACCCCCATGCCACGACCTGGTGACCGAGTTCGGGTGACACCTCCGCCAGCCCGTCGACGACTGCGGTGCCACTGGCGCCGTCTATCTGCTCGAGGACGGTTCTGCCCCGGTCGTACCGTTCCTGTCGGGTGGTCGCTTCTGCATCATTCATCACTGGTCATCGTCCTGTTCTTCCCCGGCGACGTCGATGTCGCGGAGATCGGTGGTGAGGTCGTCACGGTAGATGGCGATCTTGGCCTCCAAAGCCTGGTTGTGAGAGAGGAGCTGAGCGATCTGTTCGGTGAGTGCCTGCTGGTGTTCTTCGAGCATTGACAGTCGCTCAGCAGTCGTGGCGGGACCCTGGTCGCGGAGATCGGCGTACGTCCGCATCTGGCGAATCGGCATTCCCGTCTCTCTCAGCCGCAGGAGGAACTGGACCCATGCCACGTCGTCGGCGGCGTACCGGCGGTGATTGCTGACGTTCCTGCAGACAGGGCGGATCAAACCCGCCCGCTCGTAGTAACGCAGCGTATGCGCCGAGACCCCGGACAACTCCGACATCTGCGCTATGGTCAGCCCGTTGTGGCCTGCGTCATCTCCCATGACAGAAACGATAGGACTTAGAGCGCGCTCGAAGTCAAGGAACGTCACGCCGTCGTTCCTCGTCACCGGGGTGGGGCTGTAGCGTCGGGGTCTGAACCTCCGAGCGCCGCCAGGCGACGTTGACTATGTTCCGTCACGCGCTGGCAGACAAGGGCCTCCGCGTGGTCTGCATCGCCAGCGCAACTGCCGCGAGCACGGCGAAGACGACACCGGTCCACATGGCGACGGCCGGGTCATCGCCGAAGAGGCTGATGGTGACCGCGCTGATCGCTGTTCCCAGGGTCACTCCCATCGTGATGACTGCGGTGTGGACGGTGCTGACGAGGTTGCCGGTGCCACCGACCTCCGCCACCCGGGTGACCAGTGCCGGGTTCATCGTCACCCCCGCCAGACCCACGATGAGCACGGTGACCACCACCAGCGGCGAGACCTGCCCGAACAGGGCGAGCAGTGTCAGTGCGATGAACAACAGCGCGTGGCCGAAACGGAGGACGGCGACCGCGTGCCGGTCGGCGAAGCGTCCGACGACGAGGTTTCCGATGAACGAGCAGATGCCGTAGCCGAGAAGGATCACGGTGGTGGCGTCGGACGAGAATCCCGCGGTCTGCTCCAGCAGCGGCGTGAAGTAGGAGAACGCCGCGTAGGCGGAACCGATGGTCAGCAGGCTCACCAGGTACCTCGACCACAGACGGGGCGAGCGAAGGTTCCGTACGTCCTGTGCCGCGTCGTCCTGCGAGGCAGCCGCGCGGTGGGGAAGCGCGAGTGCACTGATGATGAACAGGAGCAACGCGGCCGCGCCGAGCACGTAGAAGCTGGCCTGCCAGCCCCAGCGTCCGGCGATGAAATGTGACAGGGGTAGGCCGATGACGGTGCCGACCATGATGCCGCCGAGCACGATCGACACAGCCTCGCCGATCCGGGTGGGCGAGGGTGCCAGGCGTGCACCGAAGGTGACGGAGAGTCCGAATGCGGCACCGGAGAGACATCCGGTGATGATGCGGAGCAGCGCCAGCCACCAGTACTCGTGGATCAGGGGGACAAGGATCTCCAGGATTGCGTAGGCGGCGACGACCAGCAGGAGGGAGCGCTTGGGTGGGCTGTGGCGGGCGGCGAAGGCGAGGAGGGGCCCGCCCAGCGCCATCCCCAGTGCGTACAGGGACACCAGGAGACCCACCTGGCCGGTGCTCACCCCCAGGTCATCGGCGATCTCGGGCATCATTCCGGCGATCTGGAGTTCGCTCATGACGACAACGAGGATGGTCAACATGAGCAGGTACAACTGTTTGGGCATCGCGTGTTCTCTTTCTGTATTCTAAAGTCCAAAATGTGGGCAGACGTGTGCCCTGATTCAGTTCATGTGGTCCGTCAGGCTGTCTTCAGCCCGCTGAGGGTGAGATTGGCGATCTGACGCAGATCCTCTGGGCCGGTTCCTGCCTGGGCGAGAACGCGAATGCCCGAGATGAGCGAGACGATCGTCAGTGCGGTCTCGCGCGGGGGTAGGTCGGCTCTGAGACTGCCATCCCTCCGTCCTGCGTCCACCGCCTGAATGAGCAGGGACGTCTGATGGGCCAGACCGCGGTCGAGGAGTTGTCCGATACGTTCGTCCTGGTCGACGAGGTCGGGTGCCATCCGGGAGTTGACGACCATGCAGCCGGCGGCATGACCGTGCCGGGCCGCATCGTCCTCCTCGCCGAGAATGAGATCCATCACGGCGTCCAGTCGTTCGGCGCCTGAGAGGTCGTCATCGCCGAGGGCATCCTCCTGTCGTCCACCGGTGTCGGCGAGGTAGTGCTCCAGGGCCCGTATGAAAAGTTCGTCCTTGGATCCGAAGGTGTTGTACAGGCTGCTTCGACGTACGCCGGCAACCGTGCAGAGTCGCTCGGTCGACGTGTCGGCGTAGCCGTGCACCCGGAACTGGGCGACTGCTGCGTCCAGGACGGCGGATTCGCTGAACTCTCGTGGTCTGGCCATGGAGGCGAGCGTAGCAGATTCTGGATGATGGAATACAAAACCGTCGACTGAAGGGGGGCCTACTGGTGTCGGGATATAACGATCGGACAACGTTACGGTACCAATTTGCTAACAAGGTGAGCGAAGTTCGCCGATGCAGCCTATGCTCTCGAGTATCCACTCCGACTATTGAAAGGACTTCACCATGGGTCTCGACGACAAGATCAAGAACACTGCCGAAGACGCCACCGGAAAGGCCAAGGAAGCTGCCGGCGATGTGACCGACAACGACAAGCTCAAGGGTGAGGGCAAGGTCGACCAGGCCAAGTCCAGCGTCAAGGACGCCGCAGAGAACGCCAAGGACAAGATTTCCGAAGGCATCAACAAGATCACCGGCAACTGACGGAAGGCGGGAGTCCATCATGCGTGCTGACAACGCTGCGTCCGACACCACGAAGCGGCAACGGTCGTCTGTCGGCCTGGTTGTCACGACGGCGATCGTCGTTATCGTGGCGATTGCGCTGATCATCCTGATCGGCCAGAACACCGATCAGGTCGACATGGGCTTCCTCGGGTGGGAATTCGCGTTCCCGCTCTCTGTGGGACTGGTGGCAGCGGCCATCGGAGGAGCGATCGTTGCGTTCGCGCTCTCCGGGATCGTCGCTATCCGCCGGAGGAGATGATGCAGACGCCGCTCCGCGGGCTACGGGTAAGAACTGTCGCCGGTCACAACTCGTAGCGGCGGAACGGCACAGCACGGTCCACGCCTGCCTGAGCTCCAGCATCCGAGGTGACACCGCTGATCAGGTATCGCGGGGCGGCATGGTCGTCCAGCGCGGCAAGATAGACCTTGTGCTGTTCCAGCGACGCAATGCTGCGGTCCACCGATTCACCCGACACCGCAACAGCATGCGTCGGTGCAGGTGAACCGAACACCAGGAACTGGCTGGCCTGCCACCGGTCCAGCACCCGTCCGTCATCCGAGGTGATGTCCGGGAACACCCACCGGTTTCCTGCGTCTCGCGCAGCATCAAGGGCGACCATCCCTGCCACCCGGTGATCGGCCTGGTTCAACCCCCACGGCATCTCCACGTCCCACCCCAGAGTCAGAACCGTGGTGGGGCGGACATCCCGGATGACCGTGGCCACGGCACGGCGCAATTCGAGCGAGTGCTCGAGCACGCCGTCGGAAAAGCCCAGGATCCGTAGGTCTTCGACACCCACCTGAGAGCATGCGGAATGCTGCTCATCGGCGCGGGCGGGCCCGGTCTCGGCAGGGGTCATTGTGTCGATACCCGCCTCTCCCGAGGTCAGCAGGAGGTACGTCACGGGTATCCCGCTGTCCGTCCACTCCGCCACGGCGGCGGACGCGCCGTACTCCATGTCGTCGGGGTGGGCGACAACGCACAGCACACGTTCGCTGTCGTCGAGGTGAAGAAGTTCGAGACGATCGTCGGTCATGGTCCGGCCTCCATTACGGCGGGTAAACGTTCACGGCCGGGACGGACGGTAGACATCTTCCGTCCACGTTGTGGTCATTCAAGCACGAGACCATCTCCGTGACCACCCCAACTCGCCGTATTTCCTGCGAAGGACCCATGAACCCACACCTCGCACGTCTGCTTCCGTACCGTCCCGCGCTTCGCCCGGCTCTCGTCCCGGCAACTGCGGCGCTGGTGGCCACGTCTCTACTGCTCGTCGGCTGCCAGGCACAGGCCGCCGAGAGCGTACCCGGCTCTGTGGCAGTCACTGACGACGTGCAGAGCGTCGCCCTCGAGACTCCTCGACTGGCCTCTGCCGACAACTTCCGGGACCTGGCCGGAACCGACCACGCCTACAGCACGGGCGACGGTCACCTGAAGGCGGCCTCGGTCTACCGGTCCAACGCCCTGGACATCACCGACGACGACCTCGCCACCGTGGAAGGTCTCGGCATCTCCACCGTGATCGACCTGCGGACAGACAGTGAGATCGAGGAACATCCGGACCGCGTTCCCGACGGTGCGGAGTACGTGCATGTCGACGTCGTCGGCGGGGCGACCACCGCCGCGAACCCCACCACGGATCTCCGGGTCGACTCTCCTGACGCCGCCGCGACCATGCTCGGTGAACTCAACCGGAGTTTTGTCACCGACGACGGTATGAAAGCGCAGCTCGCAAAGGCAGTGACTGCCGTCGCAGAAGCCGACGGCCCCGTCGTCTTCCACTGCACCGCCGGCAAGGACCGTGCCGGCTGGGTGAGTGCCGTGCTGCAGCTCGCCGCCGGAGTCACCGAGAAGGACGTCATCGCCAACTACCTCGCGACCAACGACTACTCGAAGGACCGTATCGACGCCACCGTCGAGAAGATCCGTGAATCCGAGGGGGACCAGGCCGCGGACACCTACCGTGTGTTGCTCGGCGTGCAGGAGGGCTTCCTGCGCTCAGGCCTGGACGCGCTGAAAGAGTTCTACGGAGACGCCGACACGTATCTGGTCTCCGGCCTGGGCCTCGACGTCTCCACGGTGCTGGCGCTGAAGGAGAAGCTCGTCGAGGCGTGACCGTTCCGACGATCTGAGTCACCGCACAGAACGAATCTAGCCTCGGACTCGTTCTGTGCGGTGACTCTGATGTGCACTCCACGGTCAGGAGACGGACTGTGTGATTGACTCAAGGACATGAACAGCGACGATCTGGACGCTCTGGAGCGTGTTGACGGTATCAGCCGCAACCCCCACTACAACACCTTCGTATCGGTGATGACGGAGATTCTCGACGGCTACGTCGCCGCGTTGGAGACCCTCGATGACCGCACGGTCAACAGGTCACCGGTGCCTGGCACGGTGAATACAGCCTTCGCACTGGTCACCCATGTCCACGGCATGGCCCACTACTGGGGTGGCGCGTTCGTCGCGGGAGAGGACATCCCCCGCGACAGGGACGCCGAGTTCCGGGCGTCGGGGACGGTGGCAGAGGCACATGTGCTGATCAAGGAAGTCCGCGACAGGCTACCGGGCTGGGCCAGGGTCGCCCTCACTGAGGGAATCCGTAATCGAGAGGCGACAGGGACCTCGCGCCGGGATGTTTCCGAGGCGACTCCGGAGTGGGTTCTCGAGCACATTCTTCATGAGCTTGCCCAGCACCTCGGTCATCTGGAGGTGTGCCGTGATGTGGTGACGTCCTTGCACTGACCTCTTAACTATCATTATCGATAGTGATAGTGTTCGGGAATGGTCACATCGTCTTCACTTCTGCACCCGGTCCGGCTCCGCATCGTCCAGGTCCTCCGCGACGGCGAGGAGTTCACCACGCATCAGATCCGCGAACTTCTTCCGGACATCCCCATAGCCACCCTCTACCGTCACATCGCCACCCTTGTGGATGCCGAGGTCGTGGAGATCGCCGATGAGCGGCCGGTACGTGGCACCAGCGAGAAGATCTACCGCATCGCTACCACGCTGGCCAACCCTACGGCGGAGGATCTGAGAGCCCTTACGCCGGATGAACTGCTCACCGTGTTCACCGTCTTCGCGTCCGGGACGATCCGTGACATGGACGCCTACCTTCATGCGGGCACCCCGGAACTCGTCGACGACCGGGTCAACTTCGCCCAGGCCGACTTCTGGGCGAGTGACGAGGAACTCGATGACTTCCTCGGGTCCGTCACCCAAGCTCTCCTGCGGCTTCGGCAGAATGCACAACGGGACGACCGCCGTCCACGACGACTCACCACCATTCTCATGCCACGTGACACCCCGGGGCAGGAGGAGTCATGACGATGCTCCAGGACAGCGCCCGAGCCACGAAGCTGAGGGTCGGGTACGGCAGCAACGAGGTGCTGGGACCGGTTGACTTCGCGTTACATCCGGGAGTCACTGCTCTTCTCGGCCGGAACGGGTCAGGGAAAACAACACTGATGCGCGCCCTGTGCGGCATCATCCCCGCCCTCGAAGGGGAGACGACGGTACTTGGCTCCGAGGTTGGTGACGGTTCACCCGTCCGCACGCGTATCGGCTACCTGGGGCACGAGTCCGCCTTGGCAGCGGCGTTGACCGTGCAGGAGAACCTCCACTTCTGGGAGTCAGTCACCGCGACCTATCCCGATGTCACCCTGCTCAGCACCGAGGACCTCGTCGACCGTTTTGATCTCGTCGACCTGATGGGAAAGAAGGTGACACAGCTGAGTCGCGGACAGCGGCAACGCGTCGACCTCGCACGGTTGGCCATGACAGACCCACACTTCGTCGTCCTCGATGAGCCCTTGACCGGGTTGGACCCCGTGTACGCCGCCCGCACCCGTGAACTGCTGCGCGTGTGGGGTGAGCAGCGAACCGTCCTGTACTCCACGCACAGTATTCCCGAGGCACTCGAACTGGCTGCACGTTTTCTCGTGATCAGCGGGGGACGGCTCGTCAGCATCAGCGCAGACAATGAAGGTACAGAAGTGACGGAGCAGATGCTTCTTGACGTCCTGGAGGAAGCACCATGAGCGCGACTGTCAGAGGAACAACTGCACGGAGCGCCGCGTTCGCCCGCCGAGCATGGCAGCAGCAGCGGAGTACCGCCGTCTGGCTCGCCGCGGTCATCGGAGGACTGCTGGCAGTGCTCATCTTCGCCGGCCCCGGCGGAATGAACACCGCAGGACTCGACGACCTCATCCCCGCACAGGGCACCGGGTTGGTGACCGTGCACGACGGTGGGGGCGACCTCCTGCCGGTGACGACTTACCTGTTGAGCATGGCCCCGGCCATTCTGGGGATGCTGGTTGCGGTGGTCGCGACCTTGACGATGCCGGGAGTCACCGCCGATGACATCAGTGGTGGTGGTATCGAGGTGCTGCTCGCGGGTCCCGTCCCTCGCAGGGCCCTCTTCCATTCGTACCTCGGGGCTGGGCTGCTGCTCACCGCCGCGTCATGGGTTGTCGCCACGGCGACGTTCGGGGTTGCAGCGGTGGTGGCCGTGCTGGTCCTCGATATGTCGGTGACGTTGTCTCCGGCGTTTGTCGTAGCGCTGGTTGTCGTCCCTTTCTCCATGGCTGTCTGGTCGGCTACGGCCACCCTCTTCGGGGCGTTGCTTTATCCCGGGAGCCTGGAGACGAACGCGGGAATGAACGGTGGCCCGATCCGTCTGCTGGCGGTGTTGCCGGCGATGATTGCCGTACCGACGGTGCTTCTGATGCCGACGTGGGTGCTGCCGGCACTTGTGCTGGTGTTGGTGGTGACCGTCGTGGCGAGTGCTGCGTTGGTGGCTCTGACTGCCAGAGGTTTCCGCAGTACGAAGGTGCTCAGCACATGAGAGGTAGTCTCGTCAGCGATGACCACCGCACCGGAGTTCTACCGCAGCACCGCGATACCGTCGCTGGAGTTCCGGCGATCCTGCAGGGAAAACACCTGCTACCGTCCACACACGCACGACGTCCTGTCCATCGGGCTCATTGACGAGGGACGCTCCGTGCTTGCTGGGGCATTGGCCGGGCCGGTCGCCTTGCTCCCGAGAGATGTCGTCGTCATCCCGGCCGGACACGTCCACTGCTGCAATCCGGATGCAGGTCGCTGGCGGTACCAGATGACCCACCTGGATGCTGTGTGGGCGGACAACCTGGCTCCGGCCATCAGTGGCGCGACAGGAGTCCGCGTCCTGCGTTCTCCCGCTGTCTACAGTCAGCTCACCAACGTCAACGACGCGATCGCTGCGGATCGCCCGGCCGCAGAATTGGAGCGAGAGTTCCGTCGGCTCGCCGTCAGGATCGGAGACGCAGGGCGGGAGGAGTCGATGACCGTGCCAACAACGCCTGCTCGGACCGACGGACGCCGGGCGTTGGCGGAGGAGCTTGAGCCCGTCCTGCACCGGCTCCGGTACGACGAATCGACGCCAGCACTTGATGATCTGGCGGAGATGGTGGGGCTGAGCCGTTACCAGCTCATCCGTGCGGTGAAACAAGTGACTGGGTTAAGTCCGGTGGCCTGGCGGCAGAATGCCCGGATCCTGGAGGCACGACGCATGCTGCGCTCCGGTGCGGCGATCGCCGACACAGCGAGCAGACTGGGTTTCACCGACCAGAGCCACTTTCACCGGATTTTCCGGGCGCACGTCGCCTCCACTCCCGGTGCCTACCGGGGGTGAGCGGGAGAGAGGGCGCAAGAACGTACAAGACGTGACGGTGAGCGGAGTCGCACACTCACGGTCATGGACCAGTTCATTGCCGTCGCCGTCGCGCATTTCCTTGCCCTGCTGATCCCCGGGGTGGATTTCTTCCTCGTTGTGCGGCTCAGCGTCGCCGAAGGATGGCGGCGTGCCAGTGCCGCCTGCCTGGGCATCGCCGTCGCCAACGGGATCATCATCACGGCTGCCTTCTCCGGTCTGTCGGCGATCCAGAACCCCGTGGTACTGGGGGTGGTGCAGTTGGCTGGCGGACTGTTTCTCGTCTACATCGGCGCTGCATTCCTCCGGTCCGCGAGAGGGGAACAGGCGAACAGTCTGGCGGTGCCGGACCGGAGAACGGTG
The DNA here is from genome assembly GCF_001942345.1 of Corynebacterium sp. CNJ-954. Taxonomy (GTDB): domain Bacteria; phylum Actinomycetota; class Actinomycetes; order Mycobacteriales; family Mycobacteriaceae; genus Corynebacterium. The sequence goes on from NZ_MKKI01000002.1 coordinate 146,451, forward strand.
ACTGAGGAGACGCGCAGAATGCAGCAGGTGTCCTGGTCGAGAAACACCGGCCTCGGGCTGGCGTCTGGTCTGCTGAATCCGAAGAATGCGCTGTTCTACGTCAGCCTCGCGACCGCTGTCTCCGGGGCAGGTACGATGGCACTGGCGTTCTACGGGGCGTGGATGGTCGGGCTGGTCCTGGCGTGGGACCTGCTGGTCGCTGTCCTGTTCGGATCTGCACGGGCGCTACGCCGGCTCGGGCGCATCGTTCCGTGGCTGACACGGATCGCCGGGGTGTTCCTCGCACTGTTCGGTGTGGTCATGGTCATCGAGCTGCTCATCGAGCTGAGTTAGTCTCGGTCAGCGTCGGTTAGTGTGGGATGATGAACCATTTCACGACAGAAGAACTCCTGGAGGCCGAGCACGCGGGTTGGCAGTCGCTCTGCGAGTCCAGTGGTGGAACCTTCTACGGGCGGATCCTGACCGACGACGCCGTCTTCGTCCTGGTCAACGGGATGACGATGTCCCGTGAGCAGGTCATCGACTCGCTCGACGGTGCACCGGCGTGGGAGACGTACACGATCGAGGACGAACAGTTCATCCACCTCAGTGACGATGCAGCGGCGTTGACTTACCGTGCCACCGCGACCCGGTCGGATCTTCCTACGCCGTTCACCGCCCTGATGTCCAGCGTGTACCGACGGATAGAGGGCAAGCCGCGGCTTGCCCTCTACCAGCAGACGGCGGTCAGCGACTGACAGCAGCGTCTACTCCTGATTCTGCGGCGGCAGGGCGGCGATCGTCGGATGATCAGTTCCGGTGGGACCGATACTCTCAGCCCCTCCGGGCGACCCCAGTTCGTCGAAGAACGCGACGTTGTAGTCGATGTAGTCCTCCCACTCGTCCGGGAGGTCGTCTTCGTAGAAGATGGCTTCGACCGGGCAGACCGGCTCACACGCACCGCAGTCGATGCATTCGTCGGGGTGGATGTACAGCATGCGGTTGCCCTCGTAGATGCAGTCGACCGGGCACTCTTCGACGCACGCCCGGTCGAGGACATCCACACAGGGCTGGGCGATGACGTAGGTCATCTATCAGTTCGCGGCGGCGGCGTAGCGCTCGGCGACGTCGTCCCAGTTGAACACGTTCCACACGGCCTTGACGTAGTCGGCCTTGACGTTCTTGTACTGCAGGTAGAAGGCGTGCTCCCACATGTCGAGCATCAGCAGC
>NZ_MKKI01000003.1 GCF_001942345.1 Corynebacterium sp. CNJ-954
GGACGTCCAGACCATCGAGGCCCCGGTTGACGAACCGGCCGAAGCGGAGCGCGAGAGCGTTCCGACCGGTGACGTCGTCGCCGAGGCACGTCCGGACGCCTCCGCACCGTCGCCCGCCGTCGACGAGTGGACGATCTCTTCCTCAACGCTTTCCGCGGTGTCGGCGGAGGCCCGCAGGATGTTGAGGGTCAGCTCCTTCTGGGCGGCGAGCAGTCGTTCGGTGAGCTCGAAGTTTGCCTCGACGACCTCGCTGGGCTTGGGCATCCGGTCCTTCATCGACTCATTGAACTGGGCGAAAGGCTCGGGGAGCGGCGGGACGGTGGGCAGGTTGGCCTCACCGGCGAGTCGGGACGAACGCTCGGCCCACCGGTTGACGACGTCCTCGGTACGCTTGAGCGTCTCGATCCACTGGTCGCCGATCTGGCGGGTGATGTCCTGGTAGCTGCTCATGATTTCTCCTTACTGTGAACCGGCGGTGCCAGGTTCATGACGGGTGGGACGATCACTTGTCCGCGATCATCGCTTTGTAGGTCTGGACCAGTGCAGTCTTCTGGGTTGAGGTCAGGTACTCGTCTGCGGCGATCGCCGTGGGCACGTCGTCGCGGGCGGGGGCTCCCGCAGACAGCCACCCCATCCGCTGGAACAACTGGTCCGGTGCGATGTTCAGTGCCGTCGCGATGGACCGCAGGACCTCCGGTGACGGTTGGTACTTACCCCGTTCGATCTGGCTCAGGTATGAGTCCGAGACACGGCTGACGCGTGCCAGATGGCGTATGGACAGCTGGGCGATCTCACGTTGTGCTTTGAGGTACTTCCCGAAGTCTTCGAGTGCCTCGGTGTGCCTGTCCATGGTGACTCTCTTTCTTTCGACTGCAGAAATAGTAAACCACGCAAGTGCGTGGCAAGTCAAGCACTCGGTGTCAGGATTTCAGCGCGCGCTTGAGGATCTTGCCGGTGGGCCCTTTCGGCAGCGAGGGGAGAATGGTGAGCGTGCGTGGGTACTTGTATGCCGCCAGCTGCTCCTTGCAGTAGGAGATGATCTCGTCCTCCGTGGCGGTTTCGCCGGGTGTGAGGGAGACGAACGCGGTGACCTCCTCACCCAGTCGGTCATCGTCCCGGCCGATGACGGCAGCTTCGGCGACTGCCCGGTGGGTGTAGAGGACCTCCTCCACCTCCCGCGGGTAGACGTTGTAGCCACCGCGGATGATGAGGTCCTTGAGACGGTCGACGATGAACAGGAACCCGTCCTCGTCGACGTAACCGATGTCGCCGGTGTGGAGCCAGCCGTCCCGTAGCGTCTCCCTGGTTGCGTCGGGGCGCTTGTAGTACTCCTTCATTACGTTGTGTCCCCGGACCACGACCTCCCCCCGGTGGTCGGCGCCCCGGGGCTGCTCGTCCCCGTTTTCATCGACGATCTTCACGTCCACACCCCAGATCGGCTTGCCCACGGACAGCACCTTCCGGTTTTCGGCGCTGATGTTGAAGGTGGATGTCGACGCCGTCTCGGACAGGCCGTATCCCTCGAGGACGGTCGCGCAGGGAAACTTCTCCTCGAAGGAGCGTATGACCTCGCCGGGAATCGAGGATCCCCCGGATATGGTCATGCGCAGTGACGACACATCGCGCCCCTCGGTGGGAGTCTGGATGAGGGCCATGTACATCGTGGGAACGCCGGCGAACTGTGTGGCGCTGTGTGTCTCGACTGCGTCGATCACTGCCTCTGCGGTGAAGCGCGGAATAAGGACGATCGAGGCGCCGTAGCGGATGACGGTGTTGAGCACGCTCGAGAGGCCGAAGACGTGGAACAGCGGCAGCACGCCGACGGAGACGTCGTCGCCGCTGAGATCGACCAGGGATCCGGCCACGGTGCAGTTCATGTACAGCTGGAAATGCGTGAGCTCTGCGCCTTTCGGTGTGCCTGTGGTGCCGCTGGTGTAGAGGCGCACCGCCGTGTCGTCTGCTCCTCGTGCGACGAGGTCGCCGGTGTCTGCCTCGGTGAGGAGGTCGTCGAAGGGGCGTGCGCCGTCCGGAACGCTCCCGACCATGTACACGGGCACGTCGCCCGCTTCGCGGGCACCCTCCAGCGCGTTGTCGGCGAACTGGTGGAACGTCACCAGTGCCCGGGAGTCGCTGTCGGTGAGGTGGTAGGCGATCTCTCGTGGGGAGAGCAACGGGTTGAGCGGCACCATCACCAGTCCTGCCTTGAGGATGCCGAAATAGGCGACGACGAACTGCGGGATATTGGGAAGTTGGACCGCGACGGCCTCACCGGGCTCATATCCGTCGCGCCGGAGGGTTGCGGCGAGTCGGCCGGACGCTTCATCGATCTGTGCGTAGCTCAGCTCCTCTCCCTCGAAGTACGCGAAGGTCTTCTCCGGGGCCGAGACCGTGGACTCCTTGAGCATGGTGGCGAGGTTGAACGACATGGTGGTCCTTTCGGGAGGGTGGTGTGGTGCCGTTCCTGAGGGGTGTCAGGACCGATGTCCGCCGAAGCGTTCTTCATACGACGCAGTATCATTCACAGCGACTACTATGTGATTTTGCTCTCAAACTATGTTCCCCGTCAAGTTGACGGCACGGGCGTGGAGACGTGGGGCGGCGTAACGTGAACCGGTGGCAGTGGTTGCGGCGACGGAGGAGGAGCGCGGTGCCTGAGGGTGATTCAGTACTTCAACTGTCCGACCGCATGCAGTGGATGACCGGCCGGACAGTGACCCGCTCAGACATCCGTGTACCCCGCTTCGCCACCGAGGACCTCACCGGTAGGCAGGTCACCAGGGTGTGGCCCTACGGCAAGCATCTCTTCATGGACTTCGACGGGCGTGTCCTGCACACCCACCTGAAGATGGAGGGAGTCTGGTCCATCCACGCCGCCGGAGCCCGGTGGCGCAGGCCCGGTCACACCGCGCGGGTCGTCCTGCGGCTGTCCCCGCAACATGCGGGAGGGCCGCAGATCGAGGCCGTCGGCCACAGTCTCGGATTCGTCCGGCTCTTCGACCGTGACGACTACGACCAGATCGTGGGCCATCTCGGGCCGGACATCCTCGCGTCGGACTGGGAGAGCGCGGCGTTCGGACGTGATGAAGCACTGGGAAGAATCCTCGCGCGCCCGGACCGTAGCATCGGGGCGGCGCTGCTCGACCAGCGTAATGTCGCCGGAATCGGCAACGAGTACCGGGCGGAAGTCTGTTACCTCGGTGGCGTGGACCCACGCCGTCCCGTCGGCGGCGGGGCGGAGGCAGAGGTTGCCGCGGCCCGCCTGCTCGATCTGTCCCGGAAGGTGATGTGGGAGAACCGTCGGGAACCCCGTCGGCTCTTCACCGGCGACCGGCGGCCCGGAATGGGCAACTACGTCTTCGGTCGGGCGGCGAAGCCGTGTCTCCGCTGCGGGACCGCGGTACTCAAAGGATTCCTTGGCGGGGTGGACGCCGGTGGGGATGACGGCGAACTCGAGAGGGTCATCTGGTGGTGCCCGGTCTGCCAGGCGGCTGAGCCGCCGGGAAGACAGATGCCGGGAGACAGGGTAGGAGTGGCAGACCTGTCGGTCAGATGGCAGATGCACCGGTCGATTTCCGGAGGTAAATCGACCGGTGCATCTGCCACGCGGGCGATACCTCTGCCATGCCCACCCTGGGGCGGACGTGTTGCCGGGAGCGGAGAGGCCGGGACTACCGCTTCCGGTTGCGCAGGACGTGGCGCAGCAGCGAGTCGGTCGACGGGTCACCGGTGTCGACGTCTGCGGAGTCGGTGTTGCTGCTCAGCAGAGGGAGCAGTTCATTCGCCTGCTTCTTCCCGAGTTCCACACCCCACTGGTCGAAGCTGTTGATACCCCAGACCACGCCCTGCACGAAGCAGATGTGCTCGTAGAGAGCGATCAGCGAGCCCAGGGTGCGCGGGGTCAGCTTGTCGGCGATGATCGTGCTGGAGGGACGGTTGCCCGGCATGACCTTGTGCGGGATGAGCTTCTCGTCCACTCCCGCCTCACGCAGCTCCTCCGCGGTCCGGCCGAAAGCCATGACACGCGACTGCGCCAGGAAGTTAGACAGCAGCATGTCGTGCATACTGGTCTCCCCGTCGGAGCTCCGGTGGTCGGTGTGCGGGTTGACGAAGCCGATGAAGTCCGCCGGGATGAGGTGCGTGCCCTGGTGGATCAGCTGCATGAAGGCGTGCTGGCCGTTGGTGCCGGCCTCACCCCAGTAGACCTCACCGGTCTCGGCGGTGGTCAGTTCGCCGTCGAGACGCACCGACTTGCCGTTGGACTCCATCATCAACTGCTGGAGGTAGGCGGGGAAGCGGCCGAGGTCCTGCGAGTAGGGGAGGACCACGTGCGACTGGGAGTTCAGCACCGAGGTGTACCAGACCCCGAACAGGCCCATCAGCACCGGCGCGTTCATCTCCAACGGCTCGGAGTAGAAGTGGTTGTCCACGTCGTGGAAACCGGCGACGAACTCCATGAAGTCCCGCGGCCCGATCGCCGCCATCAACGACAGTCCGATCGCCGAGTCCACCGAGAAACGACCGCCGACCCAGTCCCAGAATCCGAACATGTTGCGGGTGTCGATGCCGAACTTCGCGACCTCGTCGGCATTCGTCGAGACGGCGACGAAGTGCTTGGCGACGGCGTCGTTCACCACCGACTCGTCGGAGGTGTCCAGGCCGAGCCGTTTCAGTCCGTCAAGCAGCCATCGCTTCGCACTGTGCGCATTGGCCAGCGTCTCGGAGGTGGTGAACGTCTTCGAGGAGACGACGAACAGGGTGGACGCCGGGTCGAGGCCGTCGAGGGTCGCGGTGACGTCCGCCGGGTCGACGTTGGAGACGAAGTACGGGGTGATCCCGGCCGTGCAGTACGGGCGCAGTGCCTGTGCAGCCATCGAAGGGCCGAGGTCAGAGCCGCCGATGCCGATGTTCACCACGTTCTTGATCGTGTGGTTGGTCGCCCCCCGCCAGTCACCGCTGCGCAGCGCCTTGGCGAGCCCGCGCATCCGGTCCAGGGTGTGGTGGACGTCCTCGGCGATGTCCTGGCCGTCTACGCTGAGATCCTGGTCGATCGGCACGCGCAGGCCGGTGTGCAGTGCCGCACGGTCTTCCGTGGTGTTGACGTGTTCACCGTTGAACAAGGCCTGACGGTAGTCCTCGATCCCTTTCGCCCGTGCCACATTGAGCAGCAGGCGCACGGTGTTCTCGTCGGCGAGGTTCTTCGAGAGGTCCACGTGCAGCGGGCCGACGTCGAACGTCATGTCGCCGGCCCGGCCCGGATCGTCCCGGAACAGGTCCTTGAGCGTGGTTCCCTTGAAACGTGTCGCGTGGGCGACCAGAGCCTGCCACTCCGGCGTCTTCGTCACAGGGGTGGGGTTCGGGACGGTGAAAGTCACAGGTGTCGCCCTTTCGAGAATCCGGTGTCTGTATTCGTTGTCCCTGCCCACGGTAGCGGAAAATCAGGTGGCGGGGTTCTGCCCCGCATCCAGCGCGGACAGCACCCGGTCCTGCAGCAGGCCGTTGCTGGCCACCGCGGAGCCGTCGTAGGGCCCCGGTGTCCCGTCGAGGGCGGTGAACCGGCCACCGGCCTCACGGACGAGGACGTCCAGCGCCGCCAGGTCCCAGAGGTTGACCTCCGGTTCGGCGGCCACGTCCACCGTCCCCTCGGCGACCATGCAGTAGGACCAGAAATCGCCGTACCCCCGCAGCCGCCATGCCGCGTCGGTCAACGCGATCAGTTCGTCGCGACGTCCCACCTTCTTCCACCCCTCCAACGAGGACAGCGAGATCGAGCAGTCCGCGATATCGGAGACCTTCGACACCGAGATCCTGCGGGCCTCGTTGGTGTTGAAGACGGCCCACGCGCCCATCTGCTCGGCCGCCCACCACCGTCGTGCCAGGCCGGGCGCGGACACCACGCCGACGACGGGCGTCCCGTCGACGACCAGTGAGATCAGCGTCGCCCACACGGGCACGCCCCGGACGAAGTTCTTCGTCCCGTCGATCGGGTCGATGACCCACTGACGGCCCGTCCTCGCTGCGTCCCCGGTGTCCCCGCCGAACTCCTCGCCGAGTACGGCGTCGTCCGGACGGCGCGTCGACAGGACCTCGCGCAGCTGTCGCTCGACCTCGGTGTCGGCGTCGGACACCGGGGTCAGGTCGGGTTTGGTGGTGATCTCCAGGTCGCTGGCCCCGAAACGGGCCAGGGTGACCTTGTCGGCGATGTCGGCGAGGTACAGCGCCAGGGTCAGGTCGTCAGAATAGTCGGGGCAGTCGGACGTGGATGCGCTCATGGCTCCAAGGATAGGTTCTCCACGACGTGACCGACACTGGAGGGTGAGCCCGCCACCGACCACAGTTTTCCGCCGGCGCGGACCCGCGCGCACCGTCCCCCCGCGCCCTCGATCAGTGCCCGCCCGGGCAGCAGGTCCCACGGCAGGACGCTGTGCTGGAACCAGCAGCCCGCATTGCCCGACGCCACCCCTGCCATGTCCACCGAGGCAGAGCCGTTGAACCGCACCGTCGCGAAGTCCCGGACCGTGTCGGTGAACACCCGGTTCAGCTCCGGGGTCGCGATGTCCGTGGGATGCAGGTAGCCGGTGAGACAGGACTTCTCCGGGGGAAGGTCCGCCAGGGTGCCGACCGGTGCGCCGTCCAACGTGGTGGGGATACCCGGGCCACCGAACCACGTGTAGCCCATCGCCGGACGGTGCACGGCACCGAAGTGCAGCGCGTCCGGGTCCTCCGGGTCACCGTCGACCAACGCGAGCGCAGAGCACCAGTAGTCGGACCCGGTGGTGAAGTTGTACGTGCCGTCCACCGGGTCGATCACCCAGGTACGCCCCGACTCGGACGGTGCGGACGCACCCTCCTCACCGAGCAGGCCGTCCTGCGGACGCAGTGTACGCAGCACCTCGGCGACGAAATCCTCCGCCGCGCGGTCCGCCGCCGTCACCACGTCCGACACCGAGGTCTTGAACTCGGTGGTGACCCCTGCCTCCCGCATCCGCCAGGCCAGCCGCCCGGCGTTGTACACCAGCGCCTGGGCGAGGGTGCCGTCGTCGTCCCGGTCGTGCGAGATGATGAACGTCTTCGTGATGGCCTGCAGGGCGTCTGCGGGGATGGGGGAGTTCATGCGTCTATTGTGCACGGGGTGTGGCCCGGGTGCCGCCCGTGGGGTGAGTAGACTGGGCGACCATGCAGCCCGATGTGACCTCCGCGATCGATGACCTCGACTCCACCCTCACCACGATCGAAAAGGTGCTCGACCTTGATGAGCTGGAGTCACGCGCGCGCGAACTCGAGGATCAGGCCGCCGACCCGTCCCTCTGGGACGACCCCGACCACGCCCAGCAGATCACCAGCCAGCTCAGTCACGTCCAGGCGCGGTTGAAGAAGGTCCGCGGTCTGCGTGACCGGCTCAACGACCTGCCCGTGATGTACGAGATGGCCGAGGAGTCCAGGGAATCCGGGGACGCCGACGCCGCCGAGGCCGCCGAACTCGCGGAGACCGAGCTCGCCGATCTCCGCGAGGAGATCGACTCCCTCGAGGTCACGACGATGCTCTCCGGCGAATACGATTCGCGCGAGGCGGTGGTGAACATCCGCTCCGCCGCCGGTGGAGTGGACGCCGCGGACTGGGCGGAGATGCTCATGCGCATGTACACCCGGTGGGCGGAGAAGAGCGGACACAAGGTCGAGGTGTACGACATCTCCTACGCCGAAGAGGCCGGCATCAAGTCCGCGACCTTCGTCGTCCACGGCGACTACATGTACGGCACCCTGTCGGTGGAGCAGGGCACCCACCGCCTGGTGCGCATCAGCCCCTTCGACAACCAGGGCCGCCGTCAGACCTCCTTCGCGGAGGTGGAGGTCCTGCCGGTGGTGGAGACCTCCGACCACGTCGACATCGACGACAATGATGTGCGCGTGGACGTCTACCGGTCGTCCGGTCCCGGTGGACAGTCGGTGAACACCACCGACTCGGCGGTGCGGCTGACCCACATTCCCACCGGCATCGTGGTGACCTGTCAGAACGAGAAGTCGCAGATCCAGAACAAGGCCTCGGCGATGCGCGTCCTCGCCGCGAAGCTGCTGGAGCGCAAGCGGCAGGAGGAGGCCGCCGAGATGGACGCCCTGCGCGGCGACGGCTCGAACTCCTGGGGTAACCAGATGCGCTCCTATGTGCTGCACCCGTACCAGATGGTCAAGGACCTGCGGACGAACTTCGAGGTCAACGACCCCTCCAAGGTGCTCGACGGTGGCATCGACGGGCTGCTGGAGGCGGGGATCCGCTGGCGGATGGCGGAACAGCAGGGCGACGGGGAGTAGGTCGGAGGCCTGTGGGGGAGCTCCCGGCGTGCCAGGCGCCCGAGGGAATCCGAGGAAATCTAAGGTTCCTTCCTTAAACAAACTGGACTAATGTGAGCTGAATGACAGCTGGTCCGCCGAGTGTGACGATCGTCTCGGGGGAGTGTGCCGCGACCCTGGCGCTGCGGGGCGGTGGACCCTCACAGCTGACGTGGCGGGGGCTGGAGATGCTCGAGGGCTACGGCGGTGCGGGGCAGCAGACGACCGCGCCCCTGTCCGCGAATGTCGTCCTCGCACCCTGGCCGAACAGGACGAGGGACGGGGTATACAGCTTCGACGGCCGGCGTCACCGGCTCGGTATCACGGAACCGGGAAGATCCACCGCCCTGCACGGCTTCGTCGCTGAGCGGGAGTGGACCGTGGCGGTGCATGAGACGGATTCAGTCCGTCTCGTCGTCGAACCGGGGCCGCAGCCCGGATGGCCGTGGCCTGTCCACGTGTCGGTGCTCTACCGCGTCACCCGCGACGGACTGCGGGCGGACCTCGCCCTGCGCAACGACGGCACGACGGACATGCCCGCGGCCGTCGGGTTCCACCTCTACCCGTCGGCACTCGGTGCCTCGACCGACACCTGTTCACTGACGGCGCCGACCCACCGGTACCTGCCCCTCGACGAGCGGGGCATGCCGTGCGGGGAGGACCAGGAGGATGTCGGAGTGCTGCCTGACCTGGAGAACCCCCTCGCCGGACGGGTGCTCGACCACTGCCTGCTGACCGACGACCCGACGTTCGTCCTGTCGCGTCCAGACGGGGCCGGTGTCATGCTCAGCACCTCCCCGGAGCTGCGCTGGTTCCAGATCTTCACCCCGGACGCCCGGACCGGAATGCCCTATCCCGGCCGCCCGGGAGGTCGTGCCGTCGCCGTGGAACCGATGACGGCCCCGCCGGACGCGCTGAACTCGGGCACCGGCCTGGCACGTCTACCGCCGGGGGAGAGCCTGACCTGTTCCTGGCGCCTCGACGTGCTCGCCCCTTCCTGACCCCGACAGAAAGCGCATCCCTCATGGAGACCGCACAGAACGTCCTCCGGCTCGACGCGAGCTGGGTGGACTACGCGCTGGTTGCCCTGTTCTTCATCTTCGTCCTCGGCATCGGCTGGGCGGCGAAACGCAGGGTCTCCAGCTCCATCGACTTCTTCCTCTCCGGGCGTGGTCTGCCGGCCTGGGTCACCGGACTGGCCTTCGTCGCCGCGAACCTCGGCGCCGTCGAGATCATCGGCATGTCCGCCAACGGTGTCGAATACGGCCTGCAGACCATGCACTACTTCTGGATCGGCGCTGTGCCGGCGATGATCTTCCTCGGCATCGTGATGATGCCCTTCTACTACGGCTCGAAGGTCCGCTCGGTCCCGGAGTTCATGCGGCGCAGGTTCGGTAACGGGGCCCACCTGGTCAACGCGGTCTCCTTCGCCGTCGCCCAGCTGCTCATCGCCGGGGTGAACCTGGTGCTGCTGGCCAAGGTCGTCAACGCCCTGCTGGGCTGGCCGCTGTGGGTCACTCTGGTCGTCGCCGCGGTGATCGTGCTGTCCTACATCACCCTCGGCGGACTGTCGGCCTCGATCTACACCGAGGTCCTGCAGTTCTTCGTCATCGTCGCCGCACTCGCCCCGTTGACCATCATCGGCCTGAACCGCGTCGGCGGCTGGGGCGGGCTCAAGGAGCAGGTCCAGGATTTCCAGAACCATGCGTGGCCGGCGCAGGAACTCTCCGGCTTCAACAGCCCGGTGCTCTCCGTGATCGGTATCGTGCTGGGCCTGGGCTTCGTCCTGTCCTTCGGCTACTGGACCACCAACTTCGTCGAGGTCCAGCGCGCGATGGCGTCCGACTCGATCAGTGCCGCGCGTAAGACACCGATCATCGGCTCCTTCGTGAAGCTGTTCGTCCCGTTCATCGTCATCGTCCCGGGCATGATCGCCTCCGTCGTCGTCGCCGCGTACAGCGACGGCGGGGACGCCGCCCCGAACGACGCGATCCTCTACCTCATGCGTGACCTGCTGCCCACCGGTCTGCTCGGCGTGGCGATCGCCGGTCTGCTGGCGTCGTTCATGGCCGGTATGGCGGCGAACATCTCCGCGTTCAACACAGTGTTCAGCTACGACATCTGGCAGGCCTACGTGGTCAAGGACCGCAAGGACGGCTACTACCTGAAGGTCGGACGCTGGGCCACCGTCGGTGCCACCGTCATCGCCGTCGGCACCGCGATGATCGCCAACAACTTCGGCAACGTCATGGACTACCTGCAGACGTTGTTCGGCTTCTTCAACGCCCCGCTGTTCGCCACCTTCCTGCTCGGTATGTTCTGGAAGCGGATGACCCCGCACGCAGGCTGGTCTGGCCTGGTCGCCGGTACCGCTGCGGCCATCATCTTCTGGGCCTTCTCCCTCGGCGAGGACCCGCTGGTGAACCTGCCCGGCCAGGGTACGGCGTTCGTCGCCGCCGGCCTGGCGTTCGTCGTGGATATCCTGGTGTCTGTGATCGTCACGTCCTTCACCGCACCGAAGCCGGACAAGGAACTCGTCGGTTTCGTGAAGTCCGTGACCCCGAAGGCGATGCTCGAGGACCCGGAGGAGAAGACGCTGCCCTGGTACCGCCGTACCGTCCCACTGGGCATGCTGGCCCTCGCCATCACCGTGATCCTCAACATCGTCTTCCACTGATCCCGCTGACCTGAAAGGAGAGAACAATGTCTGCAACGCCTGACATCCAGACCACCGATCCCGCAGCTCCGACGAAACACAGGGCCGGCGCCTTCGACATACGGACCGTGACAGCGGCCCTGCTCGGCATCTACGGGGTCGTCCTGCTGCTCTGCGCCGCATTCCTCGACCCCGGGGTCAACCCCGACACCGGCGAGGCCAAGTCCTCCGTGGACAACCTCTGGACCGGTCTCGCCCTGCTCGTCGTCGCCGGGGTGCTGGTCCTCTGGGCGAAGCTGAACCCGGTCGTCGTTGACGAGTCGCTCATCGACGAGGACAAACTGCCGGGGTCCGACGACTGATGGGGGAGCACCCGCTGAAGATCACCCCCACCCGCCTGTCCGACGGCCGCGAGCTGATCTACTTCGACGACGACCCGGAGGTCCTCGCCGGACGCGTCACCCGCGAACTCCGCGACTCCCGTGAGCTGCCGGAGACCGTGGCGGAATCCGAGATGCGACGCGACCCGCTGACCGGGCAGTGGGTGACCTACGCCGCCCACCGCAACAACCGCACGTTCATGCCACCGGCGAACGAGAATCCGCTGGCCCCGACCACGCCGGGGAATCTGCCGACCGAGGTGCCCGCCGACGACTACGACGTCGTCGTCTTCGGCAACCGTTTCCCGTCTTTCTCGACGTCCATCGCCATGCCGGATGACCCGGCGGACTACGCGTGGACCGTCGACGGGGAGGACCTGTACCCGCGGCGCCCCGCGGAAGCCGCCTGCGAGGTCATCTGCTTCACCCCGGACACCACGAAGTCCTTCCGCGACCTGTCGCTGAGCCGGATCCGTACCGTCGTCGAAGCCTGGGCGCACCGCACCGCGGCCCTGTCACGGATCGACAGCGTGGTGCAGGTCGCCCCGTTCGAGAACCGCGGCGAGGAGATCGGGGTGACACTGCAGCACCCGCACGGGCAGATCTACAGCTACCCCTTCCTGCCGCCGCGCTCCCGCCAGATCCTGGAGAACGCCCGCGAGCACCGCGCCGCCACCGGCCGTGACTTCTTCGACGACATGCTCGCCGCCGAGCGTCGCGCCGGTACGAGAATCATCCTCAGCACCGAGGAGTTCACCGTCCTCGTCCCCGCCGCGGCGAAGTGGCCTGTCGAGGTCATGGTGACGCCGAACCGTCCCGTCGCCGACTTCACCGACCTCACCCGGGACGAACGCGCGGCGCTGGCACGTGTGCTGAAGCCGCTCTACATGGCCGTCGACCGGTTCTTCGAAGGCGTGGAGCGCACCCCGTACATCGCCGCGTGGAACCAGGTGCCGGTACAGGCACGGCTCACCGGGGACGACGAGTCACTGCGCGGGGAGGGACGTCTGCACCTGCAGCTGTTCTCCCTGATGCGTTCACCGCACCGGATGAAGTTCCTCGCCGGCTCGGAATCGGCCTTCGGCGCCTGGATCAGCGACACCACACCGGAAGCGGTCGCGGAGAGGATGCGCGCGGTATGGCCCGGCGACAAGGAGTGGCAGTGACACCTGACGGGACACCTGACTGGTGGACGACCCGCGACGACAACCGGCTCGCGTCCGATGCCCGCGCACTTTTCGCGACCCACTTCGGTGACAGTGCGCACTGCGAGGGCGTGTGGGCTGCGCCGGGGCGGGTGAACCTCATCGGCGAGCATGTCGACTACGCCGGCGGGATGTCCCTGCCGTTCGCGCTGCCGCAGAACACCGCCGCCGCCGTGGGACGTCGGACAGACGGTCTGCTGCGACTGGTGTCCGTTCCCGCGGGCGTGGCGTCGGCGCAGGTGACCGACGTGGTCGAGGTCAGCCTGGACGACGTGGGCCCTGGGCAGCCCGACGGCTGGGCGGGGTACGCGGCCGGTGCAGTGTGGGCCGGCCTGCAGGACGGAGTCATCCCGACCTGTGACGGCCTCGACATCGCGCTGGTCTCCGACGTGCCGCTCGGCGCCGGGCTGTCCAGCTCCGCAGCCTGGAGTGTTCCGTTGCGCTGGCCGCCTTCGAGCTGGCCACGGAGCGTCCACCGGAGGCCGACGAGCTGTCAGCCCTGGTGGCGGCGTGCATGCGTGCGGAGAATGAGGTCGTCGGTGCCTCGACCGGTGGCCTTGACCAGCGCAGTTCCTTCTACGGGCGCGCCGGCACCGCCCTGGCCGTCGACTTCCTCAGTGACACGGTGGAGGCGGTCCCGTGCGATCTCGCCGCAGTCGGCCTGTCACTGCTGATCATCAACACCAATGCGCAGCACCGTCTGGTCGACGGGCAGTACGCCTCCCGCCGCGGGGTCATCGACGCGGTCTCCGACCATCTCGGCGTCCGGACCCTCGGGGAGACGCTGGCGGGGGCGCCCGACACCGCTGCACTGGAGGACGCCGTGACGTCCTGGTCGACCAGTCGGCAGGCCCGTGACCTGCTCGGCGGTAGCGAGGAGACGGGCCAGGTGACACAGGACGAGGTCACCCGGACCGCTCTGCGCCGCGTCCGGCACGTCGTCGAGGAGATCCGCCGGACCCGTGAGGACGCCGTGCCGATGCTGCGTGGCGGCCGCGCGTTCCCGGTCGACGGGGGAGCGTCGGGGGAGCAGTCGCTCGGTGACCTGATGAACGACAGCCACGCCAGCCTGCGCGACCTGTACGAGGTCACCGTGCCCGAGCTCGACAGTGCACAGGATGTGGCGCTGGCCTGCGGCGCGCTCGGTGCGAGGATGGTCGGCGGCGGCTTCGGCGGCAGCGTGATCGCTCTGGTGGGGCAGGACGACGTGGCGCAGGTCGCCACCGGTGTCACGGAGGAGGCCGCCCGTCGTGGCTTCCCGGCACCGATGTTCTTCACCGCCGAGCCGTCCGCCGGGGCGCGCCGGATCGGGTGAGGCTCGTCGGCCCGTCACCGGGCCCGTCGCAGCAGTCCGTTGCAGTAGCCCGGGGCGTTGTCGGTGTCGGTGGGGTGAAACCGACAACGCCCAGCCATCCCGTGACAAGCATCGGGGCGAGTTGTAGTCTGCGGGCCATGAACCAGCGGCGCGACGATCTTCTTGAACTGTTCTCCGAGGTGGATCCCTGGAAACTCCGGGGAGAGCCTCTGAAGGCCCCGGCGGACGAGTATTCCCCGGAAGTCGACCGCCTCATGGAGTATGACCGCCCGACGGTGCAGGACGTGCTGAGGGTTTTCGTGGAGATGGGGAGCACCGGGACGCCGTCGGTGGGGGAGGAGCCGGTGTTCGGGGAGTATCCCGCGATCAGCGAGCGCGATGCACAGCGCCTGGCGGAAGGGATCGCGCAGATCCGGTGATGTCGCAGAATCCCGGGGCTACGGTGGTTTCACAAAGGAGGCGGGGCCAACCCTTGCGGGTAGGAAAGCAGTGTGCCATCATCATCTGGTCCGGACGGCACGATGCCCCGGACACAGACCATCGCAGGGTGGACACCAGAAGTCAGAAGCGTCAGAGATCCGGAAAGGGGAACGGCATGTTTAGGAAGCACCAGCTTTCGTCGTGGCAGCAGCTGCGACAGCCGCAGCTAGAGCTGCACGAGCTGCCCGCTGTTTCCCTGAACGCTCACTGACCTCCACCTCGCAATTCCCCGGGCGCGGCGTCAGTGCCGCGTCCGGACGAGAATCCACGGATGACCCGTGTGACCCCTGCCGACCCTTCGGTCGGGTCGCCCCGGATCCCGACTTCTCCGCCACGGACGTGCGCCTGCCGCCGTCGCCCTTTCACCAGAAAGGACGACCATCATGTCCACTGACTCCGTCGACATACCGGGAGTCACGCTGAAGGAGAACAAGCTCCTCAGCTTCGCCTCCGACGTCGACGACAACACCCTCGATCAGGCACGCCAGCTTGCCGGCCTGCCCTTCGTATTCCCCCACGTTGCGCTCATGCCCGATGCCCACTTCGGCAAAGGCTCGTCCGTCGGTACCGTCTTCGGGACTGAGAGAGCCGTTATCCCCGCTGCCGTCGGCGTGGACATCGGCTGCGGAATGATCGGTGTACGTACATCATTCAGCAGCGACGATCTGGCAGGACGGGAACTCACGGACCTGCGTGACGCCATCGAGCGCACGATTCCGTTGTCCCCCGGACGCTACAACGGCTGGGTGCTGGGTGGAACTGCGGAGGCACGTACCCGGGAACTCTCCGAACTCGCGGAGAACACCGGTGTCGATCTGGGGCACCCGAAGAAGTGGCGTCAGCAGCTGGGGTCGCTCGGCGGCGGTAACCACTTCATCGAGTTGTGTCTCGACGAGGAAGACCGGGTCTGGATGTTCCTGCACTCCGGCTCGCGCGGGGTCGGCAACAAGATCGCGCAGAAGCACATCAAGACCGCCCAGCGGCTGATGCGTACGTTCTGGGTGCAGCTCCCGGACCAGGACCTCGCATACCTGCCTGAGGGTACTCCCGAGTTCGACTCGTACCTGCGGGATCTCGCCTGGGCCCAGCGGTTCGCCTGGTTGAACCGCGAGGAGATGATGGACCGGTTCTCCACACTGCTCGGCGAGTGGGTCGGCAGGCAGGTCGAGGAGACCGAAAGAATCAACTGCCACCACAACTACACCGTCAAAGAGCAGCACTACGGACGGACGGTGTGGCTGACCCGTAAGGGTGTGGTCCGCGCCGAAGAAGGAGTGAAAGCGCTGATCCCCGGGTCGATGGGGACGGCGTCCTACGTGGTCGAGGGACGTGGCTTCGCGCCGGGTCTGCGCTCGGCACCCCACGGTGCGGGGCGTCGGTTCTCGCGGAACCAGGCACGTAAGCGCTTCAGTGCGGAGGATCTCGATGCCCGGATGGACGGCATCGTCTACCGGCCCGGTGACGCCTTCGTCGATGAGATTCCGGACGCGTACAAGGACATCGACGTGGTCATGGCCGATGCCGAGCCATTGGTCCGCGTGGTGCACAAGCTGCGCCAGGTGATGAACGTCAAGGGGACGTAGCGTCTGAGTTCCTGACCGCGATGATCTCCCCGTGGGTGCGTTCAGGACGCCCGGATCGTGTTGCTGCGTGGGTGACCGTGAAACCGGCCTCTCCGACGAGCTTCTCGAGGGCATCGAGTGGCCAGTGGTAGGCCGTGGTGACGGCGTGGTCGAACGGCCCGTGTTCTGGGGCGGTGAAGAAGCCGAGGAGTAGACAGCCTCCGGACCGGACGCACCTGGCGAATTCTCCGAGAGCCGTAGCAACCTCGTCCGGGCTGGAGTGGATAAGGGAGTACCAGGCCAAGATCCCGCCGAGGGAAGAGGAAGGGACGTCGAGGTTCTCGGCACGTCCGATGCGGTAGGGGGCCTCCGGATACATTCGACGCGCCCGGTCGATAAACTCCCGGGCCGGATCGATTCCCTCAATGTCGATGCCCTGCGTGGCCAGCCAGTGTGTCCACTGGCCGGGGCCGCAACCAACGTCGAGGATCGGGCCGTCGACACTCTGGGCCCATTCGCCGATCAACTGGAGATCCGCGTCGGCGGCGTGGTCGATACGTCCTACCGCGTTGATGTACTCGTCGGCCCGGGCTCCGTACGCTCCTGCAGCCACGGTAGATGTCATGAGGATGATCCTAACGGCCCTTCCGGCCGTATGTCGTGGAGGTAGGGTGAGACCCATGGTGACCATGGGAAAGACGTCGTGACTGTTCCCCCGGCCCTCGCCGGACCACCTGCAGGGGAGCAACGGGTGCCAGAAATGCTCCGCCGGACGCTTGAGACTCATAGCTTCAGTATGGAAGGTGTGGAGCCTGTCTGGCGTAATGAAGCAGGTGGACTGACGTTCGCTGTCGCCGGGACGCCGGGGCATCCAGAGATCTACGCGAAGTGGAACCCGGCCTCGTCGGGAGAGTCGCTGGAGGACGAGGCACGACGCATGACTTGGCTCCGGGAGCGTCATCCGGTGCCGGAGGTTATTGAACTGGACACCAGGGGAAGTGGCGAGGTCCTGCTCACCAGAGCACTGCCGGGTGAGAGCGCGGTGTCGGCGCTATGGCGTGCGACACCAGAGGCGGCACTGCGTGCGCTGGGGGAGGGGCTCCGTCGACTGCACAGCGTGCCGATTGGCGGATGCCCGTATGACTGGAGTGCGGAAAGACGGCTCGCTGCGTTGGATGCGCGCCGTGGGGTTACGCCATTGGGCTCCGTTCCGCCGGTTGACCGTCTGGTGCTGTGTCAGGGTGACCCCTGTGCGCCGAACACGTTGATCGGGGACGACGGTTCATTCCTCGCGCACGTCGATCTCGCCCGGCTCGGTGTGGCCGACCGGTGGGCGGATCTTGCGGTGATGTCGATGTCTCTGGCATGGAACTACGGTGACGTCGACGAGACGGTTTTCTGGGAGGCCTACGGTGCAGACCCCGCCCCGGCGCGTATCGACTACTACCGCCGTTTATGGAACGCGGAGTAGAGGACCGTACGCTTGTTCCCGCGCGTGGATGAGGACGGCGCAGCGGGATCCACGGTTGACCAACACATGACCCAGGTTTGTGTCGGTTCTCAGGGGATGAAACCGACACAAACCTGGGGTCTCAGGCGAGTGTGGGGGGCGGGATCGATTCCCGCCGCCACCCTCACGACTACCTACGGCGTGGTGCCGTGGATGTAGCCGAAGCGGTGCTCCGTGGTCGTCACGGCCTGCTCCAGCAGCATCGGCAGCAACTCGCGGCGACCGTCCGGAAGAACGGGGCGGTCGAGCACGACGGAACCGGACCGCGCGGCGGCCTCGTAGAGGCCCTCGTCGACGTCACCGAGGGTGCGGATCCGCACACTGGGCTGGACACCGATTTCTGCGGCGAACTCGGTGTCGGAGACCATGCGGATCCGGTTGGCCAGCTCGCCCATCTCCGACGCGACGGACGCCGCTGCGGAGACGTCGAGTCTGGTCCCGGTCACTGATGCGCCGAGGTAGAGTCGCAGCAGGTCACGGAGGTTGGCGTTCGTGCCGATGCGTACGCGCAGCGGCTCCAGCAGCGGCCGGTAACGGAAGACGTTGGACTCCACCACCAGGGCTGTCCGGTCGTGTTCGATACCGAACTCGGAGGTCCAGGCCTGCGCGTCCGACTCTGCGGCGCGTCGGAGCCACCGGTGGTCGTCCTCGGTGAGCACCGGATGTGCCATGCCGTGGAACTCGCGCAGCATCTGGGTGATTTCAGTGGAGACGCTGCCGCTGTGGAGTTCGCTGATGTCTCCCTCAGCCCAGTATCCCTGCTGGGCGACGTAGTTCGGGCCACCTGCCTTGGCGCCGTTGCCGATAGAGGAGCCCTTCCAACCTCCGAAAGACTGACGCTGGACGATGGCGCCGGTGATGCCCCGCTCGACGTAGACGTTGCCGGCTTCGACCCGGTCGCGCCAGAAGGCCGTCTCGTCGCGGTCGATGGTGTGCAGGCCGGCGGTCAGACCGTATCCCGTGGAGTTCTGCCATTCGATGGCCTCTTCCAGCGTGTCGGCGTGCATGACGCCGGCGACCGGGCCGAAGCACTCGTGGGTGTGGAACCATGCGCCGGGGCGGACGTTGTCGCGGAGGCCGGGGCTCCACAGGGTGGCGTCATCCACGGTCCCGTTCAGCGGCTCGGGCTTCACCAGCCATTTCTCACCCTTGTCCAGCTTGGTGAGTCCGCGCAGGAGTTTGTCTCCGGCTGGTTCGATGATGCCGTTCATGTCGGTGGAGATGTCACTTCCCGGCCCGACATTCAGCGACTTCACGGCGTCGACGAGCTGTCCCATGAATCGTTTGGACTTGCCCATCGATCCCACGGTGATGATCAGTGACGCGGCGGAGCATTTCTGGCCCGCGTGTCCGTAGGCGGACGCCAGGATGTCGGACACCGCCAGGTCCGGGTCTGCGGCCGGGGTGACGATGATCGCGTTCTTCCCGGAGGTCTCGGCGTTGATGACCATCCGCGGATCCCAGGAACGGAACAGCCGTGCAGTCTCGGAGCCGCCGGTGAAGATCACCGAGTCGATGTCCTCATGGGACACCAGGCGTTTACCTGCGTCCCCCTCGTCGGCGTTGACGAGCTGCAGCATGTCCTCGGTGACACCTGCCTCCCGCAGGGCCTCGACGAAGACCTCCGCGATGCGCAGGGTCTGCGGCGCGGGTTTGATGATCACGCAGGCACCGGCGGCCAGTGCGGCCATGCAGCCGCCGACGGGAATCGCGATGGGGAAGTTCCACGGCGGGACGACGGCCACCGTCCGGTAGGGGGTGAAGGTGGAACCACGGTGGCGGTCGATCTTGCGCGCGGATTCCGCGTAGTAGCGGCAGAAGTCGATGGCCTCGGAGACCTCGGGGTCGGTTTCCGCCACGGTCTTGCCGGCCTCGTGGACGGCGGCAGCGATGAGACGGTGGCGGTTGTCGGCGAGCGCGTCCGCGGCACGGTCCAGTATCTCGGCGCGCTCGGCTCCGGTCTTGGAGGCCCAGGCCTCGTGTGCTCCCAGGGCGCGTTCGACAGCCTTGTCGACGACGGCGGGGTCAGTGACTTCCTCACTGACCACCGGACCAGGGTCGGACGACGGGTCGACGATACGTGCCGCCCAGTCACGGTTGGCCGGCAGGTCAGAGTCCGTGTCCGGCTCGTTGACGAAGTTGCCGGGAACGCTGGCGGAGCGTGCCCCGAGCTTCCGACGGGATTCCTCTGTGCGGTCCTGCGTCCGACGGGGGCCTGCGTCGGTGGACCACCGTTCACGTACGGCGGCGAGGTAGCGTTCGCGCTGTCCCTCCATCGGGGTCATGCCTGTTTCTTCGTCGTTCTCGGGGGTGAACATGGCGTACAGGAAGTTCTGCTTGGCACCGTTCTCTTCGAGACGTCGGACGAGATAACTCACCGCGACGTCGAAGTTCTCCTTCTTGACGACCGGAGTGTACAGGATCACCTCGCCCACGACATCGCGTACCGCCTCGGCCTGCGCGGGCGCCATGCCCTGGAGCATCTCCGCGTCGATCTGGTCTTCGACGCCCCGCTCAACCGAGAGTTCGTGGGCCAGCGCCATGTGGAAGACGTTGTGGGTGGCCACACCGATGCGGATGGCGTCGGAGTGCTCCGGACGCAGTACCCAGTCGAGCAGTCGCAGATAGTTGGCGTCGACCTCCGCCTTCGTCAGGTACGGGGTCTGGGGCCAGTCGTGAAGTTCGGAGTCCACGCGCTCCATCGAGAGGTTCGCGCCCTTGACGATGCGGACCTTGATCTTTGCGCCGCCACGGTCACGACGTTTCCGGGCGAACTCGGTCAGCTGACGGAGGGCGTCGAAGGAGTCGGGCAGGTACGCCTGAAGGACGATGCCTGCCTCAAGCTCGAGGAACTCGTCCTCGTCCAGCAGTTCGGTGAAGATCCTCAGGGTGAGGTCGAGGTCCTTGTACTCCTCCATGTCCATGTTGATGAAGGGATGAGGTGAACGCTTCATGGCCTCGCGGTAGAGCGGCCGGAGCCGCTCTTTGAGGCGTTCGGTGGATCCGTCGAGGTCCCAGTGATTCAGCTGGGACACCACGGCGGAGGGTTTGACGCTGACGTAGTCGACCCTGGGGTTGCGTACCAGGTCGATGAGGTCGTCGCGCCGGCGGACGGCCTCGTCCTCACCGAGGACGGCCTCGCCCAGGAGGTTGATGTTGAGACGGAACCCGGATTCGCGGGCGTTGTCCAGCATCTTGTCCATCGTCGTCCCTTCGGCGTCGAGGACCAGGTGGCCCACGACGGAGCGTAGGTACGAGCGTGCGATGGGCATCACGATCTGGGGGAGCAGCGGCGCGGCGATCGAACCAGCCGTCATGAGGATCTGGTCGACGACGCCGAGGAAGCCGGGGACCGGCGCCTGCCGCTTGACGGGGTGGGCAATCTTGGCGAATTCTTCTGCGGCGACCTTGTTGTCCTCGGGACGGGCGACGCGGTCAACGAAGCTGAAGGTGAATTCCACGCCGCTGGGTTCGTGGACCATGTCCGCGAGTTGCTTGGTCGACTTGCTGGTTTCCTTCACCTGCAACCAGGTGTCGGCGAGATCGAGAGACTTCTTGACCACGGCCTCCACGTCGTCGGCGTGCTCTGGACGGGTGGTTGCGGCGGCTGGGGACGTGTTCGGGGACATGGGTGCCTCCTGTCGGGGCGGCGTACCGGCCCGGGTAAATCAGTGACGGTGGACGTGCTGGTCAGCTGGGTGGTCACTCTGTAGCGGGAGGACGGTCTCCGACCGGTCGGAGACCTGTCGGTGCCATGAGATCGCATGACGGTAGGTGGTGCAGCACGGTGCTCCTCACTCTCGTCGTATGCGTCCGGAAGTGGGTCCGGACGGCGGTGTCGTTCTGTATCCACGGCGCGCAAGGGCAGAGGAGAGTGGGCGCGCGGGTGATGTGGGGCCCGAGCCTACGCCCACGGCAGATGCAGTGCCGGTGACGCAGCGACGTCGGGTGTGCCCGGCGACCACCCTTGTGTATTATCTGACTGATCAGTCAAATAATACGGACGGCGGAGCACATCGACGGAGGGCTACATATGGCACGCAGGACGGACCCGGAGGAAGTGGCACGGAAGAAGTCGCGGATCGCGGACGAAGCCGCGCGTCTCTTCGCCACACAGGGATTCGAGAACACCAGCGTGGCGCAGATAGCGGCCGCTGTCGGCACCAGTCCGGCGAGCATCTTCTACTACTTCCCGGACAAGGCGTCGTTGTTCCGTGCCCCGTTCGAGCAGGACGTCCCGGCCGCTGAACGGCTGGTCGCGGAACACTCCGATGCCGCGGACCCGCTGGAGGCGATCCTCGCGATCGTCGATGCGCTGGCATCAGAGGCCGCCTACCCCTATGCGCAGGGAATGCTGGTGGAGTCGCTACGCAGGATGGGGCACGACCCGGAACTCATCGCGGCATCAGAGCAGGCCGCCGCGACCCAACGTGCCGGCCTTGCCGCGCTGATCTCCCGAGCGATGCAGGACGGCCAGGTCGACCAGACGTTGGACCCCTCTTTCGCCGCGCGGTGGGTGCTCACGATCATCGACGCCTGCTACCTCAACGCGGAACCGGGGCGGTCGCCGTCACCCGAGGTGCGCCGGACCGTCCTGGGGTACCTGAAAGGAACAGACCATGAGTGACCGGAGCGACACGACCACAGTGCGGATCCCCGCGGGGTACACGGTGACCTTCACCGTCGGCGGGGCGGTGGTCGGGCTGGTCGCCGCGTTCATCGTCGGGCCGCTGGTGGGCTGGTTGATCGGACTGATCGGTGATGCGCCGGGACCCTTGCGTCTCGCCGCCGAACTGCCGTTCATCGGGGCTCTTCCCGTCCTGGCGGTGCTCGGTGCGGTGGCTGGTTTCGTCATCGTCGCGTCCTGGTCTGACGGTGCCGGGTCGATCGACGTGGGGGAGGACGGGATCACGGTGCGCTCGAAGGACGCTGACCGGCACATACCCAGGGCCTGTGCGCGCCGGGTGATCGCCGAGAAGAAGGAACTGATCGTCCTCGACGAGGGGACACGCGAGGTGTTCCGTGGCCCGGTCGAGGACGAGATGCTCGCGGGCCTGCGGGCGGCCTGCGGGACCACGGCTACCCGGAGCTGGAGACGGTCGACCCGTACTCGCGGGAGTACACCACCTGGGTGGAAGGCGACGGGCGCCTGGATGGTGAGGCCGAGGACCTGCTGCGGGCCAGGCGTCGGGCGCTGGCGGATGACAGGCCCGGTGCGGCCGAGGAGGCGTTGGAGGGCCTCCGCCGCCGCGGAATCATGGTGCGGGACCGCGAGGGACGGCAGCAGTACCGTCGCCTCTAGATCGTCGTCCTACCCGGCCGGATACTCCATCGGTGCTCCGGGCCCGAGTGGGACGCCCAGTGCCCACCAGGCGAGGAAGAGCAGGAACCAGCCCAGCATCATCGTCAGGCAGTAGGGGATCGTCATCGACATCAGGGTGCCGAGGCCGGCCCTCTTGTAGTAGCGGAGCAGGAAGGCGAACGCCATGGCGAAGTAGGGGTTCATCGGGGTGACGATGCTGGTCGTCGAGTCGCCGATACGGTACAGCATCTGTGTGACCTCGGGGGAGATGCCGATGTACATCATCATCGGCACAACGATGGGCGCCATCAGAGCCCACTGCGCCGAACCGGAGGTGATCATCATGTTGAGGAAGGCCACCATCAGGACGAAGCAGGCGAACAGCACGGGGGTGGGAAGGTCCCAGCTCTGCAGCAGGTCCGAGCCCTTGATCGACAACCAGATGCCCAGGTTTGACGCCTCGAACCAGGCGATGAACTGGGAGACCACGAAGAACAGCACGAGCATCGGCAACATCGTCTGCAGGCCCTTGGCCATGAAGTCCGGGATGTCGGTGGCCTTCGTGATGCTCTTGACGGTCAGCCCGTACACGGTGCCCAGCAGGAAGAACCCCACCGAGATGGGGACCGCGATGTCGGTGATCAGCGGGCTCTCCATGACGGCACCACCGTCACCCTGCAGCGGCGAGCCGGGGACGAACAGAAGAGCGAAGTAGACCGCGAGAAAGACGGCACCGGCGAGTCCGGCGAGCTTGAGACCGCCGCGTTCGCTGTCTTTCAGTGTCAGGTCGGTGACGACGTGACCGTCGTCGTCCGTGAAGTTGACCTCGTCGTAATTGATGTCGTCGTGATCGACGATCTGGTGGATCTTCTTGTCCATGAACAGTTCGGTCAGCGCCGTGATGATCAGCGCGAGAACGACCGAGGAAGCGATCACGAAGTAGTAGTTCGCCAGGGGGTTCACCACGTACTCCGGGTCCACGAGTTGTGCGGCGCTGGTCGACAGTCCGGCAAGCAGGACGTCGGTGATGTTGAGCAGGAGCGAGGCGTCGAAACCGGCTGCTGCGGCGGCGAAGGCGACGATCGCGCCCACGATGGGTGACCGTCCCAGGGCGTTGAACGCCATCGCTCCGAGGGGGATGATCACGATGAAGATGGCGTCTGAGGCGATGGAGCCGGTGACACCGGCCAGGGCGACGGCGAACGTCAGGGTCTTGGGACCCGTCCGGGCCACCATGGACCGCACTGCCGCGGAGATGAGGCCGGAATGCTCGGCCACCGCGACACCGAGCATCACGGTGATGATCACGCCGAGAGGCGGGAACGAGGTGAAGTTCGTGACGGCCTCGGAGACGATCAGCTGTAGACCGTCGGTACTCAGGAGGTTGACGACCTCGACGTCGTCACCGGACTGGGGGTCGGTGGCATGCATCCCGATGAGTGACCCCAGCCAGCTCGCCACCAGGACGATTCCGGCCAGGCACACGAAAAGCCAGAACGGGTTCGGCAGGAGATTGCCGAGACGTTCCACCCACCCGAGGATGCCGGGGGTACGGCCGTTCTTCTTCTCCGACGTCTTTACCGTCTCCGACAAGGTCGGGGTCTCCTGTGGCGTCATGGGGCAGCAGACTACCAACGCGGCAGGGGCCGTGCAGGAAATGTACAGAAATAGACTTGTCACAGCAGTCACATCTGTTTCTTTTGTCCCACGAGGTCAGGTACGGTAGCGACGTGATCACATTCGACAAGGTCAGCAAGACATACCGGACATCCACCCGGCCTGCATTGCAGGACATCTCGGTCGAGATCGAGAAAGGGGAGTTCGTCTTCCTCATCGGCCCCAGTGGGTCGGGCAAGTCGACTTTCCTGCAGCTCATGATCCGGGAGGAGGAGGTTGACGCCGGCGAACTCCACGTCGCCGACTTCCACGTCAACACCCTGCCCAAGCGGAAGACCCCTCAGCTGCGGCAGAAGATCGGATACGTCTTCCAGGACTTCCGGCTGCTGCCGAACAAGAATGTCTACGACAACGTCGCGTTCGCGCTGGAGGTGACCGGTCGACGCCGGGACGCCATCGAGAAAACCGTCCCCGAGGTTCTGGACATGGTCGGCCTCGCGGGTAAGGGACAGCGGATGCCCGATGAACTCTCCGGCGGTGAGCAGCAGCGTGTCGCGATCGCCCGCGCCACGGCGAACCGTCCTCTCGTCCTGCTCGCCGACGAGCCCACCGGCAACCTGGATCCGGACACTTCGGCAGAGATCATGGCGCTGCTCAACCGCATCAACCGCGGAGGGACCACCGTCGTCATGAGTACCCACGACGACGTCGCCGTCGACTCCATGCGCCGCCGCGTGCTGGAACTGTCCAACGGAAAGCTCGTCCGCGACGACGCCCACGGCATCTACGCCGTCGGGCGCTAGGGAAGGAACACGACCATGAAAATCCGTTTCGTCCTCAAGGAAGCCTTCGCGGGCCTGACCCGTAATGTGACGATGACCGTCGCGATGGTCATCACCACCGCCATTTCCCTGGCCCTGCTGGCCACCGGTGTGCTGATCACCAACATGACCGCCGACACCAAGGAGCTCTACCTCGACCGGATCGAGGTGATGGTCCAGCTCGACGACGAGATCTCCGCCAACGACCTCGACTGCTCCAGTGACGTCTGCAAGGACATCCGGGACACTCTCGAGAACGACGATGACGTCGAGTCGGTGACCTTCCGCAACAAGGACCAGAGCTACGAGCGGTTCGTGGAACTCTTCGGCCAGTCCGACCCCGTCCTCGTCGAACAGACCTCGCAGGACGCCTTCCCGGCGGCGCTGCATGTGCGTCTGGCCGACCCGTTGGACACCAGCCCCATCGACGAGATCGCCGAAAAGCCCGGAGTGGCGACCATCGTCGACCAGCAGGACGACCTGCGCGGGGCGACGCAGAACCTCGACGCCGTGCGCAACGCCAGCTTCGTCCTCGCCGCAGTGCAGGCGGTCGCCGCGGTCTTCCTGATCATGAACATGGTGCAGCTCGCGGCATTCTCCCGCCGGCATGAAACCAGCATCATGCGCATGGTGGGGGCGACCCGGTGGTACACCCAGGCGCCGTTCATCCTGGAAGCGGTGCTGGCGTCCCTCATCGGCTCGCTGCTGTCGGTGGGTGCGCTGCTGCTCGGGAAGAGTTTCCTTCTGGACCAGGCACTGGGGTCGTTGTACGACGCGAACCTGATCGCCAGAATCACCGCCACCGACATATGGCTGGTCTCTCCGTTCATCATCGTGGCGGGAGCACTCGTCGCCGGGGTGACTGCGCAGGTCACACTGCGCTGGTACGTGAAGAAGTAAGAAGGTAGACTTCTTCGGGCTATGGCGAAGAAGAGCACACCGGTGGACTCCGGACGTAAAAAGGGCGAGAAGGCCGCCAAGCCGGGGAAAGCCGGCACGAAGAACGGTGGCCCGCTCGTCGTCGCCACCAACCGTAAGGCCCGCCACAACTACCGCATCCTCGATACCGTCGAAGCCGGGGTCGCCCTGGTCGGAACCGAGGTCAAGGCACTGCGTGAGGGCAAGGCGTCCCTGGTGGATGCTTTCGCCACCATTGACGACGGCGAGGTGTGGCTGCGCAACCTCCACATCCCCGAGTACGCGCAGGGGACGTGGACGAACCACGCGCCACGTCGGGTCCGCAAACTCCTGCTCCACCGTGGTGAGATCGACTCGCTGATGGGGAAAGTCCGGGACGGGAACAACACCCTGGTCCCGTTGCAGCTCTACTTCGTCTCAGGACGGTTGAAGGTTGAGCTGGCCTTGGCCACCGGTAAGCAGGACTACGACAAGCGTCAGGACATCAAGCGGCGTACCGAGGAGCGTGAGGCGACCCGTGAGCTGGGGCGCCGGATCAAGGGAATAAAGGGCTGAGTCACCAGGTTGACTGGGGTAACTCACCCGAACTAGGATGAGTCATCCTGCCACCGCCGAGCTTTCCGGTGACGGGGATGCACCACAAGGGGTCGATCAGGTTTCGACTTCGTGCATTGAGCCAGGGGAAGCGTGCCGGTGCAGGCTGGAGACCACCGTAAGCGTCGCAGCAACCTATAGGCGCCGAGAAGAACACTCAGCGCGACTACGCCCTCGCTGCCTAATCAGCGACCGCGTGTCTGTCAGCCCGGGTAGGTCCCTGACCCGGTCACTGGCATCAGCTAAGGGACTTGACGCTACCGTCCTGTCGTTCGGGCGAGTAGCGGACATTTCAGAGCGACTGGGCTCATCGTCCGGGCACGTCCGCATGACCCGGAGAGCCGAGCAGAGATGACCGCGGACTGCGCACGGAGAAGCCCTGGCGAGGTCTCGAAGGACCCGGGTTCAATTCCCGGCGGCTCCACCGAGAGATCCCCTGACCTGTAATTTCTGGTCAGGGGGTTTTCTTGTTCAGGTCAGGGTCGGGGGTGGAGGTATCCGGGGGAGAGAATGTGCTTATAATCCTGTCGTTGTTTCATGTCGGAGTCTGTTCACCGAGCCCAGGAGTTTCCGTGCGCCCCAATCTCTCCCACCGCCGTCGCGGAATCCGCACGGCTGTCGGTGCTGCAGCTGCTGCTCTCGCCGTCGCTGTCGTCAGTGCACCGGTGGCCTCCGCCGTCGGGTTCTCCACCGGTGTCGTGGCGACCCCGGCCATTCCCCGGTGTGAGCCTGACATCGTGGTGATTGTTCCCGGTGGTGGCCAGTCAGCGCCGGGAATGCCCGACAATCTGCCTGTTGGTGCCTACACCTCGGATCTCGGGGCGATGCTCGAGACGTTCGGGACGTCCACGACCCGGACGGTCGCCTACAACGCCGTCCCGTTCGTGTCCACGGCGTACACGCAGATCCAGTCGGACGGCATCGCCAAGACCCGTCAGTTGATCGCGGGTACGGCGGCACAGTGCCCTTCGTCGACGATCAGTCTGGCAGGGTACTCGCTCGGGGCGGACGTGGCGTCCCGGGTGGTTGCGGACATCGGACACGGACGTGGTCCGATCGCTGCGGAGAAGTTCGGTTCCGCAGCGGTGATCTCCAGCCCCAACCGTGGCGCAGGTTCAGTGGAGGGTGGCAGTGCCCGCGGTGGGGAAGGGGTTTTCGGCGCTCTTCCCGGCGGCTACGGTGAGCTCGCTGATCGGGTCATGGACATCTGCGACGACGGCGACTACATCTGCAATTCTGATGAGCGCACGAAGAACACACGCGGCCGTGCGGAGGCGATCACCCAGATGACAGCCCTCGACCAGGGGCTGAACGGGAGTTCCGGCATCCGTGGTGTGGACAACCGGAGCATGGTTGCCGAAGTCCCGTTCGGGCTTGCGCCCGGGCAGTACGCCCACGTCTCCAGCTACGGCGGGAACGGTGGGGTCAACCCCGCCTACGGGTTCCTGAAACGTCACTTCTGAGTCCGGGGCGGAATCCGTTCCGGTGACTGATGCTGGCGGGAAGTAAATGTAGGACATTTGGCTATTTTCTGTTAGGCTGCCCTCTATGCCTAGAATCAATCCGCAACGTACCCTGTCTGAACGGGTCGCCGACCAGCTCCGGGACCGGATTGCGGCCGGCGAGTTCCCGGTCGGCACACTGATCCCGACAGAGAACCATCTCGCCGAGGAAATGGGCGTCAGCCGCAACAGCGTCCGTGAGGCACTGCGGGCGCTGGTGCACGCAGGAATGCTCGGAGCTCGAGCTGGCTACGGCACATTCGTTACCGCGACCAGTGACCTTGCGCCCACGCTCGCCCGTCACATCGACCGGGACCGAGAACAGGACGTGGCGGAGGTCCGGGCCATCCTTGAACGCGAGGGGGCCCGTTATGCAGCTCTGCGTGCCACCGACTCCCAGGTCGAGGCGTTGGAGACAGCTCTCCTCGCACGCTCGGACGCTTCCGACGAAGATTCCTACGCTGCCACCGACATCGCATTTCACCGTCTGCTCATGGAAGCGTCCGGTAATGCCCTTCTGGCGGAGCTCTACCGCGGAGTGGGAGGTAATGAACAGGCGCTCATGCATTTCACTCCGGCAGAGATCGATTTCGCTGAGCGATCGGGTGCAATTGCCGACATCGATGCCGAGCATGCCGCCATCGTCCGTGCGGTTGCCGACCATGATCCGGAGGAGGCCGCAGCCGCCGCAGAGCGGGCGGTGTTCAAGGTCCAGCAGTACACAACGTCGCGTCAGGAGCTAGACGGCACAGGGGAAGGTCGATAGTCATGACAGATACATCGTCCAGTTCCACGGAGCGAAGCGGGATCAACCGGTTTGGTTCCGGTGTCCCTGTTGCTTTGGTGGTCGTCGGTATCCTGCTTGTCGCCGGTAATCTGCGCGCGGCTATCACCACAGTCGGACCTGTCCTCACAGAAATCGAGGATGACCTCGGCATCTCCTCGTCTGCGGCCTCCTTCCTTGTCAGCCTCCCCCTGTTGGCATTCGCTGTGGTGTCCCCACTGGTGCCCCGGGTTGCCCACCGGTTCGGGTTGGAACGCATCATCGTCATCGCGCTGGCCGGGCTTGCCGTCGGCCTGGTGGTGCGTTCCACTCCGCCGATCGCTCTAATCTGGATCGGGACGACACTCGTCGGCGTCGCTATCGCTGTCCTCAACGTCGTTCTTCCTGCACTGGTGAAACGGGACTTCCCCACGAAGATCGGACAGGTCACCGGTGCTTACTCAGCCGTGCAGTCAGGCTTTGCGGCCGTCGCCGCCGGAGTGGCGGTGCCAGTGGCCGGTCTCACAGCACTGGGGTGGCGACTGCCCCTGGCCATGTGGGCGGGTCTCGCACTCATCGCCATGGGCGTCGTCCTTCCGCAACTTCGGAAGTCCTCACCGACGGCCGCCGTCCCGGCGCCCCCGGTCTCTGCAGGGACGGCTCCGGTGTGGCGTCGGGCACTGGCCTGGCAGGTCGCGGCATTCATGGGCCTCCAGTCGACGAACTACTACGTACTTGTCACGTGGCTCCCGTCCATCGAACAGGACGCCGGAATCAGTGGCACCACCGCAGGTACGCATCAGTTCCTCTTCAATGTGTTCGGCATCGCGGGAAGCCTCTGTTGTTCAGCGTTGTTGACTCGGCTCCGCGACCAGCGGGTACTCGGCATCATCATCCCCGTGACTCTCCTCATCGCAGTACTCGGAATTCTCGTCGCACCCGGCTTGACCGGGGTGTGGGCATGCATTGCCGGTATCGGTGGCGGGGCCAGCATCGTCCTGTCCCTTTCATTGTTCGGCCTGCGCGCCCGGCACCACACCACTGCCGCGTCGTTGTCCGGAATGGCGCAGTCCGTCGGTTACATCCTCGCTGCGCTTGGGCCGGTTCTCGTCGGTGCGCTGCATGATGCCACCGGGTCTTGGACTCCCGCATTGAGCGTGCTTGTCGTTGTCGACCTGGCGATGCTCTGGGCCGGCGTCCTTGCGGGCCGAAACCGGACGGTCGACTGATACGGAGCCAGCCTCCCCACCGTCGACTGGGGAACCGGGGGAGAGAGTTGGTAGCGTTCAGCGCAATGTCGAGATCAGTTTTTGCTCCACGTATTGTCGGCGCCGTCATCCTTGTGCTGGTACTGACGGCTGTCACGACCTACCCGGCACGGGACACGTTGTACCGGACCGTGGCTGAGGGGACTGCGGGATCACCGCTCAGTGGCATGGTCGAGGTGTTCACCGAAGCGGGCCTTCTCGCTCTCGTCGCGACAGCGGGAATCATCGCGGTATGGGCACTGGTGCGTGACCATGAGGTACTGCGTCGACTGGTGATCGGGGGAGTGGGTGTCATCGCCGCATACCTGATCAGTGAGGTCACGAAGAATATCGTGCAGGAGGCCCGGCCCTGCTCTGCCGGGGACGTCGCCACCGTGCTGTCCTGCCCGGAGGCGGGAAGTTGGGCGTGGCCGTCGAACCACTCCACCCTTGCGGCGGCTTTCGCGGTGGCCTGTGCCTTCGCTCTGCCGAAGCTCGGGTGGTTCACCGTGCCGCTGGCAGTCGCAGCAGCCTTCAGTCGTGTCGCGGCAGGCGTCCATTACGTGCACGACGTCGCCACGGGGCTGGCGCTGGGCCTGGCCGTCGTCGTACTGGTCGCTATCCTTCTCGATCGTGTGGTGCCTCGCGTGGATTCTCTCCCTGGTGCTCGCTCTCTGCCTCGTCACGCAGCACGTTCTTCCGGACCTTCCCCGTCGAGGTCCGGGGCAGCTCCTCGATGACCCGGTAGTCCCGCGGCACCTTGTAGCCGGCGATCAGCCCGCGGCAGTGGTCGATCACCGTCTGCTCGAGGGCCGCGTCCGGCTCGACACCGGGGGAGACGACGACATAGGCGCGCAGAGCCTCACCCCATGTGTCGTCGGGAACACCGATGACGGAGACGTCCGCAATCGAGGGGTGACTGATGATCGCCTGTTCCACCTCGATGGTGGAGATGTTCTCCCCACCCGAGATCACCACGTCCTTGGCCCGGTCGAGGACCTGGATGTAACCGTCCGGGTGTTTCACCGCCAGGTCCCCGGAGTGGAACCATCCGCCGAGAAAAGCTTCCGCGGTGGCGTCCGGGTTGTGGAAGTACTCGCGCATGACGATATTGCCGCGCATCACGACCTCACCCATGGTCTCGCCGTCCTGCGGTACGTCGACCAGGGTCACGTCCTGCGGAGCGTTCTTCGCGACCTGCTCGACCACGCGGACCTCTTCGCTGGTGACCATCGCCAGGCCCTGGCGTGACTTCAGCGTCGCCCGTTCCGCCGTACTGAGTGTGGACCATTCCGGCTGCGGGGCGCAGGCGACGGTCGGGCCGTAGGTCTCCGTGAGTCCGTAGACGTGGATGACATCGATGCCGAGGTCCTCACAGGCACTGATCACGGTCGGGCTCGGCGGGGCCCCGGCCGTGGCGATCGACAACGTAGTGACCTTGTGTGCTTCTGCAGAACCCACGATCGTGGCGAGAACCGCGGGCGCACCGCACAGGCTCGTGACACCTTCATTGTCAATCAGACGCCAGATCTCGGGCCCGCGTACTGCGCGCAGGGCGATCTGCGTCGCGGAGGCCGCCATGGCCGCCCACCCGGTGCACCACCCCGAGCAGTGGAACATCGGGAGCGTCCACAGGTACACGGTGTCGCGGGTGTAGGTGTGCGTCATGACCATGCCCAGTGCGGCAAGGTACGCGCCACGATGGGTGTAGACCACGCCTTTCGGACGCCCCGTCGTTCCGGACGTGTAGTTGATGGCGATGGCGGCGTCTTCGTCGTCCACGGTGAAGGCCAACGGGGCATCGTCCTGCGGGTGCTCTTCCCCGTCGCCCTCGGCGAGGAAGGCGTCGAAGGTGGTGACCACGCCGGAATCCGGGAAGCGGGGTTCCGGCTGGGAGCCGTCCTCGTCGTGGATGAGCACGAAGGTGTCCACCAGGCCGGCGCTGCCCAGGGTCCGGCGACAGGCGTGGATGAGGTCCTGTTCGCCGAACAGCGTGCCGATCCCGGCATGATCACAGATGTAGCGGACTTCCGCCGGAGCCAGGCGCGTGTTGATCGGGACCAGGACACCACCCGCCAGCGGCACGGCGAACTGTGCGAGGAGGGCCTCGTAGCTGTTCGCCGCGAGCATGCCGACCCGTCCTCCGGGGCGCAACCCGCGACGGAGGAGGGCGCGGGCCATACGTACCGCGTCCGCACGCATCTCGGCGAACGAGACGCGGCGGGGGCCGTCGACACAAGCGGTCCGATTCGGGTAAATCGTGGCGCTGCGGTCCAGGAACCGGAGTGGGGTGAGGGCGACGTTCAGTCCGGCGGTCATGGGGGTCCTCGGGATAGGAGATGGTTTCCCAGAGGATAGCGCCCCACGCTGACGCGGCGGCGGTGAAACTCGGAATTCATCTACTATTGAACGGAAAACATTCGCCGACGGAAGGAACCGCCGTGAACATCCGCACTACCCGCCGACGTACCGCCGCCGCAGCACTGGGGATCGCCGTTGTCGGTGCGCTCGCCGCCTGCGGTGACGACAACAGTGATGAAAACGCCTCGGACACCGCGGCCCCGGAGACGGTCACCGAGACGGTCACCGCCGACCAGGGTGCCCCGTCGGACACCACATCGGACAATGCAACGGGGAGCGAGACCCGGAGCCCCGAGAACGGTTCTGCAGGTGGCGGCGGCAGCGTCGCCACGCTGGTCTTCGACGGAAGCGACCTCGCGTCGCAGTTCACCGAGGTGCAGTGCCGGCAGGACGGTACGGACGAGTTCGAGATCGACCTGTGGAATGACGACAGGACGGACCACGTCGAGGTGGACCTCGACATCCGGGACGCGCCGCGCGTCGACGGGCTCGGTGTCGACCGGGAAGGCAAGGAATGGGAGCCCACCGATACCCAGGAGCGTGACGCCACCGTCGAGGTCGACGGCGACACCTACCGCGTGAACGGCCAGCTGGAAGTTGATGACGACCATCCCGACGCCGGCGACGTGGCGGATCTTGAGCTCGAGGTCAGCTGCGCCTGACGGCGAGGTGGCCCCGGGCGCTGACGGGGATCAGCGCCAGGGGGACTTCTGCTCGATGAGGAACTTCTCGACATCGGTCGCCGAGGCCTTGAGCGCCGGATCGAAGTCCAGGTACGCCTTGGTTTCGCGGGCCACCAGTCCGGAGAGGATGAGCATGCCGATGAGGTTCGGCATGGCCATCAGGCCATTGGCGAGATCCGAGAAGGTCCATGCCACACTCAGTTCCATCGTGGCACCGACCACGACCACGCAGGTGAAGATGACACGGTAGGGGACGGTGGCGTGATCGCCGAAGATGCGTTGTGCGTTGCGCTCACCGTAGTAGGACCAACCAACGATGGTTGAGAACGCGAAGAACACCAGGGACAGTGTCACGATCCACGGGCCCCAGTCGCCCAGGACCGTGCCGAAGGCTTTGGCGGTCATGTTCGCGGCATTCGCTTCACCGTCCTGCCACACCCCCGTACTGATCAGAATCAGGCCGTTGAGGGTTACGAGGATGATGGTGTCGATGAACGTCTGGGTCATCGACACGAGTCCCTGGCGTGTCGGGTGGGTGGTCTTCGCTGCGGCAGCGGCGATCGCCGCAGAGCCCATCCCTGACTCATTGGAGAAGATGCCGCGCGCGACACCG
This sequence comes from Corynebacterium sp. CNJ-954, assembly GCF_001942345.1. Classification (GTDB taxonomy): domain Bacteria; phylum Actinomycetota; class Actinomycetes; order Mycobacteriales; family Mycobacteriaceae; genus Corynebacterium. The sequence goes on from NZ_MKKI01000003.1 coordinate 33,855, forward strand.
GTCTGCAGGGCGAGCAGGATGCCGGCACCGACGAATCCGCCGGCGGCGGCGGTGCCACTGAACGCATCGGTGAACACCAGGCCGAGTGCGCCCGGGATCTCCTGGATGTGTCCGATCAGGACGATCAGACCACTGCCGAGGAAGAGGATGATCATCATCGGGACGAAGCCTGAGGTGACACGTCCGATGGCGGTGATGCCGCCCAGCAGGACCGCGCCCAGGAGGACGAACATGACGATCCCCGAGACGATTGGCGCGACGCCGAAAGTGTCCTCCAGCCCGGCGGCGACGGCGTTACCCTGGGTCATGTTTCCGATACCGAAAGAGGCGATGACCGCGGCGATGGCGAAGAACCAGGCCAGGAACTTCCCGAGTGGGCCCTTGATCCCCCGTTCGAGGTAGCGTTGCGGGCCGCCTGACATATTGCCCTTGCCGTCCGTCACCCGGAACCGGACGGCGAGGAACGCCTCGGAGTACTTCGAAGCCATGCCGACCAGACCAGTGACCCACATCCAGAAGAGAGCGCCGGGGCCGCCGATGGCGATGGCTGTTGCCACGCCGACGATATTGCCCACACCGACGGTGGCGGCGAGGGCGGTGGTCAGTGACTGGAACTGGGAGATATCACCTTCGCCGCCGTCGTCGCTGCGGTCGATGAAGCCGAGCCTCAGGGCTTTTCCCAGCTTGCGGAACTGGATTCCCCGGAGTCGGAACGTCAGCACCAGACCGGTGACGAGAAGGAGCGGGATGAGAAGCCAGGGGCCCCAGACGAAGTCGCGTACTGCGCCGAGCCCGTCCTCGAAGCTCGCGGCGAGCACCATGTCAGATGTTTGCATGAGAGAAAGATATCCTGCCTGTGTTTCCGTGAGGTAATGAACAGTGAAGTTTTTATGTCCGGGGGTGAGGGGGTCGCAGCTGTGCGCCCACTGTGAGCGCGGAAGCCGTGCATGCCAGTTTGCTGGGAATGGGGGCCGGGAGGGCGACGCCGTGTGGATATACGCCGAGGGCGACCGCTAGGGTAGACGCGGTCACGTCCTGCGAAAACGTCGGGGCGAGGAGAGAGAACACCGTGAAAGGTTGAGGTTTGTGAGTCAGAAGATCAAGGCGCCGAACGACAGGAACCGGAGTTTCCTCTGGGGGATCGTGGCGCTCGTCGTCATCTGCGTGGTGTTCATCGGTTTCATGGTCTTCAACGGCCGGAAGAGTACCGATGTCGAACTCAGCGCAGCGGATGTGTCTTTCTCGGTAGCAGTGGAGGACGGTGTGGTTCAGCTTCGTTCCGATGATGTCGCCGATGGTGCACCCACGGCTGACGTCTACGAGGACTACAGCTGTACTCACTGTGCAGATCTCGTTGAGGCTGACAGTGAGTCCATGGAGGGTGCTCTGGACGCGGGTGACATCAACGTCAACCTGCACACCGTCAACTTCCTCGACGGCAACGGCAACGAGTCCTCGTCCCGCACGGGTGCGGTGGCATTGGCCATCGCCGAGACCGGCGACGCCGGGGCATTCTGGGCGTTCCACGAGAAGGCCTTCGGTGATCAGGCTGAGGTCGCGCGGGATTGGCGCTTCGACGAACTCGCAGACGCCGCAGAGCAGCTCGGCGTGGACAGCGGCGTTGTGGATTCGATCCGCGACGAGTCGGTGATGGACCAGTACAAGCCGAATCTTCAGGCTAACGGCGATCGCCTGCGGGAGCTCATGGGCGACCAGGCAGGAACGCCGGCGCTGTACATCGACGGAGAGTACCTCACCGTCGAACGCGATCCGGAGGATCCGTCGAAGCTGAAGGACTGGGTGCCGGATGTCATCGGCGGCGAAGCTGGCGACGCACCGCAGGAGTCCGCGACGGAGACAGAGTCGTCTGACTCCGAGTAGGTCTGAGTAACCAGACGACGGGACGCCCCCGCACATCGCTGTCTTCTCTCCACGGCGATGGCGGGGGCGTCACACCGTTCCGGGTCGACCGTCGGTGCACTGACTCACTGGGACAGTACTCTGAGGTTGGTTTCCGGCCCGGAGACCAACCAGGGATGGCTGTCTCAGCTGGTGGTGACGACTGCCCGCCGCGGATGAAGCCCGCCGACGCTCGCACATACGGAAAAAGTCCGGTCCTCGCTCTCCCTGGGGAGAACGAGGACCGGACCTCGGTGGTGGAGCTAAGGGGACTCGAACCCCTGACCCCCACACTGCCAGTGTGGTGCGCTACCAGCTGCGCCATAGCCCCGTTCGCTGTCGTGAAGAAGGTGACTTCCTCGCTGCGGACGAGATATAACGTACCCCAGCCCTCTCTGACGGTGCAAACCAGCAGGTAAATGCGGTGAGAGGTGGGTTACAGATGTTGTGGTTCCGGTGACCGTATGTGCGAGAATTGCAGGTACAGCCATGGCGGTCACCGTGTCCGCTTCGGACCTGATGGGAGATCCAGTGAGTGCAGCAGTAGAGACGCGTCCCGAGACGCGCGGCCCGGGCTTCTGGGGTGCGTCGAAGCTTTATTCTGCGGGCCTGGTCCTGTTCGGTGTCGTCGGACTGTTCATGTCCGGTCTGATTCTCTACGACAAGATCAAGCTTCTCCAGGATGCCGGGTTTACGCCGGCCTGCACACTGAATGACGTCGTCTCCTGTACCGACGTCATGAACTCCAGTCAGGCCTCCGCATTCGGGATTCCCAACCCCTTCATCGGGCTCGTCGGCTTCGCTGTCGTGCTGACCATCGGTGTGGCGTTGCTGGCTGGGGCGCGGTTTCGTGCGTGGTTCTGGTACGGCTTCCTCGTCGGACTGATTTTCGCCGTGGGTTTCGTGCACTGGCTCGCCTACGAGGCTGTCTACGAGATCGAGGCACTGTGCCCCTACTGCATGGTGGTGTGGGCCGTGGTGCTTCCGCTGTTCGTGTCGACGGTCGTACGTGTTGCGCGTTCCCGGAGCCTGGACCGTGGGGATGAACCGTCATCTGGTCTGGCGGCAGTCGGGATGCCGTCGGCAGTCGTGCTGGTCTGGTACCTCGGCTTCGTGGCGCTCATTCTGCAGCAGTTCGTGTTCTGATGCCGCACGCTCACTGCACCGGTTTGGTTGAGGCACTGTCTGCGGCTAGACTGTCGTGCTGTGTCGCGACCCGGCTTTCCGGGCTCGCACGTTGTTTCTCCGGACAGTTCTCTTCGGTCCGGGAAGCCTGATCAATTCCGATCAATCACGATCAACACCGCGCCGAGGTTCTGTGTGAGCAGCCCGGGGCGCACGACGAGAAAGGAGCGCCCGATGAAGGTCCGTAAGTCCCTTCGGTCGCTGAAGAACAAGCCGGGCGCCCAGGTTGTCCGCCGCCACGGCAAGGTCTTCGTGATCAACAAGAAGGATCCGCGTTTCAAGGCTCGCCAGGGCTAGACCCGCGGTTCCGTCGCCGAACCCCTCCCGACCGCCCCTCGCAGGGCTGTCGGGAGGGGTTCTTCGTATGCGGGGAGGGGGACACCCGTGGATGGACATGGATGGAATTACAACCGTGATTTTCCGGCCCAACATGTAGTGTCGACACCGCTCGGCCACCTGCGAATACTCGACTTGTAACTACTACATATTGTATTTCATCACTGTAGTTACCCCAATATCTCGTGGGAAATTGGGTTGTGTCCCGCTCTGATCCCGGTGTAGTGTCGTCGTCATCAGCCCGGCAGGGGCGCGGTACCGGGCTTCCCCGGCGACCCCGCTGAACCGGGTCCCTCACCGCAGAACAGTCCATCGTTATTTTCCAGGGAGTGCCTCGATGATCACCGTCTACACCAAGCCCGCCTGCGTCCAGTGCACCGCCACCAAGAGGGCTCTCGACAAGGCCGGACTTGACTACGAGATGGTCGACATCAGCCTCGATGACGAGGCCCGTGACTACGTCATGGCCCTCGGCCACCTGCAGGCCCCGGTCGTGGTCACCGAGGACGCCCACTGGTCGGGCTTCCGCCCCGACCGCATCAAGGCGCTGGACGCAGCAGCGGCCTGATCCGGGCCCCGAGGGGCTGGAACACCACCGGGAAGGAGGCTGCGATGTGCAGCGTCCTTCCTTCTTTTTATGTCTGATCGTTAACGAACCCCCTGGAGTGGTGTTTTCATGGCTTCGCGCTCTGCACGCCGTTCGGGCAGGACGGCATTCCGGTCGATCCTGGCCGACACCACGCCGCTGCAGTCACCGCATTTCCGCCGGTTGTGGACCGCCAACATCATCACGGTGATCGGCGCCCAGCTCAATGTCATCGTCGTTCCCGCGCAGATCTACTCGATCACCGGCAGCTCCGGTTATGTGGGACTGGCCGGTGCCTTCGGCCTGGTTCCGCTGATCATCTTCGGCCTCTACGGGGGCGCACTGGCGGACATGATGGACCGACGTCGCCTGCTGATGATCACGACGGTCGGGCTGATCGTCACCGCCGTCGCGTTCTGGGCCCAGGCGGCCTCCGGTGTCGACAACGTCTGGCTGCTGTTGAGCATCTTCGCTCTCCAGCAGGCGTTCTTCGCCGTCAACCAGCCGACGCGGACCGCGATCACCGCACGTATCGTCCCGGACGGGTCCATCGCCGCGGCCGTGTCCCTGAATATGACGGTCCAGCAGGCAGGAGCCATCGTCGGCCCGATCCTCGGTGGTCTGCTGATCCCGGTGACAGGGTTCGCCCTGCTCTACCTCCTCGATGCGTTCTGTCTGGCAGCGACGTTGTGGGCGGTGGCGAAGCTCCCGGCGTTGCCCCCGGACCTCGGGGAATCGACGGCGCCCCGTCGACGCACCCCCGGGTTCCGCAGTATCGCCGAGGGTTTCATCTACCTGGCGGCCATGCCGATCCTGTTGATGAGCTTCGTCATCGATCTCATCGCCATGGTCTTCGGCATGCCGAGGGCGTTGATCCCCCAGATCTCCACCGTGGACTTCGGTGAGACCGGTGACGGAGGGCTCTTCTACGCGCTGCTCTTCGCCGCTGTCCCCCTGGGGGCCGTGCTCGGCGGGGTCTTCTCCGGTGCCGTGACACGACTTCGCCGTCAGGGCGCAGGCATCGTGGTGTCCGTGCTCTGCTGGGGTGTCGCGATCATCATCATGGGGCTCGCCGTCAATCTCGCCGACGGCCGCACAGGACTGTGGGCCTGGGTCGCGGTCGTGGCCTTCGTCATCGGCGGCGTCGCCGACATGTTCTCCTCCGTGCAACGCTCGGCGATGCTCCAGGAGGCGGCGGATGACCGGATGCGGGGGCGCCTGCAGGGCGTGTTCCTGATCGTGGTCGCCGGCGGGCCACGGTTGGCGGACATGCTGCACGGCTGGGCGGGCTCCGTGTTCACTGCGGGGACCGCGACGCTCGTCGGCGGCGTCCTCGTTGTTGTCGGTACCATCGTCGCTGTAGCGGTGGTCCCGTCCTTCCTGAAGTACATTCCCGCTCGGTTCGCCGAGAAGTAGAGAGAAATAGAAAGGACAGTCACCCATGCTCATCGTCTATTTTTCCTCCACCACGCGGAACACCGACCGTTTCGTCCGCAAGCTGGGCCTGCCTGCCGCCCGGATTCCGCTCCGGCGCACGGAACCTGCGTTGACGGTGGACGAGCCTTTCGTCCTGATCTGCCCGACGTACGGCGGGGGAGGGTCGATCACCGGCGACGACTCGCGGCCCGTCCCGAAGCAGGTCATCCGCTTCCTCAACGATCCGTCCAACCGGTCCCTGCTCCGGGGTGTGATTGCGTCGGGCAACCTGAATTTCGGGGAGGACTTCTGCAGGGCAGGTGAGGTCATCGCCGCGAAGTGCGGTGTCCCTTATCTCTACCGGTTCGAACTGATGGGGACACCGACGGATGTCGCCCGGGTCAGTGAAGGACTGTCCGACTTCGAGGATTCGCTCCGGCAGGACGGTCGCTGGGAGGCTGTCGCATGACATAGGCCGCCGACTCCAGTAGACATAGACAGACACACCATCTTTTTCACAACGGGGAGAGCCATGACCACCGATCTCGGGAAGACCGTCGCAGAGCCGGTCCAGCAGGCCGATCAGCTGGACTACCACCAGCTCAATGCGCTGCTCAATCTGTACGATGCCGACGGTCAGATCCAGTTCGACAAGGACCGTGAGGCCGCCAACCAGTACTTCCTGCAGCACGTCAACCAGAACACCGTCTACTTCCACGACCTGGAGGAGAAGATCGGCTACCTGGTCGACAACAAGTACTACGACCCGGAGGTGCTGGGCAAGTACGAGTTCGCCGACATCAAGGCGCTCTTCAAGCGCGCATACTCCCACAAGTTCCGTTTCAAGACCTTCCTCGGTGCCTTCAAGTACTACACGTCCTACACGCTGAAGACCTTCGACGGACGTCGGTACCTCGAGCGCTACGAGGACCGTGTGTGCATGGTCGCGCTGGGGCTGGCGGACGGTGACATCACACTGGCCGGCCACCTTGTCGACGAGATCATCGGCGGCCGGTTCCAGCCGGCCACGCCGACCTTCCTGAACATCGGCAAGGCACAGCGCGGTGAGCCGGTGTCCTGCTTCCTGTTGCGTATCGAGGACAACATGGAGTCCATCGGCCGTTCCATCAACTCCGCGCTGCAGTTGTCGAAGCGTGGCGGTGGTGTGGCGCTGTTGCTGAGCAACCTGCGTGAGACCGGGGCGCCGATCAAGCACATCGAGAACCAGTCGTCCGGGGTGATCCCCGTGATGAAGCTGCTGGAAGACTCCTTCTCATACGCCAATCAGCTCGGTGCACGTCAGGGCGCCGGTGCGGTGTACCTGAACGCCCACCACCCGGACATCATGAAGTTCCTCGACACCAAGCGCGAGAACGCCGACGAGAAGATCCGGATCAAGACGCTGTCGTTGGGTGTCGTCATCCCGGACATCACCTTCGAACTCGCCAAGCGTAACGACGACATGTACCTGTTCTCCCCGTACGACGTCGAGCGCATCTACGGGCGCCCCTTCGCCGACATCTCCGTGACCGAGCACTACGAGGAGATGGTCGAGGATCCGCGGATCCGCAAGAAGAAGATCAACGCCCGCCAGTTCTTCCAGACCCTCGCTGAAATCCAGTTCGAGTCCGGTTACCCGTACATCATGTTCGAGGACACCGTGAACAAGGCGAACCCGATCGAGGGTCGTATCACGCACTCCAACCTGTGCTCAGAGATCCTCCAGGTCTCCACCCCCAGCGAGTTCAACGACGACCTGACCTACTCCCACGTCGGCGAGGACATCTCCTGCAACCTGGGGTCGTTGAACATTGCTGCGGCCGTGGACTCCGAGGACTTCTCCCGGACCATTGCGACGGCCATCCGTGGTCTCACCGCGGTCTCGGACCAGACCGCCATCGACTCGGTGCCGTCGATCCGTGAGGGCAACGACGGATCGCACGCCATCGGGCTGGGGCAGATGAACCTGCACGGGTTCCTCGGACGTGAGCACATCCACTACGGGTCGGACGAGGGGTTGGACTTCACCAACGTCTACTTCGCTGCGGTGATGTACGAATGCCTCAAGGCGTCCAACGCGATCGCCCGCGAGCGCGGCGCGAAGTTCCGGAACTTCGAGAACTCCGACTACGCCTCCGGCGCGTTCTTCGACGCCTACGACCCCGCAGCCTTCCAGCCGCGCACCGAGAAGGTCGCGGCCATCATCGAGGACTCCTCGATCCACGTTCCCACCACTGAGGACTGGGCCGAGCTGAAGGCGGCGGTGATGGCCGACGGTCTGTACAACCGGAACCTTCAGGCCGTGCCGCCGACGGGATCGATCTCCTACATCAACAACTCCACGTCGTCGATTCACCCGATCGCGTCGAAGATCGAGATCCGCAAGGAAGGCAAGATCGGTCGCGTCTACTACCCGGCGCCCCACATGGACAACGACAACCTCGAGTACTTTGAGGATGCCTACGAGATCGGCTACGAGAAGATCATCGACACCTATGCGGTGGCGACGAAGTACGTGGACCAGGGGCTGTCGTTGACGCTGTTCTTCAAGGACTCGGTCACCACGCGTGACATCAACAAGGCGCAGATCTACGCCTGGCGCAAGGGCATCAAGACCCTGTACTACATTCGACTGCGCCAGACGGCCATGGCAGGAACCGAGGTCGAAGGCTGCGTGAGCTGCATGCTCTAGCCACTACGGCCACGGCGGGTCGTACCGCCCGGTGTGACACGGACACCCTGGGTCATCTGAAGTTCAGATCCGACCCAGGGTGTCCGTGTCAGGTGGGCCAGCAGGTGACGGGGAGAGACTACTCGCCGTCGCGACCGCCGAGCTTGGCGTCGATGCGCAGCAGCCCGGAGCCGTCGTTGCCGACGGTCTTGATCCAGTCGATGATGTCGTTGACGGAGGACTCTTCCTCGATCTGCTCGGCGAGGAAGAAGTTGATCAGCTGGCGGGAGTCGATGTCGCCGGTCTCGTCCGCGGTGCGGGCGAGGTTGCGGATCATCTCGGAGACCTTCTGCTCGTGGGCGAGTGCTGCCTCGAAGGCGTCCAGCGGGGTGGCGATCTTCAGGGACGGCAGCTCGATGTCGGTGAGGTCGACGCGGGCCTCACGGTCGAGGAGGTGCTCGGCGAACTTGGCGGCGTGCTCACGCTCTTCGGCGGCCTGGGCGCGGAACCAGTCCCGCATGCCGAGGAAAGAGAGCCGGTCCATCTCGTAGGACAGCTGGGTGTAGATGAGGGCCGCCTGGTGCTCGGCGACGACCTGCTTGTTGACGGCTTCCTGGAACTTCTCGTTGATGCTCATGGCTGCAACGGTACTAATCGGTTTAACCTTTCTCTAGCCAGTTCAGGCTAACCAACCGGTTATATGTGCAGGTGAAAAGGCGTGTCTGCCCTAATTATGCATTGCCTCCGCTATCTTGTCGGTGGACGCATACCCGCAGGTAGTGGTGGTTACAGTGGCGCGACAGGTGGCGCACTGCGCACTCCAGGGGTGTAGCAGCTTTTGGTGGTACTTAGTGCCACCTTGTGTGGAATACCCTAATTCAGGGGTGAAAGGGGCGTGCGGGAGAGCGCATGCCGGAGGCTGGGCCAGCGCCGTGACGGGCGTTCGCGCGGGGTGTATTTCGAAGCTAGGATGGCGGGCATTCAAGGCTTCATCCCCGCCCCTCAGGAGAGGTACATGACAACGTCCCGGCAGCCGCACTCGCCCATCCATCACGCTGAGGGCGGGCCAGTCACCGCAATCAACTGGAACACGATCCCCGATGACAAGGATCTCGAGGTGTGGGACCGGCTGACCGGTAACTTCTGGCTTCCGGAGAAGGTTCCGCTCTCCAATGACATCCAGAGCTGGGGAACGCTGACCGAGACCGAGAAGCAGGCGACGATGCGTGTCTTCACGGGGCTGACGATGCTGGACACCATCCAGGGCACCGTCGGTGCGACCAGTCTGATCCCGGACTCGATCACCCCCCACGAGGAGGCGGTCTACACCAACATCGCCTTCATGGAGTCCGTGCACGCCAAGTCGTACTCGTCGATCTTCATGACGCTCGCGTCGACCCCGGAGATCAACGACGCCTTCCGGTGGTCCGAGGAGAACAAGAACCTTCAGGACAAGGCCGACATCATCCTCGACTTCTACCGCGGTGAGGATCCGCTGAAGAAGAAGATCGCCTCCACCCTGCTGGAGTCCTTCCTCTTCTACTCGGGGTTCTACCTCCCGATGTACTGGTCGTCCCATGCCAAGCTGACCAATACCGCCGACCTGATCCGGCTCATCATCCGCGATGAGGCGGTCCACGGCTACTACATCGGCTACAAGTACCAGCGCGGTCTGGAGAAGGTGTCCGCCGAGCGGCAGCAGGAGCTCAAGGAGCACACCTTCGAGCTGGTTTTCGAGCTCTACGACAACGAGTGCCAGTACACCGAGGACATCTACGACGACCTCGGGTGGACCGAGGACGTCAAGAGGTTCCTCCGGTACAACGCGAACAAGGCATTGAACAACCTCGGGTATGAGGGCCTGTTCCCGGACGACGAGACCAACGTCTCGCCCTCCATCCTGTCCTCGCTGAATCCTGGTGGTGACGAAAACCACGATTTCTTCTCCGGGTCGGGGTCGAGTTACGTGATCGGCAAGGCAGAGAACACCAACGACGACGACTGGGACTTCTAGGGTCGATCTTCGGTCTCCGACATGCGATGATTCCTGCTGGCTGCTGGCCCCGTAGCCGTCGGGTCCGCCCCGTTCCCCGCCAGGGGAGCGGGGCGTCGGTGTGCCGGACGTCGGGGGAGTGGGCGCGGTGGCGCACCCCCGATCGCGTCAACGAGGGGGCGATGGGGGCCTCCGGCTATTAAAGCCGGCCCCAACCGATTAGTATTGGTCCCAGTCTGCGCGGGTGGCCCCGTGACGGGTGACGTTCAACGCCACCGGGTGCCCGCTGTGCAGCTCATTCATTGGGTGCCGTCCCGACGAACGGCACCGCGTAGTCAGGAGGATTGAATGACCGCAGTAGCGCCCAGGGAAGACCAGCCGGTCTCCCCAGCTCGGCCTGCTCCTCAAGGTGGTAAGTCGAAGAAGGGTGGTCATGCGTGGACACTGCTGACCACGACTGACCACAAACAGCTCGGCATCATGTACATCATCACCGCCTTCATCTTCTTCGGGATCGGTGGTCTGATGGCGCTGCTGATCCGTGTGGAGCTCTTCCACCCGGGTCTGCAGTTCCTGTCCAATGAGCAGTTCAACCAGCTGTTCACCATGCACGGCACCATCATGCTGCTGCTGTTCGGTACCCCGATCGTCTGGGGTTTCGCCAACTACATCATGCCTCTGCAGATCGGTGCACCCGACGTCGCCTTCCCCCGGCTGAACGCCTTCGGCTTCTGGCTGACCACGTGGGGCGGCATCATCATGCTCACCGGCTTCCTGACCCCCGGTGGTGCGGCGGACTTCGGCTGGACGATGTACATGCCGCTGGCCGACGCCATCCACTCGCCGGGCATCGGGTCTCACCTCTGGATCATCGGTGTCGGTGTCGGTGGTGTCGGCAGTATCGCCGCGGCCGTCAACATGCTGACGACGATCCTGTGCCTGCGTGCCCCGGGGATGACGATGTTCCGCATGCCGATCTTCACCTGGAACATCCTGGTGACTTCCCTGCTGGCTCTGCTGATCTTCCCGCTGCTGACCGCTGCCGCCCTCGGCGTGCTTTACGACCGCATCCTCGGCGGGCACATCTACGACTCGGCCAACGGTGGCGCGATCCTGTGGCAGCACCTGTTCTGGTTCTTCGGCCACCCCGAGGTCTACGTCCTGGCCCTGCCGTTCTTCGGCATCGTCTCGGAGATCTTCCCGGTGTTCTCCCGCAAGCCGATGTTCGGTTACGTCGGTCTGGTGTTCGCCACCCTGTCGATCGCCGCACTGTCACTGGCGGTGTGGGCGCACCACATGTTCGTCACCGGTGCGGTGCTGCTGCCGTTCTTCAGTTTCATGACCTTCCTCATCGCGGTGCCGACCGGGATGAAGTTCTTCAACTGGCTGGGCACGATGTGGAAGGGCCGGATCACCTTCGAGACGCCGATGATCTTCGCGGTCGGTTTCTTCGCGACCTTCCTGTTCGGTGGCCTGACCGGTGTGATGCTGGCGTCACCGGCGCTGGACTTCCAGTTGTCGGACTCCTACTTCGTGGTCGCCCACTTCCACTACGTGCTCTACGGAACGGTCGCCTTCGGCTCCTTCGCCGGCGTGTACTTCTGGTTCCCGAAGATCACCGGCCGCATGCTGGACGAGAAGCTGGGCAAGATCCACTTCTGGCTGACCTTCATCGGTTTCCACACCACCTTCCTGGTGCAGCACTGGCTCGGTAACATGGGTATGCCCCGTCGTTACGCCGACTACCTGGATTCCGACGGGTTCACCCTGTTGAACCAGGTCTCCACGATCGGTGCCTTGATTCTCGGTATCTCGGTGCTGCCGTTCGTCTGGAATGTGTTCAAGTCGTGGCGCTACGGTGAGGTCGTCACCGTGGACGACCCGTGGGGCTACGGCAATTCGCTGGAGTGGGCGACGTCGTGCCCGCCGCCGCGGCACAACTTCACCTCGATGCCGAAGATCCGGTCGGAGCGTCCGGCCTTCGAGCTGCATCACCCGCACATGGTGAAGACCGCGCGCGAGGAAGCCACGTGGGACGCCACTTCTAGACGTTCCCGTCCCATCGCAGCCGCACCCCAACTACGCGGGGTGCGGCTGTTCTCGTCTCTGACCGTCCATGAGACAATAAGACCCGTGGACCAGCCGAATTCCTCCCGTCACCTCACCGTCAGTCTCGCTCCCGGTCTTTCCCCCGGTGTCGTCACCGTCACCGGCCCCGACGCCCCCGGAGTGTCCGCGGATTTCTTCCGCATCCTCGCCGACCATGGGGTCCAGCTCCTGGACGTCGAACAGGCGAACTTCCGCGGCACACTCAACCTTGCCGCCTACATCGGTGTCGTCGCCGGCAGCACCGAGGCGATGCGCCAGGCGCTGACCGATGAACTCACCGGCCGTGACATGACCGTCACCCTCGATGTCGACGACGACCTCGAAGGAAGCCGCGCGCGTTCCACGCACGCCGTCATCGTCCTCGGGAACCCGGTCACCGCCGAGCACATCTCCGCCATCGGCCAGACGCTCGTGGACCACGGCGCGAACATCGACCGCATCCGCGGTATCGCCGACTACCCGGTCACCGGTCTCGAGCTCAAGGTCACCGCAGCGGATCCGGCCCCGGGTGGAAGCGCCGCGTTGCGCCAGGCTCTGGCCTCCGTGTCCCACGCCACGGGCGTCGACATCGCCATCCAGCGGGCCGGCCTGACCCGTCGCGCGCCCCGTCTGATCTGCTTCGACGTCGACTCCACGCTGATCCAGCAGGAGGTCATCGAGATGCTCGCGGCCCACGCCGGTCGCGAGGCGGAGGTCGCCGAGGTCACCGAGCGTGCCATGCGTGGCGAACTCGACTTCTCCGAGTCGCTCCACGAGCGGGTCAAGGCGCTGAAGGGGCTTGACGCCTCCGTCATCGACGAAGTCTCCCGCATGGTCCAGCTCACGCCGGGAGCACGGACCACGATCCGCACGCTCAAGCGGCTCGGCTTCCGCACCGGGGCCGTCTCCGGTGGATTCGTCCAGGTTCTTGAACCGCTCGCGAGGGAACTCGGTCTGGACTTCTACCGTGCGAACACCCTGGAGATCGAGGACGGGAAGCTGACCGGACGCGTCATCGGCCAGGTCATCGACCGGGACGTCAAGGCCGAGAGCCTCAAGGAGTTCGCCTGGTCCAACGGCATTGCACTGCACCAGACCGTCGCCGTGGGGGACGGTGCCAATGACATCGCCATGTTGTCCGTGGCCGGCCTGGGAATCGCCTTCAACGCCAAGCCGGCCCTGCGTGAGGTCGCCGACGCCACGGTCAACCACCCCTTCCTCGACGAAGTTCTCTTCATGCTCGGCATCGACCGTGAGGAGATCGACGCCGCGGACCTCGAGGACGGCAGCTACCGTCGCGTCCCGCTGGAGCGCTGAGTGTCCTTCGAACGTGCCCATGACCGTCTGAGGACGGTCCTGGGGGAGCGGGACGGGGAGGACCCGGACGACCCGATGAGCATCCAGGCGATGCCGTTGGTCATGCACCTTCCGCACGACCCACGCCCTCTCCGACGCGATGTGCTGGAGGCCGCGGCAGTGGCCTGTGTGTCGCTGTGCCTTGACGAGCGTGCGGGAGTCGACCTGGGCACCGACGTTGCCACAGGACCGACTCAGGAGACTGCGTCGGAGGACGCCGCTGACGCCGCTGTCGCCACAGCGTTGGTGCGATGGTACGGTGCCCGGATCCGGAAGGTCGCCCGCCGGGCCCGGAACAAGAAGTGGCGGGACGTTCAGTCACTGCCCGGGGTGACGGCCACGGTCGGGACAGCCTCAGTGCGCGCCTTCACCCCGTGCCCGGTGGCACGTACCCCGGCTGCCGTCAACCGCCTGCAGATCGAGGGGACCGATCTTCCGCTCCCGGAGGACGCCGAGGGCGTGACCGCAGGTGACGCGCATCCGGTGATCTACGTGGATGCGTCCCTGGGGATGAGTGTGGGCAAGGCTGCGGCGCAGGTCGCCCACGGTTCGATGCTGCTGGCTGCGGCGATGGACCGGGACCGCGCCCGTGACTGGCGCGCAGACGGTTTTCCGCTGCATGTCTGCGAGGTGGACGCCCCGCGCTTCGCGGACCGTCGTGCCGCCGCCGAGGCACGGGAACGCCGGGACAGTGCGGCTGTCGTGCGCGACGCGGGCTACACGGAGGTGGCCCCGGGGTCCGTCACCGTGGTGGCACTGGACCGCGGGTGAGCGAGGCCCGGGTGCATCCCGGGCTCAGAGGAGCGATCGGCGCAGGATCTTACCGGTCGCCGACTTCGGGATCTCCCGGATGAACTCGAGGGCCCGGACCTTCTTGTAGGGCTCGACATTCTCGGCGACGAAGGCGATCAGTGTGTCCCCGAGTGCGTCCCCGGCGGCGTCCTTGTCACGGGCGACGACGTACGCCTTGGGGATCTCCTCCCCGTCGTCGTTGGTGACCCCGACGACGGCGGCGTCGGCGACCGCGTCATGCGTGAGCAGCAGCGCCTCGAGTTCCGCCGGCGGAACCTGGTAACCCTTGTACTTGATCAGCTCCTTGAGGCGGTCGACGATGAAGACTTCGCCGACGGATCCCTGGCGGGCGAGGTCGCCGGTACGCAACCAGCCGTCACCGGGCAGCGCCCCGGCGGTGGCCTCCGGGTTGTTGAGGTATCCGTCCATGACCTGAGGACCACGGACCCACAGTTCACCGGCGTCGCTCAACGCCCCGGCGTCGGTCGGGACGGGGATCTCGTCGCCGGAGTCCGGGTCGACCAGCTTGTGCTCGGTGTTGGCCACTGGCCGACCGACGGACCCGCGGGAGAGACTTCTGTCGAGGTTCACATGGGTCACGGGGCTGGTCTCCGTGAGACCGTAGCCCTGGTAGACGTCGATGCCGAGACGCTTCTCCACGGCGCTGGCGAGTTCCTCGTCCAGGCTGGCGGCTCCCGACAGCACCCCCCGGAGTGCCGAGAGGTCGTAGTTGTCGACTTCGGGGTGCTTGGCCAGGGCGAGGGCGACCGGAGGCGCGATGAACGTGAACGTCACCCCGTGCTTCTGATGGTTACGCAGGAAGGTGTTCAGTTCGAAACGGGGGACGGTGAGCAGTTGCGCCCGCAACCGCACCACCAGGTTGGCCAGCGTGGAGAGGCCGTAGATGTGGAAGAAGGGCAGCACGCCGAAGACCACGTCGTCCCGTGTGACTGGACCGGAGCTCTCGACCTGGGCCATGTTCGCCACCAGATTGCGGTGGGTCAGCCGTACCCCCTTGGGTAGGCCGGTGGTGCCCGAGGAATAGGGCAGTGCCGCGAGCTGGGTGGACGGGTCGAAGGAGACGGTCGGGGGCGTGTTACGCTCCGCGAGCATCTGGTTGAGACCACGGGAGGTGTCGAGGTGGATCAACCGGTCGGCGGGCAACCCGGCGAGCTCGGCAGCCTCCTCGCCGCCGTCGCCCAGTCCGGCGAGGGTCAGCAGCATCACTGCGTGGGAGTCGCGCAGCTGTTCTGCGACCGTGGACGGTGAGGCCAGCAGGGGCACCGGCGTCAGCACGGCACCGAGACGCCACACGGCGTGCGCGGCGACGATGAACTCCACGGAGTTCGGGCAGTGCAGGGCCACGACGTCGTTCTTCGCGACGCCGTGGCGCGAGAGCCAGCCCGCGACGGAATTGACGTGGCTGCGCAGCGTGGCGTACGACGTCTCGGTGCCCCCGGCGAGATCCACGACAGCGACGCGGTCCTCGTCCTCGGGGGACAGGTCGCCGTAGAGGTACTCGTGGAGTCCGACATCGGGGATGATGACATCGGGACGGTCACTCGTGACGGGCATGTGTGTCCTCCTGCGCAAAAAAGTTCGGGGTCGTCGTGTCCCGGTAGATGTGTTCGCGGCCAATCCTACCCGCCAGGGCCCGTGACCCCGCCCACAATCCCCCGCGCGGCCACACCCGCCCCCGCCGCGACCAGGCCGTCGTCAGGTCAGTCGCCGCGTAGACGGCGCAGCGCGCCGCGGGCGGTGTCTCCGTCGACCGTCTGCCAGAATTCCGGCATCGAGGCGCGGAGGAAAGCGCCGTACCGCTTCGTTACCAGGCGTTGGTCGAGGACCGCGACGACGCCGCGGTCGTCCGCGGCACGTAACAGCCGCCCCGCCCCCTGCGCCATCAGCAGGGCCGAGTGCGTCGCAGCGATCTCCATGAAGCCGCTGCGCCCGGCGGAGTCCACGGCCTCCTTGCGCGCCTGCGACAACGGATCGTCGGGTCGTGGGAACGGTATCCGGTCGATGACCACCAGCGACAGCGACGGCCCGGGGACGTCCACCCCCTGCCACAGGCTCAACGTCCCGAACAAACAGGTCTCCGGTTCTTTCCGGAACCGGTCGATGAGTGCTCCGAGGGAGTCGTCCCCCTGGCAGAGAATCTCGTAGGGGACGAGGGTACGCAGTTCCGTGGCCGCGTTCTCCGCCGCCCGACGGGAGGAGAAGAGGCCGAGGGTCCTCCCGCCGGCAGCGGAGACGAGCTGGGCGAGTTCGTCGATGGATTCAGGTGACGCGCCCTCCCGCCCGGGCGGTGGCAGGTGGCGGGCCGTGTAGAGGATGCCGTGGGTGGAGGGTTCGAACGGGGTGCCCACATCGAGGGTGGTGCAGGCGGATGCAGCCAGGCCCCACGTGGCCAGCATGGAGGTGAACCTCCCGCCGAGCGCCAGTGTCGCGGAGGTGAGCACCACGGTCTGGTCGGCGAACAACCGGCCGCGGAGCAGGTCGGAGACACTCAACGGGGCGACGTAGACACTGCGACGGTTACGGTCGCCGGACAGCCAGACGACGTCCTCGCCGAGGAGGGAATCTGACGGTTCTGAGGGTTCTGAGGATTCTGACGCTTCCCCGCCTCCGGTGGTTTCCGCGGTGGCTTCCGCGGGCGAGGCCTCGAGAATGCGCACCACGGTGTCGTGCATCTCCTCGCAGGCGGAGAGGCAGGAGAAGATCTCGGCGGTCTTCTCCGGGTCGTTGTCGGCGGCACTTCCGGAACCGCCCGGCGCGGTACCGGTACCACCGCTGCCGTGCAGTCTGCTCCGTGTCTTCCACAGGGCGTCGCGGAGCGAATGCAGGGGTTCCACGAGGGTGACGGGGACGCTGGTCCAGCGGCCGTCGGGGGCGGTGTGTGCGGTGACCGCCGCCTCGATCTCGGCGGTCCAGGTGTCACCCGCGCTGAGCAGCTCGGAGGCGCAGTCGTCGGGGCCGACCTTCTCGCACCGGCGCGCGAGAATGGCGACGGCGGCCCCGGAGAGTTCCTCGGTGGCGACGGAGGTGATGCGCCCCTCCAGTTCGTGGGCCTCGTCGATGATCACCGTGTCGTGGTTGGGCAGCACGGACTGTTCCGACAGGGCGTCGATCGCCAGGAGTGCGTGGTTGGTCACCACCACGTCGGACTGCGCGGCCTTCTCCTTGGCGGCTTCGGCGAAGCACTGGTCGCCGAAGGGGCACCGCGTGGCGCCCACACATTCCCGACTGGTCACGCTGACCTGGCGCCAGGCGCGGTCGGAGACCCCTCGGGGCAAGGTGTCGCGGTCGCCGTCCTCGGTCTCCTGCGCCCAGTCGTGCAGACGGGCGACCTGTGCACCGGTGGCGCTGACCTCTGCTTCGTCCAGGAGCGATTCGGCACCGTCCTCGGTTCCGGTGTTGCCTGCGCCCCCGGTACCGCCGATGCGGTTCAGGCACAGGTAGTTGTTGCGGCCCTTGAGGATCGCGAAGGTCGGACGGCGTCCCAGATCCTCCTTCAGCGCCTCGGTGACCCGCGGAAGATCCCGGTCGACGAGCTGACGTTGCAGGGCGATGGTGGCCGTGGACACCACCACCCGTTCACCGGCTCCCACCGCGTGTTCGAGGGAGGGGACGAGATAGGCCAGGGACTTGCCCGTCCCCGTGCCCGCCTGGACCGCCAGGTGCCGACGGGTGGAGATCGCCGTGGACACTGCTGCCGCCATTCGCCGTTGCCCGTCCCGCCGGGAGCCGCCGAGTGCGGCCACGGCGTTGTCGAGCAGCTGCCGGGTGTGCTCCTGCTGGTCGTTCACAGGCCGGCGAAACGGACGCTGAGGGCGGGCTCGTCACGGGAGAGGGCCAGACCCTCCCACGGCAGGGACACGAGCTGACGTGCGAGATGGTCGCGGGACTCGTCGAGGGTCGGTAGGTCGTCAACCGTCTCGCCGTTCCGGACCAGCGGCACCGTGAGCTGCACGGGGTGCAGGATGCCCAGTTCGGGCATGTCGGAGTCGAAGGGGTAGACGACTTCCTCGACGGCGGTGCCGGTGTCCCGGCAGGCCCGTAGCGCGCGTTTGGCGCCACCGTGGCTGGCCTTGTGGCTGCTGCGCTTGGCCACCGGGTGGCCGTCGACTGACGTGAGCTTGTAGACCAGGCCCGCGGTGGGCGCGCCTGAACCGGTCACCACGGATGTTCCGGCACCGTAGATGTCCACCGGCTCGCTCCGGAGGGCGGCGATCGCGAACTCGTTGAGGTCCGAGGAGACCACGATGCGTGTGTCGTAGGCGCCGAGTTCATCGAGCTGGTTGCGTACCTGGCGGGCGAGGACGCCGAGGTCGCCGGAGTCGATGCGCACCGCACCCAGTGCGGTGCCGGCGACCTCCACGGCGTGACGCACCCCCTGGGTGATGTCGTAGGTGTCGACCAGCAGCGTGGTGCCGGGCCCCTGGGCGTCGATCTGGGACCGGAACGCGGCCTTCTCGTCCGGCCGGCCGTCCTTGTCCACGTGCAGCAGCGTCCACGCGTGGGCACTGGTTCCCCCGGCGGGCAGCCCGTAGCGGGAGGCGGCCTCTAGGTTCGAGGTGGAGTGGAATCCGGCGAGGTAGGCGGCACGGGCCGCGGACACCGCCGACTGTTCGTGGGTGCGCCGGGAGCCCATCTCGATGATCGGGCGACCTTCTGCGGCGGTCACCATGCGGGCCGCTGCGGAGGCGACCGCCGAATCATGGTTGAGGATGGACAGGACCACGGTCTCCAGGATCACGGTCTCGGCGAAGGTGCCGCGCACGGTGAGGATCGGGGAGTTCGGGAAGTAGAGTTCGCCCTCCCGGTAGCCGTCGACGTGTCCGGAGAACCGGAAGGTCCGCAGATACTCCCGTGTCCTGTCGTCCAGGAAATCCAGGCCTGCGAGCTGGTCGTCGGTGAAGCGGAAGTCGCGCACCGCCTCCAGTACACGTGCTGTGCCGGCGACGACACCGTAACGGCGTTCATTGGGGAGCCGGCGCGTGAAGACCTCGAAACTGCACTGGCGGTCGGCGGAACCGTCACGCAGCGCGGCCTGCAGCATCGTCAGTTCATACATGTCGGTCAGCAGTGCTGTCGACGGGGCAGGGGTCTCGGCGTGCTCGTTGGTGTGCTGGGTCACGGTCGACCATTCTAGTCGGTAGTCTGGACACCATGACTTCGCCTGCCGCTCCCGCCGCACCGGCGGTCACTCCTGTGGAAGAGCAGCTTCCCGACTCCCTCACGGAGGCCAACCTTCCCTGGCAGTGCATCTGCTGGGATGACCCGGTGAACCTGATGAGTTACGTGACCTACGTTTTCCAGACCGTCCTGGGGTACTCCAGGAAACGCGCGACCGAACTGATGATGAAGGTCCACAACGAGGGCAAGGCCATCGTCAGTTCCGGCGAACGTGACAAGGTCGAGGGAGACGTCAAGAAGCTGCAGACGGCTGGCCTGTGGGCCACCATGCAGCGGGCGGAAGGATGACGGGCAGACCATGAAACCGTGGGTGAAGAAGAAAGGCCTGGTGCGAGGCGTCAGGTACATCACCGAGCTGGAGCCGATGGAACGCGAGATGCTCGGCAACAGCGCCGCCACCGTCGGGGAACTCCTCATCGGGCGGGCCCGCTCGGCGCCGAAGGACGAGCTCGCCGAGATGACCGGCCTGCCGTCGGGACACACCGACGCCCCGGACGATCCGGTACTCGCCGCCATGCTGCCGTCGTTCTTCCGGGACGGAGATGAAGAGGTCGACGGGGAGGCCGGTGTCTCGCGCCAGTTCAACGAGACCGACATCATCAAGGGGAAGCTGACGAACCTGCGGTTGGTCAGCGATCTGCTCGGTCCGGACGGGTCGGTGCATGTCAGTCTCACCGCTGAGCAGACCAGTTCCTGGCTCGGTGCCCTCACCGACATCCGTGCCTACCATCACGGTCGTCTCGAGCAGGAGCGCACTGCCCAGGCAGACGGGCCGGACGGTTCCGGCGGTTCCGGCGGTTCCGACCGCGCCGGGGAGATCGCGGCGACGGAGAACTACCTCGAATGGCTCGGGTACCACCAGGACAGCCTGCTCACTGCGATGGTCGGCCCGATGGACGTCCCTGATGAATGATCTGCCGAAAGAGCCGGGGACGGACACGCTCCTCGACATTCCGGGACTCTTCCTGGGACACGCCGAGGTCGACAGTTCCGGCGTGAGTGTCGTGGTGTGCCCGGACGGGGCGGTGGCGGCGGTGGACGTTCGCGGGGGCGGACCGGGGACCAGGGAGACCGACCTGCTTGCACCGTCGAACACGGTGGAGTCCGTCCATGCCGTCGCCTTGTGCGGCGGCTCGGCGTTCGGTCTGGACGCCGCCGGCGGGGTGATGGCGGAACTGGAGGACCGCGGTATCGGCCTGCAGGTCCTGGGGGAGGCCGCGCCGTCCCTGATCGTGCCGATCGTTCCGGCCGCGGTGATCTTCGACCTGCCCGTCGGTGACCCTGGTTCCCGTCCGACCGCGGAGACGGGGCGACGGGCGGTAGCTGCCGCTCTCGGTGACACCACCGCAGACACGACGGTGGTCGCCGGGGCGCGCGCCGGAAATGTCGGTGCCGGTCTCGCCGCGACCGCCGGAGCCGTGAAAGGCGGCTTCGGTCAGGCCAGTGAAACCGTCCGACTCTCCGACGGGGGCAGCGTGACCGTCGCGGCCGGGGTGGTCGCCAACCCCGCTGGTTCCGTCGTCGACCCGATGACGGGACGACTCTGGGGTCGTGACGTACCGGACGACATTCCCGGACCGACGGCCGAGGGGCTGCAGGCGATCCTCGCCCGGGGCATCGGCGGAACCAAGATGACCCCGTCAGGACCGTCACCGTTGAACACGACCATCGGCGTCGTCGCCACCGACGCCGGGGTGAACAAACCCCAGGCCGGACGACTCGCCATGGCGCGCACGACGGCCTGGCTCGGGCAGTCCGTCCGTCACACCTGCCGATGGACGGTGACACGTTCTTCGCCCTGGCGCCGTGCGGGGCCCGTACCGGCGTCGGCACCAATGACCTGGCGGTGCTCTGCGCCGCTGCGGCATCCTGCACCGAGCGGGCCCTCGTGCACGCCGTCCTGGCCGCCGAGACCGCCTTCGACGTCCCCTCGTGGCGCGACATCATGACCGGAACCACCTGAGGAGAAACATGACCGGGACAACACCTGCGACATCTGCGACATCTGGCAAGACCCGTTTCCGCGACCGTGGCAGGTTCGGCCAGGCCCTGGTCACCACCCTGGTGTTCCTCGCCGTGCTGTGGGCCGTCCAGATCATCAACTGGGCCTCCGGAAACCGCCTCGTCTCACTCGGCATTCACCCGCTGGACTTCTCCCGCTTCTGGGGGATCCTCCCGGCGCCGTTCATCCACGTCAACTTCTCCCACCTGATCGCCAACACCCCGGCCGTTGCCGTCCTCCTTTTCCTGGTCGCGCTGTCGGGTCAGAAGGCGGTGTGGGCGTCCACGATCGTGACGACCATCGTCGCCGGGGTCGGCGTGTTCTTCTTCGGCGGTGAAAACACCGTGCATGTGGGGGCGTCCATCCTGATCTACGGGTGGGCGGTGTTCCTCGCCGTGCGCGGCTTCTTCACCCGCAGCATTCCCGAGGTCCTGCTGGGCATCGTGGTGATCGTGGTCTACGCCGGTCTGTTCTGGGGGATCCTGCCAAACCAGCCCGGAGTGAGCTGGCAGGGACACCTCTTCGGTGGCGTCGGCGGGGCGATGACAGCCTGGGGCGCGGGCCGTCCGGCGGTGAAGCAACGTCAGCAGGCCAAAGCGGTGAATGCGAAGGCGTGACCGCCGACATCCTTTCGCCCCCTCCCTCCGCGAGGCGGCGGCCGCACTAGACTCGGACATCATGAACGATGTCTTTCCGGTTTCTCCGGTTCCACCGGCCCCCTCCGAACCGGCCGCCACAGCACCCATCGGGATCTTCGACTCCGGAGTCGGCGGGTTGACCGTGGCACGTTCGGTCATCGACCAACTCCCCGGTGAATCGGTGATCTACATCGGCGACACCGCCAACTCACCCTACGGTGACAAACCCCTGGCCACCGTGCGGCAGTTGGCCACGGCGATCGCCGACCAGCTGGTGGAGCGCGGCTGCAAGATGATCGTGGTCGCCTGCAACTCCGCCTCCGCCGCATTCCTGCGTGACGCCCGCGAACGTTATCCCGTCCCCGTGGTCGAAGTGATCCTGCCGGCGGTGCGCCGGGCGGTGTCGGTGACCCGGAACAACCGCATCGGGGTCATCGGGACCCAGGCCACCGTCACCTCCGGCGCCTACCAGGACCTGTTCGCCGCGAGCCCGAACGTGGAGGTCGTCGCCCAGGCGTGCCCGCAGTTCGTCCCCTTCATCGAACGTGGCATCACCTCCGGGCGTCAGCTGCTGGGGTTGGCGGAGACCTACCTGGAGCCGTTGAAAGACGCAGGGGTGGACACCGTCGTCCTCGGATGCACGCACTACCCCCTGCTGACCGGTGTGATCCAGCTGGTGATGGGGGACGACGTCACCCTGGTCTCCTCCGCCGAGGAGACCGCGAAGATGGTGTACCGCAGCCTGTCGGAGAAGGACCTTCTCGCTGAGCCCGTCCCGGGTACGGCCCCGGAGTTGACGTTCGAGTCCACCGGAGACCCGGCTCGTTTCGCCAGCCTGGCCTCCCGGTTCCTGGGCCCGTCGGTGGCCGGTGTCAGCAGGATCCCGGAACTGCTGCGTTAGCGGAACTGTGCCGGGCGAAACTGGGAGAATCACGGAGAATCACTGCCTGACTCCCAGTTTCCGGCATGGGTCATGTAACAATATCTGTCATGGACATGACCATTCTGGGATGCTCCGGGAGCCTCTCCGCTCCCGACAACCCCGCCTCCGGCTATCTTCTGCGGATGGCGGACGGGCGGGAGATCCTCATGGATATGGGCCCGGGGGTGCTTGCACAGCTCGAATCCCTGGGGGACCCGGGAAACGTCGACGTCATCTTCTCCCACCTGCACCCCGACCACTGCTCGGATTTCCCCTCCCTCGTGGTCTGGCAGCGTTTCCACCCCACACAGGCGGCAGCACGCCGTCACGCCCTGCTGGGACCGTCGATCTCCGCCCTGCACCTCGGCCGTGCCTCGGCCGACCACCCGTCCCAGGTCGACGACTTCTCCGACATCCTGGACGTCCACTCCTGGCACGCCCCTGCCCTGCAGGACGATCCGGTGGAATTCGACGACACGTCGAAAGGGACGGTGTACCCGGCGCACCACATCGGTGCGACGGTCCTGTACGCCGCCCCGGCGGTGCACCCGACCGAGTCCTACCTGATCCGGGTGGAGGAGCAGGACGGCTCCTCCCTGGTCTACAGCGGTGACACCGCCGCCACCGGCCACCTTGCGGCGCTGGCCGCCGGGGCGGACGTCCTGCTGTGCGAGGCGACCTGGGGGGAACGCGACGACGGCAACAACCCGCCGCAGATGCACCTGTCCGGCGAAGAGGCAGGGCAGGCGGCCGCAGAGGCGGGCGTGGGCCGGCTGATCATCACCCACATCCCGCCGTGGGGTGACCCGGAGGGGGCGCTGCGTGGGGCGCGTCGGTACTACGACGGGCCGGTCGAGCTGGCACGCCGGGGGATGACGGTCAGCGTCGGCAGCTAGACTGGCGAAGCATGAGTGCTTCTGAACCGTCCGAACCATCCGTACCGTCCGTGAATTTCACCCGGGCCGACGGCCGCGCCGTCGACCAGCTGAGGAACGTCCGCATCACCCGCGGCTTCACCACCAACCCCGCAGGCAGCGTCCTCGTCGAATTCGGTGACACCCGCGTGATGTGTACCGCCAGCGTCTCTGAGGGGGTGCCGCGGTTCAAGCGGGACTCCGGTGAGGGCTGGTTGACCGCCGAATACGCCATGCTGCCGTCCGCGACCGCTGACCGTATGCAGCGCGAATCGGTGAAGGGCAAGGTCAAGGGCCGCACCCAGGAGATCTCCCGACTGGTGGGACGCTCGTTGCGCGCGGCGGTGGACCTGCGTGCCCTCGGGGAGAACACCGTGAACATCGACTGCGACGTGCTGCAGGCCGACGGAGGTACCCGTACCGCGTCGATCACCGGCGCCTACGTGGCATTGGCAGACGCCCTGTCGGTGCTGCAGCAGCGCGGCGTGGTGCCGGGCGAGCCGTTGCTCGACCCCGTCGCCGCGGTCTCGGTCGGCATCATCGACGGTGTGGGGTGCCTGGACCTGCCCTATGAGGAGGACAGTCGCGCCGATGTGGACATGAACGTCGTGATGACCGAGGAAGGTCATTTCGTGGAGATCCAGGGCACCGGCGAGAACGCAGAGTTCAGCCGGGACGAGTTGTCCGTGATGCTGGACCTGGCGGAAGGTGGTCTGCGGGATCTGACCGCCCTGCAGCGGAAGGCACTCGCCGCTGATCTGGGACAGGCGGTGACACTGTGAGCATGAAGGTCCTGGTTGCGTCACGCAACGCCAAGAAACTCGCTGAACTGCACCGCGTGCTTGAGGCCGCGGGTGTCGACGGTATCGAGCTGTTGAGCCTGCGCGACGTCGAGGATTACCCGGAGACCCCGGAGACAGGTGCCACGTTCGAGGAGAACGCACTGATCAAGGCACGGGACGGGGTCCGCTACGCCGGGCTTCCTACCGTCGCCGACGATTCCGGACTGTGCGTCGACGCCCTCAACGGGATGCCGGGGGTGCTCTCGGCCCGGTGGTCCGGCAGTCACGACACCGGGGACGGTTCGACGGATGAGGCGAACAACCGCCTGCTGCTCGGCCAGACCGCGGACGTGCCGGATGAGCGGCGGGGAGCGGGCTTCGTCTCCGCCTGCGCCCTGGTGGTCCCCGCCGACATGGCCGGACGGCTCGGCGGTGAGGACGAGGTCACGGTTCGCGGTGTGTGGCGGGGGATGCTGCTGCGCGAGCCGCGGGGCGGCAACGGATTCGGTTATGACCCGTTGTTCTCCCCGGACGAGGAACCGCAGAAGTCCTCCGCAGAGTTGACCCCGGAGCGCAAGGACGAGTTGTCCCACCGCGGCCGTGCCCTGGCGGAACTCGTGCCGTACCTGACGGCGCTGCGAGGCTGATACCGGCTGATGCCGGGCTCGTGCCGGTTGATGTCCGTTAGCGCCGCAGACTTCGCGGTAGGGTGGTGTGGACAACAGCATCCCGAGAGCGTCCCAAGAACGCGCCACTTCCCGGAAGGAACCGTGAGACCGTGCCCGTGACCGTCGAACCCGCTGAGATCGTCGCAGAGACAGCGCTTGACCGGGAGTGGCTCACCAGCCTGTACAAGGAGTTCCACCGGCGTCCCGAACTCTCCGGGGCCGAAGAGTGGACTGCGGGACGCATCGCCGAGGAGCTGGCACGCTTCAGCGACTGGGAGGTCACCACCGGCATCGGTGGGCACGGCATCACCGCCGTCCTGCGTAACGGGGAGGGGCCCACCGTGCTCTTCCGCTCCGATTTCGACGGACTGCCGGTCGCGGAGAACACCGGCGTCGACTACGCCTCCACCCACGCGCAGCTGGATGCCCAGGGCCAACGCGTGCCCACCATGCACGCCTGCGGGCATGACGCGCACACCTCCAGCGCCCTCGGCGCCCTGTCGATCATCGACGCCTCCCGTGAGAAATGGCAGGGGACGGTGATCTTCCTGTTCCAGCCCGCCGAGGAAGCCTCCATCGGTGCCCACGGCATGGTGAATGACGGGCTGCGGTCCATCGTCCCGCGTCCTGACGTCTGCCTCGGTCAGCATGTGGTCCCCGGACCGTCCGGACAGGTGTACACCGCACCGGGGCCGGTGTTGACCAGCTCCACGACCATCGAGATCACCCTGTTCGGCAGGGGCGCACATGCCTCGATGCCGCACCGCGCGGTGGATCCGGTGGTGCTCGCCGCGTCGGTGGTGATGAAGTTGCAGACCGTGGTGTCACGTGAGTTGCCGCCAGGGAAGTTCGCCGTGGTCACAGTCGCCTCCGTGGAGGCGGGGAAGGCGAACAACGTCATCCCGGACTCAGCACGTCTGGCCTTGAGCTGCCGCTTCTACGAGGAATCGGTACGCACCCGGGCGGTGGACGCCATCAAACGGATCGTGCGTTCCGAAGCAGCCGCAGCAGGGTGTGAACGCGAGCCGGAGTTCCGCTTCCTCGGCCTGCTGGCGGCCACGGACAATGACAGCACAGCCTATGCGGTGGTACGCCCGCACTTCGACCGGTTCTTCGGGGAGCAGTCCCAGGAGATGGAACCCTGGACGGCGTCAGAGGACTTCTCCGTGATCCCGCGGGCGTTCAATGCGCCGTACCTGTTCTGGACGGTGGGGATCACGCCGCTGAAGCAGTGGCGGCGTGCCGAGGCGGCGGACCGCCTCGACATCGACATCCCGACCAACCACAACCCCGGGTTCCTCCCGGATCTGTCGACGCTGCCGGTGACGACACAGGCCGCCGCGTTGGCCGTCCTGGGATGTCTGACCCATGAATGGCCGGAGGCACCGGCCGGATGGTCACCGGACACGGGGGCGGAGACCACCGACATTGATGCCGCCGCGGTGCGGCGGGCGAAAGTCGAGACCTCGCAGGCGGACTGAACCGGGAAGGGCTGGTGCCGGTTACCGCTCGAGGCCGAACGTCTCGACGACCTCGTTGCGGCGACGACGTTCCAGCACGAAGGACAGTACAGGGATCACGCCGGCGAGAATGGTGGTCACCCACTTCGCTGGTGCCCACCGGGCCTTGACACCCAGGTCCAGGCAGGTAGCGCAGTAGACCAGGAAGATCCATCCGTGGACGATGGCCACGACCGAGAACCAACCTGGTGCCTCGATGTCCATCGGGGGGAAGACCAGGTACTTGAGGATCATCTCCGCGCACAGGAAGAGCAGGAAGAGGCCGGTGATGTAGGCCAGGACCGAGTAGCGGGTCAGGGCTCCTTTGACCCGGCGCTGGCGTTCAGGGGTCACCGGGATAGTGGTCGGGGTGGTCATCGGTGTTCTCAGTCCGTCCTTGCTGTGTTGTTGCCTGCTGACTTCCGGTCGCCGCGGGCCTGTCGTGCCTGGTGTCGCCGGTCGTCCTCGAAGTACTCCCGCGCCGCGGCGCTGGTGTCACGCGTCGGGAGAATGTCGTCCGGGATTTCGCGGGGTCCGGAGTCCGGGGAGACGTCAGGGGCGGCGGGAGCGGTGGCCCCGGCTGCCTTGTCGCGCTCATACTCCATGTACCTGCGGTAGGCGAAGATGAAGAACAGGCCGAAGATCGGCCACTGCAATGCGTACCCCAGGTTCTGGTAGGAGCCGTCCCCGCTGGACCACCGGCCCCACTGCCACCATGCGAGGCAGAGGGTGGCTACGACGGCGAGTGCCAGAAAGAGCAGCTGAACCACCCGGACTCGCAGCGACTGCGGCTGCCGGGATCCGGTGGACGTCGGCGTGTTCGTGGTTCCGGAGGAGTCATCGGGCACGGGATCAGGCACAGGTTCCAGGGTACCCCTGGTGGTGCTGCTACCATAACCCGGAGCAGCCGGTAGTCCGGCTGCGTCGACGGCCACGGGGTGGCCGTCTCGGCGTCCGTGGCGGAATTGGCAGACGCGCCAGGTTTAGGTCCTGGTGCCTTGACGGATGTAGGGGTTCGAGTCCCCTCGGACGCACCAGGTCAGAGGCTATTTCGGGAATCTCCCAGGGTAGCCTCTTTTTCAATTTTACGCATATTTGACGCACGCAGCTTCGTGACGCGTGAGAGCACGTCATCCATCCGGTCGGCTACCGCGTCAAGGTCTTCGTCAAACAGGTCCGCATACCGGTTCAAGGTCTCCGTGGCGGACGCGTGCCCGAGCTGTTTTTGTACGACCTTCACGTTCGCCCCGGAGGACACCATGAGGCCCGCAGCGACATGGCGCAGCCCGTGCGGGGAGAGCTTCGGGAAGGTGGGGTCTGCGGCCATGCGACGCTTCACAGCATGATGGAAGAAGCTGTTGCCGGTCAGCTTCAGCAGTGGCTCACCGTTGTTCCGGTGCCACAGAAGATCGTCGGGAGACTTGCCCTTCACCCTGTCTTTAAGATCGTTCAGCACCTCGGCGGGCACCGCTACCGTCCGGTTCTCGCCAGCCTTCGTGGTGCCGATCACGATCTTCTGCTTCACGGTCACAGCGTTGCGTGTGATGGAGATCCTGCGCCGTTTGAAGTCCACATCCTTCACCCTCAGCGCGGCGGCTTCCCCCCACCGCAGCCCGACTGTGGCCAGCAGGTAGATAAGGTCGCCTTTTACGGAGCACTCGTCCACAAGATCCTTCACTTGATCGGCGGTGAGGTACACCTTCACCCCCTTGCCCTTCTTCGGCAGGGTCACGTCCCGGGCGGGGTTCACGAGTAAGCGTTGTTGCTTCACGGCCATGTCGAGGATGTTAGCGAGGATCGCGTGCACGCCAATGACGGTTGATGCGCCGCGTTCCATGCGGCTTACCCATGCTTGAACGTCAGCGTTGGTGACCTCGTTGACGCTCACTTCGCCCCACCGGGGTTTGACGTGGACTCGCCAGCGCATGTCGGTGAGTTCGCGGGTGGAGGCTTTGAGGTGGGTTTGGTTTTTGAGCCATTCGTCTCCGAGTTGTCCGACCGTGATCTTCCCGCTCTTAGGGTCGATCCAGCTGCCGGTGTTGCGTTCGATGAGGTTTTCGGCGGCCCAGTGCTCAGCTTGCTTCTTGGTCTGGAACCCGCTTCGTGTGCGGCGTGTCCTAGTGGGGTCTACGTATTGGATGCGCCAGCGGGTGCCTTTGGCGGACTGGTACTTCTGCGGGGTGGGCATGACTTCCTACTGCTGTTGATCTAGCCACTGCTGCTGCAATTCGCCGGAAGACGGATTGGGGTTACCGTTAGCGTCATGTCCGTATCCGCATAGGTAGGCAGGGCACGTGCCACCGTCTGCATACGGGATGGTTGCGGGGTCGGGTTCCGGCGGGGTTTGTCGTCCGGTCCCGTTGGTGGTCCTGAACTGGTCGAAGCACGCGGTAGTGAAGCCGCTTGTGCCGTCACTGTAGAACGTTGTTCCCGCTTCGTATATGGGGTCGAGGGCGCAGGTGGCGGTGGGGGCTGGCGCAGTCGCAGGCTCTGCTGCGGGGGTGGGTTGGGCGACTCGTCAGGTTCCGATTCTTCGTCTGCGTCGTCGCGGAACATGTCAGTGTCCCCTGTTGTCACGCGCCCGTCGAGTTCTTCAGCCAACTTCGGGGCAAGCTCTAGGCTGTCGTTCTTGCCTAGGCCGCTGTTCAGGCTGATGCCTACGTTGTCGTAGGCCACCGATATGCCGTCTAGCCAGATTACGGACTGTTCCCATTCCTTCCGCGCGTCTTCATCGAGAAAAACGAGGATGGATGAGTCGCGCTCGTTGATGTCCAGGTCCCACACGTCGGTTGCGACGGCCTCTTCGTTCTCGCCTTTGTACTCGACGTTTCCCCAGGGGGCGTCGAGCTTGTCGAGCGCGCCGGTGATGCGGTCGACGACGGGGCCATTGTCTTCTTCTTCGGCGGTTGTCGAGGTGGCAGGCGCTTGCGTGGCGCTGTCGGCAGTCTCGTCGCTTGCTCCGCAGGCAGCAAGTGTGAGTGTGGTGATCGCTGCGAGTGTAGCTGTGGTGATACGGCGGCTCATGATGTTCTCCTGTGGTGAGGTTTTACTTGATGTGTCCGGCGCGGAAGAGTCCGGTACCGATCCGAGCTATTGCGACGACGGCCAGGCCTAGGGTGGCGAAAGCCACTGAGGCGAAGAGGGCTGTGATCGCGTATGCGACTTCATCTTCACGTGAAACGGCTGCTCCGAGGATGGATATGACGACACCGATAGCACCGAGTGCGAATACCATGTGCCCGGTTGTTCCGATCCATCCGAAGGGGTCTTTTTGCGGGGCGGGGGTGTGATGTTCTGCGTTCGGGTTGTAGTACGGCTGGCCGTTGTTGTTCACGTATGGCCCGGGTGTCCACCGTGGGTTCTGTTGGGGGGTGTGGTCCTGCGGGCCGTTGGGGTGGCTCATGATGCTCTCCTCTGAGCGTCTGGGGCACCAGATAGGTGCTGTTTGGTAGACATCGTGCACCATAAAGTTGATATATGTCAACCTCGGGGGAATGTTGGGGGTGGAAGTAACAGGCTCGGCGCTCGGTCGATAGTCCCTGCGCAAGGGCAAGATGAGGCGGCCTCCGGTGGCCTAA
The DNA here is from genome assembly GCF_001942345.1 of Corynebacterium sp. CNJ-954. Lineage (GTDB taxonomy): Bacteria > Actinomycetota > Actinomycetes > Mycobacteriales > Mycobacteriaceae > Corynebacterium. The sequence continues at coordinate 64,379 of NZ_MKKI01000003.1, forward strand.
AATCGAACACGTGTTCTAATTGTCCGGCTGGTCGTCTAGACTGCAAAACAAGCCACACGACCCCCGAACCGGAGAAGATCTGAACATGCCACACCCGTCCCCTACCCTTGCCCCCATAATTGACGAAATCTTGAACCGCATCGCCCTACGTCCCCCCGTGGAGGAGGCTGCACCCCTGTTGCACCTCCTGCGCGACCTTGGCGCCTTGTAGTGACGGCTACTTCCTAATGTCGTCCATGACTTCAGCAAGGACGCGGAGCTTCACTTCCTCTGGGGTCTCCTGGATGAACAAGGATTCGGCGGGGAGGTAGCCCGTCTCAACTAGAGCCACAGCACCATTGGCACCGTATTCGTCGGAGATTTTTAGGACGTGCTGGGGGGAAAGCCGTCCGTTGTGCCGCTCCATGTACTTGCGCAAAGTCGCCTTCGATAGGCCAATGCGGCGTTCTGCTTCGCCTACGGTGACGCCTTCTCCGAGGCTTGCGATCCAGTCTGCGTGATCTTCGTAAAGGTTCATATCTAGCAGTATAAGCGTGTGGTTGCCTTTTGTCACCCATGGGTTGTGGTAATGGGACGGGGGGAGTCAACTTGTCGGCGGGGCGGGGACGGCAAGACGCTCTGAGGTCCCCTGTGGGAGTGGTGTCGCATTGCCATCGCGGAGGTCTTTGGTCAACTTGACGCAAAGTCGTAACACACACGTTGAACTGGGCGTATGCGACAGTAAAAACTTCTTTCAGATCGATGGTTGACAAATATCAACCCATGGTGTTGACTGTGATTCAGCGGCACGGAAGCCACCACCCAGACGGGGACGGAGCGCCGGAGGTTCGCAGGATATTTTCTCAACTTAGCCCCCAGAGGGACGAAGACAACCACCCGGTGTGGACAGAGCAGGAAGCCCGGGCAGGATCGGAGTCGAACCCACGGCGGGACGGACCCCATAGGGGGAAAGACCAGCGTAGATAGATATTTACCGCGCAGGTCCGATAGTTCGAGCGAGGTTGGCGCACACGTGGCGTCGAGTGAATCCCGGGAGGGGGCCTTGCCGTGACGGCTACGGATACCACGCGGGCGGTTAGTACACACCTTGTCATGGGTGTAGGGAAACACGCTCTAGAAGAAGTAAGGGGCCGGACGATACGGCCCCTCGTCTTGGCGGGTGCAGTCCTGAGGAGGGCGGATGGTTCGAGTCCATCGCAATGACGCTGTGCACGTTCCGAGTCTGCCTGGAGGGGCAGGCGGCGGGCACTTGGTTTTTTGTTAGGAAGTATTTCGTGGAGGACTGGACGGAGGCGCAGGCGGACGCCGCTTTCGAGGAGATCAGTAGGCGGGTTCTTGCCTTGGCAGAGGTCGAGGATGACGCGGCGAGGGTCGCGGAAGGGAAGAAGATTGTGAAGATGATTTACGAGACTGAGGCCCGTTGTCAGTGGTCAGGTCTGGACAACAGGCAGTAACCCCACCACCCCAATCAATCAGGAGTTAGTGGCATGTCACTGCCAGTAGGAATCACAGAAGAGATCGGCGGGTATCCGGTTCACCCGGTGGCGTCGATGTTCCCGATGATCGGCGAAGCTGAGCTTCAGCAGCTCGCGGACGACATCAGGGAGAACGGCCAGCACGAGGCGATTGTTCTTGCTCCGTACTACAAGGACAACGCTCGAATCCTTGCCGAGCACGGCATTGAAACAGATGAGTTCGGCGGGTTCATGTCGTTGCCTCCTGAGGTTGAAGCTGAGCTTGAGCCGGATGTTGTGTTGATTGATGGGCGTAACCGCATGGCAGCGTGTCTGCTGGCGGGGGTTGAGCCGATTGTCACGCAGGACATTCCGGGGAACACGTCGGGGAAGGATTCGGATTCTCCGGATTGGGAGCAGTTCGTTACGGCGTGGATCACGTCGGGAAACCTGCATCGTCGTCACCTGTCGAAGGGGCAGTTGGCCGCCATCGCTGTGGAGATTGAGAAGTGGAAAGCGGTCGAAGCGAAGAAGCGACAGGTCGCGGCACAGAACAATGAAGCAGGCCGAGCAGTTGTGGAAAATTTGCCACAACAGGCCAATGCAAGGGCCTCGGATGAGGCGGGCGCGATGCTTGGAGTGTCCGGTCGATCAGTCCGCGACGCGAAGTACGTCGAGCAGACCGACCCCGAGATGTTCGAGAAAATCAAAGCGGGCCAGGTCGCTCCGTCCGCTGCCGCGAAGAAGATCCGTGACGCAGCGAAGCCCGCGCCCACGGAGGCTGAAGTCAAGTCAGCGCGAGAAGCGCTGATCCAGAAAGAAGTTGAGCGCATGTTCAACAAGTACAGCACCCCTGAAGAGAGGACGCTCCTCTCTCACTACTTCCACCTCTACGAAGGAGAAAAAAGGTGAAGAACTACAACCCCGAATACAGGCTCGTGGACGTCTCCATGATGGAACGTCACCCCCTGGTTCAGCGTGACATGCGCGAGTCGCACGTCCGACGCATCATGAAGGACTACAATCCACTGTTCATCAACCCGCTCACGGTGGCCTACACGACGTCCGGGGCGAATCGTCGCTACTGGATCATCGACGGTGGACACACCCACGAAGTGTCGCTCCGAAAGGGTGTGAAGCAGCTGTGGTGCAAGGTCATCAACGTTCACTCCTACGCCGAGATCTCGGAGATCTTCGTCGGGATGAACAAGAACAAGTTGTCGATGAGCGCTGCGGACACTCATCAGATCGAGAGTGACTTCCGTGCAGACTCTGACGCGGCGAACATTGATCGCATCTTCGAGGTGAACGGTATCGCCCGTGAGGACATTGGGGCGTGGCGGACGGTTCACAAGGTGTACGACGAGCTGGGGGATGGCAGGTTCGCTATCTTCGCTGCTCTTCTCGCGGCGGTGAAGGACGGTGGCGCGTCCATTGACATGCCCACGATTCAGGCTCTTCGGTCGGTCGTGAAGAACCGGTCGTACGTCGAGCTGGTTGAGAGTGATATCGCGGAGGTACTGGAGTCGAGTTTCCTGGACATCAAGCAGCGGGCCGGTCACTCGCTTCGGAACCGTAACCTTCATCAGTCGCCGGGGACGTTGGCGCGGTGGATTGAGGATGAGGTTTTTGGTGTGGGTGTTGCCGCATGATTTTTCAGTCTGATGATTACGCCCGGTCGTTGGAGGATCTGACCGAGAGTGAACTTCGCATCGAGGAGCTACGCGCTTACTCGATGGTGGAGTACGACATGCGGAGGAAAGCAGAGGAGACGGACCCTGTGATGCTGCGGAAGGCTCATGGGTTCGCGTGCGAGTCTGCGAAAAAGCTCCTGCTCGTCAGGTGGGCGTTGGAGCACCTGGGCTTGGAGCCGACGTTGTTTGGTTGTGAGTGCGTGGATGAGGGGTCTTCTGAGGAGGTGGAAGATGGTGTGCTCATCGCTGCCTGAGGAGGGCACTGTTGAGAGTACTGGGGTTACACCGTTCGCGCAAGATGATGTGTTTGCCGACCGCTTGTGGAAGGGGGTGTGGCATGGCGAATGATCAGTATATGACGGTGAAGCAGATCGCGGAGTGGCTTTGTTGTTCGGAGAAGACTGTGAACCGTCGTCTTGATGATGGGACGTGGTTGTATTTGCAGCCTGCGGGGCCTAGGGGGACTCGCATGGTGCGGAGGTCGGAGATTTTGAAGTCGGAGAAGCGTGGGTTGTTGTCCTGAGGAGGACTGATGGTTGAGATTGAGTTGAATGATGACAGTGTTGATGTGGCGTTGCCGGACGGGAACCATGTTCTGATTCGTCCGGATGGGCGCATCACAGAGTGGGATGATGGGTATAGCCTGGTCAGGGGGCTTCGAAGTGGAACTCGATGTCCCGAACGCCGGGGATCTTGGCGTGAAGCACTGCTGCGCCGCCTACCACTGAAACGTCAAACGATGCACCCGAATCCAGCGGGCCGTTGAGGTAGTGGGGGTCTGTTGAGTTTTTGATGTTGATGGTGGTTCCACCGATGGGGGAGAAGCCAACGAGGACGAGTTTGTGTCCGCTGGTGTTGGTGAATCGGAAGAGGTTGGGGGCGAGGGGTTCTATTTTCCAGTCCATGTGCTGAGTGTACGTGGGTGTGCCTTGAGGAGGCTGTTGTGTTGGTTGTGTTGATTGTTGGTGCGGTGGTGTCGCTGATGATGCTGCTGGAGAGCATTGATCCGAAGTTGGAGAGGCTGGAGGGCTGATCGTGAGCGCAAGCGAGTCAAGCAGTGCCGGACCGATCGAGTTAAGAGTTGATGATCCGGAGGCGGCTTATCAGGAGTTCAAGCGCCGTTCCGCTGCTCATTCGAGGCGAGAGCCTAGAAGTTCCTCTAAAAATTCTACTCGTCGTCGTACGTCTTCGATTTCGAAGTGCTGGTTGAGGATGGTGTTGAGGAGTTGGGCGCGGTTTGGGCCGTCTTCTTGGAGTAGGTAGCCCGCTTGGACTTGGATTTCTTGGAACTCCGGTTTGCCGGTGTGGTCTCCGTTGATGAAGTCGATGTGGTTGAAGAGGTTGGCCATGGTGAGGAGTGTAGTTGGGTTTCGTTGAGCTGCCCTACACGGGCGAGGAGGAGTGGTTGCGTCAGCGTAGGTCGGTTGTGACTGCGACGGACGTGGCGAAGATCAAGGCAGGTTCGGATAGGGCGTTCGCTTCACTGTGGAGGGAGAAGCGGTCGCCTTCGACGTTCCGGGGTAACAGGTTCACTAAGCACGGCAAGGATCGGGAGCCGGTCATTGCGACATGCTGTCGGAGGACTACCCGTGGCTGCGCCCGAATCGGTCACTGCTTGTCAGTGAGGATGACCCCAGGTTTGGCGCGACCCCTGACATGGTGAGTGACGACGGCCTGGTGTTGGGCGAGATTAAGACGCGCAAGGTGTCAGACGACAAGGACGAGTGGTTGTCGTGGGCTGACGTGTGCGCTGATCAGACCGGCAAGAAGTACGCCTGTCAGGTCGCGTGGCAGTTGTTCGTGACCGGGGCGGAGCGGTGCGTGTTCGCTGTGGAGCACTGGTCGGATGAGGACGGTTGGGCGGATCTTCACCCGTTGCGCGTGTTCGACGTGGAGCGGGATGAGGCGCTGATTGCGGAGTTGCGTGATGTGGCTGAGCGGTTCCTTGCGTTCACCCCGCCGGAGCTTGTGCAGGGTGATCAGTCTGATTTTGAGGCTATGGCTGTGGCGCGGGCGTTGGCGGAGGAGGAGTCTGCTATCGCCTTGTTGCGTGCTGAGTTGCGTGAGCGTGAGAAGGCTCGGGCGGCGTTGCAGGCTGACCTGTTGGACGTGGTTGGTTCGTCTGCCCGGTCGGTTGATTATGGCGGGTTTGTGGTTGAGGTGTCGCCTGGGCGTCGGTCGCGGTCGTTCGACCGGAAGTCGTGGGAGGCGGACAACGCCGATGACCCTGCCCTGTTGGCGAAGTACATGGTCGAGAAGGACGGTGCGCCGAGCGTGAAGGTGCTAGAGAAGGAGAACGAGTGACGGAGAAGATGAACGTTGACGAGGCGATCACCGCTGTGATGCGGGATGTGACTCACCTCGGGAAGAACCAGAAGAACAGTCACCAGGGGTTCAACTTCCGTGGCATTGACGACGTTATGAACATCGTTGGACCGTCGATGCGCAAGCATGGACTGAAGACGTACACCCGCGTCCTCGACAAGGAGACCGGGGAGAAGCCGACTAAGAACAGTGTCGCCAAGACGGTGGATCTCACGGTTGAGGTCGTTTGGCGCGGTCCTGATGGTTCGGAGATCGTGTCGAGTGTCGCTGCGGAGTCATTTGATTCTGGTGACAAGGCTACGACGAAGGCGATGTCTGTGGCGTTGCGTACGTCGTACTTGCAGACGTTGTGCCTTCCTACGAACGAGCCGGACCCGGATTCGTTCTCGTACAACATCGTCGATGATGGCGCGAAGAAGGAATTCTTGGATCGCCTGTACAAGATTACTGACATTGATCGTGTTCGGAAGATGGAGGCTCAGGCGATCCAGGCTGGGGCTAAGGATGAGTGGACGGCTTATGGGATCAGTCTTGTGAATAAGTCGAAGGAGGGTTGATGGATGAGCCGCTGAATCCTGTGCAGATCGAGGCTCACCTCACGGAGCTTGTCACCAGGATCTCACGCGGAATCCGCATCACGTCGGATCGTTACGCGGAGTTCATGGAGGCGGACAGGCTTCTTGACCAGGCGCAGGCGCGGGCGTATCTCGCTGCCGAGGGGCCGGTGAAGGAGCGTGAGGCGAAGGTTGAGCTGGAGACCGCTGAGGAGCGTGAGCGTCGGGACGTGGCGGAGGCTGCGTATAAGCATGCTGATCGTTTGAGTAAGGCACTTGACTTGGAGGTGAGGACTTTCCAAAGCCTCGGGGCGAGTGTGCGAGTGGCGTATGGAAACGCCGGGAGGTAGGAGAGTATGGCAACGGATAATGGTCGGATCAAGGCTGCTTTGAAGAGTATTGATGCTGTCGAGTTTGATGGCGCGGAGAAGGCTGCTGCTTTGGCGGCGTTGAGGAAGCTGGACGGCGCGGAGGGACGGAGTAGAGGCGCTAGCCTCCAGAACGTTGATGAGCTCGTTGACAGGGCACGCGAGTTTATTGCGTGGGCGGAACGAGTTAAGAAGGAAACTGGCGCGCTGGATAATGGAACCGCACGGTACCTCCATACCTTTGACGATTATGAACGTGCTCGCATGTACACGGTGGTTATTGGACCCGGCGAGAATGAGTGCTGGTGCAAGGATGCCTACGGGCGATGGAATGGCGTGTCGGGAAAACTTGCGACTTCTCGTGCCCTTAGCGGCATTTCGCGCAAAGTGGATAGGGAGTGACCTGTGAGTCGGATTGTTCAGGAAAGGCCGTCTCGCGGGCTGTTGGCCCGCATTGTGGACGTGTGGGGTCGTAAGCCTCGGCAGTGGACGAAGGTTCATGCGATGCCGGATGGGGAGATCCTTGTCGAGCAGCGTACGGAGGGCGACCGGACGCACTATGTGACGTTGGATAAGCGGATGGTGGATCGCCTGTCGGGGAACCTGTCGTTGCTGCGTGAGCACGCGCACAATCTTGGCCGGTTGCAGACGTGGGAGTTGGAGGAGGTCGCATGACCGCGCACAGGGACGACATCATCAAATTCACGATGGAGTTCCACAACAACGCCATCGATGGAACGCGGCTGCTGGACCCTGAGACGCAACGGTTGTATGTGCGGAAGTGGTCATCGTGGCTGAGATATGAGCCGGGTGCCCGTGCCCCTTCACAGTGCTTCGCCAGAAACATGGTGGGGCACTGTTTCTACTTGTATGGGGGTGTTCCGTCTGCCGCGTAAACGGATGCCGGAGAGCGTGTACCGGGCGGTGATGGGCCGGGCGGAGGGCATGGCGCCGGAGCCGGAGTGTGAGGCCATCGTGGATTGGTTGGAGTGCGCAGGGCGTGCCCACCATTGGCACCACCGTGTTTTGCGGTCACAGGGCGGCGAGCACACGGTTCCGAACGGACTAGGTGTCTGTGACCCCTGTCATCGCGCTATCCATGCCGACACTGCCCGGGCGTATGACAACGGGTGGCTTGTTCATGGTTGGGATTCGCCGGTGTTGACGCCGGTGTTGCGTCGGGGTGTGTGGTCGATGTTGTTGGAGAACGGGGCGGTTATCGAATGCGAGGAGGATAGATGAGAAAGAAAACAGTTGAAGTGTACGCAGATGAGGGCCTGTATGTCAGCATCAACGACCACTATGTGGAGGCGATGAGCGCGAGGGAGGACGATCTTGATCCTGTCACTGCTGTCAACATGACATGGCCTGAATGGGATGCGGTTGTTGCCGCTGTTGAGGCCCGCCGCGAGGAGGTGCAGGGATGAACGGTAGTACGCCACGCATCTTTAGAACGATGGAAGACTTCAGCGGCGGAATGCCGAGATATGTGACCGATGAGGAAGGTCGAGTCCACAAGCGCAGAACTCTTTCGCCTGACTCCGTTGGATACGAACTTCTCGAATATGATCCCGAAGATGGCGGTGTAATTTCTGGTGCGAACTACCCTATTCCGGCAGTTTACATGCTACAGGCGGGGCCACTGACGGAGGTTCTGGGGATCGAGGATAGGCGTCCAGCTACAGTCGAAGATTTGAGGTGTTGGGGATGAGAGACGTTGCTGTGTACATGGATCAGCACGACAACGGGCAATCCCTCGAAGCGATCAGCGGAGCGGTGCTAGACGATCATGTGCTGTTGGAGTACTCATACTGGCCGCACGACGACAGCACGGAGTTCGGTTGGTCTCACAGGTTCACGTGGGAGCAGTGGGATGAGCTTGTGGCTGGGGTTGAGGAGTTCCGGGATTATGTGCCGGAGCCGTTGTCGTGGCGTGAGCGTGCAGCGGAGACTGTGAGGCGGTGGTTCACGGGTGCGTGACGTGTGGGATGACCTGTACGACGACGCGGAATTGGCGGAGGCCATGCGTCAATGGTCAGCCCGAAAGATGAGTACTATCCAGGGGGAACGTACACCACCTAGAGAGGACGGCAATGACCAAGAAGATAGACGACGACCAGGGATCTGACCTGGAAGAAGTAGCGTGGTTCATCATGGAGAACATCGCAGGAAAGCAAGCAGGCAATCCGCTCTCACATGACCCGACCGCCGAATGGCTAGCAAACTACGTTCTGCGCAACGCCGGAGACGAGTCGATCCACGCGATGTGGCACGAGTTCCAGGAGCACGTCCGCGAGCAGCGCCACGAGTCACGGGAGGAGAAGTGACTGCTTGACGGCTGACATTGAAGCAAGAACACGGCACTACACCGTCGTGTACCACGATGTTCTAGAAGCTATCCCCACGGCTAACGCTGTTTGCCTGTACTTGATCTTGTTGAAGTTTGCTGACAACAAGACCAGGACGGCTCACCCGTCCAGGGCGACGTTGGCGAAGATGATGGGGTACAAGTCGCCTCAGGTGGCGGACAAGGCCGTAGAGGTCCTGGAGTCACTGGGGTTGGTGACGGTGTTTCCCCGGTATCGGGACGAGGATGGGAACGTGTCTCGGCACCGGGATGAGAGGTTTCGTGAGCGCACGTCGAACGGCTATGTGTCTACGACGAGTTGATGCAACCGAAGAAAATGAGGGGGGTTATACGCGCACACGGTAGACCCCCCTACGTCTACGCGTAGTACCCCTATACGTGTAGACGGAGAGGAACTATTACCCAAGGGAACTACTACCCAAGGGAACTTAGAGTGTGCATCGGAAGATCTTTTCGATGAGTTCTGGAGGGCGTTCCCGCGCAAGGAGGGGAAGAAGCCTGCGAAGGCTGCTTGGGACAAGGCGGTGAAGCGTTCTGATCCGTCGAAGATTGTCGGGGCCGCTCGTGCGTACGCGGATCTGTGCCGGTCTCGGGGAACACCCCGGACGAAGGTGAAGATGGCGCAGGGGTGGTTGAACGATGACCGGTTCGAGGATGAGTTCGTGTCTGAGACGGTGGCTTCGTCTTGGTTGGATGTGGTTGAGGGTTCGGTGGTGGATGGTGATGTGGTGAAGGAGCTGACGTGAACGATGAGATTTCCCCGGAGCTGTGGAAGCGGATCTCTTGGGCTATCAGTGCCGCGAGCGTGAATCGGCACGAGTGGAACCTGTTGCAGGCGGACTGCCACAAGCGCAACTGCGCCTGCCAGGCACATCAGAACGGCGACCCTGAGGAAGCGCTCGCACTAGTGCAGGAAGCTGTGCGGGAATCCATCTACGACGAGCTGAGGTTTCAGATGGTGACTGAGCCGAATGTTGAGAGCTATCGACTCAGCCCCGTTGTTATTCAGCAGATAAAGAAGCAACTGGAGGATATCAAGTGACCGACTGGACGCGTCTAGCGGCGCACGTCCTCGAAAAAGGCGCAACACTCGCCCCCGACAAGTTCCCCCAACCATCACAGCAAGCCGCACAAGCATGGGGCGAAGCACTGTCACAGGTGCCTGTCCCGGTGCAGGTGTGGCCGGAGGCTGTGACGTGGTGGGCGTTGAACCGGTCGAAGTGGGGGAAGGTCACGCCGCAGGATTTGAAAGAGGCTGCTTTGACGGTGTTGTCGAAGTGGGAGTCTGATCCTCGGAAGCGACGGCAGTTGGAGAGGATTCGCGAGTTACGACAGGAGGAGCGGGATCAACGGATCGGGTTGATTGTTGGTGGAGAGCGTAGGGCGTTGGAATAGCGTCTAGGCGTCCCGCTGAGGGAAGAAAACGTGCCGCGTGAGCAACTTATGCCACGCGGCTTTTTGATGCGCTCTCAGAGCGTTACAGGACAGAAGAACATACCGCGCTTACACAAGCGCAGAAAAGAGACACACATGGCATTGCCGAACATCACCATCTCGAACGGAACCCTCGTCGCAGACCCGGAAACCCGCGACGCCAACGGCAAGACGGTCGTCAGCTTCCGAGTCGCCACGAACAGTCGCCGGAAGAACCAGCAGGGCGAGTGGGAGAACGCCGACAGCACGTTCCTCAACGTCACCGCGTGGGAAGGGCTGGGGGAGAACGTCGCCGCACAGTTCAGCAAGGGCGACAAGGTGAACGTGACAGGTCGCCTGAAGCAGCGGGATGTGGAGAAGGACGGGCAGAAGCGCACGTTCTATGACGTGACGGCGGATGAGGTTGCGGCCCCGGTGTCGCGGTTCAACGACGGTGGGCAGAAGTCGGGCGGCTTCGGCGGGGCCCCTGCCGCTGACCCATTCAACGAACAGACGCCGTTCTGACGGCCTGAACGGCGTTAGGTAAGCAACTACGCCCGGGGCGGGAAAAGTCCGTCAGTGGCGCAATGAGCGCTAATACGGCACGCCCTGGGGCACGAGGAGGAGAACGGTGGGCCGCTGGAGAAACCTGCTAGCGAAAATCGCCGCGAACTGGATACTCAACCACATCGCAACACCCTGGTACCGCGACAGAGTATCCGGATACATCCAGTACGGAATGAACGCCGCAGCACGGGACGAAAAAGAGGGCATCCCCGCACCAGAGCACTGGACAACCTACGTCGACACGGAGGAGAACGCTTGAACATCAACAACGGCGTCACGCTGTACACGAAAGACAACTGCCCAAACTGCACGAAAATGAAACGCGCACTCGACACAAAGAACGTGCCCTACACGGAAGTGACAATCACCCCGAACATCGCAACGTGGGCGAAGAGTGAGGGGCTGTTGCAGGCCCCCATCCTCGCCATCAACACCGGCACATCCGAGTACCTGTCGGGCGGGTTTGATCGGTACGGGGTCACGTTCGCTGCGGAACACTTCGGAGGAGACAATGACTGATAAGCACGATCAATCAATCATTCATGCGCAGGAACGGAAGATCGAAGAACTGCACCGTGATCGATCGGACGGTTGGGATCAGATCGCTGTTCAAGATGACGCGATCAAATGGCTGAGACATGAGTCTCGACAGTTGCGATTGGACAACATCAACCTCAGGTCAGAGCGTGACGAGTTCCAGAACGAGATGATCAGTTCGGAGCGGAAGCAGGCGAAGCTGGAAGCCGAGGTGGATCGGCTAACCAGAATCATCAAGGATCACCCCGATAGTGAGTTTATTTTCGCGCCCGGCGGAGTCATCGGTAAAAGGGCGAAGGAGAACCTAGACCGCATGAACCTGCCTGCCTCCGCCGACGTGCCGAAGGGTCAGCCGTACCTCGTGGACGTGGAGGGTGAGAATGAGCACCTACTCGGGTTGCGAAACAGTGGCGAACCCCACCCGTGGGAGACGTTCAGCCTCAACACTCTGGGCTCCGGGGGGTGGTGCTCCGACACTGACATCACCCTCGTCTCGCGCCTGGTGCCGGACACGCGCCGCGTGATCGACAAGGCGGAGGGCCTGGACAAGCTGCCAAAGAGTTCCGTCGTGCTCGACAAGAACAAGGCCTCATCCCAGAAGATAGGCCCCAGCTATTGGGAGTACGGATACGACGAGCTCACTTCTGAAGAGTTGATTGATCGCTACGGCCCGGTGACCGTGATCCACGAACCGGAGGCGGATGAATGAGTCGAATTGAATCATGCATGGGAGACCAGTTCGACCAGGTCGGCAACCTCCCCGAAGAAGCACGCGAACTGTACGACAACCTCTACATCGTCACGGAAGTGGATGAGAAGGCACTTACCTCACGAGTTGTTGGAGTTCGGTTCGACAAGGACAACAGCATCATGGGCGAAGACGACTTCATGTCGATGGAGGAACTTCCCCTGTTCATCATGGGCTGGATGTACGGAGCCGGACTAGGGGACTACATCAAGAAGAAGTACGAGGAGGAAGCGTGAACGCAGCAGCAATCGTCTTACTCTTCACCATCGGCCTCGCAGCATGGGCAGGGATCACCTACTTCGGATTCGTGCCCCTGCTCGAAGCCCTGTCCGGGAATGACGTCCCGTTCTGGCCGACGTTCCTCTCAGCGGTGCTTGTTGCGGGGTGGATGCAGGTGAAGTGGGAACAGAAGGAGAACCGATGAACTGGGAACTTGGCGACATCTACGACGACGGTTCACGGGGAATCCTTGAGGGCGGTGACCTTGTAGGGGTTATCCAGCTCACGGATACCAGTCGTGAGCACATGATCATTGATGCCTTGAATGCTTTTCTGGAGGGTGCACGATGAACTGGGATGCAGTATTCATCACGCTAGGTTCAGTAAGCCTCATAGTAGCTGGGCTACTTCTAGTGATCGGGCCGCTTTTCATCGAAGAAAACCTTCGATCCGAGGATAGGAAGAACGCATACTGCAAGGGGGCGGTGGTAGTCCCCACGCTCATAATCGCCGGGGCACTGCTCCTCGGGCTGGGGGTGCCAACTGGATAAGCTCAAACACAAAGCAGAACGAGCCGTCATCGGAGGATGCCTACGTACCCCCGACATTATCCCCGAAACCCTCACCCACACAAGCCCCGCAGACTTCGGAAACGCCGTCTACCGGGGCTTCTTTGATGCCATCGTCGAGGGCTACAACGCGGGCAAAGTCACCAACGAACTCAGCGGCCAGAACTACGTCATGGAAAAGGGCCTACTCGGCAGTAGCGCCCTAGCTGAGGCGTGGGGTGACATCATCCGAGAAGCACCCCTACCCGCTACGGTCAGCCTCCACGCACACCATGTGCATGAGAACGCTATCCGTCGGCGGTTGGAGCAGGCGGAGCAGAAGTTCCACGACGCTCACCGTGAAGGCCGATCATTGGCGGAACTGCGGCAGTACGCGCAGGAACTGGTGGACGCGGCGGAGGATGACGCGGCGACGGACGCTAGACGTATCGGAGACACCCTCGATCAACTGTTGGACGAGATCAGTGCCCGGGGTGATGGGGAGATGCCTGACTTTATCCCCACTGGCTTCCGGGATCTTGATGAACTGTTGAACGGCGGGTTGAAGGCGGGGCAGATGGTGATCGTCGCCGCCCGCCCCGGGGTTGGTAAGTCCACGCTCGCGCTCGACATCATGCGGGAAATGAGCATCAGGCGCGGCGAACCAAGCCTGCTGTTCAGCCTCGAGATGACCGAGGACGAGGTACAGGAACGCGCGCTGTCCGCAGAAGCGCAGGTGAAGATCGGGTGCGTGAAGTCCGGCAACATGTCCGAAGCAGAGTGGGGCAGGGTCGCCGCAGCACGCGACACCCTCACGGAAGCGCCGTTGTGGGTGGACGACAACCCTGAGCTGACGATGGTGGACATCACCGCGAAAGCGAAGCTCGCGGTCCGGCATCACGGTGTGCGGCTGATCGCTATCGACTACCTCCAGTTGTTGAAGTCGGGAGTGAAGGAAGAATCCCGGCAGCAGGAAGTGTCGTCATTCAGCCGTCAGATCAAACTCCTGGCGAAGTCGTGCAAGATACCTGTCATCGCCGTGGCACAGCTGAACCGTGGCGTGGAGCAGCGCGGGGAAGACGCAATGCCAAAGCCTTCCGACCTGCGCGAATCAGGCTCGCTCGAAATGGATGCCGATGTTGTGCTCCTTCTGAACAGGCCCGACGCGCAAAACAAGGACCATGAGAAGGCTGGGGAAACAACGATCATCGTGGGCAAGAACCGAGGCGGAGCGACGGGGACCGTGACAGTCGCAAACCAACTTCATTTTTCTAGATTTGTTGACATGAGACAGGAGGTTTAATGGAGAGAATCCCAGTTCCGACTTGGGAAGGTGAATATTCAGTAGACGCAAACGGGGAAGTATGGTCCGAAGCGAAACGCGTTGAGGGAAAGAATGGCACGCACAGAACGCTAAAGGCGAAGCCGCTTAAGAAATGCCTGGCGAAGAATGGGTACTGGCAGGTTGGGATTAGAAACGCGACTCGGGGAAGGAAGACCTATGAAGTTCACCGCGTCGTTGCGTGGGCGCACTACGGGGAGTGCCCTGACGGCATGCAGGTTAGGCACCTCGACGGAAACAAGCTAAACAACCGTCCAGAAAATCTCCGGTATGGGACGCAGGCTGAAAATAATAACGACAAGAAAATCCACGGAACAGACCACTACGCTAGCCGTGACCATTGCGACTACGGCCATTTCTATATTCCAGGCAGCTTCTCGCAGAAGGAGTTTCTAAAGGATGGCAGCAGATTCTGTGTCCCCTGTAACCGTGCACGGGGTTGGATACGCAATCATCCTGAGTTCGCTGAACATTTTGAAGAAATCTCGGACTTGTACTACATGGAGATCAAAGAAGAGTTGTATTCGGGAAAACGTAATCGTACCGAAAGAATCCTAGAACACCTACATCGTCCTGGATTGGCAGCGTAAGGAGACACACTGAACATCAACATCATCGCGGACGACAACCACGCGCCCATCCGGCAGCACTCCACAGACGCCGGGGCTGACCTCAAAGCCGCCGAGAACACCGTCATACTCCCCGGATACGCGGAACTCATCACAACCGGCGTGAAGGTCGCAATCCCGCCGGGGTATGTCGGGTACGTGTACTCACGTTCGGGCCTGTCGGCACGGCGGCGAGTGCGGGTAGCGAACGGCGTGGGCGTCATCGACTCTGACTATCGCGGGGAGTTGAAGGTGCAGCTTGAAAACGCGGGCGACCAACCCTTCGAAGTGACAGACGGTGACCGCATCGCACAGCTCGTCATCCAGAAGGTAGAACTCCCCACCTTCACCCGTGTCACCACCCTCGAAGCAACCGGCAGAGGCGAAGGAGGCCACGGGTCAACCGGAACATAAAACACCCACCCGAACACTGGGTGATCGACATGCTCAACTACGGCAAACCCCTAGGACTAGCCACGTTGAAAGCGTGCGTGGAGGAACACCACAAACCGCAAATCCCGGACATCATGGACCGTCTTGTCGAGGAGGGCAAGGCGGTTCGACTACGTAAAGACCTATACCAAGCAGTGGAGAGCAATGGCAGACCTTGAATCACTACGGCACCTAGCCGCACCCAAATACCGCAACACCCTCGAATGGTGGGGATCGTTCACCGAGGAGGAACAGGAACTCCTGTCACAGGTGATCCTCAACAACCCAGCACCCACGGTCGTGGATGCGCTGCGGGAGAACGCGGACTACCCGTTCAGTATCACATCACTCAAAGCGCTACGCGAGACCCTGCGGAAGGACATGAATGGCTGATCTTGACAAGTTGAAAGCGTTGACCACGCCGCCTGCCCCGTCGGGTTGGACGCCGGGCGTGCAGTGGGACGGGGAGACGGGCAGCGTCACCACGTATCCGCGTGAGGATGCGGAAGCGCCCCGAAACGAACAGTGGGATAGCGTTCTCGAACGTTTCGGCCTGGACCCGCAGCGGTACATGGTGGACGGACCTGTCAGACACAGTGCTTGGGATGTGCCGGGGCACGGCATCCAGCACGCGCACAAAGCGCGGATCGTGGAGCGCCCTGAACGCCGCTTCGACATCGAAGACCTGTTGGACGCGGTGTACGCGGACCCGGACTATCCGGACAATCCCCGGAGTGGTGGCGCACCATCATGCTCAGTGACACCCACATCGGCAAGTCGCTGGAAGACGGCGGCGGAACCGACATCATCATCAGCAGGTGGAAGAACAGTGTGGACCGGGCGTTGGAGGACGGCCCGTTCGAGGGCATCAACCTCGTAATCGGAGGTGACCTCATCGAGGGGTACGTCTCACAGCACGGGAAGAACATCGGCGGCTGCGACCTCACCCTCACCGAGCAGATCCGCGTCGCGTCACACATGGTGTCCGACACGATCCAGCAGTGCCTAGGCGCAGCGGAAGAGGTCGTTGTTGCCGCTGTACCGGGGAATCACGGGGAAAGTACCCGCGTGGCGAACGTGTCCATGACGGACTCGCATGATCTTCAGATCGTCAACAACGTGCAGCAGGCACTAGAACTCGCCCGACTGTCGGACCGTGTGAGCTTCTACTACCCCGAGCCGAACACTGGCGACGTGACCTACACGGCAGGGGACTTGACCTACACCGTGGTGCACGGGCACCGGTTCAGCGGCGGGCCTGTCAACGGCGCGGAGCGTTGGTGGTCGGGTCAGATCACGAACGACCGGCCACCAGCATCAGCAGATGTGCTGTTGTTTGGCCATTTTCACGGGATGCGGGCGTGGTCGTACACGGCACGACGGTGGATCATGTGCGCCCCCGCGCTTGAAACCCAGTCAACGTGGTTCGCCAACAGTACTGGCGCGACCGGCAACCCGGGCGTCCTCATCTTCGATGATCTGGACGGACAACCCGCAAACATCAGCATCGTCTAGGAGGGCGCATGGAAGAAAAAATCAATCCCCAACACTACAAAAGGAAGAACATTGAAGCAATCGAGGTAATTGAATCATTCTTTCCCGAGTCACCGCACTTGGCGAATGCTTTTAAATATTTGAGCAGGATGGGGCGTAAAGATAGTGAAAAAGAAGAATGCGGAAAGGCAATTTGGTATATTCTGCGCTACCTTCACGCTACAGGCCAGGGGCACCCGGATGTCGGTGAATTCATAAAGCTCCTCGGCTACGAAAATGGGGCGATTGTCGTAGATCGGTCGGGCGTAGGTGAGTGTCGGTATGAAGTAAACGGATCTCGCGGAGATTACATAGAACTTAGCTCTGCAATGTCGTCGGTTCGTATATATGACTGACCCCGTCAACGAGTTATACGACAACGCACATAAAACACACCGCCGCGACTACGAGGTCACGGCGGTTTTTCATGTCGCAGCCCCCACATGGGAAGAAGCTATCCGCATTGCGCAGGATGATGTTCACGCGGGGGAGTGGGACGCGAACTAGGCACTGGGCGCGAGCCGCACTGCCGAGGAGGAGAGAAGTGACCCCTGAGCAGGAGGCGTTCGCACGACACTGCGGGCGCGAAGACCGAAACACCGAGTACCGGCAGGACGAGCAAGACATGCGTGCTGCTGGATACCGCTACAAGCCTGGTGCTTACGGCGGGTATTACCGCACTTACCGAGAGGACGAAGGATGACCGAGATGATGCCTAATGGTGGTCCTATTTATGTGTACATCAACGGCCGAAGCGTGGGACAGGCTACGAACGTGGCATTCGAAGGAAACGCCTTCTGGCCCGCAACCAAGTTATCGATAGAGATGGAAGAGGAGTACCCCAATGACTGACCAGACCCCCGTGACCGACGACGACCGCAAAGCACACGAGTGGTGTGCCCAAGAAGTCGATGGAACCCCCGAGGGGGTGCTCCCCCATCTACACGCTGTCGCCCGCGCTATCCGTGCTCATGTCCCCGCCCCGCCTGCAACCCTCGCCGACGAGATTCGAGACCGTTTCCTGCCAACAGATGATAGCCCCGACAACGAGGAACGCGCCACCGTCCTCGCCCTCGCTGATTGTGTGGAAGCCGTCGAACATGCACTCGATTACCACAAGAAATGGTCAGAGGTGAACGGCAAGGCAATTGCAGAAGTGACGAAAATCGTTTCAGAGGCTCACGTCGGGAGACCCGGCCAGTTGACCACGGATTGTGTCAAGCAGCTTCTACAGGAGCGCGACGAGGCCCGCGCCGAGGTGGAGCGGCTGACCAGGGATCGAACTAGCAAGGAATCCTTGCCGGTTGCCCTGCCCGACCCCGCCGACGTGCCGGAGGGTGAGGCGTGGCTGGTGAAAGACAGTGAGCGGAATGCGGTAGGCGTCCGAGTCGGGGCTTTCCCCACTCCGCCATGGAGCGTCGTTGATCTTGACTCCGGCGGAGTAAGTCGACTCAGTGACTCCTCCGTCACCCTCGTCTCGCGCCTGGTGCCGGACACCCGCCGCGTGATCGACCGGGCCGAAGACCTCGACAAGCTGCCCGTGGGCTCCATCGTGCTCGACAATGACGGCGATCCGTGTAAGAAGATCTCGGAGGGGAACTTTGAATGCGGAAGTGCAATCTTCTCCGCCGAGGGGCTGCTGCGGCTCAGCGCAGAAGTGACCGTGATCCACGAGGGGGTGACGGCATGACCCGCATCAAGATCACCGACCTGGAACAGTTCGCCCTCGACGACCTGTGGAGGCCTTACCTCCCCCTGCACCCCGGCTACAACCCGAAGGAGTACCAGCAGTTCCGCGACGCCTACATCGGCGGCATCGCCGGAACCTACGATCCCGACTTCCTCGAAGCCACCCTCCTCATGCTCCGCAAGAACCCCATTCTCGCCGGACATGCAATCGACCGCGCCCAGCGCGTCGGTTACCGCATCCCCTTCTACGTGCAGCACCCTCTGGTGGACTTCCTCATCGAGCACAAGGCGGTGGCCCGACGATGACCCGCATCAACGACGTGGAGAAACTGATAGCCAAGATATCGC
Organism: Corynebacterium sp. CNJ-954; assembly: GCF_001942345.1. Taxonomy (GTDB): domain Bacteria; phylum Actinomycetota; class Actinomycetes; order Mycobacteriales; family Mycobacteriaceae; genus Corynebacterium. The sequence continues at coordinate 83,126 of NZ_MKKI01000003.1, forward strand.
GGGGCACCGCACCGTCAATGACTTGCGCTAACGCCATTGAACGAGACGGGCACCTGCTGCCCGACCTGCCGAAACCGACCAACAACGACCCCGACTACGCCCCCGTGTGGCAGGTAGGGGGCACGGAGTACGAGGGACAACACGACGGGTCCGTACTGATCGACACAGGCTCACCGTCTGGCCCTCTAGTCATAACCCGCCAGCAGGTCTTATTGATCCTCGCGGCATCCGAATCAAGAGGAGCACACCAATGACCAGTGAGAAAGAACTACGGAAGATTGCCGCCGAGGAAGTCACCCGCGCCGTGTTTCACCACACACCCTTGTGGGAGGACTACCCCGAGCTGACAGAAGACGAATGGGTCCGAGTCGTCGACCTCATATCCGACTGGCCGATCCCGGACCTGCCAGAGCCGGACAACACCTACCCCGAATGGGAGGTCGGAGACCTGTCGATCAGCCCAAGTGTGACTAACGGAAGCGTGTTTCTCGAATGGGAGGAACCATACGTCCACGCGAACGGAACGCGATTCCGGACCTTAAAACTCACCCCCGCCCAGGTGCAGGCGATCATCGCCGCGCACTACCACCGAGAGGACCAGGAATGAGCAACATCGACGACGTTGTAGCGAACGCGATTGACCCCGAGATCATCTATACGCCCGCCGAACTCGAAGCCCTGGACCCTGACACCGTCCTCAACGACGCATCGGGCGCTGTGGACACGGCAGAAGGTATGCAGTGGGCCGTGGGCAGGGGCTGGCTCGCACCTGTCTTCCCCGCCGTGGTGGTCGCTTCGGGCGCACACCTCCGCGCCTGCCGGGAAGCACTCGAAGGAGAGACTCCATGACCCCCGAGGAAGCACAGGCCCTCGAACCCGGCACAACCCCCGGACCGTGGAAGGCCAACCACTCGCAGCACGGCGTTTCCTACGTCACCGAGCAAGAGTGGTACGGGCACATCGGCAGCGGCGAGAACGGGCACGTTGAGGCCGAGTACACCCCAGCAGACGCGGACCTCATTGCCGCTGCCCCGGACATGCGCGCCACCATCGCCGCACAGACGTGGGAGTACGGGGTAGAGCGGAGTGACCGTGGCGGTCCCCCGTACACGGTGTGGTACGAGAGCGAGCACGCCGCCCGACAGGCCACGCAGCGGCCCCACCTGGTCGACCGGGACGCCCGCCTCGTTCGTCGTCCTGTCGGCCCCGTAGAGGTGGTGGAGTGATCGACTACCTAGACGCTGACCGACTCGTGCAGATCGGGCGGGTTCAGAAGTTCATCGCAAAGATCAACGAGGAGATTGACCCCACTTGGGACACGCTGCGGTTTGAGTGGCGGCTTGTGGACGATGACACGCGGGAAGTTTTGGCGCGGGGGGATTTTGGTGAACGACCCGAACTCGGACCAGAAAAGGAGAACGGATGACTGACTGGTTCACAGCAGACCTACACCTCGGACACGAAGCCGTGGCGAGCATTCGCGACATGTCCAACGATGAACACACCGCCACCATCTACGAGAACCTGGTAAGCGCCACCAACAGCGGAGACCGTCTATTCATCCTCGGAGACCTTGTTAGCGGATTCGAAACCCCAGAAGACGAGATACAACGCGTCGCCCGCCTAGCTATGACGATGAACCGCTACAACGTCAAAGTGCATGTAATCGCCGGGAACCACGACTGCATCCACCCCAAGCGCAGCAAAGCGCACCGGTACCTCTACGGATACTCCTACGTCGTGGACAGTGTCGCCAGCGCGGGAACCCTGAAGATAGCCGGGCAGCGCGCAGTGCTTAGCCACTACCCGTACGACGGCGACCACACAGGCGAAGACCGCGACATCCAATGGCGTGCAAGAGACCTCGGAGCGCCGATCATCCACGGACACACCCACGCCTCGGAGCCGGTGTCGTGGTCACGGCAGGGGACACTGCAAATCTGCGTCAGCCTTGACGCTTGGGATATGCGCCCGGTCAGCAAGGACGAACTGGCGCGACTGATTGAACGAAACCAGAAGAAGGAGAACGGATGACGCCACTACGATTACACCGTCCGCCACCCGGGTACTGGTGGGACGTGCGAGACAACCGACCACGATCAGTCACGATTCGGGCATACGAGCGCATGTCCGGCATCTTCCGCACCGCGCACGTCGCCTACTTCGAGTCCGAACTATGCACCCTCGGACCAAAAGCAGAAGACACCGCATGGCAGTGGACCAAGGACTTCTACGACGCGAAGACTAAACCGTCGCCAGGGATCATCTACACAACAACACCTCCGAAGGAGAACTAGTTGAACATTGTCACCCCGAAGATTGAGCTGATCGCATCAACACAGCTCACCAACACGCAGACAGGCGGGACCGTGATCGAGGAGCTGATGAACCTCGACCCGTCCGCCACAGACGGGGAAAGCCTCGTCGAGTACGCCGGACGCGGCTGCTACGAGTCTTGGGGAAAGCCAAACCCGAAGACCGCGCACAACCCCGACTACATCCGCCGCACAGCGTTCGACATGCAGCACGGCAGCATCCTCGAACACGCAAGCGTCACCCTCCGGTTCTCCGGTGTGTCCCGCGCATGGCTCACCGAGATGGAACGCCACCGGCACCTGTCCTGGTCCGTCGCATCACAACGCTACATCGACGCAAACACGTTCGGCGTGGTCGTCCCGCCCGCCGTCCGCGACTACGCGAAAAACGATGAATCATACATCGAGAGTTACGGAATTGAAATTGACGAAGCCCTGAACGCCTACAACGAATGGGTTGATGAACTCGCCAACTACGGCGGACTTCCCCGCAAGCAAGCCCGCGAGGCCGCCCGCAGCGTTCTCCCCAACTGCCTCGAAACCCGAGGCGTCGTCACCGGAAACCTCCGCGCATGGTCCACCATCCTCCCACTCCGCGCACACCCCACAGCCGACGCCGAGATGCAAGAAGTCTCCATGCTCATCCTCGACACAATCCATCCCGTAGCCCCCACCATCACCAACCACATCCGCCAACAGATCAAGGAGCACGCATGAACCTACTCAAACGAATCAGCGGCCTATTCCGCACCGGCACCCACGACCCCGTAGACCACATCGGCTACGGGGTTCTTCAATACACGCTCGAAACCATGGACGATGACGGGGAATACACCCTCGACACCGTGCAAATCACCGGGCACCTGTTCCGAGACCGGGGCATGGTCACCGTCCTCGACAAAGACGACCTGCGTGTGAGCATCCCGGACGACAACATCGACTGCATCATCTGCGGGGATGATGAGGATCATCTGCGGGATGTGGCGATGGATGTGGAGTTGCAGCGGATGGCGGGTGGTGAGGCTGACTAGCTTCAGCGTTGAGGGGGTACCAAGACCTCAAGGTTCGAAGAAAAATGTCGGCGGGGGCAGGTTCATTGAAGCGTCGAAGTACCTACCGGAGTGGCGCAAAGCGGTAGTCGGGGCGGCGAGGGAGGCGCACAAGGGGGAGCCACTACAGGGCGCGGTGACCGTTGAGGCTGTGTTCGTGTTCCCCCGACCCAAAGCGCTGAAGCCACATCAGGACGCCCCGCCGCACACCAGCGCCCCGGATGGTGACAAGTTAGCGCGAGCCGTCGGTGATGCGCTCACCATCGCCCACGTGGTGGGGGATGACGCGCAGATAGACACATGGCGAATCCACAAGAGGCGAGCCAAGCCCGGGGAAAACCCCGGAGCACACATCACAGTAACCCCCGCACAGTCGGGGGATTTTTCATACCCAAACGAGGAGAACAATTGAACAACGTCGAAATCCGCCACGGGGATTGCCTGACCATTCTCCGAGACCTCCCCGACAACAGCGTCGATTCAGTCGTCACCGATCCTCCGTATGGCCTGTCGAACACGAAGCCCGCTCAGGTGGCGGATGTACTCGCCGCGTGGGTAACTGGCGACACTGAGGCCGTGCCCGCTAAGCGTGGCGGGTTCATGGGCAAGGACTGGGACAGTTTCGTCCCGCCGCCCGCCGTGTGGGCCGAGTGCCTGCGCGTGTTGAAGCCCGGCGGGCACATGGCCGTGTTCGCCGGGGCGCGGACGCAGGACTTGATGGGCCTGTCTATTCGCCTGGCAGGATTCGAGATCAGAGACACCCTGGGGTGGGTGTACGGTTCAGGTTTTCCGAAGTCCATGGACGTATCCAAGGCGATCGAGTCCACCCTCACCACGGGTAAGAGCAATTCCCGGAGCCTGCGACAGACTGAGCAGGACGGCGATGGTGAGGCGTACACGCTGACCGGAAAGAACAACGGCATCATGGGGGAGACGCGAACCTATGAGCGCAAGCAGTTCTCCCCCGCGACGGACGCCGCTAAGCAGTGGGACGGTTGGGGCACTGCTCTAAAGCCCGCGATTGAGCCGATCATCCTGGCGCGTAAGCCTCTGGATGGGACGGTTGCGGCGAATGTGTTGGCGCATGGTGTCGGTGGGCTGAACATTGATGCGAGCAGGGTTGGGATGAGTGATGCTGATCGTGAAGCGGCGAAGGTTCCGCAGCCTGTACAGCACAACGATGCTAGGGCTGTCTATCAGATGGGCACGGGTGAGGGGCGCAATGGTGCGACGTTTGAGCCTGCCCCTGCTGGTCGTTTTCCGGCGAATGTGTTGCTGGATGAGCACGCCGCCGCAGAAATGGACGAACAGAGCGATGCCGCGTCCCGGTTCTTCCCAGTGTTTAAGTACCAGGCGAAGGCACCGAAGCGTGAACGTCCCGTGATCGTGCGTGAGGACGGCACGAAGATCGCGCACCCCACCGTAAAGCCCGTAGCGCTCATGGAGTGGTTGGTCACGCTCATCACCCCGGAGGGTGGCGCCACTCTCGACCCGTTCGCGGGGACCGGCACCACCCTGCAAGCCGCACGGGACAAGGGATTCAGCGCTATCGGCGTCGAACAGGACGAAGACTACATCGCACTGATCGAACAGCGTCTCGCCGCCTAACTGCCGATATTGAGCGCGTGCGACGCTCCACAACCCCCGCTCGCACATTATGCGGGGCATATAACCATGCAAGGAGATAGCTTGACTGACACCACATACGAAAACCTCAACGCCGAAGTGAACCTCCTCGGCCCCGACGGAAAACTGCAACTCCACAAAGACCACGAAGCCGCCCGCGCCTACCACATCGAACACGTCAACCAGAACACCGTGTTCTTCCACGACCTCGAAGAAAAAACCCGCTACCTCGTGGACAACAACCTGTGGGACCGGGAAACCGTCGAAACGTTCGAACCGTACCAGTTCAAGGCACTGTTCAAGCAGGCGTACAAGCACAAGGCCAGGTTCTCGTCCTACCTCGGCGCGGTGAAGAACTACATGTCTTACGCGCTGAAGACGGAGGACGGTCAGCGGTACTACGAGCGGTACGAGGACCGTGTAGTGATGACCGCTATCGACGTGTCGGGCGGAGACTATCAGCTCGCGTCGGATCTCGTGGACGCGATCATCACGGGACGGTTCCAGCCAGCAACACCAACGTTCCTCAACGCGGGGCGCGCACGCGGCGGGGAGCGAGTGTCGTGCTTCCTGCTGGACGCACAGGACAATATGGAATCCATCGGCCGCCTCCAGAACAGCGCCTTGCAGCTATCAAAGCGAGGCGGGGGAGTGGGAATCAACCTCACGAACCTCCGAGAGTCTGGCGCTCCGATTCAAGATGTTCCCGGACAGTCGTCGGGCCTCGTCCCGGTGATGAAGATCCTCGAAACAGAGTTCCGGTACGCGAACCAGCTTGGGCAGCGTCAGGGCGCGGGTGCAGTGTACGTGTCGGCGCACCATCCCGACATCCTCCAAGTCCTCGACACGAAAAAGGAGAACGCGGACGAGGCAATCCGCATCAAGACGCTCAGTATCGGCGTGGTCGTCCCCGACATCACGTTCGAGCTGGCGAAGGCTAACGACGACATGTACCTGTTCAGCCCCTACGACGTGGAACGAGTCGAAGGGAAGCCTTTTAGCGAGTGTGACATCACCGCCCGATACCGCGACTGGGTGGATGACGACCGGATCACGAAGCGGAAGATCAACGCACGGTCACTGTTCGCTCGTATCGCGGAAGTGCAGTTCGAATCCGGATACCCGTACCTTTTATTCTCTGATGTGGCGTCACGCGCCAACCCGATGAAGCACGTTGGACGAATCCAGATGTCCAACCTCTGCGTGGCGCCTGAAACGCTTCTGCTTACCCGGTCAGGCAATGTTCCGATTGCGGGACTGGCGGGTCAGGACGTTGAAGTGTGGAACGGCGAAGAATGGTCACTGTCCAGGGTTGAGCAGACAGGTCAGGACCAATCACTAATCACCGTCGATTTTGACAACGGTGCGTCGATGGATGTCACTCCGTACCACAAGTTCTACGTCAAGACAGGGTACGGAAACCGCAAGGTCGTTGAGACCCGAGCAGGTGAACTGAAGCCAGGAGACATGATCGACAAGTTCAGCCTGCCCGTGGTGGACAACGCGGGGGCGCCCGACTTCCCATACGCCTACACGGCCGGACTCCACAGCGCAGACGGCACCTACGGGGTCAACGGAGCGCCAATACTCCGCCTCTACCCCGGAAAGACCCACCTGGGCGATCATATCGAGTACAAGTCCAGCTCGCTAAAGCCAGATGCGATCGGAAGGGTTTCATACGTGCTTCACGAGGAAACCCCTAGGAAGTACGTCGTCCCGGACTCCTCCTACTCATTGAAGAGTCGTCTGGAATGGCTTGCAGGAATGCTAGATGGAGACGGTTGGGGCAATGGGAAGGTCGGTCTTCAGATCGGGTCGATCCACCCCGAGTTCCTTGAGGATATCCGCATCATGCTCACTGAGATGGGAGTGTCGTCACGGTGGAAGAAGGTGCGGGACGCCGGGAGGACAAGGTTCAAGCCAGATCAGAAGGAGTACGAGACGCAGACTGCGTATCGCCTCATCATTAGTGGAACCGAGTCGCAGACTCTCTGCAAGCTCGGACTCCCCACCCATAGGGTCATCGTGGAGGAAGTGGACCATCAGCGTGCCGCCAACGGATATATCAGAGTCGAAAGCATTACCGATGAAGGTCGTGTTGACGACACGTATTGTCTGAACGAGCCGAAGCGACACAAGGTGATCTTCAACGGAGTGCAGACCGGCAACTGTTCCGAGATCATGCAGGTGCAAACCCCCTCGGTGTTGAACGATGACCTGTCGTACAAGACGGTCGGGCATGACATCTCCTGCAACCTCGGATCGTTCAACATGCGGAAGATGCTGGACTTGTCCACGGACGAGTTCACGGACACGGTGATTGCCGCAACCCGGGCGCTGGATCAGGTGTCACGCACGACGAGTATTGATTCGGTGCCGTCTGTTCGCAAGGGTAACGAGGACTCGCACAGTATCGGCCTGGGGCAGATGAACTGGCACGGTGCGTTGGGTGACCTAGGGATCGAATACGGGTCGCCGGAGTCGTTGCGGATACTGGACCGGTACATGGCGCGTGTGACGTGGGCGGCGATGCTCGCTAGTACGCAGTTGGCGAAGGAGTACGGTCAGCACGCCTGGTTTGACGGGTGCGAGTACGACACAGGGGAGTGGTTCGAGCGTGTGGCGTACCCGAAGTGCGATGAGTTCGGGGACGATCTGACGATCCTCGGGGATCTGACCGCGCCGACGCGTGCGGAGTGGGACATGCTGCGGATCGAGGTGAGCAGGTATGGGATGGCGAATGCGTATTTGCAGGCGATTCCGCCGACCGGTTCGATCTCGTACATCAACCATTCCACGTCAAGCATTCACCCGGTTCCCTCCGGGGTCGAGATCCGCAAGGAGGGCAAGCTCGGTCGCGTGTACTACCCGCAGCCGCACCTGACGAACGAGAACGCGCACCTGTTCCAGTCAGCATCAACGATCGGCTACAAGAAGCTCGTGGACACGTATGCGGTGTCGCAGCATTGGGTGGATCAGGGGCAGTCGATGACGGGGTTCTTCACGGATGAGGCGACGACGAGGGATTTGAACAAGTTCTATATCTACGCGTGGTCGAGGGGCATTAAGTCGATTTACTACGTGAGGTTGCAGCAGCCTGCTATGGCGGGCACGGCGGTTGAGGGTACTGCTGCGGGGTTCTGTGAGTCGTGTGCACTTTAGGAGGAGAACAGTGAAATCGTTTCTGGATGAACTACCGCCCGCCCCGCCGAATACTCGGTGGGACGCGACCGTACTACCCGACCGGGGTTTAACCGGGGTGAGGCTGTCGCACTATCGCCCGTTCTTTGTGGTTGGTGAGGCGCTTGTGGATGAGTCGTGGTCGCGGGCGCGGATTACTAAGGCCGTGGAGCACATTGTGAAGGAGGTAGTTAGTGAGTGACAAAGCGTATGACTTTCCAGCCCCGCCGAAAGGTTACTACTGGAAGGTAAAACCGGATTGGGCGGGGCCGGGATTCACTAAGGTTCAACTGCGACGGCGGAGGAAATGCCTATGGGATCAGGTGGTCTTCTCCCAGTACCTCAGCATTGCGATGAGGTATCCCGATGCGTGCTATCGGAACAGGGTTGATGCAGTTCGTTTTGTGGAGGGGGTCAGCTCTGGACGCACAGCAGCTTAGAGACCACCTCGACCACACGATAGACGCCATCCGACGCCACAGGGCACGCGTACGACCCACAAGCCCCGGATACACGGACACCCCCACCTTCGGAGGGTTCGGGCCGAAGAGTCCATGCAATGACGCGATGATCGACCTCGCGGACGCGGAAGCCGCACACCTAGGCAACGTCGCCCGCACTTGCGTCAGGCGCGGAACGATCCCCTCAGTGAGCCTTCGCCCCCTGTGGTTCACGAACCGGGGGAAGTGCATAGGGCTACGCATCATCGGGCACGACGATGACGAGTTCGACATTGACGGTAACCACACTGGCCCGGACTACCTCGAACCACTGTTCCCGATCGTGCAGCACTTGAAAGCGTACGCGGGGGAGGTCGTGGAGACAGAGGGCGTCGAGTGGCTACTTTACGAGTGGGGGACAACCCGAGAACTCTACTACGAGATGTACCCCGTCGAATCGCTCGAATGGGGGACAATGAGTAAGGCGGTGGAGCTAACAGGGCGGAGCAAATCGACGATCTACGCTTGGTCAAGTCAAGGGTGGGCGCGGAAGATCATAACCCAAGGTCATGAAACGTTGTACTGTCTCGATGACCTAGTGAGATTACGCGAAGGAATACCGCAGGGACGCCCCGCAAAAACTCTGGAATGGGTGGTATAATAGACATGTAGGCGTTAATCGATGAGCAATCGGAACGCCTACACTCTCCTTCTCCATTGGTTCTCCGCCAAACAACCCCCGGCACTCCACCGGGGGTTCATGCTTTCGTTGCACACAAGCCGACACCGGAATAATGACTAATACTCGCCGGATCACGGACTGTGCAACGCAAGGCTCCTATGCGCATAGCTCAATTGGGAGAGCGACGTGTCAACCTAACGGTCGGTTCCGGTTCGCGTCCGTGCGCATGCCGGGTCAGGGCAGCCCTTACAATAATGCCCCTGGGGGAAGCGGTACCGACATTGAGGGTTCGGAGCATTTGGGGTGGATGCTGCGGGGTTCAACTCCCCGCTACCGCGCTGCGGGTGATCTTCGGTGATCCCGCCCTACGGCACGCCATGGTATCACTGTGGCGTGTTCCGACTTCTATAGCCCAACGGTAGAGGCAGCGGATTCAAGTCCCGTTAAGTGCAGGTTCGAATCCTGCTAGAAGTACGGTTTCAGTCAGCGTGGTCATGCTCTCTGAAACGACCGGCACCGGGCTACTGGCAGGTGTCGGCATTGCTCCTGACTGTCTCCGGATTGGTCAGGTTTTGAAGAGGTCGGGATACCCTCGCGGGTTGCTCCGCAAAATGTAACAGCCGTGGAAACACACTCAGCGATCCCTGCCCTTCGGGGGCATATCGGAGGCCCACGGAAGCCCCGGACGCGGGGCAGCGTCAGCCCTGAGCCGGAGGGTCCGCCGCTACAGCGGCTAGCCGGGGTTCGAATCCCCGTTGACGCGCCAGGTCATCTAGGCGGGGAGTAGTCCCGTATCTAGCGCTGACCACCCCACCCATTTAGGCCATATTGAATGGCGGGCAAGATAATAACCTACCCGTACGGCATGAATCGGATCACGGTTGGAACACCCCGGCATGTCAGGGAGAGCGGTTCGAATCCGCAATGGTGTGGGGTTTTGAGCAGGTAGCACCTGCATGGTTGAAGGCCCGTATCGTCCTCGATGTAATTCGCGGGCGACGGGATAGCGCTGTGATTGAGAATCCGTCCGGGAGCGAGACCCGGCAGCGCACGCAATACCCGACGATCGTTGAATTCTTCTCGGGTATACCTTGCTCCGTCGTCTAGCGGCAGGACGCCTGGCCCTGAACCAGGTAACCGAGGTTCGAATCCTTGCGGAGCAGCCGGATCATCCGAAAGAACACCACTTCCGAATGGTCCATCAACGAACCCTGCGTTACGACGTGGGGAAAGGCGGCTGACGGTGTTCTCGCCGGACGACGAGACCCGCCAACGCCAAAAAACTTGGCCCCCGTTGATGCGTGGGGAAGTGCTCGTGGACGCAGCCGGATGACTGTGCACCACGACGCGCGACAAACAACAACAAGAGGAGTGTCCATGCCTGACGCTTATATTGATGGTGGGTTCGCCGAACCGGGACAGTTCACGAAACAAGATTACCCCCAGGAGCCTGGCGGAGGATTAGTTAGTCGCGAAACGCTGGTGCGGTGGGCAAAGGTGTCCACTGCGCTCGAGGATGAGTTTCGCGCCGCACTGGCCCGAGCTAAGGCCAACTGGGCCGAGACTGAACGCCGTTTGGCGTCACAATGACATCTATACCGAATGATGTTCTAGACCGCATCCAGGCATGGCGCGCCCTGTCGGAGGAAGAGCGAACCGAACGTCTCCGCCGGTGCGTTGTTGGCGAGGTTGTCGGCAACATGCGGATGGAAGGCCAGCCGGTCTCGAAAGAATGGCTACACTCCGCGCGTCCAGTCGGATTGAACGTTCACCGGGATTGAACATGTCACCATACGGGGACATCATGAAAAGTCGTCGAACGGAGACACGATGAGCCGGGACTACAGGGACAAACGCGGCGGGCACGACTCAGGACGCTGGTGGCTCAAAGCCGACAACGAATGGGTCCGGTTCAAGAAACGACAATGCCGGAGGGACGCCCGCGCAAAAGCGAAAGACAACCTCCGGCACGGACGCGAACCACAACCCCGGTACGGGATTGAACGAGAATACATCGACTAGCGGTTGTCGTACGCCTCGATGACATCCTTAGCGATCTGCCCCCGCGCAGACACCTCGTAACCGTTCTCCTGCGCCCACTCGCGGATCGCCTTGTTCCGCGCCTTATCCGACTGCGACGCACCCTTACGCGGCGTACCACCACGGGTCACCTTACGCGCAGCCGTGACCCACGGGTCAAGCTCAGTGGCAAGCTTCAGTGAGGACTCATGCGACAGGTCCAGCACATAATCCTTGCCACCGTAAGACAGCTCAACGACCTGCACCTGATCCTTAGTCAGAGACTCACCGGTTATGTCATCGGTGTACTCAACAACTTCTCTACGCGCCATAGTGCGCTCCTTTCATCGGGGGATGAAACACACACTACACGGGGGGTGAGCGATGTGCGGCCAAGAATCCACTACTGGAGTAGCAACAGCCGGAACACGGCAGCACTCGCAGGAAAACTCACCACCCCCACCATCCGCCTAGGCGACGACACCATAGACGACTACACCGTCCTAATGACACCGACGTATGAGATGCCGAGGCAAGGTGACTTCATCCCACGGGCTGTGCGCTCATGGCTGGGACGCAACGGGCAGTGGGTTATCGGGGTAATCGGCACAGGCAACCGATCGTTCGGCTGCACCTTCTGTCAAGCAGCACACGACATAGCCGACGCACTACACGTCCCCGTCCTCTACCGCTGCGAACTCATGGGCGCACCAGCAGACATAGCCGCGATAGACACCGGTCTTAGACAGCACTGGAAGTACCTACAACACCTCAGACACCCCAGCCCAACAACATGACCCCTATAGGAAAGACCCCGCCCCATGAGCGAGGTAGCCCACCTACTGAACATCACCACCCCATAGGAGGAACCCCCATGCCGTACACCGTCCACACCCTAGACGGCCAGGCCCATACCTACCACGACCCCTGCATTGCCAACCTCACGGATGCCGGGCTACTAGCCCTGCATGAGGATGCGACGTACGACGAGGACTACGGCAGGCCAGTGTTCGGCCCCCTACTTGCTGCCTACCCCGCAGGACAGTGGACGCACTACCACGTGGAGCCAGCACCGTACGAGACGGATGCACAGGCAAGCGAGGACACGGACGAGGCGCGGCGATGGAACGAGGTGCAAGTCAGCGCGACAGCGGAAGCCGTAGACAAATGGAAAGCGATGTACCAACGACACCTCGACGCAGGACGTAAGGCAGCCGCAGCACAGTGAGCCACGACTACCGACACAACCTCGACCACGACAACGAACCACGCGAACACATCAAACAACAACGCAAAACCAGACGCTACGACGAACGCCACAAACTACGCAACTGGCAACACCTAGACCACGACACCGCATGGGACTAGAAGCCAGCGAGAGACAGCAGTCAACGCGATAGAAGCACGAAGCGTGACGAACAAAGAACAATCAAACAAGTAGGGAAGCGAGGTGCAGCACATGGCATGGACCAACGGACCATCACGCACCTCCACAACCCACTGGAAACAACTTCGGGCAAAAGCCAAACGACAACTCGACTACAGGTGCCAACACTGCGGGGCAGAGGAACACCTCGAACTCGACCACATAGTCAACACGGCACGCGGAGGGCAAGACACACTCGACAACGTGCAATGGCTATGCAAAAGGTGTCACGGGCGCAAAACCCAACAGGAAGCCACCCGCGCAAAAAACGCATGGCGACGGCAACCCGAGGTGCCCCCATGGGAACAATGACACACCCCCACAGACAAACGGAAACCGCCCACAACACCTGAACGGTTCGAGTAGAGGAGGGGACTACTCGAATCAAGTAAGGGTGGGGTAACTCCCCTCCCGCCTGGCGGCGCGGGGCACGGTTGGCATAGGCGTTATTCATAAGTACGGGTCTGGGGATTATGTAATCCAATAATTGAGGGGGTGTTTTTCCTATGGCTGGTCATGGTCCTCCACCGAGGGGGAATGCGATTCGTAGGAATAAAGAGTCGCAGGCGTTGCATGTTGTAGAGGTTGAGCCGGGGGTTCAGCCCTCGCTTGAGGATCTTGTGGGGGATGTGAACCCGGTGACGGGGGAGCCGTTTACTCCTATGACTTTGAGGTTTTGGGAGGAGTTGTCGGAGTTTGCGACGTTGGGTCTCCTGCTGGATGCTCAGTGGTCGTTGTTGGCGCGGGCGATGGTTCTGGATGATGCGGTGATGCGGGGCGAGGCTAAGTGGGCGGCTGAGGCTCGTTTGCAGATGGCTAAGTTCGGGATTGCTCCGGATGATGTTTTGCGGATGCGTGTGCAGATTGTTCAGGCTGATGAGGCTGAGGCTAAGTCCGAGGTGGCTTCGGGCGCTTCGGCGGGGAGGCGTGGTATTCGCGCTGTGAAGTAGGGGGTGTGGTTATGGCCTTTTCGGAGGCGAGAGTCTGCCCCGGGTGCGAGAAGGATTTTACGGCGAAGGCGCACAATTCCATATACTGTTCCACCGCATGCCGTAGGTGGAAGCAGAATGGGCACGATGGTCCGAGAGTGCTCGAAACGGTGTGTAGAGAATGTTCCGGCCCGATCAATTCGCCACGATCAGGAAAAGTATTCTGTGGTAAGAAATGCAAGCTTCGGTCTTCTGAGAAGCGCCGTGTCAGGGACGATGCTGCGCGGTATCTAAAAGAGAGGGGTAAGCGTCTGGCGGATGCTAGGGCTTACGCGCGAGCTAATCCTCACGTCGGCCAGGCGGCGAAACGCCGTAGACGAGCGTCGATCTTGGCGAATGGCTCATATAAGTTCACGGGGAAAGACTGGAAGCGTTGCATGGATCGACATGGAAACAGGTGCTTCTATTGTGGCGACTCTGGACAACTTTCGATGGATCATGTTGTCCCCGTAGTCCGTGGCGGATCTCATGGGGCCGGAAATATTGTTCCAGCATGCATTTCGTGCAATTGCCATAAGCAGGGCCGTTTCGTTGCCGAGTGGCGACATGGGAAAAAGAGGGGAGGTGTTGCCACTAATGCCGTTCAAGCCGTCTGAGCCGGGGGAGTTCCCTACTTTGGGCCATGATGTTGCGGAGTGGATGACCTACTATCTCGCGCAGCCTGATCGTGCCTCCTACGAGCCTTTTAGGCCGTATGACGAGCAGTACGAGTTCCTTCTCCGGTTCTACGAGCTTGATCCCCACACGGGGAAGCGGAAGATCCAACGAGGACTGTTGGGCCGACCGCGCGGCTGGGGTTAGGCAAGTCTCCGTTCTCTGCGGCGTTGTGTGCGGCTGAGGGGCTTGGCCCGGTCCTGTTCTCCCACTGGGATGAGGATGGTCGCCCGGTGGGTAAGCCGTGGGCGGCTGTGCGGACGCCGTTGATTCAGATTGCGGCGGTGTCTGAGCAGCAGACGATGAACACGTTCGAGCCGCTGTTGGAGATGCTGCGGGAGTCGCCTCGTATCGCGGATGATTACCCGTCGCTGCAGGCTTACGACACTCAGGTGGTTCTTCCTCGTGGCCGGATCGAGCAGGTCACTGCTTCGCCTCGTTCGGTGAAGGGCGCTCGTGCTGTGTTCGCCGTGATGGACCAGACGGAGGAGTGGGTTCGGTCGAATCATGGCACGAAGTTGGCTCAGGTGATGCGTGCGAACGCGGCGAAGGTCGGCGGTGCGGTGTTGGAGACGCCGAATGCGTTTATCCCGGGTGAGGAGTCGGTGGCTGAGGCTGCGGCTGCTGAGTGGGATGCCATTGTGGCGGGTACGACACCGAACAAGTCGTTGTATCGCGATCATCGTGAGGCCCCTGCGGATACGGACATGTGGGATCGGGAGTCGTTGATCCATGGTCTTCGTGTGGCTTACGGGTGCTCTTCTGGGCACCCTGACGGTTGCCTGGTCCACCCGGAGGGGCATGATCCTGCTGCTCCGGAGCACGGTCACGTTGATCTTGATTCGATCATCAATACGATGTGGACGAAGGGGCAGGACGCACAGCAGTCGCGTTCGGACTTCCTGAACCAGATTACCCATGCTTCGGATGCTTGGCTGTCTCAGCCGGAGTGGTCGGCGTGTGAGGATCGAGAGAAGGTTGTTGCCCCGGGGGACACTATCGTCCTGGGGTTCGATGGTTCCCGTGGCCGTGTCCGTGGTAATGCGGATGCTACGGCGCTCGTGGGGATGCGCGTGGAGGATCGGCATTTGTTCGAGATCCGGGTGTGGGAGCCGCGCGAGGGGGATCGTGATTGGTCGCCTAACGCCACGGAGGTTGACGCGGAGGTTCGTGCGGCTTTCGCCCGGTACAAGGTGGTTGGTTTCTACGCTGACCCTTCCGGGTGGCAGACGCATGTTGCCCAGTGGGAGGCGGCGTTCGGTCGGAAGTTGAAGATTAAGGCTTCTGGCAATGAGCCTATTTCGATGTGGCCTCGGGGTAAAAACTCGAAGGTCACCCATATTACTGAAGCGTTCCATCAGGCGGTTGTCGATGGAGAGGTTTCACATGATGGTGGGCCGAATCTCCGGCGTCATGTGTTGAACGCTCGTCGGCGTAAGAGTCGCGGCGGGGGTTATTTGTTGTACAAGGAGTATCCGGAGTCACCGTCGAAGATTGATGCTGCGTATGCGGCGATCATGGCTTTTCAGGCGTGTATGGATGCTCAGTCTAAGCGTATTGGTTCGGGTAGGAAGCGGTCTGGGGATGGTCCGCGGATGATGATTCTGAAGTAGAGGGGGTGGCTTGTGGCCGGTTTCGATGAGGGGGCTGTTGCTGATGTTGCTCGTTTGCGTCAGGATTTTTCACGGTTCCAGGGGGCTAATCTTGAGAAGGCCCGTTATTACGACGGGAAGCAGCGGCTGAAGGATCTTGGGATTTCTTTGCCGCCGCAGATGCGGTTTATTGACACGGTGTTGGGGTGGCCTGGCACGGTTGTTGATGCGTTGGAGGAGCGCCTTGATTTTGAGGGTTGGGATTCTCCTGAGTTGGATGTGGTGTTCCGGTCGAATGATTTGGATGTGACTGCGCCGACTGCCCATTTGGATGCGCTGATTTTCGGTACGTCGTTCGTCACGGTGACGAGTGGCGACGAGGGGGAGCCGGATGTCCTGGTGAATGTGGTTGCTCCGACTGAGATGGTGGTGACGCGGGATAATCGCACGGGGCGTGTGGTTGAGGCGTGTCAGTACATCGAGTCTGATGATGCGAACGGTGATGTTCGGGAGCGGGCTATTTTGTTCCGCCCGGACGATACGGTGTGGCTTGAGTTGGGGGCGCAGGGTTGGAAGGTGACTCGTAGGGATGAGCACAGTCTGGGCCGGGTGCCGGTTGCGCAGTTGGTGAATCGTCCTCGGGCGTCGAAGGTTGGTGGCCGGTCGGAGATCACTCCGGCTGTGCGGTCGCTGACTGATTCAGCTATGCGAACCCTGGTGGGGGCTGAGGTTGCCCGGGAGTTCTATGCGGTTCCGCAGCGGTGGATGATGGGCGCTCCGGAGTCGTTCTTCCTTGATGAGGATGGTAATCCTCGGGGTGCGTGGGACGCGATGATGGGGAAGATCCTTGCTATCGAGCGTGACGAGGATGGTGAGGTTCCGGCTGTTGGTTCGTTCGCGGCGAACAGTATGTCCCCGTTCTTCGAGCAGTTGCGGGAGCTTGCTAAACAGGTCGCCGCTGAGGGCGCGGTGCCGAACGACTACATGGGCTTCTCGTCGGACGCTAACCCGTCGTCGGCAGATGCTATTAGGCAGAATGAGAACCGGCTTGTGAAGCGTGCTGAGCGTCGTCAGGCGATGTTCGGCAAGGCGTGGACTGAGGTTGCTCGTCTGGTGTTGATGGTGCGTGAGGGGCGGTCGTTTGATTCGTTGTCGGATGATGAGTTGATGATCCGCCCGTTGTGGCGGAATGCTTCGACGCCGACGAAGGCTGCGGCTATGGACATGCTGACGAAGGGTGTTCAGGTCGGGTTCATCCCTGCTCAGGGCGAGTATGCGATGACGATGATGGGGTTGTCTCCGCAGGATCGGGAGATGCTTCGTCGGGATCGTGCTGGGGATACTCAGGGCGTGTTGGCTCGTCTGGAGGCGCAGTTGTCGGATGTTGATCCTGCTGCTGATGCTCTCGTGGGCGGGGATGGTGCGGCCCCTGATTCTTCTGAGCAGGCGGAGCAGGATGCGAAGGTTCTGAAGGCTCGTGCGGATGCTATGGGTGTGATGATTCGTGCTGGGGTGAAGGCCGAGTCGGCGGCGCGTTTGGCTGGTATTGAGGGTGCGGAGTTCTTGGCTGGCCGTCCTGTCACGCTGAAGTACGCGGACGACGAGAAGTAGGGGGTGTCTGGGGTGTCTTTGAACGGTGTGGATGAGATTGAGAAGGCGCTCCGGATGCTGTCTAAGGCTAATGCTCGGACGTTCATGCGGTTGTGGGCGTCGGTGCCGTCGGGGGATCGTCAGCAGATGATCGAGTATTTGACCCCGTTGGTGCAGGATCTCGTGGCTGGGGGGAGTGAGCAGGCGGCGGCGTTGGCCCTGGAGCAGTTGAATATGCAGCGGGCTGGGGTGGCGTTGCCGACTGTGCTGGCTGATCCGTCTGATCCGGAGGCTGTGGCGGAGTCGTTGCGGTTCTTGCTGACGTCTCGGGGGATTGATGTTGTCCGCGATGAGGTGTGGGCGATGATCGACCGTCATGTCCTGAATGGCCACCGGCAGACGATGATGTTGTCTGCGATGGCTGCGGGGAACGGTTATGCGCGGAAACCGGAGCCGGGGGCGTGTTCGTTCTGCATGATGTTGGCGTCTCGGGGTGCGGTGTATGCGTCGAAGGCTCATGCAACGTCTGTGGGCGCACCGGGGGTTGTTCTGCGGGGGAGCAAGAAGCAGGGCGACCGTTTCCACGACAACTGCCGCTGCGCCGCCGTCGAAGTGTCTGAGGGCGACGGTCTTCCACCTGAGGCCCTTGAGCTACGCAAGATCTGGGAGAAGACGTTCTACGACGGGGGGAAGCCTATTCTTCCCGCGATTGATTTTGAGTCCACTAATGAGAAGTGGAAGGAAGCCGTGAAGGACTTCCGAGTGTGAATGGTTGATCCGGGTTCGATTCCCGGCGCACTACAGCACTCCCCACCCTTGGCCGCGATGGTCGGGGGTTTTGTCATGTTTGGGGTGGTGCGGAACGCGATGTTCTAAAGATAAGGAGATTAGCATGTCTGATTCTACTGCTGTTGAGGGTGCTGCGAATGCGCAGAGTGCCGAAGATGCCGCGAAGTCCGCAGAGGCGTCCTCGAATGAGGCCGCAGCGTCCGTTGAGGCGGCGGGTCTTGGTGACGCTGGCAAGAAGGCGCTTGACGCTGAGCGTAAGCGAGCGAATGAGGCGGAGAAGCGGCTGAAGGAAGCCGCTGACCGTATCGCTGAGTTCGAGGACGCACAGCGCACCGAGGAGGAGAAGCGACAGCACGAGCTGGAGACGCTTCGGGCGCAGATCGAGGATGAGCGTAAGCAGCGCGAGGCTGTTGAGCGTGACCTTCTTGTGAAGTCTGTTGCCGCCGAGTACGGCCTCCCGGATGAGCTGGCTGGCCGTCTGGCGGGCGAGGACCGTGAAGCGCTTGTGGAGGACGCGAAGGTTCTTCAGAAGCTCATGGCACCGTCCGGGCCGCGCAAGCCTGCCCCGGTTCCGGAGGCGGGTACGGCAAACGCTCCTAAGCGGTCCACCGAGCAACAGTTCGCAGACGCTATCTCCAACGCTTTCGGCTGACAAATGCTCAGCCGAGCCACTACCTAAAACACAACACAGATGGGGGGATAGCACATGGCTATCGACATCAACCGGGGGACTACCGGTCTTATTACTCTTCCGCCCGAGGTCTCTTCGGAGATCTGGACGAACACTGCTGAGCAGTCTGTCATTCAGACTCTCGCACGCAAGATTGACCTTCCCGCTGGCGGGGTTCAGATCCCGATCATCACTGGCGACCCGACTGCCGGATGGGTTAAGGAGACCGACGAGAAGCCGGTTTCAGACTCCACCTTCGGATCGAAGACGATGGGCGTTTACAAGCTCGCCGTGATCGAGCTGTTCTCGGATGAGTTCGCCCGCGATATGAACGCGGTGTACCGCACTCTCGCTGAGCGACTTCCGCAGGCTCTTGGCCGCAAGTTTGACGAGACCGTCATGGGCAACACTGCCCCGGGTGACGACTTCGACACTCTTGGTGCCGCCCCGGAGTTCGCTCTTGACGGCAGCATCAAGCCGTTCTTCGGCGCTCTTGGCGCGGTCTCTCAGGCCGGTGGCGATGTCACCAGCTGGGCGCTCGCTCCGGAGGCTGAGCTTGAGGCAATGCAGATCAACGATACTTCGGGTCGTCCGCTGCTGATGCCTGACCTGATTCAGTCCGGTTCGATTGGTTCGATCCTGCGCCGTCCGGTGTACAAGGCTCGCAACGTCCAGTCCGGCGATGTCATCGGTCTCGCCGGTGACTTCTCTCAGGCCGTGTGGGGAGCTGTTGAGGGCATCAAGGTTGACATCAACACCTCCGGAACCGTCACTAAGGGTTCCGAGCAGATCAACCTGTGGCAGCGCAACATGTTTGCCGTCCGCGCCGAGGTCGAAGTTGGCTTCGCCGTCCGCGATGTGAACCGCTTTGCCAAGCTCACCAAGGCTGCTGGCGGGGCTGAGGGAAACGGCTAGTCCCCGGCTCTGACGAGGTTCCGGGGGACGATAAGTTCCCGAGGGGGTGATTGGATGGCTGACCGTGTGACTTTGGTTCGCGGGACCGCGACTGTGCGGGTCGTGGCTGGTGATGTGGAGCGGTTCAAGGCCCTGGGTTATTCCGAGCCTGTGCGTAAGCCTGCGGCTCGGAAGCGGAAGCCGAAGGCGGGTGATGCGTGATGTTCACGATTGGTGATTTCGCGGAGTTCGCTGGCATCCCGGTTGAGGATGTGGATGAGCGGTGGTTCTACTGGCGGCTGGTTGAGGTTGAGGATCTTATTCGGTCGTACAACGAGTCGTTGCCGGGGGATGTGAACGTGTGGCCTCGTCCTGCTGTGACGGTGGCGATGCGGGTTCTGAAGCGTTCTTTCAAGGCTGACATCTCTGACCATCCGGGGGAGGTCTCTTCCTCGAATCTTCAGGCCGGGCCTTTCGGCAAGACCTATCAGTATGACTTGGATTCAACGTCCGAGGATTTGTACCTGAAGACTCGTGAGATCCGGATGGTACAGCGGCGGAGGGGTGGTGCTTTTGCGATCGACACGCTTCCCGCTGACCGTGAGTATCGGTCTGCGGCGTTCCGTCACAGTGACGTTTGGGGCTGGTAGTCGTGCGTAGGCAATACTTCCCACTCACGAAGCCAGTAACCCGTATCCGCCGTGACCAGTCAGGCACAGACGAGTTGAACAACGACATCACCGTTGACTCCCGGGATCAAGTCCTCGTCTTCGCCTACTACACCCTGTCGCCAGACGAGCCGGTAGTGAGCCGCCATGAGCGACTTGAACTCGATGCTCGCCTTATCGCAGGGATCGGTGACTTCATCGCAGATGACGCCGTTGTACTTCCGGGACTGGGAGACAAGGAGTTTGAAGTGATCGGGGAAGCAGAGAACTACGAGGCGAACCCGTGGTGGTCTCCAGGTGTGGAGACGGTGAACTTGAGGAGGGTGCAGCGATGAGCAATGTGATTGTTGAGCGCTACGACCCGAACGAGGACCGGGGGGTTCAGATGATGCCGATGACCTGTGGCTCATTTGATGTGGACGCGGGGACCCTGGTCATCTACTCGGGCAAGGACGGGGAGAACCCGTCTGGGGTCTTCGCTCCGGGGGAATGGAGGGCGATGCTGTGGCAGTGAGGTATGAGGCTAACAGTGCTGGTCTAGATGAACTGCTCCGGGGGAGCGTGGCACAGGGGCTTGTGGATCAGCATTCTGCTTCTGCCGCTGCCCGTGCCGGTAGGGGATACACCTACCGCGCCGTCCAGGGACATTCGCGGTACCGCGCAATCGTGTTTGCGGACACGATCGGCGCGAAGGTGCGCGAGGCGAAGCAGAACAATCTTCTGAGAGCATTGGGGTGATGTGATGCAGTCCTACTCTGTCGCACCACCCGCCCAGGCGGTTGTTGTGAAGGCTCTGGGGGATGCACTCGGCGTGAGGGTGTCTACGCAGAAGCCGCGAGAGCTGGGGGACCGGTACGTGATCATTTCGCGTATCGGCGGTTCATCGTTGACCTTCGCCACGTCTGACCCGAGGTTCCTTGTCGAGTGCTATGCCCCGACTGAATACGAGGCTGAGGCTTTCGCTGAGCAGGTTGCTGCCGCTTGGCGGGTGCTGAGGTCTGGGGCGATTGTCTGGGGTTACGACGATCGGAACATTGTTCCGAATGCTGACCCGGATACGTCGCATTATCGTTTCCAGTTCACTGGGGGAGTCAAAATCAAACTCTGACGCTTAAGTAATTCAAGCCCTTGCCTTTCGGCAGGGGCTTTTTCTATGCCCTTGAAAGGGGAAAAGTATGGCTATTAACGTGAAGAACGCGTTTGTTGGACAGCCGTCTGTTGACGGCGGTGTCCTTTTCCGCGCTCCGCTTGGCACTGCGCTGCCGACCGATTCCACTACCACTATTCCGGAGCAGTGGGAGGATCATGGCGCTGTTTCCGAGGACGGTGTTTCGATCACTCAGGATCGTTCCACTAATGACATCAAGGCGTTCGGCGGTGAGACGTTCATCACCGTTCAGGACAACTACGATGAGCAGGTTGAGATCACTCTCCTTGAGGATGATAACGACGCTGTTCTGAAGTCCGCTTTCGGTGATGCCTATGTTGAGAAGACCGAGGCCACTAGCGCTGAAGGTACCAAGCGGGTCATCTATCACACCAGTGCTCCGCTGCCGATCTCTTCGTTCGTGATCCACACTGTGTATGGCGAGAAGACGAAGCGCTATGTGATTGAGCGTGGCCAGGTTGTGTCTGTCGGGGACACTGTTGACGTTCACTCGGATGTTACGAAGAAGACTCTGACGATCAAGACGTACAAGCCTGCCGATGAGTCGCTGAAGGGCGGGAACGTGGTCGAGTACCGCAACGACGGTGAGGCTAACGCTGACGCGGGGACTGACCCGGAAAACCCTTAACCGCCTTGCCGGGGGATGACACTCTGCCCGGTGAGGGGTTCTATCCTTCTGAATCCTGAGAGTGAGGGGACTGTATGGCGTATACCGCTACGAGTTGGGTGAATGGTTCGGAGCCTGCGATTAATGCCGCGAATCTGAACAAGTTGGAGGCTGGTGTGGTTGCGGCTCATGAGGCTGCTGCCGCGCCGGTGACGTGGGGGGATGTGTCGGGTAAGCCGTCTACGTTCCCGCCGGTTGTGGGGACTTCTGCTTCGTCTGCGAAGGCGGGGAACTGGAAGCCTGCGGTTGCTGATGTGACCGGCCTTGAGGCGAAGATCAGCGAGCTTGAGGCGCGGATCGCGGCTCTTGATCCTGACGGCGAGTAGTCGTCTCGTCCCCTGGGTTGCGGGACGTTAAATATTGTAGCCCGGTTGGGCCGGGGTCCGTGTGTCGCCCCTGCCTAACTTTTAAACATGTTAGATCAGGCACACATATAACTTATTAAAAGCCACCGAAAGGACACACACATGGCATTCCGAATTGAAAATATCGACCGCCCCGAAAACTACGTTGAGTTCGAGATCGAGCAGGCAGATGGCAAGGTTGCTAACTTCAGCATCCCGAAGTCCGACTGCATCGCGCCTAGCGTTCTTAAGAAGCTGGACAGCCTCATCGCCGCGCAGGGCGAGAACTCTTCCATTGTGGAACTCAACCGAGAGTCCTTGAAGATCCTCGCACCTGAGCATAAGAAGGTATTCGACACTCTTGTTCAGCGCCAGATGGACGCTATTTTCAAGCACTGGAATGATGAGTCCGAGGTGCCTTTGGGGGAATCCGAAGCCTCTACCGATTCCTGATCGAGGATCGAGAGGCTAAGCAGAAGCTTGCGCTAGATATGATGGACCGGGGGTGGTCCATCGGGGATATCGGGCACCGGCTCACGTGGTGGGACGTGAAGACATTCGTTCAAGGGTTGCTGCCGGACTCGCATCTGAAGCGTTATTGGAATCCGGAGCAGTATCTTCCATATATTCTCCACAAGCCGGAGAATCAGATTCTCGGTCAGATTCATGACCAGATTCAGGCGTACCCCTATATTCGGGCTGGTAAGGGGAAGGATATTCCGCAGGGGATTATCCAGTACTGGCTTGAGAAGCAGGTTGAGCAGAAACGCGAGTCGGAGAAGAAGCATCTTTCCGCCGCTGAGATTCGCGCTGCGGTGTCCGCATCTATGCGCAAGTAGTTCCTTTTAGGAGGGGATCATGGCCGAACTTGGTGTTGGTTATATTTCGATTGTTCCGGAGGTCTCGAAGATCTCTCCCGGTATCGCTAAGGCACTGAAGGGTGCTGAGGGCGCGGCGGATTCTTCGGGCCAGTCGATGGGCGGGAAGATTTCTTCTGCTCTCGGCGGAGCGTTGAAGAAGGGGGCAGTTGGTACGGGTGTTGCTGCTGGCGGCATCCTTGCAACCAGCATCACTAAGGGCCTTGGTCGTCTGAACTCGATCGAGCAGGCAGAGGCGAAGCTGAAGGGGTTGGGGAACTCTACGCAGCAGGTCGGCTCGATCATGGAGAACGCCCTTGCATCGGTGAATGGTACGGCGTTCGGACTGGAGGAGGCCGCTACTACGGCGGGTTCTCTGGTGGCGGCTGGCATCAAGCCGGGGCAGGAACTTGAGGGTGTCCTGACGACGGTTGCTGACACTGCGACTATCGCGGGTCGGTCTATGTCGGATATGGGCCTGATCTTTGGCTCTGTCGCGGCTAAGGGCAAGTTGCAGGGTGACGACATGCTGCAACTGCTCGCTGGTGGTATTCCCGTTCTTCAGCTTCTTGCTGACGAGACGGGTAAGACCTCGGCGGAGATCTCGGACATGGTTTCGAATGGTGAGGTTGATTTCGCACTGTTCGAGCGGGCGATGAAGCGCGGCATGGGCGGCGCGGCGCTGGAGGCGGGTAACACCGTTGAGGGTGCTTTCAAGAATATGGGTGCCGCCCTCGGTCGTTTCGGCGCTACTCTCGCTGGCCCGTTCTTCACTCAGGCCGCTGGGGCTTTCGGCGGTGTCACCGAGTGGGTAGACAAACTGAATACCTCGATGAAGCCGGTGATGGAGAAGGTAGGCACGTGGCTTGAGGGGACGGCGATCCCTGCCCTGAAGCGGTTCGGCTCTGACGGCGCTAGTGCTGTCAAACAGTTGTGGACGGAGCTTCAGAACCGGGGCGTGATTGATGGCACGGTCGATGCGTTCAAGCAGTTGTGGAGTGCGGGGAAGTCTCTTGCTCCGGCTGTTGTGTCGATCGGTAAGTCACTTGCTCAGGCTTCCGCTGCTGTCGGCGTGTCCACGTGGACGGCGTTTGTTGCAGTGTTGCAGGCTGCGGGGGCTGTTGCTGAGGCTCTGGCTGGTCCGTTACAGACTGTCGCTGGGTTCATGGAGGATCATCCGAAGATTGTTGCTGCTGCGGTGGCGGCGTGGGCAGGGTTCAAGACGCTACCGGGTATCGCGGCGAAACTTTCGACATCGATCGGGGGACTCACCCCGCGTATGTCGGAGATGGCGACCGGCTTCTCAAACATGAAGCAGGGTGCTAAGGATGTCCAGGCTTACTATGCGGCGACGGGTCGGGAAGTGTCTCGGTTCGGCGCGACGATGGTTTACGCCAGCGGATCAAGCAATACGGCTGTGGCTGGCATGGGGAAGGCATTTGTTAATGCAGGCGGAACAGCGAGTGGTTTCGGCAGTACCTTGAAGGGCCTGAGTGGCGCGGCGATGTCTGGTGTTGCTTCTGGCGCTAAGGGGATCATCGGGGCGCTTGGCGGACCTTGGGGTGCTGCAATGGCTGGTGCCGGTATTGCTGTCGGGTTGATAGCTGACTACATGCAGAAGTGGAACACATACCAAGAAGCTAGCAATACTCTCACTACCATTGGGACATCAGCATATAAGGATATGTTTCAGGCAATTGCTAGCGGTGGCGATGTGATGGCGAAGATGTCTGAGCAGGTTGACACCGTCAGAACCGCTCTGGACAATATGGGCCACTCGAATGATGGTCCCGGAATGTGGGCTAATAGATGGAGTAGCGCCTTAGGTGCACTCAGCGGGCAAGTCCAGAACATTCCCCGCGCTCTAAACCAACTAAATTTCGATAAGACCGCCGATGATGCGGGTCTAGCTGCTGAAGCTATTGAGAACTTGGGAATGTCCAATGAAGAACTTTCGACAAAGATCACTGGCTCGGCAGGTAACTGGTCCGCGTTCAAAGCTCGTCTTCAAGAGTCTGGCGAGGGCGGGGAACGTGCGGCTCAGTCGTTGCAGAAGCTTCGTGATGCTCACACGAGTGCGAATGCTGAGGTGGAACGGCTTGGGCCTGCTGCGGCGAATGCTGCGTCTGTGCTTCAGGAGTTGGCTACTACGACGGGGGATGCTGCTGATCGCGCGTCTAAGCTTCGTCAGGCGTTCATGGAGCTGCGCGGCGTAGAGGTTTCCGCTACTGAGGCCGCTTCTGATCTGACCAATGAAGTCCAGAATATTGAGCAGAAAATGGACAGCGCGACTGGCGAGACTAGCGAGTTTGCCGGGGCGATGCTTAAGGCGAATGGTCAGATTGACGCAACCACTCCTGCGGGCGCTGCGCTGTATGACACTCTCGATTCGCTTGGCGATTCAATGCAGCGTTCTGTTGCCTCCGGCAATGATGCCAATCAGGTTTTTGGGCAGTCAAAGGATGCGCTGGAGCAGATGCGTCAGCAGGCCGGAATTGGTGTCGAGGACTGGAACAAGCTTCTTCAGGTAATGGGTATGACCCCTGAAGAGATGAAGATTGTTGCTGATGTCCAGGCCGATGCGGCTAAGGCTGACCTTGCGGCAATCTCTAATCAGATCAAGGGCCTGGGAGATGGGGCGGCGAACAAGCCGATTCCGATCAAGATAAATGACGAGGAAGCTAAGACCAAGCTTGAGCAGGCGGGTTTCAAGCTCGACAACTGGGACGCGAAGACCGGGACTGCTGACCTTGATCTGACGGATGCTGGTGCTCTAGAGCGTTACAACTGGTGGATGTCAGCCGGGTTCCCGGCGATTGATATGTCTAATCCTACGGCGAAGGCGAACCTGGATAATTCGGGTCTGCTTTACAACAAGGATTACGCGATGATGCAGCTTGCGACGCTTGATCTTGAGCGTCCGATGCCGTGGGCGAGCATGAACATTAGTTCGTTGTCGGCTCAGCAGTTGTCTGCGTTGCA
The DNA here is from genome assembly GCF_001942345.1 of Corynebacterium sp. CNJ-954. GTDB lineage: Bacteria > Actinomycetota > Actinomycetes > Mycobacteriales > Mycobacteriaceae > Corynebacterium. The sequence continues at coordinate 109,727 of NZ_MKKI01000003.1, forward strand.
GAAGGTTGGCCTTCTGGATGGGCAGAAGCCTACTCCGGATGCGTTCATGAATATTAGCCAATTGAGCAAGGAGCAGCAGACTGCGCTTGCTAAGGTGTTTAATCTTGACGCTCAGACGCCTACTCCTGTTGCCGATCTGAACAAGTCGCAGTTAGACGCTAAGAAGGGTCAGGCTGATGGCCAGATCAAGAATCTCGACGGTCAAAGGGCCAATCCGAGGGCTGATCTGAACAATGATGGTGTCCGTGATGGTACTTCAGAGGCCAAGATGTGGATCGCGGGTATCCTCGGAAAAACAGTCACGATCACTTTCCGGGCCATATACGAGGGGTTCAAAGATAAACTCGGCCTAGGAGACCATTCGACTGGTGGGTATTTCACCGGACCAGCGTACGCTTCAGGTGGACGCCATGGCGGGTACCGTCTGCCAACCAGCGGACCTGGAACAGAAGTCACTGACGGGTTCCTTGCATTCGACAAGAACAATGTTCCCGCTGCTCGTCTTGACGCTGGCGAGTGGATTATCAACTCTCGCAGTTCGAAGAAGTATCACAAGGAACTCCGGGAGATTAACAACGGTACGTATCAGAAGCTGCCCGGTTATGCGTCTGGTGGCGTTGCCCACGCGGATGATATTGACAAGTTTGCTCGGGGTATTGAGGGTAAGCCGTACGTCTGGGGCGGGGTTAACTGGGGTGACTGCTCTGGGGCGATGAGCGCTATCGCCCGCTTCGCTGTTGGCCTTGCACCTTTCGCCGGTCGTTTCGCTACAGGTAACGAGGGCGATGCTCTGCGGTCCATGGGGTTCACTATGGGGCGTGGTTCTGCCGGTGATCTGCGGTTCGGCTGGTACAACGGCGGCGAAGGCGGAGGACATACCTCCGGCACGTTGCCTAATGGTGTGAATGTTGAGATGGGCGGCGGGCGCGGGAACGGCCAGTACGGTGGTCCTGCCGCTGGTGCTTGGCACTCCCAATACACCGACCACGCTTTCCTTCGTGTTCCGACAAGCTACAAGGTCAGTGGCGTTGAGGGCGCTGACGGTTACGGATCGCCGGGGGACAAGACGTATGGCACTCCGGATTCTGATGCTTACGACGAGTCCGTTCCAAGTATGGAGCGGTACAACTCATCGTCCTCGACAAGTTCCGGAACGGAGTCGGACGCTCCAACCTCATGGTCCGATGTTGCCGGTCGAGCTGGTGAGGCTTTCGCTAAGGGGCAGGCGCAGAACGCTCTGAGTGTGTTCGGTATCCCTGACACCCCCCCGATCCTTGCTGCTCGTAAGCAATGGGAAGAGGAGCGTCGGAAGGCCGCTGAGCAGGCGAAGCAGGAGGCGGAGCAGTCTCGTTCGGACATTGACGGCCAGGTGTCGAACGTCTCTGAGTCGGGGCAGACTTCCGCATCTCAGGCACCGCCGAATCTGGACATGCCGGACAACATCAACCGGAACATCGAGATTGCGTACAACCCGAACGGTGGTGCGGAGCAGTGGCGCACAACTGTGGAGATGTCGCTGAAGCGAGTTGGCATGGCCCTGTCGAACACGAACAGGACTATCGAACAGATTGATATTGAGTCTGGGGGAGACCCGAACGCTCAGAACAACTGGGACATCAACGCACAGAACGGTAATCCGTCGATCGGATTGTTGCAGGTCATTAAGACGACGTTCCAGGCGCACCGGGATAAGGGGCTACCGGATGATCAGCGACATCCGTTGGCGAATGTTGTCGCCGCCCTGAACTACACGAAGGCCCGCTACGGCGGGCCTTCAAGCATCTGGCCTACCCGTGCTGGTTACCGGGACGGTGGCGAGGTGCGAGGCCCCGGTGGGCGGCGTGCTGACCGTATCCCCGCGTGGCTGTCCGCGACGGAGCATGTCATCAACGCTTCGTCGGCTATCGCTAACCGCGATCTTCTGTCCGCTATCAACGCCGGTTTCGATGCTGAGCAGGTCATGTCTGATCTGATCGGTGCTAACGAGGAACTGCGCGTCGCGGCGGACGGTGGCGATTGGGGTTACGGGTCGCTGTCGAATCTGCTGGGGGATCAGCGGGGACGTGCAGCGGCGAATCTCGCGGGGGATCTGGGGGAGACCTCACGGCAGGTCAGGGATGAGGTGGTCGTTAACAACAACTTTACGGCTGCTACTCCCGACGCAATGTATCGCATGTATCGCCGGGAGGCTTCACGGTCTCACGGGGGGAGGATTGGTGCTAGATGAGTGGACTGTTCACGCTGACTATTGACGGCGCGGACGGTTCCGAGTGGGTGGTTCATGGCCCAGGTTCGGAATCGTCGCCTGTGCGTTTGGAGGAGGGGGATGTTGGGGAGTTGTATGACGCCCCGGTTGATGTGACCTCTAAGGCGCGTGTGGGGCAGGCGGGGTCTCAGTATCGCGGGCACCGTGTGTTGGAGCGGCAGATTGTCCTACGGCTCACGTCTTTCGCTGGTTCGGGACTGGAGTGGGCGCGGGTTGATAGTGATTTCCGTAAGGCGTTCTCGTATGACCGGGATTCGCGCCTGCGGGTGTCTACGGAGTTGTCGGGTGAGCGGTACTTGAAGGTTCGCATGGTTCAGGAACCGGCGATCAACAGCGAGTATGACCCGCATTTCCAGCAGGTGGGCCGGTGGGAGTATTCGCTGGTCGCTTACGACCCGTATTGGCGGTCTGACACGTACACGGATGAGTTCGTGTTCGACGGGCTGAACTGGTGCGGCGACACGATCACTGTGGACAACCCGGGGGATGTGGACTGCTGGCCGAAGTGGGTGATCGCAGGCAGGGGGCGGGCGATCCTCCCGGATTGGGACGCATCACATCTCCTACACATCCCGTACCTCAACGGTGGGGATGGGGTGGTGGACACCGACCCGATGGAAGAACTACTGACGACGACGAACAACACGCAGGCGTGGGCGGAGATGAACGGACAGTTCGCCATGAACCCCGTTCCGGCGTACACACGCCCTACTGAGGTGCCGGTATCGATCAACCCCATGCCGAGGGTGGATGTGGTTCTCCCGGAGGCGTGGCAATCGGTGCTGTGCAACAGGCTGATGCAGTGGGCTGATCAGGTGGGGCCGGAGGTTGCTTCGACCGCTACGGCGGGGACGTTGGCGACGCAGATCCGGCAGATCCTCACGACCCCGCCTGTGGGGGTTCCGGCGTTGTCTTCTCAAATTCTCAATCGGCTGACTGTCGCGTACCTGACGCAGCAGATAAATGCGACGTATGTGTCGGTGCCGAACATTGTGGGGACGACGGTGCAGGTGCGGTTGGAGCGGCGTTGGTCGCGACCTTGGGGGCTTGAATAAGGGGGTTGATTCTTGGGGGCTACAACTTTAGAGCTAGACACTATTTACGACTCCATTGCAGAGTTCAAGCACCAACGCGAACTGAAACGCCGAACCGACCCTGTGGTCCGCATCTTCGACGGGAACTACAATCTCCGGGGCTATGTCACGGGGCATTACTCGTGTGAGGTTGAGTTCCTACTGAACGATACTGGTGGTGGTCATCTTAATCTTCCCGAGGATCACCACATCGCGCAGTGGGTATTCAAGTACTGGGAACGCGATACGTCGAACGTTCACATGGTGGTGGACAAGGACGGCGCACGGTGGGACGGTAAGTTGGATTCCTGCACTGTTTCGCAGGACGAGGACGGGGTTCGCACTGTTGAGCTGAAGTTCCTTTCAAGCTACGAGGAAATAAAACATATTCTCGTGTGGCCGAATCCGTTTTTGCCGACCGCAATTCAGTTTCCGAAGCAGTTCATTCTTGCTGGCCCGTCTGTTTACTGTTTGAAGACGGCGCTGTTTCTTAACCTGCTGCGTATCCAGGGGAACTTGTGGTCATTGCCGGACGATCCGCTGTCGTTCAACGGCTGGAAGCAAGGATTGAACTACAAGGAATGGCCGATACTCGTCAAGCCACAGTCCCTCGCGGGCGACGGATCGCAATGGACGGTGATCAACTCCCGGTTCAAGACGTGGCACGACATGGCGGAAACGACGCTGAGCGACGGGCAACTGTATGTGGAGTGCAGGCGGTGGTTCCCCGGTGATCCGCAGCCGTGGGATGGTGCTGACCTGTACCGCCCTGGGCAACTCATCGTGGACATCAAGGACAAGAGCGGCGTGTGGGAACAAACTTCCACCGGGGGAAACCTGTTCTCCGGGCTGGTCCGGACAATCATTCAGGTTGCCGACAACCTCATTGATGAGACCCGGGTGCACGCTGGTATTGCGCAGAACGCGAATGAATACACACTGGCGAACTACTTGGGGACGAACCCGAAGCAGCCGTGGGTGGTGTACCGCACCGACGACAAGGTGAACACAGCGGAGTCCACGGAGTTCACGTGGCAACCCGCTACGGTGTCGCAGGTTGTCGTGGGCGGTAAGTCGATGCCCGGGGTGAATGAGGGTATCAGCGCGGCGGTGCAGTTGGCGTTCAATACACTGTCTACGTACTTGTTCCTGCCGTCATTGGGCGGGCCTGCGGACACACTGCTGAAGCCGATCTATGAGGACGTGCTGCTGGCGTTCATGGACATCAAGTCCCCGGTACGTACAAGGCAGTTGGGCTGGTCGCACTACCGCGAACGGTTCCAGGACGGCGGGGATCAAGCATGGACATTGAGCGCGATCATCGCTCTGCGTAACGGATTCTGGGCAACCAGGGAGCGCACTTCCCACACTTTGAAGGTGGGAGACGGTGCGCCGTATCTGATTGGCGATCGGGGCGAGGGGCACTTGTTTCTCGGGGACCGTGTTGGCGGGCAGATCCCGGGGTCTCGCGAGGGAACCGTGGTTGTGGATCAGGTGTCGTCTTTGAAGCTGTCGTGGGATGCCACGACACCGCACGGTTGGGAGATCACGGTGGGCGATCCGAACGCTATTGATGATCCGTTGAACCACGCGCTGGGCCGGATCAAGGAGATTGTCGCCGCCGTGCACGATCTCGGCGTCATTTGACACACAATTTTAGGGGGATATTTTGGGGATTCCACTTCAGGGGGACATGAACTTCGAAGAGCCACAGGAGCACCTGTTGTGGGCGCTGGTTAATATGGGCGAGAATATTGGCGCTCCGCTTCTTCTGCCGGAGAAGTTCATGCGGGACTTTTCCGCACACTTGTACCGGTGCGGTTTTCGTCACCATGACGAATTGCAGGAGATTTGGTACAAGCCTCCGGGGGAGGGCGATTCGATCTGGCATGGTACGGGTGGTCATTGGGTTGAAGGCCCGGAGCCTGGGGTGGCCCCGAAGTTCTTCACTGATGATGAGATTGCGCAGCAGGTGATTGATTCTCTGCCTGCGGAGGTTCTGGCGAAGATCCGTGGGGGTGATGATCGTGGGGGTGATTCCGGGGAACAGTAATCCTGTTCCGGAGGGCGGTAATAGTCCGTCTGTTGGTGGCGTTGGCTGGATGCAGAATGTCACTGAGCAGGGCGTTAAGGATCGGGCGTACAACCAGGTTTTTCCGTCTATGCAGGGCGCGAAGAACAGTCTGTTCGGCAACTTCATCGGCGGGATCTTCAGCGGGTTCCTAAGCATCTTCCAGGGCGGTTCTGGCCCGTCGTGGCTTCCGTCTTCGGTGCGCGATACCGCTATCACTATCCATGATGGTCAGATAGCATTGTCGGATCGTATTGATCTGATCCCTCTTGGATTCTGTTCGGCTTACATGGATAGGAACATCAACCTTGCATGGGGTCTCAACAATCTTCGTAAGGCCCCTTTTCGCGCTCTGAATGGGCCGCATCAGGGGGCGCATGTTGATCAGACTAACGGGCACATTGTTTTCGATTTGCCGGGGACGTGGACTGTTCATGCTCTGATGAACTGCGACGGTACAAGCTTCACTGGTGATAATAACGTGACGATGTATGTTTCTGTGCGCCGTCCGAATGGGACGATTCATCAGGAGAAGCAGGTGGCGAGTAGTCCTAATACTAATCCTGATTCTCTCACGTTGAGTAATGCTTTTGTCATCCCTGAGGCTGGTTATTATGTGGCTATTTGGGTGTGGTCGGGTCGTTGGCGTTGGTGGCGTGGCGGTACTGATAAGTCTGGTCTGACGGTGGTTCGTTCGATGTTGGGTACTGATAATCAGGGTGATCGTACGGTTCCTGATGAGACTCAGAATGAGACGAAGGTGTAGGGGGTGGTTGTGTGCCTAAGGTTTTTGGCAATGTGATGAATGTGGCAGGTATTCCGCTGGATGGTACGGTGTGGGTTTCTTCGCCGGAGTGGCGGCCTGGTGGTACGTCGTTGATCACGATGAACCGTGAGACGTATCAGGTTGTTGGTGGTGTGTTTGAGACTGATGATTTGGTTCCGGGTCATGTGATGTTTGAGTTCCGTGGTGATGGTGCGGGGCAGGTTCGTCGTAAAGAGTATGCGGTTGTTTTGCAGGATTCGGATGATAATGCTCCTGTTGATTTTTTGGATCTTGTGGAGTCTGGGTATGAGTATCCGCAGGAGGTTGTGGGGCAGGCGCAGGCGGCGGCTCGTGAGTCGCGGCGTTGGGCTGAGGAGTCCGAGTCCTCGTTCCAGTCTTCGAAGGCTTTGTATGGGGATCTGTCGGCGGTGAATGCGGCTCGGGCGGCGTCTGAGGCTGCGCGTGATTCGTCTCGGTCGGCGCGTGATGTGGCGATTGCGAAGCGTGATGAGGCTGAGGGGTTTGCGGGGTCGGCGTCGGATGATGCTGATCGTGCGGAGGCTGCTGCTGGTTCGGCGGCGGCGGATACTGAAGAGTTGCTGTCTCAGCATGTGGCGGATTCTCGTGCGGCGCGTGATGCTGCTGCGGGTTCTGCGTCGGATGCTTCGTCGTCGGCTACGGGCGCGGCGGGTTCGGCTGCGGCGTCTGCGGGGTCTGCGGCTGAGGCTGTGGTTGCTCGGCAGGGCGCGGAAACGGCACAGGGTGAGGCTGAGGTTGCTGCTGATAGGTCTGCGGCCCAGGCTGATGACGCGTCTGACTATGCGGATGATGCTTCCGCGTCGGCTACGGTCGCGTCTGACAACGCTATCCTGTCGGGGCAGAATGCTGCTGCGGCTGAGGTGTCGGCGGGTAACGCGCAGGATGCGGCGGATGAGGCTGCGGATGATGTGCGGTCCACGCTTCAAGGGTTCGTGACGTCGGCCACCGCGTCGAAGGATGCGGCAAAAACATCAGAGACGAACGCTAAGGCGTCAGAGGATGCTGCCCGTCAGTCCGCTGCTGATGCGGCTGAGGCGGTGGCTTCGGGTGTTGCTGATGCGACTGTGGATTCGAAGGGTAAGTTGCGGCTTGCTGGTGATCTTGGGGGTACGGCTGATGCGCCGACTGTTCCGGGGTTGGCGGGGAAGTCGAACACGGGTCACACGCACTTGTCTTCGGAGGTGGATGGGCTTGATCCGATCATTGCGACGGTGAATGCGGCGACGTATCAGCCTGAGGCTTCTACGTTGATGCGGCGAACTTCCTCGGGCCGGGTATCTGTCGCTGCTCCTAGTGAGGCGGCGAACGCGGCGAACAAGCAGTACGTAGATCAGGCGGTGTTGACGAAGGTGGACACCACGTCGACGGGGAACCGTCTGTATGGCACGAACGCTGGCGGGTCTCAGACTCAGTTGACGTATGCGAATGCGGCGACGGCGAACACAATCCCCTATCGGGGGACCAACGGGACGTTGCCGGTGGGTGCGCCTACGTCAGGGGAGCATGCTGCGACGAAGACGTATGTGGATGATGCGGTTGCGACGCGGGCGACACCTGCCCAGGTGAATGCTCGTCCGGCGATGTGGCTGTGGTCAGGGGAGGGGACATGGTCACCCCCGGCAGGGCTTGTGGGGACGGATAGTGTTCTTAATTTGAAGACGGGCGATATTCTTCCCGTCGTGGAGGTGGTGTAATGACTTTTGTTCTTGGTGACCCTATTGGCCGGGTTGGTGGGGCGAAGGTGACTGTGACACCGAAGAATGTCACGATCACTCGCGGTGGGGGTATGATTGACGTGGGCGAGGTGACTGTTGATCGTAGATCAACAATCGTTGTAGAAGTATCGCACAACAATACCAATAGTTTCAGTTCCACGAATGCAGGCACTGTTGTTGCGATTTGGCCGAAAGGTCAGGAACGGACGGCGGAAAACTGCCGCTACGGCCCGAACTACAATCCCAGCATTGCTGCTCTGCATCCTTTGGAAGTTTCCATGAGCGTCCCCGCAGGAACATACAGCATCGCCTGCGCTCTCAACGCTTCCGTCCCTACTACTCTGTCGTCGTACACGGTGACGAGCCTACGTACTGTCGTCGCACCGGAGTGAGCATGGACACTTCGACACTAGCGAAAGCTATGGGGAATGTGCCGGGTGTTGACTACGCCGCGTACACGGAACCGGCCTCGTATCCCCCGGAAGAACTCCGGGTTTTTTCTAGTCCCAAAGGAGGGCGCACATGGTAACCATGCCTGTACCGAAGGGCTTCTACGTCACATCGAAGTTCGGACAGCGCACCGGCCAGTACGCCGGAATGCACTGGGGCACCGACTTCGGCAACGGTGGAGGCTCCGGCGGTAAATCGATCTACGCCGTTAAGGACGGCACTGTCACCCGATCCGGGCCAGCATCAGGTTTTGGTCAGTGGATCACTGTTGATCACCCCGCGTCCAACGGTGGTGGTCTTACGGTCTATGGCCACATCATCCCGGAAGTGCGCGTCGGCCAGCAGGTGAAGGAGGGTCAGCGCATCGGGTACATCAACCCGAACTCCGCGACCAACGGCGGGGTGGCCCCACACCTGCACCTGGAATGGCACCGCTATGTGTGGTCTCAGCCTGGGGGCGACCGCCTGGACCCGATGACCAAGCTTGCCGGGGCGCGATGGGTGGGTGACGCCCCGGCCCCCTCGGCAGGAGGTACCAGCACGGCAACGATTTTCGGCGTGGATGTGTCGTACTTCCAGGACGGCATGAGCTTGAAGAAGGCGGCTGCCGAGGGGGTCCAGTTCGCTATCATCCGTACGACTGACGGCACGTTCAAGGACCGCTGCTACCGGTCGCACCTTGACGATGCGGAAAGTGCTGGTCTGGTCACCGCCGCGTACCACTATCTGCGAAACCCGTCCGAGGGGACGACGATCGCGCAGCAGGTTGCTGCGTCGCTGGAAGTCATGGGCGATAAGAAGCGCCCGATCTGGCTGGACTGTGAGAACGATCGTGGTCTGACCGTGGAGCACATCAAGGAGTTCAAGCGTCGTTTCAATGATGCTGGTGTCCACGTCCCCGGTATCTACACCTATGTGCCGTGGTGGGAGGGCAAGGTCATCGGCGGTGAGCCGGACATCGACAAGCACGGGCTTGGGCACGTGTGGGTCGCTGCCTACGGCACAAACCCGACGGGGCTGCCGAAGAGCATTTATCCCGGTGACAACCATCGGCAGTGGTCCTACCCGCTCGGCAACAAGAAGCCGAGCATGTGGCAGTTCGGTTCCAATGCGCAGGTCGCCGGGTTCAAGGTCGATATCAATGCCTTCAAGGGAACCAAGGAGCAGGTCCGCGACCTGTTCTACGGCACAAATACAGCAACTACAAAGGGGGACGACATGAGCGCACAAGCAGAGAAGAGGATCGAACTGATCCTGGATCAACTCGCCGGACCTGAGAAGGACAAGGCTGGCAACTACAAGTTCACGGGCTGGCCGCAGCTCGGTAACCGAACCATCGTGGATAACGCGGTGGAGCAGAACAAGCGCATCACGGATCTTGAGAAGACCGTGGCCGCACTGAAGGGGGACAAGTGATGAAGGATAAGAACTTTACGCAGGGCTGGTGGATTCGTCGGGCAGTGTACGCCGTCGTGACGGTGCTGCTCCTTGTCGCTGCGGGCTTCGGACTTATTAACGAGGGGCAGATTGATGCTGTTGCCGCGTCGCCGCTTCTGGGCGCTTTGGTGACGTTCCTCGCGGCTGCGAAGACGAACCCGGGGTCGGACAGTACGGCGACCGCCGCGGATGTTGCTGCGGCAGCACAGGCGTCTCAGCCAAGCGCTGATGATATTGCGCAGCGGGTCGTTGACGGGATCAACACTTACGGCAAGCACGCGCAGGAGGCTATTACTTCGGTGGCGGACTACTACAACAGGAACCGGTAGTGTTCGCCCGGCTACCCCGCATCAAGCGCGGGGACTGGGCACCCGGACTACAACCAGACCTCTCCCTCGTAGCCATGTGGGCACTCATCCTCGAAATCGTCGTCCGGGGCGTCGACTACGCGGGAGGCGACCGTCCGGACGTGACAACGAACCTCACTGTCGTTGAGCAAGCGTTCCCCCTTCAGGTGTGGGGCCTGCTGTGCCTCATCGCCGGGTTCACGTTCGCGTTCGGTGTCGCAACACAGAAGTTCGGCGCGGTCATCGCCGGATCACTCCTCGCCACCGGCGTGTACGGGGCGCTAGCGTTCGGCCTGTTCCTCCGCATGGTGGAGAGGGGGTGGCCCTGGGACGGGTTCCGGACACCACTGATGTTCACGGTCGTTGCGCTCCTGTTCGCTCTCTACAGCTTCAGCGGATACTTGAAGCTCACCGCCCATAGAGCGTCACGACATATGAGCGTGGACGATGAGGGGGTGGTGTAGATGCAGTGGTTGGACGAGTTGCCGTCTGGCGGCGCGTGGTCGCTGGTGGCCGTGTTCCTGATGATTGTTCTTGGCGGTCCGCAGATCTTGTCGAAGGAGGGCGCTAGCCGGTTCTGGCTTCTGGGACGGTTTCGTGAGTGGTTGAGGAACCGGAAGCTGCGGGAGATTCAGGACACGTCAAGGTTGGCGGATGCGACGGTGCAGGGGCATCGGGAGGATCGGGACCGGTGGATGGCTGATCTTCAGGCGTTGAGGGCTGAGATGCAGGAGGATCGTAAGCGGTTCCGGGCGGAGATGGATGCGATGGAGCAGAAGGTGGATGCGTACTGGTCGTACATTGTGTTCGTCGCAGATTATTCTCGGCAGTTGGCTATCTTGGCGGCGAAGCATGGGTGGGATCCTCCGCCGCCTCGGTTGTTGTCGTTTAGTGAGTGGTCGCGGCAGTATGAGGATTAGGTACCCCTGGGGGTAGATGCTCTTCCTGTTTTGATTCCTGGCGGATAATGTTCATCTTGCACGCGGTGGAGTGATGACCCCTCGTGTATGACCTCGATCATGGTCACCTTCGGTTCGCGCACCTCGGTTCACTCCGGGGTGCGCGTTCTTTTTTGCACGTCAGACGTGTTTCGCTACACCCGCGGGGGTATTTTTTGTTTTGCGTGTAACGATTCCGGTGCGAGCTTCGGTAATGTCCATGACGCGTCGAGAAGCATCCCGGCGCAAAACTGTTCATCATCCTTAAGGAGAACATCATGCTGGACACCATCTCTCAGATCATCGACACCGTTGCTGGCGCTCTCGTTTCCGTCTTCAACGCAATCGTTGGCTCCATCACCGGCGGCGAGGCTTAGTCCTCCCCCGAGTCGCTTCTGCGACTCCTGACCCCCTCGGGCTTCGGCCTGGAGGGGGTCTTTTTTGCGTTGCAGGGGTGGCCAAATTTTACGCATATTTCACGCACGTAGCTGTTTTTTCGAGTCTCAACGGGTCCAAATTTGACCGCAATGCATGTTGTGTGCATAGTTGGTAAAACCGCAGGAAAAAGCGCATATTACCTGGTAGACATGACAGCCCCCGGAAGGGGGTGGATTGTCGATCGACCCAGGTTTAGGTCCTGGTGTCCTTGACGGATGTAGGGGTTCGAGTCCCCTCGGACGCACCACAGGGGGAACGTCGCACGCCACGCCCCGGGGGCCGGCTCCGTCACCAGCTCTGTGAAGGGACGCACACTGCCTCCGACCGGACACGTATGCCGCAACCCCTGTGAACAACCCAGATCGACCTGTCACCGACACCCTTTCGAAAGGAGTGACCATGCCCCGCAACTTCCGCCAGCTGATCCACACCCTCACCGGACCGGCACATGAACCTGCTGAACCGAATCACCCGACTGTCGTCGTCGAATATGATGCACTGTTCCAACTGCCGCAGGGCGTGGAACGCACCCCGCTCTGACCGGCCACCGGCAGTGGATCAGAGCGTGCCGATCCACTCCGCGCGGTCGGTCTCTGCCTCGAAGTTCTCCTGGAAGCTGAGCCGGTACTCGCCCGGGTCGGCAGGACCGTCGAAGCAGATGGTCCCGTCCTCGCTCTGCCCCGGGCCGACCTCGTCGAGCACGTGGTCAGTCTCCTCCGAGACGGTCTGGGTTCGGGGCAACTGTTCCGGATCGTAGAGTTTCCATGCTGCCAGGCCGCGGACCTGCAGCGGCTCCGTCTCGCTGGTCACCGTGAAGTTCACGTCCGCGCAGACCTGGGTGGTCGACTCGCGGTCGAAGGCGCGGAGATTGTCGACGGTGATGTCCGCCTTGTCGATGCTGATCGTCTCGCCGACCGCGGGGAGATCCGAGTCTGCAACCGGATCGTCCTCCACGGCAGTCTCTCCGCTGCTGGCTGCGGGAGTTCCACCGGCGGTGTCGGTGGTACCGCTGTCGTCGTCCCCGTCGTCGTCACTGCCGCCGCAGGCGGCGAGGACGAGGGGGCTGGCGAGGGCGAGTGCTGCGATGGCACGTCGTACGGTCATGGTTCTCTCCTGGTCGTCGAGCGGGTTTGTCCTGGTGACGAATCTATAGGAGGTAGTACAGGTGCTGCATGCAAAGCGCCTGGAACTGCATGTTTACGGGTAATGGCGTTCACCCCGGAATTTTCGGCGTCGTTCCGCATCCATTTCCCGGACAAGACTGTTTCCCCCGGGGTAGCGTCAGTGCAGACTCAGAGGGGAGCATCATGGCCGAATTCTCACGCAGGGCGTTCTTCGCCGGGCTCGCAGCGCTCGGCGGTACGGTGCTGTGGTCGTCCGTCCAGTCGACGGGTGCTCCCCGTGCGCTCGCCGGGACAGCCCGGCCAGGGCCGTCGGACGCAGCTGCAGCCTCGGGGCCGACTGTGATGTCGGTGGGCAGGGGTATCGCCGATGCCACCGGGGAACCGCTGGGGGCGGGGATGGACGGTTACGCGGTGCAGGAACAGACCTCGGTCGGTATCCGGCAACGGCTGTACTCCCGTGCCTTCGTCTTCGACGACGGCACCCGCCGCTTCTGCCACGTCACCGTCGATACACCGCTGATGTTCCAGTCGGTGTTCCTGGAGGTTCTCCGCCGTCTGCGGGAGACCTACGGTGACACCTACCGCAGCGACAACGTGGTGGTCAGCGCCACCCACACCCATGTCGGCCCAGGTGGAAGGTCCGGCCATGCGATGGTTGACCTGGTGTCCCTGGGATTCCGTCCGGTGACGTTCGAGGCCCAGGTGGCAGGGATCGTACGGTCGGTTCGGCGCGCCCACGACGACATCGCCCCGGCCGAGCTCACTCTCGTCAGCGGCGAGATCGACGGTGTCGGCCAGAACCGTTCGCGGCAGGCGTTCGACCGTAACCCGGCGGCAGACAGGGCCGAGAACCCGGACGGGGTGGACCGCACGTCCGTCACCCTGCACGTCGCGCGCGACGGCCGTCCGGTCGGGTTGATCAACTGGTACTCGGTGCACGCCACCAGCTTCAGCCACAAGATCCGCCACATCTCGGGTGACAACAAGGGTTTCGCCGCCTACTCCTACGAATCTGCTGCAGGGGTCGACCACCGTGACCTCGGCGCAGCACCCTTCGTCGCAGCCTTCGCCCAGGGGACGCCCGGTGACGTGACGCCCAACCACGGCCTGGTGCCGGAGTCTGGTCCCGGTGGGCCCGGTGTCGACGGCCAGAAGAAGTCGGTGGAGATCCTCGGCCACCGTCAGGCGGACGGAGCCCGGGCGTCCGCCACCGGTGCCGACCTCCTCGCCGCATGGTCGGGTCTGGAGGGACGCACCTGCTGGACCGACATGGACGCCGTCGAGGTGGACGGCCGGTGGACGCCGGACGGTTCGCCGGGGAGGACCGGACCGGCCGTCCTCGGCACCGCCTTCGCCGCCTCGAGCCAGGAGGACGGTGGCGGGCTCGATGTCGACCTCGGCATCAACGAAGGCGAACGTGGTGGATCACCGTGGGTGCGTCAGCTCAACGACCTCGCGCCGGTTCCTGAGGATGTCCGCCGGATCCATGCACCGAAGGACATGCTCCTGCCGATGGGCTACATCGACGGCATGATCCAGCAGCGACATCTCTTCGGGGTGTGGCGTATCGGTGGACTGATCCTGGTGTACCTCGGATTCGAACCCACGGTGACCTCGGGGCTCAGGATCCGTCGCACCGTGGCCGAGGCGATGGACGTCCCGGCGGACAATGTCGTCGTTCAGGGGTACTCCTGCGGATACGGCCACTACATCACCACACCGGAGGAGTACGCGCAGCAGGACTACGAGGGCGGTGCGACGGCATTCGGGCGTCTCGAGCTGCCCGCGGTGCAGCAGGTCACGGACCGGCTCGCACGGGCGCTTGCTTCCGGGGAGAACGTCGACCACGGCGCGCCGGCCGGCGACCTCACCGGGGTGATTCCCGGGAGCCCGGCCGCAGTGTCGGTCCTGGACACTGCTCCGGTGGGACGACGGTTCGGTGACGTGCTGTCCGGCGGGGGAGAGGTGGGTGCCGGGGAGACGGTTGCCGTGCGGTTCGTCGGAGCGAACCCGAACAACGACCTGCGTCTGGAGGACAGCTATCTGCTGGTGGAGCGTGTCGACGACGGTGCCGTGATCGCCCATGACTCGTCCTGGACGACACTGCTGACCTTCGACCGCGCCTTCACCGAGACGACGGCCACCGTGGAATGGGACACCACCGGGGCAGACTCCGGTGACTACCGGATCGTCCTGCACGGGGACTGGAAGGACATCCACGGCACCGTGCGGCCGTTCGAGGGGGACTGTCACGTCACCGTCAGATAAATTCTGCGGAATCTGGCCGGGGTGTCGATATCCGGGGATGCTGTACGTCATCATGATGTCGAGGCCGCAAGGTCCGGCAGCACAGGTACCCGGAACCGCCGGGTGCCGACTACCGTGACGGAGGAATCATGAAGTACGCATTACTGTTGATGGGACACACCAATGACCCGGACTGCGGGGACGACGGCGGCGCGAACCCGGAGGAGTTCTTCGAGTTCGACAAGGAGATCGAGGCGGCAGGAGTGGTCCTCTACTCGTTCGCCCTGGAGAACCCCGAGAATTCGGTCATCGTCAGCAGCGACGACTCGGCGGGTGGTGACGACCGTGTCGTCTCCTCCGGGCCGTACGCGGAAGTCAGCGAGTTCGTCGGTGGTGGCTACGTCATCGACGTGCCGGACCTCGATACGGCGGTCGCGTGGGCGAAGAAGAGTCCGGCGTCCGGCCCGCGCGGCCACGTCGAGATCCGGCCCCTGGCACCCTACTGACAGCTGGCCCCACGCCATGCCTGACCTTCCTGTGGCTCTGGACGCGGAGACCCGTGCCCGCCTGATCGCCACTCTCGCCCGACGCTTCGGTGACATCGATCTCGCCGAGGACAGTCTGCACGAAGCGGTGCTCCAGGCGATGCGCACGTGGCCCGAGTCAGGAGAACCCGACAGCCCGGTCGCGTGGCTGACGACCGTCGCAAAACGCAAGGCGCTCGACGTTGTCCGTCGTGAGGACGTCCTCGCCCGGAAGATCGCGGAACTGCACATCGAACAGGGACGCCCGGCCGGGGACGACCCCGTCGGAGATGCAGTCGGGGAGGGGAAGGCGGACCGGGACGACCGGCTCGCCATGCTCGTCGCCTGCAGTCACCCTGCGTTGACACCGTCTGACCGTGTTGCGATGACCCTGCGTTTCGCCGCCGGACGAGACACCCGCGTGGTGGCTGACCTGCTCCTGCTGCCGGTGTCTACCCTGCAGCAACGCATCGTCCGTGCGAAGAAGCGCATCCGCGCCCTCGGCATCTCCTTCGCCGTGCCCGACGGCGACGTTCTGGCAGAGAGACTGGACAGCGTGTTGAAAGTGATCTACCTGATCTACACTGACGGTTTCGCCCGCAGTACCGGGCAGGACCACGTCCAGGACGATCTCACGGCGGAAGCACTGCGCCTCGCCCGTCTGGTGCAACGTCTTGAGCCGGATTCGGCGGAAGCGACCGGCCTACTGGCACTGCTGCTTCTCACGGAGGCACGTCGTCCTGCCCGCCTCACTTTTGACGGACTCCCGGTACCGCTGGAGCATCAGGACCGGACTCGGTGGGACGGACCGCTCAAGGCGGAGGGGCTGATTCTCGCCGAACGTGCCGCTGGAATGCCGGGTGCCCGGACCTACGCCATTCAAGCGGCCATTGCCGCAGTGCATGCCGAAGCGTTGACCTTCGCGGACACCGACTGGCGCCAGATTGCCGTTCTGTACCGGCTTCTCGGGAAGTATGAATCCGGTCCAGCGGTGCAACTGGCCACGGTGGTCGCCGTCGGTCGGACCGAAGGACCGCGACGGGGAAGCGAACTGCTCGGGGAACTGGCCGGGGAGCGGGCTTTCGACGACTACCGCCCGTTCCATGTCGCCCGGGCAGTCACATACCGGGAACTGGGGGACCATCGCAGCGCCGCAGCGGCCTACCGACGGGCACTGGAACTTCCGGGGAACGACGCGGAGGACCTTGTCCTGGCGGACATGTTGTCGGAGGTGACTCGGGCCTGATTACGTCAGGTCACGGATGATCCGGCCGACGTGCCCGGTGGCCTTGACGTTGTATTTCGCCAGTCCGATGGTTCCGTCGGTGTTGATCAGGAACGTCGAACGGATGACACCCTGCACCACCTTGCCGTAGTTCTTCTTCTCCCCGAAGGCACCGTAGGCGGTGAGCGCCTTCTTCTCCGGATCGGAGAGCAGGGGGAAGGTCAGGTCGTGGTTCTCGCGGAACTTCTCCAGCTTCTCCACGGAGTCCGGGGAGATGCCGAGAACGTCCACGCCGGCGTCGTTGAGTTCGGTGAGCGAGTCCCGGAAATCACAGGCCTCGGTGGTGCACCCCGGCGTATCCGCCTTGGGGTAGAAGTACACGATGACGCGCCGACCGCTGTAGTCGGACAGGCTGACCTGACGGCCCCGGTCGTCGGTGAGGGTGAAGTTCGGTGCCACGTCCCCGATCTCGAGGATGGTGCGGTTGTTGTCGGAAGTACTCATGTGCTCCGAGTGTACGGTGATCCGCGGTTCTGTCGAGCACCGTTCGGAGGGTTCTTCTGCACTGCCGGCACCGGAGAACGTACAATTCAGGAACAATCCCGAAACCGTCAGTCACGACCAGCAATGCAGGAGACTTCAGTGGCCCGCACCATCGACTCTATCCAGAGCGACATCGAACGCACCCGTGAACAGCTCGCGAAGACTCTGGACGAGCTCAGCGTCCGCGCGGCTCCGAAGAACCTGGCGGACGAGGCGAAGACCCAGGTCTCCAATGTTCTCGCCCAGCCGAAGGTCCAGCTGATCATCGGCGGTGTCGTCGCGGGTGTGGGCCTTGTCGTCGCGCTGACGGTGGCGGGCAAGCGCAACGAGAAGAAGCAGATCAAGGAAATCCAGCGCCTGCTGGCAGACGCCAGGTCCTGATCACCATCCCCGCCCCGCGCGATCCCGGACAGCCCCGGCGGATCTCCGGCACAGACGTGCCGTCGAGATCGCCGGGGTTTGCGCATGCGCGGTGGTGCTCGGTGCGGTGTGCACCGAGCTCGGTGTCCCGGCGTCCTGGATCTTCGCCTTCCTGGTCTCGTTCGGCGCCTACGCGATCCTCTCCGACCGGCAGACCACCCCACCCACGCGACTGATGCAACCGGCCCAGGTGGTCATCGCGATGGTGTGTGTGGCCCCGCTGGTCGAACTCGACGGGGCCACGGTCGCTGGCTATGTGACGCCGACTGTGCTCGCCCTGGTGGTCACCTTGGCGGTCTGCGCAGCGGCAGCGTTCCTCCTCCACCGGTCAGGTGCAGCCAGCGCGGTCAGTGCCCTCCTGGCGACGTTGGCCGGGGGAGCGAGCGGGATGACGGTGCTCGCCGCCGAGCTGAAGGAGGACGTGCGCTTCGTCGTCCTCACCCAGTACCTGCGCCTGTCACTGGTGGTGTTGACGTTGCCGGTATTCGTGCACGTCTTCGCCGGTGGGGGAGACGCCGGTGCTGGAACAGATGCCGGGGCCACCGGTGCCGCTGACTCTGCGGCATGGTGGTCGCCGGAACTCCGGCCAGTCCTCGGTGCCCTCGTCGTCTGGGGGCTGGTGTGGTTGCTCGTGCGGCTCACGCGCCGGGTGGTGAAGCTGCCGGTGCCGTATCTTCTGCTGTCGATGCTGCTGACCTGGGCAGCCGGGGTGGCCGGAGTGCCGGACGAGTGGCTGCGCCCGGAAGGACTCCTGCTGGTGTTCGCCTATGCGGTGATCGGCGTGCAGGCTGGCGGGACACTCACGAAGTCGGCGTTGCGGCAGTTCAGCCACAGTCTGCCCCTGATCCTCGCTGCGGTGGCGTCGATGATCATCGGGGCGATTGTCGCCGCGCTGCTGATCGCCCACTTCAGTGACGTCCCACTGCTGGACGCCTATCTGGCCACCGTGCCCGGCGGGATCTACGCTGTGTTGGCCTTCGCCCATGAAGCCGGGTCGGAGCCGATCGTGACCGTGGTCCAGGTGATGCGCACCCTGGCGATGTTGGTCATCGGTGCGTACCTGCCGACGATCATCGGCTGGTGGGGGAGACGTCGGCACGCCTGAATGCCGTCCCGGCGATGGTAGTTTCGGGGCATGGGTCTCATCTGGAACTTCCTCGTCCGTGCAGTCGGTACCGCCGTGGGACTGTGGGTCGTGACCTACTTCATCAGTGGTGTCACGGTCACAGCGCCGGCGGAACCCCTCCTCGGCAACGGTGAAAACGACCGGTTGTGGGTGTTCCTCGGTTGTGCCGCCGTGATCCTGCTGCTCAACATGACGGTCCGTCCGGTTCTCCGGCTCCTGGGGCTTCCACTGACGATCCTCACGCTGGGCCTGTTCGCGCTGGTGATCAATGCCGGCGTCTTCCTGTTGGCCGAGGTGCTCGCGCAGGCGGTGGGACTCGGCCTCGATATCGCGACCTTCGGCGCAGCGTTCTGGGGTGCGATCATCATGGCGCTGGTCAGCTGGATTCTCGGGCCCATCACCGGGCTGCTCTCTGCCCGACGCTGAGGGTCAGGTGCGGTCGGCGTCGCCGGGGGTGTCGAGACCCGTTCCGGTCTGGTCCTGGAGTGTCCGGGAGTCGGAGACGGACGCCCAGCCGACAGCGGCGAGCGCGAGCAAAATCCCGCTGACACCGAAGGCCCAGCCGAACCCGGCGACGTCGACGAGCACTCCAGCCGCCAACGGGCCCAGAACGCCGCCGAAATCCTGGAGCATCGAGTAGCCGGCGACGGTGGAGCCGCCGCGCCGGGTTCCGACGATGTCCGCGAGCACCGCCTGCTGGCCCGGGTTCACCAGGGCAGAGCCGGCACCGGCGACAACCATGGCCAGGCACGCCAGGACAATGGTCGGTGACAGTGGGAACGCCACGTAGCCGACAGCGGTAACCACCATGCCCAACACCAGCATCGGCTTGCGTCCGACCGTGTCGTTCCAGCGTCCCGACGGCAGGATGAAGATCGCGTTGCCGGCGGCGTAGGAGGCGAGCGCCCAGGCGGCCACGGCCGCGTCACCGTTGAATGCTGCGGCGACGAACAGCGGCACGATCGACACCCGGACCCCGAAGGACGTCCACCCGAACACGAAGACCGACCCCAGCAGGACACGGTAGTGCGGGATGCCCAGCGACGTCGCCAGGGAGAGCGGCTCGCGAGGACTTTCGTCGGCCTGCGCGCCGGCAAGGGAGGAGCGGCGGAGTGCGAACCAGACGACGGTGGCCGCGACGACGAGCATGATGAAGTAGAAGATGAACGGGGCCCGGAGACCGAATCCGGCGACGAGAGCCCCGAACACCGGGCCCATCAGGTTTCCAAGCAGGAAACCCGCGGCGTTGACACTTGAGACCCGGCCGCGGGCGTCCACCGGGCTCACCTTGATCAGCAACGCGGTGGCCGCCACGGTGAACATGATCGAACCGACCCCGCCCAGGCCACGGAGGATCAGCAGCTGGGTGTAGTTCCCTGCCAGGGCACATGCCCCGGTGGATGCCGCGACGATGAGGATGCCGAGCGTGTAGGTACGCCGTTCACCGAGTTTGACGAGGATCCGTCCTGCCAGGGGAGCTCCGACCAGGCGCATCAGTGCGAAAGCACTGACGATCCCCGAGGCTGCGGCGTTCGAGACACCGAAGGCGTGTGCGTACTGGGGGATGGCGGGTGCGACGACTCCGTACCCGAGGGCGACGGCGAAAGCGCCTGCGACCAGTGCCCACACCTCGACCGGGAGTGGTGTGTGGCGTCTGCGTGGCATCAGGACATCATATCTCCGCGGGCACGGCGAGCAGGCGCGGGGTCTCTCACACCGCAGTCCCCGCAGTCGCCCCCGGTGTATGAGCTACAATGACGAAACCCCGGACGGCCAATGGTCGAAGCCAGTGCCCATCCGGGGGTGATTGTGCGTCATCAGGGACTCGAACCCCGAACCCGCTGATTAAGAGTCAGCTGCTCTGCCAATTGAGCTAATGACGCATGTTGTTCTCTGGAGCGGATGTCCCGTCCTCGGCAACGAGAGAAACTATAGCCCCACGCCGTAACCGTGGCAAATCCCCAGGTCGCGTCTCCGGCAGTCGCCGGGAAGCGCTGGGGTAACGATTCGGACACAATATGCCGGACGTGGCCGTTTCCGTTACTTTTGCGGGGCAGCCCAGACGTATGATGGTCGCCGAGACGGGGCCCGACCCTCACCTTGCCGGGCGCAGTGGGACTGCTGCGTCACTACCGTCGACATGATTTCACCACAATATTTCATCGCCCCGGGTGCTCGTCATCTGAGGCGGAAAGAGACTGTAGACACCATGCACTTCCGATTCGGCCGCAGCGGCCGGGTTCTGCGTTCCATCGTGGCGGCGACCGCCGCCACCGCACTGCTGACGACCGCGGCCTGCACCATTGATGACGACGGTGACACGGACACCGAACAGGTGGCCCAGGACGACGGATCCTCCGACGACGAAGACGCCGTCGAGTTGACCGCCAACGTCGATGATGACGATACCGACGTCAAGGTGGACGAACCGATCACCGTCCAGGACGACGAGGGTATCGACTCCGTCACCCTCACAGACGGCTACGGCACCGAGGTCGAGGGGTCGTTCAACGACGGCAAGACTGAATGGGCCACCGACGGCAAGCTGGAGTACTCCAGCACCTACACCCTCGAGGCGAAGGCGGGCGACGAGACGTTGTCGACGTCATTCACCACATTCAGCCCCGGCCTGTTGACCAACGCCTCTCTGGCACCACTCGACGGCTCGACCGTCGGCGTCGGCCAGTCAGTCGCATTGCGCTTCGACGAGGCCCCCGCCGATCGTAAGGCCGTCGAGGACGCCATCAAGGTGACCACCGAGCCCAAGGTCGAGGGCGCCTTCTACTGGATCACCTCCAATGAGGTGCGGTGGCGCCCGGAGGAGTACTGGAAGCCCGGCACCGAAGTCACCGTGGATGCCGACCTGGTGGGCAAGGACCTCGGCGGCATGTACGGCGAGGTGGACCGTTCCGCGTCGTTCACCATCGGTGATGATGTCCGTGCCGTCGCGGATGATGCGACGAAGATGGTGACTGTCACCCGCAACGGCGAAGTCGTCAAGACCATGCCTACGTCGATGGGTATGCCTGGTCATGAGACACCCGAGGGTGTCTACCAGATCGGCGACCAGCTCGAGGCGTTGACCATGGACTCGCAGACGTACGGACTCGCACTCGACGCGGGCGGTTATGTGACCGACGTGCAGTATGCGACGCAGATGTCCTACTCGGGTATCTACTTCCACGCGGCTCCGTGGTCGCTGTGGGCGCAGGGCAACACGAATACGTCGCACGGGTGTCTGAACCTCTCCGTGGAGGACGCCCAGTGGGTCTACGAGAACCTCAAGCGGGGTGACATCGCCGAGGTCCAGGGCACCGGGGGAGGTCAGCTCGAGGGCTACGACGGGCTCGGCGACTGGAACATCCCCTGGTCGACATGGTCGGCAGGCAACGCCGACGAATAGTTGGCCCTGGCGCCGGTCACAACGGGGGTTGGCCGGTGGGGAAACGGTAGAACTGGTGGCTCCGGAACATCAGGGGGGACGGAGCGGCGACGTCAGCGCAGGCCGGGGCCTCACTCTGTCCGTCTGCGCCCCGGGTGACGTCCGTGACCTCCGCCGCGATGAGAGTGGCGTCGCCCACCTGCAAGGTGTCGATGGTGTGCGCCCGCATGACCGCCAGCGCGTCCGGCAGTAGTGGCTCGCCGCGGGAGGCCCTGGTCCACTGCTGGTCCGGGGTGAACCTGCGGCCTTCATACCGTGAGAACTCATAGGCGATCCCTGCCTGGTCTTCGCTGAGGAAGTGGATCAGGTACGACTCCGCCGCCAGGATCGCGCCGGCGCTCCCTCCCGGTTTCGACAGGGAGAACGAGACCGCCAGCGGGTCGACTGACAGTGAGGCGAGACTGGACACAGTGAGCCCGACATCCTGGTCGGAGACGTGGGCGGTGATCAACGCGACCCCGGTGGGATGGCGGCGGAACGCCGTCCGGAAACGTGTGGCAACGGTGTCAGGCTCAGGTGAGGACATGGCAACCAACCTACCGCTCATCCGACGGCCCGGTGGAGGGTGGGGGCGAGGCTTCCCGCAATGACGGTCGCGGTCAGCGCCCCCGCCGCCATGATTCCGGCAAGCACGACGATCTGGAAACGTCCGGCGTCCACTGGACTGACTCCGCCGAAGATGGCGCCGACGAAAGCTCCGGGCAAGGTGACCAGCCCGGTGGTCTTCGTCTGGTCCGTGGAGGGGACCAGCGCCTCGCGGATGGAGAATCGCGCGATGTCGAGCGAGGCCTGTCGGGGAGTGGCTCCCAGCGCCAGCCAGCCTTCAACTTCACTCCACCGCTCTTCTGTCGCCTGGGCGAGTCTCCGGCCGGCCAGCGTGGCGGTGGACATGGCACCTCCGATGATGATGCCGCCGATCGCCAACGCATAGCGCGACGAGAACTCGATTGCGCCGGTCAGGAAGACCACGCCGAGGACTGTCGCGACCCCTGCAGCCATGGCTCCGGAGACGACGAGGAAGCGGGACAGTGTCCAGCCGATCCGGTGGGTACTTGTCACTGCGGCGACGGTGAACATGACGAGGAGTGCGAGGGCGACCCAACGGGGATCGGTGATTACCCCGGTGAGCACCACGCTGACCAGTGCGAGCTGGACGGTGCCACGGCCGACCGCTGCCGCAGTGCTCCACCGGTGGCGCACACCTGCGGCGGAGAGCACCGTCACGGCGATCGCCACGAGAACGGCGACACCGACCAGGCTGTGCCAGATCTCAGGGGTGAGGGTCATGGTGCCGGTTACCGGACTCAGAAGTAGTTGGCCAACGGGCCGTACTCGGTCTCCAGGACCTGGACGTCGGTGCCGAAGATCCCGGTCAGCACGTCGTCCTGGATCACCTCCTCCGGGGTGCCGAAGACATTGACCTCACCGTTGGTCATGGCGCAGATGTGGTCCGCGTAGCGTGCGGCGAAATTGATGTCATGCAGGACGATGATCACGGTCCGGCCGAGTTCGTCAGAGGCGCGTCGTAGCTGCTTCATCATCTGGACGGAGTGCTTCATGTCCAGGTTGTTCAGTGGTTCATCCAGCAGGACGTACTCGGTGTTCTGTGCCAGGACCATCGCGACGTACGCCCGCTGACGCTGACCGCCGGAGAGCTGGTCGAGGTAGCGGTTCTCGAACTCGCCGAGGTTGAGGAAGTCGATGGCCTCGGAGATGTACTTCTCGTCCTCGACGTTGAGCCGTCCGTGGGAGTAGGGGTAGCGGCCGAATCCGACGAGCTGGCGCACTGTGAGACGGGTGACGAAATGGTTCTCCTGGCGGAGAATCGACAGATGTTTGGCGACGTCGCCGGAGGACGTTGAGGCAACGTCCATCCCGCCGACGGTGATGGTGCCGGTGTCTGGCTTCTGCAGGCGTCCGATCATGGTCAGCAGGGTGGACTTCCCGGCACCGTTGGGACCGACCAGTGCCGTGACGCCCCCAGCCGGGATGTCGATGGAGACGGGCCCGATCGTGGTTTCGGCGCTGTAGGTTTTGGAGACGTTGTCGATGGAGATCACAAGCGGCCCTTTCGCATGATGAAGAAGAGGAACAGCGCCCCGCCGACAAGCTCGATCACGATGGTGACCATGCCCTCAGCGTAGAAGATGTTGCGCATGATGAAATAGGATCCGGACATGACGATATAGCCCACCAGCACAGCTACCGGCAGGATGAGCCGGTGGTCGTAGGTGTCGGTGAGCTGGTAGGCCAGCGTGGCGACCAGGAATCCCAGGAAGGTCATCGGGCCGACCAAGGACGTGGTCATGGCCATCAGGACGGCAACCAGAAACAACAGGATCATCAATTCGCGCTTGTGGTTGATCCCGAGGTTGTTGGCGGCGTCTTTTCCCAGGGCGACCACGTTCATCCGTCGTGAACGGAGGTAGAGGAACGTACACGCCACGATCACGATAGGGATGACCAGGGGGAAATTGTCGGTGTCAGCGTTTCCGAGGTTTCCGAAGTTGCGGGCCGTCAGGACATCGAATTCGTTCGGGTCGAGCAGACGCTGCATGAAGGTCGACAGGGACCCCAGGCCCCCACCGATGACCACACCGACCAGCAGCATGATCTGGATATTGCCGAACCGCCCGGACAACAGCCAGCTGTACAGGAAGACGGCGAAGACGATCATCAAGGTGGATTGGAAGATGAACTGGGTCGTTCCGGTGAAGGCGTTCAGGCCGCCGACCCCCAGGAAGAAGATCACCGCGGTCTGCGTCACCACATACAGCGACTCGAAACCCATGATGGAGGGCGTGATGATGCGATTGTTCGTCGCCGTGTGGAAAGAGACCGTGGCGAACGCCTGGCAGAATGCGACGATGAGCATGGCTACCAGCGATTCGACGCGCATTCCGGCGATCTTCCAGTAGCCGCTGGTTCCGAAATCCATCGGGTTGCCGTAGCTCAGATGACCCATCGTGAACCCTGCCGCGGCAATGCCGAGCACGGTCACCAGAATAACGTAGCGGGTCCGTTCCTTCCTGGTCGCGAACGGGCCGGAGTGCCTTTGTGCGCGTCGGACATCGGATGTGTCGGCATCCCCGGGTTCATCGTGGGAGAGGTCGTGTCCGGTGTCCTTGAGCTCGGCGTGCCGGTCGGCGGAACTATCTGGCATAGCGGCGGCTCCTCAACAGCAGGAAGACGAAGACGACAGCCCCTAGTACACCGAGAACCACCGACACGGGGACTTCGAAAGGCATGATGACGGTGCGGGCGATGATGTCACAGGTGATCAGGATGCATATGCCGAGCATGCACACCCACGGGAGATTCGACCGCAGGTTGTCACCTCGGAACAGCGACACGATATTCGGCACAACCAGCCCGAGGAAAGGAAGGGAACCGATGACGACGGTGACTACACCCGACACCACCGCCACCATCATGATGCCGACCATCAGGACGGAGCGGTAGTTCAGCCCGACGTTGGTCGCGATGTCCTTGCCCAGCCCGGCGACGGTGAAGCGGTCGGCGACGATGAACACCAGAATGGTGACCGCCAGGACGATGTACAGGAGTTCGTACCTGCCACGGACGACTCCGGTGAAGCTGCCGGCGAACCAGATTCCCAGCTGCTGCAACATGTCCGTACGGAGCGCGACGAATGTGGACAGGGAACCGACGACCGCCCCGAGCATGATCCCCACCAGTGGCACGATCAGTGACGACTTCAGGGTCACCCGCTGCAGGAACATGAAGAACACGACCGTTCCGACCAGCGCGAAGACGATCGCTCCGACCATACGTGTCATCATGCTGGCCCCGGGGATCATCACCATGGTCAGGATAAGGCCGAGACCGGCCCACTCAGTGGTGCCGGTGGTCGTGGGCTCCACGAACTTGTTCTGGGTCAGCAACTGCATCACCAGACCACACATCGCCATTGCCGCACCGGCGAGCCCGAGGGCGATGGTACGTGGGATGCGGGTGATGCCGAACATGTTCCATCCGTCCTCGGCACCGGTGATGTCGTAGACACCGATGAACAGCGAGGCGATCACCAGGGCGACTGTGAAGACGATACCGACGAGGATCGGCCAGGTGGTACGCCACCGGGAGTTTTCCCGTGGCGAGTCATGGGAAGGTGGCGCCTGGTCGGCGGAATGTGGTGCGACGGTCATGGGGGTCCTTCGCTGCGGGGTGCCGCTTCTTCGGGCGGTGACACGGTGATGCCCGGGAGCGGACGGCGTCTTGTCATGCCGTTCCGCTCCCGGGCGTCTGCTCGGCTCGGGCTGAGCCGACTCGAGTGCGCCGGCATGGCACCGGCTGAGGTGGACTACTCTGCGTCGTGAGCCTCGAAGGCATCGGCGATGATGTCCAGGACCTCGGTGTAGGCCTCGATGTCCTCGGTGGTGTAGAAGTCCGACGGGAAGTAGACGATGTTGTCATTCTCGACAGCCGGGACATTCGTGAGCGCGGGGGAGTCGGCGATGATTTCGGATGCGGGCTGGGCGTCCTCTTCGGAGTTCACGCCGGCGTCGCGGTCGAGGACCAGGATCCAGTCGGGGTTGGACGCGGCGATCTGTTCAATGCTGATGTCATCGCCCTGGTGGTTACCGGAGCCCTCCTGGTCAAGTGCCGGGGTGAGGTCCAGCATCTCGAAGACCGGGCCGACGGAACGGCCCGTGACCGGGGCGGCGTAGTTGATGTTGCCGCCGGAGACGACGACCCCCATCACGGTTTCCTCGGCATTGTAGGCGGCGGCTGCGCGCTCCTTGGCCTCGTCGAAGTCAGACTCGAGGGAGCTTGCTTCATCCTCCTTCCCGAAGATCTCACCGATCAGCGTGGTGATGTCTTTCAACCGATCCTCGAGGGAAAGTTCGTTCTCGGCATCCTCGTCCTCGAAGTTCTCACCGAAGCTCAGGTCGACGACCGGAACATCCGGGAGAAGCTCCTTCATTTCGTCGTAGTAGCTGGCGTAGCGGTAGCCGGTGACGATCAGATCCGGCTCCGATGCGACGAGTTCCTCGAGGTTCGGCTCGTTGTGGTTGCCGGTGTTCCTGATCTCGGTGTCCTCGTGGTACTTCGTGATGGTGTCCGGGATCAGATCGACCGGTGCGGAGACCAGGTCGATGTCCCAGTCCTCGAGGACCTGGAAGATGCGGTTGTCGAAGGCGGCGACGCGCTCGGGTTCTGCGGGAATCTCGACCTCGCCACGGGCGTCGGTCACAGTACGGGTGTCGCCGCTGCCGCTGTCCGAGTCGTCATCGGACGAGCAGGCGGCGAGGGCTCCCAGGGAGAGTACGGCGGTCATGGACACGGCCAGCGCGCGGCTGGGCGTGCGACGGAGGGTGAGGCGCATTCGGCAGATTCCTTTTCTTGGCAGCCGTGCTGCCGGAATCAACGTCAGGAATCTTCCGGTGGCACGGTCTCGGACGGGCTGAGCAAAACTCGTTCAGCGGCAGCGTAACCGAGGTGAACCGCATGCAGCAAAGCGCACCCTAAGCAGAAGATAGGTTCGGGTGGGTTACCCGGGCGAGTGTCCGTACCATCCGTGGCTCTCAGCAAGTGTTTATGCCGAGGTCACGGTACGGACCGCGTCCCGCGGGGGCTCTGTCGGCGAAGCGTAGGTATCGGGGGTGAAACCAGGGGGCACTCACGTGTGAAAGTGGCCGCTGTAGTGCAGGTATTCTGCCGTCTTCCGCGCACTACATTCACTACATCCCCGCCTTCGGCTACATTCCCCAGGCGTCGGCGAGGATCTCCATACCCCGCAATGACTGCTCCGTCGACGGCGACTGGATCGCGACCATGAGCTCATCCGCCTGTGCTGTGGCTGTGAAACCTTCGAGGTACTCGCGGACCTGTTCGCCGGTCCCGACCGCGGAGTACCGCAACATCGAGAGGATCTGCTCGGCCGCCGGGGACGACATCAGCAGGTCGAGGTCTTCCTGGGAGACCTTCCGTCCACGCAGAGCCATCGACTCCACACGTCCGCGCCGTACCTTCTCGTTCTGGGTGGCGGCGTCGGCCTCGGTGTCGGCGGCGGTCACGTTCACCGCGGCGATCACATACGGTTCGGGGTGTTCCTTCGACGGCCGGTAGGTCTGCCGGTACACCGACACCGCTTCCTTCAGTGCATCCGGTGCGAAGTGCGAGGCGAACGAGTAGGGTAGTCCCAGTTTCGCCGCCAACTGGGCGCCGAACAGTGAAGAACCCAGGATGTAGACCGGAACGTGGGTGTCGGTGCCCGGGGTTGCGGTGACTCCGGGAACACGCGAGCGCCCGGCGAGGTAGCCCTGAAGCTCCTGGACGTCCTCCGGGAAGGACTCGGCGGCCCGCGGGTCGCGCCGCAGTGCCAGGACGGTGCGTTGGTCGGTGCCCGGGGCGCGCCCGACACCGAGGTCGATGCGGTCCGGGTACAGCTCGGCGAGGGTGCCGTACTGCTCTGCGATGACCAACGGCGAGTGGTTCGGCAGCATCACGCCACCGGAACCCAACCGGATCGTCTCGGTTTTTGCCGCGATATGGGAGATCAGTACTGCCGGGGCGCTGGAGGCGATGCGCGGCATGTTGTGGTGTTCGGCGTACCAGATTCGGGAGTAGCCGAGCCTTTCGGCGTGCTGAGCCTGTTCCACGGAACGCAGGAAAGCGTCCCGGGAGGTTTCACCGTCGTACACGGTGGCGAAGTCGATGAGGGAGAGGGGGACGTGCCGTTCGTTGGTGGTCATGACCACGACGGTACGCCGGGTCTAGCGGGTACGGCGCAACCGGATTCCGATGACGATGGACAGCGCTCCGAACAGCAGACCGTACACGCCGAGGATCCATGCCAGGGCGACGAGTCCACCGGCCGGCTCGGCGAGGGCGATCCCCCCGAGAAGCACACCGAAGACGATGTTGAGCAGGCCGGTCGCCAGGCTCCACCCGCCAGCACGTGACGCGGTGCGTGCGATGCCGGTGAGGACCAGACCCAGGGCCATGATCCACAGGACGGCCATGGCGCCGACAACGGCGAAAGCGACGGGGAAGAGGAGCACGGCGACGCCCGCCAGTGCCGTGATGATGCCGGAGAACATCGTGAAGCCGCAGGAGGCGGCGTGGGAACGCTGTTGGACAGCGAGGCCGATCGTGCTGAATCCGTCGACGAGTAGCCACAGGCCGATGACCAACCCCACGACCGTGGCGGTCTCGATGGGGAAGAGGAGCAGCGCCAGGCCGACGACGACGCTCAACCCGCCTCGCCACAGGAGCATCTTTCCGCCGGTGTCGCGGAGATGCCGACCGAGGTGAGGGCCGGGTACTGCATAAGAACACTCAGTGGTGTCCCCAGGACGGGTGATCATGGCGATCGATCGTAGACCTGCGTGAGGAGAGCGCACAACTCCTATGGGGGTTGCTGTGACGACGCTGGTGGAGCGTTACGCCGCTGTCTGTCCTGACCTGCGCATACGGATTGAAATGACGATCGCTGAGATGCCCAGGATGAGGGCGTAGACACCGGCGACCCATGCCAGTGTCCACACGTTGTCGACCGGGTTGAGGATCGCGAGGACGCCGAGGAGGATACCGAAGATCACGTTGATCACACCGGCCGCCACTGTCCAGCCGCTCCTCAGCGACTGAGGCACGCTCAGCTGGGTGACGCCACTGATCACCAGGCCGATAGCCAGGAAGCCGATGATGAAGAACGAGCTGATGATCGCGAAGATGCCGGGGATCAGCAGGATCGCGATACCCGCGACGACGGCGACGACGCCCTCGGTCAGCGCCCAGCCCCACGGCGCCCCGGCCTTCTTGAGGTCGAAGGCCTGGCCGGCGGCGACAAGACCGTCGACGATCATCCAGGCTCCCACGAACAGGCTCATCACGATGGCTGAGCTGAAGGGGAAGAAGACCAGGAGGAGGCCCATGATCACTGCGACGATGCCTCGCCAGAGCAGGAACTGTGCGCCCCGCTGACGCAGAGAGGTGAGGAACGTCGTTGAGGAGGGGGACGTAGATGAGGACATGACACCGACCCTTTCAGGAGTGTGAGTGCACAATGAGGTGTGACCCCATGGTATGCCCGTTCAGCCTCATGTGCGTGGTGTCCTGTTTGCGTTCCACGCCGCCCATAAACGGGAGTAAGGGCCACCGGCTGCCACGAGCTCGGTGTGGGTGCCGTCCTCAAGGACACGGCCCTGCTCCATGAGCACGATGCGGTCGCAGGCGGCGGCCTGTGAGAGACGGTGCGCGATGACGACTCCGGTACGTCCCTGCAGCACGACCTCGGCAGCGTGGTCGAGGACCGCGGCATGTGCCGAGCCGGCCTCGGCAGTGGCTTCGTCGAGAATCGCGAGGGCAGGGTCCGCGATGAGCAGCCGGGTGAGGGCAAGGTGCTGTTCCTGCGCCGCGGTGAGCGGGTGACCCTGTGCGCCGACAAGGGAATCCAGGCCGAGGGGCAGTTCGTCCAGGAGGTCGGCGGCACCGACCCGGCTCAACGCGGTGACCAGTTCGTCGTCAGGGACATCGGGTGCCGCCAGAGTGAGGTTGTCGCGCAGAGTTCCGGAGAAGATGTGGGTCTCCTGGCTGACCAGCATCGTGTCGGCGGGAGCGTCCACCGTGCCGGCGGACGGCCGGTGGATCCCGGCGATGAGCGCAGCCAGAGTCGTCTTCCCGGCCCCTGAGGTGCCCACCACGGCGACGCGTTGCCCGGCAGGAATGGTCAGCGAGACGTCGTGGAGGACGTCCGCGGTGCCGTCGTAGGCGAACTTCACGGAGTCGACATGGACATGGCCTCCGGTGCACTCGGCGGTCGCCTCCGGTGCACCTGCCGTCTCCGGGGCCTCCGAGGCTTCTGTGCTGGAGCCGAGGTCGGTGACCCCGATGATGCGGGCCAGCGAGGCTGCAGCTGCCTGGAGTGTGTCGATTTCGATCATGAGGCCCCGCAGCGGGCCCTGGAGACGGAGGAAGTACAGCACCGCGGTCGTGGCTGCCCCCACCGTGACCAGGTCCGCCCCCACCAGACCGTAGCCGACGAACAGGACCGCGCTCAGCACGGCGACGAAGGCGAGGTCGATCCGCCAGGCGAACATCGTCTGCACCGTTCGGGCCCGCAGCGCCCACGTGGCGACGGCCCACGATGACAGCGCGATGCGTACGGAGTGCCAGCCGGACAGCCGGTAGGCCAGTACCGTGTCCAGCCCTTTCAACGCTGACAACAGGTGGTGGGCGCGGGTCCCGAACGCGGCCCGTTCGGCGGCGTACAGCGGCGGTGCCAGTCTGACGTACCACCGCAGGGCCAACCAGTACAGTGGCACCGCTGCGAGAAACGTCAGGCCGAACCGCCAGTCCAGCAGGAACAGTCCGCCCAGGGTCAGGACGATGGTGAACACCGTACGTGACAGGGACGGCAGAACCTGGGACAGTGCCTCGGAGACCTGGGCGACGTCGTCACTGGCTCGGGACACCAGGTCACCGGTCCCGGACCGTTCGACCCTCTCCTGGGGCATGCGTAGGGCAGTTGCGACCAGACGTTCACGCAGCGTGGCGAGAAGCCGCTCCAGTACCCGCGACGCCAGCAGGACTCCGAGGACGCTCAACGCGGAGGCCGCCACGATGGTTGCGGCGATCAACCCCCCGTAGAGCCATATCGGCCGGGTCTCTCCGCCGTCGGAGATATCGTCGACGATGGTGCCGAGTAGCGCCGGGGTCACCAGCTCCAGTGCCGCAGCACCGGCGGAGATGACGGCGGCGATGATCAGCAACGCACGCCGTCCTGCGAGAGCCTGCCAGACAGCGGCGGTGGAGCGGCGCCCTGTTGCCACGGGAAGACGTTCGGGGGTGCTCACAGATCCACCACCCGGTCACAGTTCGCCAGCATGGTCGGCGACTCGGTGATCACCAGCGTGGTCCTCCCGGCGCGGAAGGCACCGAGGCGGGATGCCACGGCATTCTCCGTGACCGCGTCGACCGCGGTGGTGGGATCGTGGAGGACGAGGACCGGTGGATCCGCGGTCAGCGCCCGGGCCAGGGCGACACGTTGACGCTGACCGCCGGACAGGCGTGTGCCGCCTTCGCCTACCCGGGTCTCCACCCCGTCCGGCAATGACTCGACGATATCGTCGCATGCGGCGGCAAGCAGCGCCGAGTGGAGGAACGCGTCAGCGTCGGGGCGGCCCGGCGCGAGGTTCTCACGGATCGTGCCGTCAAAGAGGTCCGCGGTGTGAGGTGCTGTCAGCACTGTCGCGCGATAGCTTTCGACCGGTAGTGACGCGGCGTCAGTGTCGTCCGAACCGGACGCGGTCAGGGCAATCTGCCCGGAGCCGTCGGCGGAACGACCGTCCGACAGGAGCGCGACCAGGTCACGTCCCGTCCGTCCGCCGGCACGAACCCCCACGAACTCGCCGGAGGTGACAGTCAGGATGTCGGTACGGTCGTACACCACCCGAACACCGGGCGACGCCGGTGCCTGGACGGTCGGTCCGGCAACGTCCTCGTACTCGACGGGTGCACGGAGAAGATCCAGCACGCGTTCGGCCGAGGCGACACCCGTGGCCCAGATCGCGCCAGCGTTCGCCGGAAGCATCGTCAAGGGTCCGACCAGGAACTGCGTCACTCCGACGACGGCCACCAGTTCTCCCACGCTCAGCCGTCCGGTCAACGCGAACCACGCCGCGCAGACAGTCAGTGCGGCGATGAACACGCCGGTGACGGTGTTCATCGACACGAGGAACAGTGCCCGGGACGACCTGGCCCGAAGGGCTCCGTCCATGGCGAGTCTGCTCACGTCGACATACCGCGACGATGCCTCGTTCTCCGCGCGCAGCCCCTTGATCACCCGGTATCCGGTGATCAGGTCGGTCGCCCGTCCTGTCGCGCCGGCGGCGAGAGCCTGCTGTTCCCTGCTCCGGCGCTGTAGCGGGCGTCCGGCTGACGTCATCAGCCACAGCATCAACGGCCCGCCGACCAGCACAGCAAGTCCGAGCGGCCAGGAGATGGTCAGCAGGATCACTGCAGAAGCGAGGATGGCCGCGATTTCGCCGACAGGGTAGATCCCCAACTGCATCGTCGCCGCCAGACGGAAGACGTCGCCCGTGGCCACGGACAGCAGTGCGCCACCGAGTCGACGGTCCTTCATCCCCGCCGGGTGCAGCAGTCGCTCGGTGACCTGCATGCGTAGCCGGTGTTGCACGGTCTGCATACCGAAGAAACCCATACGTGAGCCGAAACGGAAGGTGAGGGACATCAGCCCGACGTCGAGTGCCAGCAGGATGGTCCAGAACAGCAGCTGGCCCAGACTGCCGGCGGCAATGCCACGGTCCACGGCCGCACCCGCGATGACCGGCAGGGCCGCGGCCGCGATGTTCGAGAGGATCAGCAGACCGCCGCCGGGCAGGGTGAACTTCTTGGCACCCAGGATCACCCTCCAGGTGAACTGCGCCGGCGTCGGATCATCATCCACAACGACCGGATCTGCGATGCGTGGACGCTCCGGCGCCTGGAGCAGGAGTGGCCACCGGATTCCGAAAGCGTGGCTGCGCAGCGATTCTCCGTCAGCGGCGACGGGGGAGGTCAGGGCCATGAAACGATCTCCTGTAATGCCCGTCGTGACGTCGACGAGGTTCCGTAGGGTGCTGTGCGGGACAGCACGTACGCTACCACGAAAGAAGTGAGGTTCACCTCATATGAGGTGAACATAACTCCCTGTGCCGTGAAGTCCTAGTAGTGTTCACGACATGGAGTTGGTGGAGAGGATCGAGACGCACCGCAGGAGCCTGACTCCGGCAGAGACACGGGTAGCGGATTTCATGGCGAACAACCCCCACAGTGTGGGGCACCATTCGGCGCTGCGTCTCGCTGAAGCTGTCGGAGTGAGCGATGCGACGGTGGTGCGTACCGTCCGGAAACTCGGCTTCGGGGGGCTTGACGACCTCAGGGAGAGGCTCGCCGACGACTTGTCGCGCGGGGGACGGATGGGTGCGTCACTGCGGGACGGCGCGGTTTCGCGCACCATTCGTGAGCACGTCGGTGGGGCTGAGTCACTCGTGGAACGGGTGAATGAGGACGACCTGCTCGAGGCGGTGGAGCTCATGGCACAGGTGAGCCGCATCGTCCTGGTCGGTTTCGGGCCGTCCCGTCATATCGCCGAGTACGCCGCAGCGCGCAGCGTCCGCACCGGTCTGAACGCCGTGGCGCTGGGGACAACCGGGATGGGGTTCGCCGATGACATCGCGGTTCTCCGCGACGATGACACCGTGCTGCTGTTGGCCTATGACGGTACCTCCGTGGAGGCGGACGTGCTTTTTGTCCGGGCCGCGGAACTCGGTGCGCCCGTCGTCCAGCTGACTGAGGGGGTGTTGACCTCGGATCCGCGGAGTACGGTGGCGTTGGCCATCGGACGGGGCAATCCTGACTTCAGTCCCAGTTACGTTGCGACCGTCGCCGTACTGGAAGCGTTGATCGTGGCGACCGCGGCGAAAGACCCGGAACGCAGCGAACGCGCCGGGGAAGTCGTCGACCGCTTTCGAGGCGAACTCGGAGGGTGATCAGCGCCGAGTGGTGGCGGGCGTGACCGTGGCGCCTGCGATGAGGGTAGGGGATTCGGTGAGTTCCGCACGCTGCACGGTGAACCCGTAGAGTCCGGGGGCGCTGTCCGGGGCCGACATGCGCTCGACATGGATGTCCGCGCCCGGCAACGCCACCGTCGTCCCCCGGAGTTCGCACCCGAGGAGGTCGGCGAGGAGGCGGGCGTCGTGTGACGGTGAGGTGCTGTGGACCAGGAGTGCCACCAGGTCCGGCCCGTGCACGCTGGCTGGCTCGCTGTCGCCTCCTTGCGTGACCCGATGGTGGGCACGCATCTGGGCGATCACCTCTCGCGGTGGGCTGTAGCTGATGAAGAAAGGGAACCAGGCCGGCGCATCAGTGACGAAGACCTCGGTGAATCCGGCGTCCTGACCGTCGACCTGGTCGTCGAACCGGATGTCGCAGACGGACACCTCATAACCGCTGTCGCGAAGTGATTCGGCCGTTGCGTGGGCATCGGGGACGTGGACGGCGAAGCTGACCAGCCCCGGCGTCGCCGAAGTCTCGATAGTGGGGCGCATCACGGAGAGAGTCTCGCCGTACACCGAGCCCGATGCGGCATCCCAGTCGTCGATCACCGCGAGTTCGACGTAGCGGGCATCGTCGATCCCCCATGCAGCATTGCGGAACCCCGGCATCGACAATGCGGCATGGGTGGGGAGACCGAGGTTGTCGTAGGACGCCATGGCGGTCGTGAGGTCGTCCACGATATGGATGAGGTGGTCAAATGAGCACTCGTGTTCGGTGGTGTCCAGCATCTGGTGCTACTCCTTCGCGTGCGGTGAGTAAGTAAGGACAGGCTACCTAAATTCTGTGGCGGTCGGGGAGTGTGAGTGACGAAAGTCGGGTGAAGGGGGAGTGAATTCCCGGTTCATTCGTGACATGGGGCACACGTCCGCTATCCTGTCTTGTGAGGTAGTTATCGTTTCAGAAGAGGTCCAGGTCACATGAATTCCGCCGTCGGTGCCGGGCATGTTTCCCCGGTGTCGTTGTCCCCACGGGTGCGTCGCACGTTGCTGCGATGCCGTGCCTGTGGGAGCAGTGGGTTCTTCACGACCCCTCACCTCAACCTCGGCCGTGACTCGGTCGAGGCAATGATTCCCGGACGATCCGTCGGCCGAAAGTCCCCGGCCACCCCGACTGTTGTGGTGGTGGCGGAAGCGCCGGACGCTATGATCCTCGTGACGGACGACGGTGGCGGCAGGGATGACCTGTCCGCATCTGTTCCACAACTCACCAGCGCTATTGACGAGCGAAAGCAGTAGGAGACTACACAATGTCCAACGACGACAAACAGGCCCAGCCGATGAAGCTGGAGCCGCCTGTCGCCCAGGCGCCGGGTGCGCCGGCCGCGCCGTCGGCCCCGGCGACACCTGCCGCCCCTGCCACTCCCGCTGAACCAGAGTCGGCTGAGACTCCGGCCGCGACAGAGGCTCCGGCCACCCCGGATGCGGCTGACGACACTGCGGCAGCGCAGGGTACGGCGGCGGAGGGGGACGCTGCGGAGTCGACGTCTGAGCCCGCTGCTCCGGGTGCTCCCATGAAACTCTCCGCGCCAGGTGCGCCAGGTGCGCCAGGTGCGCCAGGTGCGCCAGGTGCGCCAGGTGCGCCAGGTGCGCCGAGCGCGCCCGCAGCCTCTGCTGCTCCCAGCGCTCCGGCTGCACCCTCCGCCAGGTGCGCCAGGTGCGCCAGGTGCGCCAGGTGCGCCAGGTGCGCCAGGTGCGCCAGGTGCGCC
>NZ_MKKI01000004.1 GCF_001942345.1 Corynebacterium sp. CNJ-954
GAGAGAGGGGGTAATCATGAATGCCGGAACCAGGGGTTCCAAGCGAGAGCAGCTGTGCAAGCAGCCCAAGGACACGCTACCGTCCTCGGGCATTGCAAACAAGTCACTGTTATTCACTGCTGCTAACAATATTAATCGCTTCTCATAACGGAGCAGGACAAGGAATCGGATAACGCGAGAGCAAGAAGGAAAACCCAATCAGCTGCGGGAACGCGTCAAGAGCATCACCGGTCCGCTCTCCAACTCAGAAGACCGTCCGGCCTAATTCACTGCACCCGCCCCGTCGCCAGACGACTGTGTAGGAAGCCGCACATGTCTTCCGGTGCGGGTCAGAGATCCGGGAAAGTGCCCACGATGGTGATCGCTACGGCCCCCAGCGCTGCCAACAGGGCAAACGCGCCGCCGAACAGCTGCATGAAAGTGTCCATATGATCATCACTCCGTCTCTTTGTTTCCCGAACGTCACCTTAACCCTACCGACATCCGGCCTGTTGGCTGCCCCCGGCCCTAGCACGTCCGGGGCTTCCTACATCGACGCCCTACACGCAATGCTCCGGGCATGCCGAGACATTGTTCTTTGGTTATTACTTCCCGGAAATATACAGTGGAGTGTGTCACCGTATGGGCGCGGTAACGCTCCCCAGACGGCGACGTTGGAGAGATAGCGGACCTCTTGAGGGGTGTAAGCCGCTATGGTTGGCCTCCGATTGGAGAGTCGGAGGCCGACCCCATCACCTGCCTGGGGAGACGTTAGGCGCTAAGCGCCAGCGTCCCACTATAGGGCATTTCGCGGTGCTGTGTTCTCACCTAAAAGGGTGGTTCAGCTCACCACCTGATTCAACGGAACCCTGCCCCTCCAACGCGGGAGTACCGTAGAGTCCTCCCCGTGACAAATCTCAGTATCAGCATCGGGGCGATCAATGTTCTCGCCGACAACCCAACCAAGCTCGCAGGTTTCTGGTCAGAAGTCACTGGCGGCACGACTCATCCGTCCCACGACGACGTATATCTCGCTCCAGATAACCCTTCAGGGTTTGCCATGTTCTTCCGTAAATCGTCTACCCCACTGTGGACGATGGCACCGTCTCGTACACACGTTGATCTGACAGTTCCGTATGGACAGAGGGAGTCAACGGTCGAGAGGCTGATAGACCTCGGCGCACAGGGGCTATGGAGCATCACCGACGAGCACCCCCACGTGCAGTGGACGACGATGAAAGACCCTGAGGGGAATCTTTTCTGCATCGCGGAGCATCCGCCAGTCGACACTTACTAAAAAACGCCAGACCCGTACTGGTTGGCAGCTTATACGCCTACCGAGTGCTCGGGTGGATACCGCCAGGGGCACTTCCCCACTCCCGTTTCAGCTCGTGGTGAACGATTGCGCTGCGCTTCTGTAGTGAGTGTTCTATGTTGTGAGAAGTGGGGAGTGATGACCCTGCTGATGGTGCATCTCATGATGCTCTACCTTTCGGAGCAGGCACGCATTCCTTCTGGGGTGCGTGCCTGTTTTTACTTCTGCGCGACAATAGACTTAGACGGTGATGCAAATCACACTAGAGCCGGTAGACAGCAGAGAGTTAGGGTTGCTTTAGTCGCTAAGATTGGAGCACAGCATGAGCACCAGCGTCATCGTTAAATCAATCCTCGCCGCCGACCCCTACTATCAGTGCATCACTCAGATGATGCCCAGGGAAGAAGTCGCGAACGACAGTACGGAAGTCTCCAAGAGCACTTCTGCCTGATAGTCGAGCACATCACCCCGGAAGGTGATGTGCTCTGCTAACGACAGATCGCGTGAGACTTACACGGTCCCCCTACTGCTTCTTCGCTGAAACCCACACGTCGATCTCTGCATGCACAGGCTCGTTCCCTGCGTCATCGATGTGCTCGACAACGACCGTGACCAGCTGACCGCCGGTTTCCCTCGTGATCGTGGAAAAGTCCGGGAAGTCGGCTGTGGCGGTAACGGTCAAACCGCCGCTGGACTTGGTGGGGTAGTCAGCCCGCATGCCTCGTGGAATCCACCGGTGGGTGCTTGGCACCGATACCTCGCAGAGAAGACCCATGGCGGCTTCGGCACCGTTGAGTGCCGCGATGACATGGAACGTTCCGATGTGGTTGCGAATGCCCCACCATTCACCGATCCTGACGGTGGCACTTCCTGGAACAGCGCTACGCACGCGGGGCAGCACGGTGCGGAAGTACGGTGCTTTCAGGCAGAAGCCAACGGAGAACAGCCCACGTTTCAGGGCTGTGTCGCTGTACTTCTTCCAGAGCTTGGCGGTGCCGTTGAGTTTCGGGTTGGCGGACTGTGGTGTGACGGTGCTCATACTTGCCAACAGTACTGATGATAGAACCATCGCGTGCCAGAACCGTCGAACCAACAATCCAATGACTGCGAAGGTTGGCCACGAGCATCGGCTTCTATCGTTCGCGGCTCAGTTGCTTGAACGGCTCGGCACCGCAGACTACGCAGCGCTAGTCGAGTTCCCGGAGGGCTTGCTTCCGTACTTTCCGCCACGTCGTGCTGTTGTGGTGACTTCCTCGTTCCCAGAACATACGACCTCCTCCCATTCAGGGTCGTACAGGATCTCAGTCGGCGCACCGGCGGTGTTGAACGGGTCGTGCGGTTCAATCACCCCCGGGATAGACGCATCTCGGTAGGTCACTCCACTTGCTCGGAATGCCCCGCCGCTGAGATCTGTTCCTGGCGCTGGCGGTAGACATCGGGGTCAAGGGTGGTGTCGAGCTCGAAGTCGGGATACTCACCCAACGCGAGGGCAGTGATGAAGTGATCCTGCCTCGCATCCTCGCGCAGCTTGCGCGCCACTCGGTGCCGGTTGAGCATCGCCTCATCGTAGTGCTTGGTGATCTTCCCGAACCCGTCCTTAGAGTAGGTCAACGCCGGCAGGTTAGACACTGTACTGTGCATCGCGGCTGCATCCTGCCACTGCGGCCCGAGAGCGTCGAGATACAGCAACTGGGGAGCCCGTCGCATATAGGTGGCGAACGCATTCGGGTTCTTCTGCGCGGCCTTCATAGGGTCAAGCACGGCGGTGCCGAGGGTTTGCACAGCCTCGTTGAAGTCGGCAACAGCGGCATCAACGTCGAGCACGGTGGCGACATGGGCCCACGCTGCATCGTTCGTGAGTTCAGCGTCTCGCCGGTTACGCAATGTTGCTTCCGTGCGGGGGTGGGCATCGGTGATCAGTTGGGCCGCAACGGCTTCGGCAGATCGCTTCTTGATAGCGGTGTGCCAGGTGTCACGGTCGTTGTTCAGGACGATGTCGTAGACGTTTGGCGGAGCGGCGTTGAGCGTGAGGGTGCCCCACGCTTTGAGGTCGTCGCGGGCTTCGCGGTAGTCGTCGGTGTAGAGGTCGTCTACATCGATTCCCCACGCGTCCGCGAGTGCTTGGTATGCGCGAGCCCCGCTCACGACGGTGTTGGGTCGGGCGAACGTGTTGTTCCTGTGGTAGTTGCTCATTTAGTGCTCCTATCGGTTTCGGTTGAATGCTGAGATGAACGACTGTTCGAAGTCGTACATTTTCTGTGCTTCTTTTTGCCCGGGTGCCCCGTGGGAGCCGACCTCGGGGACGGGCTCTGGTTTGCGTGGACCTGTCCGCTCGTCTGGTTCAGTCGTCGGCTTTTCCTGAGGCGTCAGGGCTTCGCTGACGGCTTGAGCGAATAGCTCCGCGTTTGTTTTGCTCATGTGGTTTCCCCTTGTTGTTGATGTAAGAAGCCCCCACCGGCGGGTTGCCGTGGGGGCTGTGTGTGCTGATTTCCGACCAGCGTGCCTTCGCATCAGATGCGGGTGTAGAGCTTCCCTACTTTCTTCAGCTGTCCGGCTTGTACGCCTTGTTCGAGGTGTTCGCGGGCGGTCTCGGTGTCGATTCCTCGTTGGGTGGCGATGGTTCCGGCGGGGGTTGCGTCGCCGTGCACCATGGCGTTGATGGTGTCGGCGGCAGCGGGGTTGAGGACGCTGCTGCTGTTCTGGTCGGCCAGAACCGGAATAACCGGAATATCCGGAATGTGCCCCGTCTCACCTGCGGTTTTCGCGTTCCCCTTTTCCGGGAGGGCCGGAACGTTGATTCCGCCTCTGCCTTCCATCTGTATCGCCATGCTTCCAGGAGCAGGAGCGTCCTGACCTGCATCATTCCGCTTATTCCGGATATTCCCCTCCTCTGCCGGAAGAGCGGGACTCAGGTGGCGATCCCAGGCGTCTTGCAACCCGACTTGCGCCCGCCCGTCCTGCTCGGTGGGATTGATTGTGTACCCACGGAACGTCCGCCCATTCTGGAAGACCTTTGCCGGGGCGACACCGAAGGGGCGCAGCATGCGAGATAGGTCGTGCGGGCGAATCCCTACGTCACCCATCTGTGACCACTCCGCATCCTCCAGGCTCCGCAACTCCGAACACAGGTCCACCGACCGGATAGCCGTAGCGTCCCGCATCACCGTCCTGATGTCATCGAGTAGTCGCACGTTCTTCGGGCGATCCTCCATCGACGGACGACGCACAAAGTACTCACACGCCTCACTCGCCCACCCGTGCCAATGCTCCCCGGCAAGCTCAGCAATCACCATCAACGCCGTCCACACCTCAGCCGGACGATCCTCCACACCCGGAGGTAGGTTCGGACGCTTAAACTCCAGGCTCTCAACCAGCCCCGGGGTGTCGGCCCACTCGGCGAACCACTGCCGTATCGGTGCGGACTCTTCCGCCGCCCTGGCGATGTAATACGGCTCGATAGCTTCCCCGGGCTTACGCTTACGCATTTCAACCGTCACCGCCCGCGTGGTGATCGTGTCGGGCATGTTCCCCGCGATCCCGGCGAACGCGACGGGCGCGAACGTGTGGAACACCTTTAGTTCATTGTCCGGGCCGACACAGCGCCGGACCCGGCCACCTTTCTTGTACCCACTGTTGGCAATCCCGCGCAGCTCCTCCTGCTTTCCGTCGCCGGAGCCGTTGAACATCGCGTCGGTCTCATCGAACAGGATCGTCGGCGGGTGCCCTGCCTCGTGGCCTTTCTCGATGGAGCGGAACAGTACCGCCGGGGTGTCGTTCTCGGTTCGTTCCGGCGAACAGGTGATGTTCTCCAGCAACTCCAACTGTCGAGTCTTGCCTGACTGAGGTGTGGCACTGGAGAAGATGATGCGCGGGGTTACATAGAACGCCTCGGATACCCAGGTGTGTGCCGCCCACAGGGCCATGACCCGGGCCTCGTGCTCGGTGAGGTGCACGCTGTACTTGTTGATCCAGTCGGTTGCCTGGTCGAGTGTGGCGGCGAGACTCCCGCCGCCCCGATTGCCACGGGGTGTGGGCTTCTTCCGATTCTTCGGGGTGAGGGTGATGACGTTTCCTCGGTCAGTCATGCTGCCCACCTCCCCATAGTGCTTGGGGGCACCGGGAATCGTTGTCGTGGCGCGGTTCGGCGCATCCTCGGATGCCGACCGGTTTCGTCACAGTGACGGTGCTGGTGGTTGTGGTGTTCCGGGGTGCCCCGGTAGTGTTGATCCTCAGAAGAATTCCTCCTCTTCGCTGATATGAACTCCGCAAGTTTTGTCAGTGCGATAGCGGCCAGGATGACGACTAGAGTGCCCGCTCCTCCGTCTTCCAAGGCCGCTTTTGCTATGTCGGCCATGCCTCCTCCTCCAGGTGCTTCATTGCCGCACAGTCAGGGCAGTCTGTGTACTCAACGCCCATCGCGGCGGCTTGTTCTTCGGTGCCCCAGCTCCCGGCGGCGATCGTGATTCCGCAGAGGGTGATCTTGCTTCCCCGCGCCCCGTCGGTGGCGGGGTGTGAGAGCTCGAGCTGTTGTTTAGTGTTCGGTGTCACTGTCGTACCTTGTCCTCTTCACGGCGGTTGATGAAGTCCCGGTGCTCCTGGTTACGGTTGATTCCCATGAAGTCGTCGAGGTCTCCGCTGATCATGTCGGTCAGCTCAGACGGCTTCAGCCCGAGGGCGAACATCGCGCGCTGGATGTAGTCCGGTGTCAGGCCAATCTTCCAGGGGAAGTCTTCGCGCTCCATCTCTTCCTCGGTGAGCTGTTGGTTGACGAGCAATTCGCCGAGGGATCGGTAGATGCTGTCTTCGATGCTCCAGGTGCTGTTCACTGTGCGTCCTCTCGGGAGATGATGAGCTTCACGACGACACGGTCAATCTGTTCGCCGTTCCACGTGTCTTCAGGGGCACCGTCGCCATGGAACTCCAGGGTGGTTCCGTCCTCGGTGACGATGCGGGTGGCGTCCTGAGAGAAGGCATAGGCCCTGGCCCTGATGATGTGGTCGGTGGCTGACTTGCCAGTGAGGGTGTAGTCGAACTGCTTGTAGATGAACTCGCCTTCGGTGACTTCCAGCAGGACGCCGAGGGGGTTGGTGGTGCTGAACATGTGTGTCTCCTTGTTCTGGTTAGGCGCTGTACTGCGCGGTGCCGGTGGTTTCGTACTGCTCGGTGAGCCATGCGTCTACGTCTTCACGCTTGTAGAAGCATTTGCGGCCGAGGTTGAACCAGCGCGGGCCTTGTCCTCGGTGCCGCCAGGCACGGAGGGTGACTTCGGGGATGCCGGTGTGGGCTGAGAGTGCTGGGGTGTCGAGGAGTGCGGGTGTGATGTTGTCGGTCATGGCTCTTGTCCCTTCTGGGTTGTTGTCTTGTTGGTTTTCCCGGGGCGGGGTGCTCCGGTGAGGTGTCTTGCTGCGCGTCGTCTCTATAACGCCCGTGACTGGGGGTTCATGCTCCCCGCTTACGTCCGTGGCGCTTCGGCTAACGACCTGTGTCGCGCTTCCCGTGTCCACTGTTCAGTTGTCAAATACCGTGTGCCCTGATGGCACACACGACCTTACATCGGTCAGATGACCGTTGAACGGTCATCTGACCGATGACATCCACCCATCTAGGTTGCGGCGAACTGCGACAAGAACGTTCATGCTGGTCGCAGAAGGTCACTAGACCTCTCAACGGTCAGTCAGTGTGACATATATCACTCTGACCGATCAGAGATCATCGGTCCTTCTAGGACACAATTGGCGGTATGAACCACGGTCTCGCTCAGGTAGGCAAGCTTTTCAAGGATTCCAGGGAGAAGCTGAACCTCTCACAAGCCGCAGTAGCCTCTCGGCTCAACGAGAGACTGGAGGGAAAATACCTCCACACAACTATCGGAAAAATCGAGAATGGCAGGCGTAATATAACGCTCGAAGAGGCGGTCCAACTAAGTGACATCCTTCACGTTAAATGGGAGGAAGTTTTCTCACTTCTAAGACAGATGACGCCGGCTGATCGTTTAAATGATGCCACATCAATACTTAACCGCGCTGCATTCGACTGCGCCACCGAGGTCTACCTTCCTTTTCAGCACGCTTCGGAGCTAATCCAAAAAGCTAACGAGGAGATTGATGAGGATTCAACTTTTAATGGGCATGAGGGAAAATATGTTAAATCAGCTCTGCACGAAATTAAGGAAGCAGTAGAAAAGTTAATGCCATTGGCGGACCTCATTTCCCACGAAACCGGGAAGATCGCGGACTGGACAAAGGAGTACGTCCCGGAAGATGAGCCGTGACTAGCCAGCGCCGCACGCCCGGCACTACCCGCATCGAAGACCGCTGGACCAGGCGCGACGGCACCCCCAGCGCACGCCACGCCCAAGGGAAACGCTGGCTCCTACGCTGGATCGACCACAACAGCCAAGAAAAAACCGCGTCATACACCCGCAAAATCGACGCACAGAACCACGAGAAAACCATCATCGCCCAGTTCCACAGCGGTGACTACATAGACCCGAACACGCCCGCACCACCCTCGGCCACATCCACGACCAATGGGCCACCACCACCAAGCCCACCATCAAACCCAGCACCCACGCCGACCGGGAATCCAACTGGAACAAACACGTCGCCCCCGACTGGAAAGATCGGGAAATCGGCAGCATCCGCAAAACCGATATTCAACAATGGATCGCTGAAAAATACGAAGACGGCACCGGAGTCTCCACCCTCGAAACATGCCTCCAGAACATCCGAGG
Organism: Corynebacterium sp. CNJ-954; assembly: GCF_001942345.1. Lineage (GTDB taxonomy): Bacteria > Actinomycetota > Actinomycetes > Mycobacteriales > Mycobacteriaceae > Corynebacterium. The sequence goes on from NZ_MKKI01000004.1 coordinate 8,028, forward strand.
CACCCTCAACCACGCCGTAGACGCAGGACTACTCAAAGCAAGCCCAGCCACCGGCATACGACTCCCCAAAACAACCGTCAGGGCACAACACATCCTCACCGTCGCCCAGGTCGAACAACTCGCCCGCACAGTCAACCACCTCCCCGAGATCGTCCGATTCCTCGCCTACACCGGCCTACGGTGGGGAGAAGCCTCAGCACTCACCATCCGGGACATCGACCCCAAACACCACAAGATCACCGTCAACAAGGCGTACAGCGACGTACAAGGCCGACTCATCCTCGGTGACACCAAGACCTACGAAACCCGCACAGTGCGCTACCCCACCGCCCTCGACGAACACCTACGCCCCCTCCTGCAAGGCCGCCCCCTCAGTGAGCTAGTGTTCCGATCCCTGGAGCTGAAACCCATCCGCCACAGCAACTACGGCAGACGCACCTTCCGCCCCGCCGTGAAGCAACTACACGCCGCCAACCCCGACTTCCCAACCTCACCCTCCACGACCTCAGGCACACAGCCGCCTCCCTCGCCATATCCTCCGGGGCCACCCCACCAGCCGTACAACGCATGCTCGGCCACTCCAACGCCGCCTTCACCCTCCGCGTGTACACAGGCCTGTTCGATGACGACCTCGACTCAGTAGCCGTGAAGATGGATGCGCTGATCAATAGCGGACTGAAAGCGGACCAGACAAAGAAAGACCCTCACCCCGAAGAATCGGAATGAGGGTCTGACCTGGTGCTTTTCTTGTGGAGCTGAGGGGAATCGAACCCCTGACCTTCTGCTTGCAAAGCAGATGCTCTACCAATTGAGCTACAGCCCCGAGGGGTCTTACTGGTGGGCCTAGGAGGACTTGAACCTCCGACCTCTTCGTTATCAGCGAAGCGCTCTAACCGCCTGAGCTATAGGCCCTCGAACGAGACAGAACTTTACCCACACGATCCTGAACTTACAAACCGACAGGTCAGGATGCGTTTTCGGGAGCCTCTGCCTCCTGAACGTTCTGCGGAGTGATCGTCACCTGGAGCCCACCGACGAGCCCTGTCGCAGCGTTGTAGAGCAACGCCATCACGGGGGCGAACAGCGTCACCACAATGAACTCCAGCAGGCCGACACCCGCGGCGACACCGAAGTACAGGCCGGCCGAGATACTGTCGGCACCGATGAGGTCCGCCAGGAGGTTGTTCATACGGTCCCAGACACCACCGATCCCCAGGAAGATGTAGATCAGGGCAGCAGCGACCATCCACGCGACGAAGACACAGGCGCTCAGAATCGCGCCGATCTTCAACGCGCTCAGGGGCGCGACCTCGCGCAGCGATGCTCTCATGAATTCTCCGCCGTCTGGTTGACCGCTTCCTCGCCCTCGTCCTCGACGTTGCGGTCGACGGCGAGCAGTTCAACACCCTTCGCCAGATCCACCAGCCGCACCCCCATGGTGGCACGGGAGGAACTGCGGATCTGCTTGACCGGGGTGCGGATGACACCGCCAGCGGAGGTGATGGCGAAGACCTCGTCGTCCAACCCCACGGTCACCGCCCCGATGAGCTTGCCGCGCTTCGGATCGTACTTGAAGGTCATGACGCCGAGGGTTCCACGGCCCTTCACGGGGTACTCCTCCACTGCCGTGCGCTTCCCGTAGCCGCCTGAGGTGGCGACGAGGAGGTAGGAGTTGTCGTCCGCGACGGTGAGCGCCAGCAACTGGTCGTCACCCTTGAAACGCATGCCCTTCACACCGGCGGTGGCGCGCCCCATGGGTCGCAGCGTGTCGTCGTCGGCTGTGAAACGCAGCGCCTGGCCCTCCTCTGAGACGAGCAGAAGGTCGTCCTCACCCGTGCACAGGCGCGCCCCGATGAGCTTGTCACCCTCGTTGAGGTTGATGGCGATCAGTCCACCGGAACGGGCGGTGTCGTAGTCGGTGAGGTGGGACTTCTTCACCCGACCCTGCTGGGTGGCCAGCACCAGGTAGGGGGCGTCCTCAAAGGACTGGATCTGGATGACCTGGGCGATCTGCTCACCGGGCTGGAACTCGAGCAAATTGGCCACGTGCTGGCCACGGGCGGTCCTGGTCGCCTCCGGCAGCTCATAGGCCTTGAGCCGGTAGACGCGGCCGTAGTTCGTGAAGAACATGATGATGTCGTGGGTGGAGCACACGAAGAAGTGACGGACGATGTCGTCCTGCTTCAGCTCCGCACCACGCACGCCCTTGCCACCACGGCGCTGCGAACGGTAGGAGTCGACCTTCGTACGCTTGGCGTAGCCGGTCGAGGTGATCGTGACGACCACGTTCTCCCGCGCGATCAGGTCCTCCTCGGAGACATCGCCGGTTGCCCCGACGATCTCGGTGCGACGCTCGTCGCCGAACTTCTCCACGATCTCGGCGAGCTCGTCGTGGACGATGCTGCGCTGACGTTCAGGGGACGCCAGGATGTCCTTGAGATCCGCGATGGTCTCCTCGATCTCGGCGAGTTCGTCGATGATCTTCTGGCGCTCCAGCGCGGCCAGACGGCGCAGCTGCATGGCCAGGATGGCATCCGCCTGGACATCGTCGATGTCGAGCAGGTCGCGCAGTCCCTCCCGGGCGATGTCCACGGTCTGGGAGCGACGGATCAGGGCGATGACCTCGTCCAACGCGTCCAACGCCTTGACCAGTCCGCGCAGGATGTGGGCGCGCTTCTCGGCCTCGTCGAGCCGGTACTGCGTCCGGCGGATGATGACCTCGATCTGGTGCTTCACGTAGAAACGGAGCATCTGGTCGAGACGCAGGGTGCGGGGCACCCCCTCGACGATGGAGAGCATGTTCGCACCGAAACTGGTCTGCAACTGCGAGTGCTTGTACAGGTTGTTCAGCACCACGCGCGGCACGGCGTCCCGCTTCAGGGTGACGACGATGCGCATACCGACGCGGTCGGACGACTCGTCGTCGATCTTGGCGATGCCGGCGATCTTCCCGTCGCGGACCTGCTCGGCGATCGACGCCACCAGGTTGTCCGGGTTGACCTGGTAGGGCAGCTCCGTGATCACGATGATCTGCCGGTTGCCGTCCTCCTCGATGTCGGCGCGGCCACGCATGCGGATAGAGCCACGACCGGTCGTGTAGGCGTCCTTGATGCCGGAGTCGCCCACGATCATGCCCGCCGTCGGGAAATCCGGCCCCTTGACGCGTTCCATGCAGGCGTCCAACGCCGTCTGCTCGTCTGCCTGCGGGTTCTCGAGCAGCCAGAAGACGGCCTCGGCGAGCTCATTGAGGTTGTGCGGCGGGATGTTGGTCGCCATACCGACGGCGATACCGCCGGATCCGTTCATGAGCAGGTTGGGGACGCGGGACGGCAGGACGTCCGGCTCGGTCGTCTTCCCGTCGTAGTTCGGGGAGAAGTCGACGGTGTTCTCACGGATGTCGCGCACCATCTCCAGCGCCAAGGGTGTCAGCCGGCACTCGGTGTAACGCATGGCCGCCGGGCCGTCGTTACCGCGGGAACCGAAGTTCCCCTGCCCGTCGACCAGCGGGTACCGCATCGACCATGGTTGTGCCATGCGCACGAGGGTGTCGTAGATGGCGGTGTCGCCGTGGGGGTGGTAGTTACCCATCGTCTCGGCGACTGGTTTGGCGGACTTGACGTAGCTGCGGTCCGGACGGAAGCCACTGTCGTACATCGCGTACAGGACACGTCGGTGCACGGGCTTCAGACCGTCCCGGACCTCGGGCAGCGCACGGCCCACGATGACGCTCATGGCGTAGTCGATGTAGCTGTTCCGCATCTCCTCATTGAGGTCAATGGGGGTGATGCGGTCGAACAGCGTCTCGCCGCCGCCGTAGTTGTCGTCGCTCACTTCGGTGCGATCCCTTCCAGAAGACTAGGTGTAGACCCGGCAATCTTACCACCTCATGGCCCATATCCGGGTCAGGTGCGTACCATGGGCGACGACGACCACCACCGTAACGAAGGAAAGCCTGCCCATGCCCCGTCCATCACGTCCCGCCCACTCCGCCACCGTGACCGGCACGTCCCGGATCTCCCGCGACATGGTGCGGGTCACCCTCTCCTGCGAGTCCCTCCCCTACTCCGAACTGAACCACACCGACCACTACGTCAAGCTGTTTTTCCCACCGGCGGGTGCGTCCTACTCGTGGCCGTTCGACCCGGCAAAGGTCCGCGAAGAGCTCCCGCGTGAGGAGTGGCCCGTGACCCGCACCTACACACTGCGCTCCTGGGACGCTGATGCACAGACCGTGGACATCGACTTCGTCTCCCACGGCGACACAGGTCTGGCCGGCCCCTGGGCGGACGCCGCACGGCCGGGAGACCAGATCGGCTTCATGGGGCCCGGCGGAGCGTGGCACCCCGACGGTCCACACATCGTGTTCGCCGGCGATGAAGCAGCAGCGCCCGCGATCTTCGCCGGTATCGAGGCACTGCCCCAGGACGCGACTGCCGAAGCATGGATTGAAGTCGCGGATGCCGAAGCGCATCTGCCGACCCCGTCACATCCCGGAGTCGCCATTCACTGGGTGAACCGCGACGGCGCAACCCACGGAACAGAACTGGTCCGTGCGGTGACAGAGGCGGGGGTGCCGTCCGGCGACACCCGCTGGTTCATTCATGGAGTCGCCGAGATGATCCGTGACCTGCGTCGGTTCCTGTTCGTGGAGAACGGTGTCCCGAAGTCCGAGGTCTCGATCTCAGGATACTGGCGTCTCGGCATGGTCGAGGACGAGTGGCAGGCCAGCAAGCGCGAGTTCAACGAGGAGATCGAGGCAAGCGAGGCTCAGGCCGCGGCGAACAGGTAGTCGCGCTGTTCGGGAGCGATATCGCCGGTACGGCGACCCGAGACACTCATGAGCGCCACGGTGTGCTGGCCGGCGTCGAACTCCTGATAGAGGCGTGCGGTGAGGTGTACCGCCGCTCCCTCAACCACGCCGACGCCCTCCTTGGGGACGAGGGACTGCGCGATATGCGCAACCCCGATGGTCTGCAGGGGGTTCAGTACGGAGATTCCGAGCCTCGGTGCGGTCCGCAGCTTGTGCCAGGAGGGATCATCGGCAGGGATCCGGACGGAGACGAGTCCGGGAGCGAGACTTTCATCGAAGTAGGAGTCGATGACCACGCACATCATGTGTCCGTTGACCTCTGCTGCCAGGACGGCCAGGGGAAGACGGGGGGCGGACGTGGTGTCCGTGTGTGCTGTGATCATGGGGACTAGTAGACCACTCTGTCTGCGAGTATGCAAGTGGTAGCCCGCCATAAATCAGAGTAATTGCAGGTGAGACCGTGAATATAACGCAGACCGAGCGGTCTATTAACGCGCCTTCTGTGGCACCTGTTTCCGGCCGGTGGGCAACTCGGGCCACCCGTCGTCCATACCTACAGAGAAAGGGCAGTGGCCGTACAGTCCCGGATACAACGGGCCGGCGCCAATAACATCACTGTGACGGCAAGACGCCACCGTCACAGCGAAGGTCCCGGACACGGAAATCAGACCGAGCTGACCGACGATATTAGTTCCGACACCTGCCGTCGCAGAGTGACAACACCAGGATCCGTCGACAACTCCCGCAAACGTGTCTGGATGGTTTCACGTGGAACATCGGGCGACACCGTCAGGCGGAGCGACTCCGGTACGTCAACAACTTCGAGAACCCGTCCCGGCCCGGCGGCCATGACCACCACACGGTGACCCAGCAAGAGCGCTTCCTCCACGCTGTGGGTCACGAAGACAATGGAGGGGAAGGACGTCGCCCATACACGGAGAAGCTCGGCCTGCAACTGCTCACGGGTAAACGGATCCAACGCGCCGAACGGCTCATCCATCAGTACATGTTCCGGTCCTGCCGCAAGCACACGTGCGATCTGTACCCGTTGCTGCATGCCGCCTGACAGCTCATGCGGATAGCGGTCCACCGCATCAGACAAGCCGACGAGGCCCAGTAGTTCATCGGCTCGGTCAGCCTTCTCTGTCATCCCCGAATACCGGTAGGCCAAACGGACGTTCTCCTTGACGGTGTACCAGGGAAATAACGTGGGCTGCTGGAACACCACTCCCCTGTCCGTTCCCGGCCCTCGCACGCTGGTTCCGTCCACGTCGAGAGAGCCCGACGTCGGTGCGAGATAGCCTGCCAGTAGTCGCAACAGTGTTGACTTACCACATCCCGACGGGCCGACGAGACAGACGATCTCGCCGTCGGCGACATCCAACGTTATGTCACGGAGCGCCTCCACCTGTCCGCCATTCTGCGTCCGATAGATTTCGCCGACGTTCTTCACGGTGATCATTGTTCGTCCTCCCACAGGTCAGTGCGCACCACATCCGCATAGTCGTCTTTCGCTGCCGGGATATCGCCCTGACCCACGAGAAAGTCCGCCGTCGACCGGAGCGCAGCCGCGACATCGTCGAGGTAGGACACCTGGTCACCACCAGAGATGAACTGCTGTCCATTGACCTGGAGTTCGGCGGCAGCCTCGTCCATTCCGGAGGCTGTAGCGTTGACCGACACGAAATCCCCGGAGCCGTCCGGGTCAGACGAGTCCTCAACCACCCAGGCTTCCAGATCCAGCCAGGTCTTCAGAAGCTCGTCATTCGCCTCAATCCACGGGTTCGAGGCCAACGTGATGTTGTATGTGGCGTGACCACGGGCCGCCTGCTCCTCCGAGTCCGTCAGTACGGTGCCGGCCGTTGAGCCGCCCGTTCCGTCCTTCAATTCCTGAAGCGTGGGGTCCCACACATACGCGGCATCAATGCGGTCAGACTTCCATGCAGCGGGGAGTTTGTCCGGGGAGATGTTCGTGATCTCCACATCACGGGACGGGTCGATACCCGCATCAATGAGGGCATTGAGGAGTGAGTAATGTGCCGTTGACGAGAAGGGCACTGCAATCCGGGCGCCCTTGAGATCCTTGATGTCACGCGCATTCTTGGCGACCAGCGCCTCGGTCGTGCCGATGACGGAGTTCGCCTGAACAACGGAGACGTCCAGATCCAACGGCGCACTCAACGCCTTCGTCGTCGGCGTGGAGCCGAGAGCCGCGAGATCCACCGAACCAGCGGCGAAGCCCTGGACGATGTCCTGTCCGGTGGGATACCGGGTCCACTCGACGTCCGCGTTCGGCAGGCACGCCTCTGCCAATCCTGTCGCCTGTGTGTAGAGGTCAGTTGCGGGCCCACCGAGATAGCCGATCCGCACCCTCCCCTCCGCATCGGCGGGTTTCACGGGGCACACCACATCCTCTCCCCTGTCCTGCCACTCGCTGGCGGGCGGACCGACGCAGCCTGCCACGGTTGTCACCGCGAGGGCGGCACACAGCGCACCGGTTCTTCGTAATGTCATTGTTTCGTCCTCCAGGGTGAGAAGCGGCCTTCAACAGCAAGGAGCATTTTGTCGACGACCAGGGCGGCGACACCGATGACGATGATGCAGGCGATGGTCAAGGATGTGTCCAGCTGCGTACCGGAGATGTAGGCCAGTCCTCCGATCCCCGGGATACCGTCATTCATCTCCGCTGCGACGATCGCGGACCAGCACAGTCCAGCTGCGACCCGGGAACCGCTGATGATCTCGGGGAGGGCCGCGGGGAGTTCAACCGTCCGGAACACCTGTCCACGACCAGCTCCCAGAGACGTTGCAGCACGGATCCAGTCCTGTCGGACACCCGTCACACCGAGAAGGGTCGCGACGGCAACGGTGGGAAATGCCGCGAGGAACAGCAGAATCACCTTGGACTGGTCACCGATACCGAACCAGACGATCAACAGTCCGATATACCCCAGCGGTGGCAACGCCCTCAGAAATGAGAGGTAGGGCTCCACCAGGCTCCGTGCCGTGGGATTGGTACCCAACCACCAACCGACCAACACACCGACGATGATGCCCGCCGACAGACCGACAGCGATCCGTTCGAGGGTGGCGAGCAGATGCTGCCACAGGAAGTAGTCCTGGACACCACACTGCGTCGTACAGAGGTTCGTGTCCACGAGTCTCCGCGCCACCTCCCCCGGACTGGGCAGAAGGACCGCGTCGATTCCCGTGAAACGCGCGATGAGCCACCAGAGCCCGATCGCACCGGCGAATACGGCAAGATGGAGTGGGACTTTCCTGGCACCCGTCATGCGTCGACATTCGTCACTGTGACGCCTCGAGCACGGAGGGCGGGGACGACGCCCTCACCCACCCGGAACGTCTCCTCGAGGTGAGGAACGCCGGACAGAATGACGTGAGCGATACCCGCCTGGCGATAGTCGTCGATACGTTCGGCGACCTCCTCGTAGGATCCGACGAGTGCCGTCCCTGCTCCCCCGCGCACCAGACCGATGCCGGCCCACAGGTTCGGTGCTATCTCGAAACGGCGTGCATCCTGTCCACTGCTGAAGTCGGCGCCCGCACCATGGAGCTCCGTCATACGGCGCTGTCCTTCAGACTGGGAGGTCGCCAGCCCCGCCTGCGCGGCCCGGACGCGTTCCGGATCCAGGGAGTCGAGAAGGCGCTGAGCCTCAGCCCATGCCTCGTCGGCAGTGGGCCTGGCGATGACGTGGAGTCGCACCCCGTACTCCAGTGTGCGGTCGAAGGACGAGGCCCGGTCCCGCACGCGCGCGATCTTCTCCGCCACCTGCGTCGGTGGCTCTCCCCACGTGAGGTAGACGTCCGCCCGCTTCGCCGCGACCTCAATCCCCTCATCCGAGGAGCCTCCGAGGAAGACCGGTGGGCTGACGGCAGGTTGTCGTCGCAGGGCCGCACCCTCCACGTCGAGGTGTTTCCCGTGAAACGTCAACGGCTCCGTGGAGTGCCAGAGGTGATCGGCGATCTCCAGCGTCTCGTCGGCAATTTCGTACCGCTCTGCCTTTGTCGTGTAGTCACCGAACGCCTTCTGCTCAGCGTCCTCTCCCCCGACAACCACGTTAAGAAGCAGACGGTTGTCCGAGAGCTCCTGGTAGGTCAACGCCTGGTGCGCCGTGAGGGTGGGGCCGATGAGGCCGGGGCGGAGAGCAACGAGGAACTTCAACCGCGAGGTGGACGCCAGGAGTGCAGCGGTGGTCACCCACGCGTCCTGGCACCAGCGTCCTGTCGGAGTCAGGACCGACTCAAAGCCGTTGTACTCGGCCGCGCGCGCCACCTGAGTCAGATAGTCGAGGTCCGGAAGCCTCTCTCCCGTCTCAGGGCCGGCACCGTGACCACCACCGACGATCTCCCTGGAGTCGCCCGAGGTCGGAAGGAACCAGTGCAGCGTGATGTTCTGTGAGTCTGTCATGACGGATGAGTAGACCATTCTGTCTGCCAGTGCCGCCAACATTTCGTTCGCCGTGAATCTATAGACCGAGCGGTCTGTCTTTTCGCCGTGAACTGAATTATCCTGAAGTCCATGACCACAGCCCGCCTCTCCACGACTGCGCACTTCACCGCACCCGTCACCGGTCCTGCCAGGTGCTTCCACCAGATCCGCACGACTCCCGGAATCACCCGGGGTCGTCTCCACGACGATCTGGGAATGTCGCAGCCCACGGTGACCCGCCACGTCAGTGCGCTCATCGACTCGGGCCTCGTGGAGCAGGTCTCCCCCACGACTGCAGGTGGCGTGGGACGCCCCGGATCCACACTCCGGCCGGACGGCCGGGACATCACCGCCCTCGGAGCCCATGTGGGACTCCGCAGCACACAACTGGTCGCCGTCGACGCGTGGGGCGGCCGCTCCGTAAGAGAACCCTCCGGCTCCCGGTCAGCGACCTCACCCCGGAGGACGCCATGGAGGCTGTCCACCACGCCCTCAGCTCCCTGGGTCGTGGCCTCCCCTCCCCTGTCGGACTCGGCATCGCGTTCTCGGCGCATGTCGACTACGCCGGACGGATCACCTCGCCGTCCTACGGGTGGACGGATGTCGACCCCGTCTCCTACCTCGAGACCGAGATCCCCGTCGCCGTCTCCACCGGCGTCGGGGCCATGGCCGGATCCGAGCTGACCAGTTCACCACTGTCTCTCGAACGCGACCCTCTGGCATCCACCCTGTACGTCTACGCCCGCGAGTTGGTGGGGCACGCCTGGATCGTCGGGAATGCCGTCCACCAGCCCTACACAGGCTCCGCACCCACGGCGTTCAACGACATCGCCGGATCGGGCAGCTTCTCCGCACGTCACGGCCATCCGTTGGGTTCGACGGCTGTCCTGGAGACGGCGCGCCAGCGTGGATTGAATGTGTCCACGGTCCCCGATCTCGTCGGCCTGGCAGAACTCAACCCCGTCGCGCGGGGGATCCTGGACGAACGGGCGGAGCTGTTGTCACAGATCATCTCACTGGCTGTCGACGTGGTCGATCCGTCGACGGTCGTCTTCGCCGGGGAGACGTTCACCGCCGACCCCGGTACCGTGAGGATCATCGCGGAGGGACTTCGCGGAACCGGCCGCCAGCTCAGCATCCAGCGCGCCGGCGACGGGATCCTGTCCCGGGCCGCGGCCGTGACCGCACTCCACCGGCTGTGGCAGGACCCGCTGGGGGTCTAGAGCGCACTGGCGAAGGCGTCGAGCCGCTCGGTCACGTCCTGCGGCTCACGCGCCCACCTGTTGTGCCCCAGCGTCCCGGGAAGTTCCTCGACGCGGGCCGGCACCAGCCGCGCCAGTGCTTCGCAGGATTCGACGGTGCAGTAACTGTCATTGCTGAACCGGGTCAACAGAACCGGGACGTCGACGGCCCTCATGGACGCCATGTAGTCACGGTCTGCGTCCCGGAGATTGGTCAACCTGTTGCTCCGCCCGAACCTGGCCCACTCCGAGAGATGGACATCCGACTGCCGTCCGTAGTTGGTGATGTCCAGGGCACCGTCCGGCCAGAAGCCCAGAACCTTGCTGACTCCCTGCATGAGGTAACCGCCGTACCGCAGCCGGGAACGCTCCGGGTTCGAGAACGTCCGGAAGTAGGGGGAACCACTGCCTACGCCCATCATGCCGACAACGTTGAGCTCCCGGGCCTCGGGACGTGACAGGAACATCGCGCCGATCTGCCCACCCATTGAATGGGTCAGCAGAACCGTGGGATGGCCGGCATCGAGACCGAGGGACTCCTTGGCTGCACGGATTGAGAGCGGGTAGTCCTGGGAAGCCACGTGGTGGTAACCCCACTGGTGGTTCCGTCGGGCCACGGCCGTGCTCTCGCCTTGTCCACGAAGTTCACCGACAGCGACGGGAAAACCCCGTCCCGCCAACGCTTCAGCGACGGGACGGTAGTAGTGCGCCCCCATGCCGAGGCCCGGCCACAGCATGACGAGAGGACGGCCTGCCCCGGGGAACAGCAGGACCGGCGACGTGCTGCCGTCGGGCATGGCGACAGCAACGCTGGACGAGCTAGACATCGAGGAACCGGACGTCCTTCGCGTTACGGGTGATGAAGCTGCGGCGGGCGACGACGTCGTCGCCCATCAGGACGCTGAAGGTCTCGTCCGCGCTGGCGGCGTCCTCGAGGGTGACCTTCTTCAGGATCCGGTCCGTGGGATCCATCGTGGTCTCCCACAGCTCCTTGGCGTTCATCTCGCCGAGGCCCTTGTAGCGCTGGATACCGTCGTCCTTGTTGATCTTCCGGCCGTTCTCCAGACCTTCCTTCAGCTGCGCGTCACGCTCAGCGTCGGAGAAGGCGAAGCCCGGTTCACCCTTACCCCACTTCAGCTTGTACAGCGGCGGCTGTGCCAGGTAGACGTGGCCTTCCTCGACGAGCGGGCGCATGAAGCGGAACAGCAGCGTCAGCAGCAGGGTGGCGATGTGCTGGCCGTCGACGTCAGCATCGGCCATCAGGACGATCTTGTGGTAACGCAGCTTGGAGATGTCGAACTCGTCGTGGATGCCGGTGCCCAGGGCGGTGATGATCGCCTGGACCTCGTTGTTCTTCAGCACCTTGTCCAGACGGGCCTTCTCCACGTTGAGGATCTTGCCGCGCAACGGAAGGATCGCCTGGTACATCGAGTCACGACCGGACTTCGCGGAGCCACCGGCGGAGTCGCCCTCCACGATGTACAGCTCGGACTTCACCGGGTCCTTCGAACGGCAGTCAGCCAGCTTGCCGGGGAGTCCCCCGACGTCGGTGGCCGACTTACGCCGGACGAGATCGCGGGCCTTGCGCGCCGCGTCACGTGCCTGTGCGGAGGAGACCGCCTTGTTGATGATCGCCTTCGCCTCGGCCGGGTTCGCGTCGAACCACCCGGAGACATGCTCGTTGACCATCTTCTGGACGAAGCTCTTGATCTCCGTGTTCCCGAGCTTCGTCTTCGTCTGTCCCTCGAACTGGGGATCGCCGACCCGGACGGAGATCACGGCAGCGAGACCTTCGCGGCAGTCGTCTCCGGAGAGCTTGGTGTCCTTCTCCTTGAGCAGCTTGTGGTCGCGGGCGTACTTGTTCATCAGGTACGTCAGCGCTGCACGGAAACCCTCTTCGTGGGTACCGCCCTCGATGGTGTTGATGGTGTTGGCGAACGTGTGGACGGACTGGGAGTACCCGGAGTTCCACTGCATCGCGATCTCGACCTCGTGGTCGTCCCCCTCGGCCTCGAAGCCGATGATCGAGGGGTGGATCGCGGTCTTCGACCGGTTGAGGTGGTTGACGTAGTCCTTCAGGCCGTCCGGGTAGTGGAAGACCTTCTTCCGCTCCTTCGGTGCAGGACGTGTCTCCTCGCCCGGCTTCGGAGCGGCGGCATCCTCCACGGACTCCGCGGCCGCCTCCGCCTCGTTCTCCTGCTCGATGACGCCCAGACGCTCATCAGTGAGGGTGATGGTCAGGCCCTTGTTGAGGAACGCCATCTCCTGCAGGCGACGTGAGACCGTCTCGAAGTTGTAGTCCGTCGTCTCGAAGATCTCCGCGTCCGCCCAGAACCGCTGACGGGTGCCTGTGCCGCGGATCTTCTTGACCTGCTCCAGTTCAGCGGGAACAGCATGGTCGAAGACCTGACGCCACAGATACCCGTCGACCTTGATCTCGGTCTCGACGCGGGTGGACAGGGCGTTGACGACGGAGATACCCACACCGTGCAGACCACCGGAGACGGCGTAGGCCTGGGAATCGAACTTGCCGCCGGCGTGGAGCTCGGTCATCACCACCTGGACGGTGGGACGTCCCGTCGCGTGCATCGCCACGGGGATGCCACGGCCGTTGTCCGCGACCTCGACCGACCCGTCGTCATGCAGGGTGACGTCGACCTGGTTCGCGAATCCCGCCATGGCCTCATCGACGGAGTTGTCCACGACCTCCCAGATCAGGTGGTGCAGACCACGCTCACCGGTGGACCCGATGTACATGCCCGGCCGTTTGCGGACGGCCTCCAGTCCCTCGAGGATGGTGATGGAGTCCGCGCCGTACTCTCCGTTGGCGGGGGTGTTCTCGGCGGGGATGTTCTCGGCCTCGGCCACAGTCGCTTCAGCTCCTTTTCGGCAAATGGGTTAACCCCCACATTGTACCAGGTAAAAGGCCTCAGCCGTAGGTGTCACGGGGGCCGCGTCCCTTCACGTGCAGAGGCCCGTGCCGCCAACTCGGTGCCTTGGGTCCGTAGATCTTCAGTTCCGCGACGACGTCCGGGCCGATGCGTTTCGCGATCGTCGAGAGAATGGTGCTCTGCATCAGCCGGAGATTCGTGGCCCAGGCCGTGGAATCACTCTCCACATGCAGCTGTCGCTTCTTCTCGTTGTACATCACCACGCGGGTATGCCGTCCGATGTTCTCCCCGACGATCTCCGGCCAGGCACTGCGCAGCGACCCGGCGGCGAAGTTACGACCCCAGCCGTTCCGCTTGATCTCACGTTGCACGAGGTCACTGAACTGACCGGGATCACGGTAGCTGCGGTCCGGCCGTCCGTCGTACCGGGTCTTCATTTTCCGGGGTCGGCGCCCCTTCTTCCGGACGGGTCGGCCCGGCTTCCCCGCGGCGGCGCGGAGCATCTCCATGCGTTCGGCGACGGGATCCCGCTCCGGACCGTCCGCCTCGCCTCCCTGGGGGCCATTCACCGGGTCATTCACGGGAGTCACCGTCGAGCTCCGAGACCCGTCCGCCGTTGGTGTCGCGGACGGAGACGGTGTGCACCGCCGCCACCGAACGGAGGTCCTCGGGGATGTCGTCACCGACGGCGGCGGTGATCAGCACCTGCTCCGCCTCCCCCGCGAGTTCGACGAGTGCCCGTCGACGGGCGCGGTCGAGCTCGGCGAACACGTCGTCGAGGATGACGACGGGCTCCGTCCCGTCGGCCCGGTGCATGCGGTGTGCGGCCAACCGCAGTGTGAGGGCGAATGACCATGATTCCCCGTGGCTGGCGAAGCCTTTTGCTGGTTGAGTCCCGAGTACGAGCTGCAGGTCGTCGCGGTGCGGGCCGGTCAGGGTCGTGCCCCTGTCGATCTCCGCGTCCCGTCGGCGGGCGAATCCCTCGAGAAGCACGGCCTCTGCGACGTCGGGATCCAGGAGTTGCGGGTCGCCCGGTTCGCCGAGATCGATGGTGGTGGAGTAGCTGATCAGTGCAGGACGGGAGCCCGGAGCCAGACGGGCGTAGGTCTCACGGACATGAGGTTCGAGATCGTGGACGAGCTGAGCCCGTGCCGACATGATCTGGCCACCGAGTTGGGCAAGGCGGGCGTCCCAGACATCCAGGGTGGCCAGTGCGTCGTCGTCCACTCCCTGACGCAACAGAGCATTGCGCTGTTTCAGCGCTTTGTCGTAGTCGGACCGCACCCCGGCAAGCCGTGGGTACCGTGCGATCATGGTCTGGTCCAGAAAAGCACGTCGTTGTTCCGGTTCGCCGCGGACCAGTGCAAGATCCTCGGGTGCGAACAGAGTGGTACGGACGATGCCTGCGATGCCGCGTTGGTTCTTCACCTGTGTGCGGTTCACCGCCGCCTGATTGGCACCCCTGGCGTTGAGGACGAGATGGGCGGTCAGTTCACGTCCGTGATTCACCGCCGTCGCGGACAACCGCGCCGACTCACATCCTTCCCGAACAAGCGCCGAGTCGGAACTGACCCGGTGGGAACCCTGATGGGCGAGGTAGCCCACGGCCTCGACGATATTCGTCTTCCCGTTCCCGTTCGGCCCGGTGAACACGGTGACCCCGGGCCCGAGGTCGAGGTCGAGTTGACGCCAGGACCGGAAATCACCGAGATGGAGCGAGCGAATGTACATCCGGTCAGCCTGGCAGGCGCACAGGCATCAGCAGGTAGGTGAAGGAACTCTCCGGAGTGGGGAATGTACCGTCCGCGGACGCTTCCGGCAGCTCCTCGGGCTCCGGGACGAGGACTGCAGAACGCGACGCCTGGTTGAATCCGAAGACCACCCGGTCGGTGTGCACCGAGCCGAGCCCGTCCTTGAGGTAGCCGGGGTGGAAAGCGATGACCAGCGGCTCGCCGGCGAAGGCACAGGGCAGCTGTTCCTTCGCGACGCCGAGGTCACTGCCGCCGGCGGACAACGTGAGGGTCCCCTCCTCGAAGTCCATCTTCACCGGTGAGTTCCCGTCGGTCACGAGGGATACACGACGGATCGCATCGAGGAGCGGAGTGATCTCAACGCTGGCCAGCGAGGTGTGGGTCTTGGGGAACAGGGAACGGAACTTCGGGAAATCCGAGTCGATCAGGCGTGTGGTGGTACGGCGGTCGGACGTGGAGATTCCGAGAAGACGACCACCTTCCTGGTCGAGCGCGATCTCCACCGGCTCACCGGTGGAGTCCAACGAACGTGCGGTCTCAGCGAGTGTCCGTGCCGGGATGAGGAGTTCCGCAGAGATGTCAGCACGGGCAGGAACCCAGTCCAGGGTGCGTACCGCGAACCGGAAACGGTCGGTGGCCGCCAGAACGAGGTGCTCACCGTCGATCTCCATACGGATACCGGTCAGCATGGGGAGGGTGTCGTCCCGACTTGAGGCGATCGCGACCTGGCCGATCACCTCAGTGAAGAGATGGGGATCCAGTGAACCAGCGACCTGAGGGAAAGCCGGGAGAACGGGGTAGTCGTCAATGGTCATCGCAGGGAGTTCGAAGTGGGAGCTCCCGCAGTTGACGAGGACTTTGGTGCCGTCGTAGTCGATCCGGACCGGCTTGTCCGGGAGAGCACCGATGATGTTGGAGGCGAGACGCCCGGCGACGAGAACCTTGCCCGGCTCCGAGACGTCCGCGGACACGCGGACCTTGGTGGAGACCTCCCGGTCAAAGCCCGACAGTTGAAGTCCGTCGTCCGTTGCTTCAATGAGGACACCCCGGAGAATCGGTTGGGATGCCTTGCTCGGCAACGTACGGGCGACCCAGGCCAGTGCCGAGGAAAAATCGTCCTTGGACACGGTGAAACTGACGGACTGCTGGTCCACGCCTGAGGTCCTTTCGATGATGTTCGTGATTCTGCTCGTAACCCTAGCTGACACGGGTTCGTCACGGTACCGGCTCCGTCTTCGACGGAACCCGTCTGCCCGTGTGGGCCGCACGAGTTGTGCACACCGGTTATTTCTTCTTTGAATTCTCCATGGATAGATCCGGTAGAAGCAGTAGGGGGTGTGCAGACTGTGGATGAATGGCGGCGGAGGTCTCGCTCTGCTGGTGGCGCGCCTGGATCACGTTCTTGTAAGTTGTTCACACCCGGTGGATGAATCTGTGGATAACTGTGGGCGATTGTGGATAACTTCCGGACCCTGTGAGTTATCCCCAGTCGCTGCACCGTCGGTCCCCTCCCGGAGGCGGGTTATCCACAGGAGTGACCTGGGGTTTCCCTGTAGAGTGTTCCGAGCCTTGGTCCTGCGACCTGCGGAATGACAAACGTGTAATTCATCCACAGGTGCACTGCAGTTGACTGAACCCGCTGGTGGTGGTGCCCGAAATGCCGTGCAGCGGGTCAGAAATGTGGCGAAGATCACTGAATGACAAGTCTGTAATTACACGGTTGTGGACAAGGTTGTGGAAACTGTGCACAACTCCGTGATCCGCGAGGTCGGAGGGCCGAAGAGTTGTGCACTACTGGCGCGCGCGGGACTTGATGCGCTGTGTCAGTTCCTGGATCTGCTGGAAGGTCTTGCGGTCTTCCTGGATCGACTTCCGGATCTTGCGCTCCGCGTACATCGCTGTGGTGTGGTCGCGTCCTCCGAAGACCTTGCCGATCTGGGGCAGGGAAAGCTCGGTGAGTTCGCGGCAGAGGTACATAGCGAACTGACGTGCCGTCACCAGTCTGCGGACCTTCCCCTTCCCCACCATCTCCTCGACAGTGACATCGAAGTAGCCGGTGATCACGTCGATGATGATCTGGGGTGTGATCTCCACGTCCTTGGGGTCAGGCATGATGTCGCGGAGCGCGATCTCCGCTGCCTGCCGGGTGACCGGTTCCTTGCTCAGCGAGCAGTAGGCGGTGACCCGGATCATCGCCCCTTCGAGCTCCCGGATCGAGGTTTCGTAGCGCCCCGCAATGAGTTCGAGGACATCATCCGGCAGATACGTCCCCTCCATCTGCGCCTTCTTGGAGAGGATCGCCATGCGGGTCTCCAGGTCGGGCGTCTGTACGTCGGTGATCAGGCCACCCTCGAAGCGGGTACGTAGGCGGTCTTCCAGCGTCGTCAGCTGTTTCGGGGGGCGGTCGGATGACAGGACGATCTGCCGGTGGTTCTGCTGCAGCGCGTTGAAGGTGTGGAAGAACTCCTCCTGGGTACTTTCCTTGCCCTGCAGGAACTGGATGTCGTCGACGATCAGCATGTCGAGATTCCGGTAGTGGCGCTTGAACTGCTCACCCCGTCCGTCCCGGAGAGCATTGACGAACTCGTTGGTCATCTCCTCACTGGAGATGTACCGGACCTTCATCCCCTGTCTGAGCTCTCGGGCGTAGTGGCCGATCGCATGGAGCAGATGCGTCTTCCCGAGGCCGGACTCCCCCCAGATGAACAGGGGGTTGTAGGCGTAGGCGGGCTTCTCCGCGACGGCGCGGCACGCGGCGTTGGCGAACTGGTTGGACGAGCCGGTGACGAAGGTGTCGAAGGTGTACTGCGGATTGAGACGGTTCTCCGTGTCCTCGCCCTGGCTCCTCTTCGGCTCGGTGGCGGGCTCGTTCCTGGTCGGCGTCGTCGGACGGTGCTGGTAGGCGGCACCGGTGAGATCTTCCCAGTGCTGGCGTTGGCGGTCCGGAGTGATCTCGGGAACCGGTTCCGGCTGCGGCGCTGGCGGTGTCTCCACCTCGGAAGCCGACTCATCGACGCTGAGTGAGAGTGCCACCGAGTAGCCCAGCTCTTCCTCCAGTACGTCGCAGATCAACCCGGAGAGGTTGTTCTCGGTTTCAGTCCTCGCCCATTTCGAGGGGGCTTTCAGGACAGCAATGCGGTCGACGACGATCACCGGCGTGAGTTGCCGCAGCAGGCTCCTCGAACGGGAGCTCAGGCGGGGGAACTCCGCTGAGTCTTCATCGGCGTTGATCCACCTGTCGAGGAGTGAAGCCCAGACTTCCTTGAAGTCCACAGCATCGGGCATAACGGGTACCTTTCGGCGGGTGGGTCAGGGACAGCAGGACGCATGAAGTTCATTCGCAGGAATCTGACGTTCATGTGCACAACGTCTCATCATCGTTGGCCTGCGTATCCACAGCGCTGTCCACACCTGTGGATAACTTCATCGTGCTAGTTGTCAACAGGGTACTGCAGGTCTGTGGACAACCCCAACATCGTGGCGAATAATGTCCTGACCTGTACAGATGATGGGTAAATCTGAAGTTGAGGGTTCGGGGGTGGATAGAGTTGTCCACAGGGGGCTGCCGTGAACTGGGTCTTTTTCTGGTGACCAGGCAGTTCAGTTGTGGATAACCATGTGTGTCTTGCGCCGACGCGTCATCTGTGCGTAGTCGACTGTTTCCGAGGGTGACCTGCAGTGGACCGCGCGGTGAATGACACACCTGTCATAGGCCGGGATTTTGATTTGCGGGTGTGACCACGTAGGCTCGTCATCGTCTTCGAGTGTCACTGAACCGCTCTTCTGCGGTCTCTGACTCTCACCCCCGTCATAGAACGGATGGATGGCCCGGGATCTGTTGATCCTGTCCGGTCTTCCGACCCACCTGACCGCAGTCGCGGTGGATGGGCCGGTACCGGTCCGCTGTAGGGCGGCCCGGTACTGGTCGGCCGCGGCGTTGAACAACATAAGGAGTGAGTACCGTGGCCAAGGGCAAGCGTACTTTCCAGCCCAACAACCGTCGTCGTTCGCGTAAGCACGGCTTCCGCGCACGTATGAGCACCCGCGCCGGACGCGCCATCGTGTCGGCCCGTCGCCGTAAGGGCCGCGACAGCGTTACCGCGTAACGCGTCCCGCCCACACCACCACCGTGCTTGCCCCGGAACACCGGCTCCGGTCTTCCTCACTGTTCAGTGAGACAGTCCGCAGAGGTCGTAAGAAGGGGGCTCGCACGGTGGTGGTGTATGTGCATGAAAGGACGGACACCGTCGTCTCCGGGGGGCCTCGGATGGGGTTGGTGGTGTCCAAGGCGGTGGGGAACGCCGTCGTGCGGCATGCCGTGTCGCGGAGACTCCGCCACGTCACCGCTGCTCTTCTCCAGGAATTTCCCCTTCAACCGTGGCACAGTCTGGTGATCCGGGCGCTGCCCGCGTCAGCAGCAGCGACCTCAGCAGAGCTGGAATCTGATGTGCGACGAGCACTCCGTCGGCTCACCGCCTGACCCGTGGGACGTGTCCCGCGGGAGGGCGCGGGTCCTGCGGCGTGTGGTTCTTGGTTACCAGAACCATCTTTCACCCCTTAAACTAGGACCGTCCTGCCGTTTTGAGCCGTCGTGCAGCGCGTACTCCCTGATAGCCTTTTCTCGTCATGGCGTGGTGAGAGGTTTTCTCCTCAGCGTTGCTCGCCTCGCCAAATGCGGTCCCTGGCATCCCGGCGGCTGGGATCCGGTTCCTCCGGTCCGGCGTCGGACGCGCAGATGACCGTCCACCAACAACAAGGAGATTGCTCCAGCAGTGTTTGACTTCATCTACTACCCCATCTCGGCGGTGTTGTGGTTCTGGCACAAAGTCTTCGGCTTTGTGCTGGGACCTGATTCCGGTCTCTCCTGGGCTCTGGCGATCATCTTCCTCGTCGTTACCATCCGAGGCCTCCTCGTCCGCCCCACGATCAAGCAGCTGCGCTCCAGCAGGAAGATGCAGGAGATGCAGCCCCGGATGCAGGAGATCCGGAAGAAGTACGCCAAGGATCAGCAGACCCAGGCCATGGAGATGCGCAAGCTCCAGAAGGAGATGGGTGTCAATCCGCTGGCCAGCTGCCTCCCGATGTTGATCCAGATTCCGATCTTCCTGGGACTGTTCCACGTGCTGCGGTCGTTCAACCGCACGGGAACCGGCACCGGGCAGCTGGGGATGTCGATTGAGGAGACGCGGAACACTCCGAACTACTTCTTCGGTGTGGACGAGGTGCAGTCCTTCCTGGACGCGCGCTTGTTCGGTACCCCGTTGTCGGCGTTCATCACGATGGACAAGGACTCCTACCGGGCTTTCGCTGCTGACGGCTCCGTTGACTTCCAGCAGTGGAACATCGTCATCATCGTTCTGCCGCTGATGCTCATCGCGTCGGTGCTCATGCACTTCAACGCACGCATGTCGATGGACCGTCAGAAGAAGCGTCAGGCTGCGCAGCCGAAGAAGAAGAACGCCACGGCGCAGGAAGACATGATGCAGAACCAGATGATGATGATGCAGAAGCTCATGCTCTGGGTCATGCCGGTGATGATGTTCGCGGGTGGTTTCCTCTGGCAGGTCGGTCTGGCCGTGTACATGTGCGCGAACACCTCATGGATGTACGTCCAGCAGCACCTGGTCTTCCGGAAGATGGACCGCGAGGAAGAGGAGGAGAAGGCAGCCAAGATCGAGGCCAAGCGCTCCACCGCACCGAAGCCGGGCGCCAAGCCCAAAAAACCGAAGAAGGGTGACGGCAAGTAACCCTGCTCACCGCACAGACCCCGCCCCCTCCAGAGGGAGCGGGGTCTTCTGTATTTTCGCGTCCGGCTCCTCGCTACACTGGGAGCGTGAGCCAGTCAGAAGAGCATCTCCCGCCCCAGGACGTCCCCTCCCCTCCCCCAGAGGCTGAGGCGGTCTTCGGGGACCGTACGACCCTTGTGTCGCGCTATGCGGCGTGGTTACGCGACGCGGGTGTCGTCCGCGGCCTTATCGGCCCCCGCGAGGTTGACCGCCTGTGGGAGCGGCACATCCTGAACAGTGCCGTTCTCGGCGAGGTCATTGAGGAGAACGCCCGCGTCGTGGACATTGGTTCTGGTGCAGGTCTCCCCGGCATCCCCCTGGCGATCGCCCGGCCCGATCTGCGGGTCCAGCTTGTCGAGCCTCTGTTGCGCCGTGTGACGTTCTTGAATGAGGTTGTTGCCGACCTGTCTCTTGAGAATGTCGAGGTCTTTCGCGGACGGGCCGAGGAGAAAGACATCACCAAGGCGGTCGGTGGTGCAGATGTGGTCACGTCGCGTGCGGTTGCTCCGGTCGGTCGGCTCATGGGGTGGTCCCTTCCCCTCGCACGCGTGGGAGGGCACGTGAAGGCGTTGAAAGGTTCGTCGGCGGGAGAAGAGCTGGCCCGGGACGCACGGGAGCTCAGCCGGGCGGGTGGTTCGTCTGGAGCGGTGCTGGAGGTCGGTGCGGGCATCCTGGCACAGCCTACTTTCGTGGTGGACGTTGAGCGCCTACGCTGAATGACAACGATGTAATTCTGGATGACCGTTTCACGTGAAACTCTCGTTGTTCGGCACGCACACGGGGACTAGGCTATCGATGAAGGGCACTCGGTACACCCCGCGTTTCACGTGAAACACGGTCATGCTGCACCACACACTCAGTCACGCAAAGGACGTTCATGATTCCTCCCGAGTGGGATGACACCCCTATCGCCGACGCTGCGCGGCGTGCTGCCCGTATCCAGAATCCGGAGCGTCTTACCCTCGCCCGCCCACCGCGCACACGGAGGATCACGATCGCCAACCAGAAGGGCGGCGTCGGGAAGACGACATCGGCGGTGAACCTGGCGTGGGCATTGGCGCTCCACGGCTTGAAGGTGCTTGTGGTCGATCTCGATCCCCAGGGGAACTCATCCACCGCATGCGGGGCAGAGCACCGGATCGGGACCCCGTCGAGTTATGAGTTGCTTATCGGCGAAAAGTCCCCTGCCGAGGTCATCCAGGTTAATCCCGAGAATGAGAACCTGTTCTGCATTCCTGCGACGATTGACCTTGCCGGTGCCGAGATCGAACTCGTGTCCATGGTCCGGCGCGAGTACCGACTGTGCGATGCGCTCAGTCCGGCTTACCTGGAGCGCGAGGGTTATGACTATGTCTTCATTGACTGCCCACCATCGCTCGGGCTCCTGACCATCAACGCGATGAACACGGCGACTGAGGTCCTGATTCCGATCCAGTGCGAGTACTACGCGCTGGAGGGCGTCGGCCAGCTCCTCAACAATATTTCGATGATTCGCGAGCATCTGAATCCGGAACTGCACGTGTCCTCTGTTCTGCTCACCATGTACGATGCGAGGACGAAGCTTTCGGAGCAGGTGGCCAGCGAGGTGCGGAATCATTTCGGTAGTGCGGTCCTTGAGAACCAGATACCTCGCAGCGTCAAGGTCTCAGAGGCGCCAGGGTACGGCAAGACCGTGCTCCAGTACGATGCCGGTTCCCGGGGTGCCCTTGCCTATTTTGACGCCGCCGTCGAGTTCGCGGAACGCGGCGACTACCTCCCAATCCCCGAAACTGCCCCGATCGGTGTGGCACCTGAACTGAGGACAGGAAGCAGCAACTGATGTCAGAGAAAAACAAGCCGACCCTCCCCCAGCTTCCTCAGACGGAGACTCAGCGAGGCGGTCTCGGTCGGGGGCTCGCAGCCCTCATTCCGACCAGTCCGTCGAAGCCGAGGCTGGGTGCTGGTGCCGCAGACGTCATTCTTGGTCCTGCCGGTCAGCGTCACAGTGACGTTACTTCGGAAGGGCGCACTAGCCGGACAGGTGCCGCAGAAAATACCGGTGTGTCGGAAGAGAACATCGGAGCAACCTATCGGGAGCTTCCGCTCGGGTCAATTCGCCGCAACCGGAAGAATCCGCGGGAGACCTTTGAGGAAGAACCGCTCAATGAGCTGGTTCATTCAATCAGGGAGTTCGGTCTCCTCCAGCCCGTCGTCGTCCGTCCTTCCGGGGATTCGACCTATGAGTTGATCATGGGTGAGCGTCGCCTGCGTGCCTCAAAGCTCGCTGGGCTAGAGACAATCCCCGCTATCGTCCGGGAAACCGACGACCAGGACATGCTCCGGGACGCCCTGCTGGAGAACATTCACCGTGTGCAGCTCAATCCTCTGGAGGAAGCCAGCGCATACCAGCAACTTCTGGAAGAGTTCGACGTTACCCAGGCAGAGCTCGCACGACGTCTTGGCCGGTCACGGCCATTGATCACGAATATGATCAGGCTCCTCCAGCTTCCGGTAGGTGCGCAGCGAAAGGTCGCCGCAGGTGTCCTGAGCGCCGGTCATGCTCGGGCTCTGCTGGGGGTGAAGGCCGGTCCTGAAGCCCAGGATCAGCTGGCTGAACGCATCATCGCCGAAGGCCTCAGTGTGCGGGCAACTGAGGAAGCTGTTGTGTTGATCAACCGTGGTGACGAGCAGGCTCCGCGGAAGTCACGCGCGCCGCGTGAGCAACCGGAGTCTGTCACGCAGTGGGCGACATCTGCAGCTGATGCGCTCGATACCCGGGTCACCGTGCAGATGGGAGCGAAAAAGGGGAAAATTGTCGTCGAGTTCGGTGACGAGGACGACTTTGAGCGGATCACCGATCTACTCAAGCTTCCGAGGGAATAGTGATCAGCCACGGTTTCACGTGAAACTGTGAGCTGTGCGTCGGATTCACGGTACCTCCGGCGACGTCTCCGCGGGCCGGGTAAACTCGATCTCCGACGAAGGAGGACAATCGGTGGAGATCAGGTACAGCGCACTGCAACACGACAGTGGTGATGTGGTGGCGCCTACCGCGGGGAACGATGTTTTCTGGGAACTTGCGCCCGCGGTCAGCAGCGCTGATCCGGCGTTCGACAAACAGATGTGGATCCACTCCGTCCTCTACCGGTGGGGAACCTGCGGTTACACCGCTTTCGTCGGGACCGGAGATGAAGGCAGTGGAGAACGGCCGGCAGCCACCGCTTTCTTCGCTCCCCCGACCTACTTCCCCGGGTCAGAGGGCATGCCCTCCGGGCCCGTCTCCGGAGATGCCATCCAGATCTCGACCGTCTTCGTGGAGCAGCCCTATATGGGCCTCTACCTGGAGCACAGCCTGATAGACACCATTCTCACTGAGGCCGAACGTCGTGGGGTCGCAGCCGTGGAGGTCTACGGCCGTAATGACGCGGATGGAACGCCCCTCGGATACATCCCGGAGGGCTATCACGGCTGGGAAGAACGCCCTGACCATCCTGGCTCTGATCTCGAGTCGGCCCCGATTTTGTCCGCGGACATCCTCGAGCAGCAGGGGTTCACTGTCGTGGGGAAACACCCTCGGTTTCCGAGGTACCGTAAGAAGTTGGCGGAGGGTTCGTCGCTGTTCAGCAACTATGAGTCCGACGCCCACGAGATGCTGAACAACCGGGTCCCGCTCAGCACTGTGCTCGGCGGGCAGCGGGCCTAAACCACACGGGTGTGATTCAGGCCAGCTTCTCGGCTTCGAGTACGTCAGCGAACCGGTACGTGCCTGTCGGCGCCGTGTCAGCGTCAAGCAGATAGAGACGTTTCACTGCGACAACCAGCGCCTCGGCGATGGTGTCCCGGACATCCGGGTCTGTCAGGACCGCGACATCGTCGTCATTCGTCAGGTAGCCGGCGACGAACTGAACGGCCGGCATCTTCGTCATCCGGAGCAGGTCCCAGGTGCGACGGTGACTGCGGCAATTCGTCAATGACGTCCTCGTGGTCACCTCACGCTGGATGAAGCCGGAGAGCTTCTCCCCCGTCAGGACGAGGATCCGATCTCCGAACCGAAATAGAACGAGGCCGCACCGTTGGCCCGCTCATTCGGATAGACATCCGCCCGGAGCGAGATCATCAGATCCGCGCCAAAAGCATTGGCCAGGGCAGCGCGGTCCAGGCTGGAAGGATTGTCACTACGGGGCCGCGAAAGAATCGTCTCCATACCCGCTGCGATCATACGACCCTCGGTCCGCGTCGCGAGATCCCACAGGATCTCCTCCTCGGTGATGGTTCCGTAACGACCGGTCACGGTCCGCCCGACGACGTCCCCACCCAGGCCTGGATCGATGACGATCCGCTTACCCGTGAGCTGCGGCCCTGCCGCGCGGATCTGTTCCTTCTCCCGGATCGCCTGAGGTGATCCGCCGGTGATTCTCCGCCCCAGGTAGCTCAGTGCACGGAGTGTCACCGGGCCGCAGGTGCCGTCGTTGGTGAGGCCGTAGTTGAGCTGGTACTTCCGGACGGCGTCGTGGGTCTGCGGGCCGAACTGTCCGTCAACCCGGTCCGTGTAGAAACCGAGGTCGTGCAACTGTGCCTGGAGTTCGGCGACGTCGTCGCCGACGAAGAAGTGTCCCGGTGGCTGCAGGGACAGGACCCGGGCTCCGAGGGTGTAGGAGGCTTCACGGAGGGCCCGTAACGTGCCGTCGGTGATGTGCCCGTCGGCGATGATGCCACGCCCCTGCTGGAAAGCGCGCAGGGCGATGTCCAGGTCGGCGTCGAAGAGCTCATCCTCGGGGGTCCACCGCTGGCCGGCGTCACCCGAGGTGTCGCCGGTGAAGCCGTCAATGAATCCGAGCCGGGCGAGGGTGCTGCGAACTTCGGCGACGCGCGGGCTCCGGTCGCCCAGCTTGAGTGAGTTACGGTGCACGTTATCCTCTCGTTTCCGTCACAGGTCGTTGATGGTCAGGGGAAGAGATCACGCCGAGATGAGGGAATCGAGACTGGCGGACAGGTCGGCTTCGGACTGACGTCCGTGAAGTTCCACGACCTTCTTTCCGCCGTGGAAGATGAAGAGTGCCGGGATGGACATGACCTGGAACATCGAAGCGAGTCCTCGCTCCTCTTCCACGTTGACCTTGGCCACGGTCACTGAACCGTCGTATGCCGCGGCGATGTTCTCGAGGGCCGGTTCCATCTGGAGGCAGGGCTGACACCACCCGGCCCAGAAGTCCACCAGGACGGGGATGTCCGACTCGATGACGGTGCTGCGGAACGTGTCCTGGGTGACGGTCACGGGGTCGGACATAGGTGAAATCTCCTGAGGGTGATGGGAGCAAGAGTGTCCACACCACAATACCCGCGGGAGTAGGAGCACGGAAACATGCGCTGAACAGTCACGGAGCGGTCACGGTAGGGTCACGATCCGGATAAGCCCGGGAGACACCGGTCCTCAGAGAGCGGCCAGATAACCTTCAGCGTCCAGCGCGGCGCGGCATCCGGACCCGGCGGCGGTGATTGCCTGCTGATAGTGGGAATCGACCAGGTCACCGGCAGCGAACACTCCCGGGACAGAGGTCTTCGTCGACGGTTCGTCCACCTTGACGTAACCGTTGTCCTGAAGGTCGACCTGTCCCTCGAACACGGCGGTGCGGGGGTCATGGCCGATGGCGACGAACATCGCGTCCATCGGGACCTCGCGAGTCTCGCCGGTGACCGTGTCCTCGAGCCTGAGTGCCTGGACACTGCCGTCGCCGAGCACCTCGACCACCCGGGAGTTCATGATCATGTCGATCTTGGGGTTGTTGCGTGCCCGCTCCTCCATGATGGCGGAGGCACGGAACTCGTCACGACGGTGGATGATCGTCACCCGGTCCCCGAACTTCGTCAGGAAGTCGGCCTCCTCCATGGCGGAGTCACCACCACCGATCACGGCGATCTGCTTCTCCTTGAAGAAGAAGCCGTCGCAGGTCGCGCACGCGGAGACACCGTGGCCCAGCAGGGCTTCCTCACCCGGGACACCGAGATACCGTGGTTCCGCGCCTGTGGCGAGGATGACGGTGCGGGCGTGGAACTCCTCCTCGTCGGTGAAGACCTTCTTCAGCTCACCGTCCAACTCGACCCGTACGACGTCCTCCATGCGGAGGTCGGCGCCGAAGCGTTCGGCCTGGTTGCGCATATCGTCCATGAGCGCCGGCCCCATGATGGACTGCGGGAAGCCAGGGAAGTTCTCGACCTCGGTGGTCTGCATCAGCAGGCCACCGAAGTCCATGCCCTCGAAGACCAGGGGCTTGAGCTCCGCGCGGGCGGCGTAGATGGCGGCGGTGTAGCCGGCGGGGCCGGAACCGATGATGACGACGTCATGCACAGACGGGGTGGAATCACTCATGCCGACGATTCTAGCGACGCACCGGACACCGCAGGTGCGACCCCGGCCTCTGCAAGGCACGCACGTAGGTGACGATGAGCCCGTGCCCGACGGGACTTCACCGTCCCGGTGGGAATGCCCAGGTGGTTCGCAGTGTCACGCAGCGACCAGTCCTGCACGTCGGTGAGCACGATCACGTCGCGCAGGCCAGGGTGAAGTTGGTTGACTGCCTCGTGGAGCAGAATGCGGTGCACCATTCGTCCGGCATCCACGGTGCGGCTGTCCGGTAGGTAGCGCAGCCTCTCCCCCAGGTCCACCGTCCGGGCCAGTTCGTCGTTCCGGCGTCTGCTGTCGCGCAGGTGTGTCAACGCCGTGTTCCGCATGATGGTGTGCAGCCAGGACGCAGCCGAGTCCGCACCACGGAACGTGCCTGCCGTCCTGTGGATCTTGAGCAGTCCGTCCTGCAGGACGTCCTGGCGGTCCTCGACAGGTACTCCTGCCTGGTGCAGCGCCCATCCCAGAAGGCCGGAATGCCGGCCCATCAGGTCGGTGAAGGATGTGGTGCAGCCGGCGAGGTGCCGGCGCAGCAGTTCGGCGTCCGACGGTGTGACAGATGGTGCGGTCATGAATTCCCCCAATGGAAGTGTCCCCTGCTCCCCTCCGTCCCCGCGGAAGAAAGCCTTGTGCACAACCTTAGCGAATGGAACGCACCTGCGGAGGGGCTGTGGACAACTTCACCACCGCTGCACGGACGACCTAGGATCGGAGCTATGCGGGCTCTGTGGTGGATGGTGGCGGCAACGGCGGCAGCGACGTCCACGGCGGCGGCTGGCGTGCTCAGGTCGGCGACGTGGGGAAGTACGAGGGAGGAACGTCGCCGGTCTCTTCCGGGCGACGGTCTGGCCCGCGCGCACCTGTGTGCGAACCGCGCGGTCACGGTCCCTGCTCCGCCGCAGGACGTCTGGCCGTGGTTGATGCAGCTGGGCCAGGACCGTGGCGGCTTCTACTCCTATGAGTTTCTGGAGAACCTCGTCGGCAGCGACGTCCACGGCGTCCGGCACCTGCGTCCCGAGTGGTCGACGAGGGCCGTCGGGGACATTGTCCGTCTGGCCCCTGAGCTGCCGTTGACCGTCCATGAGGTGACGCAGAACGAGGCGCTCGTCCTGGTGGGAGGAGACCCGGACGCCATTCCGGAGCTGTTCACCTGGGCATTCGTCCTGGTCCCGACCGCGGACGGGACGCGCCTGCACGTCCGCGAACGCTACCGGTTCGCGCGCGCCCACCACGTGCTGGTCGCACCGTTGCTGGTGGTGGCGTCCGCTGTGATGTCGGCGCGGATGCTCCGGACGATACGGCGGCTGGCGGTACCGTAGACGAAATATCGCACAGTATAGTGCCGTATCCAGCAAACTGGATACGGCACTATACTTCGGTTGATGTCGGTGATCCGGGGGTCACTCCCGCACGCCGTGCACGGTGACCTCCCCCACCGAGGCGGCCTCCGGCATCGGCAGCTCAGTGATCCACAGCAGTACGCGGTCACCGGCCGGCGCGTCCTCGCCGGTCAGGGTCAACGTCCCACCGGACGCGGCCTCCGCGTCCAGGAGCTCCGTCTGGTCCACCGAGGTGACGTCACCGGAACCGGAACGCAGCTCGATACGCGTTCCCTCCGGCACACCCTCCAGGTCGACAGAGGTCACCGACGCGGTCTCGTCCAGCGACAGCAGCAGGCCGATCCCCGGTTTCAGCGAGGACGGCCCGTCCCCCAGCTGGTCGACGTACTGCGCCGAACTCCAGGTCGTCGCGGGGTCACCGTCGATGACCAACGGAGCCTCCTCCGGGTTGTCGAGGGTCCCGGTGCCGCTCTCGGCCGGGGCCCATTCACTGGCCTCCGACACACCCATGATCTCCGGTTCCGCGGCCGCCTGGGCCGAGGTGGACTGGCCGCCACGGATCGAGTCCGTGGTCACCGGCGAATCCCTGCGGTCACCGCCGAAGTAGGCCACCACGACGACGATCAGCGCGACGATGAGGAACAGTCCGGCGATCGTCAGGGTCACGGACAGCGCGGTACGTCCCGGCTTCTCCGGCGCCGCACCGAAGCCGGCACGTTGTTCCGGGTTCGGCGCGACGTCGGCACTGGTGACGAGGTCCGCGTCCGGCGACTCGGAGGTCGTGGCCGCACGCAACCGCGTAGCCAACTCCCGGGCGTCGACACCGTCGACCTGCCGGGCGTCGTCGAGGATCTGCTGGAGCTCGGCCGGGATCAGGTGCGACGGCACCGAGCTCAGCAGCATGTCCAGTGACACGGCGATCGCATGCACGTCCTGGCGGGACGAACCGCCCGGCAACACACCCGGGAATGCCAGCACGGCACGGCCCTCCGAGCTGATCCGCAACCGGTTGCGGTGGTCGATGCCCAGTGACCCGCCTAGCTCGGCGACGTCGCCGGCGGCATCCGCCAGATCGGCCA
The DNA here is from genome assembly GCF_001942345.1 of Corynebacterium sp. CNJ-954. Classification (GTDB taxonomy): domain Bacteria; phylum Actinomycetota; class Actinomycetes; order Mycobacteriales; family Mycobacteriaceae; genus Corynebacterium. The sequence continues at coordinate 37,755 of NZ_MKKI01000004.1, forward strand.
TCGCGTAACCGGCGGCCAGTGGGTCGGGTCCGGACTCCGCCACCCGGGTCAGCGGCGCACCGTCGGTCCAGTCGGCGACGACCACGACCAGTGTGCGGGCATCGCAGATCTCCCGCACCCGGGCCACACCCGGGGACGAGACCTTCGCCAGCGTGGCGCTGCGGTCCAGCAGCTCACGGGAGCCGACACCGGCGACCTGCGGGTCGAGAATGGTCAGGGCGACCAGGTCCCCGGTCTCGTTGTCACGGGCCTGCCACAGCCGGGCCGCCGGTGAGCCACCGTGGTCCGACAGCAGCCGGAACCGGCCCTGCAGGATCGGGGCACCGGGGACCAGACGCGGGCCGCGGACCCGGCCTGCCGACAGCGGCGGCATCGCCGGGCCCACCACGTCCTGTCCGGTGAGACCGGCCATCCCGGCGATCGGCATCTCGGTGATACGTGCCGCAGGACGACCGTCCTCGTCCTCGGGGACGGCACCGGCGAAGAACCGCCCGACCACGGGCAGACGCGCCAGCGTCGCACCGACGGTCATGACCTCCGGCAGCTTCGACCGCGAGAGGATCAGCATGACGATCGCCAGGAACACCACCCCGGAGACCAGCAGGCGCACGAGGAACCCGAACATGAAGCCGTCCGGAATGAGGAAACGGTCCACGAGTGCGTCCAGGCGCCAGACGATCAGGGCCGAGACCACAGAGGCCCCGAGGGCCCACAGGGAGGTCTTGAGCACGCTGCGCATCCCCAGATGCCCCAGCGAGCGTTTCAGCAGTCGGTGGCCGATGATCGCACCGGCCACGAAACCCATGCCGTTCGCCGCACCCAGCAGGACGACCACCAGGCGCGGCTCACTGGCGATGTGCGGGGCCAGGTACGCCAGGGACACTTTGGTGACCGTGATGCCGCCGATGATGAACGTCGGCGTCCACACTTCCTCGCGGGCGTAGAACACGCGCAGGTGCAGCAGCACGATCGCGTAGGGGACCAGCGTGAAGGCGGAGAAGCTGATCGTCCAGCCCAGGACGTTCGCGTCGTCGAGCGAGAATTCCTGGTAGGCGAACAGCGCGGGGGCGATCAGCGTGCCGAAGGCAGTGAAGAAGGCGATGACGGGCACCAGGGCCAACATCGTCAGCTTCGTCGCCATGGTCAGGTCCTTGACGACGGCCTTGTCGTCGCCGTCGGCGGCATTGCGCGACAGCCGCGGCATCACCGCGGTCAGCAGGGTCACACCGATCACGCCGTAAGGCACCTGCAGCAGCTGCCAGGCCTGCATGTAGATCGTCGGGCCTGCACCGGAGCTGGAGGCGATACGGTTGTTGAGGACCCAGCCGATCTGGGAGATCAGCACGTAGACCACGATTGCCAGGGCCATGCCGCCGAACTGCTTCAGCCGGTCGTCCAGGCCCCACAACGGTCGGATATCCACCCCGGCCTTGCGAAGGTAGGGGACCATGATTGCCGCCTGCACGACGACACCCAGCGTGGTACCCAGACCCAGCAGCATGATGTGCGGGTCGGTGATCGTCACGACGTCATCCTTGCCGAGCTTCGACTCATTGGGCAGCAGGATGTAGAGACTCAGGACAGCCAGGGTGACCACGTTGTTGACCACCGGTGCCCAGGCACCGGGCTTGAAGATGCCCTTGGTGTTCAGTACCGCCATCATCACCGCGAACAGTGCGTAGAACACGATCTGCGGCAGCACCAGGTAGGCAAACGCCGTCGACATGCCGATGTTGACCTGGCCGTCGGAGTCCAGTGACACCCGGGTCAATAGCGGTGCGGCAAGCACCGCGATCACCGTGACGGTCATCATCAGTGTGAACGTCAAGGTCAACAGGCGTCTGATGAACGCTGCGCCGCGGTCCGAGTCCTCCTTCTCCGCCCGGACGAGCAACGGGACGACGAGACTGGTGAGCACGGCGCCCAGCACCAGTTCGGTGATGAGGTTCGGCAGTGTGTTCGCGGTGTTGAACGCACTGGCGACCCCGGCACCGAGGGCCCAACCGATCAAAGCGGTCCGCAGGAATCCGGTGATCCGGCTCAGCAGGGTGGCTACCGCCATCGATCCCGTCGCGCGGACCACGTCGGTGTCCGAGGCCGTCGTGGCGCCGGATCCTTCGTTACCGTCTGCAGCCTCGGTGATGCTCGTGCCGGACGAACCACCGGCCTTCGATGCTGTCGCGGTGGCCTTGGTCAGCCGCGGGTCTGTCGCCGCCCGCTCGGCGGGGGACATGTTCAGCTTCGAGTGGTCGGCACCGGGGTCGGTGCCGCCAGTGGCCTCACTGGTGTCGCGGTCGGTCGATCCGGAGGAGCGGGATGGCGCAGCTTTCGCCGGCGGGGTGGCGGCGCGGAACCGCCCCCGTTCGCCGGGATGTGCGGCGTCGCCGGGGTCTTCTCGAGAATCAGTCACCGCTCTATCTTCGTGCACGCCCCCGCTGGTTCGCTAACTGCCGGCGCCTTTTCGTCACCCGGATCACCGCGAACAGGCCGAAGACGACGGCCACACCGATGCCCACGACGAGCGCGCCGCTGCCGGGGCCAGAGGCCATACGGATCGTCACAGGATCGGATATCCGCATGTCATCGGGCGTTTCGAGGTACATGGTCAGGTCGGTCTCGCGGATGTTCGACGGGAAGGACGTCGTCATCTGCAGGGTGACGCTCCCCTGCGCGGGAATAAGTTGCATCCCGGGCGTGTTGAGCGTGACCCCGTCCTCGGATTCATAGTCGACGTTCACCCGCACCGGCAGGGGCAGGCCGTTGCGCGCCACCACGATCAGGGGCGAGGAGTCGCTTGTCCGGGTGAAGACGCTGCCCGGCGGGAGCAGGGACACCGACTCGCGCAGCTCATGAATCAGGGCCCGGACGCTCCCCCGGCGTTCCGTGGCCCGGTCCCGGGCGACGGCGTCCTCGTCGGCGACGCGACGACGGTTGTCCGTCAACGACCGGAGGAGATCGTCGACCATGGGGCGCGTGAAGATCTCGGGGGTGAGAGCGACGTTGTCGTTGTCGACCATGATCCGGGTGAAGTTGTGCAGGTCCTCGGCGAGCCCTCTCCCCTCGGTGATCTCATCGCCACCCACCGGTGCGGGGTCGGCCTCCGGTTCCTGCACCGTGCCGTCGGACGCCACACCGCGCAGGGCGGCTCCGAAGGAGACGGCGCGGGCGGATCCGTCCTCCAGCCGGCCCGTCACCGCCTCGAGCCAGGTGGCCGCATCATCCTCGTTCACCGTCCATTCCGCCGGCGGAGTGGCGATGACGTTGCCGGCCGGCGCGCTGTCGGAGGAGCCGGCGCCACGGAGTTCCAGGTCGAGGACGCCGACCGCGGCCGCCATCCGCTCGGCACCACTGTCGTCGCCGAGGTCGCGTCGCGACGCCGGCGCACTGTAGGCGGCCGTGGTGGGGGTTTCCCCGGTGGCCGCAAGCGCGGAACCCAGCGCGGCGGGGAACCGGAGGGCACGCGTCCCGCCGGGCAGGGTGACGATTCCGGCCTCGTCACCGTCGTTCGTGACCACCGAGTCCTGGGCGACGAGCACCGTGGTCGGTGTCTCTCTGCCGGCGGTGCTGAAACGCTGTACCGAGGCATCGGAGACGTATCCCGATCCCGGCACGACCACGCCTTCGGCGGAGTCGGTGTCGAGAATGTCCGAGATGGTCTCCGTCCCGCGTTCCGACAGTTCGGTGACCCGGGGATCGTCAATGCCGGTGACGGCGTCGACGTCGGCTCCGCCGAACGGGAGTGGCACGGTGCACTGACCGTCGACGATGGTGCGCAGTTCTTCCAGCCAGGACGCCGCGTCGGCGGCACCAGTGCCCTCGACGGAGTCGTCACCGGTGCGGTTGCTGGTCCACCGGTCGCGGAGCCGCACCGGCTCCTCGACCGGGCTGGGGGCCTCGCCGACCCGGTAACCCTCACTCATCCGGGAGACCGTTTCGAGCAGGTCAGGGTCGATGGCGATGCACGTCGCCTCCTGCAGGTCATCGGAGCCGGCGGCCGCTGAGCGGTACGTCGACAACAAGGTGCTGAGTCGACCTTCCGGCCGCAGCTCCTCGGCCAGTGACTCGTCCGGCAGGTAGAGGTCATTGGGCTCGGGGGCGTCGCCGACCTGACCAGCACCGGCTGTGGCACTCGACGACAACGGCCAGAGCATGGTGATCCCCGCGGGACGGTCTGTGTCGGCGGTGTCGGCGGTGTCGTCTGGGGCGTCGCTGTCGTCGGTCTCCGTGACGGTCACCGTCGTGCGCGTCGCAGCGACGAAGGACGTTCCTGATCCTCCCAGGTCGGCGTTGAGGTTGAGCAGCAGCGGGTAGACGCCGGGCCCGTCCAGTCCCAGACCACTGAGACTGCCCGCACGCCCGTCGACGGGCACGGTCAGCCGGAACTGCCGTTCCTCACCGGGGTCCAGGGTGCCGTCGAGCTGCTGGAAGGGACCCACCCACGGGTACTCCCCCTGATTCGACATCAGGGACGTCGCCACACCGTCCGGTGCGTCCACCGCATTCTGGTGCTGGGTACGCAGCTGCAGACCCGACAGTTCCTGATCCGATGAGTTCGTCACACGGATCCGCAGGTCCAGCGCACCGCTGTCGGTGACCGTGGCCGGTTGCTGCCCCAGGATCTCCAGCGACACACCACTCTCGGGGTCCGCGGACCGTGCCTCGGGATTCGACCAGAGCGTCCCCCCTGCGGGAGCGTCCTGCGCCGACGCGACCGGCACGACCGGGGTCAGCGCCACACCCACCGCAACCACGGCGAGGCAGGCCAACGGCCGGACCGTGTGTGACGACCCTGACGACCCCGACAACCGCCGCATCACTACCGCGGCGTGCGCCGCCCGGCCTTCGCCTCCGCGCGGGCGAGGTCGGGCAACCGGTCGTGGGCCTGACGGGCAAGCTTGCGTTCGTCGGCATAGGCGAGACGCTCGACGAGGTTGCTCACCGGCAGCCACGCCACCTCGGTGACCTCCGGGTCCTCGTCATTGAGGTCGCCGTCGACGTAGCGCAGCAGATGGTGGTGCACCGTCTTGTGGATCCGGCGCCCCTCCGAGACGAACCAGTAGTCGATCGTCCCGAGATCGCTGACGACCTCCCCACTGACGCCGGTCTCCTCCCACACCTCACGTTCCGCGGTGGTGTGGTGGGACTCGTCCGGCTCGATGTGGCCTTTCGGGATCGACCACAGCAGCCGTCCGCGACGGTCCAGGCGTCCGATGAGGGCGACGTACATCCGCGACAGGTCCACCGACCCGTCCCCCCGCACCGCTTCGGCGAGTCCCGACAGCACGAGGCCACCGGCACTGGTCTCCACCGAGGTCGGCAGTTCACTGTGGTCACGCTGCTGAACGGAGCGTGCCGGAGACCGGCGCTGGTCCGGCCGTGAGGAGCTCCCGCCGGAGCGGCCAGAGCGATTACGCCGTTGGTTCATGGAGAACAAGGGTAGTGCCTGCGGGGCGGTTTGTGGGAACTGTAAAATCCGGGGGGTGACGGGACGGCAGACGCAGGAGAAGCAGGACGCAGCGACGATGCTCGCCACCGCATGGTCTGCGGTGAAGGACAACGACAGGACCGACCGGACGCTCACCGCACTCGCGGAGGCGTTCGTCTCCCGTGGCCACCGGCTCTACCTCGTCGGCGGCTCTGTCCGCGACGCGCTGCTCGGGCGCCTCACCGAGCACGACTTCGACCTGGACTTCACCACCGACGCACGGCCGGACGTCGTCACCGAGATCCTCGACGAGGTCGCCGAGACCGTCTGGGACACCGGTATCGAGTTCGGCACCGTGTCGGCGATGTTCCACGGTCTGATCGTCGAGATCACCACGTTCCGCGCCGACGCCTACGACGGGGCGTCACGCAATCCCGAGGTCACCTTCGGTGACACACTGGACGGTGACCTGGTGCGCCGCGACTTCCGCTGCAACGCCATCGCCCTCGAACTCTCCGCCGACGGCGGACACGAACTCCGCGACCCGCTGAACGGGCTCGACGACCTCGTCGCCGGAGTGCTCGACACGCCGGCCGCGCCCGAGCAGTCCTTCCACGATGATCCGCTGCGCATGCTCCGTGCCTGCCGCTTCGCCTCGCAGCTGGGGTTCACCGTGGCCGACCGGGTGCGCACCGCCATGACCGACATGGCGGACCAGATCGGGCGGATCACCGCTGAACGGGTCGCCGCCGAGCTGAACAAGCTCATGCTCGGTGCGGAGCCCTGGACGGGCCTGGACATGATGGTTGACACCGGGCTCGCCGACCACGTCCTGCCGGAGCTGCCCGCACTGAAGCTCACCCAGGACGAACACCGGCAGCACAAGGACGTCTACGCCCACTCCCTCCAGGTCCTGCGTAACGCCACGGAGCTGGAGGGGCGCATGGGGGACGCCTCGGAGGTCTCTGACGCCGACCGGCTCGTGCTGCGGTGGGCCGCACTGATGCACGACATCGGTAAACCCGACACCCGCGAATTCACCGACTCCGGCGCGGTGACGTTCCACCACCACGAGGTGGTCGGTGCCCGGATGACGCGTCGGCGTCTCAAGGCCCTCAAGTACCCGAAACGACAGATCCAGGACATCGGTCAACTGGTGTTCCTGCACATGCGTTTCCACGGTTACGGTGACGGTGCATGGACCGATTCGGCGGTGCGGCGCTATGTCGCCGACGCCGGTGACCTCCTCCCCCAGCTGCAGGTCATCGTGCGTGCGGACTGCACCACCCGGAACAAACGCAAGGCCGCCCGGCTGCAGCGCGCGGTCGAGGACCTCGACACCCGGATCGTCGAACTCAGGGAACAGGAGGATCTTGACGCCGTCCGGCCTGATCTGGACGGCAACGAGATCATGACCATCCTCGACCTGCCGCCTGGACCGGCGGTCGGCAAGGCGTGGGCGTTTCTCAAGGAACTGCGCCTGGACCGTGGCCCCATGGAACGGGACGAGGCGATCGCCGAACTGAAACGCTGGTGGGAGGACCAGTGAGCCCTGCCGCATCCGCGGAGTTCAGGAAAGGGATCCAGGACAGCTGGACCGTGGCTCTCGGACTGATTCCCCTGGGGCTGGCTTTCGGACTCCTGGTCACCCAGACCGGATTCGCCTGGTGGTGGACGCCGGTGTTCAGCATCGTGCTCTACGCCGGGTCCATGGAGTTCCTGGCCATCACACTGGTCACCGGTGGAGTCGCTCCCCTGTCCGCGGCCCTGTACGGGTTCCTGGTGAATTTCCGTCACGTGTTCTACGGGTTGAGCTACCCGGTGGAGGCGGTGCGCTCGCCGGTGGCGAAGGCCTACGGCATCTACTCGCTGACGGACGAGACCTACGCGATCCTGTCCACGAAGAAGAAGTCCGTGTGGACCCAGCCGCGGGTCATGGCGGTGCAGATGTTCTGCCAGTCCGCCTGGGTGGTCTTCGGCGTGGTCGGCGCGCTGGTCGGCTCGGCACTGCCGCTGGATCTGGTGGGCCTGGACTTCGCGTTGACCGCACTGTTCGTGGTGCTGGCGATCGAGGCGTTGGACGTCAGCCGGGATGTGTGGCTCCCCGTCGTCGCGGTCGTCGCAGGGGCGGTCGGTTATGCGGTGAGCCAGGAGCAGATGCTGCTGATCGGACTGTCGCTGTACTTCGTGTACCTGGTGGGACGGTTCCTGTGGACGCAGCGGTCACAGCGGTCCCAGCGGTCACAGGGGACGCGGGGATCACGGGGAGAGGGTTCCGGCGATGAGTAGTGGACTTCCCGAGGGCGTGGACCTGACCAACACCCTGCTGATCCTGGGCGGGGTCGGCCTGGTGACTCTGCTGCTGCGTGCCCTGCCGTTTGCGGCGATGCGTTACTTCCGCGAATCAGCTCTGGTCGCGTGGTTGGGGATCGCCATGCCCGCCGGTGTGATGACGGTGCTGGTGCTGTACACCCTGGTCAACTCCACGGAGAACCCCGGCGGTGTCGGCGCGGCCGTGATCGCGGTGGGGGCGACCGCGGCACTGCACCTGTGGCGTCGCTCAGCGACGATGTCGATCCTGTTCGGCACGGTGATCTACATGCTGCTGGTGAACGTGGTGTTCTGAGACGCTCGGGGGATTCTAGCTCGTGGCGTCCTCGAGCTTCGGGGTCATCTGCTCCAGTGCCCACAGCACGGAGTCGGGGGAACCGAGAGAGAACGCCTGGGACAGGTCATCGTCGGCGACGATGGCGTGGCCCTCCTTCACCGCGCCGAGACTCTTCCACGGGCCCAGGTTCTCGAGCTCCTCCCGGGTGATGCCGATCGGGAAGCCGACGACGACATCCGCGTCGGCGGTGTCGAGGTTCTCGTCGGAGAGCTGCGTGAAGAAAGTGTCCGGCGTCTTCTCCACGTTGCCGGTTTCGGTGAATCCGAGCGAGGTCAGCAGGTCCATGCGACCGTCGCCCTCGAAGTACGCGGCCCAGCCTTCACCGTATTTCGAGACAACGGAGGCCGTCTTCTCGGCCCACTCCGGATGGTCGTCCCGGACGCGCGCGATGGCGTCGTCGACCTCCTGGTTGATCTCGTCGCCCTTGGCGGACTCACCGAGTGCCGTGGCGATCATGTCGACCTGGGTGTCCCTGGTCACGGTGTAGCCTTCGTCGCCCTTGGGGGCGGAGATCGTCGGCGCGATCGCGGACAGCTGGTCGTAGGTCTCCTGGTCGCTCGCGGACTTCACGTTGAGGATGAGATCCGGGTCGAGGGCGGCGATCTTCTCGACGTCGACGTCCTGGTTGCCGCCGCCGGAGAGGATCTCGGGTGACTCATCATAGGTCTCCTCATTCCACGGGCTCACACCGTCGCCGCCGAACTCGAGGAAGTCACTGGCACCGACTGGTTGGACGCCCAGGTTGAGGGCGATGTCGGCGTCGCCCCAGCCCAGGGCGACGATTCGTGTGGGCTGTTCGGGGATCTCGATGTCGCCGAACGTGGTGGGCACCGACACGGGGAAGGAATCGGTCGCGGTCGAGGTGGCGTCCCCGGAGCCGTTGCCGTCCGCACCCTCATCGTCGGAGGTGCAGGCGGCCAGTGCAATTCCGGTGGCCAGGGCGGTGGTGGCGGCGCCGATGCGCAGCAGTGAGCGTCTCATGGAGGTAAAGGTACCGTAACCTCGGTCCGGGGAACAGCGCGGAGACGTCACGGGTATTAGACTCGTCTGCCATGGGTACCCCGTCTTTTATTTCCGAGCTCCGCGACAAGGTCGGCCACGCACCACTGTGGCTGCCGGGAGTCACCGCTGTCGTGGTCCGGGACGTGGCGGAGGACGCGCCGGTGTACGCCACGCCGGACGTCCTGCTGGTCAAACGGGCGGACGACGGCCGCTGGACCCCGGTGTGCGGCATCATTGACCCGGGCGAGGAGGTCGCGGACGCGGCCGTGCGGGAGGTCGCCGAAGAAACCGGCCTGACGGTCGAGGTCGATGCGTTGATCGGCACGGGCGCGGTCGGCCCGGTGACCTATCCCAACGGGGACATCTGCAGTTTCATGGACACCACGGTCCGGTGCGTCCTCACCCCGGACAGTGCTGGCGAACCGCGGGTCAACGACGAGGAGTCCGTTGAGGTCGGGTGGTTCCCGGTGGCCCAGTTGCCGGCGATGGACCCGAGGTTCCGGCTGGTCATCGCCGACTGTGTCGCGCAGTTGAAGCATCCGGCGGGCTTCCGGCCACGGATGGGGTACGTGAAGCGGTCTCGGCCGGTCGCCGGCGACATCCGCGGGATATAGTCCTTCCGACCATGGAACCTGCAGGGGACGCGCCCGGCCGTCAACGTGCACTTCCCCGCGATGTCGCAGAGGCCCTCGACCGGATCCTGGACGGGGCGGTGGCGGACGACCTGGAGTCCAGCGTCCTGGATTTCAAGGAGGACCCCACCCACACCCCGACGCGTCGCCCGGACGAGAAGGCCGCGGACATGCTGGTCAAGACCGCGTGCTGCTTCGCCAACGGCTCGGCGGGACGGGGTTTCATCGTCTTCGGCATCGCCGACCGGACACCGGGGCCCGATGCCTTCAACGGTACTGACCGTGACCCGGCGGAGATCGCACACCTGATCTTCACCGGTACGCGCCCCCACCTGACAGTGGACGCCTGGGACGCCTACGCGCATGGCGCACGGATCATCGTGATCCGTGTCCCCGCAGGGCTCGCGGTGCACACGGGGCCCGACGAGATCGTCCGGCACCGTGTCGGGGACGCCTGCCTCCCTCTCGAGGGCGAGCCGAAGGAACTCCTCGCACGGGCCCGCGGAAACCCCGATTACACGGCGGAGCCGTCGTCGGTTCCTCTGCAGGACTATGACGTGGAGGCGTTGGCGGCGGGCCGTGAACTGCTGGCCACGGCGCAACGTGCCGGCACGCTGCCCAACGGCGACGGCACTGGTACAGGCCTGCTGGCGAAACTGGACCTGCTGACTGACGACGGTGCCCCGACCGTCGCGGCAGAACTCCTCTTCCACCGGGCGCCGGGGGCCCGACACCTGTACCGGGCCGGTGACACGGAGTCGGCGCACCCGCCGACCGAGACGCTCCTGGACCTGCCGTTGGTGTTGTCGGCGACATCGTTGCGTGACCTGGTCAGGGCGCATGACGACTCGTCGATTCCGGCGGCCGCCGCCGATGAGGCGATCACCAACGCCCTGGTGCACCGGGACTGGTCACGTCCTGAGCCGGTGGTGGTCTTCCAGTCCCCGCAGATGATCCGGGTCCACTCCCCCGGTGGTCTGCCTGGCGGAAACACCGCCGACCGACTGTTGTCCGGTCCCTCGCAGCCACGTAATCCGGCTCTGCTCAACGCGATGCAGCTGTTGGGGCTGGAACGGTGGTCGTCCCGTGGTTTCGACCGGATGTGGTTGGCGATGTTGTCGGCGGGGTTCGAGCCACCGACCGTCGACGCGAAAGAGGACGCGGTGGATGTGACCCTGTTCAACGGTGAGCCGGACATGGAGTTCGTCTCATTGCTGAGCGCCGTGCGTGCCGAGTACGGCCGCGGCGTGGCCCGCGACGCGGCGACACTGGTGGTGCTGCGCCATCTGATGGCGGCCGGGACCGTGGACCTCGAGCTGGCGGCCCTGCTGCAACAGGCCGGTGAGGCGGATGCGCGGTCGCTGATGACGTGGCTCGCGCAGCGTGGGGTATTGCAGCGGACCGCCCGACGCCGCGACGAGTGGCGGTTCTCCGACCGGGTGGCGGCGCTGGTGCCGGGCAGCGCAGCGGGGTGAGCCCGTCGGTCATCCAGGGCCCGCCTGGTGACTACCAGGTGTTCTCCGGCTGCTCGGCAGCGTATTTGGCCGCACGTCCCGAGCAGATCATCAGCTGGATCTGGTGGAAGATCATCAAGGGCACGATGATCAGGCCCGCCCCGCCGCTGAAGAGCACGGCCGCGATCGGGAGGCCGGACGCCAGGGACTTCTTCGTCCCGCAGAACTGGATCGCGACCTGGTCCTTGTAGTCGAAGCCGAGGCGTCGTCCCGTCCACGATGTCAGCCACAGCATGGCGTAGACCCCGACCACGGAGCCGATGCAGATACCGACGATGGCGATCCAGGACACCGAACTCCACACGCCCATCACGATGCCCTCGGAGAACGCCACGTAGACGACCAGCCCGATCGAGATCTTGTCCACATAGCCGGTGGGTTTCGCCCCGGCGATCTTCGCCACCCCGGGGACTTTGCGCATCACCTGGCCCAGGATGAACGGCGCGAGCAGCTGCAGGGCGATGTCGACGAAGACCGAGGTGTCGATGTGCAGTCCACCGTCGGTGCCGCTCATCAGCAGGAGGACGAGCAGCGGCGTCACGAAGACGCCGATGAGGTTCGACGCCGACGCGCTGACGATCGCGCCGGGGATGTTTCCCCGCGCGATCGAGGTGAAGGCGACGGAGGACTGCACCGTGGACGGGACCAGGGTGAGGAAGAGGATGCCCTGGTAGAGATCATCGCCGATCACACCCTTGAGTGGCATGAGCGCCAGTCCGACGAGGGGGAAGACCACGAACGTGAATGCCAGGATCAGGAGGTGCAGGCGCCAGTGCTTCAGCCCGTTGAGTGCCTCGCGGGTGGACAGGCGGGCACCGTAGAGAAAGAACAGCAGGCCGATCGCGATCTTCACGACCCAGTCCATGATCTCCGCGCCGGTTCCGCGGGCGGGGAAGAGCAATGCGAGGACGACGCCCAGGACGATCAGGATGATCAGCAGATCCGGACGGTATCCCAGGATGCGGTTGATGAAGTTCCTCATGGTGAGACAGTCTAGAGCAGGCCGCGCACCTCGTCCCGCCCGGCGTAGGACGGTGCGGCACCTCGGCCGCGTACCGCCAGGCTCCCTGCCGCGGACGCCAGGTGCGCCGCCGTGACGAGATCCTCGCCTTCCGCCAGGGCGGCGGCGAGTGTTCCGCAGAACGCGTCGCCCGCGCCGGTGGTGTCGACGACGTTGTCCGCGGGGAGTGGGCTGATGTCGGTACGGCCTTCCGGGGCGACCAGGACCGCCCCCTGGGCGCCGAGGGTGATGAGCACGGACGTCGCGACGCCGGCATCTACTGCGGCGACAGCGGCGTCGGCGACAGCTGTGGCGTCCGACGCCGTACCGAAGACCTCCGCCGCCTCAGACTCGTTGAGGACCAGCGGATCCGCCGCGGCCAGCAGGTCAGGGGCCCGGGTGGTCACCGGTGCGAGGTTCAGGACGAACCGGGCTCCGAGGCGCTGTGCCAACCCCGGCAGGGCCGCGGAGTGCTCCGGGGTGAGCTCGCCCTGGGCCAGCAGCACGGCGGCGGCTGTATCGCCGGTGTCGTCCTGTGTCGCCGGGACGGTGTACTCGTTGGCTCCGGAGGTGACCACGATGATGTTCTCCCCGTCCGGGTCGTTCATGATGAACGCCTGGCCGGTGGGGACGTCCTGCGGCGCGCGGTCGACGGCGGACACGTCGACGCCGTAGTCGGTCAGGGTGGTCAGGGCGGCGTCGCCGTCTGCGTCCATACCGACCGTGGCCTGGAAGATGACCGTGCCGTCGAGGTACCGGGCCGCAGCCACTGCCTGGTTGGCCCCCTTGCCACCCAGGGCTTTACCGTTCGGCGAGGCGATCGTGGTCTCCCCCGCCGTCGGAAACCGGTCGACCCGGACGAAAGTGTCGACGTTCAACGATCCGCAGACCATGACGACCGGGGTGGACGGTGCAGGAAGAGACGCGGCGCTCATGGTGCTTCAGCCTAGCCGCCGGCGGTGCCGAGCTCCCACAGTGCTGAGACCGGCATGCCCCACAGGCGGTCACCGAACGGAACAGGGTCCTGCGCCGTCGACAGGACAATCCCGGCGATGAACCGGTCCCCCAGTTTGTCCCGCAGAAAAGCCAGATGACCGAAGTGCGAGGACCGCAGAGTCGATGACGCCTTGACCTCGATGGCAATGATCCTGCCATCGCCGAGCTCCACCAGACAATCCACCTCACGGTCATTGCTGTTTCGGTAGGAGTACAACCGGAAATCGGCGTTCGACCAGGACTGCTGGCGTCGTAGCTCTGCGGCGACGAACCCCTCGAGCAGTTGCCCGAAGTACTCGGAATTCGTCGCCAACTGACCCTGAGTCACCCCCGACAGGTGCATCGCCAGCGCACTGTCCGGCAGGAAGGCCTTTGGACGCCCAATTTCACGTCGGGCGAGGTTCGCCGTCCACGGTGGAAGCTCGTCGATGAGGTAGAGGCTGCGCAACAGGGGGATGTAGCTGGTGAGCGTGCTTTCGGGGATGCTTGTCTGCTTCGAGAGACGGGCCCGGACGAGTTCGCCGGCCTGATTCGCTGCGAGGAGCCGGAGCACCGACGTCACCCGGGCCGGGTCCGTCAGCCGCATCAGTTCGGCGATGTCGCGGTTGACCAGGCTGGACACATAGGCATCGAGCCAGACCGACCGCATCCTCTCGGGCAGGACCCGGAGCTCCGGGAAGCTGCCGGCCGCGAGGACGGAGCCGTAGCCGTTCCTGTCCGTCGTACTGGGCCGGGGTACGGCACCGTCCACGACCGCCGAGACGAAGTCCTCCGAGACACCGGCGAGCTCACCCTGACTGAAGCCGCCGAGGTTCACCGAGACGCTTCTGCCTGCGAGACTGTCCGGGGTGCGCTCGATGCGGTGGAGGTCCGCTGAACCGGTGAGCAGGTACCGGCCCGGTCGCCGGTCCGCGTCGACGGATTCCTTGATCGCGAGGATCAAACCGGGTGCCCGTTGGATCTCGTCGATCACCAGAGGTCCCGGCGCCGACGACGGTACGTTGAGCGCCAGGAAACCGGCTGGATCAGCGGTTGCGGCGGCCCGGGCGTTGTCATTGTCCAGGGTCACGACGCGTCCGCCGCGCTTCTCGGCCAGTAATCCGGCCAGCGTACTCTTGCCGACCTGGCGGCCGCCCTGGAGGACCACCACAGGGAAGTGCGACAGGAGGTCGTCGACCCACGGGGCGATATTTCGTCGGATCAGTGTCGGCATGATTGTAAGTCTACGCCGTGCCGACGCTCACCGTGGATTTGCAGGCACTGTCACCGTGGATTTGCAGGCAGGAAAATGCCAGTTCATCACGGTAAACGTAAGAATATATCTCACGCCATCGATGATTTGCAGGCACTCCCACCGTGGATCTGCAGGAAGCTACTGGACGTCGCACACGAGGCCCGCGAGGAAGCGGTCGCCGAGGTCCTCCCGGAGAAAACCAGGATGCGACGGGCCGAGGTCACCTGCACGCCGATCACCCTGCCGTCGGCGAGTTCGACCACGCAGTCCCCACACCGGCCGTTGCTGTTTCGGTAGTGATACACCCGGTAGTGATCCCTCGACCACGCCGACTGGCGGTGCAGCGTTGCAAGCACGTGGGCTAGCGGGTCGTCAGCCCCGTCGAGGTACGCGGCGAGACCTGCATCCGGCAGGAAGGCCAGCGGACGCTGTATTTCCTCCGCGCCGAGCCCCGGCGTCCACCCCGGAACCATGACGAAGGTGAATAACCTCTCCAGCAGGTCGAGGTAGCCAGACAGCGTCGAGCACGGGATGTCGGTCTCCCGTCGCAGGTCGGTGTGGGAAGTGATGAGGAACGCGCCGGGGCGGTGGGTCCCTTCCGCCGCAGCGTGCAACCTGGCCAGCAGATCCTCACGATTGTCCGCATTGTCGAACCCGGCGAACGGGTCGATGACGGTGAAAAACGGTTCCTTCTCCGACGTCGGGATGTCCCGCCACCGGGGGAACCACCCGCCCACCGTGAGTCACGGCGAGTTGTTGCGCCACCGTGGACAACCCCGAACCCCTTGCCCCCTGGAGGAGCACCACCGGGAACTCGCCGAGAAGCTGCCCTATTTGGGCCGGAATGTCGATCTCGGTCCCTGTACGCATAGACAACGAACCTATCCGACAGGCTCCCGACGGGAGACAGGCGAGGCCATGTCAGCCTATTCCTTGGTCATGTTGAGGATGATCGTGGAGTCCGAGGGCACTGCCGTGCCGGGGGCAGGTTCCACAGAGGTGACCGTCCAGTTGTTGTACAGGACCGGCATCGCACGCGACGGGTCCACGGAAGTGGGGTTGACCCCGGTGAATCCTTCACTGGTGAGCCGCTCATAAGCGAGCTGACCGTTCATTCCCTCGAGCCCGCCGGGGATCGTCAGATCCACGACCGGCGGGGCCTCCGAGGTGGACGGCACAGCGGCGTCGGCCTGTTCGATGGCAGGGGCGGCGTCCGGGGTCTGCGTGACGACCTGCGTAACCGTTTCCGGTGCTGAGGCGTCGTCGGAGCTGCTGCCGCACGCTGTGAGGGCGAATGTTGCGGCTGTTGCAGCAATCACGAGGATCTTTGAACGACGGGTCATGGACTTATTCTCCTGTCTCGAGGGATTTCTGAATAGTAGACCCGAGATCAGTGGAGGAATCTATTTCGTTCTCAAATAAATTCCCCCGGGAATATCACCGCAGTTCCGTGGTGCCCCCGGGGGTACAGCCGTCGGCCGTGGTCCGCAGCCGAGGATCTACGCCTCGTCCCGTGATGCGACAGCCCGGCGGGCGGCGTCGAGGTCCAGTTCGACAGGCGTGACGCTGTCGTGGCCACCGCAGCCGCCGTCACAGTCTCCGCCGCAGGAGCTGTCGGACGATGATGACCCCGACGAGCAGCAGCCTGCCGCGGCCCGCTGTTGTTCAGCCTGCTGAGCCTTCGCATGGTCGATCTTCGCCAATGTCTGTGCCGCCAGCGCGGCACCCATGCCGATCAGGAACAGTGCGCCGACCAACAGCAGTCCGGAGACAATCCACAGCCATCCGCCCTGGAGTCCGACGACGCCGGCGGCGATGAGGGCGACGCCCGCTCCCGTCCACGTCGGGCCGGCGATACGGTGGCCGGTGTCCCACATCTCCCGGTTCTTGCGCACCTCCGGGATACGCAGCCCCACCCACCTGTTCCCCGGCAGTTTTGCGGTGACGGCAAGCACACCGGTGACCAGCACGGCAGCGCCCAGGATGAACAGCAGGACAGAGAGAACGATCATGCCGACCAGTCTATTACAATGACTGGACATGACTAACCCTCGGAGCGAATCTGGCGAGTCCACGTCCCACCGCTACACCCCGGAACTCGCCGGCGACATCGAAAGTCGCTGGCAGGGGTACTGGCGTGACAACGGCACCTTCAATGCGCCGAACCCTGTAGGCGACCTCGCCGAGGCTGGCGCACCGGAGACGGCCGCCACCGCCGTCCCCGAGAAGCTCTTCGTCCAGGACATGTTCCCCTACCCCTCCGGCGTGGGTCTGCATGTCGGACACCCGCTGGGGTACATCGCCACCGACGTCTACGCCCGCTTCAACCGAATGCTGGGGCGCAACGTGCTGCACACCCTCGGCTACGACGCCTTCGGCCTGCCTGCCGAACAGTACGCAGTGCAGACCGGCACACATCCGCGCACCACCACCAGCGCCAACATCGAGAACATGGAACGTCAACTGGGACGGTTGGGTCTGGGGCACGACCGCCGCCGCGTGGTCGCCACCACCGACACCGACTTCTACCGGTGGACACAGTGGATCTTCCTGCAGATCTACAACTCCTGGTTCGACACCGAGGCGGAGAAGGCGCGCCCGATCACCGAACTGGAGGCGAAGTTCGCCGCCGAGCATCCCGACTGGGCTGACCTGACGCCCGCCGAACAGCAGGCCGAGCTCGACGCGCACCGCCTGGTGTACCGCTCGAACAGCACGGTCAACTGGTGCCCCGGTCTCGGCACCGTCCTGGCCAACGAGGAAGTCACCGCCGACGGACGCTCCGAGCGCGGCAACTTCCCCGTCTTCCGTAAGCGGCTGTCCCAGTGGATGATGCGGATCACCGCCTACTCCGACCGGCTGCTGGACGACCTCGAGGACCTCGACTGGCCCGAGAAGGTCAAGTCCATGCAGCGCAACTGGATCGGACGGTCCCGCGGTGCCGAGGTCGACTTCGCCAGCGACGCCGGTCCGATCCGGGTATTCACCACCCGTCCCGACACACTGTTCGGAGCGTCGTACATGGTGCTCGCTCCGGAGCACGAACTTGTCGACGCACTGGTCACGGATCTGCCTTACGACGCCGACACCGACGGACGCTGGACCTACGGCGAGGCGACCCCGGCGGCCGCCGTGGCGTCCTACCGCGGGGCGATCGCGGCGAAGACCGACCTGGAGCGGCAGGAGAACAAGGAGAAGACCGGCGTCTTCACCGGGGCGTACGCCACCAACCCCGTCAATGGCGCGCAGGTCCCCGTCTTCATCGCCGACTACGTGCTCACCGGGTACGGCACCGGCGCGATCATGGCGGTGCCGGGCCACGATGAACGCGACCACGAGTTCGCCACCGTCTTCGGCCTGCCGGTCACCGAGGTCGTCTCCGGTGGGGACGTCCCGATCGCCGACGCCGCCTACACCGGTGACGGCGTGCTGGTGAACTCCGCCAATGAACGGGGACTCGACCTCAACGGCATGAACAAGGCCGATGCGATCGAGACCACCATCGCCTGGCTCGCTGAACAGGGCGTCGGTGAAGAGAAGATCCAGTACAAGCTGCGTGACTGGCTCTTCGCCCGCCAGCGCTACTGGGGCGAACCCTTCCCGGTCGTCTACGACGCCGACGGAGTCGCCCACGCGCTGCCGGAATCCATGCTGCCCGTCGAACTCCCCGAGGTCGAGGACTACAAGCCCGTCAGCTTCGACCCGGACGACGCCTCCTCCGAGCCGCAGCCTCCGCTGGCCAAGGCCAGGGAGTGGGTTGAGGTCACCCTCGATCTCGGCGACGGCGAACGGACCTACTGGCGCGACACCAACGTGATGCCGCAGTGGGCCGGCTCCTCCTGGTACCAGCTGCGCTACATCGACCCGACGAACAACGACGCGCTCGTCGACATCGAGAATGAACGGTACTGGACCGGACCGCGCGAGGGCGCTCCCTCGGGTGGTGTGGACCTCTATGTCGGTGGTGTGGAGCACGCCGTGCTACACCTGCTCTACAGCCGCTTCTGGCACAAGGTGCTCTTCGATCTCGGCCATGTGAGCTCCTACGAGCCCTACCACCGGCTCTACAACCAGGGTTACATCCAGGCCTACGCCTACACCGACTCGCGCGGGGTCTACGTGCCTGCCGCCGATGTCGAGGAGAAGGACGGCACCTTCTACTACAACGGCGAGGAGGTCACCCAGGAGTACGGCAAGATGGGCAAGTCCCTGAAGAACGCCGTCTCGCCGGACGAGATCTGCGACAACTACGGCGCAGACACTCTGCGGGTGTACGAGATGTCGATGGGCCCGCTGGACACCTCCCGCCCCTGGGCCACGAAGGACGTCGTCGGTGCCCAGCGCTTCCTGCAGCGCGCATGGCGACTGGTCGTGGACGAGGCCACCGGTCAGCCGGCGGTCTCGGACACCACACTCAGTGACGACGACCAGCGGGCACTGCACCGCACCGTCGCGGGCGTGCATGACGACTACGCCCACCTGCGGGACAACACCGCCGTCGCCAAGCTCATCGAGTACGTCAACCACCTGACGAAGGCTCACGCGGGGGCATCGGTGCCCCGTGCCGCCGTGGAACCACTGGTGCTGATGATGGCGCCGGTCGCTCCACACATCGCGGAGGAGCTCTGGTCACGCCTGGGCCACGAGGGTTCTCTGGCGCATGCACCGTTCCCCACCTGGGAAGAGAAGTGGCTGGTCGACGACACTGTCGAGTTGCCCGTCCAGGTGATGGGCAAGGTGCGTGGCCGCGTGACCGTGGCCGTGGACGCGGCGCGTGAGGATGTTGAGGCCGCTGCGCTGGCGGAGCCGAACGTGGCGGCGCATGTCGAGGGCAAGACCGTCGCGAAGATCATCGTGGTCCCCGGCAAGATGGTGAACATCGTCGCGAAATAGGTGAACAGGTGGGGTCCACTCCCCCACCCCGGCACGTGACGGTGCTCAGTGCCCGATGATCAGCGGGACCGGCAGTGTGGTGAAGATGATGAGGAAGAAGGGGATCAGCCACCACAGTGTGCCCATGAACGGCTGCCACCACTGGTAGCGGCGCCATTTGCGGAGTACGACGAGACCGGCGACGATCGGGCCGAACATGGAGATCACCGTCGGGATGATCCGGGTGACGGCGGTGTCCCCCACCGTCTGGTCGAGTACGATCCAGGCGACGATGGTGACGACGGGGAAGGCGACCGCCAACTGCCAGGCCTGGCGCACGGACGTACGCCGGTCAAGGTTCTCGAGGCGGTCGAGCGGATCGGGGTTCTCTGAACTGTTGGGCTGAGCGGACATGATGTCTCCGAGTCTAGCCCGGGGGCCCGTCTGGTCGGCTACCGCCGGACTCAGACAGGGCTGACGAGAACCGGCGCAGGTGAGTGTGCGAGAAGCTGGTTGGTGGACGGGCCGATGAAGACCCTGTTGAAGGCACCGAGGACGGAGGACCCGACCACGAGGATCTCGCCCTTCTTCCAGTGCACGTCGTCCATCGCACCGCTCCACCCGGGTCCGGAGCCGACTTCGGTCTCCACACGCAGGTCCGGGTGACGCTCCTCGGCGCGCTCCCTGCCGCGGGCGAGGATGTCGAGCGCCTGACCGCGCCAGCGTTCGTCCGCTTCGGCGGCGTCGGGAAACGGTGTGAGGGTGGGGTACATCGATGCGCCCGTAGGACTGAAGGCGACCAGTCGGAGCGGGACACCCCAGCGCGAGGCCAGGTCCGCCGCCTTCCGGAGGGCCTGGTGGGACTGCTCGTTGTCGACGTAGGCACAGCTGACGCGTGTGACGCCGTGCTTCGACAACGTCGGTGTCCGTGGCACGGTGACCACAGGCAGCGGCGCGCAGTGCAACAGCGCATCCGCGGTCGACCCGGCCCGGAAGCGTCCGACGGGGCCGCCGGAGGTCCCGAAGCGGGAACCGACGACGATGAGGTCCGCGCCGAACTCCTCGGCGGACCGGATCAGCGCCGTCGTCTCTGAATGGCTGTGGAGCAGCTCGTCACTGTCGTCGATCATCGACTCCGGCACCCCGGCCTCGATGAGGGCGGTGCGGGCTGCAGCATGACAGGCGGTCGACTCTGCGGCCGCCCACTCCTCGAACCGTTGCACGGCGGCGGCGTCGGAGGCGTCGACACGGTCGACGCCCTCAGGCCAGATCCGCGGGATCACGGTCACCGGTTTGACGGTGATCTCGGCGGTCCTGGAGAGCCAGGAGACGAATGCCGCGGTGTCGGTGCCGGTGTTGGTGTCAGCGCCGTCGGGATCCCCGTCGGGCCGCCAGGCCAGCAGCACGCGCAGCGGAGTCACCGGCTACTTCTCCCCCATGCGACGGGAGTCGAAGACCTCCATACCGGCCTCCAGGGTCGGGATGAACTCCTCCACCTTCTCCAGCTGCTCCGGGTCGAGGACGGCGAGGATGTTCGCCATCTGCTTGTCACGTTCCTCGCCGATCCGGGTCAGTTCGGTCTTGCCGAGGTCCGTGAGTTTCACACGCACACCGCGGCGGTCGCTCACGTCGCGGACGCGGGAGACCAGGCCCAGCGACTCAAGGTGGTTGATCGCGTTGGAGGCGGTGGGCATCCGGATCGACTCCAGATCGGCGATCTGGCTGATGCGCAGAGCACCGTGGGTCTGGAGGTTCATCATGATGGAGAGCTGCGCGGTGCTGATGCTGGACTGCGTGGTCTGGCGGAAGTACAGGAGGTACATCCGGGTGACGACGGGCCGCAGGCGCTTCGCGACTTCAGACGGGGTAGCGGTCATGCCGACCAATCTACCGTGCTTTGCTCCTGAAAGGTATACTCGCACCACTTTTAGGTCAGTGAAGTTCCTTAACCCGGCAGGTCAGAGGGATATAGCCGACCTACAATGAGGGTGATCAGGACCCCGAGATGAAGGATTCGAGATCGGCACGGCCCTTGTCGTCCGGCTGCTGGATCCGGGGGGACTTCATCAGGTAGGTCGACGCCGGGTCGACGGGTCCGCCGATTCCACGGTCCTTGGCGATCTTCGCGGCACGTACCGCGTCGATGATGATGCCGGCGGAGTTCGGTGAGTCCCAGACCTCGAGCTTGTACTCCAGGCTGATGGGCGCGTCGCCGAAGGCGCGGCCTTCCAGGCGGATGAAGGCCCACTTACGGTCGTCGAGCCACTGCACGTAGTCGGAGGGGCCGATGTGGACATTGCGGTCGTCGATCTTGCCGGACAGGGATCCGGTGAGGTTGGACGTCACGGCCTGGGTCTTGGAGACCTTCTTCGACTCGAGACGGTCGCGTTCCAGCATGTTCTTGAAGTCCATGTTGCCGCCGACGTTCAGCTGGTAGGTCCGGTCGACGGTCACGCCGCGCTCCTCGAAGAGACGGGCGAGGACGCGGTGGGTGATGGTCGCGCCGACCTGGCTCTTGATGTCGTCGCCGACGATGGGGACCCCGGCGTCCTCGAACTTCTTCGCCCACTCCGGGTCGGAGGCGATGAAGACCGGCAGGGCGTTGACGAAGGCGACGCCGGCGTCGATGGCGCACTGGGCGTAGAACTTGTCGGCCTCCTCCGACCCCACCGGCAGGTACGACACGAGGACGTCGGCGCCGGTCTCGCGCAGGTGGGCGACGACCTCATCATGGGTGGCGTCGGGTTCGGTCGACTCCTCGATGGTCTCCCGGTAGTACTTGCCCAGACCGTCGGCGGTGTGGCCGCGGCGGACGGTGATCCCCGACTCGGGGAGGTCGCAGATCTTGATGGTGCAGTTCTGGCCGGATTCCGTCGCGACGGAGACGTCTTTGCCGACCTTGTCGGCGTCGACGTCGTAGGCGGCGACGAGCTCGATGTCGCGTACGTGGTAGTCGCCGAAGCGGACGTGCATGAGGCCGGGGACGGTGTCGTCGTCCGGGGTGTCCTTGTAGAACTCCAGGCCCTGGAGCAGTGAGGTGGCGCAGTTGCCGATGCCGGCGATGGCCAGCTTGATGGAGGTGTTGTCCTGTGAACTCATGGCTCCGGACGTTAGCCCTCCAGGAACTGAAAAACACGGGCTGACGTGGGGTGGAAAGTAACTTGACCGGTCAACGTCCGGTCTTGACCGATTCACCCGGACCGGGAAACCGGATAGAATGGCCCGCATCATGTCGACCCCAGTGCAGCCCGTCCACACCGTCTCCCACGACCTGGACCGTCAGCGGACCCTGCGTGCGCTACGGCAGGGCGACCGGCGACGTTCGGAGGTCTGTGACGCCGACCGCGGCCTCATGTCCTCGGCAGAGGTGCTGGGTTACCGTGTCGACCGCCCCTGCCCCGTCTGCGGCGCACCGGATCTCCGTGAGAGCCTGTGGATCCACGGTGCGGCAATGGGGGAAAAATCGGGAACGGCGCGTAGTCTTTCGGAGATTGGCGCTATCCTCGCTACCCTGTTTCCTGACGGCGTCGGACGGTCTGCTACGGAACGTCCCGGCGCAGCCCCTGTCGGAGGATCCGGGAGCGGGGTGGCTGTCCACACGGTGGAGGTCTGCCTCCGCTGCGGATGGAACCATCTCATCAGGGAAGACATGTACGGTGCCGGTAGATCCAGTACGGAGAGAACAGCCACGTGACTAACGACTCGACCACCCCCAACGACTCCACGAAACGGCAGCGCACGCGCACGCGCAAGCCGGTGTGGCGTCGGCTCTTCGCCTCAGTGGCGGCAGTTCTGGCCGTGCTGATCGTGGTGCCGCTGGTGACGTTCTTCGCCGCCTACTCGGTGACCAAGGTCCCGCAGCCTGAGGAACTGGTCAACAACCAGATCTCCCAGATCTTCGCCAACGACGGGACCACTGAGCTGGCCCGTATCGTCCCGCCCGAGGGCAACCGGCAGAACGTCGACATCGAGGAGATCCCCGAGCATGTCCGCAACGCCGTCATCGCGGCGGAGGACCGGGACTTCTACGACAACCCCGGGTTCTCGATCACGGGGTTCGGACGTGCGGCCCTGGGGCAGCTCACCGGTGAGGACGCCGGCGGCGGATCGACCATCACCCAGCAGTACGTGAAGAACGCCGTCGTCGGTGACGAGCGCAGCCTGGTCCGTAAGGGCAAGGAGCTGGTGATCTCATCGAAGATGTCCCGTGAGTGGTCGAAGGACGAGATCCTCGAGGCGTACCTCAACACGATCTACTTCGGACGCAACGCCTACGGCATCTCCGCTGCCTCCCGTGCGTACTTCAACAAGCCGCTCCAGGAGCTGACTCCTGCCGAGGGTGCGGTGCTCGCCGCCTCCATCCAACGGCCCAGCCAACTCGACCCGTGGACCAACCGCCCCGAGGCCGAGCAGCGGTGGAACTACGTCTCCGACGGCCTGGTCGGTATGGGCACGATCAGCCAGCAGGAACGTGACGAGATGGTCTACCCGGAGGTCATTGATCCTGCACAGGTGGATTCGGGATCTGTGGCCGAGGGGACGAACGGCCTGATCAAGAGCCAGGTCCTCGCCGAATTGAACGCCAACGGCATCACCGAAGAAGCCGTGAACACCGGCGGTCTGAAGATCACCACGACCATCGACGCCAACCACCAGCGGGCCATGGTGGAGAACGTCCACAGCGCGATGGACGCCCAGGCAGACACCGTCCGGTCGGCCGGCGTGGCGATCGACCCCAAGACCGGAGGTGTCCGCGCCTACTACGGCGGCGACGACCCCACCGGGCTGGACTGGGCCAATGCCGGTCTCCAGACCGGCTCCACCTTCAAGATCTTCACGATGGCCGCGGCGGTCGAGCAGGGCATCCCGACCTCGACCCCCTACGACTCCTCCCCCGTCACCACCGGTGCGACCGAGGTGAACAACGTCGAGGGTGAGTCCTGCGGCACCTGTTCTATGGCAGAGGCGCTCAAGCGCTCGCTGAACACCTCCTTCATCCGTGTCGCCCGTGACCTCAACGGCGGTCCCCAGGACGTCGCCGACATGGCACACCGTCTCGGCGTCGCCGAGGAGCTCCCGGGCATCGGCGAGACCCTCCGTGAGAACGGCGGCACCCCGTACGAGGGCATCACCCTCGGCCAGTACCAGTCCCGGCCGCTCGACATGGCCTCTGCGCTGGCGACGCTGACCAACCAGGGCCGCTACATCCCCGCCCACTTCGTCTGGAAGGTCGAGACCTCCGAGGGCGAGATGCTGATGGACAACACGGGGATGGAATCCACCCAGGTCGTTCAGCCTGAGGTCGCTGACGAGGTGATCGCGGCCATGGGGCCGATCGCCGCCTACTCCAACGGCCACTCGTTGGCCGGCGGACGCCCGAGCGCGGCGAAGACCGGTACCGCCCAGTTGGGAGACACCGGACAGAACAAGGACGCCTGGATGATCGGTTCCACCCCCCAGCTGGCGACCGCCGTGTGGATCGGAGACACTGACGGCCAGCCGTTGATGGACGGCCGTTACGGCGG
This sequence comes from Corynebacterium sp. CNJ-954, assembly GCF_001942345.1. Taxonomy (GTDB): domain Bacteria; phylum Actinomycetota; class Actinomycetes; order Mycobacteriales; family Mycobacteriaceae; genus Corynebacterium. Next base: position 62,623 of record NZ_MKKI01000004.1, read on the forward strand.
TTCGATGTACGGTTCGCAGTCGCCGTCCGACATCTGGCAGGGCTTCATGAACGAGGCCCTCGTCAATGACGAGGTCGAGCAGTTCGCCAGCTCGGTTCCCGTCGTCCAGGACCCGCAGGCAGGAAATGCCTCCAGCAGTGGTGGCTCTGCGGAGATGCAGGGTGGCGGCGGCACCGGTGGCGGTGCTGCCGAAGGAGACCAGGACAGTGACAGCGGCGCGTCGAATGACGTCCCCGACACCGGGGCTGACACCGGTAACGGCACCGGGCAGGACACCGACATCGGACGGATGATCGACGACTTCCTCAACAACCTCTGATCTGCGGCGATCATGTCCAGTACAGAGCTGCTGATCACGATGGGCAGCGTCTTCATCGGGTTCCTGCTGTTCGGCGGATCCTTCGCCAGTTTCATGGCGAAACGTCGCCCTGCGGTGATCTGGGGCCTGTTCGCTGCGGCGATCGTCTTCATCACGGTGATCCCCGTCGTCGTGGCCGTGTTCTGGGGGACGGCGGGACCTGCGTCCGGATAACTTGGGCACACCACGTCCGGCGTGTATCCTGATCAGGTTGCTGACGCAACGAACCCTCCTGCCGTAACCACTCCCGGATACGGCCGAAAAAACACTAGACCACAGGAGGTGATGAGGTCCGTGCGTCAATACGAGATGATGATTATCATCGACCCGTCACAGGATGAGCGCACCGTTTCCCCGTCCCTGGACAAGTTCCTGGAGACGGTCCGCAAGGACAACGGTACGGTCGACAAGGTTGACATCTGGGGCAAGCGTCGCCTGGAGTACCCGATCAACAAGCAGGACGAGGGCATCTACGCCGTCGTCGACCTGAACTGTGAGTCGGCCACCGTCCAGGAGCTCGACCGCGTTCTGAACCTGAACGACATCATCATGCGCACGAAGGTGCTGCGCAAGGACGCCAAGTAAGCGTCCTCGCGGCATCTGCATCAACGTCGAACCGACACTGACACCGACTGACAGGAGAAACTGACATGGCACAGGGAGACACCCCGATCACCGTCGTCGGAAATCTCGTCGCGGATCCCGAGCTGAGGTACACCCCCAGCGGTTCCGCCGTCGCGAACTTCCGTGTGGCGTCCACGCCGCGCCGGTTTGATTCCCAGTCGAATCAGTGGGTGGACGGCGAAGCACTGTTCCTCCAATGCAACGTGTGGCGGCAGGCGGCCGAGAACGTGGCGAACTCGCTCACCAAGGGTGACCGGGTGATTGTCACGGGTCGGCTGCGGCAGCGCTCCTTCGAGACCCGCGAGGGCGAGAAGCGCACCGTGTTCGAGGTCGAGGCCGATGAGGTCGGCCCGTCCCTGAAGTACGCCACGACCCAGGTCACCAAGACCCCCCGCCAGGGTGGGAACTTCGGTGGCCAGCAGGCCCCGCAGGGCGGCGGCCAGGCCGGTAACCAGGGAGGCTTCGGTGGTAACCGTGGCCAGGGTGGTTTCGGTGGTCAGCAGGGAAACCAGGGTGGTCAACCCAACCAGGGTTACGGCGGTAACGCCGGTAACCAGGGTGGGTTCGGCGGGCGTAACGCCGCGCCGGACGATGACCCGTGGAACTCCGCTCCGCAGTCCGGTTTCGACGGCGGCGACGAACCGCCGTTCTGATCTGCCGTGTGAGTAACCCCCGGATCCCTCGGGATCTACCGAAACCATGAAAGGCTACGGATCATGAAGCTGATCCTCACCGCCGCCGTCGACAACCTCGGTGTCCCCGGTGACATCGTCGAGGTCAAGGCCGGCTACGGACGCAACTTCCTGCTGCCGCGCGGCTACGCCATCACCGCCACCCGTGGCGCTGAGCGTCAGGTGGAGAACATCCGCCGTGCCCAGCAGGACAAGGTCATTCGCGACCTCGACCACGCCCGCGAGGTCAAGGGCGAGATCGACCGCCTGAACAACGTCACGGTCACCGTGCGCACGTCGGAGCAGGGCAAGCTGTTCGGCTCCGTCACTGCCGAGGATGTCGCCGCCGCCGTGAAGGCTGCCGGCGGTCGCGAGCTCGACAAGCGCACCATCGTCCTCAACCAGGGTGACGTCAAGGCGACCGGTTCCTACAACGTCGACGTGAAGCTGCACCCGCAGGTCGTCGCGTCGCTGAACTTCAAGGTCGTCGCAGAGAAGTAGTTCTCTCCTCGCCTCCCCCGTCGCAGGAACCCACGACGGGTCTTCGGACACCCCCGGCCTAGACACCCGGGGTCCGGCCTAGACAACCGGTGTGTCCGCAGTCCGGGTATCCGCGCGTCGGCGGCGAAGAACGCCACCATCTGTAAGACAACAGCATCGCCAGACAGGCCCGCCCCGGTCGTTCCGACCGGTCGGCGGGCCTGTGGCATATCCGGGGGACGTGGCTCCCGCACACCGTTGTACACAGTGGTTCACGGGCCTGTGGATAACTGTGGACAACTCGGGATAACTTTCTGTGATATGCAGAAATTATGCGCATATTTAGTTATGGCGTGACCTCGGACAATGCCGCAGAGCTGCTATCTGGCCTGCGGTGACACATGTTGTCCACGGAGCAGTGCAGTTAATATTCTTCATTTTGACCCCTCTTACCTGCATGTTTTTCGATAATTGCAGGTCAGAGCGGTCCCTGTCCACAGGTTGTCCACAAGCGGAACTGGACGGACGCAGATCCGCCCACATTTTCTCCACAGTTCACCCACACTGCCTGTGGACAACTCCCGGGCGGCGGCGTCTCGCGTAGGGTTGTCCGGACGTCAATGAAGTCCGAGGAGGGGGCTAGAATCATGGACATGAGTACACCGGACCGGGCACGCGACAGCTTCGCCGACGACATGGGGGACGCTCCTCTGCCGCCGGAGCCTGATCAGTGGGACAACGACGCCTTCGCGCCGGCTCAGCAGCACGCTCAGGGCGGTTCCGGTGGACGCGGAGGCTTCAAGCGGCGGGACAACGCCACCGGTGCCGGAGGTGCCTTCGCTGAACCCCGGCAGATGCCGCAGAACACCGAGGCGGAGATGGGCGTGCTCGGTGGCATGATGCTCAGCAAGGACGCCATCGCAGACGTCGTCGAACGCCTTCGGCCGGATGACTTCTACCGTCCGGCTCACCGGACGATCTACGAGACCATGCTTGAGCTCTATGGCGAGGGCATGGAAGTCGACCCGGTGATCCTCGCCGGACGGTTGGATAACAACGCCATCCTCGACAGCGTGGGTGGGGCCCCGTACCTGCACGAGTTGTCCTCCAAGGTTCCCACCGCGGCGAACGCCGGCTACTACGCCGACCTCGTTGCCGAGAAGGCCGTCCTGCGCCGTCTGGTGTCCGCCGGGACCAGGATCGTGCAGTACGGCTACTCCGGTCTGGAGGGGAATGAACTCGAGAGCGTCGTGGACCGGGCGCAGCAGGAGATGTTCAACATCACCAACGAGTCTGCGTCGGAGGACTACATGGTCCTCCAGGATCTGCTGGAGTCCACCATGGACGAGCTGGACGCACTCGAGAACGGCGACGGGCAGGGGGAGGGCGTTCTCACCGGGTTCAGTGAGCTTGACGAGATGACCAACGGCCTGCGTGGTGGTCAGATGATCATCGTCGCTGCGCGTCCCGGTGTGGGTAAGTCCACGCTGGCGATGGACTTCATGCGCTCGGTATCGGTGCAGCAGAACCGTGCCTCGGTGCTGTTCTCCCTGGAGATGAGTAAGTCGGAGGTGATGATGCGTGTCTTCTCCGCGGAAGCGGAGGTGCCGCTGTCGGTGATGCGTGGCGGCAAGATGGTCGATTCGCAGTGGGACAAACTGACCCAGCGGGTCACAGCCATCGAGAATGCGCCCATCTACATCGACGATTCACCCAACCTGACGATGACGGAGATCCGCGCCAAGGCCCGACGGCTCAAGCAGAAGCACGACCTCGGCCTGATCGTCGTCGACTACCTGCAGCTGATGAGCTCGGGCAAGAAGGTGGAGTCACGCCAGCAGGAGGTGTCCGAGTTCTCCCGTCAGCTGAAGCTGCTTGCCAAGGAGGTTGACGTGCCACTGGTGGCGATCTCGCAGCTGAACCGTGGTGTGGAGTCACGTGGCGACGACGCCCTCCCGCGCGTGTCGGACCTGCGCGAGTCCGGTTCGCTGGAGCAGGACGCCGACATCGTCCTGCTCATCAACCGCCCGGACGCCCAGAACCGGGATCACGAGCGGGCAGGGGAGGCCGACCTGATCCTGGCCAAGCACCGTGGTGGGCCTATCGGCACGGTCCAGGTCGCGCACCAGCTGCACTACTCGAAGTTCTCGGACCTCAGCAGGGGAGTGTGACTACTCCTCGAACTGCTCGGCCAGGGTCGCGAGGATCTCGTGGAGGTCGGCGGCCTGCTCGTCGCTGAGCACGTCGAACATCATGCGGCGTACCGAGGTCACGTGGGAGGGTGCCGCATCCCGGATGGTCTCGAGACCGTGGTCGGTGAGCACGACGAAAGCTCCACGGCCATCGGAGTTACACGTCTCCTTGCCGAGGAGTCCCCGGTTCATCATGCGGGTGATCTGGTGTGACAGGCGGGAACGGTCCCAGGTGAGCCGGTCGGCAAGTACCGCCATACGCATCCTGTGCCCGTCAGCCTCGGAGAGATTCACGAGGACCTCGTAGTCGGGCATGGACAGGCCGGTGTCGCGCTGAAGGTCCCGTGCCAGGGCGGAGTCCATACGCCGGGCCACGGACAGCCAGGATCGCCAGAGGCACTGTTCGGACTCGGTGAGCCAGGGGGTCGTCGTCTTGCCGTTCGTCATGTTTCCCATTCAACCACAGTAATGATGTAGTTGACACATCAACTACCCGCGTCTACTCTGGCTCCCGTATCGCACCACACCAAGGAGAACATCATCATGAGCAGCATCAACGACTACAGCGGCACCTACACCATCGACCCGGCGCACTCCGAGATCGGTTTCACTGCGCGCCACGCCATGGTCACCAAGGTCCGTGGATCCTTCACTGACTTCACCGGATCGGCCTCCACCGGCAACGGTCTGGAGAATGCGTCGATCAGTGTCGAGATCCAGGCAGGATCCATCGACACCAGGAACGCTGACCGTGACGGCCACGTGAAGTCGGCCGACTTCTTCGACGTCGAGACCTACCCGACGATCACTTTCGCCTCGACCGAGGTCCGTGCCGACGGTGACGACACCCTGGTCGTCACCGGTGACCTGACCATCAAGGACGTCACCAAGTCGGTCACCGTCGAGTTCGAGTTCGACGGCGAGGTCACCGACCCCTGGGGCAACAGTCGCATCGGTTTCGAGGGGTCCACGGAGATCAACCGTACGGACTTCGGGCTGACGTGGAACGCTCCGCTGAAGAGCGACGGTGTGCTGGTGTCCGAGAAGATCAAGCTCAACTTCGATATTTCGGCGACGAAGAACGCCTGACTACCTGACTATTCCGGTCAGGTGTTCTAGCATCACGGACATGACTTCAGTTGTGTCCACAGGGGAGCAACGCCGTTTCGGTGCCCTCGTTTTTGCCGGGGGAGCCCTCGGCGCGTTTCTGCGGTGGGCCTTCACCGTGGACACCGGCGTGGCAGGGTCCCTCTGGCCCCTCCTGGTGGTCAACCAGGTCGGTGCTTTCGCCATGGGGCTTCTCGTCGGAGCGCTGCCGTTCGTGCGGGACACCGGACGGGACGGCGCACCCGGCCGTAGGAACAGGATCCGTGTCTCCCTCGGTACCGGTCTACTCGGGGGATTCACGTCGTACTCCGCGATCGCCGCCACCGTGCAGGATGCCGGTGGCGTGCTCGGGCCTGTCGTCTACATCGTGGGAACGGTCGTACTGGGGCTGCTCCTCGCCCGCGCCGGAATGTGGTGCGGCGAACGACTCGTTCCCGGTGACCGGGGTGTCCAGGGGGAGGACGCATGACCGGCGACATTTCGTTGGTGGCGGCACTTCTCGTCGCCCTCGGGGGCGGTGCCGGTGCATGGCTCCGCTGGCGCATCGACTCGGCGATAAAACAACGTACCCGCAGTGACCTGCTCGTCAGCCTGCTGGTGATCAACACCGTCGGGTCGCTGGTCCTCGGTGTGCTCTACGGGCTGACGGACAGCTGGTGGCTGATCGCGCTCATCGGTACCGGCCTCTGCGGCGGCTTCACCACGTTCTCCAGCGCCTCGGCGGATGCGGTCCTGCTGTTCCGCCGTGACCGGGCGTTGGCAGCGCTCATCTCCGTGGTCGGGATGGCGTTGCTGGCGGTGGCCGCCTTCGCCCTCGGCCACTGGCTCGTCGACTGGTGATCAGCTCTTTTTCGCGGAGATCCACACGTCAATCTCCGCGTGGACCGGCTCATTGCCCGCGTCGTCGACCAGTGCGATGTCGAGCGTCACCAGTTGTCCGCCGGTTTCGCGGGTGATGGTGGAGAAGTCGGGGAAGTCAGCGGTGGCGGTCACGGTCAGCCCGCCGGTCGACTTCGTGGGGTAGTCTGCGCGCATCCCGCGGGGTAGCCAGCGGTGGGAGGTGGGGACCGTGGACTCGCAGAGCATGCCCATGGCCGCCTCGGCTCCGTTGAGCGCGGCGATCACGTGGAATGTGCCGATGTGGTTGCGCACACCCCACCAGTCGCCGATACGTACAACCGCACGGCCTGGTTCAGCGACGCGGATGCGGGGGAAGACCGTCCGGAAGTAGGGGGCCTTCAGACTGAATCCCAGGGAGAACAGCCCGCGGCCCGGTGCGCTGCCGTTGAGCTTCTTCCACAATGTGTAGGTGCCGGTGGCGGAGCCGTGTCCGGAAGCATGAGTAGTCATGTATCCAGACATTATCCCAGCAGGTCGGCCGCCACAGCCGAACTACAGTAGCGGTGACGTATATCGGCGAACACCGGTACCGTGGGGAGCGGTAACAGCAACGGTGGAATACCTGCCGTCCCCGACGACGTTGTACGGGGTGCGGAACGAGAGCAAACCAGCAGACGAACCAACAGTCAGGAAGGTGCGGCCATGGCCACCACGACGATCACCAGCGAGAACTTCCAGGACACCATCCAGGGCGACGGCATCGTGCTGCTCGATTTCTGGGCGGAATGGTGCGGGCCCTGTAAGCGGTTCAGCCCGGTCTACGAGAATGTGTCCGAGAAGTACCCGGACTACACGTTCGGCAAGATCGACACCGAAGCCAACCAGGACATCGCTGCAGCACTGCAGATCCAGTCCATCCCCACCCTGATGGCGTTCCGCGACGGCATCCTCGTCTACCGTGAGGCCGGCGCGCTGCCGCCGAAGGCCCTCACCGATCTCATCACCGAGGTCGAGGGCCTGGACATGGACGACGTCCGTAAGAAGGTCGCCGAGCAGAACAGCTAGGGACGGCGACCGGGGGCGGCCGTCGAGGGGGAGCGACGGTCAGATGGTGTGGGCGTCGATCACGGCACGGTAGCGCACCTCTGAGCCCAGGACGCGCCGGTAGGCGTCGTTGACACCGTCGGCGCCGACGAGTTCGATGTCGGCGGTGATGCCGTGCTCGGCGCAGAAGTCGATCATCTCCTGGGTCTCGGCGATACCGCCGATATTTGATCCGGCGACGCTGCGTCGACGCCCGGTGAGCTGGTTGGCCCGGATGTTCATGCCCTCCGGAGGGAGGCCGAGCATCACCAGCGTCCCGTCCGGTGCCAACATGCTGATGTACCGGTGGATGGGCAGCGCAGCCGAGACGGTGTTGAGAATCAGGTCGAACTCATCAGCGTGAGCCTTGTGGAAGGTGTCTGCGGCGTCCCCGCCGGTGGCCACGTAGGACGAGGCACCGAACCGGAGTCCGTCCTCCTCCTTCGACAGGCCGTGGGAGAAGACCGTCACCTCGGCACCGAGCGCGGTGGCGATCTTCACCGCGACATGGCCGAGGCCACCCATGCCGACCACGGCGACGCGGGAGCCCGGGCCGACACCCCAGTGCTTGAGGGGCGAGTACGTGGTGATCCCGGCGCACAGCAATGGTGTCATCGCCGCCATGGTCTCTCCGTCCAGACCACCGGCGACCTCCGGCATCCGGATCAGGAAGTCCTCCCGGCAGACGATGTGGGTCGAGTATCCGCCTTGGGTGATTGACCCGTCGTGTCGGTCGACACTGTTGTATGTGCCGGTCATGCCGTTGAGGCAGTAGTTCTCCTCCCCGGCGGTGCAGGAGGCGCACTCGCCGCAGGAGTCGACCATGCAGCCGATACCGACGACGTCGCCGACGGCGTACCGTGTCACCTCTGCACCGGTGTCCAGGACGGTGCCGATGATCTCGTGGCCGGGCGCCATCGGGAAGTTGTCGTGTGGCCAGTCGCCGTTGACGGTGTGGATGTCTGAATGGCAGATTCCGGACCAGCGGATTTCGACGAGACAGTCGTCGGGGCGCAGATCGCGGCGGGTCACGGTACCTTTCGTCAGGTCAGCGCCGGCGGAGGGGGCTTCGATACAGGCAGCGGTGGTAGTCATGGTCTCCGATGGTAACCGTCCTCCCCGCAGAGGCGGCACGCGCGAGCAGAAAACCCTTTATGCTGGGGAACAGACCGGACAAGACATTGTTAGGAGTGCCGCCATGGCGAACCCCTTCTCCAAGGGCTGGAAGTACCTGATGCAGTCCCTCGACACCACCATCGAGGAGAACGCGGACCCGAAAGTCCAGATTCAGCAGGCGACGGAAGCCGCCAAAAAACAGCACCGTGAGGTCACGGAGTCTGCCGCCCGCATCATCGGTAACCGTAATAAACTGGAGATGACGCTGAACCGCCTGGTCAAAGACCAGGAGAAGCTGCAGAACAATGCCCGCACGGCACTGCAGCAGGCTGACAAGGCGAGCTCCGAGGGGGATTCCGCCGCGGCAACCGAGTACACCAACACCGCCGAGATCTTCGCGACGCAGCTTGTCACGGTCGAGCAGGAGATCGAGGACACCAAGAAGATGCATGCCCAGGCGACCCAGGCCGCAGAGCAGGCACAACAGCAGCAGCGGCAGTCGGAGGCGCGGCTGAAGGAGCAGATGGGCCAGATCGACCAGCTGCGGGCCCAGGTGGACCAGGCGAAGATGCAGGAGAGCTCCAACCAGGCACTGGAGTCCATGCAGGGTATCCAGGCGGATGACAGTGTCCCGACCCTCGACAGCGTCCGCGACAAGATCGAGGCCCGCTACGCCACTGCGCTCGGCGCCCAGGAGCTCACCGAGAACAGTGTGCGCGGCAGAATGGCCGAGATCGAGACCAGCGGGCGGGACATGGCGGCCTCGTCCCGGCTGGAACAGATCCGTGCGGAGCTGGCCGGTGGCGGTGCTGCCGGTTCCACGGGTGAGATCACTGCCGGACAGGAGGGCGCTGCGCACGACGGGGTCGGGGATGCGGAGGCGTCACCCGAACCGTCGTCTGACGCCGGCGCCGGGGACGACCAGCCAGGGGCATCGTCCGGCCGGTAGACCCCGTAGGTTCTGTGTCCTGGAGGGTTGCGCCGGGTCCCCGCACCCTTTAGGATTGCAAGGCTTGAGCACGGGAGCGTGGTGTTCCGCCGAGGGGCGGCCCCGGGCACTCCGGATAGTTGTGACAAGGCCTCCGCACGGAGGTCTTTTTGGTTGCCTTCATCCCGAGCCAATCGCTGCGACGTGTCATTCGCCGTTGCAGCCCACCGGTGACGACGTCTCCACGGCTGACCCGTGCGCGAATGTCGCCTTGCATCTTTGGGAGGACCTCCATGCCAGACACCAGAACCACGTCCGGCTCTCGCCCGGACACCTCAGGCGTCAACGTCGGCCTGTTGATCGGCATTCTCGTTGCCGCGGCATTCGTCGCGATTCTCAACGAGACCGCGTTGTCGAATGCGCTGCCCAGCCTCATGCGCGAATTCGAGGTGGGGGAGGACGTGGCCCAGTGGCTGACCACGGTCTTCATGTTGACCATGGCCGTGGTCATCCCCACGACCGGTTACCTGATGCAGCGGTTGACGCTCCGGACGATCTACATCGCGGCCCTGTCGCTGTTCCTGGCCGGAACCGTCCTGGCCGCCGTGGCGCCGATCTTCGCGGCGCTGCTGGCCGGCCGTGTACTGCAGGCCGCAGGTACGGCGCTGATCATGCCGCTGTTGATGACCACGATCATGATCCTCATCCCGGTGGAACGCCGTGGTTCCGTCTTCGGTCTGGTCACGATCGTGATCGCGGTGGGCCCGGCCCTCGGGCCCACATTCGCGGGTCTGGTTCTCGAGCTCGCGAGCTGGCGCTGGATCTTCCTGGTCATGATCCCCCTGGCCCTGCTGGCGCTCGTGATGGGTATCTGGCAGATCCGCAACTTCGAGGAACCGAGTCGTCCTCCGTTCGACCCGGTGTCCGTGCTGCTGTCTGCGGTGGGCTTCGCCGCGGCGATCTACGGTCTGTCCGGTCTTTCCAAGGCTGCCGAGGAGTTCCCGACGGTGGCGGTCGTGTGCCTGGTCGTCGGTGCTGTCGTGCTGGTCGTCTTCTTCCGGCGTCAGGGCACGTTGATGCGTGCCCAGGCCGCCGGTGAACACCGTGCGCCCCTGATGAACACCACCCCGCTGAAGATCCGCGAGTTCTCCTGGTCCCTGGGCCTGATGCTGCTGTCGTTCGGTTCACTGTTCGGTTTCATCATCATCATGCCGATCTTCGGTCAGAACGTCCTGGGTCTCTCTGAGCTGCAGACCGGGCTGGTCACTCTCCCCGGTGGCATCATCATGGGGGCGATGGGCCCGATCGTCGGACGGTTGTACGACGCCCACGGGACGCGGCCGTTGATCATCCCCGGCGGCGCGCTGCTGGTGGTCGCCATGGGTCTGCTGCTCATGCTCGACGAGAACAAGACCTTCTGGTATCTCGCCGCGATTGCGGTGGTGCTGAACATCGGCCTGTCACTGCTGATGACGCCGTTGATGTCGAATGCGCTCGCCGCGGTCCCGAACGAGATCTCCTCGCACGGTTCGGCGATCCTCAACACCCTGCAGCAGCTCGCCGGTGCCGCCGGAACCGCGTTGTTCATCGCCGTCATGGGTATCGGCTCGGCGAACTCCACGGCCGGGACGCCTACAGGTGCACTGGTGGACGGTGTCCACGTGGCCTTCTACCTGGGGTCCGGTATCGCCGTGCTCGTGTTCGTGCTGACCCTGGTGCTGCGGATCGATGCGCGGAGCGTGACCGCCACCGCCGATGAAGATCAGCGGGATGAACAGAACGCCTGACCGGCGGGTGCTGACCGTCGTCATTGCGCTGCTCGTGGCCCTGGTCGCGGTCGGCGTGGCGGTGGTGTGGTGGTACGGACAGTCGTACCTGGAGCGCGCCGGGGGACTGCGCGAGTCCGAGGCCCGTACCCACTGCGGTGAGGAGGTCCGGTGGGAGACCGGGTACGGCAAGAACGCCGAACTGGACCTGTGGGGGGCCAGGACCGATCAGGACGGTGACCGGTGGATCATCGACGGTCAGGTGTTCGCGGAACATCTGGACGGGGTCGAGGTGACGCAGGGTGCGCGTACGGACGGGGAGCAGTTCCGTTGCCTGGTCTCCGCGGACAGGGTGGTCGTGGAGATGGTGGACTGACCCTGGGACGTCAGCCCCGACCGCCGACGTAGCCGAACGCCCGGAGGCCGGCGTCGCGGTAGTTCTTCAACGCCCGCAGGTAGTGCGGGTCGGACGTGACCACGATCGCGGTTCCGCCCCGCTCCCTGATCATCTCGGCGGTGTACTTCACGTTCTGCAGGGTGTTGCCGGCCTCTTCCTCGAGGATGATCTCGTTGCCGACACCCATCTCTGCTAGGGCGTCCTTCATCGCGGCGGCTTCCGAAGGACAGTCCTCACGGGTCTGTCCACCGGTGACGATCACCGGGTTCTCCGGGTGCTCGGCGAGGAGCTCAGCCGCGGCGCGCAACCGGTCGGTGAGCACCTGCGGTGCGGAACAGTCCTCCTGCAGTTGTGCGCCGAGGACCACGACGGGCGCCGTGTCGATGCGCTGCAGAATCGAGTGTGCCAGGGGAGTGCGGACGAATTCGGAGTCCGTGATGTTGTAGACCTGCTGTCTGGCCGCGGCGACGAGGTCGTCGACGACGGAGACGGAACCGGACACGGCGCCTGAACCTGAGATGCTTCCACTGGAACCGAGGGAACCCGAGGAAGAACCTGACGGGTCTGCCATGGCTGGTGGGGCAGTCGCGACGCCGGCTGCCAGTGATCCGGCGAGGACAACGGCGGACAGGCGATGTCGCAGGTCCCGGGTCGACGACGACGGGCGAATCGGCACAGTTCACTCCAGTTGGTTCGGCTCTCCTCGACGCAGTGGCGCAGAGTAGTGATAGCAGCATAACTGATGCCCGGAGGCGCGGGAAGCCCCCGAAAACTGTGGCCCCGGCCTACTGGTCGAGGTGGGCCAGCGCGTAGTCGGCTTCCTCGACGGTGAACTTCTCGCCGTACTCGGAGACCAGCTGCTCGTGGATCGCCGACGGGGACATGCTCATGGTGTCCTGGTACGTGCGGGCCTTCTCCAGTGCATTGTTGTTCCAGTCGGCGTCGACATTGTCGACGGCGTACCGGGCGGCCTCAGGGGAGAACCCTTCGCCGTAGTCGGAAGTCAGCTGGTCGAGTATTCCGGCCTTGGACATGTGCATCATCTCGGAGTAGGTCTCTGCCTTGCGCAGAGCCGACTGGTGCTCACGGGGAACGTCCTGGGCTTCCGGTGCAGGGGCGTCGTCCTCGACCGGCGCGGCCGCAGGTACGTCGACAGGAGCGTCAGTGGCCGGGGCTGTGACGACCGGGGTGGTGTCATCGGCGGCCTCCGCCGCGTCCTCGTCACCGCCCGTGGCACCCACGGCGATGGCGATGAAGACGGCGATGGCCAGGATGATGAACCAGACCCTCTTGTAGAAGGGCTTCTTCACCGGAGCCGGTGCGGGCTGCTGGTACTGCGTGTCCTGGGGGTGGATGTTGGTGGTCATGGTGAAACGTCTCTCTGCGTCGGTGGAGACCGGTCACGCCGGTCGATGGACGTCCTCTCCTCGAAGGACTGCAGAGATCATCGCACCGGGGGAGGACGGCGAATTTTGGCGTTCGAACGGACCGGTCGAATGATCGGAATCACCGGCAGTTGCCCTCAGTGGGGGTCACGGGCCTCCCGCGACGACGCCACGTCGTCGACGATCTCGACGATGTGCTCGAGACCCGTGATCATCGTCCCGTAGACGGGCCAGTGGCTCGTCGGCAGGTTCTCGTCGTCCGAGAGATCCTCTGTGAGCTGCTTCAGCCGGTCCGACAGCGACTCCACCTCGGCGTCCGGGTCTGCCACGGCACGGCCCGCGTCCCGGGAGATCGAGGCCCATTCCTCACGGAAGCGGGTGTCCCACTCACCCTCGGCGTAGGAGGCCTCTCGCAATGTCCTGGCCAGGTTACGCAGGTGGGATGCGCCTTCGTCGGCACGTCGCAGGATGTCCTCCCAGCTGGCCTCCTCCGGATCCGGCGTCTCCTGCCCGCGTGCCCGCGCCCGTCGCAGCCGCGACAGGTACGACCGCGGGTTGGCCCGACGGCTCTCCCGGGCGAACCGCACCACCGACCAGGCCGAGTTCAGTTCCTCACTGATCGAGTCAGTTTCGTTGATCCACGCGTCTGCCCGGTCGGTGTCCCAGGAGGAGGCGAACTCCTCACCCATGTTCTCCAGGACCGATCCCATCCTGCGGTTCACGTTGTCGACGTACCGGGATGCCTGCCTGTCCCGCAACGGAGGCAGGACCAGCAGGTTCACCACGATTCCGACCACGACTCCCACCCCGATCTCCATCATGCGGTCGCCGAACTGCTGCTGTTGCTCGGAGAAACCGTCACTGAGGATGAAGATGGACATCGTGGCGACGGTGACACCTTCGTCGCGGATCCACCGCACTCTGGCCAGCACCATTCCCACGAGGAGTGCCAGGGCATACGTCCACAGGGAGACGCCCAGGAACGTGCCGACGACAAAAGCGACCCCGATGCCCAGGAGAGAGGCGATGGTCGACTGCACACCACGCGACAGGGTGCGGTACGCCGTGGCGTCGATCGTCAGCAGGGCGACCCAGGGGGCGAGGAAGGGGAAACTCGTGTTGAGGAACGTCACGGAGATCCACCACGCGCCCGTGGCGGCGATCACGCATTTGGCGATCTGCAGCCCCGCGGTGGACCCCTCCGGGCTCCTGACCGTAGCCCAGAGACGGCCGAGGACCCCGTGGTCGTCGTCCCTTGTCCGGGTGTTCAGGACCGTCCCCCTTCGTTGGTTCGGATCATCCGTTCAACTCCGCGGAACCGAGTTCCTCGGGCGCCTTGAAGCGCAGGACGGCGGCGATACCGCCGGACAGCGGGGCATCGGTCAACGCCACGTCGGCGTCGACCTGGGCGCTGCTGACGACGGCTTCACTCTCCCCACGGGTGGGGACGTCGTAGTTGAGCAGCAGGGTCTCCACCGCGCCCATGCCGGCCGCCTGGATCACGGCGTGCACGCCTTCTGCACTCCGGCCACGTGCCCGGGCTTCCTCGAAGCGCTCGGCCTGGGCGAGGGCGGCGCCAGCGGCGATCTCGCTGGCGATGGCGCCGACCGCCTGGTACAGCGCTTCTCCGGCGTTGTCGCCGCTGGTGTCGGCGAGTCCACCCTCGTCCGTCTCCTGGACGATCTCGGCCAGCGCCGGGGGCAGTTCCTCCTTCACCGCGGTGCGTCCCTGGGTTTCACCGGCGAGGACGAGGACATCAGGCGACCAGGTGCGGGCGGTGGCGTCCAGGTGTTCGGCGATACCGCGGGCGTTCTGCTTGACCGCCTCGTCTGCCCGGCGTTGGATCTGGTTGTGGGACAGTGCCCCTTTGCGGGGCTTGCGGACCGGTTCGTCGCTGCGGTTCTCGACGACCTCCTCGCCGGATTCGTCGAGGTTCTGGTCACGGGTGGCGACGAGTCGGCGGACCACGGCGCCCGTCTGGTCGACCACGGCCAGCAGGACGCGGACCGCGCCGGCGCGTTCCCGCACGTAGCCGGAGAGTTCAGGGTTGTCGCCGAAGGCGGAGCTGTCCCCGGTTCCCGGGCGGGCGTCCCACGGTTCGTTGAGGAGGACGCCGCCGGCGTGGGCGACGAGCACGCGTCCGTCGGTCTGGATCTCGGTGATGTTGCGTGTGGACAGTGCGTCGTCCACCACCGACAGGAGCTGCTCGTCGGCACCTGCCTCGGCGAGCTGTTCACGCTGTGCGTTCCACCTCAGGCGGATCTGGTTCTCCGCGTCCTCGGAGGGGTTGCGTCCCTCAAGGTAGACGGTGACGAAAGGTCCGTCAGCCTCGTTGATGTCCCGGACGGTGTCGAGTTTCATCGTACTGTTCCTTTCTGGGGAAGCCGGGTGTGCTTACGGTGGGTGGATGCTTACGGCGTCATCTGTCCGCCGTTGACGTGGATCGTCGATCCGACGACGAAGCTGGATTCCGGCGACGTCAGGAAGACGTAGGCCGGGGCGAGTTCGACGGGCTGGCCCGCCCGGCCCAACGGGGTGTTGTGACCGAACTCGGGCAGTGCCTCCTTGGGCTGGCCGTCCGAGACCTGCAGGGGCGTCCACACGGGGCCGGGCGCCACGGCGTTGACGCGGATGCCCTCCGGAGCCAGTTGAGTGGCCAACCCCTTGGTGAAGTTGTTGATCGCCGCCTTCGTCGACGCGTAGTCCATCAGGTGGTCCGAGGGGTCGTAGGCCTGGATGGAGGTCGAGTTCACGATCGTCGCACCGGCGTCGAGGTGGGGGAGTGCGGCTCTGGTCACCCGCACCATGGCGTGGAGGTTCACCTCGTAGGTCTGCTTCCACTGCTCGTCGGTGATGTCGGCGAACCGTGGCACCGAGATCTGCCGCCCTGCGTTGTTGACCAGGGCGTCGAGTCCGCCGAGTTCCTTGACGGCCTGTTCCACGAGGTCCACGCAGTACCGCTCATCGGCAAGGTCGCCGGGCAGCAGGACGGCGCGACGGCCCTCCGCCTCGATGAGGTCGGCGACGCGGCGGGCGTCGCGTTCCTCGTCGGGGAGGTAGGCCAGTGCCACATCGGCGCCTTCACGGGCGAAGGCGAGTGCGGTGGCCGCGCCGATGCCGGAGTCCGCGCCGGTGACCAGAGCCCTCCGTCCTTCCAGGCGTCCGGTGCCGCGGTAGCTGGTGGCCCCGATGTCAGCCTCGGGGATCAGCTCAGCGTCCAGACCCGGTTCAGGCTGGTGCTGCTCGGGGGGTTCGATCCTCGCGAAGCGGGTGACAGGGTTGGTGAACGTCAGTTGGTCGGTCATGGCTCGTGCTCCCATCTGCATGTCGCTTATCGGGAAAGTGCCACGACCCTACCAGCGGGCTGACCTGCGGGTATGTGGGCCACCCGGAGGGGTGGCCCTATGTGTGGGTGCCCGGGTCAGATGACCAGGTGGACCAGCAGAACCACGCCGAGGGCGACGACGGAGAGCACCGTCTCCATCAACGACCACGTCTTCAGCGTCTGCGGCACGGTCATGCCGAAGTACTCCTTGACCAACCAGAAGCCGGCGTCGTTGACGTGGGAGAAGAACACCGACCCGGCGCCGATCGCCAGCACCATCAGCGCGACTTCGGTCGAGCCCATGCCCGCGGCGACCGGCGCCATGATGCCGGCGGCGGTGACGGTCGCCACCGTCGCCGAGCCGGTGGCCAGGCGGATGAACACCGCGACGAGCCACCCGGCGATCAGCGGGGAGACCGGCGCGGCCTGCACCCACTCGCCGACGACGTCGGCGACACCGGTGTTGACCAGCGTCTGCTTGAAACCGCCGCCGGCGCCGACGATGAGGATCACGCCGGCGATGGGTCCGAAGGCACCGCCGATCTGGTCGGAGACCTCCTGCCGGGTGCGCCCCACACCGAAACCGAGGAAGAACATCGCCAGCAGAACCGTCGCGAGTAGTGCGACGATGGGTTCACCCAGGAACTCGAAGGTCTTGTACACCACCGAGTCCTCGGACACCTGCAGTGATTCCACGACGGTGCGCGACAGCATCATCACCACCGGGAGCAGCACCACGGAGAGGCCCCGCCCGACCGAGGGACGGTCGGCCCCGGTGCTCCCGGTGTTCTCGGTGATGTCCTGCCCGGAGATGGAGGTCGGTGCCTCGATCGGTACCCACCGGGCCATGAACTTCGCCGACAACGGGCCGGCGATCGCCACGACGGGGACAGACACCAGCAGACCCAGGGCCAGGGTGAGGCCGAGGTTCGCACCCAGGGCGTCCACGGCGATCAGGGGGCCGGGGTGCGGGGGCACCAGGGCGTGCAGGGCGGAGAGACCCGCCAGGGCCGGAATACCCAGCAGCATGACCGGCAGCTGCGACCGACGGGCGGCCAGCATGACCACCGGGATCAGCAGGACGATGCCGACCTCGAAGAACAGCGGGATACCCAGCAGCATGGCCAGCCCGGCGATGACCCAGGGGCGTAGCCCCGGGGCGGTGCGGGCGAGGAAGGCGTCGACGATACTGTCGGCGGCACCGGACTTCACGAGGAACTGTCCGATCACCGCGCCGAGGGCGATGAGGACACCGACGTCGCCGACGGTGCCGCCGAAGCCTTCAGTGAAGCTGCCGAACGCCTCCACCAGGGGAGTGCCGGCGACCAGCGCGAGGACGGCCGAGCCGATCATCAGGGACAGGAACGGGTTGAGTTTCGCCCAGACGATCAGTCCGATGATCAGGGCGATGCCGATGACCGCGGCGACCACCAGTTGGGTTTCACCGGCGGTCCCGGTCGATTCGGCGTCGGCGGCGAGGAGGGTCAACGTCATTGCGGCCGCCCCTCGTGGGCGAGCACGGCGAGTGCGTCAATGGCCAGGATCTCGGTGGCGAGCGACTCGGGGGACTCGGTGGCGTCGACCGTGATGCCCTTCTCGTCGGCGTCGAGACCTTCGAGGGTGTCGAGTTGGGAGCGCAGCAGAGAGGCCGGCATGAAGTGGCCCTTGCGGACCTCCATGCGGGCGGCGAGAACGTCTTCCGGCGCGTCCAACAGCACGAAGAACTCGTCGCCGACGGCCTCACGCAGGACGTCGCGGTAGGACTTCTTCAGTGCGGAACAGGTCACGATGGTGGAGTGACCCTTCTCCGCCTGTGCGGTCATCCAGTTCCGCAGTTCCTGCAGCCAGGGCCATCGGTCGTCGTCGTTGAGCGGCTGGCCGGAGCCCATCTTCTTCTTGTTCGCCTCGGGGTGGAATACGTCGGCCTCGGCGTAGGGCACACCGGTTCGCTGTTCGAGCTGTTCGGCGATCGTGGTCTTCCCGCTGCCGCTCACACCCATGATGACGAGGTGGACGGGGCGGGGCCGGGTTGTGTCGGACATGGCACTCGTTTCTGGTTGGACGGGTGGTCTTGCGGAGACTGTACCCCTGCGGCCCTCCGCGGGGAAGGTTCCGAGTATGTCTGCCTCTGTGTCTTCGTGTGGGTTCTCCCCTTCTTCTCAGCGAGCCACGACAAGCGGAGTAGGTTTGACAGGAAATGTAGTAGGAAGAATATACCGTCAGAGGAGAGAAGACTATGGGGATCCTGGACGCGGTGAGGGGCAGGGTCGAGCCGACGGGGAGGCGGGGGCTGTCGGTGCTCGCCGGTGCAGCCGTCGTAGTGGCACTCGCGGTATCTCCGGCGCAGGGGCAGACCCTGCCGTGGGCAGGGCAGGCCCCACGGGTCGAGGCCGGCGACGTCGACCCCTTCTACAACACCGCCGACCTGGTCCCGGGCGCGCCCGGGACAGTACTGCGGACCGCGACCGCCCCCTACGCGCCGGCACCGTCCGGCCCGGACGGGCACCAGTTCGCCGTGCCGGACAGGGTGCAGAAGATGATGTACTCCACCACGGACATGACCGGTGCGCCCGTCGCGGTCAGCGGCTACACCGTCGAGCCGACGGTGCCGTGGACCGGCCCGGGGGAGCGTCCCACCGTGGTCGTGGGACGGGGCACGGTCGGCCAGGGTGACCAGTGCGCCCCCTCCCGGAACTGGCCCCTGGACGACCAGCCGGACCCGCTGGACTCCGGGCGCACCGTCGCCCTGGAGGGTGCGTACGACTGGGTGTTCGCCAGTCAGGGCGTCCGGGTGGTGGTGACCGACTATGTGGGAATGGGCACACCGGGGATGCACACCTACATGAACCGGGCGGAACAGGGGCACGCGATGATCGACGCGGCCCGTGCGGCCCGCAGCCTCGTCGAAGACCGCGGAGACGGTTTCGGCTCGGTCGGGTTCTACGGGCACTCCCAGGGCGGTGGTGCATCGACCGCAGCGGTCGAGGCAGTCGCCGACTATGCCCCGGACTTGGACGTGGTCGGCGCCTACGCCTCGGCCCCACCCGCTGACCTCGAGGCGGTGCAGCGCACCATCGACGGGTCGAACCTCGTCGGGGCGATCGGCTTCACCATCAACGGTCTCAACGCCCGGTACCCGGCGTTGGCCGCCGAACTCGACACGCACCTCTCCGACCACGGTCGTGACGTCCTTGATGACCTGGCCGGCATGTGCACCGACGAGATCGGCGACACCTACGGTTACCAGACAACCGACCAGTGGACGGCGGACGGCCGTCGGCTCGATGACCTCCTCGGCGAGATCCCGGAGGGCGTGCGGGCCATGAACGAGCAGCGCATCGGCACCGGGACGCCGGCCGCTCCGACGATGATCGTCTCCGGCCGCCATGACAAGACGGTGGCCTACGGTCAGGCCCGCGAGCTTGCCGCGACATGGTGCTCGACCGGGGCGCCCGTGGTCTACCGCGACGACATCCTCCCCGAGATCAGCGACCAGAACCACTTCCTCCAGGCGGTCTCCGGAAGTGCCTTCGGCATCCCGTTCCTGCTCGACCGGTTCCACGGGCGTCCGGTGACCGGCACCTGCGACTTCCCGGCGTGAATTCCCGTACACCAGTACAAAGGACACCATGACCCACCACACACCATCCACCACGGACGACACCACCGGCACCACCGACATTGCGGCACTGTCACTGGCAGACCGCGCCGGGCTCGGATCGGGCAGGAACTTCTGGCAGACGAAGGAGGTCGGTGACGTCCCCTCCGTCACGTTGACCGACGGGCCGCACGGGCTGCGCAAACAGACCGGTGGTGTGGACCACCTGGGACTGGCCGGCAGCGTTCCTGCC
Organism: Corynebacterium sp. CNJ-954; assembly: GCF_001942345.1. Lineage (GTDB taxonomy): Bacteria > Actinomycetota > Actinomycetes > Mycobacteriales > Mycobacteriaceae > Corynebacterium. Next base: position 82,746 of record NZ_MKKI01000004.1, read on the forward strand.
ACCTGCTTCCCACCGGCCGCCGGTCTCAGCCAGAGCTGGGACCCCGACCTCGTGGAGCGCATCGGCGCCGCCCTCGCGGAGGAGGCGCAGGCGGAGGACGTGCAGGTGCTCCTCGGTCCGGGAGTGAACATCAAGAGGTCGCCACTGGGTGGACGCAACTTCGAGTACTACTCCGAGGATCCGCACCTGGCGGGGGCGCTCGGCACCGCCTGGGTCACCGGACTGCAGGACGGGGGCGTCGGTGCGAGTCTGAAGCACTTCGCGCTCAACAACCAGGAGCACGACCGGATGCGGGCGAGTTCCGACGTCGATCCCCGTCCGATGCGTGAGATCTACCTGCGTGCCTTCCGCAGGATCGTCGAGGACGCCGCACCATGGACCGTGATGTGCTCCTACAACGCCGTCAACGGAGTGCCCGTCCGGCACAGTCGTGAACTGCTCACCGACATCCTCCGCGGCGAGTGGGGCTTCGACGGCGTGGTCGTCAGCGACTGGGGTGCGGTCGGCGGGCGCCTACGCTCGGTCGCCGCAGGTCTTGACCTGCAGATGCCGTCGGACGGTGGGGCGGCGGACGCCGAGGTGGTGACAGCGGTCAGCAACGGGCAGCTCGACGAAGACGTGGTGACCGTCGCAGCGGAGCGGGTGGCGGCACTGGCCCGGCGGGCCACCGCGGCACGCCGGGAAGCCTCCTTCGACGACGAGACCGCGGAGAAGCACCATGCCCTCGCCCGTGAGGCAGCGGCGCGGTCCGTCGTCCTGCTGAAGAACGACGACGCCGATGGACGGCACATCCTGCCGATCGCCGCCTCGGGGGTGACCGGTTCCGTGGCCGTGATCGGTGCCTTCGCCGAGACCCCGCGCTACCAGGGCGGAGGAAGTTCCCATGTGAACCCCACCCGCGTCGACTCGCCGCTGGAGCTGCTCAAGGAACGTCTGGCGGCACCGGTGACCTATGCCGCGGGCTTCACCACGGACGGTTCAGGGCGTGACAGCGGGCTGCTCGCTGAAGCGGTGGAGGACGCCGCGAACGCGGACATCGCCGTGGTGTTCCTGGGCCTGTCGCCGGACCAGGAGTCCGAGGCTTCGACCGGACCGACCTGTCGTTGCCGCCGGAGCAGCTCGGGTTGTTGCGTGCGGTACGTGCGGTGCAGGAACGGGTGGTCGTGGTGCTGTCCCACGGTGGCGCGTTGGACCTCGGGGAGGTGTCTGACCTCGCCCCGGCGGTTCTGGACGCCAACCTGCTCGGCCAGGGCGGTGGTGCGGGGATCGCCGATGTACTGACCGGCGAGGTGAACCCGTCGGGCAAACTCACCGAGACCCTGCCTGCACGGTTGGCCGACACCCCGGCCTACCTGGATTTCCCTGGTGAGCACGGGCACGTCCGTTACAGCGAAGGTCTGTTCGTCGGTTACCGCTGGTACGACGCACGCAATCTGCGTGTCGCCTACCCGTTCGGTCACGGCCTGTCCTACACGACCTTCGAGTACGACGATGTCTTCGGCCAGCCGGACGACGACGGCGACGGCATCACGGTCACGGTCGGGGTGACCAACACCGGTCACCGGGCCGGACGGGACGTGGTGCAGGCGTATGTGTCTGTGCCGGACTCGGACCAGGTCAGGGCTCCCAAGGTGTTGGCCGGGTTCGGATCGGTCACGCTGGAACCCGGTGAACGAGAGGAGATCGAGATCCACCTGGACCGGCGTGACCTGGAGTACTGGGATGTGCGGGTGGACCGTTTCGTCCTGGAGCCGGGACGCTACGTGGTTCACGTGGGGGCGTCCAGCAGGGACCTGCGTGGTTCGGTGGAGGTCGACCTGGAAGGGGAGGAGGTGCGTGTTCCGCTGACCCTCGAGTCGACGCTCGGCGAGGCACTGGCGGTACCGGCGGTGGCGGAATCGCTCGGCGATGTCCTCGGCGGCATGGCCGGGGGTGATGGTGAGAGCGGCGGTGAGGGTGGAGACGGTCTGGGTGTCGACATGGCGAAGATGATGGCGAGCATCCCACTCGACCGGATCGTCACGTTCAGCGGGGGAGCGGTGACCCGCGAACAGCTGCAGGAACTGTTGGAGAGGGTCAACGGGTAGGGGCTCGCGTCGTACATCGGCCCGCTGGGGGGAGGGCCTTGACACGGCTGAGATCAGCATCACATAATACTCGTTAGTATCGCAGTTAGAAACTAGAGAGGAAGAACATGGAAGAGTTTGCAGGACAAGTTGCCGTCATCACCGGAGCAGGCGGAGGACTGGGCAGGGCTCATGCCCTGGACCTCGCGAAGCGCGGCGTGAAGGTCGTGGTCAACGACCTCGGCAACGCTGATGCTGTCGTCGACGAGATCGCGGCAGCCGGTGGTGAAGCCATCGCCAACGGCGCCGACGTCTCCGATGTCGAGGCTGCCGCCGCGATGATTGATGCTGCAGTGCAGCAGTGGGGTCGTATCGACATCCTCATCAACAACGCCGGCATCCTCCGTGACAAGAGTTTCGCCAAGATGGACCTCGCCGACTTCCGCAAGGTCGTGGATGTCCATCTCATGGGATCGGTCAACTGCACGAAGGCCGCCTGGCCCCACATGGTCGAGCAGGGCTACGGCCGTATTCTCATGACCACCTCCGCCTCGGGCATCTACGGCAACTTCGGTCAGTCCAACTACGGTGCCGCCAAGTCCGGACTGGTCGGCCTGACCAATGTCCTGGCCATCGAAGGCGAGCGCAAGGGGATCAAGGTCAACGCCCTTGCCCCGACCGCGGCCACGCAGATGACGGACGGCCTCATCGACGAGGACGCCGCTGCGAAACTCGGCCCGGAGACTGTGACCCCGGGTGCGGTCTTCCTGGTGTCGAAGGATGCACCCAACGGCGTGATCCTTGGTGCAGGTGCCGGAGTCTTCGCAGTGTCCCGCATGCTCGAGGCAGAACCGGTCGCCCTGCCCGCTGACGAGCTCAGTGCCGAAGGCGTCGCCGCCCACTGGGACGAGATCTCCGACCTCAGCAACACCCATTCCCTCGGCTCGGCATTCGACCAGACCTCGCTGTATGTGCGGACCGTCACCGGGGACGCAGGGAACAAGGGGTAGAAGGCGTCATGACCACCACGAACAACTTCGATATCTCGGGACACACCGTCCTGGTCACCGGCGGCGCACGGGGCATCGGCCTGATGATCGCCGAGGGGCTCCTCCGCGCCGGAGCGACCGTCCTGGTGTCCACCCGCAAAGCGGACGCTGCACAGGAGGCGCAGCAGGAGCTCTCGCAGTACGGGACCGTCCATGCCATCGCCGCCGACATCTCGACCGAAGAAGGGTGCCGGGACCTCGCTGAGCAGGTCAAGAGCCACACCGACCACCTCGATGGGCTGGTCAACAACGCGGGTGCGACCTGGGGTGCCACCTTCGACGAGTTCCCGCCGTCCGCCTGGGACAAGGTACTCGGCGTGAACGTCAAGACGCCGTTCGTGCTCGCCCAGCTTCTGCGTCCGCTGCTTGAGGCCGGTGCGGGCTCCGAACCGTCCCGCATCATCAACATCGGCTCCATCGACGGTCTCGCCGTGCCGAACTACGAGAACTACTCGTACTCCGCGTCGAAGGCGGCGGTCCACCACATGACCAGGCACATGGCCTCGACGCTGGCACCGTCGATCCTGGTCAACGCCATCGCGCCGGGGCCGTTCCCCACCAAGATGATGAAGTGGGCCATCGACGAGCACGGCGACGAGATGAGCAAGGCGAACCCTCTCGGGCGTCTGGGACGACCTGAGGACGCTGTCGGGCTCGTGACATTCCTGCTGTCCCCGGCCAGCTCCTTCATCACCGGCACGACGATCCCCCTCGACGGCGGACTGACCTCCACGATGTCTGTCGCCATGTACGATCCGACCAACTCACAGAACTGAACCAAGGAGAAATGAGCACCATGAGAGAAGCAGTGGTGGTTTCCACCGCACGTACCCCCATCGGCCGCGCCTACAAGGGTGCGTTCAGTGACACCCAGGGCCAGGAACTCGCCGCACACGCGATCGCCGCCGCGGTGGAGCGGGCGGGCCTCGACCCGTCTGACGTGGAGGAGGTCATCCTCGGCTGCGCCATGCAGGAAGGCTCGACCGGGTACAACGTCGCACGTCAGGCAGCCCTGCGCGCCGAGCTTCCGGTCTCCGTGCCGGGCATGACCGTCGACCGCCAGTGCGCGTCCGGCCTGATGGCCGTGGCGACGGCGGCGAAGGAGATCATCGTCGACGGCCTGCAGGTCGCCGTCGGCGGCGGCGTGGAGTCGATCAGCCTCGTGCAGAATGAGCACCGCAACAGCTACCGCGTCGTCGATCCGTGGCTCAAGGAGAACGGGCACGACGTCTACATCCCCATGCTGGAGACCGCCGAGAACGTGGCGGAGCGCTTCTCCGTCTCGCGTGAGGCCCAGGACGAGTACGCCCTGGAATCCCAGCGCCGGACCGCCGCCGCCCAGGAGGCCGGACTGTTCGAAGACGAGATCGTCCCCCTCGGCGGCCTCTCCCTCGACGAAGGCAACCGACCGTCCACGACGGCCGAGGGCCTGGCGAAACTGAAGGCGGTCCTGCCGGACCGTCCCGGGCACGACGCCACCATCTCCGCAGGCAACGCGTCCCAGCTTTCGGACGGTGCGGCCGCCGTCGTCCTGATGGAGAAGGACGAGGCCGCACGCCGGGGCCTGGAGCCCCTGGGCACCTACCGGGGAATCGCCGTAGCCGGGTGCGAGCCGGACGAGATGGGCATCGGGCCCATCTACGCCGTGCCGAAGCTGCTGGAGCAGCACGGGCTCACCGTCGACGACATCGATCTCTGGGAACTCAACGAGGCTTTCGCCTCCCAGGCAGTGTACTGCCGGGACCAGTTGGGCATCGACCCGGAGAAGTACAACGTCAACGGTGGCGCCATCGCCATCGGTCACCCCTACGGCATGAGCGGCGCCCGCATGGTCGGCCACGTGCTGCGTGAAGGCAAGCGGCGCGGGGCCCGGTACGTGGTCGTCACGATGTGCATCGGCGGCGGAATGGGAGCGGCCGGGCTGTTTGAACTGTGACTGTATAGACTGGAGGACATGACAGTGGACTCCTTCGGCGTCGATATGACAGCCCATGATCAGGCGCGTCATCAGATCCTCGACGCCGCAGCCGAGGTCTTCGAGCTCAGAGGTTTCGACCGTGCCACCATCGACGACATCGCCGAGGAGATCGGCGCGACGAAGGGGCGGGTCTACTACTACTACCGCTCGAAGTTCGACATCTACCTCGCCGTGTACGAGGAGGGGATGAAGACCGTCCGCCGTGTGGTGGAACCGTTCTCCAGCGGCGCGGGTACCGGTGCCGAACGGCTCACCGCCATGAGTGAGGCGCACCTGGCGAACCTCATGCAGAACCTCGGCTACCACAATGCCATCCACCAGGGTGTCCCCGGACAGCGTTTCGCTGCGCTCAAAGAGCGGCAACGCGAGGTGCTCGAGACGATCAACGGACTCCGCGAGGAGTACGAGGTGATGTTCCGGCAGGTGCTGGAGGACGGTATCGCCGACGCGAGTATCCGTGACGGTGACCGGCGTCTGATGACCCGTGTCCTGCTGAGCAGTCTGAACAGCACGGCCATGTGGTTCCGGCCCCGTGAGGGGCAGGACGAGGCCGAGATCCGGGCCCTTGCCGCCACGATCGTCGCGCAGGTGGTCGGCGGCATCACGACGTAGTAAGAATCTTCTGAAAACACATAGTTTTCAGTGTCGACAATCCCGGTCCCCATAATGGGGTCCGGGATTGCTATTTCCCTAAGTCCAGGTCACAGGCTTCCATGGTGGTTCGTGCCACGCGCGAAAATAAGACGTCCCCACTGTCGCACCGCGTCGACGCTACGGTGTCGTCAACTGACTGACGACCCGGAGGCGGAATGCGGGATACGAAACGAAAAGTAGGGGCGACGCTCCTCGTCCTGGCACTCGGTGGTGGTGCGGCACCGGCCTGTGCCGGCACAGCCGACGACCCGCCGAAAGAGACGACACAGTCCGCGCCGGTCACTGCGCCGGCCGAGATCCCGACCGTCCAGGACGATGCGTCGTTCTTCGCGCTTCCCGACGGAGACGACGCCGAGGAGCTGCAGCGACTCGCCCCCGGTGCACCGCTGAAACAACGCACCATCCCGGCTGAGATCGAGGGAATCGAGGGAATCAAGGAAATCGGGGAGATTGACTCCCCGTTGCAGGCCACCCAGGTGCAGTACCGCACCACCGACACCCTCGGTGAGCCCTCCGTGGCCGTGACCAGTGTGATCCACCCGCCGTCCTCCGTCGAACCGTCCGGCAACACCGTGATGTACGCCAGTTTCTACGACTCCATGCGCCCCGAGGACGGACCGTCCCGCGTCCTGTCCGGGAACGTCAGCGAAGGTGGCGCCGTCGTGCTGGCGGAACTCGCCTTCATCGCACCTTTGCTCGCCGCCGGACATACCGTGGTCATGCCCGATATCCAGGGCGAGGGGGAGATCTTCGCCGCCGGTCCGGAGTACGGGCAGATCATCCTCGACGGCCTCCGCGCGTCCCACCGGACTCCCGGGGCCGAGGTCCCGTCTGACGCTCCGACCGCGCTCGTCGGTTACTCCGGGGGGTCGATCGGTGCCGGTTGGGCGTCGATCCTGGCGGAAAGCTACGCACCGGAGGTCGCCGGGAGCATTGTCGGGGTGGCCCAGGGTGGCACCATGGTGCGCCCCGAACACAACCTCGTCTACGCGGGGGAGGGCAGCGGCTGGTCCGGTGTCGTCGGTATGGCGATGGTGGGGCTGGCGCGTGCCTACGGGGTCGACCTGGACCCCTACCTCACCGACACCGGTCGACAGGTCTTCGCCGACATGGACCGCGTCGCCATCGGTGACGCCTCCGACTCCTACGATCACCTGCGGTGGGAGGAGATCATCCTGCCGGAGTACCCGTATCCGGACTCCATTCCCGAGGTGCGTCACCTTCTGGACGACACGAACATGGGGTTGCGGGACACCCCGCCGTACCCTCAGCTGCTGGTACAGGCCGGAGGTGGTGAAGCGGAGAACACCCCGCCGCATCCAGTCCTCGGTGACGGCGACGGTGTGATGCTGCTCGGCGACACCCGGTCGTTGGCCCGGAAATACTGTGATGACGGGACGGACGTGGACTACCGGGAGATCCCGGCCGGTGGCCACGCGTTGGCAGGGGCCGCGTGGGCAGCGCAGATGGTGCCATGGATCAACGTCCGCTTCGCCGGTGACGAGCCGACGAGTACCTGCGGGCAGATCCCCGAGGGCAACCCGCTGCAGTGAGGTGCCCCGGTCAGCTGGCGTGGCTTGACCGGAAGCTGCGCAGCCGCAACGAGTTGGAGACCACGAACACCGAGGAGAACGCCATCGCCACACCGGCGAGCATCGGGTTGAGCAGCCCGATCGCAGCCACCGGAATCAATGCGACATTGTAGGCGAAGGCCCAGAACAGGTTGCCCCGGATCGTGCCGAGGGTGCGACGCGACAGGCGGATAGCATCGACGGCGGAGCGCAGGTCGTCATTCATCAGTGTGATGTCCGACGCCTCGATCGCCACGTCGGTCCCCGCCCCCATCGCCAAACCGAGTTCCGCGGACGCCAGGGCCGCGGCATCGTTGACACCGTCACCGACCATGGCCACGTTCCGGCCCTCAGCCTGGAGCGTACCGATGTGGTCGACCTTCTCGTCCGGCATCACACCGGCGATGACGTTCTCCGGGGCGATCCCGACCTCGGCGGCGACGGCTCGGGCGGCACCCTCGTTGTCACCGGTGAGCAGCATCGGTGTCAGACCGAGCTCCTTGAGCCCGGCCACGGCCTCGGCGGAGGTCGGTTTCACCGTGTCCCGCACGGTGATCACCCCGGCGGCGTTCCCGTCGATCTCGACGACGACGGGGGTGCCGCCGGCGTCCTGCGCCGCGTCGAAGGCCCCTTGTAGGTCATCGGGCAGGTGTGCGGCGGGACGACCCACGGTCACGGTGGACCCGTCGACCGTCCCGGTGACACCCCGTCCCGCGGTGGTGGCGAAATCGGTGGCCTGAGGAACCGCGCCACGCTGCTCGGCCTCGCGCACGATCGCCCGGGCGATCGGATGCTCGGAGCCAGCCTCAACGGCGGCGGCGGAAGCGAGCACGCCGGGGGTCGCGTCGCTGACGGACATCACACCCGAGGTGACCGTGCCCGTCTTGTCCATGACGACGGTGTCGACGCGCCGGGTGGACTCCAGCACCTCCGGCCCCTTGATCAGTAGGCCGAGCTGGGCGCCCCGCCCGGTGCCGACCAGCAGTGCCGTCGGTGTGGCCAGGCCCAGTGCGCACGGGCAGGCGATGATCAGTACCGCGACGGCGGCGGTGAACGCGGGCGCCACTCCACTGCCGGTGGCGATGTGGATGACCAGCGTCGCCACGGCGATGAGGATGACGACGGGGACGAAGACCTGCGAGATACGGTCGACCAGTCGCTGCACCGGTGCCTTCTTGGCCTGTGCGTCGGTGACCAGCTTCGCCATCTGGGACAGCGTGCTGTCCTCACCGGTGCGGGTCACGCGGACGAGCAGCCGTCCTGAGGTGTTGATGGTCGCCCCGGTGACAGTGGAACCGTCCGTGACCTCAACCGGCACCGATTCGCCGGTGAGCATCGACTCGTCCACGGCGGAGCTGCCGTCGGTGACCACGCCGTCGGCCGCGATCTTCTCGCCCGGACGCACCACGATCACGTCGTCGACCTGTAGCTCCTTGACGGGAACGCGGGCCTCGGCGCCGTCGCGCAGCACCGTGGCGTCCTTCGCCCCCATGTTCAGCAGGGTGCGCAGCGCCTCGGAGGAACGTCCTTTCGCACGGGTCTCGAACCAGCGGCCCAACAGCAGGAAGGTGATGACGACGGCGACGGACTCCAGGTAGATCTCGTCCATCGTGGAGTGCGACGGCAGAAGGTGCATTTCCATGGTCATCCCGGGCATGCCCGCGTTACCCAGGAACAATGCCCACAGTGACCACAGGTAGGCGGCCGTGGTGCCCAGGGTCACCAGGGTGTCCATGGTGAAGGAGCCGTGACGCAGATTCGCCAGCGTGGCCCGGTGGAACGGTGCCCCGCCCCAGAAGTACACCGGGGTGACGGCGGTGAGGACGGCCCACTGCCAGTTCTCGAACTGCAGTGCCGGGATCATGCTCACCAGGACGACCGGTACGGTGATCAGCGCGGAGACGATCGTGCGCTTCTTCAGGTCGGCGGCCTCACTGTCGCGGGCGGCGTCGACCCGGGACTGGCCGCTCTCCTGCCCGCCGGTTGAACCGGCATCACTGGTGTCACCGGTACTCGCGCCTTCGGTGTCGTCGGACATGGTGAAGGCGTCGTATCCGGCGCCTCTCACGGTGTCGATGAGGGCGCTGGTGTCGGCCTTGGCGGGGTCGTAACGGACCGAGGCGGATTCGGTGGCGAAGTTCACCGTGGCCTCCACACCGTCGAGCTTGTTGAGCTTGCGCTCTACGCGGTTCGAGCAGGACGTGCAGGTCATACCGGTGACGCCGAGGTCCAGATCGATCAGGCCGACGGGTTCGGCGGATTCGACGGGTGTGGTGGTCATGGTCAGCTCCTGATGCTGTAACCGGCTTCAGCGACGGCGTCGGCGACGGAGGAGTCGTCGATGTCCTCGCCGGTGACGGTGACGATCCCGGTGGACAATTCAGCGTCCACCGACGAGACGCCGGCGATCTCACCGATCTCCTCTTCGACGGAAGCTTTGCAGTGTCCGCAGGTCATGCCTTCGACGGTGTAGTTCTTGGTGATGGTGGCCATGGTGTTCTCCATTCGTCGTTCCGGTCTCTCTGACGATGCCGACTGTATACCCCTATGGGGTATGCCGCAAGGGGGCTGGCCGCTGTTCGGCGAGTGGCAGACCTGTCGGTCGCGTGGCAGGGGCGATGGTCGTTTTCGGCGTGCTATCCGCCCGTTACCCCTGACCGCGCAACCGGTAGCTCTGCCATCGCCGACGTCTGCCTGGAGACCTGCGCGTGTCTCATGCCTGGATTTCCGGGGCTGCGGGAATACCGTCCTGCCCGCCAGGGTTGTCCCGGAGGTGACTACAACGACTTCCACGACCACGACCACAACGACGTCTCTCTTCGACCCACTGGACACCGGTGCGCTCCACCTGAAGAACCGGGTGACCATGGCTGCGCTGACCCGTCAGCGTGCAGAAGAGGACGGCGTGCCCACCGACCTGCACGTGGAGTACTACCGGCAGCGCGCATCGGCTGGCCTGGTGCTGACTGAGGGCACCTTCCCCGCGTTCAGTAACCGTTCCTTCCCGGGGCAGGCAGGTATCGCCGATGACGCGCAGCAGGCCGGCTGGGCGCAGGTCGCCGACGCCGTGCACGCGGAGGGCGGGACGCTGGCCATGCAGATCATGCACGGTGGGCGCACGTCCCACCCCGACCTGCTGCGCGGCGGAGAGCCGGAGGCGCCCAGTGCGATCGGCACTGGCGGCCCGGTACGGGGATTCTCCGGGAAGCTCGACGGTGTGGTGCCGAGGGCACTGGAGACCGACGAGATTCCGCGGATCATCCAGGAGTTCGTGGACGGAGCACGCCGGGCCGTCGATGCAGGCATTGACGCGGTGGAGATCCACGGCGCGAACGGCTACCTGCTGCACGAGTTCACGGCGGCATCGTCGAACCACCGTGAGGACGCCTACGGCGGTTCCCCGGAAAACCGGGCCCGTCTCACCGTCGAGGTGGTCCGGGCCGTGGCCGCGGAGATCGGACCGGAGCGTACGGCACTACGGATCTCCCCGGAGCACGGTGTGCAGGGTGTTCCGGAGGACGACCGGGAGGACGTCCTGGCCACCTACGGCGCCCTCATCGACGGCATCCGGGACCTCGGACTGGCCTACCTCTCGGTGTTGCACGCGGACATCGACGGCGACCTGGTCGCGACCCTGCGTGAGAAGTTCGCCGGGACATTCCTGCTCAACAGTGGTTTCGGTCATGTCACCGAGCTGGACGAGGCGCGGCACATCGTTGAGGACGATCTGGCCGATGCCGCAGTGGTCGGTCGCCAACTCATCGCCAACCCGGATCTGGTCCGCCGTTGGCAGGACGGACTGGAACTGAACCGGCCGGATTCCTCGACGTTCTACGTCGGCGGGGCCCACGGGTACACCGACTACCCCTTCGCGGAGTAGGACGGATGCCCGGCTCAGGGGGTGCCGCGGCGTCCGGCGTGCTCCGTGAATTCGTCGCGGAGAGCGAGGAGGTCGAGGAGATTGAGGCTCTTGGGCCTGCGCCAGGCCCGGCGCCCCTTAGCCGGTGACGGGGAGCGGCAGTGCTGGGGCAGAGTCTCGTAGTATCTGCTCCCCAGGAATAGCCTGGAGCACGTTTATGCCACGATTCGTTCGCGTAGCGGAGTGTGGCGAACAGATCACTGCTTTTCGTACCTGTGTATTGCGCTGTGGGGATGATCCGGCGGAGCAGTCGGTCCGCTGGCAGACCCGCCGGTCGTTCTAGGCCCCAAAAGCGACCGGACCCTCTGCCATCGGGCCTGTACCTCTGCCACCCGAGGGCTGGTGTGCTACCGCAACGGTCCCGCAGGTGAACCCCTACATCCCCTCACCGCACCTGACGCGATACGGAAGCAGCCTACAGCCGCAGCCCCCTACAGCGGCAGCCGCCGCACGATGAACTGCGGCAGGTTCTTCAGGATCAGCATGATCGGGCGGAACAGTGGGTGGATCCAGATGACCGGCTTGCCGCTGTCCACCCCGGCGGCGACAGCCTTGGCGGCATCGGTCTTGTCCACGGTGAGCGGGGCGTCGTCCAACGCGGCGGTCATGTTGGTGCGGACCTGGCCGGGGCGCACCGTCAGGACCTTCACCCCGGTGCCGCGCAGAGCCTCACCGAGCATCCGGTAGAAGCCGTCCACGCCGGCCTTGGTGGAGCCGTAGACGAAGTTCGAGCGGCGCACCATCTCACCGGCGACGGAGGAAAACACCACGATCTGGCCATGTCCCTGGGCCTTCATCCGGTTGGACAGCAGCACGCCGACGGAGACCGCACCGGTGTAGTTGACCTGGGCGGCCAGCACGGCCTGCTTCTGGTCGGTCCACTGCACCTCGTTGTCGCCGAGGACACCGAAGGCGACGACGGCGAGGTCGATGTCGCCACCGGCCCAGATCTCGTCGAAGACTTCCGGGTGGGAGTCGAAGTCGGTGGCGTCGAAGCCGACCGTCTCCACGGTGGAGGCGCCGGCGGACTCCATGCGACCGACGGCGGAGGAGAGGTCCTCACCCGGACGGGCGGCCAGCACCACGCGTGCCGGGCCACGGGTCAGGAACTCCTCGACCACGGCGAGCCCCATGTCGGAGGCGCCGCCGAGCAGCAGGATGGACTGGGGTTTACCCACGGCATTGATCATTGGAAGACTCTCCTAGTTGAGCTCGAGGCGGCGGGACATGTCGGAGGCGAAGACACCGGTGGGGTCGATGGACCGTCGGGTGTCCAGCCAGCCGGACAGGCCGGGGTACATCTTGTGGAAGTTCTCGGCGGAGGTCCGTGACTCCTTGGCCAGGTAGAGACGTCCGCCGAACTCCATGACGCGCTGGTCGAGCTTGTCGAGGAACTCGCCGAGACCGGGGCGGATCGGGAAGTCCACGCACACGTTCCACCCCGGCATGGGGTAGCTCAGCGGAGCGCGGTTGCCCTCGCCGAAGAGCTTGAACACGTTGAGCGCGGAGTAGTGGCCGGACGCCTGAATCTCGCGGATGATGTCCTTGAACGCTTCCACAGCCTCGGTCGGCACCACGAACTGGTACTGCAGGAAGCCCTTGGAGCCGTAGCCGCGGTTCCACTCTCCGATGAGGTCGAGCGGCTGGTAGAACTGCGTGAGGTTCTTGATCTGGTTCTTCGCCGGGGCACCCATCGTGTAGTACGCCAGGCCGACCGCGGAGAGGGTCAGCTTGTTCAGGGTGAAGGACGGGAAGATGTCCGGCACCGTCATCAGCTGCGGTGCGTTGAACTTCAGCGGGTCCGCCGCCAGTTTCGGCGCGTACTCCTTGAGCTGGTCCAGGGTGGCCAGGGAGCCGCGGGAGATCGTCGCCCGGCCCAGTTTCGGGGCGGGGGAGATGCAGTCGAACCACGCCGAGGAGTAGGTGTAGTTGACCTCGGAACCGTCGGAGTGTGCGGCGATGGTCTCGTCGAGCGTGTCCGTGCGGTCGGTGTCCGCGAGGAAGTAGGCGGTCTCGGTTTTCGTCATCCGGATGGTGGCACGCAGGATGATGCCGGTCAGTCCCATCCCGCCGACGGTGGCCCAGAACAGGGTGCCGTCGGGGTCGTCCGTGGAGCCTTCCGGTTCCAGGTGCAGGACACGGCCGTCGGCGACGAGCAGTTCCATGGAGACCACGTGGTCGCCGAAGGATCCGGCGGAGTGGTGGTTCTTGCCGTGGATGTCCGGGCCGATGGCTCCGCCGATGGTGACCTGGCGGGTGCCGGGCAGGACGGGGACCCAGAGCCCGGACGGCAGTGCGGCCTTCATCAGCTGGTCGAGGGTGACGCCGGCGTCCACGTCGACCAGGGCGGTGTCCGGGTCGATGGAGTGGATGCGGTTGAGCTGCTGCATGTCGATCACGAGGCCGCCGCCGTTCATGGCGGGGTCGCCGTAGGACCGGCCCATGCCGCGGGCGATGACACCGCGCTTGAGGTGGTCGGGCTTGTCGGCGTTCTCGTCGGCGACCTGGGCGACGGCGGCGGAGATGATGTCGACATCAAGGGTGGCGAGGACCTCGGCCGAGGTGGGCGCGGTTCGTCCCCACCCGGTGAGCGTCCGGGTGTGCGTCTTCAGTTCCATGGGGACCACCCTACCGCCGGGGGAGGCTGATTCATGTCATAGTTGGGGCATGGGACGGGTCAGAGGTACGCAGGATGTGGCGTGGGTCGCACACGAGTGGGAGTCTCTGCGGGGGATGCGCTCGCGTGGCGAGATCGGTGAGGAGTCCTACCTGCGCAGGTGTGAGGAACTCTCGGATTGTCTGGGAACTTCCCGTGAAGATGAGGAGTTGGCGTACCGGATTGACCTGCTGCGTTGTCTGGAGGGGGAGGCGTTGGACCGGCGGGACACCGTCGACCTGTTGCCCGGGCTGTGGAAGATTCACCGCGAGGACCCGGAACGCTTCCCGGCGAATCCCGATGCAGGACCGGCCGCCGGTGGCACAGTCGACACGGGTGGCACAGGCGGCACGGGTGACGCCGACCTGCCGAATATCTTCGACCTGCTGTGGCAGGAGATCGTCCTGAGCGCCGCGCAGCGTCCGGACATGGACCTCGCGGACCTCGAGGATCTGAGCGAACAGGCCGTCGGGGCGCTGCGGGAGCTGGGACGCTCCGAGACCGATATCGCCGAGACCCGGGTGCGTGTCCTACTGGCACTGGGCCGGTTGGACGACGCGCAGGAGCTGCTCGACGATCTGCCGGAGCCGTCCTTGCCAGAGGAGCTGACCTGGGCGGAGGCGCACCGTTTCCAGCGTGACCTGGACGTCCGGGGCATGGTGGCGCTACAGCGTGGCGACCTGGAGTCGGTGGTCGGGATCGTCGCGGCGATGGAGAACGCCCCGGAGGCCCATGTCCAGCCGACGGTGATGCTAGCCGAGTCGTTGATTCCACTCTCCGGTGTCGTCGCGCTGGAGGTCTCAGCGGCGCGGGCGGCCTTCGTCGCTGACCGCGCGGTGGGCTCGCCGGAGTTGTCGGACGCACTGTTGCAGGTCGCCGAGTATCTGGCGGTGTCGGGACGGGCGTCACTGGCGCTGGGGCTGCTGGACCGGATGCTGCCGGTCATGGCGCTGCACCGGCGTGACCCCTCGTCGGACGTCCATCTGCTGGAGGGGATGCACACGGTTCTCGCCGCGGCAGTGGAGGCCGGGCACGGTGCGGTGCGGCCGTTGTTCGCCGGGTTGCCGGCGGTGGCGGACTGGCTGGCGTTCGCGGGTGAGCAGACCGGCGGCGGGACGGTCGCGGGTCTCGCCCGGTGGACCGGCGAACGGGCACGCTCCGCAGCGGCCGCACTGGACCGGCGCAACGGCAATGACGTCGAGTCGAGCATCGGGTTGGCACTGCACCGGGCACCGTCCGGTGCGCCGTCGGCGCCGGACGTCCCGGTGCCGGAGTCCCACGCCCTGTCGGTGACCCCGGTGATGCCGACGCGTCTGCCGTCCTGGGTGGAGGACGCCTGGCTGCATCTGCCGCGTGAGGTCGCCGACTGGCGTGGCGAGGTCAGTGGGGCGGTGTCCCCCGAGATCCCGGTGGCCGGCCCGGTGGACCTCTCGACGCTCGATACCGGCGACACCGTTGCCGCACTGATGATGTACTCGATGCTCGGCCTGTCGGAGGCTGTGGAGGTCACGGTCGACCGGTTGACGGAGATCCGCGACGGACGCGTGGGGCTCGGCCCGCATGAGGCCGTCGTCGAGGAACTCCTGCGCAGGTACGACGTGCAGGACGACGGTCTAGACGGTGTAGACGGTGTAGACGGTATAGACGGTATAGACGGCATTGACGAGGACGACGAGGATATCGACGACGTCCCGGCGGAGGACGACGAAGCGGCGGGCCCACCGGTGCTCGACGAGCTCGACGAGATGCTCCGGGAGCGGCAGCGCACCCAGGACGACGCGGAGGACGCCGGCGCCGATCCCGCCACCATTCTCGCCAACCGGGTGGAGACGGTCGCGGGGTTCTGGCAGGGCTCCGGTCCGCTCGTCCGACGCGTCATCGAACAGGACGTCCTGATGGGCGGGGTGTATCCCGACAGGGAGTCGCTGCGGCTGGCGTTGCGCGCATTACACCAGGTCACCCGGCTGTTGCCACGGTCGATCCCGGAGGTCGGCTCGGCACTGCTCGCCGGCATCAGTGAGCTCGCCGCCGACGACCCGGCGGTGGACGCGCTGGTGGCACAGGTCGCGCACTACGTCGCCGGGGTAGCCCTGAGCCTGCCGGTCCCACCTCCCGGCCCGGTGGCGATGCTCGGGGACGAAGCTGCCCCGGAGTTGCTGGACGAACTGCTCTCACTGGGTGTGGCCCTGTCCGGGCACGGTGCATTCCATGAGGCACTCGCGGTGTATGAACGGTGCCTGCGCACCGTGTCAGGGGAATCGGGGGAGGAGCCGACGATGTCGGACGACGAGGGGGCGATGATGCGCATCCACCTCATGGCGGCGCGTGGCGAGACTCTGGCGAAGCTGGGCAATCACCGGGCCGCGGCGGCGGCTTTCGCCGAGGCGGCGGACAGTGCCCAGTTCAGGGAGCAGTGGGAAGTCGCTGCGGAATACCACGTGACCTGCGTCTCCGCGCTCCTTGACGACCGGGATTTCCCGCGGGCCGCATTCGTCCTGGAGGGCTTCGACGACATCGAAGGGCTGGACTGGGCACGCTTCCCCCATGCCGCGTTCCGTCGTGAGGCGGAGGCCACCCGTCTGGCGACGGCCCTGGTGGGGGAGAACTTCGCCCGGGACTGGCCGGACCAGGTCGAGCGGCTGAAGGAGGCCTACCGACGGTTTCACCTGGTGGCGACCTCGGTGGAAGCGGAATTGTCCTCGGAGGAACTGGGGCTGCGCGCCGCCGGAGACCTGGTCGACCATGTGCTGAACATCAACCGCGGCCTGGTGCACACCGACCGGGTGGACGAGGCACTGGCGTTGACGGCGTGGGCGGCCGGCGTGGCGAAGGAGGCGGAAGGGACGCTCACCCGGGCGGGGACGGATGTCTCACCTGGCGTCACTGTGGAGTCGGCACGTCTCGAGGCGTTGACCGAGGAGGCGCTGCTGCTGCATGTGGCGGGCCGTGACAACGAGGCGCTGCTGATCTTCGAGTCGGTGGCCCAACAGGCGCGCCGGGTCGACGCCGACTGGCTCATCGCAGCGGTGACACGGCGTCTGGAGGCGGCGGCGCGCTACGGCGGGGACCCGGTGGTCCGCGACCGTTACACCGCCCTGCTCGGTGACGTGCGGGGCTGACCTGTCCCGCAGGCCCGTCTGGCGGCCCGTCTAGAGGTCCATGACCTCGCGGATCGTCTCGGGGAGCTCGGCGACGCAGGTGATGGTGGGGCCGTTGTAGTCGCGTAGTTCCTGGTTGACGATGCGCCGACTCGTGGAGTCGAGCACCGGGAGCTCCTGGGCGAGCAGGCGCACCATGAACTCATTCAGTGGCGCCTCGGCGTGCGAGGCGGCCTCGTAGCTCTTGTCCGCCGCGGTGCCACCCACCACGCTGGTCTCCGCCCGCGACCCCTTTGTCCCGGCAGGTTGGCCGGCGGTGGCCTTGGCGATGTTGCGCCGCATCTGGGTCTTGGCGCGGTCTTTTCCGAACATGGCGTCCAGCGTACAACGGCTGTGTCCGGATGATGTCCGGGCGCTGTTCTACACTCGGTGTCGTACGTGACTCCCGTACCGGGGTGCACGCCGAAACGGCAAGGAGGACCACGATGGCCAAGAAAACCAGGGCACGTAGCAGGGCAGGGAAACGGGCGCTCACGCAGAAGGAGTTCCGGATCATCGCCGGCACGACGCTGGGGTACTACCTGCTGCGCGACGTAGTGAAGCGGAAGTGGCCGCGTCGTGTCGGCCAGGCCGCGGTACTGGCCACCGGTGTCGGCCTCGTCCTCGCCGACGAGTGGGACGCTCTCTCGGACGAGGACCGTCAGGAGATCAGCGAGAGCCTGGCGCAGGCACGTGAAGCGGTGGGGTCCGGCCCGGTGCAGGGAACGGTGGTGCTGGCGGCCGGTGCCACAGCGGCCGTGGGTACCGGCGTCTGGCTGAACGGGCGCCTGGACGCCGCCGGTGCAGCGGTGGTGAGTGGTGTCGGGGGACGGATTCCCCTGGTCGGGGGAGTATTCCGCGCCCTGCCGTCGACGATCTACGGTGCGGCGCAGCTCGGCGTGCTCTATGTCGTGAATGAGCGGGTGCGCGCATGACGGACCCGGGCGCCCCGTCGGCCGCGGGAACCCAGTCCCAGCAGGCGGGAGCGACCCGCGCCCAGGATCCGCCGGTGATGGTCGCCGCCACGGTCGGCGACGTCACTGCGGTGTGGCAGGTCGAGGTCGACGCCCGGGTTCTGCTCGGCGACTTCAGCGGTGCCTGGCTCGCCGATTCCGACGGCGTGCACGGATTCGCTGCCGACGCCGACTGGATCGACGGGCGGGACGACCGCGAGACCGTCCTGTCGCTCATTCTCGGTCGACCGGTCATCGTGTCGGGTGAGGGTGCGGGACTACCGGACGGCGTACAGGTCGTGGATCTCAGGGCGACAGTGGAGAACGCCCGTGCAGCCGTCGAGCGTAACCGGGAGGACTTCGCCGAGGTGAACCCCGGCAAACAACAACCCCCCTGGGGCGAGATCGAGTTCGAGGAGCAGGACGGACTGCCACCGCAGGGGCTGGACGGGGACGCCGCCGAGGCGGTGATCCGGTGCATGTCCACCGCCCGTGGAGTCCGCCGTCTCGCCCAGGGCTGGAATGCCGTCGAGAAACTCCGGGTGCAGAGGCTCGGCGGGGAGTTGCGGGCCCTGCCGCTCGTCCTCGCCTGAAGCGCGGCCGGCACGCAGGCCGCACACAGCCAGGCACAGCCAGGCACGGTCGGGGTGCGGCCGGGGCGGCGGCAGCAACCCGGCAACCTCGCTACCCTTGGTGGCATGAACGCACGGCATGCTTCCCGGACGGACCGCTCCCGCGGCCCGGCGACCGGTGACGGCCTTGCCGCGGTACTCCGGCTCCCGCTGCTGGACGAGGGGGCGGGCACCGCGGCGGGTGCGGACGCCGTCCCGCCGGCCACATTGCTGGTCCTGGCTGAATACCACCGACAGTCCACGGGCTTCTACACGCGTGCCCTGGGCCTCAATGACCAGTTGTCGGTCGCCGAGACCGTCCGTGCGGTGCTCATCGCCTTCGACTGGCCGGGCGCCACGCAGCTGCTCGACGGCTCCCCGGACGGTCCGACCTGGTCCCTGCAGGCACGTCGTCGTGACCGTCTCCGCGTCTACAGCCGCACCGCCGGGCCGATCGGCACCACGCTGGACGAGGCGCTGGGGCGTGACGGCACGGCCTCCCTGCTCGTCGACGATCTCGTCATCACCCTGACCACCGCCGGTGCGATGACCAGGGATGAACACACTCCGGACGCCGTCTGCCTCGCCGGGGAGTTCATTCCCGAATCCAGGAGAGAGCCGGACGGCGACGGCCGGACGGTGGCGCTGAAAGCCTTGGCGTTCGTCGGATCGACCGGCGACGGCGCCGGTGGTGTCGAGATCCCGCGGGACGTCGACCTTGCCGCCGTGAATGTCGCGTTGACCGGAGAAGAGACCGTCGAGCAGATCCTCGCCGGACTCGCCCCGGAACTCCGGGAACTGTTGCTCGACGGTGACCTCTACGAGTTCACGCCCCTGTTGCAGGCGCTTGACCTGGGGCGTCCCGCTCAGGTGCAGGACAGTGCGCGTGCCGTCCTGGATGGTGTCCCCGCTGAGACGACTCCGCTCGGACGTGCCGCCGCCTGGTCACGGATTGTGGCGCTGTCGACGCTGTCGGACCGGGCCACCGCGGACGAGATCTCGGAGATGCTGATGGCGGCACTCGGTTTCACCCGGGCCGACGCCGGCATCGCCCCGGGAGGCGGGCGCCTGTCCGTCGACCCGTTGAGTGCCGCCGAGATACGTGGACTGTCCTCGGCGACGGGGAGGAGTCTGGCGTCCTGCGGTGCCGGAGCATGGGAGGCGAACGGGGCCGCCGACCCCGTGGTGACGCCCCTGGTGCCGCGCAGCAGCCTGCTTGAGCGGCTCGAGATGTACCGCTACCTTCTGCAACGGCACGAGAGAGACGCGGGCGGCTGAGGGGTTACCGCCACACCCGCCCGACACCCGCCCGACACCACGGTGTGTCGCCGGTGTTTCGTAATTGGCGGATATGCCAGTAGCGTATGTCCGATAAGTCTCCGCGATTTCGCCCCGGGTCCGGGACCAGGATCGAGACCAGGATCGAGACCAAGATCGAGACCAAGACCGACACCAGTGCAGAGAGGACGCCCGTCGTGACCGACGCCATCGCCGAACAACCGGGCTCCGCCGCAGACGGCAGACATCACGGGCCGACGGTCCCGCAGCGACAGTCCACGTCGGAGCGCTACTGGCGGCTGGCGCGGCAGTTCCTGAAGTTCGGGATCGTCGGCGCATCGGGTGTCGTCGTCAACAACGCCGTCGTCGTCGTGGCGAACAAGACCACCCAGTGGCTCTGGGACTTCGACGGCCACGAGGCCTTCGCCAACCTGCTCGGCACGCAGTTCCACATCCGCTGGTACCACGTGTTTGCGGTGCTGGCGTTCGTCGTGGCGAACCTGTGGAACTTCAACCTCAACCGGCGCTGGACGTTCCGGACATCAGGGAAGTCGTCCTGGTTCCGCGAACTCGTCCCGTTCATGATGGTCGGTATCGGCGGGCTGCTGGTGACGCTGGCCGTGCAGACCGCGCTGATCAACCCCGAGTCTCCGGTGGCCTTGTCGCGGGAGATCTGGGACGGCTCCAGTGGTCTCCGGGACCCCATCTACTGGGGCAATCTCATCGGTGTCTGCGTCGCGATCCCGGTGAACTTCCTGTTCAACAAGATGTGGACCTTCCGGGCCGCACGTGATCACCATGTGCCTGTCCACCTGACGCCACTGCCTGAGGGGGACGAGAAGTGACGGGACACGCGACGGACGTGCCGGATGCCGCACAGGACGCCGGGACGATCGAGCGGTTGACGCTGAAGACCCAGTTGTTCCGGTTCATCATGACTGGCGTGGTCGGCGCCGTCGTCGACTTCGGCAGCACCTACCTACTTTACCTCGCGGGGCTGGGGGACGGTGCGTCGAAGACGGTCGGTTTCATCCTCGGCACCCTCACCGCATACCTGATCAACCGCCGGTGGACGTTCCAGGCCACCCCGTCGGTGAAACGCTTTCTGATCACGATGGCGTCCTACCTGGCCACCTACGCGGTCCAGGTCAGTCTGTACAAATTGAGCATCCCGTGGCTCGAGGGCATGGACCTGGACCAGTTCTGGGTCCGCGCGATCAGCTTCGTCATTGCGCAGGGCACGGCGACGGTGCTGAACTTCATCATCCAGCGGTGGGTCATCTTCCGCAGCTGAGTCGACGCCGCCCCTGTGCCGCAGCGACTACGCCTACGGCCGGTAGAACTTCTCTGCGCGTCCCTTCGCCTGCAGCGACAGCCACTCACGGAAGCCCCTGAGGTCGCGCTTCTGCACCAGGAAGAACCAGCCGAAACGTGCGTACTCCTGTGGCAGTAGACGACGCATCCCCGGCTGGTTCATCAGGAAGCCGCGGTTGCGGTAGGTGAAGTAGCGCTTCGTCGCATTGTCGGGGTATTGGGTGTGCATCCGTCCCCCGAGGATCGGCTTGAACTCGTCGGCACCGTCGGGATGCAGGTAGGACGTCGTCAGGCAGGTGCCGAAGGGGAGACCGGAGCGCATGAGACGCCGGTGGTACTCGACTTCGTCGCCGCGGATGAAGAGACGGTAGTCGGGGACGCCGATGACTTTCATCGCCTCGGCGCTGAGGAGGGCGCCGTTGAAGAGACTGGCGATGCCGGGCAGGAAGTCACCCTGCAGTTCGTGCAGGTAGCGGTGCCACACCACTCCCTGTCGCAGGGGGAAGGCGAGCCGCTCGGGCTCGTCGATGTTGCAGACGGCGGGGGACACCTCGGCGAGGCCGTGGGTTTCGGCGACGTCGTAGAGGTTCTCCAGAACGTGCTCGTCAGCCGGGCGTCCGTCGTCGTCGGCGCACCACACGGCGTCGATGCCGAGAGACAGCGCGGTGAGGAAGCCGAGGGCGAAGCCACCGGCTCCACCGAGGTTGGTCTGCGAGGGGACGTAGACGGCCCGGTCGCCGGCGAGTTCCTCGAGCAGGACGCGGACCTCGTCCTGGCAGCCGTTGTCGACGACGATGACCTTGTCCACGGGGTGGGTCTGGGCGCAGACGACGGCCAGGGAGTTGCGTAGGAGCGCGACCCGCTGGTGGGTGACGATGACTGCGGCGGTGGAACCGTCGCGGTGGAGGCGGGCTGCTGACTGCACGGGTGTCTGCATGGATGTCATTGTGCCACGCGCGGCTGCGCGCCCAGGTGTCGGCAGCGCCGAGCAAAAATAGCTAACCTGGTTGATATATTTTTCGATTCGAGATTCCACGCACCGGAAGACCCCGGTGCGCAGACGGGAAGTGATCACATGGCCAGTTCCTCACGGCCCACCCGCATCGCCGTCATCGGTGCGGGAGTCAGCGGGCTCACCGCGGCCTATGAGCTTTCCAGCCACGCGGCCGTCACGGTGTACGAGGCGGACGGCAGGGCCGGCGGTCACGCCGACACCACCACCGTGCGTACCGGCGCCGGTGAGGTGAACGTCGACACCGGGTTCATCGTCCACAACGACCGGACTTATCCGGTCCTGCTGCGTATGTTCGCCGACCTGGGTATCCGGACCCGTCCGGCGGAGATGTCCCTGTCGGTCCGCGCCGACGACGCCCACGGTGGCGAGGGGCTGGAGTACGCCGGCGCCCGCGGCGTCGTGGGGTTGTTCGGGGACCGTCGGAACCTGCGGCGTCCTGCGTATCTCAGGATGCTCGGGGAGATCCTGCGTTTCCACCGTCGGGCACGGAGGCTGCTGGCAGAGGACGGCACTGCTGCCGACGGGACCGCTGCCGACGAGACGCTGGAGGAATTCCTACACCGCGGACGGTTCTCGGCGTACTTCGTGCGGCATTTCATGACACCACTGGTCGCCACCGTGTGGTCCTGTGATCCGGCGACCGCGGGCAGGTACCCGGCGCGCTACCTCTTCACGTTCCTGGAACACCACGGCATGCTGCGGGTGTTCGGTTCGCCGCACTGGCGCACCGTCGTCGGCGGGTCGCATGAGTACGTACGACGTATCGCCGACGTGGTCACCGCGCGCGGCGGTGAGGTTGTGACGGGCGTACCGGTCACACGGGTCAGTGAGCATGAGGGTGGGGTCAGCGTCACCACCGTGGACGGGACGTCGCGGATATTCGATGCCGTGGTCGTCGCCACCCATCCCGACCAGGCGCTGGCGATGCTGGCGGCACCGACTCCCGCGCAGCAGGAGATCCTCTCGGCGATGCCGTATTCACGGAATCAGGTGCAGTTGCACACCGACACCAGCCTGTTGCCGCGGACCCCCGTGGCCCGCGGGGCGTGGAACCACCTGGAACGCGGCAGTGGTGCGGTGGTCGTCACCTACGACATGACCAGGCTGATGCGCCTTCCGGAGGCCGACGGGACCCGCTACCTGGTCACCCTGAATGCCGCTGACCTGGTGGATCCGGCGACGGTGATCACCACACGGGACTACTCCCACCCCATCTACACCCCGACGTCCGTGACGGCGTCGCGCCGGTCGGGGGAGCTGGACTCGGACCGGATCGTCTTCGCCGGCGCATGGCAGGGCTGGGGTTTCCACGAGGACGGCGCCCGGTCGGGGCTGTCCGCAGCGCGCCGACTGGTGCCCCTGGACGAGTCCGTCCGCGCGGTGGAACCGGTGAACCGTGTCCTGCGCACCACGGTGAAACATGCCCGGACGACACCGGTCGAGCACCGTTTCACCCACCGCTCCTGGATGTGGTTGGTTGATCTCGACCACCTGCCGGACCATGGTGTGGCGTCGTGGTGGCGCGGGGTGTTCCTGGGGCGGGACCACCTCGGTGGCCGGAGTATCCGCGACGGTGTGGTCGGACTGCTCCGACAGCGTGGCATCACCGCGCCGGTGGGCCGTATCCGGATGGCGGCGATGCCACGGGCGTGGGGCACCGGATTCAACCCGTTGTCGGTGTTCTGGTGTGATTCGCCGGAGGGCGGTCCGCTGGTCACCGTGCTGGAGGTGCACAACACCTACGGTGACAGCCACGCCTATGTCGTCCGACCGGACGAGGCAGGTAGAACACACGCGGACAAGGAACTCTATGTCTCGCCCTTCCACGGCACCGACGGCGACTACGCGATCCGGGTGCCGTACCCCGTCGACGGACGGGTGCAGGTGGGCATCACCCTGCGCGTCGGCGACTACTCGTTCGCCGCGTCCGTCCGCGGCGCACCGGTGCACGACGGTGCTCCCCGGTGGCTCGACACGGCCCGTGCCGCACCGGCAGCACTGGTCACCGCCGTGCTCATCCGGGTCCACGGCATCTGGCTGTGGGCACGGGGACTACCGGTGCAACCCCGGCCACACACCACTCGAACGGAGGTCCCCTCGTGAGACCGTCAGTGAACGTCACCGCACCGGGGCTTGTCCCCGAGGCCCCGCAGGCACCGGTGGCAGCCTATGTCACCAGGAAACTCCTGGTCCGGGCGGCAAAGACCGCCGGTATCACCGTCGCCCACGTCGGCGACCCGCACGTCGGTCACGCCGACCTGAGGATCCTGCGTCCCGACGCGTTCTACGCCCGCCTCGGCGCCCGGGGCCTGATCGGATTCGGGGAGGCCTACACCGCCGGCGACTGGGAGGCCGACGACCTCGCCGGCACGCTCACCGCCCTCTGCCGGAAGTTCACCACCCTGGTCCCTGGGTGGATGCAGCGTTTCCGTGCTGTGTACCTGCGCCGACGTCCACGGGCGCACCGCAACACGGTGGACGGGGCACGGGCGAACATCAGCCACCACTACGACCTGTCCAACGACTTCTTCGCGACCTTCCTCGACCCAGGGATGAGCTACTCCTCGGCGTTGTTCGCCTCGTCGGGCATGAGCCTCCGGGAGGCGCAGAACGCCAAGATGGACCGGGTGCTCGACCGCGCCGGGGTCGGCGCCGGCACCCGTCTTCTGGAGATCGGTACCGGCTGGGGTGAACTGGCGATCCGCGCCGCCGGACGTGGGGCCCACGTCCACTCGGTGACCCTGTCGACCGAGCAGGCCGACCTGGCGCGGGAACGAGCGGTGCAGGCCGGGGTCGCCGGGCTGGTGGACATCGGTGTCCGGGACTACCGGGAGGTGGAGGGACAGTATGACGCAGTGGTCTCCGTGGAGATGATCGAGGCGGTCGGCCACGAGTACTGGGACGCCTACATGGGCACCCTCCGGGACCGGCTGCTCCCCGGCGGTACCGCGGTGATCCAGGCGATCACCATGGACCACCACCGGATGACGGCCTCGAAGGACAATGCGACGTGGATCACCAGCTACATCTTCCCCGGCGGGTGCATCCCCTCGGTTGAGGCGCTGGACGCCGCGGCGGAACGCGCCGGGCTGCGTCCGGGCGCGCGTCGGTTCTTCGGCGCCGACTACGCCGAGACGCTGCGACGGTGGGACGAGGCATTCCGCCGGGAGAGCGGCAGGATCGGACGACTCGGCTTCGACGACGCCTTCCGTCGTCTGTGGCATTTCTACCTGTCCTACTGCCAGGCCGGTTTCGCCGCCGACTACATCACGGTCGGTCAGGTGGAGTTCCACCGGCCGCATCATCACCAGGAGAACCAGTCATGACCAGCACACTCACATCCACCGGACACGCCACTGCCGCCGACCGGCTCGTCATCCTGATCACCCAGGCCACCGGCGTCACCGCCGGTGACCTGCCGGTCCAGATCCGGGCCTGGGACGGCAGCACCGCCGGGCCCGACGGGGCCGACTGCCCGACGCTCGTGGTGAAAGACCCGCAGGCACTGACGAGGCTGCTGTGGTCGCCGGGTGAACTGGGTCTGGCCCAGGCGTACGTCACCGGCGAGATCGACGCTGAGCCCAGCGACGCTCTCGCCGAGGGCTTCGCCCGGCTCACCGCGCTGGCCCGACGCCCGGAGGTTCGCGTCCGACTGACGCCGTCCTCACTGGTCAATGTCCTACGCGGGGTGAAGGACCTGGGCGTGGTCGGTCGGCGACCCACTCCACCGGCGTCGCAGGCACACCTGCGGGGACGGGCGCACACCCGTGACCGTGACCGGTCGGTGATCGCCCACCACTACGACCTCTCCAATGAGTTCTACGCCCAGATCCTCGACGAGACGATGTCGTACTCCTGCGCCTTCTTCGGGGACGGCCCCGGCAGCACCCCAGTGACCACTCTGGAGGACGCCCAGCGGGCCAAACTGGACCTGGTGTGCCGGGCACTCGACCTCACCGAGGGCCAGCACCTGCTCGACGTCGGCTGCGGCTGGGGATCGACCGCCGTCCACGCCGCCGAGAACTACCGCGTGCAGGTCACGGCGGTGACGATCTCACGCGAACAACGTGACTGGGTGCACCGCCTCGTCCGGGAGCGCGGCCTGCAGGACCGGGTCACCGTACTGCTGCAGGACTACCGTGACATCACCGGAGAGTTCGACGCCGTCTCCTCGATCGAGATGGGCGAGCACGTGGGGCAGCGCAACTACCCGTCGTTCATCCGGACGCTCCACGACCGCGTCCGACCCGGCGGACGGGTGCTCATCCAGCAGATGTCGCGCCGGGGGCGTCATCCCGGTGGTGGGCCGTTCATCGAGGCGTTCATCGCCCCGGACATGCACATGCGTCCGCTCGGGGAGACCGTGTCGATGCTGGAGGACGGTGGCCTGGAGGTGCGCGCGGTCCGTGGCATGAGGGACGACTACGCGCGCACGGTGGACCACTGGATCGACCGGTTCCATGCCCACCGCTACCGGATCATCGGTCTCGTCGGTGAGGAGGTCTTCCGCGTCTGGCACCTGTACCTCGTCGGCGGTGGCATGGCTTTCCGGCAGGGACGGATGGGCGTCGACCAGATCCTGTCCGTCCGTCCACCGGCGCTCCCGGCAGAGGGGGCGTGACATGGTTGTCGACTGGTTGATTGTGGCCGCAGCCTGTGCGGTGATGACTGTCCTGGTGATGACGGTGGTCGCCGTGGTGATCCGACGGCACGGCAAGGTCGCCGTGATGGACGTGCTGTGGGGGCCGTTGATCCTGCTGAATTCCGTGACCGCCGCTGTCACCGGACTGGTCGCCGGTGGCACTGGTCCGGTGGTGTGGGTGATGCTGGTGGTCGTCGTGGTCTGGGCGGGACGGCTCTCCCGCCATCTGGTGACACGGTTCGGCAGTGACAAGGAGGACCCGCGTTACGACGACCTGATGCGAAAACCGGCGGCGAGTCTGCTGACCTCGGTGCTGCTGCCACAGGGGTCGGTGGCATGGCTGGTGTCTGTTCCGGTCCAGGTCGCGGCGGTGGGCGGCACGGGCGGCACAGGTGGGGTGACGCCGGTGATCGTCGTCCTCGGTATCGTCGTCGCAGTGGCGGGCCTGGTGTTCGAGTCGGTCGCCGACCGTCAGCTGGACGACTTCCGCGCGGAAGGGGTCTCCGGCCGGGTGATGGACCGCGGGCTGTGGTCCTGGAGCCGGCACCCGAACTACTTCGGCGAGTCACTGGTGTGGTGGGGGATCTGGGTGGCGGCCGCAGCGTCCGGTGTGGGTGTCCTGGCCGCGGTGCTGTCGCTGGTGTCCCCGGTGGCGATGACCGTGACCCTGGTGTGGGGGACGGGGGCACGGTTGCTGGAGAAGCGCATGACCGGTCGGGACGGGTGGGAGGACTACACGCGCCGGACGTCCATGTTCATTCCGCTGCCGCCGCGGCGATGATGTTGCGCTTCATCAGCGGGAACACCGCCGCGTGGAACGGGGCGACGACCCACCAGTAGGCCCGACCGCGCAGGCCCCGCGGCAGGAAGACCGCGTCCTGCCGGTAGACGGTGGTTCTTGCGCCCTCGTCGCCACCGTCGCCACCGTCCTCCCTGTCGACCCGGAGGATCAGCCACGCCTGACCGCTGACCTTCATCTCCGCACGCAGCACCAGCAGGTTGGGGCGGTCGATACGCTCCACCCGCCACCAGTCGACGCGGTCACCGGTGGCGAGGTGCCGGGGGTCACGACGCCCTCCCAGGCCCGGGCCGCCGACCAGCCGGTCCATGATTCCGCGGACGTTCCACAGCAGGGGTGTGGAGTACCAGCCGTTGCGGCCGCCGATGGACTCCACGACCTGCCACACCTGCTCCACTGTCGCCGTCGTCCGTGCTTCGCGGCTGTCGGTGTACACCGTCTCACCCGACCAGTCCGGGTCGGTGGGCAGCTCGCCGCCGACGTCGGTGGACTGCCACGACCGGTCCCAGGACGTCGGGACCTCACCGGTGGCTTCTCGCTGCAGGGCCCGACGCACCGCCGTCGGATAGTCGGCGAGGCCTCCCGGAGGGTCGGGCAGGACGTCCCGGATCCGGTGACCGTCGGTGGTCACCGCGTCCTCCGCCATGGACTGCGCCAGCGGGACCGCCAGCGAGCGGGGAACCGGGGTGACCAGGCCGATCCACCCACCGGACAGCTGGTCCATCGGCAGTGGGACAGGAACGGCGGTGATCAGGCGTCGCAGCCCGCGGATCCGGCCGTAGATCCGCAGCAGGTCCGAGAACCGGTAGGTCTGCCCGCACCCGACGTCGAACTGGTCATTGACCCCGTCGAGGTCGTCGGCGTCGGCGGCGTGGACGAGATAGTGCAGGACGTCCCGCACGCTGATCGGTTCGATGCGGTTGTTGATCCACCGCGGTGCGACCATCACCGGCAGGCGTTCAGTGAGATGCCGGATGATCTCGAAGGACGCTGAGCCGGAGCCGATCACGGTGGCCGCACGCAGCACCACGGCAGGGACGTCGCCCTCGAGCAGGATACGGGCCACACGTTCGCGTGACCGCATGTGCTGGGACAGGTCCTCCAGGTTTCGGTCCGGCGGGTGCATGCCGGAGAGGTAGATGATCCGCGAGGCACCGGCCGCCGCGGCAGCCTCGGAGAGGTTCGTTGCGGCATCGCTCTCGGCGTCCTCGAAACTGGTGCCGGCGCTGTCACCCATGGAGTGCACGAGGTAGTAGACGACATCGACACCGCCGACCGCCTGAGTCAGGGAGGAGGGGTCCGACAGGTCGGCGCACACGGTGTCGACGTCGTCGTACCAGTCGAAGCGGGCCAGCCCGTCGGGGTGGCGGGAGGCGGCGCGGACGCGGTGCCCCGCAGCGAGGAGCTCAGGGATGAGGCGTCCGCCGATATAGCCCGACGCGCCGGTGACGAGGATGTCCATGGCACCAGCGTAGGCACCTCAGTCGTCGTGTGGGGCGTCGTCCGGGGCGATGGCCTCCACCAGCGCGTCGAGGAATCCGATGATCGCGCGACGGTCTCCGGCGGGGACGTCGCGGGCGGCCTGCAGCATCTTCTCGTGCATCGGGGACAACCAGTCCTCCACCTCCTCATGGGAGAGGTCGGTGGCCACGATGATCACCGAGCGTCGGTCGTCAGGGTGCGGGGCACGCCGGATGTGGCCGGATTCGGTCAGCCGGTTGAGCAGCTTCGCCGTTGCGGCCGTCGAGATGTGCAGCACCTCCGCCAGAGCCTTGGCGGTCAGAGGATGCCCGGAGCGTTCACCGGCGATGATGTGGCGCACGGCCTCGGTGTCGGTGGAGTTCAACCCCATGTCGGAGCCGACATGTCGGCGCATCTCCTGGTCGGCAGCCCGAAACCGCCGTACGGCGTGCAGAAGCGCCACGGCGGGATCGGAACCGTCGTACCAGTAGTCCGTTGACATGTGGTCATCATAACCGCTGACAACGGCTAGCCAAGTTAGCTATTATGGTGACGATCCTGACTGGACGAGACACGAGGAGCGGAACATGGGGCGCACCAGCATGACCGGAGATGCAGAGGCCCCCGTGCCCCTCACGGTACCGCTCGTCGTTCTCGCCAGTGGATTCATTGCGACTGCCGTCGCGTTCCTCGGCGCCGGCGTTGTCGGCGGCACGCCGGTCGCCGAGGCTGCCGGCGGCTGGCTCGGGCAGGACGCCACGCCCTTGGCCCCGGCGACACCGGCGTTCCGGGTCTGGTCACTGATCTACCTG
This sequence comes from Corynebacterium sp. CNJ-954, assembly GCF_001942345.1. Classification (GTDB taxonomy): domain Bacteria; phylum Actinomycetota; class Actinomycetes; order Mycobacteriales; family Mycobacteriaceae; genus Corynebacterium. The sequence goes on from NZ_MKKI01000004.1 coordinate 112,661, forward strand.
GGTCTGGTGGCGTATTCGGTCTGGCAGGTGCTGCCGTCCCAACGTCGGTCGTCACGGCAACGCAGGCTGCGACCGTGGGCGGTGGCGTCGATGCTGCTGAATGCAGCGTGGATCTGGTCGGTGCAACTCGACCAGCTGACGGTGAGCCTGGTGGTGATCGTGGTGCTGTTGGGTGTGCTCGTGCGCATTCTGGTGCTGATGATCGAGACGCCGGCAGAAACCAGGGTGGGTGCGGTCCTCGCCGATGGCACATTCGGACTGTATCTGGGTTGGGTCACGGTGGCCACGGTCGCCAACGTCGCTGCTGTACTCGCGGCGCACGGCGTGGACGGACTCGGAACGCAGTCCGGCTCGTGGGACGACGTCGCTGCCGCGGTGGTGCTGGCGGGGGCTGCCGCCGTGGGTGTGGCGACGGCGTGGCGTAGCGGAGGGCGCCTGATGCCCGCAGTCGGTCTGGCGTGGGGACTGGCGTGGATCGGGGTTGCCCGGCTCGACGGCGTCTGGGAGTCGGGCACTACCTCGACAGCGGCGTTTGCCGCCGCCGCGGTGGTGGTGTCGGTGGCGGCGGTGTGGCGCCTCCGGCGCCCCTGACCGTCAGGATTCCTGGAGGCCCGGGATTACCAGGACCTCCGGTGTCAGGGAGCGTCCGGCATGTCCAGTGACTTCCAGATGCGTCCCACCGTCGACGGCGACAGGCCCGTATACCGTGCCAGCTCACGCCTGGTCCAGGTGGTCGGGCTTCTTCTGCCCGCCGATGATCGCCCCGCCATGATCTCCTTGATCTGTTCGACGCTCATTGCCCGTGGGCGCCCGGAGCGTGGTTCATCGGCAAGGCCGTCGAGCCGACGGTTGATGAACCGGCTGCGCCATTTGCCGACCGTCGGGCGTGAGACACTCAGCTCGGCAGCCACACGGGTGTTCGTCGCACCTGCCGCGCAGGCGAGGATGATGCGCGCACGGAGGGCGAGGGAACTGTCGGATGCGGCGTCATTCGCCCAGCCGGAGAGAGTCGCGCGTTCCTTGTCGGACAGGACGAGATGAGTCTTGGGTCGTCCTCGGCCGGGGTTGTGAGGGGTGTCGGAGAGACCTGCCATATAGCTATCTTAGCGAGCGATGATTGCGAATGTATCATTAACGGTGATTTTCGGAACACGTGTGAGATATACCTATCTAGGTGAGTGATACACCTACATCTTGTCGTATAGTGACAGGGTGAAGATGTCTGGAACGCACGACAACACTGCACCTACTGACGCCGATGCTCTGCTGCTCCTGTCATTCGGCGGGCCGGAGCAGGAGGCCGACGTCATTCCTTTCCTTGAGAATGTCACCAAGGGCCGTGGGATACCTCGTGAGCGTCTCAAGGATGTCGGAGAGCACTATTACGCCCTCGGGGGGCGTAGTCCGCTCAATGACCTGAACCGTGAGATGATCGCTGGGATCCGGGCTGAGTTGGACTCCCGGGGGTCGGGGATCCCCATCTACTTCGGTAACAGGAACTGGCATCCGTTCGTCGAGGATGCGGTCGAGACGATGGCCCGCGACGGGGTGCGTTCCGCCGTCGTCTTCGCCACGTCCGCATGGGGTGGGTACTCGGGGTGTCGTCAGTACCACGAGGACATCGCCCGCGCCCGGCAGGCTGTCGTGGACGCGGGGCTGACCCCGCCACGCCTCCGCCGTCTACCCCAGTTCCACGACCATCCACTGTTCATCGACGCATTCGCGCGTGCCGTGGACACCGCCAGGGCAACCCTCGACGAGGCTGAGCGGGCCGACCTCGTCTTCACCGCACACTCCATTCCGCTGCGTGCCGACGCCGAGGCCGGCCCACCGGAACTCGGTGGGCATCTGTACTCACGCCAGGTCCGTGACAGTGCCGAACTGATCCGCGACCGGAGTTCTTTCGGGGAAGGCACTGTGTCCTCTGCGTCCTCCGGGTCCTCTGTGTCCTCTGTGGTTGAGGCTGACGTGGTCTGGCAGTCCCGGTCCGGCCCGCCGTCCGTGCCCTGGCTGGAGCCGGACATCTGCGACCATCTCCGGGCGCGCGTCGACCGGGGCAACACCCGCCCGGTGGTGCTGTGTCCCGTCGGCTTTCTCTCGGACCACGTCGAAGTGCTCTGGGATCTGGACACAGAGGCCAGCGAAACAGCGGAAGAGCTCGGGATAGATCTGGTCAGGGCCACAACCCCTGGGTCCACGTCCGATTTTGCGGCGATGGTGGTCGATCTTGTCCAGGGCGCTACGCGAGGTGAGCCCGGCGGGGGCGGGGGACTCGGACGTGTGCCCAACTTCGGCTCAGCCGTGGACGGGGCCTTCTGTGCTGTGGGGTGCTGCGGCGGCTGATCCCGGCGCAGGCCGACACAGACGGGCACAGAAGGGCACAGACGGGCACAGGCCGGCGCAGATAGGCACAGACGGGTGCTGCGGGTGTGCGGTGGTATGGTGACACGAATGGGACGACGAACAGTGATCACCTTTGTTGACGACATTGACCAGGAAGAACTCGCTCCTGACGAGGTCCGGACGGTGAAGTTCGGCTACCGTGGCGCCGATTACGTTCTGGATCTGTCCGAGCTGAACGCGGCGATCCTGGACGAGGAACTCGAGCCGTACCTGGGGGCCGCCCGGAAGCTGCCGAAGAGTGCCTCTGCCGGAACGGCACGGTCCTCCTCCCCGTCATCTTCGTCGGCCTCTGACGCCGCACGCAACCGTCGTATCCGACAGTGGGCGAATGAGAACGGTCGTGAGGTCTCCGCACGCGGCAAGATCGCCGCTGACGTGATCAGCGACTACGAGGCAGCGCACCCCGAGGACCGGTAGCAGGACCGCGTAAACTGCGCCGATCTGGGATGATCCGCGTTGATTCACGGAGAGTGCCGCCACCTCTTGTCGGAGGGGCCGGGTAGGCGTACTTTCTGGCTATGCGTAAAGCGCAGGGCCCTCATCCGGTCCGTCGGGACGCCTTCACGGCACAGGCACCACGTCCCCTCCGAACCACCGACACCGATTCCAGACGCCCCTGGTGGCAGGTCATGTGCCTGTCTGGTGTCGACTACTTCTCCACACTCGGATACCAGCCCGGTATCGCCGTCGCCGCGGCAGGGGCGCTGGCCCCCGTCGCGACGCTGATACTGGTGCTCGTCACTCTCCTCGGCGCGGTCCCTGTATACCGGCGGATCGCCGCCGAATCCCCGGACGGGCTCGGCTCGATCGGGATGCTGGCCGGCATGGTCCGCGGATGGCGCGGCAAACTGCTGATCCTCGTTCTCCTCGGCTTCGCTGCCTGCGACTTCATGATCACCGTCACGCTGTCGGCGTCAGATGCGGCGACCCACCTGCTCAGTTCCTCCAGCAGCCCCTGGCTGATGCCGGTGACGCTGGGACTGGTGGCACTGCTGGCGGCGGTCTTCCTGAAGGGTTTCACCGATGCTGTCCGCGTCTCTGTCCTGCTCGTGGTGGTGTACCTGGGTCTGACCACCGCGGTGGTGGCCCGGGGGCTGTGGCGCATCCTGACCGAATCCGGGCATGTCGCCGACTGGACTGCGGCGGTCACCACGCAGCACTCCAGCATCTGGATGATGCTGGCTGTCGCGGTTCTCGTGTTTCCTAAACTGGCGCTCGGCATGTCCGGATTCGAGACGGGAGTGTCGGTGATGCCGCTGATCCGGCCGGCGTCCGGCACCGTCGGAGAGGAGGCACGTGCCTCCCGGATCAGGTCAGGGCGACGCCTGGTCCTGGTCAGCGCACTGATCATGAGTTGTTTCCTGATCGGTTCATCGCTGTGCGTGACCATGCTGGTACCCGGCGACCAGCTCGCTGCCGGTGGTGAGGCGAACGGCCGGGCACTGGCGTGGCTCGCCCACGAGGAGTTCGGGCGGGTGGTGGGGAACATCTACGACGCGTCCACCATCGCCGTGCTCTGGTTCGCGGGCGCCTCGGCAATGGCCGGACTGCTGGCGCTGATTCCGCGGTACCTGCCGGCGTACGGCATGGCGCCGACGTGGGCGCGACGGTCACGGCCGATGGTGCTCGTACTGGCTGCCGTCGCGGTGGCTCTGGTACTGGTCTTCCGCGCGGACGTCGACGCCCAGTCCGGTGCCTACGCCACGGGCGTCCTGGTACTCCTCGGGTCCGGTGCTCTCGCGGTGACCCTGCATACCCTGCGGCGCGGGAATCGCCGTACCGGTATCCTGTTCTCCTTGGTCACCGTTATTCTGGCGTACACTCTGGTGGCCAACATCATTGAACGTCCGGAAGGGCTGCGGGTGGCGGTGTGGTTCATCCTGGGCATCATCGCTGTCTCGGCAGTGTCCCGGGCGGGCCGGTCGCTCGAGTTGCGCGGTGCCGAGATCCGGTACGATGCTGCTGCCCAGCACATCCTGCAGGCCGCGGTGGCGGGGTCGGGGGAGCTGCACCTGGTGGCGTCCTGTGCGAGGGAGGCCCCGGACGTGGTGACCCGGGAGCGGGGTCTCCGACGGTCCAACCATCTTTCCGGCGACCGGCCGCTGGTCTTCCTGGAGGTCACCGTCGGCGACGCCAGTGACTTCGCCTCGCCACTGATCGTCACCGGCCATGCCGTTGACGGGATACCCGTACTCCACGTCTCTGCGACGACCGTGCCGAACGCTGTCGCCGCTGTCGCACTGGACGCCCGTGACCACTTCGACGTCATCCCGGACATCTACTTCGAATGGGGGACAGGTTCCCCGGTCCGGGAAATGCTCCGGTACCTGGTGGTGGGCAGGGGTCACAATGCGGCGGTCACGCGGGAGGTCCTTCGGCGGGCCGAACCCGAGGAGGGACGCCGGCCGCGGGTGCATGTGGGGTGAGGGGTGACTACCCGGCGGATCCGTCGACGGCGAGCACGGCCACCGGATCCGTGGTGGGGGCGGGTGAGCCGCCAGCCGGTTCATCGGTGAGAGCAACTGCTGTTGTGGCAGGTGATGCGCCAGGCGACGCGTTGTTGGAGCTGTCGGTGCTGACCGTGATGACACCGTCGAGACCGTCGAACAGGCCCGCGGATGCAGGCACACCGTCGGCGTCGAGCGACCACAGCTGGTAGGTGCGCTCGTCCGACAGTGTGGGCAGGTCCCGGGCGATCACGGTCAGTTCACCGCCCGCGGCGATGACGGCCAGAGCGCCGTCCTCGGAGCCGTCAGCTGCCTCGACCTCGGTCGAGGTGACGGTGGAGTCCGGTGCGGTGAGCATGCGCGTGATGTTCCGTGCGGCGTCCTCGGCGTCTTCGGCCTGCACAGACTGGTTGTGCTGGGAGATCGCCACGGTCAGTGACGGGACGGCGACGGCGAGGGAGACCGCGGCCACGGCGGTCATCAACCAGGCTGTACGTCGATACCGCCGGAGTGTGGAAACCGGCGAAGGGGACTCGTCCTCGCCGATCCGGCGCATCACCGCCTGTTTCAGCTCCGGAGGTGGGGGAGCCTCGTGCAGGCTGGCGAGTTCGGCGGCAACTTCCCGGTACCTGCGGAGGGCAGCCGCGGCATCCGGGTCTGTCTCCGCCAGACGTTCGGCCTCCCGGACGTCCTCTTCGGAATCGAGGGCGTCGAGGGAAAGGCCGACGAGTAGTTCATCGATCCGGTTGCTGTCCGGTCCGGACTCGGTCATCTCAGCTCATCTCCATACAGGTTCGCATGCGCGCGAGGGCGGACCGGATGCGGCTCTTCACCGTGGCCAGCGGAGCGGTGAGGTGCCGGGCCACCTCGGAGTAGGTACGGCCACCGTAGTAGGCGGCGACCAGTGACTCATTCTCGAGATCGGTGAGTTCTCCCAGACAGTGACGTACCCGAGCGCTTTCCTCACTCCGGAGGATACCGTCGTCGACGGCATCGACTTCACGAGGCTCCCGGTGGGTGCGGTGTTCCCGGTCCTGTCGGGACGACTCGGAACGGACGCTGTCAACTGCGCGGCGGTGGGCGATCGTTGCCGCCCAGGCGTGGACGGTCCCGCGTGCCGGGTCGTAGGTTGACGACTTCGTCCACATCTCCAGCATCACCTCCTGGGTGACCTCCGCTGCCAAGCCCTCGTGACGGAGGATACGGCGGCAGATCCCGTAGGCGACGGGAGAGACGGCGTCGTAGAGCAGACCGAAAGCCCCCCGGTCGCCCGCAGCGGCACGCCCGACCAACATGGTCAACTGTGCGTCGTCCCGTCGGCCTGGCCCGGGGGTCCCCTGCGTCATGAGGTCGATCATAGGGGTGAATCAGTTGACGAGAGCGTCCTTCAGCGACTTGATGGTACCGGCCAGGGTGGAGATGTGCTGGGCGAGGCCGTCGGCGAGCTCATCGGCGTCGAGCTCGCCTCCGGTGATGTCTGCGAAGAACTCCCCGGCCCTCGGACGATATCCGTCGAGATTCTGCAGAGCCTCATCCGCTGCGGCACTGTCGTCACTGGCCAGAGCGTTGGCGTAATCAACGAAGTAGCCGATGTGTTCGCGCCAGAGCTCCAGGAACTCTGCGCCCTTCTCGTCGCCGGCGACGGAGCCGACAGCTTCTGACAAAGCGACGGAGTTGTGGTCGAGGGTGTCCGCGGCCGCCTGGAACGCCTCGGACTCGGTGCCCCCCTCGGAGGTGTAGGCGGTGAAGACCGCGAGACCGGCGAGGTAGACATGTTCCTGCAGCCCCGTGGCCAGGGTGACACGTAACGTGGCGGCGTCGTCGGTAGCGTCTCCGGCGACGTCGTTGCCTTCAGCGAGTCCCGAGGCCAGGGTGGCGATGAAATCCCCGCCGTGGGACGCAGCCGCATGCAGGTCACCGTAGGCGGAGGTGTCATCCGCGGCGAGTGCGTCGATCGCCTGGGACAGACTGTCGACGTGGTGTTGCAGTCCCTCTGTCGCGGCACCGGCGTCAATGACGCCCTGCGACAGGCCGGAGAAGGCCTCTCCTGCGTCCATCGTGTACTGCGTCAGGTCGTCCTGGGCGGCGGCTTTCGCTGCGTCGTCGCCGTCCTTGGCTGCCGTCGCGTAGTCCACGAAGTAGCCGACGTGGTCACGCCAGAGTTCCAGCACAGCGTCGCGCTGGGAAGGGTCGATCGTGGCGACCATGTCGGCCAGGGCTACAGCATTCGCGTCCAGGGCGTCGGATGCGGCGGAGAAGGCATCGGAATCCGCTCCCTCTGTGTAGGCCGTGGCGACCGCCATGCCTGCGAGGTAGACGTGTTCCTGCAGGTTGGATGCCAGGTCCGCATGCAGCGTGGCGGCGTCAGAATCCGGGTCACCGTCGATGTCGGCAGCGGCGACGATGCCGTCGGCGAGGGTCTGGCCGGTCATCGGCATGTGGGCGGCGGCGGTCATCGCGTCAGCGAAGGGATCACCGGTACTCATCGGGGTGATGTCACCGGTCGGCTGGTGGTCACCGGAGTGCATGTCACCCATCCCGTCGGCATTCTCGGTCGACATCGCTCCGCTGGTGGTTGTCTGGCTGGACGTCTCGTCGGTCTGGTCGTCACCGGAGCAGGCGGCGAGGGACAACATCAGTGCGGCCACAGAACCGACCGCGACGGTCTTCTTCGTGTACGTGCTGTACCTGGCGTACATGGTGGGAACTCCTCAAAGTGGGGGATGGTGTCACTGTGTATTCGGAGCGGTCGGGTTGGCGGATTGGTCGTGACAAGAACCGGTGCAGATCATCTGGTGGCGGTACGCTCCCGAACGCACGGACAGCCCCACCGGTCACCAACGCTCCCTGGTGGTCGAACCCTGGTAGCGTGAGATTCCGACAAAAGATCATGGTCAACGTTTCCTCTTCTCTCGTGCAGGAGCTCTCATGTCCACGGACCCCTTGGAAGGCATGACAATCATGAGGGAGCTCGCGGAGATCCGGCGTGAAGTGGAAGAAAAGTGGCGGCAGCTTACTCAGCCGGACCATGCGTCCGACATCCTCGAGCGCACCGAGGGAGTCGAGGAGTTGGTGCTACGGATCGACGTTCTATCCCCGGCCGATCATCGAATTGCCGATCTCCGGGAAGTCGCCTTTGCCCGGGCGGTGGCTGCGAAGACCCTGGGACGGTCCCGTGAGATGGACTCCGCACTCGCCCTGGTGGGCGTCTTATCCTTGTCGGCGGCGGGCACGGAACGGGTGCGATCGGTCCTTCACTTCCTGGAGGAGAGTGCTCAGCAACGAGAAGAACACCATGGTTTGGAACCCGATTTCTCCTTGGCCGTGGACAGTTTTCCGGATTCGCCTGGGTTGCCGCGCGAGCAGGACAGCGGGGCGTGCGTGGAGGCTTCCGAAGAACCCGGAACACCGTCATGGGATGTGCAGGTCGGTGTTCTCAAGCGCAGTCCATACACAGAGCAGAATGACCAGCTGTGGGACGAACTGATCGCGGCCTGTCGCAGCAACCTCCCAACGGCGAGAGAATCCAGCGAGCTGTCCGCACTGCAGCACTGTCTCGGAGAGCTCATGGAGATAATTACGGATAACCCCGGCCTGGCCTCCCCGCACCTCCGGCCGGAAATCATCGCTCGCGCTGTCGCGCTGCATAGACTGAATCAGCGGGTCATGGAGGAACTCGGAGACTCCATCGGTGCGCGACTCGATAGAAACAAGTTCTTTCAATCTGTTCTGTCACGGTTGCTTGTGGATGTACCGACGTCCATCTCATTGAGTGACAGGATCCTCATCGCCAGATACCACCTCGATCTTTCACCGGATGTCACAGGGCATGGCAACACCGAGCGGAGCAGGTATGCGACGCGTCTGGCAGAGCTGTACCAGCGTAATGACGACCATAACGGCGAGATCATGGCATTCCTGGAGAAAGGTGCATGCCTAGAGAAGATGGGCCGTTATTCAGAGATGTACGAAGTCTATGAACAGGCCCTCACTCTTTCACGCAGGTACGATCTGGTGAGCGGGATAATCTGGTCGACCATTCGGTTATCGTACGGGCATTTCCTGGCTAAGGACCCTCGCTCTGCTACTCAATTGCTTCTCGATCTAGACGACCGATTGACCTACGATGATGTCAGCGGGGTGAATGAACGCGAGGCGTATGCAGAAGCGAAGGTCGCATTGGGCAACCTTTTCGCTTATGCGGGGTCGCATGACGGATCGCGCCGGTACCACGGAGAGGCCGCGGAGGTTTTCACATCCATTGGTAATCAGACGCGTGCGTGGGAATGCCGTCAGAAAGCTCTTGGCTGAGGTCCAGTAAGCGGGACTCGGTCAGTTAAGTGGGATTCCCCGTGCGTCATGCGAGTATCGTCCGCCACCGATGAGGATCATGATGAACTCGACGCATGCCCAGATACCGACGCAGAAAAGGAAGAGGAAGCCGATGAGGATGATGGCGGTGAGGTAACCGAAGATCGTGAGGACCAGCTGGCATACGGCCTTGCCGGTGTAACCGAGGTAGAAGTTGTGAATGCCCAGAGTGCCCAGGAAGAACGCCAACAGGGCAGCAGCGAGCTTCGACTTCTGAGGTCCGGGGTACATTGGAGCGCCGTATCCGCCGTGTTGCTGCATGCTTCCCTGCTGGTACTGCTGAGCGTACGGCTGCTGGAAGTTCTGCTGCTGGGGGTACGGCTGGTGGGCGGGCTGCTGGAAGCCTTGTTGCTGATAGGGAGAATCCTGGTATGGCGTCTGCTGCTGGTTCTCCGGACGGCGCTCGCCGGAGCTACCGAACTCCGGGCTGTTGAAGGGGTTGCTCATCGGGACTCCTTGATTCATGCGTGCGTGGCGCCTGGCGTCGGCTGCCCGCGAGTACACGTAAACGTATCAGGTCGGAAAGAATCGCTCGGCATCCTCTTCCCGACGGATGCGTCAGGAGACCTCGGGATGATGGTCTCAGAGCTTCTCGGCGAAGAATGGGACGACTTTCTTCAGGGCCTCGCCGGCACCGTTCGGCTGGTCGTAGAGGTCGTAGTGGGAGACGTCGTGCAGCTCGACGAGCTCCTTGTCGGTGGAGGCTGCCTTGGCGTAGATTTCCTTGCCGTCCTTGTAGGCACCGAAAGCACCCTGCTTGTCGCCGATGACGACCATCAGGGGCTGGTCGAGTAGCTCGTCGGCGAGGTGGAAGGCGTCCCAGCCGAGCGCGGTGGCACCGTGAGCGGCTTCGAAGAGCACGCAGCCGTTCGCCTTCTCGCCGCGACCGGTGCGGTAGTAGTCGAAGGCCTCGATGACGTCGATGTCGCCGACCTGCTGGGCCTGTTCGGCGGTCTCCGGGAGCATACCGGCGACCTGGTTTTCCGCACCGCGGGCCTCGCTGGTGCGCTGGGCGGCGATGTCCTGCAGTTTGCCGATCACACCGCCGTCGCCGGCCGCGGCGTTCTCCCGCTGCATACGGCCGTAGTTCACTCCGGTGATGGAGACGACAGCCTTGAACCGCTTCTCGGTCAATGCGGCGTTGAGGGTGTAGCCGCCACCACCGCAGATGCCGAGGACGCCGATACGGTCGGCGTCGACGTAGGGGAGGGTCACGGCGTAGTCGACGACACGACGGAAGTCCTCGACACGCTCAGCCGGGTCTTCGCGGAAGCGGGGCTCGCCGCCGCTGGCACCCTGGAAGCTGGCGTCGAAGGCGATGACGACGTTGCCTGCGTCGGCGAGGGCGGTGCCGTAGATGTTCCCCGACGTCTGCTCCTTGCAGGATCCGATCGGGTGAGCGGCGACGACCGTCGGGTAGCTCTTGCTCTCGTCGAACTCCGGCGGGAAGTAGATGCTCGCCGCGATATCCCAGTACATGTCCTGGTTGCGGAAGCTGACATTCTTGATGTTGTCGGTGACCATGGTGCCCTCCTGGGGAATCGAATACATAGAACCTGAGTGCCGGGCCCGTCCCGGACTGGTCCCCAGCGTGATACGCGCGGTGGAGAGCTGCCAGACAGAATCCAGCCTAGGAAAAATCTTCCTAGACTACGGACACTCCATGTCTCCTTGTCCCGACAAGGCCCTGAGTCGTCTCTGGGTGAGTGAGTCGGGCTCCACCGAGTTCAAGACCAGCTGTTGGTCAGGTGCAGCGCCGTATCGGAAGATCTCCCAGTCCAGCGTGAGGTCGCCGACATCTGGGTGATGCAGCACCTTTGTGCCGAAGTCCTGTCGTGCCACGTCATGCTCGGCCCACCACCGCGCGAAGTCCGGATCCGAGACGGTGAGCTCACCGACCAGTGGCGTGAGTTTCGGGTCCGACGGATTCGCCGCCGCTTCGCGACGTAAGATCGCCACGCATGAGCGGGCAACCGCGTCCCAGTCGTCAAAGAGATCTCGCATTCGCGGATCCGTGAAGATCAGGCGGACGTAGTTACGGTCGCTGGGGTCGAGAGAGCCGAAGTCCATGTAGACCTTTGTCGCCAACGAGTTCCAGGCGAGTATGTCGGTGCGGGGGCCCAGGACCAGAGCAGGGGTCTCTGTCAGCTGATCCAGAAGACGCCGCACCTGGGGTCTGACCTGTGGGTCGTCTCCATTGCCGTCGGAGCTGATCGGTCTTCCAGGATGCAGCGAGTGGCTCGGCGCAGTGACATGGTCCGCCAGAGAACCCAGGTAGTCGGCCTGGTCCTTGTCCAGTTTCAGGGCGGTGACGAGTGCAGCGAGGACGGGCGGGGACGGAGCCAGCCGTCCTTGTTCGATGCGCGCGTAGTAGTCGCCGCTGATCCGGGCTAATTCTGCGACTTCTTCCCGGCGCAAACCGGTGACCCGGCTTCGGGTATTCGTCCGGGTGACGTCGACGTCTGCCGGGCCGAGTTGGGAGCGTCGCGTCCTCAGGAAAGAGCCGAGTTCGCGCAAGTGCGGTTCGCGATCTGCAGGGACGACCATGTCGGTTATCCTATGACATCACAGACAGCACCATGGGGGACCGGGTCCCCACACACACCTACAACCGACCCAGGTCTCTCAACACGCCGCGCACGTGTTCAGCCGCGTTCGGCCCCTCGTACGCGCCGACGATCTCGTCGACAGGACCACACGACCGGATCTGGCCGTGGTCGACCCACAGTGCCGAGTCGCACAGCTGCGCCAGGAATTCATTGGAGTGCGAGGCGAACACCAGGATGCCGGACTTCTCGACCAGGGCCTGAAGCCGGATCCGCGCCTTCTCCATGAAGCTCGCGTCCACGGCCCCGATGCCCTCGTCGAGCAGAAGGATCTCCGGCTCGATGGACGTCACCACGCCCAGGGCGAGACGCACACGCATACCGGTGGAGTAGGTGCGCAGCGGCATGGAGAGGTAGTCACCGAGTTCGGTGAAGTCCGCGATCTCGTCCATCTTCTTCTCCATGGACTTCCGGCTCTCGCCGAGGAAGAGTCCACGGATGATGATGTTCTCGTAGCCGCTGATCTCCGGGTCCATTCCCACACCGAGGTCGAAGACGGGAGCTACGCGCCCTTCGACCACCGCGGAACCGCGGGTCGGCTCGTAGATCCCGGACAGCAGGCGCAGCAGGGTGGACTTGCCGGCACCGTTGTGGCCGACGAGACCGATCCGGTCGCCTTCCTTGAGGTGCAGGTTGACGTCCCGCAGTGCCTCGATGACGACGGTGTTGTCCGAGTTACGTCCGATCGCCCCGCCGGCGGCCCCCAGGAATGCCTTCTTCAGTGAGCGTGACTTGGCGTCGAAGATGGGGAAGTCGACGCAGGCGTTGTAGGTGTCGATGGAAACCATGGTTGTTCTCCTTTAAACCCAGTAGCTCACACGTGACCGCCACTGGCGCATGAACACCATGGCGAACAGGGTGCCGAGCACGGTGAGGACACCGACGATGATCCAGGAGTGCATTTCGACGGGCTCGTCGATCATCGGGCCGCGTACGACACTGAGGTAGTGGAACAGGGGGTTGATCTCTGCGAGGCGTGCACGGTCGGCGACGGCGCCACCCTGCTCGAGCAGTGTCTTGGTCGTCCACACGATCGGGGTCATGTAGAACAGCAGCTGGACCAGGGACTCCAGCAGCGGTGCGACGTCACGGAAGCGGGTGGCGATGATGCCGAAGAACATCGACACCCACACGCCGTTGGCCACCAGCAGCGCCAGTCCCGGCACGGCGAGCAGAACCTCCCAGCCGACGGGGATCTGGAAGACGGCCAACAGGACCACCCAGATGACCAGGTTGTGGCACAGGATCAGGAACTGCTTCCACACCAGCCGGTAGACGTGCACGCTCAAAGCGCTTGGCAGCTGTTTGATCAGCCCCTCGTTGGCGATGAACACCTGGGAGCCCTCGATGATGCATCCTGAGATGAAGCTCCACATGATCAGGCCCACGGCGACGTGCGGCAGGAACTCCTTCAGATCCATCTGGAAGAGCATGGAGTACAGCAGTCCCAGCGCCACGGCCATCACGCCGGTGGCGAGAGTGATCCACAACGGGCCCAGGACGCTGCGTCGGTAGCGCTGTTTGATGTCCTGCCAGCCCAGCGTGAGCCACAGCTCCCGCTGCCCGAAGCCGCGCTTCAGGTCGTCCCACGCGGCACCGAGGGTCTGGGACGTTGAGGACGGCGCGCCACCTTCCGTCGGGGCGGCGACGAAGCTCTCGTACTCCGGTGACATGGCCACCGGCCGGGGATTTTCTGAATCGGACACGGGGATACGGTACTCCGGAACCGTGTGGTGTGCGGTAATCAGCGCCGGTGCCACTCATGTCCATGTGCCGATGTAGTATCGGTGACGTTGACGGAACGGCGCGGTCGTTTCCTGAATTTTAGTATCGTGACCTGCAAAAATATTCTCAGGTCGCCAGTGTGGTGAGATGCGGAAAGGGGCAGTCGGGAGTGTTCGACATCGCGAGGGTGCGAGGCCTCTATGAATCGCTGTCCGAGGGGTGGACCTACCTCAACGCGGGTCGCCGCGCGCAGGTGCCGGAGAAGGTCAGCTCGGCGGTGTCGAGGGCGTTCCGGGCATCACCCCTGCAGGGGCCGGACGGTGGAGCCCGTGGTGACCAATACGTCTCTGCGGCCCGCGAGGCGGTTGCCGACCTCGTCGGGGCGTCGCCGGACTGTGTCGTGCTGGGCCCCAGCCGGGCCACCTTGCTGGGCATCCTGGCCACGGCCGTGCCCGCGAAACTGCGTATGGGCCGTGAGGTCGTTCTCAGCCGGGTGGACGAGCCGTCCAACATCACCCCGTGGAAACTCGCCGCGGACCTCTACGGGGCCTCCGTGCGGTGGGCAGAGGCCGACCTCACTACCGGTGCCCTGCCTGCCTGGCAGTTCACGAGTCTGATCAGTCTCGACACCTCCATCGTCGCGGTGCCTGCGGCGAATGCCCACCTGGGTACGGTCACCGACATCCGGGCCATCGCCGACATCATGCGCGCGAAGTCACGTGCCTGGCTGGTGGTGGATGCGGGGGCCTACGCCCCCTACCGGAAGATCGACCTGGATGCGTGGGACGCGGACGTCGTCGCCCTGGACATGGCGCCTCTCGGCGGCCCGGAGGTCGGCGCGCTGGTATTCCGTGATCCGGCGCTGCTGGCCGAACTCCATCTGGTCGAACTGCGCCGTGGACGTCATGCTGCCCCGGATTCGCAGGAGCTGACGGCACGCCGTGTCGCCGAGCTCGAGCGGGACGGTAATGCCCCGGGCATGCTCGGGGGCGTTCCCGCCGCCGTGAACCACCTGGCAGGCCTGGACGAAGAGGCGACCGGCACCCGGCGGGAGCGCCTGGCGACGTCCCTGCAGTCCAGCGAGGAGTACCTCGGGCGGCTTGCCGGCTACCTCGTCGACGGTCTCCGGGATCTGGAGAACGTCCATGTCGTCGGCGTGGACGGGGAGATCGATACCGAGCCGGAGCACGACCACAACAGCTGGGGAAGTCCCGCCGAGAATCGAGGACAGCATTTCGGCCCGGTCGACCGGCTGCCGCGTGTCAGCTTCCTCGTGCAGGGCATCGAAGCCTCCGTGGTCGGGGAGCGGCTGTTGAGCAACGGTGTCGTGGCACAGACCGTGGGGCTGGAGGAAAGCGCCCTGTTCGATCAGATGGGCGTCGCGGAGATGGGTGGGGCGATCTGCGTGGCTCTCGCACCGCACAACACCCACATGGACATCGACCACCTGGTCCGCGTGGTCGGGGGGATCGTCTAGCTGGAGACCTCGAAGATCGCCTTGCCGGTGATCTCCCCGTCCAGAAGCGAGCGGTGGGCTTCGGCGGCATCCTGGATCGGGAAGACCCGGTCCACATGGTGGGAGATCCTGCCGTCCTCCAGCATGGGCCACACGTTCTTCACCGTCTCCGCCACGATCCGTGCCTTGTCGTCCCGGTCCCGGTAGCGCAGGCCCGTGGCGGAGATGTTCCCCCGTTTGGCCAGGAGCTTCCCGATGTTCAGCTCGCCCTTCACTCCGCCCTGCATGCCGATGATCACCAGATGGCCGTCCGGGGCCAGCACCGAGACATTGCCGTCGAGGTACTTCGCGCCGATGATGTCCAGGACCACGTCCGCACCGCCGAGTTCCTTGACGACCTTGACGAAGTCCTCCTCGCGGTAGTTGATCAGCACATCAGCACCGTAGCGGCGGCACACGTCCAGTTTCTCGGGGCTACCCGCCGTCACCGCCACACGGACCCCCAGTGCGTGCGCCAGTTGGGTGGCGAAGATGCCGATGCCGCCGCCACCACCGTGGATCAACAGGGTGTCGCCCTCCCGCAGCTGGGCCGTCATCATCAGATTCGACCAGATCGTGCAGGCGGCCTCAATGACGCTGGCGGTCTCGGAGAGTCCGAAACCGTCCGGGACAGGCGTCAACTGGCCCGCGGGGACGATGGTGTACTCGGCGTACGCGCCACCGGAGAGCAGTGCCCCGACCTCGTCACCCTCCCGGTACGGGGTGCCGTCAGGGCGGACGCAACCGTTCGGGTCGACGATCACGCCGGCCGCTTCGAGGCCGAGGATCTCGGACACGCCCTTCGGCGGCGGGTAGTGCCCTTTCGCCTGCAGGGTGTCAGCACGATTCAGGCCCGCAGCAGCGACCTGGATCAGGACCTCACCGTCCTGTGGCGTCGGGATATGGGTCTCCTGCCAGTGCAGGGACCGGGGGTCGTCGGGGTCAGTCTGGATGATGGCCTTCATGTTCCCGTTCATGTCCCCAGCCTAGCGATACCGGGTGAAACAGGGGTGGGCACCGGCAATCGTCGTGTGGTGGGTTAGAATCAGGACGCGCTGAACGCACATCGGTGTGTGCAGCACTGGAGACGTGGCAGAGCGGCCGAATGCACTGGTCTTGAAAACCAGCGACGAGCGATCGTCCAGGGGTTCAAATCCCCTCGTCTCCGCCAAATATTCCATGTTAGTGCAGGTCAGACCATATAACTGACCAGCAGGAAACCCGCCGCGTGGGCAATGCGTGGGCAATCAGCCCCCAAAACTCCCACCCGGTGCCCCTGCAGAACAGGGCAAGCGCAACATGGAACCCCCCCTCGACGTTCCCATAACACCGGGCAACGTCCACACACTCAACGTCACCGTTGACAGCAGCGACGACTACGCCACTGCCGCGTACTTCATGGCCGCGTACCTCGCAGACGGTGGTGCCGCATGAGCACCGACCACATTGCCCTACGGGGTGCCCTCCGCGACCGGCACAACCTCACCACCGACGCTGCCGGTGATCTTCTCGACACCCTCATAGACCACACCCGCGACAATGGGGAAGCGGTAGACCTCCACAACATCACCACCGAACAGGCCGAGTTCCTGCTGTACTCCGCCGCCGAACATGCAGCCCTCACCGACCACCGCACCGAGGGGGCACCCCAATGAGCGGGCAAGACAACGCTAAGCACTCCCCGGCGCGCATAGAAGCCCGTGGCAAATCCTCCCACGCCGTCAGCCTCCGTTCCCAGGGACACACATGGGCCGAGGTCGCTAGTCGCGCCGGATACCCTTCACCGGATGCTGCACGCGTCGCCGTCACTCGCACGTTAGACCGGGTGGAATCGGACGCGGTGGCAGACCTTC
>NZ_MKKI01000005.1 GCF_001942345.1 Corynebacterium sp. CNJ-954
GTCGACCTTCTCGTCGAGATCCGCGACCTGCTCGCGAACCAGAACGGCATCACCTCAGCCTCCAACGGCATTGCCGGAGAGATCGACGACTCCGCTGAGAACACCGGCGGACGGCACTCCGCCCGCTGATACCGGCCCCCGCTCACCAGTGGGGAGGCCGCTCGCCCTCCCAGAAATCCTCCCCGAATCCTCCGTCCCCCTGTGCCCCCTCGGCACCGGCGGAGTCGGCCTTCGCCGTGGTCGGGCCGAACCGGTTGACATCCAGGTCCCGGTCCGGAGTATGGGCGTTCCCCACCACCCCCGTCTTACGGCGGGACCTCATGCCCTGCTGATGTCCGCAATGACGTGGCGGACCAGCGGACACAGCGTCGCCATGCCGTCCCTGATCGCCGCACGTGAGGACGCCAGGTTGACGACGACCGTCGAGCCGGAGACTCCGGCGACACCCCGCGACAGCCCGCCATCCACGGCATTGCACGCCAGTGCGGACGAGCGCAACGCCTCGGACAGTCCCTGGATACGTTTGTCCAGCACGGCCTTGGTGGCTTCCGGTGCCTTGTCCCGCGGGCTCACGCCGGTCCCGCCCACGGTAATCACCAGGTCAGCACCCCCGACGACGGCCGTCTCGAGCGCCTGACGAATCGCGGACTTCCCGGACTCGACAGTCAGCACCGCGTCGACCATGTAGTCCTCCTCCGCGAGGAGTTCCGCCACGAGCTCACCGGACTGGTCTCCGTCATCCGGGTGGTCGGTGACGATCACGACGAGTGCGTGCAGCAGGGAGTGCCGGGGATTGCCGCCCTCGCGCTCGTTCTCCTGGATGTCCAGCGACCGGAACACCTCGTCACCGGGCTCCGTGATCTCGGCGTCCAGTCGCTCGATGGACTCCTTCTCGACACGGGCGAAATCACCGATGCCCGGCACGGTAATCACGCCGGACGGGTCCTCGATGTCGCCGGTGATCTGGTCGGTGTCGACGTACGGGTCTTGAGACATGGTGGTGAACTCCTCGGGAACTTCGGCGCCCGACGGTGTGCGGGGTCACGTCAACGGTAACCGGCGGACTGCTTGCTGTATAGGTCAGGGGTGGAACGGGTCTGCTGCCCCGGCCCCTCAGTCCGCGTCGGACTCGGACAGCGTCACACCGATCTCCCGCTCATTGCCCCCGTTACCGTCGGTGACGGTCAACGTCACCTCGTCACCGACGTTGTGGGAGCGGATCGCAGCGATCAGACTGACTCCACTGTCGACGATGCGGTCACCGACCTTGGTCACGACGTCCCCGTCGCGCAGGCCCGCGTCCGCCGCCGGCCCACCACCGGCGACACTGACGATCTCAGCCCCGTTGGCCGTCGACTCGGCACCGGTGTTCACGGTCGCGCCGATGACCGGATGTGTCGCCCGACCGTTGTCGATGAGCTGCTGCGCGGTGTTCTCCGCCTGGTTCGACGGGATGGCGAAACCGAGGCCGATGGAACCGGACTCACCGCCCATCTCACCACCGAGGGTGGCGATCACCGACGGGATACCGACGAGCTCACCCTGGAGGTTGACCAGGGCACCACCGGAGTTACCGGGGTTGATCGCGGCATCGGTCTGGATCGCGTCGATCAACGACGCTTCGCCTCCGTCTTCGCCACCGGCCTGCACGGGACGGTTCATCGCCGACACGATACCTGTCGTCACCGTGGACGACAGGCCCAGGGGGGAACCGACGGCGACGACGGTTTCGCCGACCTGGAGACCGTCGGAATCGCCGATGGCGATGGGTTGCAGATCGTCGGCCCCGGTGGCCTTGACGACGGCGAGGTCGGTCTGCGGATCGGTTGCGACGACATCGGCGTCCAGCTGACGTCCGTCGTTGGTCGTCACGCTCATCTGTGCTCCGCCCTCACCGGCACCGGCGACGACGTGGTTGTTGGTCAGGATCAGACCGTCCTCACTGATGACCGAACCGGACCCCTCTGCCCCACCCTGGCGGGTGGTGACCTGGATGGACACCACGCTGGGCAGGACATTCTGCGCCACGGCCTCCACTGTGCCCGGGTCCGGCTCAGCGACGGAGGTGTTTTCACGGTTGTCGGTGTTCGCCTGGTTCAACGAAGTGGTGGCCGCCGGTGAGTCATCGTCGTCCTGGACGATCACCGCGGTCACGGCTGAAGCCGCAACGCCGACGGCGAGGACGAGCGCGGCGACTGCCGGGGTGGAGAACCGACGTGACGGCTTCGTAGCCGTGCCGGCGGAATTCGGCGGCAGCTCCGGACCTACGCCCGGAGACGGTGCCGTTCCGTCGTTGCTGGGGTACTGACTGGACAGTGCCTCCCAGTGGCGCTGCTGCGCGCCCGGGTCAGAGAACCCGGACGACGGAGACTGCCCGGGTGACGAGGAACCCTGTCCATCCCGCCCCCACGCTCCGGGTCCCTGGGGTGACTGCTCACCCCGGGGATCCCGTGGGCCGCGGACGCCGTCGTCATTGCCGATCCGATCTTCCCCGGACATCTGACTCTCCTTCACCGGCGTAGTCGCCGGCTAGCTCAACTCACGTAACTGTGTTCGACACACCCCATTGTGGTCGGCGAGGGTTGGCAGCTCGTCCGCATAACCTGACAGTGTCATCGGAACGGAGGAGCGTCACACTCGGCAACCATGGAGTCGGCACTCAGCTTCCTTCCAGGGAGTGAGTCTAAGGCGCGTCGTCCCGGAGAACGTAGCCCACCCCACGGACCGTGTGAATGACCCGGGACTCGCCCCCCTCCTCCGTCTTCCGTCGGAGGTAGCCGATGTAGACCTCCAGGGCGTTGCCGGACGTGGGGAAGTCATATCCCCACACCTCCTCGAGGATCTTCGTCCTGCTGAGCACCTTGCGCTGGTTCTTCATCAGCAACTGGAGCAGAGCGAACTCGGTGCGGGTCAGGCTGATCTTGCGGTCTCCCCTGCTGACCTCGCGGGTCTCGGGGTTCAGGGAGAGATCCTCGAATGCGAGAGGCTTGGCCTCCACACTCTTCGCCACCGCCGTCCGGACGGACCGGCGGTGCAGCGCACGGACGCGGGCGAGGACCTCTTCGAGGGCATAGGGCTTCGACATGAAGTCGTCCGCACCCGCGTCGAGCCCGGCGACGCGGTCGGCGACATCGGAACTGTCCGACAGCATGAGGATAAGGACATCATTTCCGGCGCTCCGGAGGTCACGGCACACTGTGAGACCGTCGACCCCGGGAAGCTCGACATCAAGGATCACCAGGTCCGGTGACTCCTGACGAATCTGACGGAGGGCTTCATCGCCATCCCCCGAAGCGGCCACATCGTAACCGTTGAACGTGAGAGAGCGTCGGAGAGAGTCCCTTACCGTCTGATCGTCGTCGACAACAAGAATCTTCATCCCGCTATTCTGCATCAGCACTGCGCGATAGCGACACCCGAAAACCGATCCCACAGTCAACTGACAGGGAATCGCCACCAGACGTGAACACACCGGAAACAAAAACGCAACGTTTCACGCGAAAAAGGCCCCCGTCGACGTCATCGACGGGGGCCTTCTCATCCGGTGTGGACTAGTCGAGATCGACCAGGCCCAGCTTCGCGGCCTTCACCAGACGACGGGGCATCTGGACCTCACGGCCGTCAACCTTGACGCTCTGGAGTGCGACGTTGTCGGACTTCCAGTTGGAACGACGGTGGTGGGTGTTGGCGCGGGAAAGACGGCGCTTCGGAACTGCCATTGTTCTTAGCCCTCCTCGTTCTTCTTGGTACGGCGAACACGGTTGCCGTAACGACGCTGGAACTTCTCGACGCGGCCGGCGGTGTCCATGACACGCTGGGCACCCGTCCAGAAGGGGTGTGACTCGCTGGTGACGTCAACGACGATCAGCGGGTACTCATTGCCGTCCTCCCACTCCACGGAGCGGTCGGAGGTAGCGGTGGAACGCGTCAGGAACTGGTGGCCAGTGCTGGCGTCCTTGAAGACCACCGGGTGGTAGTCGGGGTGAATATCGTTCTTCATTCTCAATCCCTCAGGGTTGTGCGCCAGGTCGGTCCCCCTCATCCTGTCCGCCGTGATCGGCGACCGGGACGGCGAGTCGTGCCTGGGTCGGGTTTGGAGTGCGGGTACCACCGGGCCATCCGCTGTTGACGCGGAGGACAGGTCGCAACACGATCGGCCAGTCTATCCCTTCTTCGCGCTGCGGGGAAATCCTCGGCGGGATCGAGCATCTTCTGCGCCCCCGGTCAGTCAATTAGGAGTAGCAGCTGCCATGGGGTAGTGTCGTGCAACGCTGTTGTCTTAGTAAACGTCATCGCACGCGCGATCGGCCTCAGACAGTGCCCCGGCCCCACATCCCGTCTAGATGTGGGTTTTTGCAGTGGTGTCTCCCACTGCCTGCGCGGCACGAGGGACCGGACACGCGGGCGGAAGGAGAAAGATACCCATGTCGGCTTATTGCCAGGTCACGGGTCGGAAGCCGAGTTTCGGCAAAACCGTCTCGCACTCGCACCGCCGCACGAACCGTCGCTGGAACCCGAACATCCAGCGTCGTTCGTTCTACCTGCCCTCTGAGGGTCGTTCGATCACCTTGAACGTCTCCACCAAGGGCCTGAAGACCATCGACCGAGACGGCATCGAGTCCGTCGTCGCCAAGATCCGCGCACGTGGGGAGAAGATCTAGTGGCACGTAACGATATCCGCCCCATCATCAAGCTGAAGTCCACCGCGGGCACCGGTTACACCTACGTGACCCGCAAGAACAAGCGGAACAACCCGGACCGGATCACCCTGAAGAAGTTCGATCCGATCGTCCGGAAGCACGTCGAGTTCCGCGAGGAGCGTTAATCTATGGCCAAGAAGTCCAAGATCGCGAAGAACGAGCAGCGCAAGGAAATCGTCGCCCGCTTCGCTGAGCGCCGTGCCGAGCTCAAGGCGATCATCAAGAACCCGAACTCCACCGACGACCAGCGTGCAGAGGCTCAGTTCGAGCTGAACCGTCAGCCGCGTGACGCCGCCCCCGTGCGTATCCGTAACCGCGATGCCGCCGACGGCCGTCCCCGCGGTTACCTCCGCAAGTTCGGCCTGTCCCGTGTCCGCGTCCGCGAGATGGCTCACCGCGGTGAGCTGCCCGGCGTTCGCAAGTCCAGCTGGTAAAAGGGAGCACACGCATGAAGCGCACCAACCACAAGAAGGCGCGGCTCGAGCAGTCCCGCCGCCCGAAGAAGAACCCGCTCAAGGCCGAGGGCATCGAGACCGTCGACTACAAGGACTACGCACTGCTGCGTAAGTTCATCTCCGACCGTGGCAAGATCCGCGGCCGTCGCGTCACCGGTCTGACCCCGCGTCAGCAGCGTGAGGTCGCCACCGCGATCAAGAACGCACGTGAGATGGCTCTCCTGCCGTTCCACAGCCGCTGATTCTGCGCACACTCCACGTTGCAGCAGCGCGCGTTTAACTAAGACCTTCTGAACCCCGTCACCGGTCCCCGGCGGCGGGGTTCAGTCGTACCGTCGCTTCCACCACGCACCCCGAAGTCTCCCCGGTGATAATCTGGCCTGGACACCTACCCTGAGAAAGGCACGATGACGAACCCGTACGATAACCGCCCGAACGACGACCTGCCCTCCTACGGGGACTACAGCTCCTCCGGTACCGGCGATCAGCCACTTGACCAGAGCTTCGGCTACGGCCAACCGGGTCCCCCTGGTTACCCGGGCTCCAACGACCCCTCCCAGGGCTTCATGGTCAACCCCAGTCCGGGTGCCGGAAAACGGTTGGGTGCCTTTGTCATCGACTTCGTCCTCTTCGGTATCGTGGCGGGAATTCTCATCGCCGTCATCGCCGCCGGAGACATGATGGACTACGCGGACGCTTACGTCGCCTGGGACAACGCCGGCCAGACCGGCCCCATGCCTGAGCTGGCGATGGGGAAGTTCTACCTCGGCGCGCTTCTGTCCCTGGTCCTCTGGTTCATCTACCGCGTCCTCATGGAGAGCAAGTTCGGCCGCACCATCGGCAAGATGGCGCTCGGCATCACCGTGGTCGGTGATGACGGGCAGAAGCTCACGGCCCAGCAGTCCCTGATCCGAAACAGCTGGTACCTCGCAATCGCCGTCGCCGGGTACATCCCGTTGATCGGCGGATTCGTGGCGATCGGCATCTACGCCGCGCTCGGCGTCCTCATCGCGCGCGACCCGCAGAACCAGCACATCTGCGACAAATGGGCGAAGGCACACGTGGTCAACGCCCGCTGATCACCACTGCTCCAGCCAAGGCATCAGCCGATCACCTCCCCGCGTCGGCGGGACGGTGACCGGCCTGATGTAATAGTGCACATGCTTAACGTTCTCAGCGGGTTCATGGTGGTCGTCATCATCATCGCGCTGGGCTACCTGGTGGGCCGTCGGGGGCTGCTCGGCCCGAACGCCGTCTACTCACTGAACATGTTCGTGTTCTACCTCGCGACCCCGGCACTGCTCATCAACTTCCTCCGCGACGCCGACCTCGCCACCGTCTTCGGCGACAACCTCGCGGTCGTCGTGATCAGCACCCTCACCGCCGGGCTCCTCGGCTTTCTCGGATACCGCTTCCTCGCGCGCCGCCCGGTGTCCGACAGCCTTGTCACGATGCTCGCCTGCTCCTACTGCAACGGATCGAACCTCGGCATCCCCATCGCCACCCACGTCCTCGACGACCCCGCGGCTTCACTGCCCGTGATCATCTTCCAGGTGGCGCTCTACGGCCCCGCCACGGTGCTGCTGCTCGATGTCACGACCCGGAACGCCAGAGCCGGTGGTCCCGGCACCGGTTCCCTCGGGCCGCTGGTCCGCGAGCTCGTCCTCGGCATCGTACGCAACCCCCTCATCATCGCCGCCACCGTCGGCATCGTGTTGTCGTTGCTGCACACCAACGCCGGGTGGGAACTACCGGAGATGCTCGCCGAGCCTGTCTCCCTGCTCGCCGCCGGGACTGTCCCCGCCGCCCTGGTCGCCTTCGGCCTCTCCATGGCGGAGGTCACCGTCCTTGACCGGGACACCAGCCCCCGCCGCAGCGTATGGATGGCCTCCCTGATGAAAACCGTCGGCCACCCCCTGATCGCCTACCTCGCGGCACGACTGATCTTCGACGCCACCGGCCCCGCTCTACTCGCCTTCGTGGTCGTGGCGGCGTTGCCGACGGCACAGAACGTCTTCACCTATTCCCAACGCTTCGGGGTGAACACCGTCCTCGCCCGCGACACCGCGGTGATCAGCACGATGCTGTCGATCCCCTCCATCGCCGTCATCACCCTGCTGCTGGGATGACAGCGTCACAGCAACGGCTGCCGCTAGCGCCAGAGCAGCAGTGCGTCCCCCTGGCCGCCACCGCCGCACAGTGACACGGCGGCACGTCCCCCACCACGACGGTTCAGCTCATGCGCGGCAGTGACCACCAGGCGTGCGCCCGACGCACCGATGGGGTGGCCCAGCGAGATGCCGCCGCCGTGGATGTTGGTCTTCTCCAGCGGGTAGTCGAGGTCCTTGATCGACTGCACGACAACAGCAGCGAACGCCTCGTTGACCTCCAGGAAATCCAGGTCGGTGGTCGCCCACCCCTGCTTGCCCAGCGCCGCGGTCACAGCCTGGGCGGGCTGGGAGTGCAGGTAGGTGTCCGGCCCCGCCGTCTCACCGGAAGCCCCGAGTGCAGCGAGCACGGTGAGACCGTTCTCCTGGGCGTATGCACGGGTGGTCAGCACCACGGCGGAGGCACCGTCGGAGATCTGCGACGCCGAGGCGGCGGTGATCGTGCCGTCCTTCGCGAACGCCGGACGCAGGGCCGACAGACCCTCCTGGGTCGTTCCCGGACGCACTCCCTCGTCGGTGTCGACGACGACCTTCTCCCGACGTTTCGTCACCTCCACCGGGACAATCTCCTCCGCGAAGGTGCCGTCGTTGATCGCAGCCTCCGCGCGCTGGTTCGACAGCGCGGCAACCTCGTCCTGCTGTTCGCGGGTGATCCCCCGGGAGGAGTTCCCCTCCTCGGTCTCCACACCCATCGCCGTACCGTGCACCGGATCGGTCAGACCGTCGCGCTCCAGTGAGTCCTGCAGAGCAAGCGACCCGAACTTCGCCCCGGCGCGCACCCCGGCGGCGAGGTGGGGAGCATTGGTCATCGACTCCTGTCCGCCGGCGACGACGACCTGCGCGTCACCCGCCCGGATCATCCGGGCGCCGTTGATCACCGCGTCCAGGCCCGACAGGCAGACCTTGTTCACGGTCACCGCCGGTGTCGACATCGGCAGGCCGGCGGTGACGGCCGTCTGTTTCGCCGGGTTCTGCCCTGCCGCAGCCTGCACCACCTGGCCCATGTAGACGTAGTCGACGGTCTCCGCCGAGACGCCTGCCTTCTCCAGGGCACCGGTCAGCGCCGCCGCACCGAGTTCGACGGCGGACTTCGAGGCGAGGGCACCGAGCATGCGGCCCTGCGCGGTACGGGCGGCACCGACAATCACGATGTCGTCGGGGGACGGGGTCAGGGACTGGCTAGACATGGTTGTTTTCTGCACCTTTCACGGAGGACGTAGCTTTCCCACCCATTATGGTCCAGTTCGACCGTCAAGGTGTCGTTCCCTCACTTTCCAGGGCTGTCCACCACGCGTCGGAGAGTTGTGGTTAGGGTCGGTGGCATGTCCGGATCCGGTGGTACCGCAGTTGTGGTCGGCTCCGGCCCCAACGGGCTGGCGGCCGCATTCGTCCTCGCCCGCGCCGGCGTGGACGTCACCGTCGTCGAGGCGGCGGACACCGTCGGTGGCGGCGTCCGCAGCAGTGATCTGCTGCGGACCGGGCTCCTCCACGACGTGTGCTCCGCCGTCCACCCCCTCGCCCAGGTCAGCCCACTGCTCCGCGACCCGTCCATCGGCCCGGAGCTGGAGCGGGGAGGACTGCGGTTCGCCACCGCTCCGGTGGACATGGTGCATGTCCTCTCCTCGAGCCGTTCAGCCACCCTGCACACCTCGGCCTCGGAAACCGGTGCCGGGCTCCCCGGGCAGGACGGCCTGGTCTGGCGGTTGTCTTTCGGAACCCTGTCCTCCCGCGCCGACGCGGTCGCGGACGAGATCCTCGGCCCACTGGTGCATCTGCCCCGACACCCGTTGGTGCTCGCAGGCTTCGGTGCCGGAGCAGTCCTGCCGGCGTCCTGGTCGTGGAGGCGGTGGCGGTCCGCTGAAGCACGGGCATTATTCGCCGGCATCGCAGCCCACGCCTTCACCCCCTTGCACCTCCCCGCCTCGTCGGCCGCCGGGACGCTGCTGGCCGTCGCGGGGCACCGGCACGGGTGGCCCGTCGCCGTCGGCGGATCGCAGCGGATTGCCGATGCGCTGGTCACCGGGATCAGACGTGGCGGCGGTTCCGTCGTCACCGGAACCCGGGTCACCGACCTGGCCCAGGTCCGGGACGCGGACCTGGTGCTCCTCGACACCTCCGTCGAGGTCGCCGCCGGTATCCTCGGTGACCGG
The DNA here is from genome assembly GCF_001942345.1 of Corynebacterium sp. CNJ-954. Lineage (GTDB taxonomy): Bacteria > Actinomycetota > Actinomycetes > Mycobacteriales > Mycobacteriaceae > Corynebacterium. Next base: position 9,474 of record NZ_MKKI01000005.1, read on the forward strand.
CTGCCCGCCCGCGTCGCGCGTTCCTGGTCCCGTTTCCGCAGGGGCCCCGCGGTCGCCAAAGTCGACTATGTGCTCGACGGTGACGTGCCGTGGTCGTCGCCGGATGCCCGGCGCGCCGGCACCGTCCATCTCGGCGGTACCGCGGAGGACATCGCTGCCGCCGAGCGGGAATGCTGGGACGGCAACCTGCCGGACAGGCCGTTCACCCTGGTCGCCCAGCAGTATCTCGCTGACCCGTCGCGCAGCCGCACCGTCAACGGACGCCGTCTCAACCCGCTGTGGGCTTATGCGCATGTGCCCGCCGGATGGGACGGCTCGGCCCGGGAGGCCTTCGAGTTGGTCACCTCTCAGATCGAACGCGCCGCACCCGGATTCCGCGACACCGTCGTCGACTGGTGCGCCTCTCCCCCGTCGGTGATGGAGCAGCACAACCCCAACTACACCGGCGGGGACATCTCCGGGGGCGCCAACGACCTACGGCAGCTGGTGGCCCGTCCCGGACTCCATCCGTATGACACGGGTGTACCGGGGGTCTACCTGTGTTCGTCCTCCGCCGCACCCGGGGGCGGCGTGCACTTCATGTGCGGGGTCCAGGCGGCGCGGCGGGCGCTCACCGTCCTGTGACGGTGCCCCTCCGGCTCAACCACAGGCCGACTCCCAACGCGACACCCCACAACAGAAATAGTGGGTCCCACAGCCAGGCGTGCCCGATCATGCCGGCACGGTCGAATCCACCGTCGGGGACCACGAGACCACCCAGCACGAGGTTCCCGGTCACAGTATTCACGCCGCCCCAGAAGATCAGCAGCACGGCACCTGCCCAGCTGACGTACCTCAGGACCCGCTGCCACCAGGGCAAGGTCCCGCATCCCCCTTCAGCAGAACAAGAGGGAGAAGTGCTGCGATGATTTTCACCACCCCCACCGGCACCAGCAGAACCGCATGGCTCCGCCACAGGTCCACAAGGTCATCGCCGAGTGTGTCGAGCAGCCACGTTCCCCCGAAACCCCAGTAGACACTGAAGATCCCGTGGACGGTGCCCACGGCGGCAGCGGCGAGCAGAGCGGCCTGCACACCGCGCGCCGGGGAGTGCTCCAGGGGCATGCAACCGAGACTACAGCGGTCCCAGCGATCTCAACGATCTCCTAGGTCCGGAGTCCGTACGTCAGGACGGCGTTCCCGGTGGACGTATGCGACGCATTCAGAAGACGCAGGCGCGTCGTGGGAACCGTGTCATCGAAGAGATGACGTCCGGTCCCCGCGATGACCGGGTGCGTTGTCAGTGTCAGCTGGTCGATCACTCCGGCGAGAAACAGTGACCGGACGGTGCTGATACCGCCGAGCACAGCGATATCCCCACTCCCGGTCTCCCTCAACCGCCGCACGTAGTCGACGCGATCACCGGAGATCAGGGTGCTGTTCCACGGGAGACCGTCGGGATACTCCTCCGGCAGTGTGGAGGAGATGACATGCTTGCGCACCGGGTTGATCCAGCTGGCGAAGCCGTCGGTGTCCTCTGCGTGTTCCGCTGCGGGCCAGTACTCCGACCATTCCTTCCACAGCCCCCGTCCGATAACCGCGTCAGTCACCGGGGCAATGTGGGTGTCCATCGCGAGGCCGTCCTCCTCCCCGAAGGCGTCGAACTGCCACAGGTGTGGGTCCTCGACGACACCGTCGAGGGAGTGGAACAGGTGGGCGATCGTCGTGCGGCTCATGGCCGTGTCCTTTCAACCGGAGGTTCCCCGGGGTGGGGAACCTGTCACGTATAAGACGGAACCACGCGTCAAAACTCATCGGTGTCCGGCACAGTGTCCGGCAACCCGAACTCAACGAACACCTCCGCGCCCATGAAGTGTGTAAGACCCGTGATACGCCCTCCTTTCATCGCCAGGACATGGAGGGCGAACGGTTTCCATACTCCGGCGCCGACAGCGTGGTAGACCGCCACCGCCGGAGTACCGTTCGCCGAGGTCACAATGGTCCGTGAGTTCCGACAGACCTGGCCGGGCCCGTTCCACCACTCCTCGATGTCTGACCTGCCACACAACCAGAGCGTGAAAGGCGGCATGCTGAACGTGGCGTCCTCGGCGAGGAGCGCAACGAGTGAATCAACGTCGAAGGCCTCGAACGCCGCCACGTACCGGTCGAGCAGTTCCACGTCGACTTCCGCGGTGGAGTCGGGTAACCGTCCGCGAAGCGTGGTGCGGGCGCGGGCTAGCGCCGAATTCACCGCCGGTACCGACACATCAAGCAGCTCCGCACATTCCGCAGCACGCCACGCCAGCACGTCACGGAGGATCAGGATCGCCCGCTGCCGCGGCGGCAGGTACTGCAGCGCCGTAATGAACGCCAACTGAACCGTCTCCCTCCGTACCGTCACGTCAGCCGGATCGTCCACCAGACGTGACGAAGGATGGGACCGATCCAGACCGGAGCACCGGCCGTGGTGAGCATGTCCGGGTCCGCGGGGACAGCTCCTGGCCCGGACACATCGACCGGAAGACTACGTCGCTGCCCCGCTCTGCTCATGTCGATGCAGACATTCGTGGCGATCGCGTACAACCACCGCCGCAACGACGCACGCCCCTCGAACCTGTCTCGTGCCTGCCACGCCTTGACCAGCGCGTCCTGGACCGCGTCCTCGGCTTCGGCATGGCAGCCGAAGAAGCGGTAGCAGTAGGCGACGAGTTCACCGCGGTAGGATTCCACCTGCTTCTCGAAAGGCTCAGGCGTCGGCGGATGTCGCTTCCCGTTCATGCCTGCATACTAGCCGTCTCTCGCCGCCGCCTCTGGTGGTTCATCACGTTCACCGTTATAGTGGTCGACATGGGAACTCTGGTTCTTTAGTTCTGGACGCCGCGTCGAGTGATCTCCGTGGCGGGTCCTGAGCACGCCTGCGCCGTCGACCGGCCGACGGGGGTGAGGCCCACCGTCCTTCCTGAAGAAGAAGTTGAGTCCCCCATGTCCAGACCCCTGTCCCCTCTCACCCGTGCCCACAGCACGTGCCTGCTCCGCGGGGTGACCGTCCGCTACGCCGACCACACCGTCCTGGACGGCGTTGACCTGTCCGTCCACCCCGGCGACCGCCTCGCCGTGATCGGTGACAACGGCGCCGGGAAGTCCACGCTCCTCGGCGTCCTCGCCGGAATGGTTCCCGTCGACGACGGTGACCGACAGGTGGACATCCCCGGAGGCGTCGCCCTCGCCGAACAGAATCCCGTCTTTCCGGCGGGCGCGACCGTCACCGATGCGATCGACCACCTCGCCGATGACGTACGTGCACTCGAACGGGAGATCGCCCGGATCTACGACAGCCTCACCACGGCGTCATCCGCCGACGTCCCACGCCTCCTCGGACGGCTCGGGGAGGTCACCGACCAGTTCGAGGCCCGCAACGGGTACGAGCTCGACCTTCGCGTCACCACGGCCCTCGACGAACTCGGGCTGGGCGGGGTGGACCGCGACCGGCCCGTCGCCACACTCTCCGGCGGCCAGCGCGCCCGGCTCGCCCTCGCCGTGGCCCTCTCGTCCCGTCCGGAACTGCTGCTCCTCGACGAACCGACGAACGACCTCGACCACACCGCCCTCTACTGGCTGTCGCGCCGGCTGGCCGACCACCGCGGACGTCTCGTCGTCGTGAGCCATGACCGCGAACTGCTCGACACCGTCGCCAAAGACATCGTCTGCGTCGACGGCGGCTCCCTCCGCCGCTACGGCCTCGGTTACCAGGGATACCTGCGGGCCCGGGAAGCTGAACGACAACGGCAACGCCGGGACCACGAAGAATGGAAAGCAGACCTCGCCCGGAACCAGGCGATCGTCGACACCACCTCGATACGCCTCCGTGCCATCCCCCGGAAACAGGAATGTGCCGCTTTCGGGCACGGTGCATTCCGCGCCCGCAGTAGCGACCACGGTGCCACCAGCCGCATCCGACAGGCGAAAGACAAGGTGGAACGACTCAGGTCCGATCCTGTACCGCCGCCGCCCGAACCGCTGGTCTTCACACCGCACTTCCCGTCCTACGAGATGTCCGGGCCACTGGCCTCCCTCCCGCCGGGAGACATCACAGATGCAGGTGACCCACCACTCTCAGTGACCCCCTCCACCGGCGGACTGGAGATCAGGAGCGGTGAACGGTGGCTGGTCACCGGGCCCAACGGGGCGGGGAAGACCACACTGCTCCGGGCGCTCGCCGGGGACATCGGTCACGTGACACTCCACGCGGGGATCCGCGTCGCCCATGTCCGCCAGGACATCTCGGTCAGTGGTGGTCGGCCGCTACGGGACACCTTCGCCGAGGCTGTCGGAATGACAGCCGACGACGCCGCGGACACGCTCCTCACACTCGGACTGTTCACCGAACGGGATCTCCGTACCCCGGTCGACCGACTGTCGGTCGGTCAGCGGAGACGACACGAGTTGGCTGTCGCCGTTACGGTGGACAGCGACATGATCCTCCTCGACGAACCGACGAACCACCTCGCACCGGAACTCGTCGAGCAACTGGAGAAAGCCCTCCTCGACTACCCCGGAGCCGTCGTGACCGTGACCCACGACCGGCGGTGGCTGCGCAATGCCACCAGCGCAGCCCCCGCCCACCTGCTCCGTTCTGTCTCCGTCACCCCAACCCCCGCGGGAGGTGTCGTCAACACACTCAGTACACTCAGTGCGCGAAGTGCCGCTCCCCGGTGAGGTACATCGTCACGCCGGCCCCCACCGCCGCATCAATGACCTCCTGGTCACGCACGGAACCTCCGGGCTGGACCACGGCGCGCACGCCCGCCGCAGCCAGCGTCTCGAAACCGTCGGCGAAAGGGAAGAATGCGTCGGACGCGGCCACTGCACCGTCGGACCGCCTGTCGTCGCCGGCCAGGGTGTTGGCCCGCTCCACGGCGATCTTCGCCGAGTCCACACGGTTGACCTGACCCATACCGACACCCACGGTCGCCCCGTCCTTGGCGAGCAGAATGGCGTTCGACTTCACGGCACGCACCGCACGCCAGGCGAACTCCAACTCGGCGAGGATCTCGGCATCGGCGGCGTCCCCGGCCGCCAGCGTCCAGTTCGCCGGGTCGTCACCGGGTGCGTCGACCAGATCCCGCTCCTGGACCAGCACACCACCGGAGATCTCACGGTGCTCCACGGCCCCCTCCCTCACCGGCGGGGTGGTCTGCAGGATACGGATGTTCTTCTTCTGGCTGAGCACCTCCACGGCACCGTCCTCGTAGCCGGGGGCCACGATGACCTCGGTGAAGATTCCCGCCACCTGCTCCGCCATCTCGACAGAGACCGGCCGGTTCACCGCGATGACCCCGCCGTACGCGGACACCGGGTCACATGCGTGGGCGGACCGGTGTGCGGTCGCCACGTCATCCGCGACGGCAATGCCACACGGGTTGGCGTGCTTGATGATCGCCACACAGGGACGCTCATGGTCCCAGGCGGAACGCCAGGCGGCGTCCGCGTCAGTGTAGTTGTTGTAGCTCATGGCCTTGCCGTGGAACTGCTCGGCATTGGCCAGGCCGCCCTCCTGCCCCGGGGCGGTGTACACCGCGGCTGCCTGATGCGGGTTCTCGCCGTAGCGCAGGGAGTGGACCCGCTCGTTGACCTGACCGATCCACTCGGGGAAGCGGGATTCCTCGTCCTCCGCCTCGATCTGTCCGGTCATCCACGACGCCACCGCCACGTCATAGGACGCGGTGTGGCGGAAAGCCTCGGTGGCCAGGCGGGTCCGCGCCGCGCGGCTGAAACCGCCGGCGTCCACCGCGGTGAGGACGTCCCCGTACGCGGCAGGGTCCACGACCACGGCGACGGACGGGTGGTTCTTGGCGGCCGCACGCACCATTGACGGCCCCCCGATGTCGATCTGCTCCACACAGGCGTCGAAGTCTGCGCCGGACGCGACGGTGTCCGTGAACGGGTAGAGGTTCACCACCACCAGGTCGAACGGCTCAACCCCGAGATCCTTCAGCTGGGCGAGGTGATCGTCCTTCCTCGTGTCCGCCAGAATTCCGGCATGGACCCGCGGGTGCAACGTCTTCACCCGCCCCTCGAGACACTCGGGGAACCCGGTGAGCTCCTCGACACGAACCACAGGGACCCCGGCATCGGCGATCTTCGCCGCCGTGGACCCCGTGGAGACGATCTCGACACCGGCACGGTGCAGGCCGGTGGCAAGGTCCTCCAGACCGGTCTTGTCGTAGACGCTGATCAGAGCGCGGCGGATAGGGCGGGTGGTTTCAGTCATTGATCCAGGCCTTTCGTCCTTCGATGGTGTAACCGCTCTCCGCGGTCTGGTGGAGCACGTCGACGATCAACGCACGCTCGACGGTCTTGATCCGCTCATGGAGCGTATCCCCGGTGTCCTCCCGACTCACCGGAACGGCACGCTGGGCGATGATCGGCCCGGTGTCCACCCCGTCGTCAACGATGTGGACGGTCGAGCCGGTGAGTGTGACACCGTAGGCCAGTGCCTCCTCCACAGCATGCGCGCCGGGGAATGACGGCAACAGGGCCGGGTGAGTGTTGAGGATCCTGCCGCGGAACCTCTCGACGACGCCGGCCCCGAGAATGCGCATGAAACCCGCACTGACGATGACATCCGGCGCGTATGCGGCGATCTCCTCCGCCAGGCTCGCATTCCACCCCTCACGGTCGTAGTCGGCGACACGGTCCGGGTTGTAGTCCACCCGGAAGACCGGGACGGAGGCCTGCTCCGCCCGCTCCAGTGCCAGGCACGGACGGTCCGCCCCCACCGCAACGATCTCCACCGACGGACCCAGGTCATCCAGCATCGCCTGGAGCAGTGTGCCACTGCCTGACGCGAGAACGACGACCCGGAGAACGTCACCCGGACGTGAGGAAGTGTGACTCGTGGATGTTGAGGGGCGCACGGCAACTGCTCCGGCTCGTTCGCCGGACGGCGCGGGGGTTACGGGCTCACTCACGGTGAGTCAGCTTACTGTGTCGTGTCCTCGTCCTCGACGTCGGTGTCCTCAGGCTCGGTCCGAGCAGCCTGTCCCCCGTCACCGGCGACCACCTCAGTCTCCCCAGCCTCGTCAGCATCTTCAGCTTCACCGGGGACGGCGTCGTCCACATCTTCTCCGGAGTCCCCGGCGCCTTCGGCATCGTCCGGCCCAGTCGAGCCGATCCCGGCGTCGGCGTCTGCGCCAGCCGCCGCATCCGTCTCGTCCTTCTCGTCCGTGTCGTCCGTGTCGTCCTTCGCGTCCGTGTCGTCCTGTGCATCGGGCTCCTCCGCCTCAGCGGCGCTCCCGGTGTCCCCGATATCCTTAGCGTCCGCAGCGTCCGCGTCCTGGACCTCCGGGTCCGCGAACTCCTCCCACTCGTCGTCATCGGAGCCGTCTCCGGGGTCCGCCGCATCTCCACCGGCGGTCTCCGTGACCCGGGCTCCCCGTCTCGACACCCACGCAAACACGACAAGAGCAGGCATCACGATCCAGCAGGCGAATACCAAGGGGGTCAGCCACAGCAGCGGCCCGGCCGAACCGTAGACGCCCAGCGTCCCCCCGGCCGCGAGACTCAGCAGGAGGCCCAGAACGCCCGATGCCACACCTGCGCCGAGAGCCGTGAACACCGGCGACTCCACGAATGTGCGTGCGGCGAAGAACCGGTAGACGATCACCAGTGCGATCAACGCCGGAACGACAAGGAGCAGTTCGCCGAGCGGCAGACCGGAATGAGGCACCGCCGCCAACACGGGCAACGGCGGCAGATTCGCGTTCGTCACGGCAAAGAGCGATGCCGACGCATCGCCGACGTGCATCTCGCTTCCCATCAGAACGCCGGATGCGCCGACTGCCAGATTCGGGAGATAGAGAACGGACAGGACACTCAGACCGATCTTGCCCCAGGCATCGGGCGCAATCGAGTAGGCGTCCACCAGAACCGACATATTGAGGAGCAGTTGGACCAGGGCCGCCACCAGTCCCGCGGTAAGCATCCACCTGACGAAAGAACCTGCCAGTCGCGCCGCCTCCACCGGCCAGGTCGGCAGGCCCCGACGAAGCAGCAGCGCCCGCCAAATCTTCGGGCCCAGTCCCAACACGAACACGAAGCCGTTCAGGAGAGCAGTCGACAACAGGGCGACCGCCAGGTTCGGAGGAGTGACGGCGAAGACATGGGACGCGTCCCAGAGCACCAACCACGCGAGGACGGTGAGCACCATCGGGACCACGACAGCCAGGACACCGAAGACCCTGATGTTACGGACCGTGATCTGTGTGCCGCAGGTTCGGCGGACCCTCCGCGAATGAACCAGCACGATCAGTGCCGCAGGTAGCAGAGGGACAATACCGAGTTGCGCCCCGGTGAACCCGACCGGCGCCAGATTGGCGACCATCCAGAAGGACCCCACCATCGCCGGGACTGCGGTGAAGGTCTCCCCGATCCCGATGAGGACGGCGAGGGCGATGGCGACAGCCAAGGTGACCGCGTGGCTGACCAGGACCGTCGGCGCGAACCGACGGATATGCGGCCCCCACAGTGCCCACCAGGACGACAGCTTCCCACGGACCCCGCGGGACTCACCCGCCGGCGCGGCCGCACCGTCTGCCGCATCGACACCCGCAGTGCCCTGCCTACCGGTCGCCGGGCGCGCGGAGGCGTCAGTGGCGCGGGACGGGACCCGCCCGTTCTCCCCTGCCACGAACCGCTCGGTGCCTGTGGCCGACGCTGTCGCACCACGATTCGAGTCGCGGCGCCGAGCATCCGGACCCCGGCGGTCCGCGGCGGGGCCGTTGTCGTCTCGAAGTCGGTCGCTGGGATTCGTTACTCACCTGTCCCATTGTGCACAACGCGGCCTCACTGACCCGGGAGGCACGCCCACTCAGGAGCGTTACATCACACCTACCCCCGCCACACCCGTCACACACCGCCCGTGACCTGCTCGTTATGAAAGACTGCCCGGCAACACCCCCCTCGCCGCCCGATCTCACCGATATAGATTCGTGATCTTTTTCGCGAAGTGGCTTGCCCGAGACGGGGCATGCCGATAGAGTTGCGACTCGTTGATAACGATCCGGTCACGATTTGAGACCGATCAGATGACGGCACGACGGCAAGACTACGGAGAGGTTCACTGAGAATGACTGTTGCACGGCGAGGCGGGTCCCACCGCAAACTGGACACCGCTGCCAAGCGTCGCATGGCGTTCGTCGCAATCGCCGCCACCGGCGTTGCCGCGGCAGGAGCCACCGGAGCAGGCGCCGCCACCGTGCACCAGTCCTCCGAGCAGGACGGTCAGGACGCCGGGGACATCTCCCTGGCCGCCAACACCGAACTCCTCGCCCAGGGCGCCGAGGGCAGTGCCGCCGGCGCGGACGTCGAGACCGCCGCAGCACAGATCCTGGCACTGCCGCAGACCACCCAGATCGAGAACCTCTCCGGCCAGCTGTCGAGCGCCCTGGAGTTCGACGCCGAGCGCGCAGCCGCCGATATGCTCTCCCGCGCACCGGAGGTCGTCAAGCCCGCCGAGGGCAGCTACACCTCCCCCTTCGCCATGCGCTGGGGCACCATGCACAAGGGCATCGACATCGCCAACGCCCTCGGCACCCCGATCGTCGCCGCCATGGCCGGCACCGTGATCGACGCGGGCCCCGCCTCCGGGTTCGGCAACTGGGTCCGCATCAAGCACGACGACGGCACCATCACCGTCTACGGACACATGTCCACCATCGACGTCTCCGTCGGCCAGGAGGTCCAGGCCGGCCAGAAGATCGCTGGCATCGGCAGCGAGGGTTTCTCCACCGGCCCGCACGTCCACTTCGAGGTCTACCCCACCGAGGGCAACGCCGTGGACCCGGTGCCGTGGCTCCGCGAGCGCGGCGTCGAGCTCTAACTCTCCTCCCCCGTCATCAACACCGGGTGAACACCCGCTGTCGGACCGTCCCCACGGTCGGACAGCGGGTTTTCTGTATCTTCGGTATCTTCGGTATCTTCGGTCCACCTACAGCTTCTCCATCGGCACACCGCCGATGAGCATGAGCCGGACGGTACCGTTGCTGCCGAAGTCGATCATCACGGTCGCACGAACGCCCTGACCGTCGACGCTCTTGACGGTGCCGAGCCCGTACTTGTCGTGGTTGACCCGGTCGCCGACCTCAAGTTCGAGCTGCTTACCCGACGACCGCAGCGCGCCCGAGGACCGTGACGGTCCGGAAGACGACTTCTTCGGGGAACTGCGCCGGGACGTCCCCGCCGAGGACCACCCGCCACCGAAACTGGTGCCGTCGGCGTACCCGCCCGACGACCCCCAGCTGTCCGACCATGCCGGAGCCGGTTCCTCCCGGATCCAGTCCACGAGATCACCGGGAATCTCACCGAGGAACCGGGACGGCGGATTGTTCTGCGGCGTACCCCAGCTGGACCGGGTCATCGCCCGGGTGAGGTAGAGCCGCTTCCTGGCCCGGGTGATACCGACATACGCCAGTCGACGTTCCTCGGACAGTTCCGTCGGATCGCCGAGCGCCCGCATGTGCGGGAACTGGCCGTCCTCCCACCCGGTCAGGAAGACCACCGGGAACTCCAGACCCTTGGCGGTGTGGAGGGTCATCAACGTCACCATGTCCTGTTCCTCGGCGGGGATCTGGTCGGCGTCGGCGACAAGGCTGACCCGTTCAAGGAACGCCTGCAGGCTCCCCGGCTCCGGTTCCCCCTCCGCCAGAACAGCGTCCTCTGCAGCGTCCTCTGCCGCCCCGGAGGCGCCTCCGCTACCCTCGGCGTCCAGCGATGTAGACGACGTAGACGACATAGACGACGAAGACGACGAAGGCATCGCTTCGTACGCGGCGAGGTTCGCCGCCTCCTGGGAGAACTCGTGGCCCACGGAGACCAGCTCATTGAGGTTGTCGAGCCGGGTCCCGTCCTGCGGATCATTCGATGACTCGAGTTCCGAGGCATAAGACGTCGCGTCGAGGACGGCGCGCACAATCGCACCGACGTCCGGGATCCCCAGTGACTCCCCGTCCGACGTACGCATGACCGCGGACTCGGTCTCCGCCCGCAGCGCGTCCATCATCTCAAGGAATCCCGCGATGGCGTTACGTCCCCGGGCACTGAGCCCCGGCACCTCACCGCGCCCAGCCGCGGCCAGACCGTCCGCGAAACTCACGCCGACGTTCTCTGCGTGCACCCGCACCTGCGACAACGCCCGGTCGCCGATGCCCCGGCGCGGAGTGTTGATGATACGTCGCAGCCCCATCGTGTCATCGGGGTTGTCGAGGACCTTGAGGTAGGCGACGATGTCCCGGATCTCCTTACGCTCGTAGAAGCGCGTCCCGCCGACAACGCGGTACGGCAGTCCGGAGCGCACCAGAACGTCCTCGACCACACGGGACGAATTGTTCGTCCGGTACATCACCGCGATGTCACCGTAGGAGGCGTCCCCCCGGTCGACGAGTTCGTCCACCGTCTGTGCGATGAACCTGGCCTCGTCGTGCTCATTGTCGGCGACATATCCACCGATCAGTGGCCCGTCACCGGAGTCGGTCCACAGGTTCTTGTCCCGTCGGCCCTGGTTCCGGGCGATCACCGCATTGGCCGCGGAGAGGATGTTCTGGGTGGAACGGTAGTTCTGCTCCAACAGGATGGTGCGCGCATGGGGGTAGTCGCGCTCGAACTCCTCGATATTGCGCACCGTCGCCCCACGGAATGCGTAGATGGACTGGTCCGCGTCACCGACGACACAGAGTTCCCCGGGCGCGGTGCCGCTCTCACCGGCGCTGCCGTCTCCACCGTCCCCACCGACCAGCGTGGACACCAGCACGTACTGGGCATGGTTGGTGTCCTGGTACTCGTCGACGAGGATATGCCGGAACCGACGACGGTAATGGTCGGCGATACCGCGGTTGTTCCTCAGCAGACCGACGACCTCCCCGATGAGGTCGTCGAAGTCCACGGCGTTCGCCTGACGGAGCCGGACCTGGTAGTCGCGGTACACCTGCGCGATGGTCTCACGGTGACGGTTACCGTCCTCCTGGGCCTCACGGAGAGCCTCCTCCGGCCCCTGGAGCTCATTCTTCCAGTTCGAGATCACACTCAGCACCGCTCGCGGCGCGAACTCCTTGGCGTCCAGGCTCCGGTCCCGCAGGATCATGGTGACCAGACGCTTCATGTCGTCCGAGTCATAGATCGTGAAGTTCGAGTTCAGTCCCTCGACAAGCTGCGCATTGGCGCGAAGGATGCGCACGCACACCGAGTGGAACGTCGCCACCCACATACGTTCAGCGGCCGGCCCCACGAGACCGCTGATGCGTTCACGCATCTCTGCGGCAGCCTTGTTCGTGAAGGTGATCGCCAGGACCTGCCAGGGTGCCACGCCCCCGGCCAGCAGCCATGCGATACGTCGGGTCAACACACTGGTCTTCCCCGAACCCGCTCCCGCGACGATGAGCAGTGGAGAGCCCGAATGGGTGACCGCCTCACGCTGTGCGGGGTTCAGTCCCTCGAGCAACTGGTCCCGGGTCTGGGCGCTCATCACCCGTCCCGGCGCGTCACCACCGGACGACGGCGCCGTCTGCCCCTGTGCCTTCACCGGAGGCGCATAAGGCAACGGGGCGAGATGAGACGCCGTCTCCGACATCTCGGCGAGCACGGCTGCCGCGTCCTCCGGGGGCTGGTCGTCCTCGTCGGGCGGTGGTTCCCACAGGCCGTCCTGACCGTCCCACGGCCCCGTCGCGGGTTCCTCGGGGAGGGGGATCTGGTCGAAGGGGTCGGATTGGCCCGGATTCACTGTCGCGTTCTCCTGTCGGTAGGGGTCATGTTCACCCTACAACCCCGTACGGACGTAGAATCATGGCCATGACGAACGACATGGAGTTCTCCAGCGGGACCGATGATCCGTTGTCCGACGCCCAGATCCAGGATTACCGTAAGGAGATCAACGAGCTGGACCGGACGATCATCGACGCGGTCAAGCGCCGTTCGGAGATCTCGAAGCTGATCGGACGGACCAGGACGGCCTCCGGGGGGACGAAACTGGTGTACTCACGGGAGACCGCCATCCTCAACCAGTTCCGCAACGAACTGGGCCCCGACGGAATCGCCATCGCGAACTCGCTGCTGCAGCTCGGCCGCGGTCGGCTCGGAGCCTGACCTCAGGCCATCCGGAACCCCGCGCCGACGCCGCCGGCGGCGTCCATCTCAGCGGCCACGGCGTCCCACGTCACCGCCATCACCGGCGAGTGCACAGGTCCCTGCAGCGGGGTGCGGCACGACGGGACACCGGCGAAGCCTCCGCTGAGGAGTCCGACGAGTCGGCCACCCGCGTACACCGGCGCTCCGGAGTCCCCGTGTGAGGAGCACACGTGCATCGCGAACCCGGAATCGGTGGTGAGCACGAGTGGTCCGCAGGTCGTGCCGGTCGCGATGCCGGTCTTACAGACCTGGGAGCCCTCGCCGGGCAACGGGCCGCCCACGCTACTGAGGACCGCCGCATTGTAGGAGTTGGTGACCTGCGCATTGTCATTCAACAGGATGATGCCGTTGTCCACTGCCCCACTACGTTGGAACGTACCGATGACGGTGCCCTCCGGGTCGTCGGCGGACCGGACCTCGTCACCGGCGACCCCGCAGTGGCCGGCTGTGACAGCTACTGCGTTGCCTGCGGCATCGTGTCCTGCAGCAGTCGTGGTGCACACCGAGGGCCCGACGATCAGGGGCGTCGACGGACCGACCAGTACCGACGGACGAGCCTGCTCAGCAGCGGCGGGGACGCCGGGTGAGCTGAAGTACTGCCCCTCGATGCGGTGCGGGCCCGGTTCCCCGGTGGCGGTGAGGACGTCGTCAACCACCTGCCCCACGGACGGAAGTGCGTTGGCTGCGGGTGCGGCCGTTGCCCCCGCGAGGACCGTGGCGGCGATCGCGACAGTGGCGACGGCCAGTCGGCGAAGTGACCGGAGGAGCATCTGAACCACATCTTCTCTTGTGAGAGGCCGTGCCCGGATGCGGACACGTCACGTCAGTTTCTCCCGCCAGCCTATCCCCCCGCCGACGAATCGACCTGCAGAACACCCTCCCCCGTTCGACCGTCACCCCCGTCGATCCCCGGTCTGGCGATGTGCGACACCACACGGAATGACTGTTTGTGCCCGGTGTCGTGAAAAACCACATTCACATGACCATATAACCGTTGACTTCCCACACATTCCCACAGATACTGGAGACATGTACGCGCCACAACGGCAGGACGTGATCGCCGGGGAGATCCAGGACCAGGGCGGCATCTCCGTGTCCGAACTCGCCGAACGCTACAGCGTCTCAGCCGAGACCATCCGCCGTGACCTCGACGTGCTCGAACGCCAGCAACGGGTCACCCGCGTCCACGGTGGTGCGGTGCCGTACCGGGTCCACAGCGGCAACGAGAACACCATCGCCGCACGGACCTCCTCCTCACGGGACGCCAAGGCGCGTATCGCCGCAGCCGCCGCCCGGCATTTCCCGCCGAACGGCGGCTCCGTCATCGTCGACTCGGGCACGACCACGGCCGTACTCAGCCACCACCTGGCCGAGCGCCCCGACCTGACGGTCGTCACCAACTCCGTGCTCCTGGCCTACCACCTGTCACTCGAGGTCCCCGCGTCCGTCCCCCACCGTCTCCACCTCGTCGGTGGCCGGGTCCGCGGCATCACCCAGTCCATCGTGGGGTCCGAGGCCGTCACGGCCCTGCGTGGACTGCGCGCGGACGTGGCCTTCCTCGGGGCGAACGGGATAACCCCCGACTTCGGATTCTCCACGCCGGACCAGGCCGAAGCCCAGACGAAGTACGCGATGACCGAAGCTGCCCGAAGACGGATAGCGCTGGTCGACCAGGCGAAACTCGGGGAAGAGCTCCTGTGTTCCTTCGCCGGCACCGCTGACATCGACCTGCTCATCACCGACGCTCCACCCGACCACCCCGTCATCACAGGCCTACGACACGAAGGAATGGACGTGATTCACACGTGATCATCACCGTCACCCCCAACCCCAGCATCGACCGCACCCAGCGGCTTCCCGCCCCCCTGGACGTCGGTGGGGTCAACCGGGTCGTCGCCGGTACCGACCAGGCCGGCGGTAAAGGTGTCAATGTCGCCACCGTGATCCACTACGCCGGTGACGACGTCTTCGCCGTGGTCCCCGCCGACTCCGGCGGAGACTTCGCCGAGCTGCTCCGCGCGGGGGACATTCCGGTGCGTTTCGTCGGAGGCAGCAGTGTCAGGGTGAACCTCACCCTCACCGACGGCGACGGCGTGACCACCAAGATCAACTCGCCCGGCGACTCCTCCACCGACGGCCGGGCCCTGGCTGAGGCCGTCGACCAGACACTCTCCGACGTGTCCGGCCAGGGGGTCCCCGGCCCCCACTGGCTGGTGCTCGCCGGATCCCTCCCTCCCGGATTCCCTGACGACTGGTACGCACGGATGACCGCCACCGCCCACGAACAGGGATTCCGCGTCGCGGTCGACACCTCCGACGCCGCGCTCGCCGCCCTGGTCGATCTCTCAGACCGTAATCCCGCTGCTGCACCGGACCTCATCAAGCCGAACTCCCACGAACTGGCCCAGATCGTCGGTGGCGACGGCGACGCCATGGAGCAGGCCGCAGGCGACGGTGACCTCTCAGCCGTCGTCGAGGCGGCATCGGCGCTGATCGACCGCGGCTTCGGAGCCGCCCTCGTGTCACTCGGCGCGGCCGGCGCCCTGCTCGTCACCCGCGACGACGTGGACGGCACCACCGGGTCCTGGTTCTGTCCGAGTCCCGCCGTCACCGCGGTGTCCACCGTCGGCGCCGGGGACTCGACACTCGCCGGATACGTGATCGGGGCGGTCCGTGGAAAGGACGCGCCGGAGAGGCTCGCCCTCGCCGTCGCCCACGGATCCACTGCGGTCACCCTGCCCGGGACCACCCTCCCCCGACCCGACGACCTTCCCACCGCCCTCCCCGAAGCAAGGAGAGTATGACCATGACCACGCCACCTCCCACCACGTCGGGCGGTTCAGACGACCGCCCGGTCATCGTCCCCGCCCTGGTCTCCCTCGACGCCGACATCCCGGCCGAGAAGGAAGCGGTTCTCACCGAGCTGGCTGACCTCCAGGTCAAAGCCGGACGCGCCACCGACACGACCCAACTCCTCGCCGACATCCACGCCCGTGAGGAGAAGGCGGCCACCGGGCTGCCCGGCGGCATCGCCATCCCCCACTGCCGTACCGCCGCGGTCGAGGAACCCTCCCTCGGTTTCGCCAGGTTGAAGACACCGACGGACTTCGGTTCAGACGAGACCGACGACGACGGCAAGCCATTGGGCACCGACCTGGTCTTCATGATCCTCGCCCCGGAGGGCGCCGGCAGTGCCCACATGAAGGTGCTGAGCACGCTGGCCCGGGCCCTGGTGAAGAAGGACTTCGTCGCCTCCCTGCGCTCGGCGCAGTCGGAGGACGAGATCGTCTCCCTGGTGACCGATGTCCTGAACAAGAAGAAGGCGAAGAAGAGCACCACCCCCGCCGAGACACCGGAGACTCCGGCTGACGCCGTGACGCAGACCGGGGCGGCCCCCACGGCGCCTGCCGCGTCCCGCACGGTGAAGCTCGTCGGCGTGACGTCATGCCCGACCGGCATCGCCCACACCTACATGGCCGCCGACGCCCTCACACAGGCGGCCGACGCGCGGGACGACGTCGAGATCATCATCGAGACCCAGGGCTCCTCCGGAGGCGACAAGCTCACCAGGGCCCAGATCGACGAGGCTGACGCGGTCATCTTCGCCCACGGTGTGGGTGTCCGGGACATCGCCCGGTTCGCCGGGAAGCCCGTCGTCGACGTCCCGGTGAAGAAGGGCATCTCAGACCCGGACGAGCTCATCGACCGCGCCATCGCCGCCTCGTCCGCAGAGAACCCCACCCGCGTGTCCGCCAGCGGCAGGGACGCCGGTGGTGACGACGATGACGACGCCAACCTCGGCTGGGGCCGGCGGATCCAGCAGTCGATCATGACCGGTGTGTCCTACATGGTGCCGTTCGTGGCAGCCGGTGGTCTGCTCATGGCCCTCGGGTTCCTCATCGGCGGCTACAACGTGTCGAATGTGTGGCAGGACGTGGTCATCGACCACTCCCTGTGGAACCTGCCGGACAACATGCAGTACACCCTCGACGGCAGCGACGAGATCCTCTACTCCGACCGCTCCGGGATCCTGCTCTACCTCGGCGCAGTGTTCTTCGGTGGCGGTGACACAGCCATGGGCTTCCTCGTCGCCGCCCTGTCGGGCTACACCGCCTACGCGCTGGCCGACCGTCCCGGCATCGTCCCCGGCTTCGTCGGCGGCGCGATCTCCGTGCTCGTCGGGGCCGGATTCATCGGTGGCCTGATCACCGGTGTCATCGCCGGCCTGGTCGCCATGTGGATCCAGACCTGGAAGGTCCCCCGCTGGCTCGGCTCGATGATGCCCGTCGTGATCATCCCGCTCCTCGCCACTCTCGTCACCGCCGCGTCAATGTTCCTGGTACTCGGACGTCCGTTGGCTGCCCTGATGGAGGCCCTGCAGAACTGGCTCGCCGACATGTCGGGCTCCTCCGCGATCATCCTCGGGCTGATCATCGGCCTCATGATGTGCTTCGACCTGGGTGGCCCGGTGAACAAGTCCGCCTACCTCTTCGCCACCGCCGGCCTGTCGACCGGCGACACCGCAGCATTCCAGGTGATGGCCGCCGTTATCGCCGCCGGCATGGTGCCGCCGCTGGCCCTGGCACTGGCCACGACGGTCCGTCCGAAGATGTGGACCACCGACGAGCGGGAGAACGGCAAGTCCTCCTGGCTGCTGGGCGCGTCCTTCATCTCAGAAGGTGCGATCCCGTTCGCTGCGGCCGATCCGCTGCGCATCATCCCGTCGATGATGGTCGGTGGCGCAGTCACCGGCGCTCTGTCCATGGCCTTCGAGGTCGGCAGCCGGGCACCCCACGGTGGTATCTGGGTCATGCCTCTGATGGACAACTGGTGGGGCTTCATCATCGCTGTGGTGGTCGGCATGGTCATCTCCGCCGTCACCGTGATTATCGTCAAGCAGGTCACGATGAAGACGAAGCCTGGCGAGGCCGAGGACGCCGACACGTCCGACGCGGCCGAGCCTGCGACGGTCTGACTGCCTGACTGGCCCCCGCCGCTCCGTCACGTGGCAACCTCACAGGTCGCTCTGACCGACCTGTGGGGTTGCCACGGCGATGACGAAGGCATCGAACAAGACGCTGAATGACGGGAACCGGCCCTGAGGATCTTCTCCGCAGGGCCGGTTCCTCTGTGTCTGCGGTTGTTGTCCCGCTGTGGGACTGGTCAGGCGGGCGTGCCGTTGACGGTCAGCGCACCGTCCGCGCCGACGACCACGTCGGCGGCGAAGGAGGCGGCGAGGTTGATCCGCTGCCAGTTGCCCACCTTGCGGCCCTCGGGCGTCTGGTCGTCCAGGGGGTAACCGGCCGGCAGAGCGGTCGCTGCCAGCACACGGGCCCGCTGCCCCCAGTCAAGATCTGGGTAGGCGTTGACCAGCAGTTCCGGCGCACCCTGCGGTACCGTGAGCCGGGCGTCCTGGTCCCCCACACGGTCCAGTCCGTGGGTCATGCGCTGCGTGAACTCACTCACCGCGTCCTGTGTGGAGCGGTACGGGGTGTCCGCGGCGACAGCCTCGGCGAGCGCCTGACCGGTCCGCCACTCGAGCTCCTTGCGCAGCTCCTGGCCGGCCTGGCGAAGCACGTCGCGCATCCTCGGGTCGTTCCAGCGGTCACCCGCGGCGGCTTGACCGGTCATGCGGCCCCCGATGACGTCCAGCGGGTAGTGCACACCCATCACCATGCGGTTGAACCCGGCCTCGGCACCACGGGCGATGAGCTGCGGCGCGAGCTCCGGGAGCAGGACCGCGAGCAGCGTCGTCGTCCAGCTGGCCTGGTTCGTGTGACCCGACGGGAAAGCCTTCGACCCGCCGAGCTCGTACAGGTCGTCGTTGCCGCCGTGGGTGTGCTTCGTGATGCGCTCCGGGGCGACCTCGAAGGGACGGTCGTAGCCGAAGATCTCCTTCTCGATCAGCGTAGAACTGGCGACGCCCCCGGCCCGGGACAGGTAGCCGGAGTCCAGCAGGGCACGCGTCTTCGGCAGCCGGTTCTCCGCCAGAGAGGTGCGCAGCGCCTCACCGACGGTCTCACCGAAACCGTCGGACAGGGCGGTGAGCAGGTCACCACTGTCGGCGGCGGCGTCGACCTGGGCGCGGCGGACGGTCTCTGCGTCGGCGTTGTTGTTGACCTCGACCACGGTGTCGAGGTTGTCGGCCATGACCTCGGGGTGGTTCGCCCGCAAGTCCTCGAAACCACGGACGACGCCGTAGTAGATGCCCCCGTCGTAGGAGCTGAGGTCGGAGAGGTACCAGCCGTACTCCTGCGGACCGAAGGGCTGCGGCACCGGAGCACCGTCGTGCTGGACGGGCGGCAGCGTGGCGGGCAGGTACTCCCCCACCGCTTCCGGGACCTGCGGCTGGGCGTGTGCCGGGACGACGGTGATACCCGTCAGCAGTCCCGGAATCAGCGTCGCCACCAGGGCGGGGCGGCAGAATTTGCTCGTCGTGTGCGACCTGTGCGGCGTGTGCAGCGTGCGCATTGTCTGGTACTTCTCCTCGGCGTCATCAAACGTTGTCGCCGTCGTTACGGCAGAACGCTATGAGGATAGAAGTACAGGGTGTACGCAGGGTGAACGCGAGATGACTACTCGAAGAGGAAGTTCGACAGGAGCTCCTCTGCGATGAGCTCCGCGGACCAGCCGGTATCCAGAGAGAAGTACCCGGCCATTTCTGCAGCATCGTAGGTCCTCGTGACGTGATTTCCGTTGCACCTGAGGACGAAGTCCACCACACCGCCACCGACGAAGTTCACTGACACCACGGGCTCACCGATTCCGTAGACAGCCGCGCTGACCGTCCATCTGTCGAGGACGCGGGCGACGACCCGGTATGCGAAGGCCTGCGGATCGGGACTGTCCTTCACCCCGGTCCCCTCACTCCACAACTCGGTGTGCGCGGACCAGGGGATCTCGTCTGCAGCCGCAGTCACCGGCAGCCCGTCGCGGAGTCTCGACTCCTCGGCCCTGGCGTGCGGGGCGATGATGTCGACCGCCTTCACGGCGATCCGCCGACACCAGTCGTCGCTGCACCGGGCATCTCTGCGCCGGGCGACGAGGGTCCTAATCCGGCGTTCCCCGCACGGGATGTCCGGATGCTCGTGCTCCCACTGCTCATAGAGGGAGAGGTCGCTGTACTCGTCCCCGTCGACGAAGCTGACCGCGACATCGTGCCCCTGCCACGGCTGCAGGTCGTCGAGGACCCGCCACTCGTCGGCAGGGAGGATCATCATGGTCACCAGTGGATGCACGTCCATGAGCACAGACCGTATCTGAAACTTCACGGCTACGTTGGTTTCACCCGGGCAGAACCAACGCAAACCGGAAGGACAGACAAGACCGGGAAACCCCGGACATGCAAGAAACCCCTGGCCGGTGATGAACACCGGGCCAGGGGCCTTCGTCGTAGGATCAAGTCTCTTGAATGGTTTTCTTTGTCGGCCCCTGTGAAAAGAGGATTGTCAGCGACGGGCAGACCGTTCCAGCTGTCGTCGTAGACGATGAGATCAATATTAGTTGCACAACACCCTTTATGACAACTCCGACGAGATCTTGAGGCTTTCCCAGGCTGCGTATACCTCACATCAAGAATGAACCGGGGGATCGATCCATAGTTACGACTGAATTCAATTTAGTCCCAAGGTCGGTCATACCATTTTTTATAGAGTCGGTACTCTCCATTGCCATTATCCCTACAGTCGTAGTCATAGGCTTTGTCCGTTTTCAGGAATGCACTACCAGCCGCCCTGCAAGCCTCCTCAGTGCTATAGATCTTCGTCGTACCCCGGAACGGAGTAGTCCAAAATCCCTTGGTCTCCACACTAGAGGTCGCGGACTGCGCACCTACATTTGGGGATTCCGCACCGTGCGCCAGCGGTGTTGCGATTAGCATCCCGACGACACCCAACGATACCGTCGTTCTCTTGAACAATGACAAGACTGAATCCTTTCTGATGAACTTAACCGACGCCACGACGGTAGCAATGCATTCTCAAATCGTCAAGAGGTTCTTAAATTTCGGCGAGTAGCGTTTCGTAGTGTCCGGTTATTATGATCCTCTGGCCCGGAAGGTCACCGCGCTTCTGACCTGGTTCTTTCATCGGGCGGTTCCGACGGCCTGTTCCCGGACAGATGTCGCTCACCTGGACCTGATCCTACGTAGGGCGTGCGACACCGTTGGCTGGCGTTCGAACAAGAACCAGTAGCTGGATTCCAGTGGCGATTCGATGGGACACGGAGTTCAACGCCGGAGTTCAGGCACTCGACTGGCTGAGCGACATCATCGCCAGCTGGCTCGACGACGACAAAGGACGTCCCCGTAAGCAACGCCATACCGGAACCCGGATCTACGACCGACTCGTCGACGAGTACGGCTACACCGGCTCCTACAAGACCGCGCAGCGCTTCACGAACCGTCACGGCTTTGTTGCCGCCGTTAGATTGGCTGAGTGACCTTCTCAGGCACCTGTCTCAGTGTAGCGTGTTCGACCCAGAACCTGTCCTCGAACTCCGCCGGCGGGACCATCCCCAACGACGAGTGAAGACGGGACGTGTTTGTACCAGTACACCCACGACGACGTTGCGATCTCCACGTACACGACGAGTCCAGCACCTCGGGACTGAAGACCCTGCTGCTGATGCACTCGGCCTTGTACAGCCCGTTGATCGTCTCCATCAACGCATTGTCATGGGCATCACCGACAGTGCCCACCGCCGGGCTGTTGCCCTCATCGGCCAGCGCACCGGTGAACCTCACCGCCGTGTACTGGCTTCTGGCATCTGAATGGTGAATCAGGCTCTCACGGTCGACCGGATGATCCCCGCGTTGACGCTCCCACAATGCCAGGCGCAGCGGGATCCGCACCAGTTCCACACCCTTGGCCGTCTGCGCGTGCCAGGCGACGACCCACAGGGAGAACACGTCGACGATGAACGCGACGTACACCCAGCCCGATGTCGTCATCACGTAGGTGAAGTCAGCGACCCACACGAGGTTCGGTGCAGCTGCGGTGAAGTCCCGGTGCAGCAGATCCCCCGCCCGGTCCTCGGGCTCGCTCTTCCTGCCCCGTGACAGCGACTTGCGCCGGCTCACCCCTGCCATCCCCGCGACGCCCATCAGCCGGTCGACGGTGCAGTGCGCCACCTCGTGGCCGAGGCGCCGTAGGTGGGCAACCACTTTCCGCCGTCCGTACAACGATTCCGGGGTACCTTTCGGCCCGTGGAGGGTGTCCAGCAGTTGTGCATCGGAGACCCTCCTGGGTGACGGGCCGGTGGCCTTGGCGTGACGGTAAGTCCGCGCCGCGATCTGCACACCCTGGTCCCGCAGGACCCGGCAGATCGACTCGACGGCATAACCGTAGCTTCTCATGTGGTCGATGAACCCGATGATCAACGGTTTCGGGGGTCGAGTTCCCCGGCGAAGAAAACCGTCGCTGCCTTGAGGATCTCGTTGGACTCCCGCAGCCGCTTGTTCTCCCTGCGCAGGCGCCGGATCTCCTCGTTCTCACCGGTAGTGACACCGGGGGCTTCTCCGGCGTCGATGTCGGCCTGGCGGGCCCAGTTGCGCAGAGTCTCACGCGAGACACCGAGCTCGTCGCCGATGGCGCGGCACACCGCGGTCATCGACGGGTAGTCACTGCGCTGTTGCTGCACCAGACGGATGGCCCGGGCCTTGAACTCCGGGTCGTAGTGCTTGTTCATGCGGTTGATCCTTCCTCATCGGAAGGCGGCAAGATACCCGTGACGGTTCACCCCGACGATCCTGTGAAGATCGTCGGGGACCAGAGATGGGGGCAGGTTGCACTGACCAAAGCACAAGACCTGCTCGCAGTCGAAGATCAGTCACCGTCCGACGACGGGTCGGCCGGCCATCTACGACACCGCGATCGACTCCACCTACCAACACTCTATGGGAGTGCAGAAAGGATGGGCCGGCCGATGACACGCCCGAAAAAGCACACATTTTGTCGTATAATCCCTACACGAAAAAGACCCTCTGACCGGCCCTTTACGATCTGGTCAGAGGGTCTTTCTTAGTAGCGGGGGCAGGATTCGAACCTACGACCTCTGGGTTATGAGCCCAGCGAGCTACCGAGCTGCTCCACCCCGCGACGGGTAACTGTCCCGGAGAACATTGCTCTCCGTGTCAGCGACTCCCATAGCGTAACGCAGTCTCCGACAAATGTGAAATCACGGTCCGCAGAACGGAAAAAGCCCAGTACACCGGGATATTCGCATCCCGGGGGCACTGGACTGTCCGGCGACGTTCTACTGCGCGGCCTTCACGGCAGCGTCCAGATCGTCCAGGGCGCGGCCGAACTCCTCGAAGGTGCCGTTCTCCCGGGCGTCATTGACCCGGTCCATGGCATCACGGATATCGGACAGTTCGTCCTCCGAGGGCTCAGCACCCCCGCCTGAACCTCCTCCCGGGGTCTCCGCCGCTGACGACGACGGCGTCGAGGTGGACGTGCTGTCGGAACCGGAGTCCGAGTCACTGTCGGAGTCTTCCCCGGCGGCTGCGGCGTTCTCGTCGGCGGCCTCACCGCCGGACTCGGCGATCTCGGTCACCGCGTCCGGATCGATACCGACCTGCTCGAGCGCCTCACTGACCGTCGGGGCGTAGCCGACTGACCCGTTGTAGCTCACCAGCACGCGCAGCAGCTTCGGGAACGCGGACTCCTGGTCGGCGCGCTGGGAGTACACCGGCTCGACGTAGAGGATCTGCCCGTCGCCGACCGGCAACGTCAACAGGTTGCCGTTGGTCAGGGTGTTGGTGCCCTCCAGCAGGGTGCGCTCACGCGCGATCTCGTCGGACGACATCATGGTGTCCTGCGCCTGCTTCGGACCCTGCGTCTGCGTGTTCGTCGGCAGCTGGCGGACATAGATCCGGCCGTAATTGTCCGGGTCAGAACTGACCGTCATGTGCGCGGCGAGGAACTCACGACGCAGACCAACGAACGGCGTGATCAACTGGAAGCCGGGCCGGTTGGTCTCCGGATCCGTCGCCACCACGTGGTACGGCGGCTGATTGAGCTCCTGGCCGCCCTCAGGCGCCGTCGGGTCGCCAGGGACCGACCAGAACGCGTCATTCGTGAAGAAGGTGCCCGGATCGTCCACGTGGTACTTGGCGATCAGTTCACGCTGGACCTTGAACAGGTCCTCCGGGTACCGCAGGTGCTCCATCAGCTCGTCGCTGATCTCCTCCTTCGGCTTCACCACATTCGGGAACACACCCTCCCATGCCTTGAGCACGGGGTCCTCCTCGTCGAACTCGAAGAGGTCGACAGTCCCGTCGTAGGAGTCGACGACGGCCTTGACGGAGTTCCGGATGTAGCTAACGTCGTTGGTGACGGCGCGCTGCTCGGAGGCGGGGTCCTCGGTGAGAGCGTCCTCGGTGGCGGAGTCGAGCTGGGTACGCGCGGAGTACGGCAGATTCTCCAGGGTGGTGTACCCGTCCACGACCCACTTGATCCTTCCGTCGATGACGACCGGGTAGGTCTTCGAGTCGGTGGTCAACCACGGGGCGACCTTGTGGACACGCTCGCGCGGGTCACGGTCGTAGAGGATCTTCGAGTCGTCGCCGATGACGTCCGACAGGAGGATGTTCATCTCCTGGAACTTCGCGGCGTACAGCGCACGGTGGAAGATGTTGGACACCCCCACACCGCCCTCACCGGTGTAGGTGTACTCGGAGTTGTCCGTGTCGTACTCACGCGGTGTGCCGGATCCGTCGTCGCCCACGATGGCGTAGTCGGCGTTCGCAGCGTCCGCACCCGCGATGACCGGGCCGAAGTAGATGCGGGGCTGCTCCATCTCCACGTCCAGCTCCCCGGTCTTCCGGTCGCTCTCCATGTTCTGCAGGTCGGCGACGGTGTAGATCGGGTAGCCACCACGGGCGGACGCCGCGTCCTGCGCGACCTCGTCCACGGTATTCGCCGGTGCGGCGATGAAGCCGTTGCCGTGGGTGTAGACGGTGTGCTGGTTGATCCAGTCCGTCTGGTTGCCGGACAGTGCGTTCGGGTCGATCTCGCGCGCCGCGACCACGAAGTCCCGCATGTCGCCGTCCACCTCGTAACGGTCCACCGAGAGTTCGTCGGGGAAGCCGTAGAAGTTACGCAGCTGCTGCTGCTGGGTGAACGTCGGCGACAACACGTCCGGGTCCAGGAGGCGGATATTGGAGAGCGTGGCGTCGTCGTCGGCGATGGACCGGCGCTCACTGGCATCACCCGAGGTCTGTCCTCCCCAGTTCCGCTCGTAGGTGACCTGACCGTCCGGGTTCTCGTAGCCTTCGCGGGCACTGTCCTTCGCGGTCTCGATACCGTAGGCCTGACGGGTCGACTCGATGTTGCGGGCGATGTACTCCCGCTCCTTCTCGGCGCGGTTCGGGTTGACCGAGAACTGCTCCATCACCGCCGGCCAACCCACACCGATGGCGAGGTTCGCCACGATCATCAGACCGACGGCGAGTGCCGGGACACGCAGATCCTTCAGCAGGATCGAGCTGAAGAACATGGCGGCGACGAACAGGGAGACGACCAGCAGCAGGATCTTCGCCGGCAGGATCGCGTTGATGTCGGTGTAGGAGCCACCGGTGAAGGTGTCGTGCTGGTTGTTCAGCAGCGCGTAACGCTGGAACCAGTAGTCGACTGCCTTGAGCAGCATCCAGATACCGGCGATGATCACCAGCTGGCGACGCGCCGGAGCACCGATGCGGGCCTTCTCACCGGCCCTGGGGTTACCCGTGCTGATCGTCCCGAGCAGGTAGTGGGCCAGCAGGTTCACCAGGAACGCCACAATGACCAGTACAGACACCGTACCCAGCACGAATGTCAGCAGGGGCAGGGTGAAGGCGTAGAACCCGAGGTCCATCTGGAACTGCGGATCCTTGACGCCGAAGTCACCGCCGGAGAGGAACAGCCGGACCGTCCGCCAGTTTCCCTGGGCGATCATGCCGGTGATGACACCTGCGATCAGCGGGACGATGATGAGGAACGGTCGGATGGCCTTCCGGATCTCCGCGCGGTTGGCGGTCAACGGTGAATCGTCACCCCCGAGCCCGATCTCGGAGACGTCGGGGAAGTCCGACTCTTTCGGCGCGGCCCGGAACGCGGCGAAACACGCACCCCAGACGATGGCAGCGGCCACGAGCCCGAACACGATGAACAAAATCACCCGGGTCACGAGAACGCTGAGGAATATGGCCTGGAAGTCGATCGAACGGAACCACTGCAGTTCCGTGTAGTTCGAGACCAGGACCGGGACAAGGAAAAAGAGCAGAGCAATCACGACGGCGACGGTGCCGAGGATCTTGGATCTGCGTCCTGGTTTTGGAATCTCCGGGATGCTCAAGGGTTCAGTTCTCTCCTGCTGTCGGTCATGAGAGTCGGACCGACTCCAGGTTCCGGTGGGGATGGCACCGGATGCGCGGGCTGTCGGATTCCGACGACAAAACTGTCTGCGTCTAGACTACTGTCCGCACCCGTCCGCCGTCACCGTGAGGTCCTCCCAAGATGAACGCCAGTAACCACACGAGCGACATTCGTCCGCTCAACGCCGCCCTCCGTGAGGCCGTCGACTTCGTGCACGCCGAAGGATGGGACCGCCCGGCGACGTTGTTCGCACTGGTCCCGACCGAACTCGTGCAGGACGTCATCGCCGCCGGAGACAATGACGACGACACCGACAACTCCCCCCTCTCCCTCGTCGTCCAGGACGACCTCCCCGACCATATCCGCCCCGGTTCCGACGAACTCGGCGAATACATCGCGACCGTGCGGTGGCCCGACGTCGTCGTCGGGGCAGTGCTCGCCCAGGAGATCATGTTCCGCAATTCCGCGGATCCGGACGCCATGCCGCGTCAGGCGCGGATCTTCACCGGAGTGGTCGACGGAGGGCCCGACCGCACACTGCTCCAGTTGCGCCCGTCCGAGGACGACATCGCCGCCGATCCCTTCGCCGAGGACAAGGTCGAACTCCTCGGCGGCCTGGACGGGGCCGAGATCGCCCCGGGTGTCACCTCCATGCTGCGCTTCACCTTCGAGGACTGAGTCAGCCGCAGGTGGGCGCGTCTCCACCGTTGTTGTACTTCTCCATCGCGTCCACTGCACCGTCGAGGGAATCGACCGACAGGAGGTCGATGTCACCGTCGTAGGACGTTCCCGTCGCTTCACTGCAGTTGCCGGACGGAACCAGGAAGACCTCGGCGCCGGCATGCTGGGCGGCGGCGATCTTGTGGGTGATCCCACCGATCGGCCCCACGGACCCGTCCGCAGAGATCGTGCCGGTCCCGGCGACGAACTTTCCACCGCTGATGTCACCCGGTGAGAGTTTGTCGACGACGGCGAGCGAGAACATCAGTCCGGCGCTCGGTCCCCCGATGTCCTTCAGGTTGTAGCGGACCTTCAGGTCCCCGGCCGGCTGGGCCACCATCGTGACCCCCAGGTACGCCTTGTCGGACTCACCGGCGTCCTCAGCCGCCGTCGCAGCGGAGTTGCTCCGCAGTTCCTCCGGCACCTCGCCGAGGGTCACGGATTCTGTGACCTCATCCTGTCCACGCCGTACCGTCAGCTCGACGTCGTCGCCTGGAGAGTGCTCGGCGACGGCGTCAGCGACCTCGGCGGGAAGTGTCACGTCTGTGCCGTCCACCGCCGTGATGACGTCGTTCTCACGGAGTGTCCCGGCGGCCGGCGCATCGTCAGCGACCTCGTAGACGGTAGTTTCCAGCGGCCGGTCGAGATAGCCCATCGCAGCGACGGTCGCATTGGACTCCGATGCGGCGAAAGCGGCGGCGTTCCGGCGGGCGACCTCCTCCGGAGTCGAGTCAGACGGGATGACCTGCTCGACGGGAACGATGGTGTCATCGCTTCCCAACCAGCGCTTCATCGTCTCAGCGAGACTGAGTTTGGTCCGCACCGCGACAGTCGTCATGTTGAGCTGCCCCTCGGAGTCCGCCAGGCCATCGTCCAGTTCCGCATCGGTCCCGGTGATGTCCACGACGGGCGTGCCGTTGACCTCGCCCAGCGTGTCGTAGGTCGGACCCTCGCCTTCCGCCGCGAAAGGCACGGTCAGGTTCACGTCGGTCCCGGGGATCGTCGGGATCGCGAGCAGCGCCACCAGCGCGACCACCGGAAGCAGCCCGACGACGACGGTCCGGAACCGGCGTCGACCACCGGCGGACGACGCTGTACTGGTGGCGCTGTCGGTGCCTTCGGTGGAGTCGGCGCGGCCACCGGTGTCACTGTGGGGAGGAATACTGGAACTCACCCCGGTCACCTTACAGCCCTGCCCCGACATCCACGGTGTTCGCTGTCAGCGCACGGACGACGGTGGGGACCGCGGAAGCTCGCGGGTAGTCTCGTGGCATGAGCAATTTCGGATTCGGTTTCAACGGTCCTGACGATGAGTCCGACGACGAGCGTCGGCGGCGGGAGAACGAGAACGGAAACTCCGGTAACGACCCGTTCGGCTTCGGAGCGAACCCGTTCGGCATGTTCTTCGGCCCCCAGGGCGGCCAGGGGGGTCAAGGTGGCCAGCAGGGGCCGGGTCTGGGAGACATCCTCGGCCAGTTCGGTTCGATGCTGAGCGGCTTCGGCAAGGACATGAACTCGCCGGACGCCCAAGGGCCCGTCAACTACGCCCTCGCCGAACGGATCGCACGTCAACAGCTTTCCGGCAGCGCGGCGAAGAGCCGGCCCGCCGCGAAGGACAGCCAGGCCGTGGCCGAGTCTGTGCGGTTGGTGGAGCTCTGGCTGGACGAAACCACCACCCTCCCGGCCGGTGCCACAGGCTCCGTCGCCTTCACCGGGGCCCAGTGGCTGGACGAGACCCTCCCGCGGTGGAAGCGGGTCATCAACCCGCTCGCCGAGAAACTGGGAGATGCCACCATGGAGGGGATGCCGGAGGAGATCCGCTCCCAGATGGGCCCCATGATGGGCATCTTCAGCCAGGTCAACGGCATGAACTTCGGGATGCAGCTGGGTCGTGCCCTGGGCGAACTCGCCGGAAGTGTCGCAATGTCCACCCAGTGGGGCATCCCGCTCGCGGAAGGCTCGGTCGCCGCCATCGCCACCGACCGGCTCGACGACCTGTCGAAGAAGCTCGGCGCCGAGCGTCGGGAGACACTGATCTACCTCGCGGCACGCGAAGCTGCCCACCTGCGGCTCTTCCAGCATGTTCCGTGGCTGGTCGAGCGGGTGATCCTCGATGTCGAGGAGTTCGCCACCGGCCTGAGCCTGGACAATTCCGCACTCGAGGAAGCCAGCCAGGACTTCAACCCGGAGATGCTGGGCGACCCGGAGAAGCTCCAGGAGATGATGTCGCAGCTGCAGAACTCCGACCTCTCCCCCACCATCGTCTCCTCCACCGACCATGCCCGCGTCCGTCTCGAGACAAGCCTGTCTCTGATCGAGGGGTGGGTCGATGTTGTCGTCGGTGACGCACTGGGCGAGCGACTCCCCGTGGCCTCGAGCATCGGTGCCGCATGGTCGGTCTACCGCGACAACGACCAGCCCGGGATGGAGTCCCTGGTGAAGACCGTCGGGATCAGCCTCTCCGCTCCGAAGGCCTCCGAGGCCGCCGAGCTGTGGCGACGCCTGACCGTCGCGGTGGGCACCGAACGTCGCGACGACGTCTGGAACCACCCCGACTTCCTCCCCGTCGACAGCGACCTCGACTCACCCGCCGGATTCATCGACTCCATCCTGGCTTCCCAGGAGGACGTCGACGGCTTTGACCCGATCGGCGAGATCGAGCGCCTCGAGCGTGAGATCAACAAAGGGTTTGACGCGCCGGAAGACAGCGACGACGGCGACAGCGACGGTGACGGTGACGGCGGTAACGAGGACAGGTAGTCAGTCCACGTCGCCGGACTCGTCGCCCCGTCCGACGCCCCACCGTCCGTAGGCTTCCAGGTACCCCGCAGCGCGTTCCGCCTGCGGGGCTTTTGCCGCCCAGGCATGGAAATCAGGCCCGTGGTCCGGAATCCAGGTATGCACCAGTTCATGGATGACCACTGAATCAAGGACATAACCGGGAACCTCCTTCAGCCGGTCAGAGATCCGTATCCGGCCCGAATCCACCGAGCAGCTGGCCCACCGTCGTGTCATGTTCCCCACCCAGCGCACACTCCGGAACTCGGCACGTCCTTCCAGGTACTTGTCGTTGAGTTCCGCCGCACGCAGCATCAGGTCATCGTCCGACGCCTGCCCCGCGGCGGCACTGTTACGCCGCCGCACACGTTCGACCAGGTCAGAGGTGCTCCGACGCAGGTTCGCCGCATCCATGGACATCGGGGCGAGCACGATCACCCTCCCCCGTTCCATCCTCCCTGCGATGGTGCGCTCACGACGGGCGGACAACCGGATCTCGACATCCGGGGCAAAATCATCGACGACCTCGAGTTGAGCCCTGGTGGGGGTACGTCGTCGTCCTGCCATGTGTCACCTTCCGCGGTCTCGTCGACCCGCTGCACAGTGGCGGAGCGCAGGCTACACTGTGCATGTCGAGAGCTTGTGTGCCAGTCAGGGGGATTTTACATGACATCGACCGTTGTCGGGGGCGACAGCATGGTGATACTGAGGGACTCCACCTCGCTGATCCTGCGCTCCCCACACCACCTCCAGTTCGGGACGTTGCCGGAGCACTCGTTGGTCCTTGCGATGCCGCCGGGGGTCTCGGCCAATCAGGTGATGCTTGTCCTCCGGGAGACGATGCGGCCTGTCGCTGCGGATGAGCTGGAGACAAGACTGGGGCACTGCGGATTCACCGCCGAACACGCCGCGGGTGTGGTTGACGATCTGAGGGCCGCCGGCCTCCTACGGCCTGTGCCCGCCCTCGGGGCCACGGTCCATGTCGCCGGCCCGTCCGCCATGGCCTCCACCGTCCTGCAGGACCTGATGCGCCGCGGCGTCACCGCCGCAGCAGTCACTCCCGGGGCACCTGCCTTCGGGCGGTTGGCCTCCTCGTCGCTGGTGGTCCTCGCCGGACAGCTGTTTCCGCCCCAGGACGTCAGCCACCGGCTCATGGCCCAGGGAGTGCCACACCTTCCCTGTGGAGTGATCGACGGCAGGGTGGCGGTCGGGCCGCTGGTACGCCCGGGCGACACACCGTGTCTGACCTGTCTGGACACCCAGCTCCTCGGCGAGGATTCGGAATGGCGCCTCATCCGCGCCCAGTCCCCCGGCAGTGTCGGTCGGCCAGGATCCGGGATGACCGAGATCGCCTCGGCGATCGTCGCGGACATTGTCCGGAATGCGCTGGGTCCCGGGAGACCGCTGTCGGACTGGACGCCGGATGGACTGGATACACGACGGTTCTTCGACCCCGTGGGGCTGACCACGTCGCGGATGCTTCCGGTACGTCTCCCGGGATGCCCGTCGTGCCGGGTGGCCCCCGGGCCGTAATTCCTGTCCGGACCCCGCTCAGCGGAAGTTGCTGATGATGCCCAGGATGTCCTCCCCGAACTGTTCGACCTTCATCGGGCCGATCCCCGGCACCTGGACAAGCTCCTGCACCGTGGTCGGTGCCCGGTGGCAGACGGCACACAACGTCGCGTCACTCATCACGACGTAGGCAGGGACATCACGCGACTTCGCCATGGCGGTACGCCAACCACGCAGTTCAGTGACCAGGACCTGGTCGATGTCTCCGGCATGGGCGTCACACAGTCCGAGGATGCGCTGCTCCGGGGTCGTCAGTCGGGCCCCGCAGGTGTCGCAGGCGTCCCGCGGTTTCGACTTCGGTGCCTTCTGGGCCGCAGCACGTTCCGCCTCCCAGGGGACCATCCCGTCGAGGAAACGCGTCCGGCGGCGGGTCGCCTTCCCGCCGGGCTGCCGGGCCTGTGACCACGACAGGTGGAGATGTTCCCGGGCACGCGTGACCCCGACGTACAGGAGCCTGCGTTCCTCCTCGACCGCGTCCTCCGAGTGCGAGCCCTTGAGTGCATGCCGGATGGGAAGCGTCCCGTCGACGAGTCCGACCAGGAAGACCGCATCCCACTCGAGTCCCTTGGCCGCGTGGACGCTGGCCAGTGTCACACCCTGCATCCGGGGCGGGTTCTTCGCCTGGGCCCTCTCCTTGAGAAGCCCCATCAACCCCGGCAGGTCAAGCCCCGGGGTCGTCGCCGTCAGTTCGCCGGCCAGGTCCGCCAGGGCGCTCAACGACTGCCACCGCTGTCGTTCCTGGGCGCCCTCGGGCTCGGTCGGGGTCAGGCCGACGGGCAGCAGGACGGCCCGGACCTGGTCGACGAGGTTGCCTGCCAGCTGGTCCCGCGCATCATCCTGGTCCTGAACCCGGGCACGCGCCTGCACCTGTCGTGCCGCCTGGCTGAGAGCCTGGACCGCCTGACGGATCTCGGCACGCTGGAAGAACCCGTCGCCGCCCTTGACCTGGTAGGCGATTCCCGCCTGGTCGAGGGCGTACTCGAACGCCGCCGACTGGGCGTTGATGCGGTAGAGCACCGCGATCTCTGCGGCAGGCACGCCCTGCTTGATGAGTTGGGCGATACGGCGGGCGACGTCGTCGGCCTCGACGGTCTCGTCCGAGTACTCGGAGAACTCGGGGTCCGGACCCGGTGGCCGCTGCCCCTCCAGAACCAGGCGGGTGCCCGCGGCCCTGCCCTTGGCCTGGCCGATGACACGGTTTGCCAGGTCAACGACCTGCGGGGTGGAACGGTAGTCACGGTGCAGCCGGACCGTGGTGGAGTCGGGGAATCTCGTGGAGAACCTCAGCAGGTGGTCCGGGGTCGCACCGTTGAAGGAGTAGATCGTCTGGTTGGCGTCACCGACGACCGTGAGATCGTCCCGGTCACCGAGCCAGGCGTCCAGGAGCCGCTGCTGCAGGGGTGTCACGTCCTGGTACTCGTCGACGACGAACGTGCGGTAGCGCTCCCGGAACTCATCGGCGACACCGACCTCCGACTCGAGCAGACCGGCCATGGACTGCAGGAGGTCGTCGAAATCGAGCAGCACCCGGTCCGGTGTGGCTTTCGCCTGCTCGTACCCTTCGAAGATCTTCACGAACTTCTCGGGGTCCACCGGGCAGTCCCGGCGGTCCGGCCCGATGTGTGACGGGTAGGACGTCGGGGCGATCAACGACGCCTTGGACCACTCGATCTCGCCGAGCAGGTCAGCCAGCAACGTGCGGTCCGGTTCCAGCCCGACGGCGCGGGTGATCCTGGCGACCAGTGGAAACTTCGAATCCAGCAGTTCCCAGGGGGTCTCCCCCATGACCTTGGGCCAGAAGTAGCGCAACTGGTGCATCGCCGCCGCGTGGAACGTCTTCGCCTGCACCCGGGCCACACCCATCATGGTGAGCCGTTCCCGCAGTTCCGCCGCCGCCCGGTTGGTGAACGTCACCGCCAGGACATGGTCGGGGTTGACGAACCCCCCGGACACCAGGTGGGCGATCCGGTGCGTGATCGTCCGGGTCTTGCCGGTGCCGGCGCCGGCGATGATGCTCACCGGGCCGCGGGGTGCGGTAGCGGCCCGGAGTTGTTCCGGGTCCAGTGCATCCAGGTTGAGCTGGTCGAGTCGTCCTGACACGGTTGGTGTTCTCGCCTCCGTCGGGTGAAGTGGTTCAGGTCAGTTGGTGTCGGGGCCGCCGGTGATGCGGCGGATGTAGAGGAGCCTGTCGCCGGGTTCCACTGTTTCCGCCTCCGAGGAGTCGACCCGGTAGAGCACACCCGACCGCACCACGCCGAGGACGATGTCCTCAAGGTTACGGGGGTTGCCGCCCACCTCGTCCTCCCCCACGACCCGCTCAGCGACGGAGAATCCTTCGTCCGGACTGAGCAGGTCCTCCATCATTCCGGTCACCGACGGGCTGACGGTGGCCAGCCCCAGCATGCGTCCGGCGGTCTCGGACGAGACGACGACGGAGTCCGCCCCGGACTGTCGCAGCAGGTGGGAGTTCTCCGACTCCCGGACCGAGGCCACGATCGTCGCCGAGGCGGCGATCTCCCGCACCGACAGTGTGATCAGCACGGCCGTGTCATCCTGGTTGGGTGCCACGACCACGGCCCTGGCACGGGTCACCCCCGCGAGTTTCAGGACGTCCGAGCGCGTGGCCTGCCCCTGGACGGTGACCAGGCCCCGCGAGGAGGCGTGGGTGAGCGCCTCAGGGTCGGAGTCGACGACGACGATCTGGGAGGACGGTACGCCGTCGGCGAGCAGTGCGGTCGTCGCCGCCCGGCCTTTGGTCCCGTACCCGATGACGACGGTGTGGTTGCGCATGTGCCTTCTCCAACGGCGGATCTGCAGGGTCTTGCGGGATTCCTCGGTGAGCACCGACAGTGTCGTGCCGACCAGGAGGATCAGGAAGATGACCCGCATCGGTGTGATGACGAGGATGTTGACCAGCCGTGCAGACTGGGTGACCGGTGTGATGTCACCGTAGCCGGTCGTGGACAGGGACACGGCTGAATAGTAGACGGCGTCGAGGAAGGTGACGACGCCGGTGTAACCGTCCCGGTCGATGTAGACCACGGCCGAGGAGACGAAGATCAGGGCCAGGGCGTAGAACATCCGCCGGCTGATCAGCCACCACGGGCTGACCGGCGCACTGGCCGGGATGTTGATGATCTTGATCAGTGACCGGGGAGGGAGGGCGTCGATGTCCGAGTCGGACCGGAACCGGTCCCTGAGCCTGTCGTTCACCACTGCTGCCCATCCCTGTCTCGACTGCCCGCTGCACCGTCGCCGTGGTCCTGGCCGATCAGTGCGGCCAGTTGCTCTGATGTCGGCAGTGTACCCGGTTCATAGGTCTCGTTGGAGAGCACGTAGTGGAAGGCGGCCCGGACGGACGTCGGAGACACCGGATGTCCCAGTCGGACAGACTGGACCTTCGCCCATGCCAGACGGTAGACGGCCAGTTGCAGCTCGGCGGAGGCGAGCTCGGCCCCGCTGGGACGGCGTCCGGTCTTCCAGTCGACCACGAACCACCCGTCGCCGTCCCGGAAGACGGCGTCGATACGTCCTTCGAAGACGTGGCCGGCGAGGGTGACCGAGTAGGCGCCTTCCACGGTCTCGGGGGTGCGCTGCGCCCAGTCGCTGTCGAGGAAGCGTTGTTTGAGGTGGTCCAGTGCCGGATCGGTCAGGGTCGCGTCTGCGGCACCGGGCAGGTCGTCCTCGTCGAGGAGACTCGCGACGCCGTAGTGCTTCTCGACCCAGTTGTGGAAGGCGGTCCCCCGTTTCGTGTACGGGCGCGGCTCCATCGGCACCGGCCGCCGTCGGCGCCGGGCGAACTCGGCACGGTCCCGCGACAACGACACCGCTTCTGTCGCGGTGAGGCGTGCCCCCAGCGGGACGACGACTTCCGGGACCGCGCTGGCACGGTACTCGTCGATGAGCACGCTGGTCTCCTGCGCCCACTGTTCCGCAAGCGTCCCCACGTCCGGGGGGCGTCGGTCCGACTCTGCGGTGGTGATCCCCTCCCGTGCCGTCCGCACCCTCCGGATGCCGTCTGCCACAGCCGCCGCCCCTCCCACATCCGGATCCGTGAGGACGGGGCGCGGCCACACCGCTGTCGGCGCAGCAGGTGCTTCGCGGTGGACCCCGGCGATGAGGTCATTGCGGGCGGCAGGGTTGTCCGGCACCATCACCTGGTCTTCCCGGTGGTGGGGCCCCTTCTCCAGGCGCCGCAGCTCTGTCTTGGAGTACTCCATGCCGAGGTCGGACCAGGTGACGACCGATTCCGGATGACCGGCCCTGGCACGGTCACGCAGAAGAGTGAGCGCGACGGAGGGGTCGACGGGTTTCCTGTCGGCGTTGTTGAATGCCGCGCCACTGACCAGCAGGGTCTGTTCACTGCGGGTGACGGCGACGTAGAACAGGCGGTCATCCTCCTGTGCACCGTGCACACCGAGCTCGACCTTGAACCTGTCCTGCGCCTCCACCACGCCCTTGCGGTCCTCGACATCACTGAGATCCAGCACCGGTGCACCGGTGGCGTCGTCCGGACCGGTGGCGGCGTCCCCACGCAACCCCGACGGCAGGATCCGTGCATTGGTCGTCCACGACGTCACGCCGGGACGTTTGACGGCGTCGGCGTAGGTCTTGCGGGTGGCGTGGGGAACCACCACGATCTCCCATTCCAGCCCCTTGGCCTTGTGCACCGTGAGCAACTGGACGCAGTCGGTCCGTACCTCCACTTCCCCGGGGTCGAGGCCCTTCTCGCGGGCAGAGGCCGAGCGCAGGTAGTCGACCAGGGCGGCGGGGCTCGATGCGCTGAGTTCGGAGAATGACCGGACCACCTCGGCGAATCTGTCGAGGTGGCTGGTGCCGATCGACCGGTCGGAACTGCGGTGGTAGCGCGTGAGGACCTCAGTGCGGATCCCGGTCATGTTCTCGATGTCGGCGACCAGGTCTGTGAGCGGTTTGGCCAGGGAATGCCGACGTAGGAACCGCAGTTCCCGTCCGAGTTCACCGAGTCGGCGGGCTCCTTCGGCGGACATCCCGAAGTCCTCCATACCTCGCAGGTCTGCCAGTGCCTCGGCCAGGCCGACAGACACTCTGTTGCTGTCACGGTCGATCTCGGCGAGCCTGCGGCGCACGGTCGCCAACGCCGGGGAGTCACCGGGCTGCCCGGTGACCAGGGCTGTGAGACCTCCCGCGTCGGATAAGCCGCCGGAAGCACCGGCCATGTCGCCGTCCGCCGGGCGTGCGTCCCGGCGTGACAGCTGGTCGACGCGACGGGCAAGCGCGAGCAGGTCGGCCGCGCCGATGTTCCAACGCACCCCGGTGACCAGTCGGAGCAGGGCGATGTCGTCGCCGGGGTCGACGAGGACCCGGAGCGTGGCAAACACGTCCGTGACCTCAGGAACGTCGAGCAGTCCCGGGCCGGCGGTCATGTCGACGGGAACACCCCTGGCGCGCAGCAGGTCGTGGATCGGTTGAGCGTCGGCGTTCTTCCGCAACAGGACAGCGGCGGAGAAGGGCGCGCCGCCGTTCTCCTTCTGTTCCCGGTGCTCCCGGTAGCGCGCCGCCAGGTCGTCGGCGAGCCAGTCGAGTTCCTCTTCGCGGGTGTCGAACCAGCCGAGTTTCACCTCACCGGTCCCGGCGCCGGGGCGTGCCGACAGTGGCGACACCATGGGGGTGTCCGTGTTCATCGACCACCTCGACACCGTGTTCGCCAGATCCAGGACCCGCGCGGGGTTACGCCACGAGGTGGTGAGTTCGAGTATCGGCGCAGGGCCGGCGACGGTCGGGAAATCGGTGCGGAAATGGGCGAGGTTGGCCGCGGTCGCCCCACGGAAACCGTAGATGGACTGCATCGGGTCACCCACGGCGGTGACGGTCAGTGCAGGGTCGGCGCCGTTGCCGAAGAGGTTCTGCAGCAGCACCCGTTGTGCATGGCCGGTGTCCTGGTACTCGTCGAGCATCACGACCCGGAAACGACGCCGCTGTGCCTCCCCGACGCGGTCGTGGGACCGGACAAGTTGGGCTGCCTTGGACATCTGCTGTCCGAAGGTCATGAGGTTGCGTTCGCTGAGCGTGTCCCGGTAGGCGGCGACCAGCTCCAGCAGTTCCCGGCGGTACGTCAGGGCACCGTTGATCGAGTCCAGGGTGGCGTCGACGCCCTTGAGTGCCTTGCCGTCCCGGTCCGGTAGTCCGTCGATCTCGGCGGCGGTGACACGGCACTCCTCGGCGACCCGGTCGATACCGACCAGGTGGTTGTCCATCTCATCGGCGAGATCGAGCATGTCATCGATGATCGACGGCAACGACCGCGCGGTGGTGAAGCCGGTCGGCCAGTCACTGACGACGTCGCGGGCGATCATCCACCGTTCCGTGTCCGAGATGATGCGCCCGGCGGGCTCCATCGGCAGCAGGAGACCGTATTCGCGCACGACCGATCCGGCGTAGGCGTCGTAGGTGGACACGGTGGGGACGATGTTGTGCAGTGCCTCGTGGCGGGGGTCGTCCACGGGGAGGGTGTCCAGAAACCCTGAGTCGGCGAGTGTCTGCAGCCGCCGGCGGATCCGTTGGCCCAGTTCCCGCGCCGCCTTCCTCGTGAACGTCAGTCCAAGCACCTGTTCCGGGGCGACGATGCCGTTGGCGACGAGCCAGACGACGCGTGCCGCCATCGTCTCGGTCTTTCCTGCCCCGGCCCCGGCGACGACGAGAGTCGGGCCCGGCTGCGCTCCGATGACGGCGGCCTGCTGCGGTGTCGGGCCGAACTGCTGGCCCAGCATCGTCGACAGTTCATTCGGGCTGATCGTGCCCATCTAGATCACCTGCTCCCCTGCCCGGCAGGCCGGGCACAGACATGCGTAGTCGGAGGACTCGCAGTTCTCCGCGGTCGCGCGGAACACCGGGCCCGCCACTCTGGTGGCGGCGTCGACGGCCAGCGCCCGGAACTCCTCCAGCTCCGCGGTGCTCATGGCCGCCTGTTGCAGCACCGTGACGGTGGCGGTGTCGCGACGCGGGTACACCAGCATCGCCCCGTCGGGCGTCATGCCTGGTTCACCGTCGATGAGCAGCTGGTAGGCGGCCAACTGCCGGCTCTCCGCAGCCTCCTTCTTCGTCTTGGCGGTGCGCCCGGTCTTGAAGTCGACGACAGTGGACCGGCCTGCCGCGTCGGTCTCGACACGGTCCGTCCGCCCGGCGAGGACGATCGGCAGTCCACCCTCGGTCGTCCCGATCGTCCGCTCCAGCGTGCGCTCCACCTCCACCGTCCTGCCGAGCCCCTCCCGTTCCAGGATCCACGCGTAGAGACGGTCCACTGCGGTGAGACAGCTCTCCGTGAGAGGGACGGCTGTCCATTCCGGGCCGTCCACGAGATGGGGGACGGCGTCGGCGACGATGGCGCGGGCGTCGTCGTAGCCGAGCCCGGTGGCGAATCCCTCGGCGACGGCATGGATGAGCACACCGACCTTCATCTGTTCGGTTGCCGCCCCTCCGGTGAGTCCACGGAGGAAAGCGACCGTGTCGCAGCCGTCGTCGAGGGTCTCGAGGGTGGTGGGGCTGATCCGGACGGCAGGGGCGGCCTCCCCACGGGGTGGCGCGACGGCAGGGGCGGTGGTCGACGGTGGTGCGGTCCCCCACCACTGGTCGGGGTCGGCACCGTAGACCCCGGCCTCCGCCAGGCGGGCAAGGTTGTACGCGGCCGCGTCACGTTCGTGACCGGCCCGATTCCCGTCACAGACGACGTCACGGAGTTCGGCGATCAACGGTTCCAACGCGAGCACCCTCGGCAGCGCCGAGGCCGATGCCTCAGGACCAGCCGTCCCCCCTGCGGTTTCCGTCGTATGCTCCGGACTCCCCTCCGACTCGGTTCCTGCTGCGACGGCCTCCTCGATCTCCTCGAGGAAACGTGAGGGGACGCTGGTGTCGTCTCCGGCGGCGTCAACGGCGGTCACGAGGGTACGCAACCGCGCTCGCGAGACCGCCAGGAGGAACAGGCGACGTTCCTCGGACAATGCAGCGGCCGCACGGGACACCGGAATGTCCGGCGAGATGCCGCGGTCGATGAGGTCGACGAGTTCCTGCTGTCCGAACAGTCCCCCCACGGTCGGTCCGGCCGGCCAGCTGTCCTCCTGGACCCCGGCAACGACCACCACCGCCCACTGCCGTCCCGCTGCCGCGTGTGCGGGAAGGATCTCGACAGCGTCGGGACGGACACCGCGACGGTCTCGTCCTCCGGTGGGCAGTTCCTGGGACCGGACATCCTCCAGGAAGGTCTCGAGGGTGACCGTGGGAGTGCGTTCCACGACATCACCGGCCAGGTCGAACAAGCTCATGACTGCGTCGAGGTCCCGGTCGGCCTGTGATCCGAGCGTACCGCCGCGCAACGCCTGGACCTGGAGGGAGCTGGAGAGGTCTGCGGCCTGCCAGACCGCCCACAGCACCGCCTCGACCGGCGATGTCGCCGTCCGCTGCCCCAACGCCGTCCGCCCCGCCTCGATGACCTGGGCAACGCGCTCGATGACCTGGTGTTCGCGAGGACCGAAGCGGCTCGTCCAGAGTTCTCTTTCCTCGGGCTCCGCCTGTCCGGTGACGATCGCGGTGACGGCGTCCATTGCACGCATCCCGGTGCCGGTCAGCAGCGGGGCGACCGCCCGCTCGACCCGACGCAGCATCACCGGGTCGGCCCCACCGATGGGGCTCTCGATGAGCTGCTGCATCTCAACGCCACTCAGGGGACGCACGAGCGCGTCGAGCGCGAGCAGAATCACCCTGACCAACGGCTGGTCCGCCAGGACAACGCTGGTGGGGTCGACTTTGACAGGCACCCCGTGGGAGAGCAACGCGCGCCGAAGGACCGGGATGTCCGCGGTCGAACGCACGACGACGGCGATGTCGTCCCACGGCACCCCGTCGACGACATGGGCCCGCCTGATCTCATCGGTGACGACGAGGGTGTCCGCCGTCCGGGACGGCGAACGCCGCACCGCGAGCCCGGCAGGCACCTCGTCGGTCTTTCCTTCGCGCAGCGTCACCCGTGTGGGTTGGGCGGGCAGACGGTTCTCCAGGAGGTTCACGGCCACCACGAGTTCCCCGGGCAGACGGTGTGAGCGGGAGAGGACGACGCGGCGGTCCTCGTCAGCGGCGATACCGGTGAGGAAGGATTCGTCCGCACCACGGAAATGGAAGACGCACTGGTCCGGATCTCCGGCGACGAGGCTGCGGACGCCGGGGACCATGAACCGGGAGATGAACTGGCCCGATGCCGGGTCGAGGTTGTGCGCGTCGTCGACCAGCACGAGACGTACCTTGTCCCGGTGCCGCTCCAGCGCCTCCGGATGGTCGTCGAGGACGGCAAGTGTGGTGTGCAGCAGTTCGGACGCGTTGAGGTTGTTGGTGGCCGACAGTGCCTGGATCTGCCCGTACTCACGGAGGAAGTCCCCGGCGGCCGACCACATCGGCTCGTCGTACCGGGCACCGAGACCGGACAGGGCCGTCGCGTCGATCCCGCGTTCGGCCGCGCGCAGCAGGAGATCACGGAGCTGGCGTGCGAATCCCACCAGTGGCAGTGCCGGACGGATGTCCTCGGGCCATTGCCCGGTGCCGTCCTCGGCGTGACCGCGGAGCAGGGTCCGGATCTGCAGGTCATGTTCCGCACCCGTCATCAGGCGGGGCTGCGGTGTCCGGCCCGCCTGATCCTCCTGCGCCACGGCACGCAGGAAGGCGAACGCCCATGAGTGCACGGAGCGCACCATTGTCCCTGTCGTGGCGTAGTCCTCCCGGGACCGCACCGCCTCGGTGATCTGGTCGCGCAGCGCCCCGGCGGCCTCCTTCGACGGCGCCACGACCATCACCTCGTCGGCGGTTCCCCCGCTGTCGAGGAAATCCACGACAGTGTCGACGAGCAGTGAGGTCTTGCCCGTGCCGGGCCCACCCAGCACCGAGTACGGCAGGCGGGTGTCCAGCCTCTCGTCGCCGGACACGAGTGCTGACGCCAGGCCGTCCCACCGGCGGGTCGCACGTGGCTCTCCACCGCTGTCCGCCTGAGCCGTGGCAGTCCCGGTGTCAGTCCCGGTGTCCAGGCGCACGTCCACGGTTCCCGCTGAACCGATGCGGCGCCGGAGCTCCGCGTCCTCCCTGGCGACCTGGCGGGTACGTCCCGTGGCTGTACCGTCGTCCACGACTCAGTTCCCCCGGGGGTCCTGCTCCAGCGGGGCATCACCGCCGGTTCCGTCCGTGGAGTCCACCATGACGTCGTCCGGCGGCGTCGCCCGACGCACCCCGCCGACCCTGGCCGCGACCACGTCACTGACCCGTGACAGCCCGGGCCAGGACTGCGCCAGGGTCCCCGGTACGGCGGCATGGGCGAACAGGCGGAACATCACCGCACGCAGCAGGAGCTGGTCGAAGTCCTGCAGATGGGACCACCGGTCGAGCAGCCCGTCCTCGGCGTTCGCCCAGGCGATCGCATCGACGACGAGAAGCGCGACCGACCACCCCGTGGGACGCCATGCGGGCACGAAGTCCACGATCGCCGGATCCGCGTAGCCGTCGTAGACGGTGCACCCCAGCGCATCACCGTGGACCAGCTGGTCCGGGGCGGTGACTTCCTCACGGAGAAGCATCAGACCGGTAGCTTTCTCCATGGCCGCGGCGACGTCGTCCCTCGGGACGACCGTCAGGTCCATGACCGGCATGAGCAGGTCGGTCGGGTCATCAGCCCATGCGGCCGACTCCGCCACAGCGAAGAGTTCCGTCTCGCTCAGGTCCCGCCCCGGGGTGCCGGAGCCGGACAACCGCGACGCCATATCCAGGAATGCCGGACGCCCCTCACCCTCCATCGCCTGGTGAAGCGCCTCGTTGAACCGCAGGGCACTGGCCGCTGTCTCGTCGAACCGGGGTGCACGGTGACCGGAGAGGAATCCGCGGGCGGTCCACCCCCCGACGGCGTACCGGCCGTCGGTCGACCGCAACGGCCGGGCGACGGAAACACCGGCGGGACGGACCCGGTCCATCATCTGGGCGGTCCAGGTCGCCCGGGCACGGTCCTCGGACGGCACCAGCACAGCACGGTCACAACGCCACCCGTCGCCCCATGCACCACCGAGTTCCACCGGCGTGGCCTGGGACACCTGGAAACCTGCCCTGATCGCCGCCGGCGGTGCGGCGGCAGGAACAGGTGCATTCGACGTGGAGTTCTCGATCATGGCTACACACTCTAACCCCCGATCCGGACAGTTCCCTGTGTCCATTCGAACACGCAGGTCACCCGGGGACCCTCAGTCCCGGACGTCCACCGGGTCCCCCTCGCTGCGCCCGTGCGGGTACGGCCAGGAGTTCGGGCGGCACGTCACGTCACGTCCTGCATCACCGTACTCCGCACCGGCCTCGAGGTCCTCGAGCTCGCCGTTGTTGAGACTCAGGGTCTGCTGCATCATCACGGGTGCGAGAACACCGTCCTCCGGGCACACCTGGTGCCGGGCGAACCCCAGTCCATGGCCGACCTCATGGTTCAGGAGGTACTGCCGGTAGGAACCCAGATCCCCCTCGAATGTCGTCGCCCCGCGGACCCACCGGGCGGCGTTGACGACGACCCGTCCGGCGTCCGCGGCTCCCCGACGCTCGCCCTCGACGTCCGGCCCCCTGACGAAACAGCTGGTTTCCAGTTCAATCTGGGCACCGCACACCTCCCGCGTCGTCTCGGGGCTGGTCAGACGGATCCTCAGATCCGGCGCGCGACGGTCCGTGACGCTGACATGCCGGAAGGCGAACGTGCCGTCCGAGATCCATGACCGGGGATCCGACAGGGTCGCGTCCACTGCTGCGGCAAAGGCGTCCCCACCA
Source organism: Corynebacterium sp. CNJ-954 (assembly GCF_001942345.1). GTDB lineage: Bacteria > Actinomycetota > Actinomycetes > Mycobacteriales > Mycobacteriaceae > Corynebacterium. The sequence goes on from NZ_MKKI01000005.1 coordinate 52,859, forward strand.
CCGAATGAGGAGGTCTCGAGACCGTTCTCGACCTCCACGACGAAGCTGTAGGTGTCCGCGTCGTCCCGGTCCGGGTCGCCGGCGGTCATCCCCGCGGATCCGACGCCGCGGTAGTCACCGTCGCCCCGCGCCGTCACGGTTCCGCCGGACGGCAGTTCGCCCACACCACCCGCCTCCGGTGCGCCCCCGGGCACAGGACCGTCCTGTGTTTCCCCGATGGCGTCCTCCGACGCGGCCGCGTCCGACACCTCCGGGGCCCCCGAATCTCCTGCACCGTCGTCGTTGCCGTTACCCCCGGCAACAACGAGTTCCGCGACGACGGCGACCGTGAGGAGGAACACCAGGGCTCCACCTGCACTGAGCCACCGGCGACGGCGCAACTGGCGCTGCCGGAACTCCTCCGCCCTGCGGTTCTGCTCGGTGTGGTCAGGGCCGTCAGGGCCGTCACGGCCGTCAGGATCTCCTGCTCCGGTCGACCTGGGCATACTGAAGCGCTCCCGACGAATCTGCCCGTCCCCTCCCCGCGGTCGAGGGGTGGAGTCGTGGGGGGATCCGTCGGAAGGCATGCGGTCTACTCGGCTATGTCAGATGAGTCAGACGAGCCGGCTCAGATGAACCCGACGGGACGCTGTGCCGAGGAACCGACCTCCACGTAGGCCACCTGGTCACGCACGATGACGAAGACCGATCCCTTGTTGTCCTTGAGGGTCAGGGTGCTTGCCGAGCCTGCCTCCTCGGAGGCGAGGAACTTCTCCACCTCGGCCACGACTGCGTCCTGCTCATCTGCACTGGTGATGACGAGATCGCGGGGGTTGTCGACGAATCCGACCTTGATGTCCATAGGGTGCCTTCAGGCCTTTCTTTCTCTCTCGCATTGCGATGACTGTAACGTGGACCATCATAGCGACGAACGAAGAGAAGACGATGGAGGGGATGACGCCCGTGGTGAGACCAACATTCCGGGATCTCGGTGTGGCCGCCGAGATCGTCGATGCGCTTGAGGAAGACGGGATCGCGGAGGCATTCGCAATCCAGGAGCGCACTCTGCCGCTCGCCCTGGTCGGTAAGGACCTCATCGGGCAGGCGCGCACCGGGATGGGCAAGACCCTCGGGTTCGGCATTCCCCTGCTCGACAGGCTCTTCGACGACGCCGGGGTCACCGAGCTCGACGGCACCGTCCGCGGCCTGGTGGTGGTCCCCACCAGGGAGCTGGGCATCCAGGTGGCGGGAGACCTCGCCGCGGCGTCCGGAACATCGCCGCCGCCGGACGCCCCTTCACGGTGACGACCATCTACGGCGGTGTCCCCTTCGAAAAGCAGATCGCAGCACTGGACGGCGGGACCGATCTCGTCGTCGGCACGCCCGGCCGGTTGCTCGACCTGTCACGGCAGGGGCACCTCGATCTCTCCCACGTCGAGGTTCTCGTCCTGGACGAAGCTGACGAGATGCTTGACCAGGGTTTCCTCGACGACGTGAAGAAGATCCTCGCGCAGACTGCCGAGGGTCGGCAGACGATGCTCTTCTCCGCCACGATGCCGGGACCGATCGTGGCCCTCACCCGGGAGTTCATGAACCGTCCGGTACTGATCCGCGCGGACCTCGACGATGCCCGCGCCACTCATGTCACCACCCGGCAGACAGTGTTCCAATCCCACAAGCTCGACCGGATGAGCGTGCTCGCCCGAATCCTGCAGACACCCGGTCGCGGGCGCACCATCGTGTTCGCGAAGACGAAACGCCAGGCTGCGATCATCGCCGGGGACCTGGCCGAACTCGGTTTCGACGTCGGCGCCGTCCACGGCGACATGCGGCAGAAGGACCGTGAGAATTCGTTGAACGCGTTCCGGGAAGGACGGGTGAGCGTGATGGTGGCCACCGACGTCGCCGCCCGCGGCATCGACGTCGACGACGTCACCCACGTCATCAACTACCAGGTGCCCGAGGACGACAAGACCTACGTGCACCGCATCGGCCGCACGGGACGCGCAGGACGCTCCGGTGTGGCAGTCACCCTGGTGGGCTGGGACGAAGTGACCCGGTGGAGGGCCATCGACGAAACCCTCGACCTCGGCAGGAATGACCCGCCCCAGTGGTTCTCAGGCTCCCCGGAGTTCCTCGCCGAATTCGACCTTCCCGAGGACGTCCGGGACCGTGTGGGGCCACCCCGTAAGGTGCAGGGATCAGCATCGGCGACGGCACCGGCGAAGAGGAAACCACGGCCGTGAGCCGATTCCGTCTCCAACGGGGCGGCAGGGTTCCCAGCGAACAACGGTCGCGCACCGATCTGGTCGTCACCGCGCTGATCACCGCTGCCGTGCTGGTCCTGGTCCTGGGGACCTGGTTCTTCTCCGATTCCCGGGGGACGTCCCACACCGAGGCAGGACCAGGTGAGGCCGCCGCACCGCCGTCGGCTCCTGATGCACCACCGGAGAGTCTCGGTGAGCTCTGGCGCGCGCATTCACTCCCGTCCGACTCCGGTGAACCTGTCCTGGTGGACGGGACCGCCGTCATCCGCGACGGCGACCGGGTGAGCGGTGTCTCCGTGGACGACGGCACTGAAGCATGGAGTTACAGCCGCGACCGCGAGTTGTGCGGCGTCTCCGGCAACTGGGGGCGCGTCGTGGCCGTCTACCGGGGGCCGAAGGGATGCTCGGACGTCACGTCGCTCGCAGCCTCCACCGGCCGCTACCAGGACACCCGCTCTGCACTCGGCAGTTCGGACACTCGGTTCTTCCGTTCTCTCGACCACATCGGTGCGATCAGTGACGACCGGGTGGAACTGTGGCGTTCCGACCTCGTCCGAACGGTGGAGACCGGACATGTCGAAGCTCCCGTGAAGGCGGGCGTGCAGCCACTGGACGGATGCCGGTTCACGTCCGCACAGACCCGCAAGGACCTGCTCGCCGTCCTGGCCGACTGTGACCGCGAAGACGGCAAGGGCACCGTCAGCCTGCAGGTCGCCGACCCCGAAGAATCGGGTGAACCCGAGACGACCCACGAGTTCACCGTCCCGCCGGACGCCGAACTGGTCGGGATCGCCCAGGAAGCTGCCGTGATCTACGTCCACGGCAACGGTCGACGCGCCGCAGACTCCGACGACTACGCAGGCAGCCGATTCCAGGTCCTGCACTCCGACGGATCATTCGAGCAGCACCCCGCTGACCCGTCGCCCACACTGGCTCACCTCGCCGAGGGCAAAGCTGACGACCCGTTCACCGCCGCAACCGGTGACCTTCCGCACCACATGACCTGGTTCAACGGCGAGCGGCTCATCGGTTTCGGGCCGACCAACCTGGAACCCCGTTTCTCAGTTCCCGCCCTCGGCACCGGTGCTGCGATGGCCGGGTCACTTCTGGTGCCGGTACCTGACGGTGTCGCCGTCGTCGACTGGGACACCGGCTCCGTGGAACGCACGGTCCCCGTCGACCGCGGGGACTACAACGGCCCGGTCAGCCTCCGGGTGCAGGGCGACGTGATCGTGGAACAACGCGGTGACGAGATGGTTGCGTTGCGTCAGCGGCCGTAACGGCGGGCCGCCCATTCCACGGCACTGGGATTGAACATCAGTGCAAGACCGACGATGCCGAGGGCCGCCGTCGGCACGCCGAGTTCCGGACGCCCGGAAGAGAACATGTAGACCGAGATCAACACGAGGAAGAGCTGGAGCATGGCGACGGGGCCACGGCCCCAGCGGCGGCCGGTCGACAGGCACCACCCCGCTATGGCGATCACGCCCCCGAAGAACCCGAACCATGCAGCGGTCCCCCACCCGTAACCGATGGACTCCGCTCCCGCCCCCGCGAACTGTGCCGTGGTGTCCTCTTCCCCCCGGACCGCGCCGATCACGAGATACACCGCGAAGGCGAGACCGGCCACCCCCTCTGCCATCCCGATCCAACCAGCCCAACGCACGCTCGGGGGAAGTACAAGTATTTTACCGTCGTCTGCGCTCCTGGGGCTCATACGGGCAGATTGTACTGGGCGTCAACGCCTCTACGACAACCGGCACAGACCCTTAATGGACCAAGTTGTCCGTTAACCCACCCTTACCTAATTAGCCAAATCGATCCCCTGTGAGCTTAACCACAAAAATGCCCGACCCCCTAGCGGACTCCATCGTGACGTGCCACTATTGCACATGTAACGGAGAGAGGGACACGAGGTTACGGACAGGTTACGAACCGAACCCGGCCCTACTTCTCTGCCCGACACCATCACTGTGACTCACCTTACCGTGACCCGGTGCGTGTCACCGAATCCCACCGACGACTCGAACCGTCCCCCACGGCGACGGCATGACCGCCCGCCACCGCCCGGGAGAACGGTCTAGCACACTGCAACAACGCTGTTGAAGGAGAAGATCACCATGGACTGGCGCCACGAAGCCATCTGCCGTTCCGAAGACCCCGAGCTTTTCTTCCCGGTGGGCAACTCCGGCCCCGCACTCGCCCAGATCGCCAAGGCGAAGCTGGTCTGCAACAAGTGCCCGGTCACCAACGCATGCCTCGCCTGGGCCATCGAGTCCGGCCAGGACGCCGGCGTCTGGGGAGGCATGAGCGAGGACGAGCGTCGCGCCCTGAAGCGTCGCAACAACCGCGGCCGCGCCCGCACCCGCGTCGCCACCGCGTAGCGACCCGGCCTGCGCCCGGGGTGGATTTCCCACCAGATGTGCTCCCCGGTATCCTGAAGCGGTTATCTGTACTATCCACACCGTCGATGAGGAGCCGTCATGAGCAAGCGTGGCCGCAAGCGCAAGGATCGTCGTAAGAAGAAGGCGAACCACCGTAGCCGTCCGAACGCCTAGAACGTTCGTACAGCACGACAAGGGACCGGCCCGGGACATTACGTCCCGGGCCGGTCCCTATTCTTCTGGTTACATCGACGCTGGCGTGCCGTCACTCGGAGTAGCGGATCCTCACCGAGGTCGTCACCGTCGACTGCAACGAGGTGATGATCCGCCCGCGCAGTTCCTGCGGGGCCTGTCCACCACAGCGGGAACGCAGCAGTTCACGGACCTGCTGCTCGATACCGAGAGCTTCCAGACAGGACGGACACTCGTCCACGTGCTGTTCGAGCCGCGCCCGGACCCGACGGTACTGCTCGCCTTCACAGTCGCCGGTCTTGACGTCGATGTACTCGTAGAGCACCTCGACGAGTTCGTCGCACTCGCTCTTCCCCGACGCACTGCACGGGTTGTCACTCATGTTCCCAGGGTTGTCAGACATTCCTTGTCACACTCCTCAGATCTTGCCTGCCGGCCGCTTCGCCGCTCCGATGCCGTGTTCGACGGCGACGTCCTTGAGTTTGGCGCGCAGCTGCCGTCGCCCCCGGTGCAGGCGACTCATCACCGTGCCGATCGGCGTGTCCATGATCTCGGCGATCTCCTTGTACGGCAGCTGCTCGACGTCCGCGTAGTAGACGACCATGCGGTAGTCGTCCGACAGGTCCATCAGCGCATCCTGGATGCGCTTGTCGGGGATCCGACGGAGTGCCTCGATCTCCGCTGACTGCAGGCCGGTCGAGTCGTGCGACGCCGAATCCGCCAACTGCCAGTCGGTGACCTCCTCATCCGATGTCTCCCGTGGACGCCGCTGCGCCTTGCGGTACTGGTTGATGTAGGTGTTGGTGAGGATGCGGTACATCCACGCCTTCAGGTTGGTACCGGGTTTGTAGGAGCCGAACGCCTGAAACGCCTTCATGTAGGCGTCCTGGACCAGGTCCTGGGCATCCGCGGGATTGCGTGTCATCCGCAACGCCGCACCGTAGAGCTGGTCCAGCAGCGGCAGCGCATCCTCCTCGAAGCGTGCGAGCAGTTGCTCGTCGCTGTCACCGGTGCGCTTCACTGGGTTGTTCATGGGCTCCTTCCCGTTCACCCTGTCGGACTCAACGCCATCAGCGTCGGTCTTGTTCCCGTCCATCCTAGTACCCTGCTACCTTCCCGCGTTGCCGAGCAGTTCTGCGCAGTTCACGGCGACATTTCCGACCCGGCGGTCAGCCTCGTGGACCAGCAGCGTCCCGAGGACGTCTTCCGCCGGTGACGACGCCGCCAGGGCCCGACGGTCGTCGTCTGAACCGTCGAGCCATGCGTTCGTCTCCTGCGTGCCGGCAGAACCGACACCGAGCACCCGCGGCATCCTGTCATGCAGCCAGTCGACCGGCGCCACCGACGCCGTCGTCACCATGGTGGCCTCCAGGCGCCCCCGGTCCGCACCGTGTCCGGGACGACACAGCCCGGCGATCACCATGGGCCCGTGTCCCGCGTCTCCCCGGGAACTGACGTAGTACGGCTGCCGGTCCTTCCACTCGTACCAACCGTCCATGACGAACAGACACGGAGCTGAGCCACGGAAACTGGTCTTGTCGAACACGGTTTCCCCTCGGGCGTTGAACAGTACCGTCCCGGTACGCCACGGTGCCGGATAGCCCCAGGAGGCCGGCCCCAGGGTCACTGAACCGGCGAAACGTCTCAGGACCGCGACAGTGTGGGTGGGCGCGATATTCCAGCTCGGCGCGGGCGAGCCACCGCCACCGACCGCCCCGACCTGCTCACCGACGAGCCGGGACGCCGTCGCGAGGATCGTCTCGGTGGTACTGAACATCACGTAGCGTCCGCACATGGCACCGAAACTACCTCCGTTCGACCACCGCCGGGCCGTCGCGTGGGATAATGGCGCCCATGACCGCCGAACTGTGGCCTGCTCCCGTGGCCTCCTCCCCCGTGTCCGCGACCGTGTCTGTCCCCGGGTCGAAGTCGATCACCAACCGCGCCCTGGTGCTCGCCGCCCTGGCGGACGGTCCGAGTGTCATTGACGGTGCCCTGCGTAGCCGCGACACCGACCTCATGGCGGATGCTCTGCGTGCCATGGGAGCCTCCATCACCGTCGACGGCGACACCTTCACCGTCGTCTCGGGTGACCTGCACGGGGCTGAACTCGAATGTGGTCTCGCGGGTACCGTGCTGCGTTTCCTGCCACCGGTGGCGGCGCTGGCGGACGGGGAGGTCGTCTTCACCGCCGACGACGCCGCGCAGAAGCGCCCCATGGGTGGCACGCTGGACTCCCTCGACGCCCTGGGTGCCCACGTCACCGGGTCCGGTGACCCGGACCGCCCCCTCCCGTTCCGGGTCACGGGTGCCGGAGGGTTACGCGGTGGCGAGGTCCACATCGACGCCTCCGCGTCCTCACAGTTCGTCTCCGGGCTGCTGCTCGCCGGCGCCCGATTCGATGAGGGCGTGACCGTCGTCCACACCGGGACGGCGATCCCCAGCCTGCCGCATGTCGAGATGTCCGTGGAGATGCTGCGGGCCGCCGGCGTGCACGTCGACGTCGGTTTCAACCGGTGGACGGTGCACCCGGGGCCCGTCAAGGGCCACCACTGGGCCGTCGAACCGGACCTGTCGAATGCGACACCGTTCCTCGCCGCAGCCGCCGTCACCGGGGGGACTGTCCGGATCCCCGACTGGCCTGTCACGACCTCCCAGCCCGGCGACCAGTTCCGGGTGATCCTGCAGGACATGGGAGTGACCGTCGAACACTACACTCATAACGGGGTCCTCGAGGTCAACGGGAACCCCGGGGGGAACCTGCGTGGTATCAGCTGGGACCTGCACGACGTCGGCGAGCTCACCCCCACCGTCGCCGCCCTGTGCGCCCTCGCCGACGGTCGCAGCCACCTCTCCGGTATCGCCCACCTCCGTGGCCACGAAACCGACCGGCTCGCCGCGCTGCAGCGCGAACTGTCCTCGCTCGGCTGCGACGTCACCCAGACCGAGGACGGACTGATCATCGACCCGCAACCGCTGAGGGGCGGGGTCTGGCACACCTACGCCGACCACCGGATGGCCACCGCGGGAGCCGTCCTCGGCCTGGTGACACCGGATGTCCTGGTGGAGGACATAGCCACCACGTCCAAGACAATGCCGGACTTCGACCTGCGGTGGACGCAGATGGTCGAGGGCTGAGCGTACTGATGGCACGATCCAGCGGCAGGCGGCAGTACGACGAGTCCGATATCCGGGTCCGTCCGGGCAAAGGGACCCGTCCGAGGACAAAGGACCGACCGGACCACAAGGAAGCCCGGACCGGCATGGTCGTCACGAAGGACCGTGGACGCTGGGGCGTGGTCATCGACGGGAGCGCCGCGGACGCGCCTCCGGCGATCTGCATGCGCGCCAGGGAACTGGGGCGGACCCCCGTCGTCGTCGGTGACCGGGTCGCCGTCGTCGGCGACGTGTCGGGCCGTGACGGGACGTTGGCCCGCATCGTCCGTCTGGAGGAACGGTCCACGGTCCTGCGCCGCACGGCGGACGACACCGATCCCTACGAACGCATCGTCGTGGCCAACGCCGACCAGCTGCTGATCGTCACCGCAGTGGCAGATCCGCCGCCGCGGTCCGGTTTCGTGGAGCGCGCACTCATCGCAGCCTTCGTCGGAGGTTTACGGCCTGTCCTCTGTCTGACCAAGTCCGATCTCGCTGACCCCGCCACCTTCGCCGCGGAGTTCGAGGCGCTGGATGTCGAAGTCATCCTCGGCGGCGTCGAAGATGTGCTCGCCCCGGTGACCGACGTGGTCACCGGGCATCTGACCGCACTGATCGGCCACTCCGGTGTCGGGAAGTCCACCCTGGTGAACAGACTCGTGCCGGGCGCGGACCGTGAGACCGGTGTGGTGTCCGGCGTCGGCAAGGGCCGTCACACCTCGACCCAGTCGGTGGCACTGCGTCTCCCCGGAGGCACCGACACCGGTTGGATCGTGGACACCCCCGGTATCCGCAGCTTCGGGTTGGCCCACGTGGATCCGGATACGGTGATCGGCGTGTTCGAGGACCTGGGGGACGTCATCGAGGACTGCCCACGGGGATGTACCCACGCCGGGCCACCGGCCGACCCCGAATGCGCACTGGACACGTTGACCGGTGCGAGCGCCCGCCGCGTCACTGCCGTCCGGTCCCTGCTCAGCGCGCTGCGCAGTAACAACGACTGGGAGATGTGACTACCCCAAGCCGTCGGACGACTGCCGGGACCGGATCACCGCCCCCGTCAGTGCACTGGTGTCCACGATCATCTGACCGCCGTAGACGCGCAGCGGCAGGTCGTCGGTGTCGACACCCTCAAGCTCGATCGCGCCGACGTCACCGGCGATGAGCATGACTGGATTCCTGCGCTTCCGGGTTTCCAGTCGCTTGACCTGCGCGGGCAGGGCACGGTCACCGACCAGCAGAGTGGCCGGGGCATTCACGGCGACGGCACCGGACTCCACCGTCCCGGTGAACACCCTCCCCCTGCCGGTGATCGTGAACACGTCACCGACCCTGAACACGAACGGAGCCGCCACATCGACGGTCTCACCCACAGGTGCGCGCTTCCTCCCGAACAATGCCATGATTCGAGCTTAGAGGATGCGCCCCGGACCAGGACCGGAACCATTACCGATCTATTTTTATTTATTCAAAGTTGTGAGCATTAAAATCTGGATGTAGCGTGTAGGCATGCGCACAGATCCGACAGCATCCTGGGCAGAGCAGGTGAGACAACTCGGCCTCCGCGCCACACCGGGCCGCGTGGCCTCCCTGCGGTACCTGCATGACCATCCGCACAGCACCGCAGCACAAGTGCACTCCGGTATCAGTGCGGAGCTCCCCACGGTCTCCATGCAGTCCGTCCACAATGTCGTGAACGATCTGAGCGCACGCGGCCTCCTCCGCCGCATCGACCTCCCCGGCGCCGGCGCAGCCCGCTTCGAGACGAACCGGGAGGACAACCACCACCACATCCAGTGTGTGGTGTGCGGACGGCTCGAGGACGTCGAATGCGTCGTCGGCCACGCACCCTGCCTTACCCCGGCTGACGGTCACGGTATGCACACCGTGCTCTCGGCCGAGGTCATGTTCCGCGCCATCTGCAACGACTGCGCGGCCACCGAGAACACCCACTCCACGACTCACACCCAGACCCACACTCAGGAGAAGATCCATGACTGACCCGATGTCCGGCTGCCCCGTCGCCCACGGCGGCGGCCACACCCCGCAAGGTGGCCACGCGCCGCAGGAGTCCCAGGCCGAGCGCGGCGAAGCCAGGGTTCCCGGCTCCCTCTCCCCACTGAAGGTAACGCGAACCAGCGGTGGTGGCCGAAGCGTCTGAACGTCCGGCTGCTGGCACACAACCCCCAGGAGGTCCGCCCCACCCCGGCCGACTTCAACTACGCCGAAGCATTCAGCCAGCTGGACCTTCCCCAGGTCAAGAAGGACATCGAGGACGTCCTCACCACCTCGCAGTCATGGTGGCCGGCAGACTTCGGCCACTACGGCCCCCTGATCATCCGCATGGCCTGGCACTCGGCCGGCACCTACCGTTCGCACGACGGGCGTGGTGGTGGCGGTGCCGGCCAGCAGCGTTTCGCCCCGCTGAACAGCTGGCCGGACAATGTGGGGCTGGACAAGGCACGTCGGGTCCTGTGGCCCGTGAAGAAGAAGTACGGACAGAACCTCTCGTGGGGTGACCTGATGATCCTGGCAGGTAACGTCGCCCTCGAGTCCATGGGATTCGAGACCTTCGGATACAGCGGTGGCCGCGAGGACGTCTGGGAGCCCGAGGACGTCTACTGGGGCTCCGAGACCGACTGGCTCGGAACGGACGCCCGCTACAGTGGCACCAACGACACCTCCCGTGACCTGCAGAAGCCGTTCGGCGCCACGACCATGGGCCTGATCTACGTCAACCCGGAGGGGCCGGAAGGCAACCCCGACCCGGCCGCCGCCGCCCACGACATCCGCGAGACCTTCGGCCGGATGGGCATGAACGACGAGGAAACCGTCGCACTCATCGCCGGCGGCCACACCTTCGGCAAGACCCACGGCGCGGCACCCGACAACGAGGAGAACGTCGGCCCCGACCCCGAGGAGGCGTCGCTGGATCGCCAGGGACTGGGATGGCAGAACCACCACGGCGAGGGTAAGGGCGACGACCAGATCACCTCCGGTCTCGAGGTCACCTGGACCTACCACCCCACCCGGTGGGACAACGAGTTCTTCCACATCCTGTTCGCCTACGAGTGGGAGCTCACCACGGGCGAAGGCGGGCACTTCCACTGGCGTCCGAAGGACGGTGGCGGAGCAGACATGGTCCCCATGGCGCATTCCGCGGGACGTCGTGAACCGCGCATGCTGACCACCGACATCTCCCTGCGCGTCGACCCGAGCTACGAGAAGATCTCCCGCCGCTTCAAGGACGACCAGAACGCCCTCAACGACGCCTTCGCCCGCGCATGGTTCAAGCTGACCCACCGCGACATGGGACCGAAGTCACGGTACCTGGGCCCGGAGGTCCCCGCCGAGGACCTCATCTGGCAGGATCCGCTGCCCGACGCCGAAGGCGACCCTGTCACGCCCCAGGACGTCGAGGCGCTCAAGAAGACGGTCCTCGACTCCGGTCTCAGCGTCAGCCAGCTGGTGAAGACCGCCTGGGCCTCTGCATCAAGCTTCCGTGGGACGGACTTCCGTGGTGGAGCGAACGGCGCCCGGATCCGTCTCGAGCCGCAGCGCAGCTGGGAGGCCAACGAACCTGCCCGTCTCGCCGAGGTGCTGACGGCGCTGGAGGCGATCCGCACCGAGTTCAACGAGAACAACGCCCCTCGGCACCTGTCCCTCGCCGACCTGATCATCCTGGCGGGTAACGCCGCCATCGAGAAGGCCGCGGCCGACGCCGGCACCGACGTGTCCGTCCCCTTCACCCCGGGGCGTGTGGACGCCACGCAGGAGCAGACCGACGTCGACGGATTCTCCTACCTGGAGCCGCAGGCCGACGGATTCCGCAACTACCAGAACGCCGACCTCGACATCCCCGCCGAACACCTGCTCATCGACAAGGCCGACCTGCTGGGACTCACTGCCCCGCAGATGACCGTGCTCGTCGGCGGCCTGCGCGTCCTGGGAACCACCTACGGTTCGACCGGCCACGGTATCCTCACGGACCGTCCCGGTGTGCTCAGCACCGACTTCTTCGTCAACCTCCTGGAACTCGGCAACGACTGGGTCGCCACCGACGACAATGCCACCGTGTTTCGCTGCACAGACGGCGAGACCGGTGAAGAGAAATGGACCGGCACGCGGGCCGACCTGGTCTTCGCGTCGAACTCCGAGCTGCGCGCCCAGGCGGAGGTCTACGCCAGCGATGACGCGGCAGAGAAGTTCATCGCCGACTTCGTCGCCGCCTGGACCAAGGTCACCGAAGCCGACCGCTTCGACCTGCACGGCTGACGCGACCGCGTCTCCAGACGTGCAGAAGGCCCGCACCACCGGTTTTCCGGTGGTGCGGGCCTTGCCTGCGGGCCCTGTCTTAGCTCACCTACATCAGGTCCACGAGTACCCCGAGTTCGCGGGCATCATACCAGCTCATCAGGTTGTCCTCGCAGTCGCCGAGGGTGATCTCCGCGTCCTCGTCGCCGAGGTCGGCAGCGTCGACGGCGTCGATCGCCGCCGCCGTAGCGGGCTCATTCCCCTCGTCATCGACATGGATCGCGGCCAGGTCGTCCACCGAGATCACCGGTGGGTCCAACCGGACGACGGACTCCCCCTTGTCCGGATCCGGGGTGACGGCACCGTCGTCCAGGTCGACGGAGACCACGACCCGCCGGTGCGGGAAACGTTCCTCGTCACCGATGCCCAACAGACGGAGGGACGCCCGGGCCGCCTCGAGGAATGCCGCGTACGACATCTCCTCGTCGTCACCGGCCGTGTAGAACTCCCGCAGTGCAGGTGTGAGGGCGAAGCCGATCCCGGAGCGTACCGGCATCTGCCCGTCATGGGCGAGGGTCCCGAGCATGTCGAAGGTCGCGGGGACGAAGACGCGCATCCTAGTAGGTCCCTTCCAGCCCGAGCAGCCCGGAGATCTCCACGATCGCACGGTCGAACTGCTGGTAGTACACGCCGATCAGCCCGGACTCCACCGCACCCTTGACGTTGAGGATCGAGTCATCGACCAGGATGCAGTCGCTCACGTCCACCTCGAGCCGGTCCGCGGTGATCATGAAGATCTCGGGGTCGGGCTTGTCCACACCGACCTCACCCGACAGCACGACGGTGTCGACGTACCCGGCCTCCTGCCACGTACGGATCGGGTCAGCACCCGGACCACCCGGATCATTCGAGAGGATCGCCGTTCCATAACCGGCGTCCCTGGCCGCGGTAAGGACCTTGCGCCAACGACGACGGTCCTCCTCCGCTCCGTCGAGGACGCCACAGTAGTCCACAATCAATGCTCGCATATCTCACATTGTGCCACGCTGGGCGCTATCATCGTCGAGCATGGGGGCTGTACCGGGGAACACCGACGAAAAGACACCTGCGACACCAGTGACGACGCGGTACGAGGCGGTGCCTGGACTGGTCTATCTCCGCCGTCCGGTGCCCGTGGTCGAGGCGGCGGAGAACTCCGCCGGGACGGGCCAGCTGGCGGACACCGGCATCGCCCCGCCTCCGTCCGACGACGTTCCGCCCGCTCCTGCCGTGCGTTCCCGCGTCGGCATGCTCGTGGGCGTCTGGCTGGAGGTCCTCGACGGGCGTCGTCCCGTGTCTGTCCTCCGGAAAGGCCCGTTCTCACCGCGGGTGGCCGACGACCTGCGTGGCAGGATCCGCGACGCCCGCCCCGGACCCGGAGCCACCCCACCGCAGACCGCGTCGCGGGTACTGAGCGTCCACCTGCCGCCCACCCACCGGGAACGGCTGACGTTCACCGCCAGCGTCGCCCACGGTAACCGCGTCCGTGCCGTCGCCGGCCATCTCGCGCGCTACGACGGGCAGTGGCGTATCGAGACGGTGACCCTGATCTGAGCCGGCTCTAGCCGCCGATGATGGTCTTCGGCACCGACTTCTGCTGTTCCTGCTCCTGAGACGTCCGGGTGTCGGCCGGGTCGTCGACGTTCAACGGCCCCTCCGCCTGCTCCGGCTCCTTCGCCTTCAGCTGCTTACGCACGAGGAAGAGCTGACGGATCGTCTCCTCCTTGATGCCGTCGTTCATCCGGCCGAACATGTCCCCACCTTCACGCTGGTACTCGACCAACGGGTCACGCTGCGCCATGGCACGCAGGCCGATGCCCTCCTTGAGGTAGTCCATCTCGTAGAGATGCTCGCGCCACTTCTGGTCGACGACGTTGAGCACCACTCCGCGCTCCATTCCGCGCATCTGCTCCTCACCACCGACGGAGGTGACGGACTCCTCCAGCTCGTCGTAGAGCTTGTGGGCGTCCTCCTGCAGGGCGCGCAGCAGCTGAGAAGCGGTCAGTTCACCGGCGGAACCGTACTCGGTCCCGTCGATCAGCTCGGTGGAGGTCACCGAGGGGCCGTAGAGCGAATCCAAGGCGGACCAGAGTTCGTCGAGGTCCCAGTCCTCCACGTACCCCTCGGCGGTGGCGCCGTCGACGTAGGCGGCGATGGTGTCGTCCATCATGGTGCGGACGTTGGAGGCGATGTCCTCGCCCTCGAGGATCTGACGACGCTCGCGGTAGATGACCTTGCGCTGCTCGTTGAGGACCTCGTCGTACTTCAGGACGTTCTTGCGCATCTCGAAGTTGGAGTTCTCCACCTGCGACTGCGCACCCTTGATCGCGTTGGTGACCATCTTCGAGTCGATGGGCATGTCGTCCGGCACGTTGAGCCGGGTCATCAGGTTCTCCATCGTCTGTCCGACGAAGCGGGTCATGAGGTCGTCGCGCATCGACAGGTAGAACCTGGTCTCCCCCGGGTCACCCTGGCGTGCCGAGCGGCCACGCAGCTGATTGTCGATGCGGCGGGACTCGTGACGCTCCGTGGCCAGCACATACAGACCGCCGACCTCGCAGACCTTCTCGGCCTCTTCCTTCGACTTCTTGCGGGCCTTGACGATCTCCTCGTCCCAGGCCTCCTGGTACGCCTCGGGATCCTCGACCGGGTCGAGACCACGCTCGCGCAACGTGAGGTCGCAGATGATGTCCGGGTTGCCGCCGAGCACGATGTCGGTACCGCGGCCCGCCATGTTCGTCGCCACGGTGACGGCCTTGAGACGACCCGCCTGCGCGACGAACTCGGCCTCCTTCTCGTGCTGCTTGGCGTTGAGCACGTTGTGGCGGATATGGCGGGCCTGGAGGAGTTTCGACAGGTACTCGGAACGCTCCACAGAGGTCGTGCCGACCAGCACCGGCTGGCCCTTCTCGACGCGCTCGGCGATGTCGTCGGCGACAGCTCGAACTTCGCCTCCTGGGTCTTGTACACCAGGTCGATGTTGTCGTGGCGCTGGTTGGGCTTGTTGGTGGGGATCGCCGCGACATCAAGCTTGTAGATCGACTTCAGCTCCGCGGCCTCGGTCTCCGCGGTACCGGTCATACCGGCCAACTTGTCGTACAGGCGGAAGTAGTTCTGCAGGGTCACCGTGGCGAGGGTCTGGTTCTCGTTCTTGATCTCCACGCCCTCCTTCGCCTCGATGGCCTGGTGCATGCCCTCGTTGTACCGGCGTCCGTCGAGGATACGCCCGGTGAACTCGTCGACGATGACAACCTCACCCTTGCGGACGATGTAGTCCTTGTCCCTGGTGAACAGCTCCTTGGCCTTGATGGCGTTGTTGAGGTAGCTGACCAGCTGGGAGTGCTCCGGTGAGTAGAGGTTGTCGATACCGAGCTGGTCCTCGACGAACTCGACGCCCTCCTCCTTGACCCCCACGGTCTTCTTCTTCGGGTCGACCTCGTAGTGGATGTCCAGTGTCATCTTCGGCACGATGCGCGCGAAAGCGGTGAACCACTGGGATGACCCGGACACCGGGCCGGAGATGATCAAGGGCGTACGTGCCTCATCGATGAGGATCGAGTCGACCTCGTCGACGATGGCGTAGTTGTGCCCGCGCTGGACCAGGTCGTCCAGGGAGTGCGCCATGTTGTCACGCAGGTAGTCGAAGCCGAACTCGTTGTTCGTCCCGTAGGTGACGTCGGCGGCATAGGCCTTACGACGGTCGGCGGGACGTTTGCCGGACAGGATGACGTCCACGTCGAGGCCGAGGAAACGGTGGACACGGCCCATCCACTCCGAGTCACGCCGGGCGAGGTAGTCGTTGACCGTGACGACGTGGACACCCTTACCCGACAACCCGTTGAGGTAGGCGGGGAGCACACAGGTCAGGGTCTTGCCCTCACCGGTCTTCATCTCGGCGACGTACCCCCAGTGCAGGGCTGCACCGCCCATGACCTGCACCTTGTAGTGCTTCTGGCCCAAGACGCGCCACGATGCCTCGCGGGCCGTGGCGAAAGCCTCGAGAAGGATGTCGTCGAGACTCTCCCCCTTCTCGAGACGAGCGCGGAATTCAGCGGTCTTGCCCTGCAGTTCCTCATCCGAGAGGGCGGAGTACTCGTCCTCCTTGGCGATGACCTGGTCCGCGATCGCGGACAGTCGCTTGACGGCGCGGCCTTCACCGAGGCGGAGAATCTTCGAAAGTCCTAGCACGTGCTACTCGTCCCTTACCTTGTGTTGCACCTGTGGGTTCTTGCTGGCGTTCTTGCTCACGTTCTTGCTCGGAGTCTTGCACCGGTACGACTGCACCCATGCGAGATCAGTCTTTCAGTCTACCTCCGCCACCGTGGCTTGCACAGCAGGAGATTCCGGCAACACCGTTCACATGGCACGACCGACGCCCCGGGGAACGGTGTCCCCGGGGCGTCGGCCACCGGACGGTGCGGGCGCTACGTGCCCGACCGACCTCTACTCTGCGTCGTCGGTGAGGGCGATCAGACCGTAGTCGTAGGCGCGACGACGGTACACCACCGACGGACGACCGGTCGCCTCGTTGACGAACAGGTAGAAGTCGTGGCCCACCAGCTCCATCTCACTCAGCGCGTCATCCACGCTGATCGGTGTCGCCGGGTGCTCCTTCTCACGGACGACACGCCCGGGCTGGAACTGCTCGGCGTAGGGGTCCACGTCGAAAGGACCGGGCTCTGCCGCGGCTTCCTGCTCGGCCTCCTGGACGAGGTCGGCGGTGGCTTCGCCGACGGAGACCGGGGCACGGTGCCCGGAACGGGAGATCTTACGGCGGGCCTTCACCTTGCGCAGGGACCGCTCCATCTTGGCGATGGCCGCCTCCAGGGCGGCGTAGAAGGAATCCTCCTTCGCTTCGGCACGGGCGATGTGGCCCTTGCCGGTGGCGGTGATCTGGATGCGGTCGGACTCGTCTGCACGCCGCGGATTGCGCTCGTGCTGGAGTTCCACATGGAAGTACGTGAGGGTCGGATCGAGCCGTTCGACCTTGGCGAGCTTCGCGTTCACCCGCTCTGCGAAGTGCTCGGGGATCTCCACGTTACGGCCGGTGATCTCCACCTGTGCCTCCGGAGCAGCACCCTCTGCCGTGATGTCCTGCTGGTTCTGGACGGTCATACTCATCCTCCCGGTCTCCGCGCCGCCTGCCACCGGTGAACGGGATTGTCCACCGACTACTTGCTGGCGACATCTTCCCTCCCGATAGTACCGACGTTCCCGTGGCGTGGGGGCGGGCTTGTCCGGTCGTGCCCCCGGTGATCTACCCCCTGCACCTCGGCACCGGCGTTCACGCCTGCGCGATCACTACGCCGGCGCTGGTCACGACCCCACGGGCCGCGAGTGCCGAGGCGAATCTCGACAATGTCGCCCCCGTGGTGCTGACGTCGTCGACCAGACAGGCCGTGGCCCCGGGCTCCCTGAGGACCCGAACTGCCCGCTGCAGTTCGGTCTGGTCGATTCGCAGATTCGCGGCGATGTTCGCCGTCCGCTCGCCCCGGCCGAGACCCACCGAGTCCCGTGCCCCCGGCGCGAGGATCGCCGCCGCGACGACATGCACACCGGCACCGAGTTCCCGGCGGGCCGCCTCCGCGGACCGCTCGACGATGCACCCTCCCCGGTTCTTCGCGGCACGCCTCGTCGTCGGGGCCGGGAGCAGGACGAGTGGAGCCAGCCTCGGGTCCGCCAGTATCCCCCGGGTGACGAGATGACGCACGGCACCTGCCAGGACAGCACCTGCCACGCGGACGGCGTCGGGACGCCGATGTTCCTTCGCCGCCAGCACGACACCCCGGTGCGGACCTCCGTACATACCTGCGGCGAAGACCGGCGGTGCCCAGGTGTCCGCCACCCGTGACGGCACCCGGCGCAGTTCACGCGCGCAACTCCGGCACAGCGACAGACCCTCCACCGCCGGTGGCGCATCCGACGTTCCGCAGGCCACGCAGTCGTCGCGCCAGACCAGACCGGCGAGATCCCCCACCCGAAACCCGTCCATTCCGTCTCACCTTCCCCCGTTTGTGCCCTGTCGCCTGTCTACACCTACTTCGACAGGATCGGAACCGCCCGGGCGCCCTGGAGTGCCGGGACCTCCCGCCAGAACCGCGCCTCGGGGTCCTCGTCATCCAGTTGCAGCATCGCCCGTGAATCGAGGATGTACTGCACAGACCCTGCGGACCCCACCGCCACCACCGGCGCGGTGATGTTCCGGCTGGACAACGGCGACGCCTCCGAGCCGTCGACGGTCACCGCCCAGACAGGCGCGTCGTTGGCCCGGGTGCCCACCAGCAGAGTGCCGTCGTCACGCCAGTCGACCGACAAGGCGGTGTCGCCGACCCGCTGACCGACTTCCATCGGCGTACCCATCGTCATCGAGCCTCCGCCGTCACCGTCACGCTGCAGGACACTGATGAACAGTCTGCCGTTGATCAGCATCGCGGCTCTCGTCCCGTCCCTCGACACCGTGAACACACTGATCCTGGGATCGTCGATGTCGAGGCTGTTCAGAGCCGAGGTGTCCACCGTGGACTCGTCCATCTGGATGCCTGAGCCGGTGGGTTCGAGCCGGTGGACCCTCCTGCCGTCAGCGACGACGTAGAGGTTCTGTGCATCCCCGCTCCAGGACGGACGGGACAGGGAACGTGCAGTCAGTGCGGTGACGGGGTCCCCACCGACGTCCCCGACCAGCAGGGAGCGTTCGCCGTCACCCCGACCCGAGACGGCGGCGATCCTGCCGTCCTCGCCACCGGCGGCCCCGGCTGACGCGGCGGACTCGAGTTGCCCAGACGACGTCCACCCGGACAGCGTCACCCCGGAGTCACCCTCGACCTCGACCAGCGCACCGTCACGCAACGCCCTCAACGGTTCATCGGAGGTCTTCTGCGGATCGAGATCGGAGACGTCCGCCAGCGTCCAGTCCTCCCGCCCGTTGTCGGTGATGGACGCGCCGTCCGCGAGGATCCGGTACGGCCCCCGGACATCGGACATGGCCAGGGTCCATACAAGTTGTCCAGCCAGCACCTCACGGTCATCCACCGACAGGTCGGCGATACCGGTGATGTCCACGGTGAACGTCCCGTCCTCCTCGACCGCGGCCTGAATACCGTTACCGGAGGGGAACTCGGTCTCCACGGCGTCCTGAAGCTGATTGCGTGGGCCGCCGGCCAACAGGGAGACCAGTGAGAAACCGATGTTGTCCTGACGGTTGTAGATCCACCGCCGGTCCGGGACGAGGAACCGCTTGGTCGGGTCCAGGAAGTAGAGGTCATGAGCCTGGTAGGCGCTCACGAAATCGCTGCGGTCCATGATCACCCCGTCGGGGAGGTCGGTGATGCGCCATCCGCTCTCCCCCTCTCCAGCGTGACCTCCTCCTCGTAGGGACTGCTCTCCGGCTGGTAGACACCACCGGTGCCGAGACGCCCGACGACGGTGCCGCGCACGACATAGGTCACTTCGTCCCCCGAAGCCCCGCCGGTGGCGTTGAGGTCGAGCCGGTCCAGGATCAGGGTCGAGACACTGTCCTGCCACTCATCCGCCGCAGAATTCGTCAGGAACTCCTTGGCCGCCTGACGGTTATTGGCCTGGTGGGTGGACGCCAGGTAGAAATCCCGCAGGAGAAGGTCCGGCGGTTGCCCCTCAGACGGGGTCGGCAGGTTGCCGGCGTCCGGGGCGGAGACATAGGACGAGACTGCCTCGGGGGTCGACTCCCCGGGAAGCGTGGTGCAGGCGACGAGTCCCCCTGTCATCACCGCCGCCGTGAGCAGAGCCCCGACCTGACGCACACCGTCACCTCTTGTCATCGTCACCCTCCTCACCATCTCGGTCGCCGTCCATATCGAACGCCGAATCCATGTCCTCCGCCTCCTGGAGAGCAGTGCGCAGCTCCTCCTCAGTCAACCCCTCAAAGGCACTGAGGTCGACCCCGAAGGTTTCCACGGAACCAGCCGTGACATCGACCGAGTCGAAGCGGTCGACAGTCTCATCCGGTACCGCATCGTCCCCGGCGTCGTCATCCATGTCGTCCGCCGTGCCGTCTTCCGTGCCGTCCGGTCCGTCGGCGACGACCCCGTCGGCGGAATCACCGGTCTCGCCGCCGTCGACGCCCTCCGAGGTGTAGACGGTGTCCGCGGCGGACTCGGCCTCGGACGTCGCGACCGACAGACCGTCCGACGCCGCCTCCGCAGGCACGTCCACCGGGGCGTCTCCTGCTGCCCGTCCACGACATCAGCGGAACCAGCCGACGCCTCGCCCGTGCCGTCCCCGTGCCCGGAGGGCCCGGACGGCCCGGTCAGCTCGAGGACCTCCGCCCCTTCCGCACGGTCGACCTCCAGTGGCAACGGTGAGGTACGCACCTCCTGCCCCGGCTTGCGGGGCAGGGTCAGACGGAAACACGCCCCGAGCCCCGGTTCACCGGTCGCCTCGAGTCGGCCACCGTGCAACTGGGCGTCCTCCTTGGCGATGGCCAGTCCCAACCCGGTGCCACCGGTCTTGCGTTCCCGCGACGGGTCCGAACGCCAGAAACGGTTGAACACCAGGTCCGCCTCCCCCGGCTTCAGACCCATGCCATGGTCGACCACGGTCACCGCCAACGATTCCGCACCGCGCCGCATCGTGACCCGCACAGGTCGACTCTCACTGTGGTCGATGGCGTTGGCCAGGAGATTACGCAGGATTCGTTCGACCCGTCGGGAGTCGACCTCCTCCATGACCGGCTCATCCGGAAGGTCGAGCTGGATCTCACAGCCGACCTCCTCCGCCAGGGCGCGTAGCTGTCCCATGGTGGACTTCACCACACCGCGGACGTCGATCAGTTCCCGCGACAGGTTCGCGACACCGGCATCGTGCCGGGAGATCTCCAGCAGGTCGCCGAGCAGCATCTCGAAGCGGTCGAGCTCGGCGTTCATCAACTCGGAGGCACGGCGGGTCACCGGATCAAGGTCCTCGGAGTTGGCGTGGATCAGGTCCGCGGCCATCCGTACCGTGGTCAGTGGCGTCCGAAGTTCGTGGGACACATCGGAGGTGAACTGCTGCTGCAGCGAACCGAACTCCTCCAACTGCCGGATCTGGTAGGAGAGGTTCTCCGCCATCTCGTTGAAACTGATGGCCAGCCGGGCGACCTCGTCCTGACCGTCCACCGCCATCCGTTCACGCATGTGCCCGGCCGCGAAACGCTCGGCGATCCGCGACGCGGTGCGCACCGGCACAGTGAGCTGCTGGGAGAACACCCACGCAATGACGACGAGCAGCACCATCAGCACCACGGCCCCCGCCAGTAGCAGACCACGCATGAGAGCCATCGTGGACTCTTCGTTGTCCAGCGGCATGACCAGGTAGAGCTCGAGGCCCTGGATGTCCGATTCGACCGGCGACCCGATGATCAGGGCCTTGTAGGCGCCGCTGGCGGCGTCCACGGTGGTGTACTGCACCGAGACCTGACCCTGTCGGACGAAGTCGCGCAGAGAATCCGGGACGGGATTCGTCTCAGGACTGGAGATGTCCCCGCCGGTCAGGTCGGAAGCGATGATCACCGGCTCGTACACCGTGCCCGTCGACCCCTGTTCCGACTCTGCGGTGCGGTCGCTCAGTGCCGCCCGGGCGTTGTTGATACGCATCTGCGGCGATGTTGCGGAATCGGTGTTGCGGATCTGCTCCTCGACGATGCCGCGGGCCCGGTCGATCTCGTCGGTGGCGGCGTTGTACTTGGCGTCGAGCAGCTGCTGACCGACGAAGCTGGTCAACACGAAACCGAGGGCCATGATCACCAGCAGCGAGGACGCGAAGACACTGCCGATGACCCGCAGCTGGATCGACGTCCGCCACCGCTGGGCGAGCTTCTCGGAGAACTTCCGGGCGAACCGGACCGGCCGCCGGAGAAAGATCCTGAGACCGTCGAGAAAACCGATGTCCCCCAGCTCTCCCCGGGGCGCCCGACGCGGGTCGCTCTCCGTGTCCCCCACCCGGCCGTTCTGACTGCGGTTGCGCCGGCGGTCGCCGTCCCTGACCACCGGGAGCGCAGGGCGACCGAGACGGCCACCGTGGCGCCTCCCGGCGCCGGTGCCCGTCTCGTCCTGTGGTTCGTCCCCTGACCTCGATGCCATGGGTCGTTGTCCGTCCTACTCCCCGGTCTTGTAACCGACCCCGCGGACGGTCTGGATAATGGTCGGGTTGTCCGGGTCCTTCTCCACCTTCGACCGCAGACGCTGGATGTGCACGTTGACCAGGCGGGTGTCGCTGGATTTACGGTAACCCCACACCCGCTCGAGGAGTTCTTCGCGCGAGAACACCTGGCGTGGGCGGGACGCGAGGGTGGTGAGCAGCTCGAATTCGATGGGGGTCAGGGAGATCGGCTGTCCCTTGCGGGTGACCTGGTGTCCACCGAAGTCGATCGTGAGGTCGGAGACCTTCACCGACTCCGGCACGTCCTCCGGTGTCCGCCGCAGTCGCGCCCGTACCCGGGCCACGAGTTCCTTTGGTTTGAAGGGTTTCGGCACGTAGTCGTCCGCACCCGTCTCCAGACCGAGGACCACGTCCACGGTGTCCGTCTTGGCGGTGAGCATCACGATGGGGACCGTGGAGAACTCACGCACCGCACGGCACACGTCGATACCGCTCATGCCCGGAAGCATGAGGTCCAGGAGGATGAGGTCGGGGTTCTCGCGTTCCGCGGCCTCCACGGCCTGCGGCCCGTCCCCTACGACGACCGTGTCGAAACCTTCGCCCTGCAGGACGATGGTCAGCATCTCCGAGATTGCGGGGTCGTCGTCGACGACGAGAACTTTCTCTGCCATGGGGTTCAGTCTGTCACAAACGTTTCCGGTAAGCGGTAGGACCTCCCCGTGAAGATCGCTATCCGTCGTCCCCGGAGTCGGCGATCACGGCATCGACCAGATCACTGACCGCCGCCTCCACGTCCGCGGGTTCACCGGAATTGTCCAGTGTCCACCACGGCGACCGCCATTGCGCCGCAGCCAGCGAGCGGTACGCCTCCAGGGTCCGTGCCTGGAGACCACCGTCACGCTCATATGCGTCGGCGGCACGGGACGCGTCGTGCTCCGCCCGTTCCGCCACGCGTCCGGACGCCACGTCATCCGGGACGTCAACCAGGATCTGGACGTCCGGCACGGGCGTCCCCAGGCTCGTGAACTCGAGCTCCTCGACCCACCGGACGATCTCGCTGGTGGGAACCTCCCGGTCGGTGACGCCCAGACGTGCCGCCGAGTAGGCCGCATTGGACGCGACATAACGGTCGAGCAGCACCACATATCCGTCGGCGTCGAAGTCTGCGAGGTCAGCGGCGACTTCCGCGCGGTCGAGCGCGAACAACGTGGCCATACCGTGGACGGAGTCGACGAGATCACCCATCTCCCCGTGCAGTGCGGCGGACGCGAGCTGCGCGTGCACCGACTGCTCGTACCGCGGGAAGGCCAGCCGGGCCACCGGGATCTCCCGGGACAGCAGCTCGGCTTCCAACGCACTCACGCAGGTATTCTTGCCGGCACCGTCGATCCCCTCGAACGCGATGATCATCAGTACCGGTAGTGCTCGGGCTTGAAGGGACCCTCGACGTCCACGCCGATGTACTCCGCCTGTTCCTTGGTCAACGTGGTGAGCTCCCCGCCCAGGGCCTCCACGTGGATCCTGGCGACCTTCTCGTCGAGGATCTTCGGCAGACGGTAGACCTCGTTGCCGTACTGGTCACCGTTGGTGAACAGCTCGATCTGGGCGATGGTCTGGTCGGCGAAGGAGTTCGACATCACGAAGCTGGGGTGACCGGTGGCGTTGCCGAGGTTCAGCAGCCGTCCCTCGGAAAGCACGACGATGCTGACGACGTCGCTGTCGTCGCCGTCGGTGCGGGGGAAGGTGAACTCGTCGACCTGGGGCTTGATGGTGGTGCGGGCGACATCCTCACGGTGCAGGAGCGCCGCCATGTCGATCTCGTTGTCGAAGTGGCCGATGTTGCCGAGCAGCGCGTGGTTCTTCATCTTGCGCATCTGGTCGAAGGTGATGATGCCCAGGTTGCCCGTCGAGGTGATGACGATGTCCGCCTCACCGATGGCGTTGTCGACGGTCACGACGGGGTAACCGTCCATCAGCGCCTGCAGGGCGTTGATCGGATCGGCCTCGGTGACCTTCACTCGTGCGCCCTGGCCCTTGAATGCCTCGGCGACGCCCTTGCCGACGTCCCCGTAACCGCAGACGAGGACGGCCTTACCGCCGACGAGCATGTCCGTGGCACGGTTGATGCCGTCCAGGAGGCTGTGGCGGGTGCCGTAACGGTTGTCGAACTTGGACTTGGTCACCGCGTCGTTGACGTTCATCGCCGGGAACGGCAGGGTGCCCTGCTCGGCGAAGTGGTAGAGACGGTGGACTCCGGTGGTGGTCTCCTCGGTGACGCCCTTGACTGCCTTGCCTGCCTCGGTCCACCGGCTGTCGTCCCGGCTGAAGACGCGTCCCAGCATCCCGAGGAATGCCTGGTACTCGTCGGAGTCCTCGGCCGAAGGCTCCGGGACGATACCGTTGCCCTCGAACTCACTGCCGGTGATGACCGCCATGGTGGCATCGCCGCCGTCGTCCAGGATCATGTTCGGACGGGTGTCGCCCCAGTCGAAGATCTGCTCCAAGCACCACCAGTACTCGTCGAGGGTCTCACCCTTCCAGGCGAAGACCGGCACCCCCTGGGGATCCTCCGGGGTTCCGGCGCCGACGACGACCGCAGCCGCAGCCTCGTCCTGGGTGGAGAAGATGTTGCAGGAGGCCCAGCGCACTTCCGCGCCGAGGGCCGTGAGGGTTTCGATCAGGACGGCGGTCTGCACCGTCATATGGATCGACCCGGCGATCCGCGCCCCCGCCAGCGGCTGCTCGTCGGCGTATTCACGACGCAACTCCATCAGGCCGGGCATCTCGTACTCGGCGAGACGGATCTGGTGACGTCCAGCTTCCGCAAGGGACAGGTCCCGGACCTTGTACTGCAGGGGGGTGCCGTTGGCACCGGCGCCGTCGTGGATGTCGACGGACGGTGCGACGAAATCTGCCATGGGGTGATACTCCTCAAGCTTCAGGGGACGATGATGACTCTGCTGACGTCGTGTCAACCCTATCCCCCGACACTGCGGAGACGCTCACGGAGGGGTGGACCTGCTCACCCCGAATCAGCTCAGGGCTTCCACCGCGGTCTCCAACCCGTCAGGCGCCTCGTCGCCGGCGGCCTCGAGCTCGGCGTCCAGCAGCGCCAGCGCAGCCTCCTGCAGGGTATCCGGACACTGTCCGATCCCCTCGCGGATGAACGGGTGCTCATCTGCCACCGTGGCGGAGGTGAACGGGGCTCCGGACCAGATGGCGGCCACCGTCGCCGCGCACAGACCGTTGATGTAGTCGGGGTCCACGGCCCTTCCCTCATCTCCGGCGTCGGAGTCCTGTGCAAGCGTGCAGGCGTCCTGCAACGCCCCCACGAGTGCCGCACCTTCCAGATCGTCGCAGTCGGCCAGGAAATCAGTGTTGGTGTCGTCCGCGAAGACGGTTTCATCCCAGGTACTCATGTCGTTCCCTCTCATGCTCGTGTCGTCCACCTGAGAATAGTCGGCACTCCACCGACACGTCTCCCCTGCTCCCCCGGCGACCGGCCGGCACCCCGGCAAAGATCACGGTTTGATTTCAATACGTCGCCGAATCTACCCTTCCGCGACGCCACCCAGGGAACGTCTGCCCCGCGGTGGACATCATTGACATGTCCACCAAAACCCCACGGCAACCGCAGGTTCCCATAAAATTCAGTAACGTTCGGGTCTTCCACCACGTTGGATATGGATGATAGGCTTGCTACAGATCGTGATCTAACCGTGACATTTACCCGGTCGACGACCTCAGACGAAAGGAGGGTCACCGTGGACTACGAACTGGAACCCGAACGGCCGACGGACAATCCCCCGGCCGTCGACGACAGCTCCACCGAGCACCACGAGTCACTGCTCCGCGCCGAGGCTGCCCGCGCATCCCGGACCAACCGGGTCCTCGGCTCCTTTGTGGTCGCCGGCTTCGCCGCCGCCACCATCGTCGGCGTCGTCACATGGCAGAACGTCTCACCCAGCCACGACGACGGACCGGTCCCGGTTGAGGAGGCCGCCGCCGGCGGTTCACTGCCGTCGTCCGAGGAGAGCTCGACGGCGAACTCCGACGGAGATCAGCGGTCAACGGGGGCGACGTCACCGGACTCTGACGGATCGGATTCTGACGGCAGGGCCCCTGTGCGTTCCTCCGACTCACGGAATGACCACGTCACGCCCTTGACCGCAGATCAGTACGCACCGCCGAACGCATGGAGCGGCGACCAGTTCGTCACCCCCGGCCAGTACCCGGCCGAGAACGAGGACACTGCCCGGGATGACGCGGGCGATTCCGCGGCGAACGGGGCCGACAGCGATACAGGCAGCGGGAACTCCGCCGAAAACACCACCGGCGAGAGCGACAACGGTGGCAGTTCACCGGAGCGTCCCTCGCTCACCGATCTCCTGCCCTCCATCCCAGGGATGCCGTCACTCCCCGGAAATGACGGGTCAGACAGCGACGATACGCCGGAAGACACCGGGGCGCCGGAGTCGACCGACCCCTCGGAACCGGTCGAGTCCACCAACCCTGCCGAGCCGACAGAGCCGACAGAGCCATCCGAGTCTGCGGCTCCCTCAGCGTCGGACAACCCCGGACGCCCCACCGGGGAACGCACACCGGGCGACAACGGCACCACCGGCACACCGGACAGCCCGAATGACCCGGACGATGCGGTGACGGACACCACCGGCCCCACCCCCTGACCGGTAGCCGACCGGAGAGGCAGAAAGCAGCGCTCTCTGTCAGCCCACCGTGGCGATGAAGAAGTGCCCGTGCCCGCTGGCGGTGACCCCCCTCGCTGAGGCTGGTACCCAGGCCGCCTGTCCCGGGGACAGACGGAGATCGTCCCCCCCGGTGCCCGCGACCACAACCTCACCCTGCACACCGAGCACGATGGCCGGCCCGTCGACACTGACTGCCTGCCCGTCCTCGACGGACCGCAACCGGAACTCAGGCACCGGGGTGGGGAAAACCCCGTCCTCCCTGGGCAGCTGCACAGGATCAGGGGTGGGCGTGAACTCCACGACCTTCATCAGCTCCGGGACATCCACGTGCTTGGTGGTGAGCCCGCCGCGCAACACGTTGTCCGAGTTCGCCATGACCTCCACACCGGTCCCGTGAAGGTAGGCGTGGAGGTTGCCTGCGGAGAGGAACAGGGCCTGCCCCGGTTCCAGGACGACGTGGTTGAGCAGCAGGGAAACCAGGATCCCTGCATCCCCCGGGTGCTGCTCCGACAGATCCAGGGCAGCCTTGGCGGGACCACGCATCCAGTGCTCCGTCGCGGGCTCCGGCTGTCCGGTCAACGTCCTGCAGGCGTCCAGGACCGCGTCGATCAGTTCGTGCCTGCGGTGCGACGGCAGTGATATCCACGTCGTCACCAGCGCACGGAGCCCCTCGGAATCGCCCACCGCACCGTTCAGGAGCTCGGTGTAACGGCCCAGCTCCGGCACGTCCAACGCCTGGAGCAGACTCCGGGTGTCCTCCACCGGCCGGAACCCCGCAAGCGCCTCGAAGCGGGTGAGGGCGACAAGCAGTTCCGGTTTGTGGTTGTCGTCTTTGTAGTTGCGCATGGGCGAACCTGCCGGAAGCCCGGCGGCGTTCTCCCGTGCGAACCCCTCCGCCGCCTGTTCTTTCGTCGGATGCGCCTGCAGGCTGAGCGCCTGGTCTGCGGCGAGCAGCTTCAGCAGGAACGGAAGTCGGCCGTCCGGCGCCGAGTCACCCAACTCGCCACGCGGATCCGCCGAGATCCGTTCCAGCAGGTCGGTCCCGTCCTGGGGCAACGTGCTGGGCGCCTCCGGGTGGGCCCCGAACCACAGTTCAGCCTCCGGGTGCGACGTCGGTGACGGCCGGCCGGTGAGTTCCGCCAGGGCCGTCCTGGAACCCCAGGGGTACGGCCTCAGGCACCCCTCCATGAGCGAAACACCGGACCGGTCGATTCCACCGGCAACGGAACGGACCTCATTCGACGTCGTCTCAGGCACGGATCACCGCCAGTGCCTTGTCGAGGACCTCCCTGACCCGTGCCCCGTCCGCAGCCTCGACGTTCAGACGGAGCAGCGGCTCGGTGTTGGACGCACGGACGTTGAACCACGCACCGTCCGACAGTTCCACGGTCACCCCGTCGAGCTCGTCGGTGCCCACGGTCTCGTCCGCGAACGCCTCGACGACGGCAGCGGTACGCCCCTGCTGGTCGGCGACTTCCGAGTTGACCTCCCCGGACGCCTCATAGCGGTCGTAGGCCTGCTTGAGTTCCGAGAGCGGACGTTCCTGGCCGCCGAGGGTGGCCAGGACGTGGAGCGCGGCGAGCATGCCGGAATCGGCGTTGAAGAAGTCGGAGAAGTAGTAGTGGGCGGAGTGCTCCCCACCGAACACCGCGTTCTCCTCGGCCATCTGGGCCTTGATGAACGAGTGTCCGACCCGGGTACGCACGGGGGTTCCGCCGTGCTCCCGCACGATCTCGGGGACGGCCTTGGAGGTGATCAGGTTGTGGATGATCGTGGCGCCGGGGTGCTGGTCCAGGTAGCGCTCGGCGATGATGCCGCAGATCGCGGACGGGGAGACAGGGTCACCCTGCTCATCGACGATGAAGCAGCGGTCGGCGTCACCGTCGAAGGCGATACCGAGATCCGCGCCCTGGGCGACCGTGTACTTCTGCAGGTCGACGAGGTTCTCCGGGGCCAGGGGGTTGGCTTCGTGGTTCGGGAAGGTCCCGTCCAGCTCGAAGTAGAGGTCGCGGATCGTCAACGGCAGGCCGGAGCCCTCACCGAGCACCGCCGGAACAGTGAGTCCGCCCATACCGTTGCCTGCGTCGACGGCGACGGTGAGCGGCCGGATGTCCAACGGCACCAGGTCGTGGAGGAAGGCGGCGTAGTCGGTGAGGACGTCACGGTTCGTGCCGGTCCCGGCGGTACCGTCGTAGGACGGCACGCCGTCGACCAGCATGTCGGAGATCTCCGCCAGACCGGTCTCCTGTCCGACCGGGCGGGCACCGGAGCGGCACAGCTTGATGCCGTTGTAGCGGGCGGGATTGTGGGATGCGGTGAACATCGCACCCGGGCAGTCCATGGTCCCTGAGGCGAAGTAGAGCTCGTCAGTGGAGGTCAGGCCGAGGGAGACCGTGTCGAGGCCCTGACTGCGGACGCCTTCGGCGAAGGCGTCGGACAGGCCCGGGGAGCTGTCGCGCATATCGTGTCCGATGACGACACGGGCCGCCCCTTCTCCTCTCATGAGCAGTCCGAAAGCGGCCCCGGTGTCCCGGACGAGGTCGGCGTCGATGCCGTCACCCACGACGCCGCGGACGTCGTAGGCCTTGATGACGGAGGCGATGGCCTCCCGGTCGCGCTGTGTCATGTCAACTCTCCTGGTGTTCTGTTTGGATCATTCGCCGTCGTAGTGCACTGCGCGCAGATGGCGCTGCGGGGCTCGTCCCGGCAGATTCCGCCGTGAGGGGTGATGGCCGGACGGTTGCGGGATGTCGGTGCGACGGACGACCCGGGACACCGGCCGTCTCTTCGCCGACGTGAGCGGGTCTGTGTCACTGACACCGCCGACTCCGTCCTCCAGTGCCGCGGCGAGGGCCTGCATCTCCTCGTCGGTGAAGTCATCGTCGCCGATGTCGCCGATGTCCCGGATATCACCGATGTCGGTGCCGGGACCGGTGAACGCGGCCACCGGGACAGAAACCTCCGGGGACGGATCCTCCGTACGTTGCAGCCCCCATCCTTCGGGCACGGTCAACCTGGAGAGGTGACGGTCACACAGGTCCCAGCTGTGCGGATCGTCTCCGGGCTCCAGGGGGTTGACGGTCGCCGTGCGGGCGGCATAGTTGTAACGCAGGGTGGCGATCGCACGGTTGCCGCAGCCGGGCCTGGAACACTGTCGGTAGTCAGTCACGGCCACCATCCTAGTCCGCGACACAGCCGGAGTGCCGGACGACTCGGCCGCCTGTCGGACTCGGGCATGCCCCGCAGGGCGGTCTAGGATCGGATCCATGACCCGTCCCCCCTCTCCCTCCGCTGGTCCCGACAGTCCGGGCGTTCCGGGCACGACGCCGGTCAAACGCGAGGCAGCGCCCGGCCATCCGGCCAGAGCACTGACCAGGGACACCCGCGGCCGTGGCTCCGCGGCGTGCTGATGCCGAAACTGCCGCGCTACGCCACCCGTGCGGAGATCTTCGACGCCGCTGTCCTGGACACGTACGCCCCGGTGCTCGACCGGTTCGGCGAACGGCTCGACGGTCTCGACGTCGCGATCGACCTCGTCCCGCGGATGAGACTGGACTCCACCACCGCCCGGTGGTCGGATGAGGTCGCGGCGGACGGCCCCGTACCGTTGGGCCGGCTTGTCCCGGCCGGCGTCGATGAGGCGGGGTCCCCCACCCGGCCCCGGTTGATCATCTTCCGGCGACCGATCGAACAGCGCTCCACCGACCGGATGGACACGGAGGAGTGGCTGAGGTTCGTCATAGCCCGCCTGGTGGCGACTTATCTCAACGTGGCACCGGAGGTCATCGACCCCGGTTTCCGCTGGGACTGACGAGGCCTGAGGAGCCGGGTGGGCTGAGGAGAATCAGCCGAGGCGCTTCTTGAGACGCCGACGCTCGCGCTCGGAAAGTCCGCCCCAGATCCCGAAGCGCTCGTCGTGCTCGAGCGCGTACTCAAGGCACTCGTCCCGGACACCGCAGGCCCGGCAGATGCGCTTGGCCTCGCGGGTCGAACCGCCCTTCTCAGGGAAGAATGCCTCCGGGTCGGTCTGGGCGCAGAGGGCCTGTTCCTGCCAGTCCTGCTCGACCGCATCGAAGAGGAGGTCGAAATCCTCCGTCAGGTCGGAGAAAGCACTGGGAGTGTAGTCGTCGATGCCACCCCTGAGGAGGTCGGGCAGCTCTCCCGACGTGCCGGAGTCACTCACCTGACCGGAACGGGCATCGTCACCGTCCACGGCTGCGGACCCCTCCGAGAAGGGACCACGAAAGGCGTCCGCCGGGTTGTCCACCGTTGTCTCCTCACTGAAATCCGCCGTGCCGGGTTCCCACCGGCCTCTACCTACAGGAAAGATTACACACGGGTAATTCCATAGCGTCAACCTTTCGACCAGGACATAAAGTCCCATGCGTCACACCAGTCACACGAGTTACGCAATACAGCCCTTGAGACGCATTCACAGTGTTCTGACAGGCACGACATGGGCCAACTCACACAGGAAGCACCACTACATGTAGACGATTGGGGCCGTATTCGACCCCCGAAGCCACAAGATATCGAAATATTTTCACTCAGCGCGGGCCCGCCCCGTACGGGGGTCAGACGTCACTGCTGAAGCGCAGTCCTCCGTCAGGGAGCGTCACGCCCGGCCACACCCGGGCGCCGCCCTGCAGCTCACACCGGGCCCCGACAACGGCGCCCTCCCCCACCACGGCATCGCGCAGATGGGCACGTGCCCCGATCCGTGCTCCGGCGGCGACCACACAACGCTCCACGGTGGCCCCCGCCTCGATCTCCACGCCGTCGAAAACCACCGAGGTGTCCACCCGTGCGCCCGCACCGATCTCAGCGCCGCGGCCGATCACCGTCCCACCGAGCAGCAGTGCACCGCCGGCGATGGCCGCAGACTCGTCGACGAGCGCCTCGCCGTTGCGTCCCGCCAGCAGCGGGGACGGGGCGATACCACGCACCAGATCCGAGGAGCCGCGGACGAAGTCGTCCGGAGTCCCCAGGTCCCGCCAGTACGCCTGGTCGACGTGACCGTACAGCCGGTGGCCCTTGACGAGAAGGTCGGGGAAGACGTCACGTTCCACCGAGACGACCCGGTTCTCCGGGATCGACTCGATGATCTCACGCTGGAAGACGTAGCATCCGGCGTTGATCTGGTCGGTGGGCGGGTCCTCCGCCTTCTCCAGGAACGCTTCCACCCGGCCGTCCCCCGCCGTCGGCACACACCCGAATGCGCGTGGGTCCGCCACCCGGAGAAGGTGGAGACTCACGTCCGCGGCATTGTCGACGTGCGTCCGCAGCACGGCGTTGAGGTCCGTCCCACCGAGAATGTCACCGTTGAAGATCATGGCCCTGTCGTGCCGCAGGTGCGACAACACGTTACGGATGCCGCCGCCGGTGCCGAGGGGAGAGTCCTCGACAACGTACTCGATCTCCAGGCCGAGCTCGGATCCGTCGCCGAAATGCTCCTCAAAGACCTCCGCCTTGAAAGAGGTGCCCAGCACGACGTGGGTCATCCCCGCTTCCCGGATCCGCGCCAGCAGATGCTGGAGGAACGGGTAGCCCGCCACCGGGAGCATCGGCTTGGGGATGGAGTTGGTCAGGGGTCGCAGACGCGTGCCCTTACCACCGACGAGAATCACGGCGTCGGTGTCGGCGGCGAGGTCTGATGTCGTGTCAGGGGTCGAGGGTGAGGGGTTGTCTCGTTCGTCACTGTTCACCCTTGGGAGGTTATCTGACGGAATGCAGTTCAGCAGTCAACGGCGCGCCCGCTTCGCCAGCGCGACAGCGACGACCCCCCTGAGCTTCAACCCCGCCCACAACGCCGCACGCACGGGAGCCTGCCACCAGGCCGACAGCCGGTCAGCCTGGAAGCGGTAGGCACTGTCGTGATGCGCCGGCAAGGTGATCTCAGGATGCTTGCCGGCGGAATGACCTTTGGCATGCGTGATCTCCGCGGAGGGGGTGAACACGTTCTCCCACCCAGCGCGTGACAACCGGTCGCCCAGGTCGACGTCCTCCATGTACATGAAGTAGCGCTCGTCGAAACCACCGACCGCATCGAACGCCTCCCACCGCAGGAGCTGGCAGGACCCGGACAACCAGCCGGACGTCCTCTCCTCATCCATCACGGCGTCCGCAAGATACCGGCGGGTGAACGGATTGTTCTTCCATACCGGCGCCAGAAGTGCGTGACCGATACCCGCACCGAGCGTCGGTACCGACCGTGCCGACGGATAGACGCTCCCGTCCACCTCACGGATGAGAGGGCCCACGGCGCCGGCACGGGGATGACGGCGTGCCGTTTCCACCATCCGGTCGATCGCCCCTGAATCGAAGACGACGTCGGGGTTGGAGATCACCAGGAACTCACCGTCGATCTCCCCTGCCTCCCGGCGTGCGCGCAACGACTCCACCCCGGCGTTCATCCCGGCGCCGTAGCCGATGTTTCCCCCGGTACGGAGCAACTCGACCCCGTCCCGGTCCGCCGCGGCTTCCGGCGCCCCGTCGGTGGAGCCGTTGTCCGCCATCACCACGACGGCGCCCTGGTCGGTGGCCTCCGGCACAGAGTCCAGGAATCGGGTGAGGTACTCCCCCGGCGAGTAGGTGACGGTGATGACGGCGATCGGTTTCACGGGAGTTCACCCTAGCCGAAAACCCGCCCCGAGTCCCCGTCTCAGGCTGTCCCGCCAGTCCGGCGGCGTCCGTCCCACCGTGGTGGACCAGGGCTCCAGGTCCAGGACCGACCACGGGGGACGTGCAGCGGGTGTCGGCCAGTCCCGTGTGGCGCAGGGTGCCACCCGGGCCGGATCGTGACCGCTGTACCGGAACACCTCCCTGGCGAGTCCGCACCACGACACCGGCTCCCCGGAATTGGTGACGTTGAGGATGCCCGGCGGCACCTCGGCGTGCGCCAGTGCCCACAGCTCCTCAGCGAGATCCGGTGCATAGGTGGGGCGTCCCACCTGATCGTCGACGACGCGTGGGTCCACCCCGTTCTCTGCCAGCGTGGCCATCACCGAGACGAAGTCCCGCCCGGGGGCTTCAGGCCCCGACCAGACCCAGGACGTCCTCACGACGGTACCTCCGGCTGCGAGGACCGCCTGCTCCCCCTCACTCTTCGTCCGTCCGTACTCGTTGGCGGGGTGGACGGGGTCGTCCGGACGCCAGCCACGTCCGCCGTCCGGGGCGGACCCGGAGAACACGTAGTCCGTGGAGATGTGGATGAACGCCACACCCGCATCGGCTGCGGCCCGGGCCAGTTCACCGGGTGCGACGGCGTTGACGGCCTCGACGGTACGACGGTTCGTCACATCCTCCGCACCATCCACGTCCGTCCACGCCGCCGTGTTGATCATCACGTCCGGGCGGTCTCCGCCTGCGAAGAGGGATGAGGCCGCCGCTCTGAAACCTGCCGTCCCCGCACCCGACAGGTCGAGCTCTGCTCGCGTGACCCCCTCTCCACCCAGCGCCACAACACACCGCCCCACCTGGCCATGTGCGCCGGTCACTATTACCTTCACTGTGGAAAAACTCCTGTCTTGACGGCCGCGGACACCGGTGCAACGACACCTCGGCACACCTTAGGATCGGCACCGACTCTACTCGGACATACACATCGACCGGTCCCACGATCACGGTAACCGCCCTGACAACTAGTAGAGTCCCCTCTGTCCCTGTATCTAGTACTGACATCCCGAACACCGCCGAAAGGTCTGGAATGAGCGATTCTGACAGGTCTCCGCGCAATGGACGTGGAGAGACGCCTGGTCGCGGCGGACGACACCACCGTCGCGATGACGTTCCTCCGCGGTCCGAGCGGCCGCGGCAGACTCCGCAGAGGTCGCAGCAACCGCAACGTGCCCGCCACAGCCGCCCGTCCGGCGCCGCCGCAGCAGGCGGGCAGCGTCGGGCGCCGAACCGGTCATCGCGGACGGTCCACGGTTCCGCGGCAGCGGCGATGTCCGGACACCGTCAGATCGGCTCCACCCCGGTCAAGGTCGTTCTCGCGCTGTTGTCCGCGATCATGCTCGCCGGTGGTGCGTACGGCTACACCACATTCGGCAACCTCGGTTCGGACATCAGTCAGGCCGGGGGCCTCGACTTAGGTGACCAGCAGGACGGAGCGACCGACATCCTCCTGGTCGGTATCGACTCCCGCACCGACGCACACGGCAAGCCCCTGTCGCAGAAAGAGATCGACATGCTGCGGGCCGGCGAAGAGGAGACGACAAGTACAGACACGATCATCCTCATCCGTGTGCCGAATGACGGTTCGTCGGCCACCGCCGTGTCCCTGCCCCGAGACACCTACGTCGACGGCGGCGACCTCGGCAACCAGAAGATCAACTCGATCTACGGTCAGACGAAGTTCTACAAGACCCAGGAGCTCCAGGACGAGGCCGCTGCCGCCGGGGAGACGCCCGACGAGCAGAAGGTCGAGAACGAATCCTCCCAGGCTGGGCGGGAGGCACTCGTCAGCACCGTCGCTGACGTCACTGGGATCACGGTCGACCATTACGCGGAAGTCGGCCTCCTCGGCTTCGTCAAACTCACCGACGCTGTGGGCGGGGTCGATGTGTGCCTCAACAATGCCGTCGACGAACCTTTCTCCGGGGCAAAGTTCCCTGCCGGTGAGCAGACACTGGACGGACAGAATGCCCTGAGTTTCGTGCGTCAACGTCATGACCTGCCTCGTGGCGATCTGGACCGCATCACCCGTCAGCAGGTCTACATGGCCAGCCTGGCCAATAAGGTCCTCAGTACGTCCACACTGGCCAACCCGTCGTCCCTGGGTAAGTTGCGGAAAGCGATCGAGAGTTCCGTCGTGCTCGACGAAGGGTGGGATGTCATGAGCCTTGCCACGCAGATGCAGAACCTCGCCGGAGGCAACGTGACCTTCCAGACCATCCCTGTGACCAGCATCGACGGTACCAGCGACACAGGTGAGTCGGTGGTGACCATCGACCGCGACCAGGTACACAGCTTCTTCGATGAGCTTCTCGGTGAAGACTCCGACAGTGACGGGAACGACGGTGATGACGGCAAGGACGACAGCGATTCGTCCAGCGACATCGAGGACTACGAGCCTCCGAGTCCACCGTCTCGGTCTACAACGCCAGTGGTGTGAGTGGCATGGCTGCCCGCGTGGGCGACCTCATCTCCGGAGCCGGGTACGGCATGGGTGAAGTAGGTAACGCCACTGAGAACAGCATCTCTGAAAGCCAGGTCAACGTCGCAGACAAGAATGACCCCGCTGCGCGCGGACTGGCCGAGCAGCTCGGTGGCCTCAACGTGGTGGAGGATTCCAGCCTCGACGCCGGGGAGATCCGGGTCACGCTGTCCGGTACCTACGACGGTCCAGGAACGTCCACATCCGGCGTCGATGAACCGCTGCCTGCGGTCGGCGAGTCCGGCTCGGGCTCGTCCGGCGATTCCTCGGAGAATGTCGGCACCCCGGGCACCGATGCCACCGGTGGCGACGTCCTCGGCGAGAACCAGAGTGCGGAGGGGGCCGACAACGTCGGCGCCGTGGGGACCCCGGAGGAGTCCGGTTCCGCCACCTCTGACCGCGGCGCGATCGACGCCGGCGGCGACGGCCCGATGTGCATCAACTAGGGTGACGCTCCGTCAGTAGGCACGCCACGAGCGCGGACGTCCTGCTCTGGCCCTCGCCCGTGGAACCGCCTCCGCTATCCGCGATGCAGAGGTAGGCGCCTCCCCTTCCGGAGTCTGTGCCGAGATCGACGCGGCGACGGCGTGGAGGGCGACCGCGTCATTCGCGGGGGATGTCGCTGAAGGCACCCGCCATTCCTTCTGCGACATCCCGGTGCATCCCACGCGCTGTTCCGCACCGGGGCCATGCCGGGCCTCATTCTCCGCCAGCAGGGCACCGATCATCCCGGAGAGGACGTCACCCGAACCCGGTGTAGCGGCCCACGATGTCCCTGCGTCAGTGCACTGGACATTCTCGCCGTCCGTCACCACAGTGTGACGTCCCTTGAGAAGCACCATGCAGCCGAAGGCCCGGGACAAGGACGCTGCCGCGCCGATCCGGTCCTCGTCCGGGTCCGGGACACCCCCGACGGCGTCAGCCAGGCGCCGGAACTCCCCCGCATGCGGTGTGAGCACCGTCGGGGCCGGGTTTGATCCCGACGCACCTCGCTCCGTCAACAGGTCCCGGAGTTCTTTGTACTCAGCGAGCACCGTCAACGCGTCCGCGTCGACCACCAGTGGTTCGGGACGCGTCAGGAGGAATTCCACCTCCTCCGCTGCATCGGCACCCGTTCCACGTCCGGGGCCCACGACCCACGCCTGGACGCGCCCGGACCGCGACACCGACGGCGCCCACACCACCTCCGGACACGCCTGGATGACGTCCCGTGAGGCACCACCGACATAACGCACCATCGCACTGGTCGTACGCACCGCAGCCGTGGTGCTCAGAATCGCTGCGCCCGGATATGCCTCGGACCCCGCACAGATGCCCACCACTCCCCCGGAGTACTTGTCGTCATAGGGCCCGGGTGCAAACATGGTTCCGGAATGGGCTTCGGGGACAGGAACCAGGTCCGTGGACGAGAAGTCGAACTCCCCGCTCAGATCGACTGGCCCCACCGTCGTTGCCGGGTCGTTGCGGGGGTCACGGGGTGGTGCCACGGCCCGCCCGGCACGGACGTCGAACTCCCCTTTCCCCCGGCGATTCCGCTTCCATTCCTGTGCGAGCCGGGTACCGATCGTCCGTGGCTGGTCATCGCCCGGTTCACCGCACAGTCCCGGATCCGCGAGCATCACCTGTCCGCAGTAGGCGTTGACTGCATGGGCCCGTCGCAGTCCGCCGAAGGTCACTGTCACATCAGCGATAACGTGGGCCGGAACCCGAGTGCGCATCAACACCGTCATCCCGGGAAGCCCCTTTCCATCCGCACAGGGGTCCGGTGGATCGTCAACGTCGATCATGGGAGGGGTGCGACCGGAGTCGGCCCCGATGCCCGAGGGGACGTCGATGCTGAGGATGGGGATGAACCATGCGGAGATGAAAGAGAAGAACACGGCGGCGTCCTCCGCCAGGCCACCGTCGCCCCCCATGCCGAGAACACCGTCAATGACCAGGAGGTATCCGGCGGGGGTCTTCCACACCTGCTGGAGGTCGACGACCACGCCACCAGCGTCCTGGTACGCGGCGAGCGCCCGACGGTGTGCATGACCGTCACGGCCCAGCAGCACCGCCTCCACCGGCCACCCCTGTGCAGCGAGGGCGGCACCGGCGTAGAGCGCATCCCCGCCGTTTCCACCGGCACCGACCGCGAGCAGAACCTTCGTCTGCGCCGACGTCATGGCTTTACGTTTCAACATCACCTCCGCGGCCTCGACGACCGCCGAGGCCGCGGAGCGCATCAGCTCATCCGGCTCAGTCTGTGCATCGAGCAACGGTTGTTCTGCACGACGGATCTGCTCGA
Organism: Corynebacterium sp. CNJ-954; assembly: GCF_001942345.1. GTDB lineage: Bacteria > Actinomycetota > Actinomycetes > Mycobacteriales > Mycobacteriaceae > Corynebacterium. The sequence continues at coordinate 91,393 of NZ_MKKI01000005.1, forward strand.
CCGTGTACACCTGGGCGTGGAGACGGGCGTCGATGGTGCTGCTATTCATACCCTCACGTTACGGACCGCTATGGTGTGTTCGCATGGACACTCCCACCGCGCCCGCACCCGCCCCTGTCGCACCGACCGTGCGCACCCCGTGGCGGACGTGGGTCTGCGTCACCCTGGTCGGTTACGCCGCGGTGATCGTCGCGCTGACGACATTGAAGGCGTTCTACACCATCGGGCTGCTGTGGAAGCCGGAGAACCAACGCGTCAGGGAACTGCGCCTGGTTCCTTTCGGCATCGTCACGGACTCGTCCACCACCTTCGGTTGGGTCTTCGACATCCTCGGCAACCTCGCCTTCTTCGTCCCTTTCGGGATCCTGCTGATGATCCTGTCGGGCCGGTGGTGGTGGACGGTGGGCATCGCCGCCGTGTTCAGCCTCGGTATCGAGGTCTCGCAGTACATCTTCTCGCTGGGACGCACCGATGTGACGGATCTGATCTGCAACACTGTCGGCGCGGCCGTCGGCGCCTGGATCGCATGCTGGTTCTCCCGGAACCCCACCTGGTCACGACGCTGGCAGACGGTCCTCACCACCGTGGTCGGACTGGCGGTGCTCGTCTTCCTCGTGCTGGTGATCCTGGGCCCGAGCCTGGGCGACCCGGACAAGGTCGTCGGAGGCTGACCGGGTTAGTCTGGTCTTCATGGATCTCCTGTCGCCGTTCCTCCAGACCGACGCCGCATCGCCGCGCCTGACGACGTACACCGACGCAGGACGGATGGAGTTGTCCGCTGCCACGCTGGCGAACTGGGCCGCGAAAGGCGGCAACCTGATGGCCGGCCAGCTGGGGCTGTTCCCCGGCGACGTCGTGGTTCTCGATGCGCCGACGGACTGGATGCCCGCTGCCCTGGTCGTGGGCTGCTGGCGGGCCGGCGTGGCGGTCTGCTCCCCGTCGTCACCGGCCGCCGCATCGGCGGCTGCGTTGATGACCACGGACCCCGGCGCCCACCCCGACTGGGACGCCGAGATCCTCCAACTGTCCACCGACCCCTTCGGCCGCGGAGTGGCCGAAGCCGGTGGGGACGTCGAGTTCGGGGTCACCGACCTGTCACCTGAACTGCGGGTCCAGGGTGACCGTTACGCCGGGCCGGAGACCGGCGAGGACACGGTGCTACTGCACACCGTCGACGGTGAGCCGGTGACAGGGACCGACCTACGACGCCGCGCCTCCGAGGCCTTCGAGCCCGGGACCCGGTCGGTGACCGGCCCCTGGAACGACACCGACGGTCTGGTCGCCACGCTCCTGCCCCTGTTCATGGCGGGGTCGGTCGTCGTCTCCACCGACGATGCCCCCGCACGGCTCGAGCATCTCGCCGGCGCGGAGCGCGGGACCGTGTCCGCTACTCGGCGGTGATGATCCGGGTGACCAGGTCCCTGGCCTGGTCGAGGGCTTCATCCTGCTCCCCGGTGAGAAATCCCTGGACCATGTACGGGGCCATGTAGTCACCGTTCTCCACGGCGAAGTGCAGGGTGAGGTTGAGCTGGTCCCCTTCTCCGGCACCGTCGCCCTCCTCCGGTTCAGGTGTCTTCACGATCGTGTAGACGAGCAGGTCCCCGGACGGGGTCTCCCCCGCATCGACGTCCACCAGCTCCGCGTGCGCCTCCTCCAGCGCGGGCTGGATCCCCCTGACGACATCGTCCCTGTCGACCGGCATCATCTGACCGTCCAGCGGAGCGAGGGTGACGGCGGCGAAACTCGCCGCCGTACGGTACCCGAATGCCACCGTGCCCGGTGCGTCCTCCGGAACCGTGTCGAGCTCCTGCCAGTGGGTCGGCAGTGACAGTGTGCGTCCGGAGTCCCCGATTGCGATGTCCATGGCCCACAGGCTACCGGACGTCGGAGCGTTGATTACGCCACAGCCCGACAGCGGACAGGACAACGACCCAGACGACAAGCACTGCTACACAGGTCAAGCTGTCGAGGCCAAGACCGACGCGGTCGTAACCTGTGGCCAACTGCGCCAGTCGTTCGCCGGGTGCGATGGCCGCGAGGGGACGGAATGCCTCGATATGTGTTGCTGTCTCACCGATCATCCCGTCGATCAACAGGAACCAGACGGTCGGCACAGCGACAGACACGACAGGGCTTCTCAGTACGCACGCGAGCCCCACTGCCATGAGCGGGAACGCGATCCCGCCCAGCAGGTAACTCCAGACCGGTGTGAATGCTCCACCGAAGTCAAGGGACAGATTCGCCCCGAACGCTGCCGCCGCCCCGACGGACAGCGCAACACCGACCACGTAGGTCACGAACGTAAAGACAAGGGTCACCAGCAATTTCGCTGTCACCCAGGTGGTACGGCCCGGTTGAGTCAGGAACGCCTGGGCGTGCATGTGGTTCCGGATGTCACCGGCCGTGGTGGCCGCGGCGAACACAATGGCCACCATGATGAAGATCATCGCGCCATTCATCAGGTCGGCCCACTCGAAAGTCGGCGTCTCCGAAGAGAACAACGTGGCCAGGACCACAGGGCCGTACAACGCTCCGGTCAGCAGGATCGCGTACACCACCGTCGACCGCATACTGAACAACTTCGTGATCTCAGAACGAAGGGCATAAAGCAGACTAGTCATGATTTCTCCTCCTACTTTCCTACAGTCGGGACGACAAC
>NZ_MKKI01000006.1 GCF_001942345.1 Corynebacterium sp. CNJ-954
GCAGCCTCGACGGCGGCGGCTTTGTCGCCGGTGAGGTCGAGGGTGTCGGGGTCGGGGCCGATGAAGGTGATGTTGTTGTCGGCGCAGCGTCGGGCCAGGTGCGCGTTTTCGGATAGGAAGCCGTAGCGGGGTAGATCGCGTCGGCGCCGGTCTGTACCGCGGCGCGGATGATTTCGTCGATGTCGAGGTAGGCCTTGACTGGGGAGCCTTGCGCGCCGATGCGCACGGCTTCGGAGGCGAACGAGCGGTGGAAGGAGTTGCGGTCTTCGCGTGGGTAGACCGCGACGGTGGATGCGCCGGTTTCGAAGGCGGCGCGGAAGGCGCGGACGGCGATTTCGCCGCGGTTGGCGACGAGGATCTTGGAGAAGGCGGGTAGTGCTGTGGTGGTGCCGGTGTGGGTCGCAGGGTCAGCCATGTGAGGCGTCCTTTCCAGGTACTGGTGGGTTCAGTCGGAATTCTGTGGTCAGACCAGCCTTAAAGAATACTGGTGATCTACGCCACTGTCGAGAGGTGGTGCGGATGACAACGCACCCGCGCCGACGGTGGTGACCGTCAGCACGGGTGCGTGCGAGAATCGGGGAGAGCCAGCGGAACCCGGCCTCCCGTCAGCGTCCGATCTTCTCCTCGACGACGCGCTGATCTTCGCCGTTGTAGGCGCTGAGCGGGCGGATCAGTGCGTTGGATTCGTTCTGCTCCACGATGTGGGCCGTCCAGCCGACAACGCGGGCCATCACGAAGATGGGGGTGAAGAAGGGGATGTCGATACCGAGCATGTAGTACGTCGGGCCGGCAGGGAAGTCCAGGTTCGGCAGGATGCCGGTACGCTTCTCCATCGCAGCCTGCATGTTGTCGTACATCTGGACCCACTTGTCACCGTCGTGGTTCTTGGCGGTGCGACGCATCGCGGCCTCCATCGACGGAACCCGCGAGTCGCCCTTCTTGTACACGCGGTGGCCGAAGCCCATGATCTTCTGCTTGTTGTCGGCCTTGTCCAGGACCCACTCCTCGGCCTTGGCAGGGTCGTCGACCTCAAGGAAGTTGTGCATCACAGCCTCATTGGCGCCACCGTGCAGTGCGCCCTTCAGCGCACCGATGGCACCGGTGACCGCCGAGTAGACGTCCGACGTCGTCGACGTGATCACGCGACCGGTGAACGTTGAGGCGTTGAACGAGTGCTCCGCGTACAGGATCAGGGACTGGTCGAAAGCCTTGACGTCGTCCATGTTGTTGGCCGGGGAGTCCGGGCCGTCACCGAAACACATGTACAGGAAGTTCGATGCAATGTCCCGGGTGCGTGACGGCGGGATGAACTCCAGGTTGTGCCGACGACGCATGTCGTAGGCGATGATCGCGGGCAGCTTGGCCAGCAGGCTCAGGCCTGTGCGTCGCACCGTGTCCGAGCTGTTGTCGGCGTTGGTAACGTCCTGGGTGCCCAGCCAGCTCACCGCGGTACGTACCACGTCCATCGGGTGGGCGGTCTTGGGCAACGAGGCGATCAGGTCCAGCAGGCCGCGGGTGACCGGACGCAGGGCACGCTCACGCTGGCCGAACTCCTGGAACTCGCGCCAGGTGGGCAGTTCACCGTTCCAGAGCAGGTAGGCGACGTCCTCGAAACTGCAGTGCTCCACGAGCTCCTGGACAGGGTAACCGCGGTAGGTCAGGGAGTTGGTCTCCGGGTTGACCTTGGACACGGCGGTGTAGTCGACGACGACGCCGTTGAGCCCCTTGCGGATCTCCGGGGAGTTGTTGGGGTTGTTCTCGCTCATCAGGAAAGTCCTTTCAGTTGGTGGTGACAACCGTGCGGTGGTGCAGGGCGGTGGTGCCGGACGCCGCTAGCTCCCGTCCGGCCTGGTGTAGGTGAAGACGTCTGTGTCGAAGGCGTTGTACTCGCTGTAGCGCAGCAGTTCATACAGTCGGGAACGGTGCTGCATGCGGTCGATCCAGCCGGTCTGGGTGCCGGTCTCGGCGATGTCGCCCAGCGCCGCCTCGACCTGGCCCATGGCGATGCGCAGCGTGGTCACGGGATAGATCACCGCGTTGTAGCCGATGTCCTGCAGCGTGGCCGCACTGAGCAACTCGGTCTTGCCGAACTCGGTCATGTTCGCCAACAGGGGAGTGTCGACCGCTGCACGGAACTTCTCGAAGTCCGCAGGAGTGTGCAGTGCCTCGGTGAAGATCAGGTCCGCCCCGGCGTCGGCGTAGGCCTTCGCCCGCTCGATGGCGGAGTCGATGCCTTCGACCCCGGCGGCGTCCGTACGGGCACAGATGACGAAGGAATCGTCGCGGCGTTCGTTGACCGCGGCGGTGATCCTGCGCAGCATCAGCTCGGTCGGGACGACCTCCTTGCCGTCGAGGTGCCCACAGCGTTTCGGGTTGACCTGGTCTTCGAGATGGCAGCCGGCCACACCGGCGTCCTCCAGCTCGCTGACGGTACGGGCGGCTGACATGGGCTCACCGAAGCCGGTATCAGCGTCGACCAGGACAGGCAGGTCCGTGGCCCGGGCGATCTGGCGGGAGCGCCCCGCCACCTCGGTGAGGGTGGTCAGTCCGATGTCCGGGAGCGCGAGGTCCGCTGCGACGACAGCGCCTGAGACGTAGACACCGTCCAGTCCGGCCTCCTGGATCGCACGGGCCACCAGGGGTGAGAAAGCACCCGGCAACCGCTGGATCGTGCCGGAGGTCAATGCCTGCCGGAACGCGGTACGCCGGTCAGTGGGGGTGACGTTGCTTGAGAACAGGCCGGGCATCTAGAACAGCCCCTCGTTGATCTTCGGTGCGCGTGCCAGCACATCCTCGGAGAACGTGACAGTCAGCTGGTTGAGGTCGCCGGCACCGAGCTCCAGGGTGTTGGTGGCGGCCTCGAGGAAGCGGTCCTGCTCCTTCTCGTCGACCAGGCCTTCGGCCAGCGTACGGAACTTGCCGATGTACTGCTCCCGGGTGAAGGGGTGTGCTCCCAGCGGGTGGGCGTCGGCGACGGCGAGCTCGTCCTCCAGGACCGTCCCGTCCTTGAGGGTGATGACGGCCTTGGCGCCGAAGGCCTTCTCATTCGGGTCGGTGGAGTGGTAGCGGCGGGTCCACTCCGGGTCCTCGACGGTGCTGATCTTGTTCCACAACTCGATGGTCTCGGGACGGTGCGCACGCTCCGGGGAGTAGCTGTGCTCGTGGTGCCAGTCACCGTCCTCCAGCGCGACGGCGAAGATGTACATCACGGAGTGGTCCAGTGTCTCACGGGACGCGTCCGGGTCGAACTTCTGCGGGTCATTCGCGCCGGTGCCGATGACGTAGTGGGTGTGATGACTGGTGTGCAGCACGATCGACTCGATCTGCGACAGGTCCTGGCCCTGGTCGCGGAGCTGCTTGCCCATGCGACGTGCCAGGTCGATCGGGGCCTGGGACTGGTACTCCGCAGAGTGCTGCTTGGTGTAGGTGTCCAGAATGCCCCGCTTCTCCTCGCCGGCACCCGGCAGCGGCACGATGTACTCGGCGTTCTTGCCGTCCAGCATCCAGGCGATGACCCCGTCCTCGCCTTCCCAGATCGGTGACGGTGCACCCTCGCCACGCATCGCACGGTCGACGGACTCGATGGCCATCTTGCCGGCGAAGGCCGGGGCGAAGGCCTTCCAGGAGCTGATCAGGCCCTTGCGGGACTGGCGGGTTGCGGTGGTGGTGTGCAGCGCCTGTCCGACCGCCTGGTAGATGGTCTCGGTGTCGAGCTTGAGCAGCGTACCGATGCCGGCGGCGACCGACGGGCCGAGGTGGGCGACGTGGTCGATCTTGTGCTCGTGCAGGCAGATGCCCTTGACCAGGTCCACCTGGATCTCGTAGCCGGTGACGATGCCACGGACCAGCTCGGCACCGGACAGGCCCTTGTGCTGGGCGGTGGCCAGGATCGGCGGAATGTTGTCACCCGGGTGGGAGTACTCCGCGGCCAGGAAGGTGTCGTGGAAGTCGAGCTCGCGCACGGCGGTGCCGTTGGCCAGGGCGGCCCACTCCGGCGAGTAGGTGCCCGGAACACCGAAGACTGTTGAGCCGGGGGAATACGGGTGGCTCAGCGCCTGGGAGCGGGCCGTCGACGGGGGACGGCGCAGCACTGACGCGACCGCCACCGATGCGTTGTCGATGATGCGGTTGACCGCCATGTCGGCGGAGTCCTGCGGGACGGCCACCGGGTCGGCCGCGACTTCGGCGACCTTCCAGGCCAGGTGCTCCTTCTTCGGGAACTCTTCAGCAGAAGGATGGACGCGAACGGTGTGCTTCTCCACGGGGTGGAACTCCTAGAGGCTCGGGTGCGTGACCGTGCCAGTGGCCCCAGGCGGCGCTGTGACTGCTGACACATGGTTTCAGCGTCCACTATGCCATCGGTCTCTGGGCCAATGGTTCTGTTTCGGAAACGGTGGCTGGGGTGAGTGTCCGGCGTCACCCCCGACGTCGTCCGGTACCTCATTTGATGCCGGGACGCCCGGGGGTGGGGACGATACACTGGTCCCATGCCCTACCCGACTCCACTTCCGGTACGCAGGGTCGAGGAGCTGGCCGTCTACCCGGCGGACCGTAACGCCTGGCCTGCCACGGTTCCTGCTGTCGCGGATGTGCTTGACAACGGCATCGATCTGTCGCGGCTGACAGTCCTCGTCGGAGAAAACGGCTCGGGGAAATCGACGCTCGTCGAAGCCGTCGCCGAGGCCTACGGTCTCAACCCGGAAGGTGGTACACGGAATGCCATGCACTCGACCCAGCGGACGGAGTCTGGTCTCGCCGACAACCTGAAGTTGATCCGTGCCGGAGGTGCTCCCAGGAAAGGTGTGTTCCTCCGTGCCGAGACCATGCACAGCCACTTTTCCTACCTGGACGGCATCGGCAGCATGGGACGGCACAATTTCCAGAGTCACGGCGAGTCGTTCATCGAGTTCTTCACTGACAGAGCAGGAATCAGGGGACTCTGGATCTTCGACGAAGCAGAGTCAGCCCTGTCGTTCAACGGGTGCCTCATGCTGTTGGCACAGATTGCCCAGTTGATCGACCGGGGCTCGCAGGTCATCCTGTCCACTCATTCGCCACTTCTCGCCTCGGCGGCGGAGGCGGAGATATTCGAGTTGGACGACACCGGAATTCACCGGAAGAACTACGACGACCTCGCTCTCGTGCAGAACTGGCGCCGGTTCCTCGGTGAGCCGGAGAGCTTCCTCCGGCATCTTTTCTGAGCCGGCGCCGTTGCACCTACCCCTGGTGCAGGGGAATCGTCCCGCCGGGGATGGAATCGAGCAGTCGGCGGGTGTACTCCTGCTCCGGATGATCGAAGAGATCGTCGGTCTCGCCACGCTCCACGATCCGGCCGTGCTGCATCACCAGGGTCTCGTCGGCGATCTGCTTGACCACCGCGAGGTCGTGGGTGATGAACAGGTACGTCAGGTCCATGTCCCGCTGCAGCTGGTTCAGCAGGTCCAGGACCTGCGACTGCACCAGTACGTCGAGTGCACTGACCGCTTCGTCGAGAATGAGTGCGTCCGGGCCCAGCGCCAGGGCGCGGGCGATCGCCACACGCTGGCGCTGACCCCCGGACAACTCCCCGGGGAAGCGTGACATCATCGACTGCGGCATGGCGACCACGTCCAGCAGTTCCCGGACACGCTTCTCACGGTCCTTCTTCGAGCCGACACCGTGGATCTTCAACGGCTCGGCAATCGTGTTGAACACCGAGTACATCGGGTCCACCGAGCCGTAGGGATTCTGGAACACCGGCTGGACGCGTCGGCGGAAGGCGAGTTCTGCCTTCCGGTCCAGGTCGGTGACGTCGGTACCGTCGAAGGTGACTTTCCCGGAGGTGGGCTCCAGCAGGCCGAGCACCATCTGCGCGACGGTCGACTTACCGGAGCCGGACTCGCCGACCAAGGCCAGAGTCCGCCCCCGGCGCAGGAAGAAGTTGATGTCGTCTGCGGCGGTGAAATCCTTCTTTCGCCACGGCTTGTCGCCGGGCACCTGGAAGACCTTGCTGAGATTTTCGACGGTGATCAGCGGGTTGTCGGCGTCCGGGGAAGCATCGGACGTGTCACCGGATCCGACGTCTTCCGGCTCCGACACCTGGACCTCGCTGCGTCGCGCACCGATGGAGGGTGCTGCGGCGACGAGCTTGCGGGTGTACGGGTGGTGGGGGTCCTGCAGAATCTCGAGGGCAGGACCGGACTCCACGACGTGCCCCTGACTCATCACCACGATGCGGTCGGCACGCTCGGCGGCGAGTCCCAGGTCGTGGGTGATCAGCAGGACGGCGGTTCCCAGTTCCTCGGTCAGACCCTGCAGGTGATCGAGGATCTGGCGTTGGACGGTGACGTCCAGTGCGGAGGTCGGCTCGTCGGCGATGAGCAGGTCCGGACGCGCTGCCAGCCCGCAGGCGATCAGCGCACGCTGACGCATACCGCCGGAGTACTGGTGGGGGTACTGGCTGATGCGGTGCTCAGCGTCCGAGAGCCCCGCTTCCTCCAGCAGCTCGACGGCACGCTTGTGTGCCGCGGACCCCGTCGCGATGCCGTTGGCTTTCAGTGCTTCCTTGACGTGGTGACCGATCGTCCACACAGGGTTGAGGTTGCTCATCGGGTCCTGGGGGACCAGGCCGATGCTGTCGCCACGCAGTTCGGTGAACCGCTTCGGCGAAGCGTGGGTGATGTCTTCGCCCTTGAAGGTGATGGTGCCGTCCGTGACATGCCCGCCGCCGGGCAGCAGGCCCATGATGCTCATGGCACTGGTGGACTTGCCGGATCCGGATTCACCGACGACGGCGACAGTCTCACCGGGCCAGATGTCCAGACTGACATCGAAGACCGTGGGTGTGGGGCTCTTGTGCGTGCCGAAGGCGATGTCGACGTCGCGCATGGACAGCAGTGGTTGGTCGCTCATCGGGTGCGCTCCTTCGGGTCGAGGGCGTCCTTGAGGGTGTCGCCCAGCAGGATGAATCCCAGGACGGTGAGCGCGAGCGCACCGGCCGGGTAGAACAGGATCTCCGGCGAGAGCCGCAGGACGTCCTGCGCGGTGGAGATGTCATTTCCCCATGACACGGTGTCCGGCGGCAGTCCCACGCCAAGGTAGGACAATGTCGCCTCGGCGACGATGTAGATGCCGAGGTTGGTTGTCATCATGACGATGATCGGGGCGAGGCAGTTGGGGAGGATGTGTCGGACGAGAATCCTGCCGCGGGTCAGCCCGAGAGCGCGGGACGCCTGCACATACTCGTTGTTCTTGGCCTGCAGCACAGCACCACGGACCATGCGGGCCATCTGAGGCCAGCCGAAGGCGGAGAGCACGAGGACGACCGTCCATACGTTGCGGACGTCGAAAAGCTGCATAAGCACGATGGCGGCGAGCAAGAGCGGGACCGCGAAGAAGATGTCTGTCAGGCGGGACAGAAGCGCGTCCACCCACCCGCCGAAGTAGCCGGCGAGAGAGCCGACGACCACGCCGAGAACGGCGACGACGAGGGTGGTCACCAGCCCGGTCACCACAGATGCCTGTGCTCCGTAGATGGTGCGGGCGAAGACGTCGTACCCCTGCTGGGTGAAGCCGAAGGGATGGCCGTCCCTGGCGGGTTCGAGGGAATCCTCCAGGGTCGCGGTCGTGGGGTCGGTCGACGTGAACAGGCCGGGGAAGACGGTCACAAGGAGAACCGCGAGGATGATCACCGTCGAGATCCAGAACATCGGACGTCGGCGGAGATTCCGCCACGCCGTCCCCCAGAATCCGGCGGGTGCGTCCTCGGGGAGGAGTTGGTCGCGGGTCAGGACGTCCTCGGTGACGACCTCTGCTGTCCAGCGTTCATTGCGGTTGTGGATGTCAGGCATATCGGATCCTCGGGTCGAGCAGGGCGTAGAGCAGGTCGATGATGAGGTTGGCCACGACGAAGATCACCACGAGGATCGTGACGACGCTGACGACGGTGGGGGCCTCACCGATACTGACGGACTGGAAGATCAGGCCGCCGACACCGTGAATGTTGAAGATGCCCTCGGTCACGATCGCGCCGCCCATGAGAGCGGCGAGGTCGGCGCCGAGGAAGGTGACGACGGGGACCAGCGAGTTGCGCAGGACGTGGTCGCGAACAACGACGCCGCGGGAGAGCCCGCGGGCAGACGCGGTGCGTACGAAGTCAGCGCGCAGGTTCTGCGCCACTTCCGACCGGGTCAACCGGAGGACGTAGGCGAAGGAGACCATTCCCAGCACGATGGCGGGCAGCAGCAGTCGGCTGAAGGAGCCGTCGGAGCCGACCGTCGGGGGGACGACACCCCACTGGATGCCGAAGAGGAACTGTCCGACGAAGCCGATGACGAAGGTCGGTACGGCGATGATCACCAGGGACACGACCAGCAGGGTCGAGTCGAACCACTTGCCCTTCTTCAGCCCGGCGATCAGGCCGAAGATGATGCCGAGCACGGCTTCGATGACCAGAGCCATCAGCGCCAGTCGGATGGTGATGGGGAAGGTTTCGGCGAGGACGTCGGTGACGGCGCGGCCGGAGAAGGTGGTGCCCATGTCACCGGTGAAGAAGCCGCCGAGGAAGAGCAGATACTGGACGATGAAGGGCTTGTCCAGGTTGTAGTCGGCGCGGATCTGGTCGAGGACGGCCGGTTCAGCGGCCTTGTCTCCGGCCAACGCGAGGACGGGGTCTCCCGGCATGAGGAAGACCATGGCGTAAATGAGGAATGTCGCCCCGAAGAAGACGGGGATGAGCTGGAGGAGTCGTTTACCGAGGTACCACCACACGGTCACTCACCGTCCTTCGTGATCTCGGTGTAGACCGGCATACCCTGCCAGTTCGTCTCCACGTTGTGCAGGTCAGGGTTCCAGGCGGTGGTCGCCGCGTAGTACCAGAGGGGAATCTGCGGAAGGTCCTCCATCAGTACCGCCTGCGCCTCGTCGTAGTAGGTCTGGGCGGCGTCCGAATCGGGGGACGACGAGGCCTGTGCGAGCAGTTTGTCGAACTCAGGGTTCGAGTAGTCACCGTCATTCGAACCACCGCCGGTGCGGTAGTTGGAGACAAGGAAGGACGAGATCGACGGGTAGTCGGCGTTCCATCCGGACCGGAAGGCGGAACCCACGGTGCGGTTGACGATCGCGTCACGCTGGGCCTGGAAGGTGGGGTAGGCCTTACCGGAGGCCTTGATCCCGAGCACCTGTCGGATGCTGTTGGTCACGCCCTCGACCCACTGCTGGTGCCCGCCGTCGGCGTTGTAGGCGATCTGGAACGATTCACCGCTGTAGGGATGGATCTCATTGGCCTTCTCCCACAACTCACGGGCCTTGTCCGGTTGGAAGGTCAGCACCTCCTTGCCCGTCACATCCGCGATACCGCCTTCGAGGGTGGGAGCGCCGAAGTCCTCGGCGACCTGCCGTCCGCCGAAGAAGAGTTTGTCGATGATCAGATCCCGGTCGATGGCCATGGAGATCGCGGCACGACGCAGCCGACCTTCCTCATCCGTCTGGAAACCGGGGAGGTTCTCAGGGATGGTGAAGTTCTGGATCGCGGCGTAGGGCGCGTCATCGTTGCTGTCGGGGAAGTCCGCCCGGTAACTGGGAAGAGCTCTCGGACCGACGTTTTCGCGCATGTGGTCCAGGTCCCCGGACTGCAGATCGGCGTAGGCGGTGGCCACGTCGGCGTAGTGCTTGAAGGCGATGCCCGGATTCTGAGCCTTGTCGTCGCCGGCGTAGTCCGGATTCGCCTTCAACTGGATCGATACATTGTGCTGCCAGGCGTCGTCCCCGTCGAGCATGTAGGGACCGTTGCCGATCGGGTGCTGACCGAAGGCATCGGTGTCATCGAAGGCGACCTCTGGCAGCGGTGAGAACGCGTAGTACCCCAGCTGGGTGGGGAAGGATGCATCCGGGGCTGAGAGGTCGACGGTGAACTCATGGTCGTTGATCTCGGTGAGCCCGGACATCTCCGTCGCTGTGGCATCCTCGCCAGCGACGTCGTCGTAGCCCTCGATGGCGGAGAAGAAGTCTGCACCGAGCTGGGCGTTGGCCGAGGTTGCGCCGAAGTTCCAGGCGTCGATGAAACTGGCGGAGGTCACAGGTTCACCGTTGGTGAAGGTCCAGCCGTCCTTCAGGGTCACGTGGAAGCTGGAGGAGTCGTCGTTCGGTTCGATGTCCTCGGCGACGGCGTTGTACGGCTCGCCGTCGGGGCTGTAGCCCACCAGGCCGGTGTACATGGCACGGAGGACTTCACCGCCCTGGACTTCATTGGTGTTGGTGGTCAGCAGCGGATTCTGTGGTTCGCCGCCGAAGAACGTGATGTAGTCGGACGGGATGTCGTCCCGGTCCGGTACACACGCCGTCGTGGAGAGCAGCAGGGCAAGCCCGGTGAGGGTCGCCGCCAGTGCCCGACGGGGTCGGATTCTCATGGATGGCACTTTCGTGAGGTGTACAGGAAACGTCGAAAATGGAAAGTTTAGTGATTCTGCCCTGTCTCGCATGGTGAAACAGAAAACCCCGTCGGTGCGTCTCGTGTGGGGTCCGCGGGGGCGCGTGGAGATTGCCGGTCGTGAGGGCTAGACTCTGCAGGCCATGCGACCCGACTTGTCCGACTACACCCATTTCTCCGCGGGAAAGGTCCGCGAGATCTACGAGATCGACGAGGACACCCTGCTCATGGTGGCCACCGACCGGATCTCCGCCTTCGACTTCGTGCTCGAGACCCCGATACCGGACAAGGGGCGGGTGCTCACCGCGATGAGCGACTTCTTTTTCGGCCGCATTGATTTCCCGAACCACCTTGCCGGCCCCGCTGACGATGAGCGCATCCCGCAGAAGTCCCTGGGACGGGCACAGATCTGCCACAAGCTGGAGATGCTCCCGTTCGAGTGCGTCGTCCGCGGTTACCTCACCGGTTCCGGGCTCGCAGAGTACCGGGAGAGCGGGTCGGTGTGCGGCGTGGAACTGCCGGACGGCCTGACCGAGTCGTCCAAGCTGCCAGAGCCGATCTTCACCCCCGCGACCAAGGCTGAGATCGGCGACCACGACGAGAACGTCTCTTTCGACGTCGTTGTCGAGGGGCTCGGCCGGGAACGTGCCGAGGAACTGCGCGACGCCTCGATCGCGATCTACACCCAGGCGGCCGGGATCGCGGCGGAACACGGCATCATCCTGGCGGACACCAAATTCGAGTTCGGCTTGGATACCGACGGCAACCTGGTGCTCGGTGACGAGGTACTGACGCCCGACTCCTCCCGCTACTGGCCGGCCGACTCCTATGAGGAGGGCAAGGTCCAGCCCAGCTTCGACAAGCAGTACGTGCGCAACTGGCTGACCGGGCCGAAGTCGGGGTGGGACAAGAACGAGGGCACCCCGCCGCCCGAGCTTCCGGGGCCGGTGGTCGAGGCGACCCGCGAACGCTACGTGGACGCCTACGAGAGGATCTCCGGCCAGCGTTTCGCCGACTGGATCGGCACCTGCACCGACCGCTGACCGGCCACCGGTCTGTGGGCGCTACGATCGTGTCCCATGGATGCGAACCCACCGGTAGCGAAGAAGAAGCCCGTCACCCGTAGTTTCCACGGCCGTGATGTCGTCGACGACTACGAGTGGTTGAGGGACAAGGACAACTCTGAGGTCCTGGCACACCTTACCGCGGAGAACGCGTACACCGACGCACGTACGGCCCACCTCAAGCCCCTGGAGGACGTGGTCTTCAATGAGGTGAAGTCGAGGATCCGGGAAACCGACCTGTCGGTTCCGGTCCGCTCGGGGCAGTGGTGGTATTTCTCCCGCACCGAGGAGGGGAAGAGCTACCCCACCATGTGCCGGATCCCCGTCGATACCGCCGATGCGAGCGCGTCCTGGACCCCGCCCGAGATCGTCCCCGGGGAGCCCGCGGCCCGTGAACAGGTCATGCTGGACTGCAACGTCCTGGCGGAAGGTGAGGAGTTCTTCAGTCTCGGTGCGGCGAGCGTGACCGTCGACGGCACCCTGCTGGCGTACTCGACCGACACTGTCGGCGACGAGCGGTTCACCCTGCGGATCAAGGACCTGGTCAACGGCGTCCTGTTGGAGGATGCCCTGGAAGGCATCGCTTACGGTGCCACGTGGGTCGGCGACGACTACCTCTTCTACCAGCGGGTCGACGATGCATGGCGTCCCCACGAGATCTGGCGGCACAAGATCGGTACGCCGGAGAGTGAGGACGTGTGTGTCTTCCGTGAGGAGGATGAAGCGTACTGGACCGGTCTCGGAGTGACCCGCTCCGAGCACTTCCTGTTGGTCTCCACCGCCTCGAAGACGACATCCGAAACCTGGTACCTCGACGTCTCGCAGAAGACAGGTGACCCGGAGGGCGAACTGACCTGTATCCGTCCGCGGGAGAAAGACGTGCAGTACGACGTCGACCACGTCGTCGTCGGCGGGGATGACGCCTGGCTGGTCGTCCGGGAGGAACTCGACGGCCTGCCGAACGGTGAGGTCGGCCATTGCCCGGTGGGTACGATCGCCGGCTTCGACGATGCGTCCTACGAGGTTCTTGTTCCCCACCGTGACGACGTGCGGATTGAGGGGGTGGACTGCTTCGCCGACCACCTGGTGCTCGCCACCCGGGAGAACGCCATCGAGCAGCTGTCCCTGATGGATGTCTCGGACGCCGCCGGTGGCTGGGGACGGTTTGAACCGATTGAGTTCGACGAGGAGATCTACTCGGCCGGGACCGTCGGCAACTCGGAGTGGGAGTCTCCGGTTCTGCGCGTCAGTTACACCAGCTACGTCACACCGGCGCAGGTGTGGGAGATCGACCTGCGGACCGGGGAGCGGATGCTGCGACGTGAGCAGACGGTGCTCGGCGACTTCGACCGGTCACGCTACACCGCATCGCGTCGGTGGGTTACCGCGTCCGACGGAGCACGGATTCCGGTGTCGCTGATCCACCGCACCGACGTGGATCCGCTGGCTGAAGGCACTGTGCACCCTGTTCTGCTGTACGGCTACGGTTCCTACGAGGCCAGTATGGACCCGTACTTCTCGGTGTTCCGGCTGTCGATGCTGGACCGCGGTGTGGTGTACGTGGTGGCGCACGTCCGTGGCGGCGGGGAGATGGGGCGCCACTGGTACGAGCAGGGCAAGATGCTGCAGAAGACGAACACCTTCACCGACTTCATCGCCGTGGCCGACGACCTGATCGCCGCGGGGATCACCTCGCCGCAGAAGATGGTGGCGGAAGGTGGTTCCGCCGGCGGTCTGCTCATGGGTGCCGTGGCGAACATGGCGCCCGACCGCTTCGCCGGTATTGAAGCCGTGGTGCCTTTCGTCGACCCGCTCACCAGCATCCTGATGCCCGAGCTTCCGTTGACGGTGACCGAGTGGGAGGAGTGGGGCGACCCCTACCATGATCCGGACGTGTATGACTACATGTCGACCTACGCTCCCTACGAGAACGTGACCGCCCAGGCGTACCCGCCGATCCTCGCGATCAGTGGTCTCAACGACACCCGGGTGCTCTACGTGGAGCCGACGAAGTGGATCGCGAAGCTGCGCGAGGTTGCCGGTGACGTTGACGGCGGTGGCGACTTCCTGCTGAAGACGGACATGACTTCCGGGCACGGGGGAGTGTCGGGGCGTTACGAGAAGTGGCGGCAGTCCGCCTTCGAGACCGCCTGGGAGCTCGACCGGATGGGTGCGACGGAGTTGCTGGACTGAGTGCCTCCGGGGGTATTCTGCACCCCTGATCGTGCGGTAAACCAAGTTCACCTGACCTTCCTCGCTTTGTGGGAGGGGGTGTTCAGGCGTAGGTTGCTGTTCCATGACAAACGAACACCGTCCCGAGGTGACTGCCACCACACAAGGTGCAGACGCCGGGAAGAACTCGAAGCCGAAAGACAGGTCTCACTGGCTGTACCTCAGCGTCATTGTCGCTGTGATCGCCGGAATCACCGTAGGGTTGCTGGCTCCTGGGGTCGGAGAAGGCCTCAAACCCCTCGGTACGATGTTCGTGAGCCTGATCAAGATGGTGATCCCACCGATCATCTTCTGCACGATCGTCATCGGTATCGGCCATGTTCGCGAGGCAGCCACCGTCGGTAAGGCCGGCGGTATTGCGTTGGTCTACTTCCTCATCATGTCTACGTTCGCTCTCGGCATCGGGCTCCTCGTCGGGAACTTCATCCAGCCAGGTGAGGGGCTGGGGATTTCCGCTGGTAGCGGCGATGTTGATACAGCTGCAGAGAGTGAAGGCGGCTTCTTCGGCTTCATTCAGAACATCATTCCGGACACGATCGTCTCTGCCTTCACTGACCCCGAACAGGCTGTCCTGCAGACCCTGTTCGTGGCGCTGCTCGTCGGTTTCGCACTGCAGTCGATGCCGAACAAGATCGCCGGCCCCTGCCTGTACGGTATCGAGTTGGCACAGAAGGTCGTCTTCAAGGTCATGTCCATGATCCTCTGGGTTGCGCCGGTAGGCGCTTTCGGAGCTATGGCCGGTGTCGTGGGAGGCACGGGGATGGACGCTGTCTGGCAGCTCATCACGTTGATGCTCGGCTTCTACATCACGTGTGTGCTCTTTATCGTTCTTGTCCTGGGGACGATCCTCCGCGCCTCGACAGGGTTGAGCATCTTCAAGGTCCTGCGCTACCTCGGTCGGGAGTACCTGCTCATCGTCGGTACCTCGTCGTCGGAGTCGGCACTGCCGCAACTGATGCAGAAGATGGAGTTCGCGGGCGTCGACAAGGCCACTGTCGGCATCGTCGTCCCGACCGGCTACTCCTTCAATCTGGACGGCACCGCCATCTACCTGACCATGGCCTCGATCTTCATCGCTGATGCAATGAATATTTCTATGGGCCTCGGTGAACAGATCGGGCTACTCGTGTTCATGATCATCGCCTCCAAGGGTGCTGCGGGCGTCTCAGGGGCCGGCATCGCAGCCCTTGCCGCGGGGTTGCAGGCGCACCGTCCGGAGATGCTCGGCGGGGTCGACATCATCGTCGGTATCGACCGGTTCATGTCCGAAGCACGTTCTCTGACGAACTTCACGGGCAACGCCGTGGCGACCCTCCTCGTCGGCAAGTGGACGAAGTCGCTGGACATGGACCAGGCGAATGCCGTCCTGGACCGGGAGAAGACTTTCGAGTACTCACCCGACGACGAGATCGTGGAGCCTGTGGGCGCTTCTCCGCAGCCTGCGGACCAGAAGCCCAGTACGGAACGCTGGCAGCCCTGAGACCGTCGGTTCGCGATGTCCGTGCCACCCGGTATGGTTGTGCCTTGTTCCCCACCTACAGCTAACAGCAAGGAAACAAGAGGAAACTCGTGGCACGTGTCGTAGTCAATGTCATGCCCAAAGCCGAGATCCTGGATCCCCAGGGACAGGCCGTCGTCCGTGCGCTGGGGCGTATCGGCGTCTCCGGAGTCAACGATGTCCGTCAGGGCAAGCGGTTCGAGCTGGAGGTCGATGACTCCGTCTCTGCCGAGGACCTCGAGCGCGTCGCCTCGACGTTGCTCGCCAACACCGTGATCGAGGACTACGAGGTCGTGTCCGCCGAGATCGCCGGATCCGCCGGGGTCACCGAGTGACCGCGCGCATCGGTGTCATCACCTTTCCCGGGACGCTGGACGACGTTGACGCCGCACGCGCCGTGCGTATCGCCGGCGCCGAGGCCGTCGAGCTGTGGCACGCGGATGCAGACCTGAAAGAGGTTGACGCCGTAGTCGTCCCGGGAGGGTTCTCCTACGGGGACTACCTGCGCTCCGGGGCCATCGCCGCCCAGGCGCCCGTGGTGCGCTCCGTGGTCGAGAAGGCGGCCGGGGGAATGCCGGTCCTCGGTATCTGCAACGGATTCCAGATTCTCACCGAATCAGGCCTGTTGCCCGGTGCGCTGACCCGTAACCAGGGACTCCACTTCCACTGCACCGATGCTGTCCTGGAGGTCGTCAACGCGGAAACCGCGTGGACCAGCTCGCTGCAGGCGGGCCAGAAGATCCTCATCCCCTCCAAGCACGGTGAAGGACGCTTCCAGGCGTCGGCCGATACTGTCGCCGAGCTTGAGGCTGAGGGACGTGTCGTCTTCCGCTACACCGACAACTACAACGGGTCGGTCAATGACATCGCCGGAATCAGCTCCGCCAACGGGCGGGTCGTGGGCCTGATGCCGCACCCGGAACACGCTGTCGAGACCCTGACCGGACCGTCGTTGGACGGTCTGCAGATGTTCCTGTCCGCCGTCGGTTCCGTGGCAGCCTGAGGAGATACAACAAATATGACTGACGAGAATCCCGTGAACGTCGTGAATGACACCGTCGCCCACGCGTCCACCACCCCGGAACTCGACCAGCCGTGGGCCGAACTGGGCCTGAAGCCCGACGAGTACCAGCGCATCCGTGACATCCTCGGCCGTCGTCCCACGGACGCCGAACTGGCGATGTACTCGGTGATGTGGTCGGAGCACTGCTCCTACAAGTCCTCCAAGGTGCACCTGCGGTACTTCGGTGAGACCACCACCGAAGAGATGAAGTCCAAGATGCTCGCCGGTATCGGCGAGAACGCCGGCGTCATCGACATCGGGGACGGCAACGCCGTCACCTTCAAGGTCGAGTCCCACAACCACCCGTCCTACGTCGAGCCCTACCAGGGCGCGGCGACCGGTGTCGGTGGCATCGTCCGCGACATCATGGCCATGGGCGCACGTCCGGTCGCCGTGATGGACCAGCTGCGCTTCGGCGCAGCCGATGCCCCGGACACCCAGCGCGTGCTGCCCGGTGTGGTCGCCGGTGTCGGCGGGTACGGCAACAGCCTCGGTCTGCCGAATCTCGGCGGTGAGACCGTCTTCGACGAGTCTTACGCGGGCAACCCACTGGTCAACGCACTGTGCGTGGGAACCCTCAAGAGTGATGACCTCAAACTCGCCTTCGCCTCCGGCGTCGGCAACCGGGTGATCCTCTTCGGCTCCCGCACCGGACTGGACGGCATCGGCGGCGTGTCCGTCCTCGCCTCCGACACCTTTGAGGAAGGTGCCGAGCGTAAGCTCCCGGCCGTGCAGGTCGGTGACCCCTTCGCAGAGAAGGTGCTCATCGAATGCTGCCTGGACCTGTA
This sequence comes from Corynebacterium sp. CNJ-954, assembly GCF_001942345.1. Classification (GTDB taxonomy): domain Bacteria; phylum Actinomycetota; class Actinomycetes; order Mycobacteriales; family Mycobacteriaceae; genus Corynebacterium. The sequence continues at coordinate 17,051 of NZ_MKKI01000006.1, forward strand.
CAACGCCGGGGTGGTCGTCGGTATCCAGGATCTCGGCGGTGCGGGCCTGTCCTGTGCCACCGCCGAACTCGCCGCAGCCGGTGACGGCGGAATGCACGTCAACCTGGACAAGGTGCACCTGCGTGCCGAAGGAATGACCGCCGCGGAGATCCTCTCCTCGGAGTCGCAGGAACGCATGATGGCCGTGGTAACCCCGGACAACGTCGACGCGTTCATGGCCATCTGCGACAAGTGGGAGGTCATCGCCTCCGACCTGGGTGAAGTCACCGACGGTGAACACCTGGTCATCGAGCACCGCGGAGAGGTAGTGGTCGACGCCGACGCCGCCACCATGGCCGATGAAGGGCCCGTCTACGAGCGTCCCGTCGCCCGTCCGGAGACCCAGGACGCCCTGAACGCCGAACCCGGCCTTACCCGCCCGACCACCGTCGATGAGGTCCGTCAGACGATGCTCGACCTCGCGGCATCGCCCGCCTTGTGCTCGCGTGCGTTCATCACCGAGCAGTATGACCGCTACGTGCGTGGCAACACCGTCCTGGCGAAGGACGCGGACGCCGGCGTGCTGCGCATCGACGAGGAGACCGGCCGCGGTGTCGCCGTGTCGACCGATGCCTCCGGGCGGTACACGAAGCTCGACCCGAACACCGGTGCCCGCCTGGCACTTGCGGAGGCATACCGCAATGTGTCGGTGACCGGCGCAACCCCGGTGGCGGTGTCGAACTGCCTGAACTTCGGGTCCCCGGAGGACGCCGGCGTGATGTGGCAGTTCCGTGAGGCCGTCCACGGTCTCGCCGACGGGTGCGCGGAACTGGCTGTCCCGGTCACCGGCGGCAATGTCAGCTTCTACAACCAGACCGGTGCGGAGGCCATTCTGCCGACCCCGGTGATCGCCGTCCTCGGCACGATCGACGACGTCGCAACCCGGATCCCGACACGCCCCGAAGCGGGGGACCATGTGCTCCTGCTCGCCGGTGCGGAGACGGCCGATGAACTCGGCGGCTCCATCTGGCAGCAGGTCGCGCACTCCGCGCTTGCCGGGATGCCCCCGGTAGTGGACCTGTCGGCAGAGCAACGTCTCGGCGCTGCGCTCGGAGAACTGCGTGGTGTGGTCGCTTCGGCTCATGACCTGTCTGAGGGAGGCCTCTCGCAGGCTGTCGTGGAGTACGCCGTGCAGTCGGGGGCGTCGGTGTCCGTGGACCCGGTCGCTGCCCTGTCCGCGGAGGCCACGACCGGTGATGCTGTCGCCGACCTGTTCACCGGCCTGTTCTCGGAGACCGCCACTCGCGTGCTCGTGGCCGTCGACGCCGCGGACCCGTCCGCCGTGGAGAAGGTCGAGGCCGTCTTCACCGGGCATGGTGTCCCGGTGAGCCGCATCGGCTCCAGCGTCTCGGCTGACGGGGACAACGGCGCTGGCTCGGTGGCTGCCGCGCAGATCGCCGTCACCACCGCCGACGCGGAGTTCACGGTGCCGGTCGCCGACGCCAGGCAGGCTTGGGAGGGGACGCTGCCCTCCCTGTTCAGCCACGCGGTCGGCGCGAACTCCGTCGTGGAGTAACACCGGGCGACAGGTCGCCCGGGTGGACGGCCCGTTGTGGGGAGATTTCCTCACAACGGGCCGTCTTCTTGCTGAGACATTGGTAAGCTCCCTCTGACTTCAACGGGTGCCTGTGCGGCACCCGACGTTTCCGAGAGGGAAGAATTCTCATGGCGCACTATGACATCTACCAGTCATTGGGACTGGACAGGGGTGCCCCCACCGGGGAGCTCGACCGGCAACTCGCCGACAGGCTGGCAGTGGCACCGCAGGACGACGCTGCCGCTGTCGACGAACTGACCACCGCCAGGGCTGTGGTGGGTAATGACACCCGACGGTCACTGTATGACCAGCGGCTCGACGATCCGAACGCCGAAGACATTGACGTGGCGTCACTGAAAGAGCTCGCTGCACTTCAGGTCGACGGGCCTGCAGGCAATGGACGACAGTTCCAGCAGCAGGCGGGGCAGTTCGCCCGGGACGGTGATTACCAGCTCGCAGCTATCTTCGCCCGCTGATCAGTTCATCGGGTACTGGCTCTCGTCCCGCAGCGGCTCCACCAGCGGCATCGGCCGGTACTTGGTGCGTAGTTCGCGCAGCGTGGCGGCGTGCTGGGACAGCCGCTTGTCCTCCGGGGTGGTGGGCGTGAACTGCCGGGCGGCCAGTGGGTTGCCGTCGATGTCCGTCGAGATGTAGGTCATTGACGCGTGGATGCCGACCGGCAGATTGCCGGTCCCCTCGCGCGGGTCACCGGCGCGCAGGTGCACCGACACAGACATGCTGCGCACGTCGGTGCGGATCACCCGGGCCTCGACCTCGACGAGATCGCCGATGTGTACGGGGCGGTAGAAGCGGAATCCTCCCGCGTAGACAGCCACGGTGCGCTCACCGGTCCACGCCGACGTGCAGGCGGACGCTGCTTCGTCGATCCACTCCATCGCAGTGCCACCGTGGACGTTCCCGCCCCAGTTGACGTCGGTGGGCTTGGCCATGAACCGGTGGGTCATGCGAGGCGCGGTGGTCGCCGCCGGATCGGAGGAGTAGCTCTGTTTCAGCATCTCCTCTTCGATCGCCTTGCGCAGCTGCACACGCGACAGGGCAGCCTGCTGGATCCGAACGCCGGCCTCGGTCTCAGGCTCGAAATGGGGAACCTGCATCGACTTACGGTTCTCGTCCATGGCCACGAAGATCACGAGACAGTCGCACGCACGGGTGAAGACACCTTCCCGCGGATCCGCGGAGAGCACCTCGTTGACGATGTGCATGGAGGAACGACCCGTGTAGACGATGCGCGACCGGACCTCCACGATGTGGCCGGAAGGGATCGGGCGGGTGAAGTGGATGTGGCCCACATACGCCGTCACGCAGTACGCGCCGGACCAGCCGACGGCACAGGCATAGGCACCTTTGTCGATCCACTCCAGGACTCGACCGCCGTGGACACCCCGGGCACCCTGCATCAGGACGTCGGTCGGCGCCGCCATGAACCGGAGTGTCGTCTCCGACTGCAGCGTCCGCCCCTGCTCGTCTGCGCCTGTTACTGCCACAATCTGCCTTTCGTCTCACTGGTGATGTCCAATATCCTACAGTCCGGGTTATCCCCGTATCATCGAGGTCATGCCAGAGAGGTCGACGAAGACGACAGACCCCGCCGCAGTGCGGACGGCGCTGCTGGAGGTGTGGCCGTGGGTGAAGGATCCCGAGAATGAGCCCCGCCCGTCACGCAGTGCCGTAGCAGCCGCGGTGCGGCTCACGACCGCCCAGTTGGAGCAGGACGCCCCCGGGCACAGTGTCGAGGTGCGGGTGCCGCCCTTTGCCGCCGTCCAGTGTGTCGAAGGTTCGGTGCACCGACGGGGAACACCGCCGAACGTGGTCCAGTGTGATGCCCTGACGTGGCTGCGACTGGCCGGGGGAATCATCGACGTCGACGGTGCCGTCGCCGCGGGTGCGGAGGTCTCAGGTGCACACGCAGGCGATGTATCGCACTGGATTCCCGTGGTCCGGGGTATCTGAGTAGGAGGATCAGACACCGCACCGGGTAGGCTGGGTTCGGCTAAATGCAGGAGAATCCTGCACGACAATCACCGCGAGTGAAGGCGTATTACTTTGACTGACCTGACCGATCCCCGCGACAACTCCGGCGGCGCCAGCTACGCTGCCGCCGGCGTGGACATCGAGGCCGGCGACCGTGCCGTCGAGATGTTCGCGCCCCTGGCCAAGAAAGCCACCCGGCCCGAGGTCCGGGGCGGGCTCGGTGGATTCGCCGGCCTGTTCGCCCTCGGGGACTACGACAAGCCCCTCCTGGCCTCAGGTTCCGACGGCGTCGGGACGAAGCTCGCGGTGGCCCAGGCCATGAACAAACACGACACCATCGGCCGCGACCTGGTCGCCATGGTCGTCGACGATCTGGTGGTCTGCGGCGCTGAGCCGCTGTTCCTGCAGGACTACATCGCCATCGGCAAGGTCGTGCCGGAGCACGTCGCCGAGATCGTCTCCGGTATCGCCGCCGGCTGCATCGACGCTGGTTGTGCCCTCCTCGGCGGGGAGACCGCAGAGCACCCCGGGCTGATGGAGCCCGGCGAGTACGACGTCTCCGCGACCGCCGTCGGCGTCGTCGAGGAAGCCAAGTTGCTGGGGCCCGACCGGGTGCGGCACGGTGACGTCGTCATCGGCATGGCCAGCTCCGGACTCCACTCCAACGGATACAGCCTCGCCCGCCACGTCCTCCTCGAGAAGGCTGGTCTGGAACTCGACGGTTACGTCTCCGACTTCGGGCGCACCCTCGGTGAGGAACTGCTGGAGCCGACGAAGATCTACGCGCTCGACTGCCTCGCCCTCGCAGCCGAGTGCGACGTCCACACCTACTCCCACGTCACCGGAGGTGGCCTGGCCGCCAACCTGGCCCGTGTCATCCCCGAGGGGCTCGTCGCCGAGCTCAATCGCGGTTCCTGGGAGCCCGCCCCGGTGTTCCGCACCATTGCCCAGCTGGGCAAGGTATCGCAGGACGAGATGGAGAAGACCTTCAACATGGGCGTCGGCATGGTGGCCGTCGTCGGTGAGGACGATGCGGAGCGTGCGCTCGCCATGCTCACCGCCCGCCACATCGACGCCTGGAATCTGGGCCATGTCCGGCTGGCGGCTGAGGACGGCTCGGAGAACGAGTCCGCCGCCCGCGCGGAACTGGTGGGGGAGTACCCGCGCACCTGACGTGGGCGGGCCGGGGCGGTTTCCGGGTACGGAAGCCGCCCTCTGTCCGTTGTCGGGGTACGCGAAAACCGGCGTCCGGGTCGGTCCACATCGCTGATTCAGCGGTATGGACCGGCGCAGGCGCCGGTGTTCACTGCATGAAAGGACGGAGAAGGGCCGTCAGCGACCCTCGTCCTCCTCGGCACTCCAGTCGTCCCACTCCTCGTAGTCGTCCTCGGTGGAATGCCCACTCTCAGTGGACAGCTCACGCTGGAGACTCTCGAGATCCATGTCTGGAGAGCTGTACTTGAGCTGACGGGCAACCTTGGTTTGCTTTGCCTTGGCACGGCCGCGACCCATGGCCTGACCCCCTCGGGTTGTCAATGGAGCAGCCAGGGATTTGAGCTGCTCTCGCATCTTTCAGTGATTCTGTTCTGTCCCCACCATAGCGGGTGTAGGCGCAGTTGTCAGAACCAGACCCGCCCTGAATCGCGTGCCATCACTGTATGCGCAGGTGAATGCCGGTCAGATTTTTCCCCTCAGTCTGTCCACCGCGGCGCGGCCCGGTCGAACGGTGTTGTCGACGACGATGTCGTCCGGGTCCACGGCGGCATCGACGCCGTCGACGGTCAACGGGGGAGCCTCGTGCCCACCCGTCTCACGGTCCGCCGCGAGCTTCTCGATGACCTGCCGTTTCACGAGTGCCAGTGCCACCGGTCCGTCGTCAGCGTCCTGGACGGTGAGTCCGATCCGTCCGACGCTCCGCGTGCCCGCGAGCACTGCCGCACCGACCTCGGGCAGCGCCTGCCCGGAGCCGTCCAGTTGCAGCACCACCAGCTGTCGTGGGGGGCGACCCAGATTATGCACGCGGGAGACCGTCTCCTGGCCCCGGTAGCATCCCTTGTTCAGGTGCACCGCCGACGTGGTCGGGCCGTCGTCCGCACGTGCCAGCTGCGTGGCTCCGTGTGCGCTCGGGGTATCGCCACCGATGAAACCGGGCACCTCGTGCGGTATCACCCGCTCATCGGTGTCGATGCCGAGCAGTGGTCGGCGGTCACGGATCCGCAACGCGTCCGCAGCCCAACCGCCGACCGGCTGGGCCCCTGCCGAGACCAGAGCGTCCCAGCAGGCTGCCAGCCCCGCGGTGTCGACCCATACGTCGGTCACGGGGTGCCCGCCGAGGGTGCGGACCGTCCAGTACCGGGCGGAAGCCGCCGAGCCCCCGGCCAGCCCCGAGACTCCCTCGGGAACACCTGTGCCGGCGGCAGCGGCAGGTGACGCGTCCGGGTTGACCACGCTGATGAGCGACAGCTCGGGCGTCGAGACCTCGACCTGTGACCAGAACACCATCCTGGACAGGAAGTCAGCCAGAGCCGTGGCATCCGAGTCCCCCGGAGCGTCCAACAGGAATGTGCCGTCGGCCACGGCGGAGATCCCGAAAGCGTGCTCGACACGTCCCTGGACGTCAAGGATCAGGCCGTGCGTCGACGAACCCACCGTCATGGCGTCGACCTTCTGGGAGATGAGGTCGTTCAGCCAGGTGGCGGCATCCGGCCCTGTCACCATGATCGCCGTGTGCGACCACCCGTCGATGACCCCGGTGCCACCCTCGTCCACGAGCGACTGCTCGATGAGCGGCCGTCCGTAGTGCCTCGCCGTAGCCACCAGGAGTCCCTGGTGCCCCTCGAAGCCTGAACCATCTTCCGTGCTTGCCCCTGGAACGTGGTCGACCAGGGGGCTGTGCGTCTGACTCACACCAACCAGCCTAGTACCGATCGGGCCCCGTGTCAGGGGCGAACCCCTACACTGGTCGCCATGACTGCCGCGAACACCGCCGAGAACCCCCGTGACATCGCCGTCGACGTCCGCCCCGCAGCGGACCTGCCGCCGGAGGTCATCGACGCGACCGTGCCCGTGATGTACATCGACGATCTGGCGGCCCGACGCGGCGACGGCATCTTCGAGACCATGATGGTGCGGGCCGGACGCGTCCGGAATCTCGACCTCCACCGGGACCGTTTCGTCCGGGGTGCGTCACTGCTCGATCTGCCGGCTCCGGACGTCGACCGGTGGGTGCAGGCCACCGACATGGCGTTGTCCGCGTGGGAGGACCTCGGTGGCGGGGAGGCGGCTCTGCGGTGGATGTACTCGAGGGGGCGTGAGTCGACCGGCAGAGTGACCGGGTGGGTGACGGTCAGCGCCGAGTCGCCCTCCGCGGTGCGCCAGCGCGAGCAGGGGGTACGGGTCATGACCGCACACCGGGGTTTCAGTCTCAGCATCTCCGACGACTCACCCTGGGCGTTGGTGGGGGCGAAGACGCTGTCCTACGCGATGAACATGGCTGCTCTCCGACACGCGGCCTCGCAGGGGTTGGACGACGTCATTTTCATCGGTGACGACGACCGCGTCCTGGAGGGCCCCACCTCCACGGTGGTCGCGGTGACCGGCAGGACGATGGTCACCCCGAGCCAGCAGGCGGGCGTCCTTCCCGGTACCACCCAGGCGGCGTTGTTCGCACTGGCACGCCGGAACGGATGGGAGACGGAGCAGCGACCGTTGACGGTGGCGGACCTGAGGGCCGCCGACGGCGTCTGGCTGGTGTCCTCGGTGCGTATCCACGCCAGGGTCACCGAACTGGACGGGGTGGAGTTGCCTCGACCCGCGGTCGCTGACGACGTCGAGGCGATGGCCGTCGAGGCGGCCACTGCCTGAGCGGGAACCCCCGACGGTTACCGGACGGCTACCCGATGACGCGCGACAGCTCGGCGGACATCCAGGGAGCCAGCTCCCCGCTGCCGCCGTCCGCCGCGTCCGCTGCGTTCGCCATGCGCTCATCGACCCAGCCGAGGTTGTTGTTCGGCATCAGCCCGTAGAGACGCTTACCGGGGCCGAAAGCACGAGGGCCGGTCTCGGACGCCAGGGTCGAGGCGCTCTCGAGCTCCCAGGCACGCTCGGTGCGCGGGCGACCGTACATGACCTCCACGACACCTGTGCTGTGCACGGCGAGGAACTCGATGTCGTCGTTCTCGCTGATGCGGAGGAAACCGGTCTCCCGGACGTCCTGGCCGGTGGCCTCGCCCTTGTCGTCGAGGCGCCAGATCCGCGAGTTGTAGCTGATGTAATTCTCGCCGTCGTGGGCGAAGACGATCTGCTGGCCGAACGCGTACTCGTCGGAGCCTCCGACGGGGGAGGCGTGGCCTTCGCCCCGCCACACGCCGACGAGCGGCAGCAGCGCCAGGAGCCCGTCGTGCAGGTTCGGCCCCTGACGGAGGTTGGCGGTGTCCTCGGCGACGGGGAGGTCACCGATGGTGGGGATGTTGCGCCCGGCGGTCTGCTTGGCCTGCTCTTCCGCGCGGGCGACGGCCTCGTTACCTGAAATGGGGTTGTCGCTAGTCATGTCTGACAGCGTACCGGGTCGCCCCGGGGATCAGAGTCCCGCCTGCTCGTCCTCGTTCAGCGGGCCCGACTGCGGTGCCAGGTCCGCCACGCTGACGCGTGTGTAGTTCTGCTCTGCCTCGATGAACAATGTTCCGCCGGCGGTGTACACCCGTCGCGGGGGGCTGCGGAACGGCAGGTTCTCGCCGGGAAGCTCCAGCGTGAAGGCGTCCAGGACCCGCTCGGTGACGTCGTGGTCCAGGTCATCGGGGGAGGCGGAGTTCGGGGTGTCGGTGATCTCCGTCGGTGTCAGGTAGACGTCGCCCTGCCACACACGCAGACGGACCCCGACCTCGTAGCGTCCGGAGTCCTCGTCCGGCAGGCCGTCGGGAGAGCCGGAGAGGTATGCCTCGGTCTCCCAGCCGCCGGTCGGGGAGGAGTCGTCCTGGGACGCCAGCCCGAGGTCGTCGATGCCCATACGGTCGCCGAGCTCGACGGTGTCCATCTGGATGCGGGTGAAGACCTCGCGCGCCGGGGCGTCGGTGAAGTCCCCTGACAACACGGCGTCCTTGCCCAGCGTGATCTTCGTGGCGGAGGAGGACACCGTCACCCGTCCGAATCCCGGGATCTCCACGTCCGTGGACTCCACCTGGATCGACGGCACCTCGTGGGTGAAGACGGCGGCGAGGTAGGGAAGCCCGGTCACCTGGACGTGGGGAGGCGTGGCCAGGTGTGACTCCCGGAAGATCCGGTCCGAGATCTTCTTCTCCACCCGCGCGGCCACCAGGCTGTCCGCCACCACGGCGACTCCGAGAGTCGCCGCGAGCACGGCGACCACGATCAGGACGACGGTCGTCACCGTCCGTCGGGGGCGGCGTCCTGTGCTCTGGCGGGTGGTCTCGGTCACCGCCCCAGCATACAAAGCGGTGGGGGCTGCGCCGAATGAGTGCATTGTTACGTCTTCGTTTCGATGCTGTTGCAGTGGTCGGTCGCCGGGATTGTGCAGGTCCGGCCGGTGTAAAGTGGTGACGGTGCCGGAGCGGAGCGTTCCCGGCGAGACACACCGAAGGAAGGACGACGGCCGTGAAACTGACCGTGCTCTCTGACAAAGATGAGGTCTCAGAGGTGCTTCCGTCGCTGGCCCTGCTGTCCCATGAGGTGGTGCTCCTCCCGCCGGCGCCGGGGTCCGTCAAGGAGATCGGCGGCGCCGAGGTCGTGATGATCGACGTCACCGGAAGCAACCTTCTGGGCGCCAGGGACCTCTGCCGGTCGGTCGCTGCCGCGTACCCGACGTTGCCGGTGTCCGTCGCCATCGAGGAGACCAGTGTCATCGCCCTGGACGGCTCGTGGGCGGTGGACGACTTCCTTCTCCCCTCGGCGACCCCGACAGAGGTCGACGCGCGCCTGCGGATGTTGATGACGAGGCGTCCCGTCCCCGTCGAGGAGGCCGAGGACAGCCAGGTCGCCACCATCGGCGGTCTGATCGTCGACGAGGTCACCTATGTCGCACGTGTCGAGGGTCGCCCACTGGACCTGACGTACAAGGAGTTCGAGCTGCTGTACTTCCTGGTCAAGCATGCTGGGCGGGTCTTCAGCCGTGAGCAGCTCCTGCAGGACGTGTGGGGTTACGACTATTTCGGAGGAACCCGTACCGTCGACGTGCACGTGCGTCGACTGCGGGCGAAGCTCGGTCACGAGTACGAGAAGGTCATCGCCACGGTGCGTAATGTGGGGTACAAAGCTGTGGAACTCGACGCCCCCTGAGGAGAGCCGCGATGAACGCGAAGAACAAGCCGCTGAACCCTGTGCACCGGGAGTTCTTCCCCGATGATGCCGCGCGGGACGACGGGACCGCCGAACAGATCCGGAGCCTTCTCGCCGCCGTCGAAGAGGCGGACGGAGTACCGGCGTACAGCGAGGCGTTCCTGCGCAGTATCGAGGTGGGTGAGGACGGCTACCGTCACCTGACCGCCGAGGTCGACGGACAACTCGTCGGGGTGGTGTCGGTGAACCCGTCCTACGTCGCCGAACTGGCCGTCCACCCGGATGCCCGTCGCCGTGGAGTGGCGACCGGGATGCTGCGGGAGATAGGTCGCCACCTGGATGTCGAGCGCCAGCTCAGCGTCTGGTCGCACGGCGACCTGGACTCGGCGAGGAACTTCGCCGACGGTCGGCGCGCGAGGACCGTGCGGGAACTGCTGAAAATGTCGGTCGACTGCACCGACGCCGACCGCCGGACCACACTGCTCGCCGGACGGGACGAGGCGAAAGCCACCGTGGAGCGCGAAGGGCTGACCGTCCTGGACTACCCCGCGGCGTGCGAGGCATTCGGGGTGGAGCATGTCGACACCGAATGGCTCCGGGTGAACAACGAGGCGTTCGCATGGCACCCGGAACAGGGTGGCTGGGACCTGGGGAAGTTGGAGGAGGCACGCAGCGCGGACTGGTTCGACCCGAACGGTGTGATCTTCCTCTTCGACGACCGTGAGTGCCTGGGTTTCCACTGGACGAAACGTCCCGACGGCGACCCGCACGGGGAGGTCTACGTGGTGTGCCTGGCTGACGCCGCACGCGGCCGCGGCCTCGGTGGACCGGTCACCCTGCTCGGGATCGGGTACCTGCTCGACGGTGGTGCGGATGCAGTGGACCTCTACGTGGAGGGCGACAACGTTCCGGCGGTGGCAACCTACCGGCGTCTCGGGTTCGACGTCGTGCACCGGGACGTGGTCTACCGGGGCCTGATCTGACCGGTACCCGCCGGAGTATTCATCTTCCGTTCACTTTCACGGTGTCTGACGTCCACCAAGGGGCGTTAACGTACGGTGCGTCGTCAACCCACAACGCATGTGTAAGGACTACCCACTGTGAAGATCTCGACCACCCGCCGCCGCACGCTGACCACCGCGGCAGCGACCGTCGCCGCCGGCTCTCTCGTCCTCACCGGTTGTTCGAACTCGAACTCCGGGGACAGTGAGGGGGGCACCACCTCCGAGAGCTCCTACGAACTCTCCGACACCCAGGGTGAACTCCGCGGTGAGGGCGCCAGCTCCCAGCAGAAGGCGATGGAGCAGTTCGGTGTCTCCTACTCGTCCTCCGTCCCCGGTGCCGTGCTGGCCTACAACGCGACCGGTTCCGGTGCAGGTCAGAAGCAGTTCATCGCCGACCAGGTCGACTTCGGCGGATCGGATTCACCCCTCGACGAGGAACAGGCCGCGGCGGCTGCGAAGCGCTGCGAGGACAATCCCGCCTGGCACCTCCCCATGGTCGTCGGGCCCGTCGCGGTGGCCTTCCACCTCGACGGCGTCGACGACCTCAACCTCTCCGTCGACACCGTCGCCAAGATCTTCAAGGGCGACATCCGCAACTGGAACGACGAGGCCATCGCCGCGGAGAACGAGGGCGTGGATCTTCCCGACCAGCCCATCGACGTGCTCTACCGTGCCGAGGAATCGGGCACCTCCGACAACTTCCAGTCCTTCCTGAAGACCGCCACCGACGGCCTGTGGGAGGACGAGGGCAAGACCTTCCCCACCCGCGTCGGTTCCGGTGCACAGGGCTCCTCGGGCGTCGCCGACCAGGTCAAGGCCACCAACGGCTCCATCACCTATGTGGAGTCCGGTTTCGCGACCGCCAATGACCTCGGCATTGCCAATCTGGACTTCGGTGCGGGCCCGACCGAGCTGAATGCCGAGACCGTGAACAAGGCGCTGGACCAGGTCGCCTTCTCCGGTGAGGGCAACGACCTCGTCGTCGACTCCGAGGCGCTCTTCGGCATGAAGGAGGAAGGTGCCTACCCGCTGGCACTGACGACCTACGAGATCGTCTGCTCGGCCGGCTACGACGAAGAGACCGGTGCCCGGGTCAAGGACTTCCTGCACACCATTCTCGACAACCAGAACGATCAGCTTGAAGAGGCGGGCTACATCCCGCTGAGCGGATCGTTCAAGGAGAAGCTCGAGACCGCCGTGGACGCACTCCAGTAGTATGACCAACTCACACCCGGGGACGGAGTCCGGAACGGACGCCGGCTCCCCACAGGACGGAAGCCAGGACCGGGAGTCTCCGGGGACAACCGTGGCCGGTGGCTCCGACGGCGCCGGCGGCGCGAACGGCCTCGGTGGTGCAGGCACGGGTAGTGCCGCAGGAGCGGTGAAACGCACCGGCGACCGGGTCTTCGAGTCGCTGTCCACCGGTGCTGCGGTGTTGATCACGGTCATCATCGGTGCCATCGGACTGTTCCTGCTTCTCCAGGCCATCCCGGCGTTGTCGCGGGAGCGCGACGGTCTGTTCAGCTTCTTCACCTACGGTGACCGGTGGGACCTGAACTACAGTTCCAACGACGGCGGCTGGATGCAGTTCGGCATCCCGAACATGTTCTTCACCACGGTGATGGTCTCCGTGCTGGCGCTCGTCATCGCGATGCCCATCGCGCTCGGCGTCGCGGTCTTCCTGTCGAACTACTGCCCGAAGCGTGTGGTGCGTCCCCTGGGCTTCGTCATCGACCTTCTGGCGGCGGTGCCGTCGATCGTCTTCGGCATCTGGGGCATGCAGGTCCTCGGGCCTGCCCTCGGCGGATTCTACGAGTGGCTCGTCGGCTGGGCCGGCGGCTTCATCCTCTTCGACTGGGAACAGGGGACGTCCCCGGCGTTCTCCACCAGCCGCAACATCTTCACCGGTGGCGTGGTGCTGGCGATCATGATCCTGCCGATCATCGCCGCGACCGCCCGTGAGGTCTTCGTCCAGACCCCCCGTGGACAGGTCGAGGCCGCGCTCGCACTCGGTGCGACCCGGTGGGAGGTCGTCCGGATGACAGTGCTGCCATTCGGCAAGTCCGGTTACATCTCCGGCGCAATGCTGGGGCTCGGCAGGGCGTTGGGAGAGACGATGGCGCTCTACATGGTCATCGCCTCGGCGCCAGGTTTCCGCGGTTCGTTGATGGACGGTGGAACGACCTTCGCCACCGCCATCGCCAACGCCGCGCCAGAATTCAACGACGACCTCAAGGCGGGCGCCTACATCGCCGCCGGACTGGTGCTGTTCGTGTTGACCTTCCTGGTCAATGCTGCTGCCCGGTCTCTGGTCAACAACAGGAAGTAGTGGAGGACGACAGCGATGGCCACGTCTGTACCTAGTGGACTCACCGGGCCCACTGATCTCGACAACCGTCCGCACTCTGCACTTGCGCCGAGCGGTTTCAGTGACATCTCCACCGGACGCAAAGCCCGCAACGCCATGGCCACCGCGGTCATCTACGCGACCATGGGACTGGCGATCCTCCCGCTGGTGTGGGTGCTGTTCGTCCTGGTGCAGCGGGGCATCCCCGCCCTGCTCAGCGTCGACTGGTGGGTCTTCGACATGTTCGGGCAGCTCTCGAATGTCGCCGGTGGCGGTATCGTGCATGCCGTCATCGGAACGCTCACCCAGGTGGCCGTCACCACGGTCATCTCGGTGCCTGTCGGTATCTTCACCGCCGTCTACCTCGTGGAGTACTCCCGGGGCGGCTGGCTGGGGCGTATGACCACGTTCATGGTCGACATCCTCACCGGTGTGCCCTCCATCGTGGCGGCCCTGTTCGTCTACGCCATGTGGATCACCATGTTCGGTTTCGAGCGCTCCGGGTTCGCCGTCTCCCTGTCGCTGGTGCTGCTGATGGTGCCGGTGATCGTCCGTAACACCGAGGAGATGCTGCGCATCGTCCCGATGGATCTGCGTGAGGCGGCCTACGCCCTGGGCGTGCCGAAGTGGAAGACGATCGTACGTATCGTGCTGCCCACCGCGTTGTCCGGCATCGTCACCGGTGTGATGCTCGCCGTCGCGCGCGTGATGGGGGAGTCCGCCCCGGTGCTGATCCTGGTCGGGGCGACACCGGTGATCAACTGGAACGTCTTCGACGGCAACCAGAGCTCCCTGCCCCTGTTCATGCTGGAGATGTACAAGCTCCAGGCCAGTGACGAGGTGCTGTCCCGACTCTGGGGGGCGGCGCTCACCCTGGTGATCCTCATCGGTGCACTGAACATCGGTGCCCGGATCATCTCCAACAAGTTCTCGATCAAGTCCAGTTAAGGAAACTGTCCCATGGCGAAACGCCTCGATCTCCACGACGTGAACATCTACTACGGCGACTTCCACGCGGTGAAGGACGTCAACCTGGAGGTGCCGCCCCGTTCGGTGACGGCGTTCATCGGCCCGTCCGGCTGTGGTAAATCCACTGTCCTGCGCACCCTGAACCGGATGCACGAGGTGATTCCGGGCGCCTACGTGGAGGGGGACGTCCTGCTCGACGGGGAGAACATCTACGGTCGCAGCATTGACCCGGTCGCCGTGCGTAATACGATCGGCATGGTCTTCCAGAAGGCGAACCCGTTCCCCACGATGTCCATCGAGGAGAACGTGATCGCCGGACTGAAGCTCTCGGGGGAGAAGAACAAGAAGAAGCTGCGTGAGGTCGCCGAGCGCTCCCTGCGGTCGGCGAACCTGTGGGAGGAGGTCAAGGACCGGCTCGACAAGCCGGGGGGAGGTCTCTCGGGAGGCCAGCAGCAGCGCCTGTGCATCGCCCGCGCCATCGCGGTGGAACCCGAGGTCCTGTTGATGGACGAGCCGTGTTCGGCCCTGGACCCGATCTCCACCCTGGCCGTGGAGGATCTCATCCACGAGCTGAAAGAGGAGTTCACCATCGTGATCGTCACCCACAACATGCAGCAGGCTGCGCGGGTCTCCGACCAGACCGCGTTCTACTCACTGGAGGCCACCGGTAAGCCGGGGACCCTGGTGGAGGTCGGCCCGACGAAGAAGATCTTCGAGAGCCCCGACCGTAAAGAGACCGAGGACTACATCTCAGGACGCTTCGGCTAGACCTTCTCCACCCCCGTCGCCCGTTCTGTGCCAGAGTGGGGGCACAGTGGAAAGGAGTCGGTGATGGCACCGGTACATATCGTCCTGATGGGGGTGAGCGGCAGTGGCAAGGCGCCGCTCGCCGCAGAACTGCAGAAGCGCACCGGTTTCACCGCGGCCACTGCGGTGGACCTGCAGCCCGATGACGTCCGTCGGAAGATGCAGGAGGGTGGTTTTCTCACGCCGGAGGAACGGCTGCCGTGGGCCTACGCCATCCGTGACTGGCTCACCGAGCAGGCGGAGCAGGGGAATTCGACGGTCGTGGTGAGCCTGGGGTTGGGGCGCCGCGCGCGGGACATCTTCCGTGAAGCAGAAGGTTTCGTGTTCTTCGTGCACGTCCACGGCACCGCCGACGTCATCCGGGAGCGGTCGTTGAAGCGTACCGGGGCCTATCCTGAGGAGGACGTCCTGCAGGCGCAGTACGCCGAACTGGAACGTCTCCGGGCAGATGAACCGGGAGTGCGGGTGGATGCTGCACAACCCCCGGAGGTCCTGGCCGACGCCGCGCTGGCGGCGCTGTCCGTGGCCAGTCGGGCCGACTAGAACGAGTCAGACCCGTAACGGCGACGGATCTCGTCGAACTGCTCGCGCATCGTCTCCTGCTGCTCTTCGGAGCGGCGTGACAGCTCGTACTCCTGGGGACGCTTCCCGGTCGCCAGGTAGACCACGCGGGTCCCGATGTTCACCGCGTGATCCGAGTAGCGTTCGAAGAACCGGGAGAGCAGCGTCACATCCACCGCCGCGGAGACCGGGTAGGGCCACTCCTTCTTGCCGGTGATGTGGAACATGTGCTCGTGGAGGTCGTCGACCGCATCGTCGTCGAGAGCCAGTTCCATCGCCTTTTCGGGGTCATAGGTCACAAGCACATCATGCAACTTCTCACCTATGCCGTCGACCAGCCGTGCCATCTCACGGAAGTAGGGCTGCGTGATCTCCGGTACCGCGGACTCGGGGTGCCTGCGGCGGGCCGTACGGGCGATGTGGACCGCGAGGGTCGCCATACGGGCGAGATCCTCCACGATGTAGGTACCGGAGACGACCTGCCGGAGGTCGCGGGCGACGGGGCCCTCCAACGCCAGCAGCTCGAAGGACCGTGTCTCAGCACTCTGGCGGAGCTCCTCGATGGCCGAGACCGACGTGAGGACCTGCTCTGCGGTGTCGATGTCCTGGTTGAACAGGGCGTCACACGCCTGCGACATCATCTGCCGGACCTGGTCGGCCATGACCGCGAGTTCATGGGCGAAGATCCGCATCTGTTCCTGATACACGGTACGCATGGCGCCAGTGTACGGGTGAGAGGGCTATTCCGCTCGGTGAATACCGGGTACTTTTGCCCGAGTCATTAACCGCCGTTGGTGGCTGCTCCGTCGGCCTCGGGATCTTCCGGAACTGCACTGCTCAGGTCCTCGGGGTCGTCGAGCCAGCCGTCCGGCAGGGCGACCTTGCCGGGCGATCCCTGGCGGCCGCGGGCACCGTCGGCGTCAACGGCCCTGGCGTCCGAATCCCACATCGGGTCGAGGACCGTGCGCAGTGACTCCAGGTCGGTGATCTGGGAGAGCTGCCGACGGACGTCCCCGCCGGCGGGGAAGCCGCGCATGTACCAGGCCATGTGCTTGCGCATCTCGCGTACCCCGTACTTCTCGCCCTCATGGGCGGACAGGAGTTCGGCGTGCCGCATGATGATGCGGCAGACCTCGGCGAGGGTGGGCTCCTCGGGGACGGGGAGTCCACGGAGGTTGGCGGAGAGCTCGGCGAAGAGCCAGGGCCGGCCCAGACACCCGCGGCCGACGACGACTCCGTCACATCCGGTCCGGGCCATCATCGTCGCTGCGTCGGACGCCTTGAAGATGTCGCCGTTGCCCAGGACAGGGACACCGGTGCCGTCCATGTGGTCCACCAACCGGGCGATCTGCTCCCAGTCCGCGGTACCCGAGTACCGCTGCGCGGCGGTACGACCGTGACATGCGACGGCTGCCGCGCCCTCGTCGGCGGCGATACGTCCGGCGTCCAGGTGGGTGTGGTGCTCGTCGTCGATCCCGACGCGGAACTTCACCGTCACCGGTATCTCGGGGTGCCCGGCGTCCGAGACGCCCCTGACGGCCGCCCGCACGATGGACGCGTAGAGGCGCCTCTTGAACGGTAGTGCGGAGCCGCCGCCGCGCCGGGTGACCTTGGGGACCGGGCAACCGAAGTTCATGTCGATATGGTCGGCGAGGTCCTCCTCGGCGATCATCCGCGCCGCACGGTAGGTGTACTCCGGGTCGGTCGTGTAGAGCTGCAGACTGCGGGGGTCCTCGTCCGCCGCGAACGTGGTCATGTGCATCGTCTTCGGATTGCGCTCCACCAGTGCGCGTGCGGTGACCATCTCACAGACGTAGAGCCCGGCGACACTTCCCATGCGTTCGCGTTCCTGTTCCCGGCACAGCGTCCGGAAGGCGACGTTGGTCACCCCTGCCATCGGAGCCAGGACGACGGGGGAGTCGAGGTCGAAGCGGCCGATGGAGAGTGCGGGTGCAGGTGCGGTGGTCGTTGGGGTGCTCACCCCCTGATTCTCACACCAGGGCGGGGGAGGTGCAAAGCGATGTGATCTGGAGGGCTATTACACTCGGGAGTGTGTGGTCACACCCGCACAGTCCTGTGAACTGCCGTCGTTCGGCACTGGTGTGCTATCAATGGTGGCAGAGGTCACGTTTGCTACAGAAACAAATTGTGATATTTGCAGAGATAATTCCGATTACAACGGGACAAATTGAGGAGAAAGAGTGTCTGATCGCATCGCACACAGCGGGCTGAAGTCGAAGGTCATGACCGCGCAGGAGGCTGCGGAGTTCGTCAACAACGGTGACAAGGTGGGCACCTCCGGATTCACCGGGGCGGGTTACCCCAAGGCCCTCCCGACCGCCATCGCCGAGCGCGCCAAGGCGGCTCACGACCGTGGTGACGACTTCCAGATCGAGCTGTTCACCGGCGCCTCAACCGCCGTCGACTGCGACGGTGTCCTTGCCGAGGCCAACGCCATCAGTTTCCGTACCCCCTACAACTCCGACCCGGTCCTGCGTGGGCAGATCAACGCCGGTGAGGCGAAGTACTGGGACATTCACCTCTCCCACCTCGGTAAGCAGGTGCAGGAGGGCTTCTTCGGCAAGTTCGACGTCGCCATCATCGAGGCTGTCGCCATCCGGGAGGACGGCACGGTCGTCCCGTCCTCGGCGGTGGGCAACAACATCGAGTACATCGACGCCGCGGACAAGGTGATCATCGAGATCAACGAGTGGCAGTCCCGCGACCTCGAGGGCATGCACGACATCTACCGCATCGAGCCTGCCGGGCAGCGCACCCCCATCGGCATCACCGCCCCGGGTGACCGCATCGGCGGCACGGCCCTCGAGTTCGACACCAGCAAGGTCGTCGCCGTCGTCGAGACCGACCGCCCTGACCGCAACGCACCGTTCACCCCGGCGGACGAGACCTCGAAGAAGATCGCCGGCTACTTCCTCGACTTCCTGGAGGGCGAGGTCCGTGCCGGTCGTCTGGCGTACGACCGCTACATCATGCAGTCCGGTGTGGGCAATGTGCCCAACGCCGTGATGGCGGGGCTCCTGGACTCGAAGTTCGAGAACATCACCGCCTACACCGAGGTCATCCAGGACGGCATGGTCGACCTGATCGACGCCGGCAAGATGACCGTCGCCTCGGCGACCTCCTTCTCCCTGTCCCCCGAGTACGCGGAGAAGATGAACTCGGAGGCGGCACGCTACCGCGAGAACATCATCCTGCGCCCGCAGCAGGTCTCCAACCACCCTGAGGTCATCCGCCGACTCGGACTGATCGCCACCAACGGCATGATCGAGGCCGACATCTACGGGAACATCAACTCCACCAACGTGTCGGGTTCGCGCGTGATGAACGGCATCGGCGGCTCGGGTGACTTCACCCGTAATGCGCAGGTCTCCTCGTTCATCAGTCCGTCGGTCGCCAAGGGTGGCGACATCTCCGCCATCGTGCCCTTCGCCTCTCACATCGACCACCACGAGCACGACGCCATGGTGATCATCACGGAGAACGGATTCGCCGACCTGCGTGGCCTGGCACCGCGTGACCGCGTGAAGAAGATGATCGACATCGCCCACGACTCCTACAAGCCGCTGCTGGAGGAGTACGTCGAGGCCGCGTCCAAGAGCAAGTTCCAGCAGACCCCGCACGACCTGTCGAAGGCCTTCGAGTTCCACACCCGGTTCCTGGAGACCGGTTCGATGCAGAAGTAGTGCATGCACTAGACTGAACGACGCACCTCGCCCGGCGGGGTGCGTTTGCGGGCCTTTAGCTCAGTTGGTAGAGCTACGGACTTTTAATCCGCAGGTCGTGGGTTCGAGCCCCACAGGGCCCACAAACAGCACAGCCCCCGGTCACTGACTGACCGGGGGTTTTGCGTTACTGGGTACCGGGACACGGGGCGGGATGCGGGCGCTGCGTGGGCATGGGGCTGAGACGACCACGAGGGGGTGGTTCTGGACGTCAAACCCACCCTGAGGTCGTCGTCTCAACGCTGATTTGTTCTCAGCGTCGTGTCGGCAGTCTGAGCGCGCCGGGAGTTCCGCGCTTTCGAGAGGAGGGGAGAGGGCTGACCATGATGATCCATGGCACGTCACTGGTCGGCAGATGCGCTGGCGGTGAAACGACGGACGGCCAGGGACACCATGAGCCCCGCTGCGACAATGCCGATGGCACGACCGCTGCGCTCAGACGGGGCGAGACCTCCCGCCGTGGCGGAAGCGACCGAACAGCAGTAGGACGCAGTGAAAGCTGTGTGCAAGACGTTGGAGGCCGACCCCTTTGCCGCGCTTGCGCATCGATGTACGCATCTTCGGCACGGGCATTGTGATGACGACCTGAGCTGCCCACCTCGACGCAGCTCTTACGCGCGGGACAGCGGGCCGACCCTCAGCCGGTGGCTGCGCTACCTGCGGTCGGCAGCTGAGCAGTTGTCGGTAGAGAATGTCCCTTCAGAATATGGTCCGATGACCTTCGTGCGCGAAGCGATTCAGGCATCAAACTCGACGTCGAGCTTTGAGGCACCGCGCAGTGTTGCGACTTGCTCGGCTTCGGCACGGAGCTGCTTCTCGACGCTCGCGTCGAGACCCTCGAAAGGTGTGACTGTGATCGTCAACTTCTTCCCGTTCTTACGCGGGCGCCAGGTGCCGATGATCGCACCGTCGGAGAGGATCGTGCCGGGGGCGCCGACGGTCTTCCACACTGCCTTGTGGTGCTTCTTGTCGACGATGGTCTCGCGGTCACGCATCTGCGTGTACGGGTCGCGGGGCGGGAGCAGGCGCACGCCCCGCACTGCGCGGGGCGACTGCAGAGCGTCGACGTCATCGGTCAGGATCCACGTTTTTCGCCCGAAATCGACCTCGGTTAGTTCGCTTTCGACACGGTCCCACCAGGGGTTGGCGTCGCCGGCTCGGACGCCTAACCAGGTCGCGAAGTCGGCTTTGGTCGACGGGCCGTAGCAGTGTAGGTAGCGGCGCAGCAGGTCGGCCCGCGCCGTCTCCGGGTCGACGTCCGGGATCGGCTCGCCCAGCCACTCCTCGACCAGCACGAACGGGGCCGTGTTGTCCTCCGGGGAGCGAAGCAGACGACGCCCTGCAGAGTGAGGATCCGGGTGCAGAAGTGCACGATGGCCTCGCCGAGGGGCTGGCCGGCGGCATGAGGGCCCTCCTGGTTCCACAGGCGGCGCTGCTCCGCCGGGAGAGTGTCGGCGATCCGCTCCGCGATATCGGCCCCGAGCTTGTCGATCGCCAGGCAGCGACCGGCCAGCACCGTGCCGACCTCAGCCTTGGTCAGGTCCACGGCGTCGGTGAGACTGAGATCGAGCTTGTCCACCGAGGAACCGGCCCCGCGGATGAACTGGCGCATCGCATCTTCGGTCGGCGGGAGCACGCCGGTGGTGAACACCGGTGCGTCGCGGGTCGAAAAGTAGAACGGCGAGCCGCGCATGCACCAGCTCTGCATCAGGCTCTTGTCGTCTGCGACGGCTTCGTCGACTTTCTCCTGGGAGACGCTCTGGGCCCGAGCATGCAGCGCGAGCAGTGCCGACCCCGGTGGGCTGTTTTGGATGCCGCACGCTCCGACGGCATCGAGCAGGCCGCCCTGGTCCAGACGGCCGGCGAGGTGGTGTGCACGCAGCCGGAAAGCGATGACATCGTCTCTGGACACCTGTACGCTCATCGCTTCAGCCTACCGCGAGTCAGAGGATGCCAGCGATGATGAAATCGTCCGTCCCGATGACGAACGTCGCGAGCAACAGACCAGGTAGCCATCTCATGGACGGAGTTGCCGAGGTCGGGCGCGGGGATGCGGGCATGGGGATGATCCTCGTTGGGTCGGGAACGTCTGATCGAACGAACGTAGGACTGTGCCGCTAGCGTCAGGGTCAACCCGACGGGGAATGAGACGACGGAGAGGTCGCGGACGCCCGGGTCAGTGGGGCTGGCCGAGCGAGGCGGCGATGCTGTCCGCATGCTTCCGTAACCGGTCCCTGGACCGATCGAGACGGGCAATGAGCTCATCCAGCGTGTCCAGTCGTGCATGAATCGGCGCGAGTTCCGCCTGGCATGCAGGACGCTGCTCGATGGGGGTGTCGAGACACCCTTCGTCGACCTGGGGACGGATGTCGTCGGCACTGAGTCCGAGGTCGAAGAGCTTCGTGATGTTGGCGGCACGTACCGCCAGCGTCCGGTCGTAGAACCGGTAGCCGTTCTCCATGCGTCCGGGTGAGATGAGCTGCTGTTGTTCGTAGTGTCGCAGTGCACGGGGTGTCACCCCGATGCGCTCCGCCAGGTCACCGATCCCCAGTGGTTCATCGTCAGCCATGCCCGTCGCAGTACGTGCCGAGCCAGGTTCCGGTGTCACCTGGCCGGGGGCACACCACCGCCGGGCGGTAGTGCCCCGGTGCGTTCGATGTGCTGCGGATAGAGGACGTAGTGGGACGTTGCCGTACCGCTCGGATCTGCAGTGGTGTCTCCGGGGAGCAGGAACCGGTAGTCAACCTGGACGATGTTGCCGGCGGTGCGGGTCACCTGCTGGTACGGGTAGCTGTCCGGGACGGTGGTACCGACGTATACGCCGTGGTCGAACAGGGCGACCTGCTGCGGTGAGCTTCCGGTTGCGCCGTCGAGGTTGAGGACGACCGCCGAGAGCGGCAGGTCAGGGTTGTAGGCGGTGGTGTCGGCACCCTCGGCCGTCCACGGGCCGAGACTGGTGGCGGGGGTCCGCGCTGCGGCGATCTGTGCCGCCTCCTCGGGCGAGGGCGCGCCCGGTGCGGGAACAGTGGCGGACGGGGGCGGCCCCTGCGCTGCACTGGTGGCGACAGTCGCAGCGGTTCCGCCGACGACAAGAAGTGTGGCCGCTGTGGCCGCAAGGATCCGGGGGTGGTGTGTCGTATGTGTCCGGGAGGTCATTGCTCGACTCCTTTCCGGAACATCAGTGGTGCTGTGATGATGGTGAAAGCCTTGCACCTGGTGCGACCGAACGTCAGGGGTGGAACGTTACATGTCCAACCGGCGACAGCTAGGCCTGAACGGGGGTGGATTCGGACATCTGCGACAAGGTCCGGTGTTAAAGTCGGGTGGTCTCGTGCTGGCGTCTATACGGAAGGTGGAGGTGGTGGCGCATGGTGCCCAGGCCTGTTTTCTTCGTGTCCGACAGCACGGGCATCACGGCGGAGACCCAGGGTAATGCGCTGCTCGCCCAGTTCCCCGGGTTCTCGTTCCGCAGACGGGTCCTCCCGTTCGTTGACTCCGTGGAAGCCGCGGCCCGGGCGGTCACGACGATCGCGGGGGAGGACGGCGACGTACCGATCGTCTTCGTCACGATCAGGGATGCCGCGGTCGCGGACATTGTCTCGGAAGCCTCCGGCGAGGTCATCGACCTGCTCGGTACCCATCTGACCCACCTGGAACAGTTCCTGGGCGCAGAGCGGACGGGTACGGCGACGGAGTATCACCGGGTTGGTGACCCCGGCCGCTACCACGACCGTATCAACGCCGTGGAGTACACCATCGAGCATGACGATGCCGCGAGTTTCCGCGGCCTGGACAGTGCGGACCTCATCATCCTCGCCCCGTCCCGGTGCGGAAAAACACCGACGGCGATGTACCTGGCACTGCAGCACGGGCTGAGGGTCGCCAACTACCCGTTGACGGACGATGACACCCCCGGTCACCTCCCGGACGCTGTCGCAGCCTTCCAGGACAGACTGTTCGGACTGACCACCACGGTGCAACGGCTCAGCCAGGTCCGCGGGGAACGCCGACCCGGCAGCCGGTACGCCAGCGTCCCCCAGTGCCGTACGGAACTCCGCCAGGCGGAGAAACTCTACCGTTCCCACAAGATCCCCTACGTCGACTCCCATGCCATGAGCGTCGAGGAGATGTCCAGCGTCATTCTCACCAGGATGAATCTGCGACAGCCGTAGGGACCCACCATCCCCGGAAATGAACAGGACACCACCATGACCACCATCCTCGCGTTCACTGACATCGGCATGGACGACGTCGCCCAGGTCGGCGGCAAGAATGCCTCACTCGGTGAAATGGTCGTCAATCTCGCCGACGCCGGAGTACGGGTCCCCGGTGGTTTCGCCACCACCGCGGACGCATTCCGTGACTTCCTCGCCGTCAACGGCCTCGACAAGAAGATCGAGGGGATACTCGAGGACCTCGACACCGACGACGTCACCGAACTCTCCCGACGGGGGGAGCAGATCCGCGGATGGATCCTGGATCAGCCCTTCCCACAGGAGCTGGAACGCGACATCCGGGACGCCTACGAGGACCTCGTCGCTGCCGACCCCCACCCGGACGACGTCACCTGGGCGGTCCGCTCCAGCGCCACGGCCGAGGACCTCCCGGACGCGTCCTTCGCCGGTCAGCAGGAGACCTTCCTGAACATCGGGGGTATCGACAACCTTCTCGAGGCGGTGAAGGCGGTCTTCGCCTCTCTCTACAACGACCGGGCGATCTCCTACCGTGTCCACCACGGGTTCGTGCACGCCGACGTCGCCCTCTCCGCCGGCATCCAACGGATGGTGCGAACCGACGTCGGGGCGTCCGGCGTGATGTTCACTGTGGACACGGAGTCCGGATTCGACCGCGCGGTGTTCATCACCTCCTCCTACGGTCTCGGTGAGGCTGTGGTGCAGGGTGCCGTGAACCCGGACGAGTTCTATGTCTACAAGCCCGCGATCAAGGACGGGAAGTCCGGCAAGGACGCCGTCCTCTCCCGCACCGTGGGGGAGAAGGCGGTCGCGATGCGCTATGCAGAAGGGACCGGCATAGATTCAGCGACCCGGTGGGAGGACGTCGACCCCGCCGACCGCGTACAGTTCTCCATCGACGATGACGAGGTCACCGCGTTGGCCCGCCACGCCGTCGCGATCGAGGAGCATTACGGACGCCCCATGGACATCGAGTGGGGGCGCGACGGGGTGGACGGTCAGCTCTACATCCTGCAGGCCCGGCCGGAAACCGTGGTGTCCCGGAGGGGGCAGGACGGTCAGGTCCTGACCCGGTTCGAGATCGACCGCGCGGCGGCCGACTCAGCCGAGGTCCTCGCGGAAGGCCGGTCCATCGGTCAACGTATCGGGTCAGGCCCGGTGCGCGTCCTGCGCTCCATCCGCGACATGGACACGATGGACACCGGGGACGTGCTCGTCGCCGAGATCACCGACCCGGACTGGGAACCGGTGATGAAGCGGGCGTCGGCGATCATCACCGAGCGTGGGGGACGGACCTGCCATGCCGCGATCATCGCCCGGGAACTGGGCATCCCCGCCATCGTCGGTACAGGCGACGCAACATCCGTACTGCCCGACGGCGACGAGGTGACAGTCTCGTGTGCCGAGGGAGACACGGGCCGGGTCTACCGCGGTGCCGTCGCCTTCGAGGAGAAGGAGACCCGGCTGGACGCGATGCCGGAGATCCCGACGAAGTTGATGATGAACGTCGCGACCCCTGACCAGGCGTTCGCGTTCTCGTCACTGCCCAACGAAGGTGTCGGGCTGGCGCGGATGGAGTTCATCATCAACCGGCAGATAGGGGTGCACCCCAGGGCACTACTGGAACGGGACTCGCTGTCTGACGAGGTGCGGACACAGGTCGACGAACTCACCGCGGCGTACCCGTCCCCGGAGGAGTTCTTCATCCGCCGGGTGGCTGAAGGTGTGTCGACGATCGCCGCGGCCTTCGACCCGAAACCGGTCATCGTGCGGCTGTCGGACTTCAAGACCAACGAGTACGCGAACCTCCTCGCCGGCGAGCAGTTCGAGCCGAAGGAGGAGAACCCCATGATCGGCTACCGGGGTGCGGCGCGCTACGTGTCCGAGGAGTTCCGGGACTGCTTCGCCCTGGAGTGTGAGGCGTTACGACGGGTCCGTGAGGAGATGGGGCTGACCAACGTCCGCATCATGGTCCCCTTCGTGCGCACCGTGGACGAGCTGCAGGACGTGCTCGAGGTCATGGCGACCCACGGGCTGGAACGTGGATCCGGGGCAGAGGACGCGGCGGGGAAGGGGCTGCAGGTCGTGATGATGTGCGAGGTGCCGTCGAACTACCTCCTGGCCGACGAGTTCCTCGACCACGTCGACGGTTTCTCCATCGGGTCGAATGACATGACCCAACTCGTTCTCGGCGTCGACCGCGATTCTGACCTGGTCGCCCACGACTTCGACGAACGTGACCCGGCGGTGCTGAAGGTGATCGGATCGGTCATCAGCACCTGCGTGGCGCGCGACAAGTACGTCGGCATCTGCGGGCAGGGACCGTCCGACCACCCGGGTTTCGCGGAGTGGCTGGTGGGACAGGGCATCGGGTCGATGTCGCTGACACCGGACACCGTCGTGAAGACGTGGCTGGCTCTGGCCGGGGAGTCGGACGGAGGCGGGAACACGTAGTGTCGGCCCGGGTATAGTGACGAAAGTATCCCCCTCACATGATCCGACCTCTCCAGGAGCTTCCAGTGAAACTCACCGATCCGACGTCCGACGCCGTTCTGAAGAGACTGCGGCGCGCCCGTGGCCAACTCGACGGGGTCATCACGATGATCGAGAACGGCCGCGAGTGCCGGGACATCGTCACCCAGCTCGCCGCCGTGTCCCGCGCACTGGACCGCGCCGGGGTCAAGGCGATCTCCGGCGGCATGCGGGACTGCCTCAACGCAGAGGACGGCGACGTCCCGGAAGACTGGGAGGACGAGATGGAGAAGCTCTTCCTGTCCCTGGCGTGACGTAATGTGATCCCGGTGATCCGAACGCTGCTCATCGACAACCACGATTCGTTCACCTGGAACCTTGTGCACGATCTCACCCGGGTCAACGGTGTCGCCCCCGTCGTCGTCGCGAACGACTGGGACGGCTGGGCATCCGACGGGCGAGACCTCCTGGCGACCGTCGACAACGTGGTCATCTCGCCGGGGCCCGGAACGCCGCTGAAGCCCGCCGACGTCGGCATCTGCACGGACGTCATCCGCAGCGCCGTGGAACTCGGTCTGCCGGTGCTGGGCATCTGTCTCGGGCACCAGCTCATCGCCCACATGTACGGGGCGACGGTCGGTCCCGCGTCGGAGCCCGTGCACGGTCGACTCTCCCGTATCGAGCACAACGGCAGTGACCTGTTCCACGGGCTGCCCGCGTCATTCGACGTCGTGCGCTACCACTCGCTGGCAGTGTCGGACGTCCCAGCGGGCATCGAGATCTCCGCGCGCAGCGCCGACGGGACGGTGATGGGCCTCAGCGTCCCCGATGCGCGGCTGTGGGGGGTCCAGTTCCACCCGGAGTCGGTGAAGTCCAGCCACGGTCGTGACCTGCTGGCGAACTTCACCGCCATGACCCGGGCCCACGGCACGGTCCGCCGTGTGCGGGTGCGGACGGTACCCCTGCCCGGTGGTGATTCCCGGCTCCTCTCCGAGGAACTGTTCCACCGCCTCTACGGCGACGCCGCACTCACCCGGCACGCGGTGTGGCTGGACGGGAACCGCGACCGGGACCCCCGGGCGAGGTTCAGCATCATGGGCACCTCGGACACGGTCGTCACCGCCGACGCCGGCGCCGGGACGCTGGAGGTCACCCGGGACGGCCACCGGGAGGTCGTCGGCGACGACGTCCTGAGCTGGCTGCAGGCGGACCTGGCCACGTGGAACATCACCGACGGCCCCTCCGACCCGTCGGCGACCGGTGGCTTCCGACTCGGCTGGGTCGGGTACCTCGGCTACGGAGTGAAGAGCGACTGTTCCGGTGGAGAGGGCGCCGCGAACCGGCACGCCTCCCCGGTACCCGATGCCGGTCTGCTGTTCCTCGACCGGGCCGTCGTCATCGACCATGAGGAGGACGAGGTCCGACTCCTGGCGCTTGACGGGGCGCACGGTGAGCGGTGGCAGGAGGACGTCGCCCGTATCGTGCGGACGCTGTCTGTGGATCAGGCAGAACACTGTGGCGACGGTTCCCTGACCGTCGAGCTCCACGGGCGGGACAACTACACGGCCAAGGTCCGGGAGATCCAACGGCTGATCGGTGAGGGAGAAACCTACGAGGCCTGCCTGACGACCACGCTCGAGGCGGCTCCTGCGTCGGGACCACCCGACACCCTGGAGATCTACCACCGGTTGCGGCGTGACAACCCGGCTCCGTTCGGTGCCTACCTGCGCCTACCTGGTGCGACGGTGATGTCGACCTCCCCGGAGCGGTTCCTCAGCGTCGATGCGGAAGGACACGTCACGTCCTCGCCGATCAAGGGGACCCGGCCGGTGGGGAAGTCGGACGAGGCGGACGAGGGTATCCGCGCCGAACTCCGTGCGAGTGAGAAAGACCGTGCGGAGAACCTCATGATCGTCGACCTGGTCCGTCATGATCTCGGCCGCGTCGCCGCGCCGGGCACCGTCGACGTGCCGGAGATCTTCGCCGTGGAGAGTTACGCGACGGTCCACCAGCTGGTCAGCACGGTCACTGCGGAACTGGCCCACGGCCTCAGCGGCACTGACGCCGTACGTGCCGCGTTCCCTCCCGGGTCGATGACCGGCGCCCCGAAGGAACGGACGATGCGTATCCTCGAGGACATTGAGGACCGTCCGCGGGGGATCTACAGCGGTGCGATCGGGTACTTCTCGTTGGACGGTTCCGTGGACCTCTCCGTGGTGATCCGGACTCTCGTCGCCGAGTATGCCGGAGACGGTTCGTTCGCACGTC
This sequence comes from Corynebacterium sp. CNJ-954, assembly GCF_001942345.1. Lineage (GTDB taxonomy): Bacteria > Actinomycetota > Actinomycetes > Mycobacteriales > Mycobacteriaceae > Corynebacterium. The sequence continues at coordinate 45,274 of NZ_MKKI01000006.1, forward strand.
TGAGTTACGGGGTGGGTGGGGCCGTGGTGGCCCAGTCCACGCCGGACGGCGAGTACGAGGAGACGGTGGTCAAGGCGACGCCGCTGCTGAGACTCTGAAGCGCATGCTCGACTAGTCTCGGTCGGTATGCACAACGATGGGGAACACGACGACGTGAAAGACCTCCGGGACGCTGTCGCCGCCGTTCGCGCGCAGGTTGACGCTGCGGCACTGGAGGCAGGACGGGACCCCGCGGAGGTACGGCTCCTGCCTGTCAGCAAGACGGTGCCGGTCGAGCGTCTCCGCTCTGCGGTGGCGGCAGGCATGCACGAGTTCGCCGAGAACAAGCCGCAGGAGGTCCAACGGAAGGCGGTCGAGATGTCTGACCTGCCGGTGCGGTGGATCGCGATCGGCCACCTGCAGACCAACAAGGCCAAGGTCATCGCGGAGCACGCCCATGAGTTCCAGGCGCTGGATTCGGTCAGGCTCGCCGAGGCACTGCAACGCAGACTGGACGGGCTGGACCGCACGCTGGATGTCCTGGTCCAGGTGAACACCTCCGGCGAAGAGGCGAAGACAGGTGCTGCACCCCAGGACGTCGGGACGATCCTCGCTGCGGCGGCCCGGTGCGACCGTCTCCGTGTGCGCGGTTTCATGACCGTGGCCTCCAACACCGATGACATCGGCGAAGTCCGGAGGTGTTTCTCCCAGTTGCGGGATATCAGGGACAGCACGCGACGTGAGGGGATTGTGGATCCGGAGTTGTTGACCGAACTGTCCATGGGGATGTCGGGCGACTTCCGCACCGCAATTGAGGAGGGAGCGACATGTGTCCGTGTCGGTACGGCAATCTTCGGGGCCCGGGACTACTCGAAGAAATAGGCTCTGACATGCCATTTGCTCTCCGTGTTGGTGAATCGGTGGTCGGTAGTTTATTCTGAACGGGCTGCCGAACAGAAGCGGACACGGTTCTCGTGCGCTCTTCTGCTTGAGGTAGGGCTCCCATCGTCTAGTGGCCTAGGACTCCGCCCTTTCACGGCGGCAACACGGGTTCGAATCCCGTTGGGAGTACTGCGAAAGATTCGTCTTCCGTACAACCAGATAATGGCCCTGTGGCGCAGTTGGTTAGCGCGCCGCCCTGTCACGGCGGAGGTCGCGAGTTCAAGTCTCGTCAGGGTCGCAGTAAACGCAGCGGGCACACACCACACGGTGTGTGCCCGCTGCGTTGTCCGTGCTTCCCCCGGATGGCCTAGGTTGGGGGACATGCGCTACTCCCTTCTTGACCGGGCCAACACCGTCGACGGCTCCACCGACGCTGAGGCGGTGCGGGCCGTCGTGGACCGGGCGGAGCGCGCCGAGGAACTCGGCTACCACCGTTTTCTCGTCGCCGAGCACCACGCTGTTCCCGGCATCGCAGGCAGTGCGCCCGGCATTCTCGCCGCCGCAGTGGGGCAGGCGACGGACACGATCCGGCTCGGGACGGCCGGGATCATGGTCCCCGACCATGCGCCGATCGTCGTGGCTGAACAGGCCGCGGTGCTGGAGTCCCTGTTCCCCGGCAGGGTCGACATCGGACTCGGCTCGTCCCCGGGGTTCACCCCGGCAGTCAGGCAGGCGCTCCGGCAGCCGGAGGACGCCGGGGACGCGCGCGCAGACTTCGTTGCGGACCTCCGTGAGGTCGTCCGGTATCTGCGAGGGGAAACGCCGGTGACGTTGCGGCCGACCGTCGACAATCCTCCCTCGCTGTTTCTGTTGACCGGGGGTTCGCCGCGGTCCCTGGAGACGGCCCGGCAGCTGGGGCTCGGCATCATCCTCGGTGGGCCCCGTCCCGCCTACGTGGAGGGTTCCGTCGTCTCCTGTCAGATTGCGGTGGCGGAGAGCCGCGAGGAGGCACGGGCACTTGTCCTGCCCGAGGTGTGGGCGCAGGTGCTGTCGAGGAGTACGGGACGGTTCATGCCGCTGCAGCCTGCTGCAGCACTGGACGAAGCCGAGCTGACGGCCCAGCAGCGCCACCGTATCGCGCGTGGGCTCGAGGCGACGATATACGGCAGTCCGGACGACGTCACCGCCGCTGTCACTACGCTCACCGAGAAAACCGGGGCCACGGAGATCCTGGTGACGGGAGGATCTCCGGATCCCGACGGGCAGGCGCGCAGTGACGGGCTGTTGGCGGAGATTCTGTCCGCCGCGGACGGCTGACCATTGCATTTGTCTGTCTACCGGGGTGCTGTGTACAGTAACCCATCGTGCACAGCGATCGACATAGGTCAGACCGCTGATGGTGCATGGCCCTGTGGCGCAGTTGGTTAGCGCGCCGCCCTGTCACGGCGGAGGTCGCGAGTTCAAGTCTCGTCAGGGTCGCCAGATAGTCCGAGGATCCTCCTCCGGGCTTTCTTGCCCAGATAGCTCAGTTGGTAGAGCGTACGCCTGAAAAGTGTAAGGTCCCTGGTTCGATCCCTGGTCTGGGCACAGCGAACATCCCCCTCGGTACTCCGGTGCCGAGGGGGATGTTGCCTTTCGGTGTGCACTCTGCGGGAAGGCCTACACTCGTGACCATGAGTACCGAGAACATTTCCGTGACCCATGACGTCGACGGCAGCCGTTACGTCCTGCAGATCGGGGACGCAGTCGCCGGCTACGCAGAGTACGTCCAGCTGGGCCAGGTCCGCGACTTCAACCACACACTCATCGACCCCGCATTCCGGGGGCGGGGGCTGTCGGGCCCGTTGATCTCCGCGGCATTGGACGCCACCCGCGCCGAGGGTTTCGGGGTTCTCCCGAGCTGCTCGGCGGTGGAGGGGTTCATTGCCAAGAACCCCGAGTACGCCGACATGGTGCGCTAGATGTTGTTCTGCATGTCGTTGACATAGCCGGCGGGGTCGACCAGGGGAGTGCGCTCCTCTGCCTTACGGTGGCGGACTTTCGCAGGCGCGCCGATGAGGATCGAGTCTGCCGGTGCATCCTTGGTGACCACCGAATTGGCGCCGATGGCCGAGCGCGCACCGATGGTGATGGGGCCGAGAACCTTGGCACCGGCACCGACCATCACGCCGTCCCGATCGTGGGGTGGCGCTTACGCTGGACCAGCTCAGATCCGCCGAGGGTGACGCCGTGGTACAGCATCACGTCGTCCCCGATCTCGGCGGTTTCACCGATCACCACGCCCATGCCGTGGTCGATGAAGAACCGTCGGCCGATTGTGGCGCCCGGGTGGATCTCGATACCGGTGAGGAACCGCGTGAACTGGCTGAGAATGCGTGCTGGGCCCTTGGCGCCGCGTTCCCACAGGCGATGCGAGATCCGGTGACTCCAGATCGCGTGGAGACCGGAGTACACCAGGGCATTCTCCAGGTCCCCACGCGCTGCGGGGTCGTGTGTCCTTGCGTTGTCCAGGTCTTCCTTGATCGTGCGCAGCAGACTCACCGGTGGAGTCCTCCTTCTTCTCGGGCGTAAAGGTGTTTCTCGGTTCTGCATGGAAAACGGCCTCGGTGCTCGGTGACGTCCGTGCAGGTGGGTGTCACCTGATGATACGGACGTTTCCGTGCTCCGGGGCCGTGAGGGTCGGGTGCGCCGTCTACTTAATCGCGCAGGTCGTCGAACAGGAGGGTCGACACGTAGCGCTCGCCGAAGTCGGCGACGATCGCGACGATCAGCTTGCCTTCGTTCTCCGGCTTCTTCGCCTCCTCAAGTGCAGCCCAGATGTTGGCGCCGGTGGAGATGCCGACCAGGATGCCTTCCTGGGCCGCGAGCTCGCGGGCGTACTTGACGGAGTCGTCGATGGTGGCGTCGTAGACGTCGTCCAGGATGTCCTTGTTGAGGTTGTCCGGGAAGAAGTTGGTGCCGATGCCCTGGATCTTGTGCGGACCGAACGTCCCTTCGGTGAGAAGGGGGGAGTCCTTCGGCTCGACACCGACGACGCGGACGTTCTCGTTCTGTTCCTTGAGGTACTTGCCGGCACCTGAGATCGTCCCGCCGGTGCCGACGCCGGCGATGAAGACGTCGACCTTGCCGTCGGTGTCCTCCCAGATCTCCGGACCGGTGGTCTTGTAGTGGACCTCGGGGTTGGCGGGGTTGGCGAACTGGCGTGCCAGGACCGCGTTCTCGGTCGATTCGACGATCTCGTTGGCCTTGTCCACGGCACCCTGCATGCCGGCGGGCGGGGGAGTGAGGACCAGCTCGGCACCCAGGGCACGGAGCATGATGCGCCGCTCCAGGGACATCGACTCCGGCATCGTCAGGATGACCTTGTAGCCGCGCGCTGCGCCGACGGTGGCCAGTGCGATGCCGGTGTTGCCGGACGTGGCCTCGACGATCGTGCCGCCGGGCTTGAGGGAACCGTCCTTCTCGGCAGCTTCGATGATCGCCACACCGATACGGTCCTTGACGGAGTTGCCGGGGTTGGCGGACTCGAGCTTCACCGCGACGGTGCCGGGGAGCCCCTCGGTCAGCTTGCTCAGCTTCACCAGAGGGGTGTTGCCGATCAGGTCAGTGATGTTCTCGTAGATCTTAGCCATGCTGGTGAATGGTCCTTTCGTTTCCCTCAGGCCAACAGACCGATCGGTCTGTCTGTATTCCGGGGCCAGTGTACACAATGTTGTCCCACCTCGCCACGGGTATCAATGTGGAGCACGCCTGCAGGGCGGGATCCTGTGACACAATCGGGTTATGACTGAACAGACAGGGCATGACGCCGAAACCATCATCACGAGTACCGGGGGAGTCGACGGGGCGGTCGCGACCATCACGCTCAACCGCCCCAAAGCCCTCAACGCGTTGAATCAGACCGTCATGGAGGAGGTCGTCGGTGCTCTCGAGCAGTTCGACGCCGATCCGTCGGTCCGGGCGATCGTCATCACCGGTTCCGAGAAGGCGTTCGCCGCGGGCGCCGACATCACGCAGATGAAGGACCAGACGTGGCCGGACATCAAGATGAAGCGTTTCTACGCCATGTGGGAGCGTGTCACCACGGTCCAGACGCCGATCATCACGGCCGTCTCCGGGTTCGCACTCGGAGGCGGATGTGAACTGGCGATGATGGGCGACATCATCCTGGCCAGTGAGAAGGCCAAATTCGGGCAACCGGAGATCACGCTCGGTGTCATCCCGGGGATGGGTGGTACACAGCGACTCACCCGGGCCGTCGGGAAGTACAAGGCCATGGACCTGATCCTCACCGGCCGGATGATGGGTGCGGAGGAAGCCGAACGTTCCGGTCTCGTGTCACGCGTGCTCGCGGCGGACGGGTTCCTCGACGAGGTCGCCACCGTCGCGGACTCGGTGGCGGCCCAGTCGTCGGTGGCCCTGGCCGCGGCGACGGAGGCTGTTGATGCGGCGCTGAACACTCCGCTGCTCGAAGGGATGCGTCAGGAACGGGAGGCATTCTGGGGGCTGTTCGCCACCGAGGACCAGAAAGAGGGGATGAGCGCCTTCGTCGAGAAGCGCAAGCCCGAGTGGAGGCACCGCTGACATGTCGAAGAGTGCAGAACTCACCAGGACGATCGACGTGCCCCTGGAGAAGGTCCACGAGGTCGCGTCATCGGAGACCTACCTGCTGACCGTCGACGAGACATCGACGTCGAAACTCGTCGTGACGGAAGCAGAGCGGGAGGTCAACGACGACGGCTCGGTGCATGCCCGCGTCGTCGCGGCCAGTGAGAAGGACGACGGCAGCACCGGATTCAGTATGGAACAGACCTCGGATATCACGGTGATCGAGGATGACGGTTTCACGTCCACGACAGTCACTCCGTTGCCCAAGGGGATGGGGACGATGACCGTGGTGATGGCCTACACGAGGGCCGACGACACCTCCGTCACCGTCAATGCGGAGGTCATCGCCGAGGTCGGAATTCCGCTGCTGGGAGGGAAGATCGCCAAGAAGCTCGTGGAGAGCGCGGACAAGACGGTCGACGGCGGTCTCGAGAGGATCCGTCGCCTGGCCACGGAGTAGGTAGGGAAACGGGGGTGTCCGGCTTTTGTTTCCCGGGGGTGGGGAACGAACCCCGGTACGGGGGAGTGGGGCTCGGACCAGCGTGTTTTGGGGGAAGACTCAGACCTTTCTATACTCAAGGTCTGTAAACCCCGTGTTCCCCCGCACTCGGGTGTGACCTGATCGGGGGTGACATTCGATCACAACAGAAAGGTGCGCCGTGGAGCAGCAGCGTCACCGGGATGATGACGACGCCATCCGATCAGCTCTGTCGTCACTGAAGAACTCGACGGGCATCCCCGTCACGATGTTCGGGTCGTGCCAGCCTGACGGGCGCATGGTGATCAACCAGTGGGTGGGGTTACGTACCCCGGCGCTCAACAACCTCACCATCGACTCCGGTCAGGGTGTCGGGGGCCGGGTGATGGCGACCCGCCGTCCGGTCGGTGTCTCCGACTACGCACGTGCCAAATCCATCTCCCACGAGTACGACCGCCCCGTGCGGGACGAGGGGCTGCACTCCATCGTCGCCGTCCCGGTCATCGTCGGACGGGACATGCGCGGGGTCCTCTATGCGGGAGTGCACTCGCCGGTACGGATGGGGGACAAGGTGCTCGAGGAAGTCACGATGACGGCCCGGGTGCTGGAGCAGGATCTCGCCGTCAATATCGCGCTGCGTCGGTCGGAGGGGGGAGGGGCCCGGGAGTCCTCGGCGAAGCCACCTCGGTCGATGACCGGTGCAGAGTGGGAGCAGGTCAGGGCGACTCACTCGCGCCTGCGTATGCTCGCCAACCGGGTCGTCGACGACGAAATTCGTCGTGACCTCGAAATTCTCTGCGATCAGATGGTCAGCCCGGTCCGGGTCAAGCAGACGACGAAGCTCTCAGCCCGTGAACTCGACGTCCTCGCCTGCGTTGCACTGGGGCACACCAACGTGGAGGCTGCGGAGGAGATGGGAATCGGCGCGGAGACGGTGAAGAGCTACCTTCGATCGGTCATGCGCAAGCTCGGGGCCCACACGCGGTACGAGGCGGTCAACGCCGCTCGCAGGATCGGTGCTCTTCCCTGATCCCCGGGTAGGATGGGACGGGTGAAAGATCATTTCCTTGTAACTGGTGGTGCCCGTCTCAACGGTTCGGTCCGGGTGGACGGGGCCAAGAACAGCGTCCTGAAGCTCATGTCGGCAGCGCTCCTCGCGGAGGGGACGACAGTCCTGAGTAACTGTCCCGACATTGCGGACGTCCCCTACATGGCGGACGTGCTCAGGGGGCTGGGCTGCAAGGTCGAGCTCGACGGGTCGACGGTCACGATCCACACACCCGCCGAGATTTCCTCGGACGCAGACATTGACGCGGTCCGGCAGTTCCGAGCCTCCGTCTGCGTTCTCGGGCCTTTGACCGCCCGGTGTCACCGGGCGGTTGTCGCACTTCCGGGTGGGGACGCGATCGGTAGCCGGCCCCTCGACATGCACCAGTCGGGGCTGGAGAAGCTGGGGGCGAAGACGCGCATCGAGCACGGCTGCGTCGTCACTGAGACCGAGAAGCTCACCGGTGCGAAGATCATGCTGGACTTCCCGTCGGTCGGGGCGACGGAGAACATCCTCACGGCTGCGGTGCTCGCCGAGGGGACCACGATCCTGGACAACGCAGCCCGCGAACCGGAGATCGTGGACCTGTGTCTCATGCTCCGTGACATGGGGGCGCAGCTGGAAGGTGAAGGCAGTAACACGATCACCGTCACCGGCGTCAAGAAACTGAACCCGGTCGAGCATGAGGTCGTCGGCGACCGGATCGTCGCGGGCACCTGGGCCTATGCGGCGGCCATGACGCGCGGCGACATCACGGTCGGCGGTATCGACCCGGCCCATCTGCACCTGGTTCTTGAAAAACTCAAGTTGGCCGGCGCGAAGGTCGAGACCTACCCGACGGGGTTCCGGGTGTCGCAGGAAGAGCGACCGACCGCGGTGGACTACCAGACCCTTCCGTTCCCCGGGTTCCCGACCGACCTGCAGCCGATGGCCATCGCGCTGTGCGCGGTGAGTGAGGGAATGAGCGTGATCACGGAGAACATCTTCGAGTCGCGGTTCCGTTTCGTCGATGAGATGACGCGACTCGGCGCGGACATGACTATCGACGGGCACCACGTGAGCATCCGAGGCGTGACTGAGCTCAGCTCCGCACCTGTCTGGTCTTCCGACATCCGTGCCGGAGCAGGTCTGGTTCTTGCCGGCCTGTGTGCTGACGGTGTCACCCAGGTGAACGACGTCTTCCACATCGACCGTGGCTATCCGGGGTTCGTCGAGAAGCTCGTCGAGCTCGGCGCCACCGTCGAGCGGCAGTCCGGGGGCGAAGGCCGCCATCACAAGCACTGACCTGGGGGTTTGTGGGTGTGGTGGGGGTGTGTGTAGATTGATGCGAGTCAGCGAGACGCCGGGATGATGTTCTGGTGGTTGCGACGGCAGGGTTGGCCGTGATCGGTTGTTAACCTTCGGGTTGCTTTCCGGTAATCTGGTGGTGTACCTTGTGAATCAGCCGCAGTGGCTTCCCCCTTGTTTTTTGGTGGGTGTTGTTGTGTGCGTGTGTTGTTTGAGAACTCAATAGCGTAACAAACCAAGTATTTTTTGTCGCACCGGTTGTGTGGCGCGGTGGTTTGGGATGGTACCGGCAAGCGTGATTGCTTGTTAAATATTGTTCTTT
>NZ_MKKI01000007.1 GCF_001942345.1 Corynebacterium sp. CNJ-954
GCCGGCATCTAAGTGTGTGGGGAGGCCCTGGTAGCCAGTTTTCTGGTTGCTGGGGCCTCCTCTTTTTTTGTGTGCGTGTGTGCGTGTGTGCGTGTGTGGGTGGTGTTGGTGGGGTGGGGTGCCCCGCCCCGGCCCGGCCCGGCCTGGGGTGAGGGGCGTGCGTGCCCGGCCCGGGTGGGCGGCGGCGGTGTTCCTGTGGGGTGGAGCGGCGGCGGTGGTGGTGTTAGAGGGTGTGTGGGGTGTAGTGGCTGTGGAAGTGGTGGTGGTGGTTGGTGAGCGGGTCGGGGAAGGACAATGTCACCGCGGTTAATCCCATAGGGTGGTTGAAGTCCTCGTCGGCGACGGTTGTCCGGCAACTCCCACGCATTGCTCTCCAACGGGTCTGCGTTGTGCGGACGGGTTGTGTGGCCCGGACTATGAGGAAGGGGCCCTAGCTCGTGTGTTCCTCGAGCAACGGCACCAGCTCCTTCAGCGCGAACTCGATCGCGGACGGTGACCCCAGGGAGTAGGCGCTGGAGATGTCGCGCGGCATGGCGAAGGAATGTCCTTCCTTCGTCGCTGAGAGCCGTTGCCAGGCGCTGTTGCCGTCCACGTCCTCCGGGGTCGTCCCGACCGCGAACGCCACGACAAGGTCCGAGTCAGCCTTCGAGAGAGTTTCATCGCTGAGCTTGACGGAGAAGCCGGTGTCGCCGACCTTCTCCTCAGCGAGGGTGGTGTTCTCCTGGAACCCGAGGTCGAGGAGCGTGTCGTAGCGTTCGGAGCCGCGGATGTAGGCGCCCCACCCGGTGGAGGAGAGGGCCACGGTGGAGGCCGTCTTCTCCGCCCATTCGGGATGTTCCTCGCGGATTCCGGCGACCATGTCGTCGTATCCCTTGTTGATGGTCTCTCCCGCATCGGGACGTCCCAGCGCGGTGGCGATCATCTGCACCTGTTCCTCACGGGGGGTCAGGTAACTGTCCGCCCCGTCCGGAATGCCGACGGTGGTGGCGATCGAGGAGAGCTTGTCGTAGCGGTCCTGGTCGCCGGAACTCCGGACGTCGAGGATGAGATCGGGCTTCAGCGCGGCGATTTCCTCGTACTCCGGCTCCAGCGTGCTGATGATCTCGGGGGAGGAGTCGTAGGCACCTTCCATCCACGGGCCGACGCCCTCACCGCCGAAATCGAGCCAGTCGGATGCGGCGACGGGCTGGACGCCGAGAGAGAGTGCGGTCTCTGCATCGCCCCACCCCAACGCCACCACCTTGGTGGGCTGTTCGTCGACGGTGACGTCACCGAACTTGGTCGCGACGGTCTGCGGGAAGGTTCCCTCTGTCTGGACGGCGGAGGATTCGCCGGCGTTGACGGAGTCGTCGTCGTCCGAGGAACCGGCGCATGCGGACAGGGCGAGTGCACAACCGACTGCTGTGAGTATGCCGACGGTGCGTCGGCCGGGATGTGGAGTGAAAGTCATGAAGGACAGCCTACGCTGGCATAATCATGAAGAGAAAGAAACTATCCCAGCAGGTCTTGGCTGGCGATACGTGCACCTTCGACGAGTGACTCCAGCTTCGTCCACGCGATCTGCTCGTGGAGACGGCCACCGAGACCGCAGTCTGTGGAGGCGACGACCCGGTCTGGCCCGACAACCTCGGCGAACGTCAGGATCCGGTCGGCTACCGTGCGCGGGTGTTCCACGACGTTGGTGGAGTGACAGACGACCCCGGGATAGATCAACGTGTTGTCGGGGAGTGCATGGTCCTGCCAGACGCGCCATTCATGGGCGTGGCGAGGGCTGGCGCCCTCGAAGGAGAACCCGCCCACCTCAGCCTGGAGGACTTCATCGATGATGTCGGCGAGGGGGATGTCCGTGGTGTGGGGGCCGTGCCAGGAACCCCAGCAGATGTGCAGACGGGTCTGGTCCTTCGGCAGCCCCGCGAGCGCTCGGTTGATGGCGGCGATCCGGATCCGGATCCACGCCTGGTAGTCGGCGACGGAGGGCTCGGGGTTGATCTGGTCCCAGGCCTCGGCGAGGTCGGGTGCGTCGATCTGCACGGTCAGGCCGGCGTCCGTGATGGCCTTGTACTCATGGTGCAGGGCATCCGCACAGGCGTTGACCAGGGCCGTGTCGTCACCGTAGTACTCGTCGGTGAGACGCGCGGCGGAGCCCGGGGAAATGGCGGCGATGAACCCGTCGGACGTGTTCTTGTCCGCGGCGGACAGCGCATGGGTCAGGAGTCGGACGTCGGCGCCTACCTGGTCAGCGCCGATGTAACCGACCTCGCCGGTGAATTTTGGGTTGCCCACCTTGGCACGTCCGGTAAAGATACCGGACTCGGGGTCGTCGTAGGCGGCACTGAAGGCGGCACGGTCACGACGGTCGGGGAAGGAGGTCAGGCGGATGTTCCCGGGGGTCGACCGGACCTTCTCCGCGTTGGCCCAGCGGTCGGTGTCGGTCATGGTGAGTCCGCTGAGCCGGGAGAAGATGTAGTTCCACCAGGCGCCGTAGTCCACGGCGCCGGAGGTGACGTGTCCGTACTCGCCCTCGTTGATGATGTCGAGCCCGAGGTCGACCTGCCGGCGGACGACCTTGTCGACACCGTCCTGGAGAATGCCGAGGAACTCGTCCTGGCTGATGTCGCCGCTGCTCCGACGCTGGTTGGCCTCCAGCAGTTCCGGGGTGCGCGGCAGTGAACCTACGTGTGTGGTGCGGATCTGAGTCATGGGCACCATCGTAGTGTTTAGTTTCCGGTCTTATGCAGACGCGTCCAGTCAGCAGCGAGCAACCGCTCCTCGGCCAGGTCGAGGGTTCCGTCGGCCTTGCAGAATGTCCACCGCACCAGGGTGTCGACCTGTTCATCGGCCACAGCCACGAAGCTGCTCACCGGAATGGCGGCCACTCCGACAGCCTCCGGCAGGGAGCGGCAGAACTCCTCGGCCGTGACGTCGAGCCCCAACGGGTCGATGTCGCTGACCAGGAAGTAGGTGCCGTCACTGTGCAGGACGTTTTGCCCTGTCGCACGCAGGACGCCCGCCAGGCGGTCCCGGCGGGCCTGCAGCGTGTGCCCCCACCGCTCGCTCCAGTCGTCGGCGTTGTCGAGCGCCCACGCCACCGCCGGCTGCAGGGGTGTGACCCCGACGTAACTGAGGAACTGCTTGGCTGCGGTGACGGCATCCAGCAGCTCCGGAGGAGCGATCGCCCACCCGGTCTTCCAGCCTGTGACGTTGAAGGACTTAGCGGCGCTGGACAACGTCACGGTCCGGGACCACATCCCGGGCAGCGTGGCGAAGGCGACGTGGGGACGATCGAAGGCGAGGCGCTCGTAGACCTCGTCGCTGATGACGACCACGTCGGTGTCACGTACTGTCTCGGCGATGAACTCCAGGTCGTCGCGCCCCAGGACCGTGCCGGTCGGGTTGTGCGGTGAGTTGAGGATGACGGCGGCCGGGCCATCCGCCACTGCAGCGGCGAACGTCTCCCGGTCCAGGTGCCACCTGCCGTCGTCCAGCAGCAGACGCACAGGTCGGGCAACGGCCTCGGCCAACCCTATGGCCGCCGAGTACGCGTCGTAGGTGGGCTCGAGGACCACGACCTCGCGGCCGCGGTCGACAAGTCCGAGCACTGCGGCGGCGATGCCCTCGGTCGCCCCCACGGTGATCAGCACATCCTCCGGGTCCACGACGTGCCCGAGACGGCGCCCCCGGTCCTCCGCGACGGCACGACGCAACGACGGCAGGCCGCGTCCCGGCCCGTACTGGTTGTTGCCGCCGGTGATCTCCGCGGCGGCCATCCGGAGCATCTCCGCCGGGCCGTCCTCGTCCGGGAAACCCTGCCCGAGATTCGCCGCACCGGTACGTACCGCCTCGGCGGTGATCGTCGCGAAGACCGTCGGGCCGACGCCGGCGACCCGGGACGCCGGAGCACGGGTGGGGATGTGATGCTGAGATTCCATGCCGCCATAGTATGGGGTCATGAGCATTCAGCCGATTACCGCGACCGGGGCGGACCCGGACGAGACCGTCCGCCTTGAGCAGACCGACCCCGCGACGTTGCCGAAGGGGCATCCGGTGGACGCCCAGGCAGGCAGGGACGGCATCAGCCCGCGCGGTCAGCTCACCCAGCTGCTGAACTTCTTCGAGGACAGCTACCCGGAGATCTTCCGGTCGTTGACCACCGATGAGGCCGCGGAGTCGCCGGACGGGGTCACCGCCGAGCTCAAGGACCGTACCGAGCGCATGTGGGCGCGGGTACCGGACCTGATCACCCACTGCAGTCTGCTGGTTCTCGGTGCGGGTCTCGACCACGCCATGCCGACGTCGGCGTTCCTGAAGACGGGCCCCTCGGCGGAACCGGTGACCGTCGCCGGGGTCGGCGGGACCGTGCTCACCCCGAGTGAGCCGACCGGTGCCGTGGCGGTGAGCCTGCACGGCGGGCCCGGCTGGTTCGGTGACGCTGAGGCCCACGACCAGCTCTGGCTGCCGTTGTTCGCCGTACTGGCCGAGAAGTCCGGGGTGACCGTGGTGGATCTGGTGTACCCGTTGCCCGCCTACGGCGAGGGAGCGTCACAGGAGCGGACGCAGGCGGCCGTTGCCGCCGCCGTCCGCGAGGTTCGCGGGTGGGGCCGACCGGACCAACGCACCGGTCTGATCACCTTCGGCTCCGGCTTCGGACTGGCCCGGGACGTCGTCGAGGACGCGGACTTCCTGCTGGCCATGACTCCCCGGATCTCCCCGGAACTCACCGCTGCTCCTCCGGCTCTGTCGGAGGTCCCCACGCTGGTGTCGGTGGCTTCCGAGGACTCCCGGGGGACACCGGCGGAGCAGGTGCAGGACTTCTTCACCTCCAGCGCACCGGGCCATGAGTTCCGGGCCTACCTCTCCGAGCACATCCTCGGGGTCCCGGACGTGTGGCGGCGGCGGATCAGCGACGACGCGGCATGGTTGGCGCAATGGTAGAGGTACGCGACCTCAACCGGTATGACGCGGACGGGCGTCGCTGGCTCGCCGGGGCGATAGCGAAGGTCAAGGCGGACCAGTGCCGCTCGGCCGACACCCACCTGCTGTCCGTGCCCCTCCCGGAGGCCTGGGGCGTGGATCTCTACCTCAAGGACGAGTCGACGCATCCCACCGGTTCGCTGAAGCACCGGCTCGCCCGTTCCCTGTTCCTCTACGCACTGAGCAACGGGTGGATCCGGCCCGGTGCCCCGGTGGTCGAGGCGTCCTCCGGTTCCACCGCGATTTCGGAGGCCTATTTCGCCCGGCTCATCGGTGTCCCGTTCCTCACCGTCGTGGCAGCGACCACCAGTGCCGAGAAGGTTCGTCTGATCCGGTCGTACGGTGCCGACGTCCGATTCGTCGATGATCCGTCCACCGTCTACGCGGTCGCCGCGGACATTGCGCAGGAGAGCGGTGGCCACTACATGGACCAGTTCACCTACGCCGAGCGGGCCACCGACTGGCGGGGGAACAACAACATCGCCGAGTCCGTTTTCCGTCAGATGGCGATGGAACGGTACCCGGAGCCGGCATGGATCGTCGCGACCGCCGGTACCGGCGGCACCTCGTCGACCCTGGGCCGCTACGTGCGCTACACCGGACGGATGACCGGTCTGTGCGTCGCCGACCCGGAGAACTCGGCGTTCCTGCCGGCCTGGGAGGCTGACGACCGGGACGTCACCACTGCGGCACCCTCCAGAATCGAGGGTATCGGTCGCCAACGGGTGGAACCGAGTTTCACCGGGACCGTCGTCGACCGGATGATGGGTGTGCCCGATGCCGCGGCGATCGGTGCGATCCAGGCACTGGAGCAGGTGACCGGCATCCGGGCCGGCGGCTCCACCGGCACCGGACTGTGGGCCGCGCTGCGGCTGGTCTCCGAGATGGTGGACGCCGGTGAGCAGGGCAGCGTGGTGTCACTGATCTGCGATTCCGGGGAACGCTATCTCGACAAGTACTACTCGACGGAGTGGCTGGCGGACCGGGGGATCGACGCCGCGGCCTACCGCGACCGGGTCCTGGAGTTCCTCTCAGCCGATGAGGGAGGACAGCGACGCGCTCGTCTCGAGCAGTGACGCGCGCAGCAGGGTCGCCGCCCCCTCCCGGTCACCGGCCTGGAGCCGGGTGACGATAGTCCGGTTGACCGGTACGAATCCCCCGTGGAAGCCGGGATCGTGCCGCTCCGCCTGCAGGAAGACCAGGCGCATCCGGGCGAGTAGCCGTTCCATCTCCTCGTTGAGCAGCTCCGAACCGGCCGTCGCGACCACGGCGCGGTGGAACTCCTGGTTCGCCGTCGCGGTCGCCGCCAGGTCGCCGGCCCTCTGGTGTTCTTCGGCGTCGGCGACGATCCGGTCCAGGACGTCGACATCGTGGGTCTCCCCCCACAGCAGCGCCCCGGGTTCGACGACGGCACGGGCGAGGAAGAGGTTGTGCACGTCGGCGGCGCCGGGTGAGGCGATGAACACGCCGCGGTTGGGGATACGGGTCAGCACACCGTCCGCGATCAGCGTGGCGTAGCTTTCGCGCAGGGTGTTGCGGGAGATACCGAAGCGTTGCGCGACGGCGACCTCGCTGAGTTTCTGTCCCGGGCTGAATTCGCCGGCGGACACGGCGAGCCGGAGCTGCTGGGCAGCGGTCTGGGCACGCACTCCTACTCCTCCACGACCCGGGCGATCACGTCTCCGCGGGCGACAGTGTCCCCGGGCTCGGCGTGCAGGTGGATGGTGCCCGAGACCGGTGAGGTGACGGGGGACTCCATCTTCATCGCCTCGACGGTGGCGATCGTCTGGTTCTCCTCGACGGTGTCCCCGTCAGAAACCTGCCACCCTGCCAGGGTGCCGGCGAAGGGGGCGGGGACGTCCCCGGGGTCCCCGTCTCCGGCGGTGTGTCCGTCTCCGGACGCCGCGCCCCCGCCCTGCAGCAGCACGGACGGGACCCGCACGTGCTGTAGTACGCCGGCGATCTCGACGGCGAGGGTGGTGCGGTCGGCGTAGATGTCGTCGAATGACACGTCGGCCACGGTGCGCGCGCCGGGCACGTACTCGCGGTCGACCCAGTCGGTGCACATGGCGAAATCGTCGGCCCCACCGGACCACGCCGGTTCCCGCACGATGTCGCGGTGGAACGGCAGGACGGTCCGCACCCCGTCGATACGGAACTCGTCGAGTGCGGCGCGGGCCCGTCGCAGAGCGGTCTCGCGGTCAGGCCCCCACACCACCAGTTTCGCCAGCAGGGAGTCGTAGCTGCCCGGGATCGTCGACCCTGAACGGACACCGCTGTCCACACGGATCCCCGGGCCTGTCGGGGGTTCGAAGTGCGACACGGTCCCCGGGCAGGGGGCGAAGCCGTGGGCGACGTCTTCGGCGTTGATCCGGAACTCGACGGCATGACCGTGGGCGACGGGGTCCGCGTCCGGGTCGACGGTCAACCGTCCTCCGGCCGCGATACGGAACTGCTCCTGGACGATGTCGATTCCGGAGACGGCCTCGGTCACCGGGTGCTCGACCTGCAGGCGGGTGTTGACCTCGAGGAAAGACACGGTGCCGTCCTCGGCGACGATGAACTCCACCGTCCCCGCACCGACGTATCCCGCCGCACGGCACACCTCGCGGGCACCGTCGATGATCCGCCGGTTCTGCTCTGCGGACAGGAAGGGCGCCGGTGCCTCCTCCACGAGTTTCTGGAAGCGACGCTGGGTCGAGCAGTCGCGGGTGCCGACCACGGCGACCGCCCCGTGGGAGTCCGCCAGCACCTGGGCCTCGACGTGCCGGGGGCGGGCGAGGAACTTCTCCACGAAGCACTCCGCACGTCCGAAGGCCTCCTGCGACTCGCGACCGGCCGCGGCGAAGGCGCCTTCCACCGCCTCCAGTCCGTCCTCCTCGGTGACGACCTTCAGACCCCGTCCGCCACCACCGAAGGCGGCCTTGATCGCGATCGGCAGGCCGTGCTCCTCGGCGAAGTCGCGGGCCTGTTCCCATGAGGTCAGTGGTTCGGAGGTACCCGGGGCCAACGGGGCCCCGGACTGCTCGGCGAGCTGACGCGCCGCCATCTTGTCGCCCAGGGTCTCGATGGTCTCCGGCGACGGGCCGATCCACACCAGTCCGGCGTCCTGCACTGCCCGGGCGGCACCGGCGTTCTCCGACAGGAACCCGTACCCGGGGTGCACACTGTCGACGCCGGCGCGGGACGCCACCTCGAGCAGTGCGTCGACGTCGAGGTAGGAGGACACCGCGTGCGCTTCCTCGGCAATCTCGGTGTGCAGGGCACCCACGTCGACGTCGGTGTACATGGCGACCGTGCGAATGCCCAGGTCACGGGCGGCACGGGCGATGCGCACCGCAATCTCCCCGCGGTTGGCGATCAGGACGGATGAGATGGTGCTCATGTGTACTCCTCGAATCTGACCGTCGCGCCGGGCGCCAGCTGGGCTGCGGCGTCGAGGTCCTCGGCGATGACAGTGGCGATGACGGGGTAGCCGCCGGTGACGGCGTGATCCCGCAGAAACAGGACAGGCTGGCCGTCCGGCGGCACCTGGACGGAACCGGCGACCATCCCCTCACTCGGGAGCTCGCGGTCGTCGCTGCGGTCCACGGCGGCACCTGACAGCCGTACCCCCACCCGGTTCGACGCCGGACTGACCGTCCATGTCCGGCCGGTGAGGGCTTCCGCTCCGCCGGTGAACCAGTCGTCACGGGGCCCGGGGATGACGCGCAGGACATCCGGGACACGCAGCGGGTTGGTGCCGTGCCGCGTCGGAGCCACCTGGCTGGCACCCACCTCGATCATGGAGCCGGCGACCAGCGGATCCGGTCCGAGCCCCGAGAGAACATCCGACGACAGCGATCCCAGCACCTCTCCGTTGTGCCGGACACCGCCCCGTACCGCGACATAGCTGCGTAGCCCGTGGTGAGGGTCGTCGACGCCCGGAACCACCAGCGTCGACCCCTCGGTGACCAGCAGGGGAGAGGCCAACGCTCGGCTGCGACCGTCTACCGTGACCGTGGTTTCCGCGCCGGTGACCGCGACCACCACGTCCTGCAGGGCCGTCAGTGACAGTCCGCCGATGTTCTCCAGGACCGCGTCTCCGGGGTGGTTGCCCACGACGTCGTTGGCGACCTGGGCTGAGGTCATGTCTGCGGCACCGGAGCCGGTGACTCCCACCCCGCCGTGCCCAGGGCGGCCGGCATCTTCGATCACTGTGAGCAGACCGGGGTCAGTCAGCGTCAGAGAAGCGCGTTCCTGCACGTCGTCGTCGCGTTCGGGAGCCGACGGGCAGACCTCCACCCGTTCCCTGACCGCCCGGTACGCCACACGGTCGCCCGGTCGGATCAGGGCAGGTTCCTGCTCCGATGCGTCCCACACCGGAGTCGCGGACGTGCCGATCAGCTGCCAGCCACCCGGTGAACTGCGGGGATACACCGCGGAGAACTCACCCGCCAGGCCCACGGCTCCGTCCGGGACCTCCGTGCGGGGAGAGTCCCGGCGGGAGACGGACGGTACCTTGTCACCCACACAGTAGGTGAACCCCGGCGCGAAACCACCGAATGCACCCGTCCACGTCGACGAGGTGTGGTGCTCGATCACCCCGTCGACCGTGGTGCCGAGCTGGTCAGCGACCGTCTCCAGGTCGGGGCCGTCGTAGACGACGTCGACGGTCACAGTCCGGTATGCGTTCCCGCCAGCGCTTTCGGTAGGACGGAGTGTCCTGAGCTGCTTCATCGCCGCCGTTGCCGCCGACGGTGAATCCAGCACAACGAGGACGGTACGGGCTGCGGCGATGATGTCGCGCTGGCCTCTTAACGGGTGGGTGGCCAGATGGGAGTGCCAGACCATTGCCGTCGCCAGGTCCGGAAGATCGACGAGCGCCGCCCGCGAGCCGACCCGGTGGACCGGTGTTGCATCCGGTGTCGCATCCGTGGTCACAGGAAACTCCTGATATCGATGCCGTCGGCGCGAAGCTTCTCGACGATCATCCGGGAGAGCTCCACCGCGCCCGGGGAGTCACCGTGGATGCACACCGATTCAGCATCGACGCGCAGGACCGTGCCGTCCACTGCGGTAACGGCGCCGGTGGTGGCTACCTGCAGGACGCGCGCGGCGACAGCGTCCGGATCGGTGATCACGGCGTCCGCCTCCGACCGGGGGACAAGCGTGCCGGCAGAGGTGTAGTTGCGGTCGGCGAACGCCTCCCGGATCACCCGCAGGCCTTTACCCTCGGCGAGGTCGATTGCAACACTGCCGGGCAGGAGCATGAGCGGCAGGTCACCGAATGCCCGCACACCGTCGACGACCGCCCGGGCCTGTGACTTGTCGTGCACGATGGTGTTGTAGAGCGCTCCGTGAGGTTTGACGTAGCTGACTTTCGTCCCGTGGGCCCTGGCCAGGGCATCGAGTGCACCGATCTGATAGAGAGTCTCGTCGGCAAGCTGGGCGGGGTCGATGTCGAGGATGGTTCGCCCGAAGTTTCCGGGATCCCGGTAGCCGATGTGCGCCCCGACGGTAACTCCGCGTTCAGCGGCGGCCCGGACAGTGGCGGCGATGTCGTGGGGGTCACCCGCATGGAACCCGGTCGCGACATTGGCGCTGGAGACCAGGGCGATCATGGCTGGGTCGTCGGCCACGGCGATGCCACCGGTGGTCTCGCCCAGGTCGGCATTCAGGTCGATGGTGGCTGGACCGTTGTCGTGCATGGTGTCGTAACCCTCACTCTCAACGACATTGTTGAACAAAGTCAAGCCTAGCGGAATTGTGGAGGGTGGCTGGGGGAGCCAGGTTAATCATCGCACCTCATCACTGGCTTATGTTCGTAAAAGGCCTGTTCAGATTCGCAGAAGGAGCTAAAGGGGTGCGAAATCCAGCCCGCGGCAGTAGCCACCGCGCCGATCCGGCGTTCCGTCGGCTACTCTGAACCTGCGTCCACGGGGGTGGACCGAACAGAAGCACGGGGGAAACGAATGGCATACCGGGGGACACATCTCGACGACAACTTCGTCCGGGCTGGTGACCTGTGGGTGCCCAGGGCGGCGGTCAGGGATCCCGCGCTGGTGGCGTGGGGAGCCGCAGAGCATCCCCGTGGCCTGGCCTACGATCTTGATGCCTTGACCAGGGTGCGGATGGTGCTTACCCGACGACCGGACTGGATCGCGCACAGCTGGAGTGCCGCGTGCCTCTGGGGGATGCCGTATTTCTGCGACGACGCAGACACCTGCGTCCTGTCCGGCGGTCGGCGTCGGGCGGCGACGACTCCGCAGGAAGTCTCCCGGTTCCGCAAGGAGGGGACGCTGGCGGCGGTCACACCCCGCTGGCAGGTGGACGGTGAGATGCCCGAGCTCCAGGTCACGCCGCCGGTGCTGACCGTCATCCACTGTCTGCGCTCCCTTCGCGCCGGCGACCATGCCTGGCGTGTTGTGCCCGGGACGGGGTTGGATATGAAGCGTGTCCGGGCCGTGCAGTTCATCGATGCATTCTGTGCCTTGTCCGGATGTGATCCTCTCCGTCTCGTCGCCGCGTGCGGAGACCATTATCCCCGACGGGACATGGCGGGGATTGCGGCGATGGCGGACCGGGGTGCGGAGTCGCCGATGGAGACCGTGATGCGGCTGCAGGTGCGTCGGATGTTCGGGGAGGGCTTCATCTCTCAACTGGTGATTCGGCGGGACGGTACGGTGGCGGATCCGGTACACACGACGGACACTACCGGCCGTGGCGTCGTGGCGCGGGTGGACTTGGGTTCGCCGACGTTGAAACTTGCCCTGCAGTACGACGGTTCAGAGCATCTGGACCGCCGTCGCCGCGACACGGACTCCCGTATTTCGGCGGAGTTGGCGAACCTGGGGTGGCACGTCCTGCGGCTGACCTACGGCCATCTCAGGGATCCGGACCTCCTGGAGCGCACCATCGCGGCCGGTATCGCACTGTGCCGGCGTCGAGGATCGGGTGACTATCGCACCCGGTAAGGAGATAATGTTTCCGAAAGTCCAGGTCACAGCTCCATCAGAGAGTGATGGGGTGCGATAATCCACCGGCTCCCGAGACCGACCGGAACCTACTCCAGCTCGAGCAGCAGGTGCCGGGTCTTCTGCACGTCCTCGAGACGGTCGATCAGGGACTCCAGCCGCGACCACTCCGACTCCGGGATGGCCTTCTCCGCCTCGGCGACCACGGACCGGTCCTGCGTCCCCCACGCCACCGGCATCGGGGAGATCTGTTCCCAGTGGTCCTGCTGTCCGACGGAGCGCATTCCGGTGACCGCCATGGCAGGCACCCGCTCACCGACCTTGCGTTCCACCCCGGGAATCGAGGTCACGGTGCGCAACGCGAGAGCCGGGCGGGACCTGGCGGTACCGGTGGCGGCGGTGTCCACCAGCGACATCAGGACGACGTCACGTGGGTTGACCTGGGCGATCACGGTGGGGGCAAGCGCGTAGGCGTCGTAGTAGTGTTGCGGCGAAC
The DNA here is from genome assembly GCF_001942345.1 of Corynebacterium sp. CNJ-954. Lineage (GTDB taxonomy): Bacteria > Actinomycetota > Actinomycetes > Mycobacteriales > Mycobacteriaceae > Corynebacterium. The sequence continues at coordinate 12,424 of NZ_MKKI01000007.1, forward strand.
CGAGCTGGCGGGGGAACACCGGCACCATGATGAAGCAGATCAGCGCCATGATCACAGCGGCGATGCCCACGATCACCGCCCAGCCCGCGTCCACGACCACGAAGAGGATCACTGCGGCAGCGACCATGATCGCCCCCATCAGACCAGCCGACCACTGGAATCGGCGCGAGTCGCGGAAGAACTCGTTGTGTTTACGGGCGAAGGGCTCGTCGACAGTGAAGTTGAAGCTGACCACGGTGAATGATCCTACAGGTCGACCGAGTCGATGATGCGGTAGCCGTACCCCTGTTCCGCCAGGAAGCGCTGACGGTGGGCGGCGTAGTCGGCGTCGAGTGTGTCCCGGGCGACGACGGAGTAGAAGTACGCGGGGCCTCCGTCCGGCTTCGGACGCAGGATCCGCCCGAGGCGCTGAGCCTCCTCCTGGCGGGAACCGAAGGTGCCCGAGACCTGGACCGCGACCGACGCGCCGGGGAGGTCGATGGAGAAGTTCGCCACCTTCGACACGATCAGCACCCGCAACTCGCCGCTGCGGAAGGCGTCGTAGAGTTCCTCGCGGCGGTGGGTGGTGGTGCGTCCGTCGATGACCGGTGCGTCGAGTTCTTCACCGAGTTCCTCCAGCTGGTCGATGTAGGCTCCGATGACCAGCGTCGGTTCGTCGGGATGCTGGTCGAGGATCCTGCGGACGATCCGGTTCTTGGCCGGCGAGCAGGCGGCCAGCCGGTACTTCTCGTTCTGCTCGGCGGTGGCGTACACCATGCGCTCGGACTCGGTGAGCTGCACGCGTACCTCGGTGCAGTCGGCGGGGGCGATCCAGCCCTGGGCCTCGATGTCCTTCCAGGGGGCGTCGTAGCGCTTGGGGCCGATGAGACTGAACACGTCGTCCTCGCGGCCGTCCTCACGCACCAGCGTGGCGGTCAGACCCAGGCGTCGGCGCGACTGGAGGTCACTGGTCATGCGGAAGACCGGGGCGGGCAGCAGGTGCACCTCGTCGTAGATGATCAGGCCCCAGTCACGGGAGTCGAAGAGTTCCAGGGCACGGAACTCACCCTTCGTCTTACGGGTCACGACCTGGTAGGTGGCGATGGTGACGGGCCGGATCTCCTTCTTCTCACCTGAGTACTCGCCGATCTCGTCTTCGGTGAGGGAGGTGCGCCGGACGAGCTCGTCCTTCCACTGCCGTCCGGCGACGGTGTTGGTCACCAGGATCAGCGTCGTGGTCTGCGACTTCGCCATGGATGCTGCGCCGACCATCGTCTTGCCGGCGCCACAGGGCAGTACCACCACGCCGGAGCCACCGGCCCAGAAGGATTCGGCGGCCATCTCCTGGTAGTCACGCAGATGCCAGTTCTCCTGCTCGGTGGACAGGGAGATGGGGTGTGCCTCGCCGTCGACGTAGCCGGCGAGGTCCTCCGCGGGCCATCCGACCTTGACCAGCTCCTGCTTGAGACGCCCACGTTCCGAGGGGTGGACGATCACGGTGTCCTCGTCGATTTCCTCACCGAGCATCGGCCGGATCTTCTTGTGACGACGGATCTCGGCGAGGACCGCACGGTCGGTCGACTCCAGAACCAGCCCGTGGGCGGGGTGGTTGGCCAGAATGAGCCGGCCGTAGCGTTCCATCGTCTCGGCGACGTCCACCAGCAGGGGCTGGGGGACGGGGAACCGGGAGTAGGTTTCCAGCACGTGCACGACCTGCTCGGCGTCGTGTCCGGCGGCCCGGGCGTTCCACAGGGCCAGCGGGGTGATCCGGTAGGTGTGGACGTGTTCGGGGGCGCGTTCCAGTTCGGCGAAGGGGGCCAGCGCGGTGCGGGCCTCCTGTGCCTGGGCGTGCCCGATCTCCAGCAGCACAGTCTTGTCCGACTGGACGATCAGCGGGCCGTCACCGAGTCCCACGGGTGCCTCCTCACAGGGGTTGGTGCAGGTGTGCGTTGCCGCTCGTGCAACCAGACCATCCTACGCGTCGGCACCGTCCACGTCAGTTACTGCTCATCGGTCGTATCCACCGGTGTGCCGACCCACGCGACGCGGTGCGGCTGGATGTGCAGTGACTGGCCACCGGCCTCGGTGACGCCGATGATCGACACCGGGCTCATCGTGACCACGGAGATCCACTCGTGCACCGCTGACCCGGTGGCGTCGACGTAGCTGATCTCCACCGAGGTCCCGGCGTCGTAGGCGTGACGCAGCGCCGCCATGATGGCGCGGGGTTCCCGGACCCGAGCGGTCTCGCCACTGTGGCCCGCCTCGTCGTCCTCGTCCTGACGGGTGCGGCGGAACCCCTCCACCGCACCGGCGAGCTGGTCGGCGACCTGGGTGAAGGACGGTGCCGGACGGGGTGGGTCCGGGACGGTGGAGAACACCGGTGCGGCGGTGGCACGTCCGGTGCCCGTGTCGCCGTCGATGCTGATGGTCACGCCCTCGTCCTCGAGAGCCTCGACCACCAGTGACAGCTGCACCGAGCTCGCGGCGACGGTCGGGGAGAGCAGGCGGAGTCCGGTCTCGTCCGCCGCCTCGGTGTCCATGATCGCTGCCATGGACTTTTCGTCGGGGGCGGTCAACACGCTGGCCGCGGTACTGCCGACCACCGGCGTCGGGGGACGGTGGGTACGGAACGTGTCCTGGACCAGATACCACAGCGACTGGGGGACGTCGGGGGCCATGCCGGCGAGGAAGTCCTCGATGCCTTCGGCGGTTTCTCCCCGTTCCACGGCACGTTGCATGCTCTCCCTGGTCACCCGCCAGACGCTGGCCATACCGGTGGACTCGACGTCGGCGAAGGTCCGCAGCTTCGCCTCGGTGTCCTCGTCGAGCAACCCGGGGGCGAGGATCGTCATGTCGGCCTGGATGATCAGCATGCCGACCGGAGCGGGCAGGATATCGGCGAGTGCGGCGGTCAGCCGGTCCTCGTCGGATCCGGTGGCGGCCAGCGCGACGGCCGCCGAGGAGGGCTCCCCGTCAGCGGACAGGCCCAGGATCACGCACTCGTCGCGCACACTGTCGACGGCGGCCTCGGACGTCACAGCGGCGACGGAGGGCCGGATACGCCAGAGGGACTCTGCCGTGACGACCCCTCCGCTGGCGGCGACGACACCCCGCAGTGCCGCCGCTTCGGCCGCGTCGAGGGAATCCTGCAGCAGGTGGGCGTCAGCGCCGGTGTCGTCCTGCGCCGACCACGGGGCGTGCGGGCTGTGGCGCCATCCGTCGACCAGCATCGCCCAGCGTCGGGACAGGGGTGCGGACAGGTACGTGGCACCTCGTTCGCTCAATGACCAGAAGTTGCCGCTGCCGATGACGTCCCGGGGAGCGGGAACGGGCAGTCCCAGGGCGATCAGGTCGGCGTGACGGCACAGGACGAGCGTGTCGCTGACTACCGCTGCGTCGAGGCCCAGCGCCTTCGACAGGCGCGCGATCTCCCGTACCCCGATCCCCCCTGCGTTGAGGGGGCGCACGGGCGTGTTCCCGATCTGCTTCAGGACGTCGGCCACCAGGCGGGCGGTCTCGACCACCCGTGCCACGGCGGTGGCGTCGGTGCGGGCGTCCGGGCGGGACGGGTTCTCCACCGCGCTGAAATCACCGCCGGGCGGGGGGACGACGCGTCCGGAGATGCTCGCCGACACCCGCAGTGACAGGCGGGCTGTCTGGGCGTCCACCCGGTCCAGCAGGCCTGCCGCGATCATCCGCGCGAGGGGGCGTTCCGGGTCGTCGAGTGTCGCCGAGTGCCCGACGCCACCGGACAGCTCGAGGGTGTCGAGCAGTCGCCGCTGGCGGGTGGGGAGGGCGTCGAGGACCTTCGGCAGGTCCTCGGTCGGGATGGGGCAACGGTAGCCGTCCACCAGTACCCACGGCAGGTCAGTGGTGGCGGAGAACAGCGGTGGCAGGTGCATCGGCACCTTCATCGCGCCCGGCGCTGTGGCAGGGTCCCGTGGAGACACCGACAGGTCCGGCCCGAAGACCAGCCCCCAGGATGCCAGCGTGTGGACCGTGGTCCGGACCGCCTCGGTGTCCGCCCGGTGTTCTGGGCGGGTTCCGGCGGTGTCCCACAGCTGTGTGAGGGTGCTGGTGACGTCCTCCAGTTCCACCGGCTGATGGTCTGCCCCGGCGACGACGAGGGCGTGCAGGACGGCCAGGCCGGTGGCGTCGAGCCGACGCAGTGCGGCCACGTCCGAGACCGACCCCAGGGAACCGGGGTGGAAGGCACGCAGACGCCAGAGCAGGTCGACGAGGACGTCGTCGGGGTGACCGGACAGCCAGTCGGCGTAGGTGGGGAAGGAGTCAGGCATAACGACGGTAACTTTACCCGCCGGTGGTCGCACGGGTGTAGACGCCGGTGTGGACTACACCGTCGGAAAGTCGCCTGAACGGCGAGGATGTGGAATGATCGGTGCCATGGCTGACGCAAAGAAGAAGCACTACGTTGATCCGGGCTGGCCGCAGAACCTGCCCGAAGGTAAGCACGCTGTCTCTGAGCTCGTGGCTGACGACGCCGGGGCGTTGAGCCCTTTCGGTGACGCCGAGTTCCCCGTGCCCGCCGAGAAGCTGCCCTATGTGCATCCGTACACGGTGATCAACCGTTAGTCGGGCGGCATACGGCGGAAAAGGTCGTCGCCCGGGTCATTCCGAATAGTCGGAATGCCCGGGCGAGACCTTTTGTCAGGTGGGATCCTGGTGATGCGTGGGGTCTAGTGCGCGTCCCGGGGCATGACCCGGAACAGGACGCGGCGGACTAGAACAGGTTGCCGGCGACAGCCTTGTACTGCTCGCCTGCAGCCTCGGCCTGCTTGATGGCGCCGGTGTAGTTGTCGTTGAGGGCTGCGCGGTTGTCCTTGTACAGGGACTCCAGCTCGTTCGGCACCTCGATGCCGTTGGCGGCGAACGCCTCGGTGATCTTCTCCACACGCCGTCGATGGCGAGGGAGTCGGTCTGGCTGCTGAGGTCGGCAGCAGCTTCCTGGGGGTTGGCGGCGTAGTTGTCGGTGGCGGGGGCCGCCGGTGCGGAGCGCTGTTCCGGTGCGGAGTTCAGGCCCAGCTGAGCGGAGCAGGACGGCCATGCGCCCCAGCCCTGTCCCTCGAGAATGCGCTCGGCGACAACGATCTGCTCTTCGCGGGAGGCCTGGTCGGCGGAGGCTGCGAACTCGTCGCCGCCGTAGCCGCTCCAGGTGCTCGGGGAGAACTGGAGTCCACCCTGGAAGCCGTTGCCGGTGTTGATGGACCAGTCTCCGCCGGACTCGCACTGTGCGAGGCGGTCCCAGTCGGAGTCGGGGGCGGCGTTGGCTGCCGGAGCCGCGACGGCGCCGAGTGCCAGGGTCGCCATGCCGGCGACGGCGAGGCGCTTGGTGCTGAAGCTGCTCTTACGGATGGTGTGTCGTCCCATGTGGGTTGATTCCTTTCGGAGTCGGTGGTGCGGCGATCAGGTCCCGTGTATCACCGCGGTGTTCATTGCTGGGGTCCGACAGTAACGGTTTGTCACGATTGAGTCACGCTGATTGGCGGGATTCGTGGCTGTTCAGGCGCGATCGCGTCCTGATGCCGCGAATGTGAGCGTGAGCACCTACGGGGTCAAAACCGGCGTTGCCCAGTGCGTTACCGTTCCGTGTCTCGAACGTTATCGAACCGTTATTATTGACGTGTGACCTTCATCACATTGTGGCCCGTGGCGGCATTTCGGGGTCCGGAGGCACGCGTGGGCACCCGTGGCGCCCCACGGGTAAGCTGGTGCATTCCCCATCCGTGAGTAGACAGTATGTAGAGAAAGGACAGGCCGACATCATGCCGACCGGAAAAGTGAAGTGGTACGACCCGGACCGGGGATTCGGCTTCGTCTCCAACCCCGAGGGTGAGGACGTCTACGTCGGATCGCAGGTGCTTCCCGAGGGAGTGACCGAGCTGCACAAGGGACAGCGCCTCGAGTACGACTTCGCCGAAGCACGGAAAGGCCCGCAGGCCATGCGCGTGACCGTACTGGACGACGGGCCGGTGTCGTCACCGCAGAAGGGCTCCAGGGGTGCCCAGGGGGCACGGGGTCACAAGTACAGCCCCGACAAGCTCCATGAACTGGTCCAGGACACCGTCACGCTGCTGGAGTCACGGGTGCAGCCGAGCCTGGAGGCGGGACGCCGTCCCGACCGGAAGGAAGGGCGGCAGGTCGCCGAGATCCTGCGCACCATCGCCCGCGAGCTCGACAGCTGACCGGCTACTCCCCGGGGTCGGTGGTGGGGTCGGCGGCGGGGTCCGGCTCCACGCCGGTGTTGAAGGCCCAGACCACGCCGTAGGGCACCTCTTCGCCGTCTTCCTCCCCGAGGATCAGGGCATGGACCTCGACCACGCTGAGACGGGCACCCGGTTCGGCCCCGTCCTCCGTCTCCGCAGAACCCCGGACCGTGACCTCCGACTTCTCTCCTGCGGCCCAGGTGTTCTCCATGTTCGCCGCCTGATCGTCGAAGATCTGCAGCAGTGACCAGTCCTGGCTGGTGACCTCCTCGGGCAACGAGAGTGTGACCTCGTCGTCCGGTCCCACCTCGATCGTGGACGGTTCGCCCTCGTCGCAGTCGCCTGTGAACCGTTGGCAGACGGAGTAGGGGGCGTACTCCTGCTCGTTCCCGGACGCGTCGGTCACCGTCACCCGCAGGTCCTGCGGGTCCGCGGCGGGGCGGTTGTCGCTCCAGTACTGGTAACCCAGCACTGCCGCAGCGACCACCACGACCAGGAGCACGATAGCTCCGAATGCGATGTACTGCTTACGCTGGGCAGCCCGGCGCCGCTGCTTCTTCGTCTGCTTCTCGGTGCTCATTCGGTAGGGAACTCCTGTCCACGGGGGTCGGGTTCGGGCGTGCTCACCGGGGGCTCCTCGCCCGGCCGATCAGGGCACCCAGGCCGACGCCACGCGCCGCGGCGATGACATTGGCGTACATCACTGTACCGACGACGGCGAGCACGGCCATACCGACGGTGAGCTCCGGGGGAAGCAGGATCCCGAGAGTGCCGCCGAAGACCCACGACAACTGCAGCGCGGTTTCGGAGATGCCGAAGGCCGACGCCTGTGCCGCCTGATCAAGTCCGGACTGGATCGCCGCGTCCAGGCACACCTTCGACATCGCGCTGCCCAGTGACAGGACAGCGGTGGCGACTGCTGCGGTGACCATGCCGTCCCATACCGCCGCACACACCACGGCACCCAGCGACAGCGCTCCCAGGGCGAGGACGGCGCCCTGAGGCCGGGAAAACCGGATCCGCGAACCCAGGGCGTTACCGGCGAACGTGCCCACACCACCGGCCGCGCCCACCGCGGCGAGCATCGAGAGCTGTTCGACACCTGACAGATGGGAGGAGGACTTGGCGACGAACGCCACGTAGATTGTCATGAAGCCGGTTCCGCACCGCTGCAGAGCCGTCGCCCACATGCAGGTCCGTGCGGCATCGGGGAAGCGCACCCGGATGGAGCGCCGCCATCTGGTGATCACGGGTCCACCGCCACGTCCTCGACGCACCCCCGCAGCAGGTACAGGATCCTCCGGTACGAAGGGACTGACCGTGACCTCGTCCTGACCACGTTCGGCGGTGGAGGGGATCAGGGCGCATCCGTAGATCCCCGACAGCGCCACGACCATCAGCAGCCACAGGGACGCCTGGGGATCGAAGACGTAGGCGATCGCTGCCGCCAGGCCGCCGGCGACCAGGGAGCCGCCGATGTGCCCGGCGATCGTCAACCGGGCATTGGCACGCACCAGGTCGAGTGCCTCGGGAGCGACGCGGGGGGTGACCGAGGACTTCAGTACGCCGTACGACTTACTCAGCACCAGCATGCCCAGCGCTGCAGGGTAGAGCATCCATGAGTTGAAGTTCTGCAGCAGCACCGCCGCCAGGACGACCCGGCCTGCGAAGGTCAGGGAGAGCGCGAGACGACGACCCGTCCGGATCCGGTCAAGCGCAGGCCCGATCAGCGGAGCGAGCAGGGCGAAGGGTGCGATCGTCACCAACAGGTAGGCGGCGACAGATGTCCGGGACTCCGCCTCGGCTGCGGAGAAGAACAGGGTGCCTGCCAACGAGACCGCCAGGACGGCGTCCACCGCGAAGTTCGCGATGGAGGTGTACATCAGGGCGGTCAGTCCGGACTCCCGTGCCCCGTCGGCACCCATCAGGCCGTATACCCGGTTGGCCGACCGGGACATCACGCCACTATTCCTCACTGAACTGCACCTCGTAGAGGGTGTCCCACAGCTTTCCGGTCACGAGGAAACTGTTGCCGTCGGCCCCCTCGGCACGGTTCTCGGCGATACCGTTGAGGACGTCGGCACCGTCCCTGTCACCTGCGGGGAGGTCGAGGTCGACCACCCCGGTCACGTCACCGGTGGTCGGGTCGATGCGCAGAATGCGGTCGGAGTGCCACACATTGGCCCAGACGGTCTTCTCGTCCCCGGAACCCGTGCACTCCAGTTCGTTGATCTCGTCGACGGGGTCCCCGTCGAGGGTGACCTCCACGCTGCCGGTCGGGGCGAAAGTCGCCGGATCCCGGAAGGTCAGGGTGGGGGAACCGTCCGACATGACCAAACGGTCGCCGTCGGAACACAGTCCCCATCCTTCGCCGTCGTAGGAGGCTTCGTCGGTGACTTCCAGGGTGTCGGCGTCCCGCGCGAAAGCGACACCTGATTTCCACGTGAGTTGCCACACCGTGTCCCCGTGCACGGTGGCCCCCTCGCCGAAGTACCTCTCGTCGAGGTCCGCGCTGACGGTGGGGGAGGTCGCGTCGTCGACGGGGGCGCGGTAGATCCGCGACTCGCCGTTCAACCCTGTCGACACCAGCAGGTCACCGTCGGGCATGACCTCCAACCCCTGGGTGAAGGACGATGAGTCGAACGGATGCTCCGCGGTGACCTCGGCCGTCAGGACCGGGACGGTGGAGTCGGCATCCACGGGGTCCCCGCCGTCCTCGGCCGCGGAGCATCCGGTCATCGCGACCGTCAGCATGGCGGCGGACAGGATGGACACCGTACGTGCGCCACGTGGCGCCGACTGAACGCGAGGGGTCATACCGCCCATGCTGCCACACCGGTTGCACGCAGACCTGCCTGGTGCGATTCTTACTACTTATGTCAGATTCCATCGGCGAGATGACCGCCGCACCAGCACCAGGGGCCCTCGACCGGTACTTCCACATCACGGCACGCCGTTCGACGGTCGGCACGGAGGTCCGTGCCGGTATCGTGACGTTCTTCGCGATGGCCTACATCATCATCCTCAACCCGCTGATCCTGGGGACGGTCGAGGACGGCAACGGCGACGTCCTGGGGACCTCCCGGGTCGCCGCCGTCACCGCGCTGGCGGCCGGCGTGATGACGATAGCCTTCGGAGTGTTCGCGAAGTACCCCTTCGGTATCGCCGCTGGCCTGGGGATCAACACCCTGGTGGCGGTCACCTTCGTCGCCTCGGAGGGGCTCACCTGGCCCCAGGCGATGGGGCTGGTGGTGATCGACGGTGTGATCATCGTGATCCTCGCGGTCACCGGTTTCCGTGAGGCCGTGTTCAACGCGATCCCGAACTCGCTGAAGGCGGCGATCGGGGTCGGTATCGGTCTCTTCATCGCCATGGTCGGTGTGGTGGACTCCGGGTTCGTCCAGCGCATCCCCGATGCCGCGGGGACCACGGTACCGGTCACGTTGGGGATCGACGGGTCGATCGCCTCCTGGCCCACGGCCACCTTCGTGCTCGGCCTGGTCGTCTGCGGCATCCTCGTCGCCAAGAAGGTCCGCGGTGGACTCTTCATCGGCATCATCGTCACCACCGTCTTCGCGATGATCGTCCAGGCGCTCACCGGCGACTTCGGCGAGGGCAAAGGATGGCAGATGGCCACCCCGGAGATCCCGGACTCACTGGGCTCCGTGCCGGACCTCAGCCTCGTCGGCGCTGTCGACCTCTTCGGGGCCTTCGCGAAGATCGGTGCCCTCTCTGCGTGCCTGCTGGTCTTCACCCTGGTGCTGGCGAACTTCTTCGACGCGATGGGCACCATGACCGCGTTGGGCAAACAGGCGCGGCTCGTCGACGAGCAGGGCAACCTGCCGAACCTACGCACCGCCCTGATCATCGAGGGCGCCGGTGCCGCCGTCGGCGGTTCGGTGTCGGCGTCGTCCAACACCGTCTTCGTCGACTCCGCCGCCGGGATCGGCGACGGCGCCCGCACCGGCCTGGCGAACGTGGTGACCGGCGTGATCTTCCTGGCCGCGATGTTCCTGACCCCGCTGTACTCCGTGGTGCCGATCGAGGCCGCGGCACCGGTGCTGGTCGTCGTCGGTGCGATGATGATGGGGCAGATCACCGAGATCGACTTCTCCCGCTTCGAGATCGCCCTTCCGGCGTTTCTGACGATCGTGATCATGCCGTACACCTACTCCATCGCCAACGGGATCGGCATGGGGTTCATCGCCTACGCGATCATGGCGCTGGTGACGGGACGGGGCCGGACACTGCACTGGCTGATGTACCTGGTGGCGATCCTGTTCGTGGTCTACTTCGCCATCGACCCGATCATGGATGCGGTGGGGTAGAGCTGTGCCGGACGCTCCTGTAACGGTCACTGACCCGACCGACACCCGCCTCGACGACATCCGTGACCTGAACTCCTCGGACAGACGTCCGGACCTGCCCGGAGGCAAGGGCCTGGTGGTTGCGGAGGGCAACCTGGTCGTCCCGCGACTGGCGGCGTCGCGGTTCCCTGTGCGCCAGGTGGTGGGCTTCGCGCACCGCCTGGACCAGTTGCGGGACGTTGCGGCGTCCGACCCGGAGGTCGCCCGTGGACTCGAGGGTGTCCCTTTCTTCGAGGTGTCCCGGGACGTGCTCGCCGACGCCGCGGGATTCGACATGCACCGCGGTCTCGTCGCCACCGCCGACCGTGTGGAGGAACCGTCGCCGCAGAGCGTGTTGGACGGACTTTCTCCGGACAACCGGGTGATCGCCGTGCTGGAGGGAGTCGGTGACCACGAGAACATCGGCGCGCTGTTCCGGAACGCCGCCGGCCTGGGGGTCGGCGCGGTCCTGCTCGGGGCGGGGTGCGCGGACCCGTTGTACCGACGGGTGGTGCGGGTGTCGATGGGGCACGTGCTGCGTACCCCGTTCGCACACGTCGGTGTCCGTCCGACGACGTGGCAACGGGGTCTCGTCGACCTGCAGTCCCGCGGATACCGGGTGGTGGCGATGACGCCGAACACGGACTCGGCGCTGTCCGAGGCGGTTGCAGGCGCGGACAAGGTTGCCGTGATGGTCGGTGCAGAAGGCCCGGGGCTGACCGAACATGCGATGCGGGCGGCCGATGTACGGGCGAAGATCCCCATGTCGCCGGGGACGGATTCGCTGAATGTGGCGACGTCGGCCGCGATCGGCTTCTACGCCGCACAGTTCTGAGGCAGTCAGCGTCCCGCGTTGCGTGCGCGTCGCCGGACCTCGTCGCCGATGCGGTGCGCGCCCGTCTGGAACAGACGTACCCCGCCACGAAGTCCGCGGCCCACCCCGGTCACCGCGGACAGCGCCGCGCCCTTGAGTAGATCGGAGGTTGCCCTGGTCGCGGACTCCTTGCCGTCGGCGTAGTCGTCGTACCCGGGGGTGTTCGGGGTGACGGCGCTGACCGGACGGTGCGGGACGGAGGATGCGCCGGAGTTCCGGCGACCGGGCCGCGATGCCGGGCGACCGTCCAGAGCGAAGGCGCAGACCGGGATGTCGATCCCCTCACGCTCCACGCGGAAACCGAGCCAGTACTCCTCGGCTGCGGCGGCGAACTCCCCCGGTCGGAACGGCAGTTGGATACCGGTCGATTCGACGTTGCCTTCCCAGAACGGCGCCTCGAACGGTTCGGGGAGCCCGTTGTCCTCGAGGATCTTGTCGCGGGTGGCCGTGAAGCACCGTTTGAGCACGCCCCCGGACCAGTGGGCGAAGCCCCCGAGTCCGTCCGGATCGTCCGGGGTGCGGCAGGTCACGTATATGTCCGCCGCAGCGATGAGGTCCCGCAGAGGTACGGGGACCTCCGACAACAGTCCTGCATCGGGGAGGACCGTCTGCACGATCGACAGGCCGGTGTAGCCGCCGATGTAGAACTCGTGGCGTCCCGGCGGCGCGGACCTGTTCATGTCGAAGTCACCGATGTGTGTGGGGGAGGAGAAGTCCCCGAAGACAGTCGTCGCACCGTCGCCTTCAGCCCCCAGACGGACGCCGAGTTGGGCGAGGTACTTCCGGGCGAAACCACGGTCGGGGACGGGTTCAGCCGTGAGGACGTCCCGCGGGACTGCTGCGGTGGCGAACCAGAGGGTCACGACCGTGTCAGGCACACCTGCGGAACCGGAGGAGTCGGAAGATCCCACGGCCGTCTACTTCTTCTTGTTCCGGCCGTTGGCCTTGGGGTTCGTCCGCACGCCGAGGAGCACATCCTCCCAGTGCGGGGTGACCGCCTTCTTCTTCCGTTTGGCTGAGTCGTTGTCGCCACCGGCAGGGTGGGTACGCCGTCCGAAGAGGTCCACGGGAGCATCCGCCGTCGGGTCGGACGAGGTATCGACCGGACGGTTGTCCGGACGGGTCGCGTCGGAGTCACGGGGCGGGATGCCCGATGCCTCTCCCACGAGCTCGTCCGGGTCCTCGTCTCCGACGTCGTCCTGCCGACTGGACGGAACCACGGGGGACACCGTGCGGACAGGTCGTTCGAACCGGGGGTCGATCAGGTCGGAGGCGACTGAGTTCACCGGCTCTGCTGTCGCAGGACCGTCCTCCCCGGGCACGTACCGGAAGTCGGCGACGAACCGGGACGCACCTTCGCGGTTCCCCTTCGTCCAACTCACCGAGATGATCCAGTGGTCCGAGGAGTCCATCGCCGCGGACCATTCCGCCGCCCGCAGACTCTCCCCCCGGGCGGCGAATGCACCGGCCAGGACCTCGCGCAGCGGGCCGTCGGTGGGCCCGTCCGCCCGGACCGGGTGAGCGTCCCGGGCCATGTCGGCGATGCGGTTGCGTTCCATCGCGATCGGCACGGCGAAAGGACGGACGCGGCGGTCCTCCATCCCGGTGTCCGCGACGATCTGCTCGACGGTCTCACCGTGGCGGATGCGGTCCTGGATCTCCTTGGGACGCAGGTGGACACGTTCACGCGTCGGGACGGCGACGGGCTCGGGTGCGTCAGAGGGTACGGGTTCCACGGCACGGTTGACCCGCTCCCGACGGTCGTCCGCGTCGTCGGGAGCCGTCGTCTCCTCGGCCTCCGCTGCCCCCGCAGTATCCGGTCCTGCGGCGCGGATGCCGAGGAACTCGGTCAGTTCGTCGGTGACCGGCAGGAAAAACTCCGCGACGCCCGCGCTCTCCGCATCGTCACCGGTGCCCTCCTCGGTGACCATGCGGAGAACGAGGGACGCCCGGTCGCTGTCGTCTTTGACGAACCGCAGTTCCTGCATCGGTGGGACCTCCATCCACTGGGTGTTTTCCGCCACAGTAGCGCAGAAACCCCCGGAAGACCGTGAGCTTCCGGGGGCGAGTCAGGGACAACTACCTGTCGGCTACCTGTTGGCGACGCCGGAGTCGAGGATGTGGTCGATCGCGGCGGTGAGCGTGCGCACGTCCTCCGGGTCGATGGCCGGGAACATGCCGATACGCAGCTGGTTGCGCCCCAGCTTGCGGTAGGGCTCGGTGTCGAGGACACCGTTGGCGCGCAGCGTCTTCGCGATGACGTCGGCGTCGACCGACTCATCGAAGTCGATGGTGCCGACGACCAGCGAGCGGCTGGACGGGTCAGCGACGAACGGCGAGGTCTCCGGACGGGCCTCGGCCCAGTTGTACAGCGTGGAGGACGACTCGGAGGTGCGGGCGACCATCCCGTCCAGTCCTCCGTTGGCGTTCATCCACTTCACCTGGGCGTCCATCATCAGCAATGTGCCGACGGCGGGGGTGTTGTACGTCTGGTTCTTGCGTGAATTGTCTACCGCGGTCTTCAGGTCGAGGAACGCCGGGATGTAACGGTCGGTGGCTGCGATCTCCTCGACGCGCTCCAGGGCGGCCGGGGAGAAGGCGGCGAACCAGAGACCGCCGTCTGAGGCGAAGCATTTCTGGGGGGAGAAGTAGTAGACGTCGGTCTCGGCGACGTCCACAGGCAGGCCGCCGGCGCCGGAGGTGGCGTCGATGGCGACGAGTGCGTCAGTTGCCGGACGTGTGACGTCGACCATCGCGCCCGTGGACGTCTCGTTGTGTGCCCATCCGACGAGGTCGGCGTCCGCTCCGTCGAGCTGTGCGGGGGAGGGGGCCGTTCCGGGGTCGGAAGCGAAGACCTCAGGTGTGTCCAGCCACGGGGCCTTCTTGGACACCGAGGCGAACTTGCCGGAGAACTCTCCGTAGGTCAGATGCGCGGACTTGTTGCGGATCAGGCCGAAGGACGCCGAGTCCCAGAATGCGGTGGCACCACCCAGGGAGGTGATGATCTCGTAACCCTCGGGGAGGTTGAAGAGCGTCGACAGACCTTCCCGGACGGATCCCACGAGATTCTTCACGGCAGGCTGACGGTGCGAGGTGCCGATGATGTCTCGGCTACCGGAGACAATGGCGTCGATCTGGTTCTGGCGGACCTTTGACGGACCGCAGCCGAATCGACCGTCGGCGGGGAGGAGGTTCTCGGGCAGGGTGGGGAACTGGTCGCTCATGATCGGCTTTCCTGGTCTCTTCCTAGTCTTCCAAGCACGGTGGTACGGGAACGTCGTCAGCCTAGCCGGTCGAGCCATTTCGTGGAACCGAACGTCCCACACTCCGGGATGCACCGGGGGTGGCTGACGGGGATACCGTACGACCCTACTGTGTCCGTGTGGGGGGTATTGGGTACAGTGTGTCCTATCCCACGATCGTCGACGGTCCGCAGTATGAGCTTTATTCATGCCGGGCTGCTCGGTTCGAGGCGGGCCCCGGGTCGGTGTTCTCCGGCTCAGGGGACACAACCGAAAGCATCGAAGTACCTGAATAAACGAAAGGGCTGTCAATGGCTTCCGACAACCAGGACAAGGCCGTTCTCCACTACCCCGGTGGCGAATACGAAATGCCGATCGTCAAGGCCAACGAAGGAAACTCCGGATTCGCACTGGGCAAGCTGCTCGCGGAAACCGGTCTGACCACCGTTGACCCCGGCTACGTGAACACAGGTTCCACCCTCTCCGAGATCACCTACATCGACGGCGGCGAAGGAATTCTGCGTTACCGCGGGTACGACATCGCTGACCTGGCGAACAACGCCACTTTCAACGAGGTCAGTTACCTCCTCATCAACGGCGAGCTTCCGAATGACGAGGAGCTCGAGAACTTCAACGCCAATATCCGTCGTCACACGCTGCTCGACGAGGACTTCAAGAGCCAGTTCAAGATCTTCCCGCGCAACGCGCACCCGATGAACGTGCTGGCGTCCTCGGTCAACATCCTCGCGACCTACTACGAGGACGAGCTCGACCCGCTGAACACGGACTTCCAGAAGAAGAACACCTACCGCCTGATGGCGAAGGTACCGATGCTGGCGGCCTACGCCTACCGCGCGTCCAAGGGCAAGCCCTACATGTACCCGGACAACAAGCTGAATGCGCGGGAGAACTTCCTGCGTAACATGTTCGGCTACCCGACCGAGGACTACGAGGTCGACCCGGTTCTGTCCAAGGCCCTGGACAAGCTGCTCATCCTGCACGCAGACCACGAGCAGAACTGCTCCACCTCCACCGTGCGCATGGTCGGTTCCTCCCACGCGAACATCTACTCCTCCATCGCCGCGGGCGTCAACGCCCTCTCCGGCCCGTTGCACGGGGGAGCCAACCAGGCTGTCCTGGAGATGCTCGAGGAGATCCACGACAACGGTGGCGACGCGACCGACTTCATGAACCGCGTGAAGAACAAGGAGCCGGGCGTGAAGCTGATGGGCTTCGGGCACCGCGTGTACAAGAACTACGACCCGCGTGCGGCGATCGTCAAGGAGTCCGCACACGAGATCCTGGACCACCTCGGTGGCGACAACCTGCTTGACCTCGCGATGAAGCTTGAGGACATCGCCCTCAACGACGACTACTTCATCTCCCGCAAGCTGTACCCGAACGTGGACTTCTACACGGGCCTGATCTACCGCGCCATGGGCTTCCCGACGGACTTCTTCACCGTCCTGTTCGCCATGGGCCGTCTCCCGGGCTGGATCGCACACTACCTGGAGCAGATCAACGAGCCGACGGCGAAGATCAACCGTCCGCGCCAGATCTACACCGGCGAGGGCAAGCGCGCCTTCGTCCCGCGCGACAAGCGCTAGTCGGCCAGTCACGGACTGACAGACTGGACCCGGATGCCGGCCCCGCTGCACAGCGGTGCCGGGCATCCTCCTTTTCTGCTCCTGCCGGGGCCGTGCTGGTAATCTGAGACGGTTCGCACGACCACGAATCTTCAGGAGACATCCCATGAGCAAGCCCACCATCGACGTTCAGCCCGGCCCCGCGCCGTCGCAGCTCGTGATCGAGGACATCACGGTCGGGGACGGCCCCGAAGCTGTGCCCGGCGGTATGGTCGAGGTCCACTACGTGGGGGTCGACTTCGAGTCCGGGCAGGAGTTTGACTCGTCCTGGGACCGTGGCCAGACCATCGAGTTCCCCCTCGCCGGGCTCATTCAGGGCTGGCAGGAGGGCATCCCGGGCATGAAGGTCAACGGGCGTCGTAAGCTGACGATTCCCCCGGAGCTCGCTTACGGGCCTGCTGGGGCGGGGAATCCTCTCGCAGGTCGTACCCTGGTGTTCATCATTGATCTGGTCGACGCGCGTTAGCAGTCGTCGGTGCCGGTGACGCCGGCTCGCGGGCTGGCGGGGGACGTGCACCGGGGAGTGGCACACACGGTGGCGGGAGGCATGGGGGCTCCCGCCACTTTCGTATATCCGTATCCGGTTGATTTGACTATCAACTTAGTTTGAGGGGAAAATCACATTCCAGTCGACTGTGTTAGGACGAGCATCACACTGACGTGAGCTGCGCAGTTCGGCAGCAGGAGGTTGCTCGTATGAGACAGCTGTCTGGCGTGGACGTTTCTTTCCTCCACGTCGAAAACTCACGGGTCACCGGTCACGTAGGGGGTCTGCTCATTGTCGATCCTTCCACGGCGTCAGAGCCCATCACCGCAGACGCGGTCCGTCGCTTCTACGCGTCCAAGATTCACAAGCTTGCTCCGCTGCGCTGGCAACTGGTGAACGTCCCGTACGGTTTCGACCGTCCGTACTGGCACGAGGTTCAGGACCCCGACCTGAATTACCACATACGGGGAGTCACCGTGCCGTCGCAGGGGTCGGAGGAGGAACTTGTCGCCCTGGTGAGTCGTCTGCACGCGCGTCCCTTGGACAGGGCCCATCCTCTCTGGGAGGTCTACGTCATTGACGGTCTGGACAGTGGGAAACTCGCGATCTACACCAAGCTGCACCATGCGGCGATCGACGGGAAAGCAGGGATGGCGATCACCGCAACCGTGCTGTCCACTAGTCCTGACGTGGAGATTCCGGACATGGTGGAGTTGCCTCCGCCCTCGCCTGTTCCCTCCGAGGCCGAAATGTTCACCCGTGGCTGGAACAGTCTTCTGTCTCAACCCGAGAAGGCGATGAAGCTCTGGGGCGACGTCACCAGGGAGACGCAACGCTTCTATTCCCGGATGCTCACCGGTGCATCAGAGTGGACCGCCGACGCCAGTCCTCCGCAGGTGGCCCCCAAACTGTCGTTCAACAGGACGATCTCAGCCCAGCGCAACTACACCTTCGGCACGGCCTCGCTGTCGGACGTCAAGAAGATCAAGGAGAGACACAACTGCACCGTCAACGACGTGGTGATGGCGATGTGCACCTCCGCTCTGCGTCGCTGGCTGATAGACCATGACGAGCTTCCGCGTGGTCCTCTGCTGGCGATGGTCCCGATCTCGATCCGTGCCGCAGACGCATCCGAAGATGTCGGTAACCAGGTTTCCAGCCTCCAGGTCGCGCTTCCGACCAATGTCGGGGATCCTGCCGAGCGCTTGAGAATGGTCAGTGCAGGTATGCGTTCTGCGAAAGAGACCCACAAGGCGTTGCCGGCAAACCTGCTTCAGGACTTCACCCAGTTCACTGCGCCGGCCGCTGCTGAAGCTGTCGCGCTGATGGCAGCGAACATGAAGTGGGCGGACTCGGCGACGATGCCGTTCAACGTGGTCATCTCCAATGTGCCGGGGCCGAGGGAGACCTTGTACTACCTGGGGGCAAAGCTCGAGGCGAACTATCCCGTGTCGATGATCACCGACGGGATGGGCCTGAACATCACGGTGCACAGCTACCGGGACAGCATTGATTTCGGAGTGGTCAGTACCCCGGAGTTCGTTCCGGACATCACCTGGCTCCGCACCTACATCATCGAGGCGATCGACGAGCTTCTGGCTTTGTGACCAGGGTTTACAGGGAACCAGATGTCTCAACGCAATGACCTACTACTACGAAGTATCATGAAAGGACCCGGCTCATGTCATTCAATCTTGCAGCGATGCTCACGGAGGCAACCTCGGCGACGCCGGACAAGACCCTGGTGTATCTCGGAGACGAAGAGCTGAGCTACGCTCAGATCGACGAAGCGTCCGGGCGTCTCGCAGCAACGCTGCGGAAAGCGGGTTACGGACCGGGTGACGCGGTCGCTGTCCAGCTCCCCAACATTCCGCAGTTTCTCATCGCATACTTCGGGCTTCTCAAGGCCGGGATGGTCATGGTGCCGCTCAATCCCCTTCTGGCGGCACGCGAGGTTGCGTACCATCTCGACGACAGCGACTCCCGGGCACTGATCACTTTCGACCAGTTCGCGGCGTCCGCGATGACCGGTGCCGCTGGTGATGCGCCGGTCTATGTGGTGGGGGAGACCCCGCAGGGGGCTCTTCCCTTTGAGGAACTGCTTGTTGAGGAGGACACCGGTGAGGTCGTCGCACGGTCGTCCGATGATACCGCTGTCCGCCTGTACACCAGCGGGACCACCGGGAGCCCGAAGGGTGCGGAACTCACGCATTTCCAGCTCTACATGAACTGTACGGTGGCCGGTTCCCTGTTCGGGATCCGTTCCGACGATATCTCGGTGGGCGTCCTGCCGCTGTTCCATGTTTTCGGTCTCTCCAGTGTCCTCAATGTCGCGGTTCGTTACGGTGGGTCCCTGGTGCTCGTCCCTCGTTTCGATGCCGAGGCCGTGGTGCGTGCGATCGAGGACCACGGTGCGACCGTGTTCGCGGGAGTGCCGACGATGTACATGGCGATGCTGCAGGCAGACACTGAGGGGCGTGACGTGAGTTCGCTCCGGGCAGCCAGCTCCGGCGGAGCATCGATCCCCGGCGAAGTGATCCGGGCCTTCGAGGAGAAGTTCCCCGGGGTAATCGTGCTCGAGGGGTACGGGCTGTCAGAGACTGCGGCCACCTGCACATTCAATATCAGTGCGGAGGAGCGCAAGGTTCTGTCGGTGGGTAAGCCCATCTGGGGTGTCGACGTCAAGATCATCAATGACGATGGCGAATCCCAACCGCAGGGAAGTGAACACCGAGGGGAAGTACTGGTCCGTGGCCACAACGTGATGAAGGAGTACTACAAACGTAGTGAGGCCACTGAAGAGGCGCTCCGCGACGGATGGCTCCATACCGGCGACGTGGGTTACCTGGACGAGGACGGCTTCCTGTTCATTGTCGACCGGCTCAAGGACCTCGTCATCCGTGGCGGGTACAACGTCTATCCCCGTGAGGTGGAGGAGGAGCTGTACACGCACCCTGCCGTGGCAGAGGCTGCCGTGGTCGGAAGGGAAGACGCGCGACTGGGGGAGGAGGTTGTCGCCTACGTCTCCCTGAAACCGGGCCGTACCACCACGGAGGACGAACTGATCGCGTACTGCAAGGAGCGGCTGGCGGCCTACAAGTACCCGCGGGCCGTCAGCATCCTGTCCGAACTGCCGAAGGGGCCGACGGGGAAGATCCTGAAACGGGAGTTGAAAGTGTGACTCCAGGCGCTTGACGTACCACGTAGGCGCGTGGCTTACTGATTGGGCAGTCGACGGAAGGAGCTTCGCCATGGAGAAGCACGCAGAGGCGCTCGAAGACCTCGGGAAGTACCTCAAGGCCCAGCGCGAAATGGCCCAGTTGTCCATACGTCACCTGGCACGCGTCAGCAGTGTGTCGGACTCGTACCTGAGTCAGATCGAGCGCGGAATGTATCAGCCGTCACCGGACATTCTCCGGTCCATCGCGAAAGCGCTCAACATCGCGCCGGATCAGCTCTTCCAGAGAATGGGCTGGCTGTCGCCGGGCGCCGTTGCCGGCGATGACGTACCGACTGCGATCGCAGCAGACGAATACCTGACCTCGGCACAGAAGACCGCGTTGGTCCAGACCTATAAGGCGATGATCGCGGACAGGTGAATGTCCACCTCACATTGACCCGGGTACGGTGCCAGGAACCAGGGTGAGACGGTGACCGGGCGTATGCCCGGGCCGAGCATCTTCTC
The DNA here is from genome assembly GCF_001942345.1 of Corynebacterium sp. CNJ-954. Classification (GTDB taxonomy): domain Bacteria; phylum Actinomycetota; class Actinomycetes; order Mycobacteriales; family Mycobacteriaceae; genus Corynebacterium. The sequence goes on from NZ_MKKI01000007.1 coordinate 32,910, forward strand.
GTCGTGCGGTCAGGTGGTGGAGGAGGCGTGCTCTGTGATCGCGTCGATAACCGGTGTCCAGACTTCGCGGGGAAGATCGTGGCCCATGCCCGGGAAAGTGATCAGCCGTGCACCGGGTATCGCGTCCCGGGTGGCGGTTCCACCGGCGGGGCGAACGAGCGGATCATCCTCGCCGTGAATCACCAGAGTCGGCACTGCGACGTCTTTCAACCGCCCAGTCCGGTCCCCGGAAGCCTGGATGGCCGCGAACTGGCGGGCGACTCCTGTGGGATCCTTCTCGCGAGAAAAGGCTTCCCGAGCGACGGCGGTCAACCGTTCTTCGTCGAAAGGGTAGCCGGGGGAGCCGATCACCCTGTACACATCCAGCGCCCGGGCCGTTGCTTCTTCCTCCGTGCCTGCCGGCGGACGCATGAGGGCGGCAGCAGCGGCAGGTGTGGGCGCTCCTATCCTCGGTGCGGTCGTCGAGAATATCGACGTGAGGGTGAGTACGCGTCCCGGGTGGTGGATCGCGACTTCCTGGGCGATCATGCCACCCATCGAGGCACCTACGATATGGGCTTTCTCGACACCGAGGGCGTCCAGAAGACCGGCCGAATCATCGGCCATGTCTTTCAGCAGGTACGGAACTCCGGACGAAGACCCGCCGCCGAAGCCAGGAACTCCGGCACCGGTGAGATGTGTGGACAAGCCGATGTCCCGGTTGTCGAACCGGATCACCCAGAACCCGCGGTCGGCTAATGCGGTGCAGAAACTTTCGTTCCATGCGAGCATCTGGGTGCCGAGACCCATGATGAGAAGGACGGTCGGGTTCTTCTCTGAGCCGAAGGTCTCGTAGGCAAGTTGGATCTCGCCGCAGTCTGCGATTCCACTGCTCATGCGGCCTGCGCATATGATCGCGCGTCACCCTGGTATGGCCTCCAGCCTCGCTCGGGCTGACGGAGCCGGTCGAGCACAATCGAAAGAACACGTGGGTTCATCCCCATGCCCAGGTGGCTGGCTGTGACTTCGATGTTCTCGCGGTGAGGTGCCTCGATGTCGAGGCACGCCTGCCAGGGGACCACTCCGTCGAGTTTCGAATACACCGATGTTGCGGGGGTGGCGGTGGTCATTTTCCTCTTGCCGCTGGAGAAATCGTCGAGGAAATCGGTGTGCCACGGCCTGAGTGCTTCGAACAGGGGCCCTGCATGTGACGTGCTCGCCGAGGTTTCGACACTGAGGTTGAAGGGGCTGCCGAGGGAGACGACACTACGAACCTTATCCGGCTGGTACTCGGTCAGTACGCGGGCGAGGATACCTCCCAGACTCCATCCGACCAGGCTGACCGGGCGCCCCTGACGCTCGTAGAGCTCGTCGAGCTTGTCGAGCAGCCCTGAGACGATCTTCCGGGTGGGCCCGAGGTTGGGGCCGAGCTTCCATGCGTTCGCGGAGTATCCGTGAGATGCGATAACGGCACGCATAACTGCCGTTGAACTGTCATCCGCAGACAGGCCGGGGAGTACGAGAACCTCCTGTCCGTCTCCCCGTGGTGCTGCCGCAAGAAGCGGAAGGGCGGTCCAGAAGCTGATCGCGTCTGCAGCTGCACGACCACCTTCGGTCCACAGAAGGGCGGTGCTCGGCTTTGAGTATTCGGTCGTGCGTGTCGTGGTTTTCGGCATCGCCTTCTCTTCTACGCATCCAATGTGATCTGAATCACGCTAGGACATTATTTTTGGAAGCGCAACAATGGAGATGTTGTCATATCGGTGTTGCTCCGCCTGATGCCCCTGTGGAGACGTCTGATTTCTATGAAGACCTGGTGCGGTCTCCACGATGTAAAGGGAGTTCACTTCCGTGCTGTCCAGCAACGTCGGCGTTCTGGAAACCTCCGTACCTGCACCGACGTCAAGGAACTCTCGGTACAGTGGGGCTCCGCTCAGGCGGCATCGAATCCGGGCCCGGGGTCAGTCATTCTGATGAGGTCTACTGGAACACCGTGCGTAACCGCAGGACGTTGATCCTTCCGAGCTCACGCACCGTGGTCTCCCATTCTGTGACAGTGGGGTTCTCCAGGCGACGTTTGAGGAGCAGTAGGACCTCGTGGCCACCGATGCCCTGGGCGCAGACGAGGAAGATGTGGTGGAACCGTGCCTCATAGCGTCTGCCGAGGTCGGCGATCTCGGTGAGGACTTCGGGCGGAGAGTCGAGGATGAAAGACTGCTCATCGCGCGAGTATGCGTCCGTCGTCTTTTCTCCGAGGACGGGGTGGGCCTGGATACTGGCGAGGATCTCGACGCGGGGCAGTCGCAGCAGCTCGCGGTGGGCGGCGTCGAGCAGGTGCTCGAGGCTTCGAAAAGGAGCGGCTGCGGCGATGGCTGCACCGAGTTGCGGTGAGTACAGCAGGTCACCGATCATCTCAGCGACCTGGGTGGGGGTCATCCTGTTGAGTTCATCGACGGTGGTGACGGGAACGGTGTCAATCATGATTCCCAGTGAACTGGTGGTGCATTTCCGTCCCGTTTCGCCGTGGTGAACACCCGGAGGTTGGGCGGCCCTGGGCGACTACCCCGCCTTGATGGCTCGCATCCAGGTCATCTTCTTGCCGTTGTTCAGGATCGAACCCCGGTAGATGCGGGCAACCAGAAGCAGGACCAGGAGCGTGGTCAGTGCCAGGAGCGCATAGGACGCGGCCAACAGGCCGAGGGACATGTCGCCCGCGGCATAGCGCATCGGTGCCACCCCCAGGGACATTGGCGGCACCCACGAAAGAACCTGCATCACCGTGGAATCCGGAACGCTCCAGCCGAAGATCGGGGGGTACATCACCGCGAAGAATATCAGCATCACCGGCATCTGGGTGCTGCTGAGATCCTCGGCCTTGCTCACGAGGGACCCGGCGGCAGCGTAGAGGGCGCTGAAGAAGAGCATTCCCAGGACGAAGGAAACGAGGAGGACCGGGAGTGTCGCTGCATCTATCTCGATGTCATCGAGCATCCCTGTCGTGCTCAAGGCTGCCATGGCGACACCGAGAATCACCACAGTGCCGATGAAACCGATGACCAACATCGCCAGCACCTTGCCGATAAGCAGATCGATCGGACGGATGGTCGCGAGGATGATCTCGACGACACGCGAGGACTTCTCCTCGGTGACACGCCCGCCGACGTTTCCGGCGAAGATCATGATGAACGTCAGCACGACCATGGTGCCGAGCATCGTGGTGACCACGGCGGCGATCGTGTCTTCCTGGGCGTCGTCGGAGATGTCGGTCGTGGTTACCGTGGCATCGGGGAGGGCAGCGGTGAACTCCGCGGGGTCGACCCCGACGGAGGTCAACGCGTCGTTCTGGGCGATTGCCGAGGCCACCGCCTGCGCAGCTGCGGATATCGAGGCGTCCGGGCTGCCGTCGCTGAGCAGTTCGAAGCCGTCATCGGTTCGGACGAGGGCAGCGTCTTTTCCGTCCTCGACGGCAGCTACCGCGGCGTCGCGGTCATCGACGGTGCCGACGTCGATACCGTCGCCGGCTATTTCAGAGACGACAGCCGTATCCGCGCCGGCGACAAGCAGTTCCGGGTTGTCGGTGTCCTTGTTGCTGAAGTAATTGATGACGAAGATGGCGCCGACAACAACGACCAGGACGATGATGAAGGTGGCGATAATTCCCTTGTTCTTCGTCGCGACCTGTATCTCTCGTCCGGTGACGGTGCGGATGGCGCTGGCCCGTGAATAGCCCGGCGCGCCCGTGCTGGATGTTGTTCGCGTGCTCATGCGGAGACGACCTCCTTGAAAAGATCGGTCAGGTCGGGAACGCGCCGGGTGAATCCGTGGACGGTCCCGGCGTCGAGGGCGGCGTGGAGGATCTGCTGGTCCGCGACATGACCGGCATCCAGCACAACGGAGTTCTCGTCGGACTCGATAACCCGGGTGCCGGCCGGGTACCAGTCACGGGCGGTGGTCAACACCTCGTAGAGCACCGGCCCGCGGCTGCGGAGGTCATCGACGGTTCCTTCCGCTTTCATCTGGCCTTTGGTGATGATGCCTACCCGGTGGCAGAGTCTCTGCACCAGGTCGAGCTGGTGGGAGGAGAAGAGGACGGGCACCCCTTCGGCGGCCTTCGACAGGAGCATGTCACTCATCACGGAGACCGCGACGGGGTCGAGACCGCTGAAGGGCTCGTCGAGGATGAGCAGGGCAGGGTGGTGGACGAGGGACGCGGCCAGCTGGACGCGCTGCTGGTTACCCAGTGAGAGTTCCTGCAGTTTGGATTCAGCGCGTTCGGCGAGTCCGAGTTGCTCGAGAAGTTCGTTGGTTGAGGACGTCGCCGCCTGTTTGGTGAGACCGTGCAGACGACCGAAGAAGGTCAGCTGGTCGGCGATCTTCTCTTTGTCGTACAGCCCGCGTTCTTCCGGCATGTATCCGATGGTGCGACGTATGTCGTCGTTGATCGGCGTGCCGTCGACCCGGGCTTCGCCGGTGTCGGATGCGAGCACGCCCAGCGCAATGCGCATGGCGGTTGATTTTCCGGCGCCGTTGGAGCCGACGAATCCGTAGATCTCGCCGGGGCGCACGGTGAAGCTCATGTCTGTCAGGGCCCGGACGGCGGAGTCGCCGCTTCCGAAGGTCTTGTTGAGGTGGTCAAGTTCGAGGGTTGGCATGAGGTTCTCCTCTGGTTGAGGGGTGGTGATGGCCAGATTAGTTGTTTGGCGGGGGAACGGGGCCGAAGGTCGTTGCGTAGGCGATGGTGGGCATGGCCGTGGCGGACATCATTCCGAGAATGCTGAAGAGTCCGGCGGTGTACACCCAGCGATTGAGGCTGTCAGGGTTGATTACGGCTACGAACACCATGAAGAGGCTGACGGTGAGGAGGATCAGCGTCATCCATCCGTAAGCCGCGACTTGCCAGGTGCGTAGGACTTTCGCTTCGTACTCGTCGAGTTCGGCGTCGGGGGCGACGTCGCGGGTATTGATCACCGTCCGAAGCATCGTCCAGCTCACGCAGACGATCACCGTGAAGGGGATCCATGCGAACAGAAACGGGGGCCAGAAGATCTGGGCGAAGGCGGTAATCAGCCCTATCGCCAGAGAGCCGAGGTAGATCCTGATCAGCAGACGTACGCGGTCCGCAGTCCTCCAAGCGGGAAGTTGGGTTGATATGGACTCCGCCCGGGCGAGCCACCGTTCCGCTCTACGCTCGGTCCGTCGCTCAGCCCAGGCCGCGAATCCGCGCATGGTGTTCATCACTGATCCTTCCGGTAGATCTCGGTGGACATCGGCGCGAACTCTGTCCGGCTGAATACGGCTTCGACCGGGAGGGTGAAGACCTCACAGATACGGAATGCGAGGTCGAGACTGGGGGAGTGGTCGCCCCGTTCGAGTGCGCCGACCGTCTGCGGGTTCACGTCGATGAGGTCCGCCAGCTCAGCGCGTGACAAGTCCCTTTCGACACGAAGAACCCGGATCCTGTTGTGGATCGGGCGCACCGGCTTCTTCTTCGGGGACATGAGACAAAGTGTTGTATAAACACAACGCTATGTCAACCTTTTCCAGTCAGTGCATCAAGCCCCGGGGAGGCCTACGCTGGTCGCCATGACAGACAAGAACCAGACCGCTGTGACAGTCACCCTCAACGACGGACAGGAGATCCCCCAGCTCGGCCTCGGCGTCTGGGAGCTCTCACCGGAGGACGCCTACTCGTCGACCCGTGCCGCACTCACGGCAGGCGCCCGCCACATTGACACGGCTGCCGCCTACGGAAACGAGAAGGACGTCGGACGTGCGATCGCCGATGCCATCGCCGAGGGGGAGGTCACCCGTGACGACCTCTACATCACCACCAAACTGTGGAATGCAGACCAGGCGCCGGGCAAGGCCGCCGACGCCATCGACACCTCGTTGGCGAACCTCGGTCTCGACCACGTCGACCTCTGGTTGATCCACTGGCCACTGCCGTCCTACGGGCGCTACGTGGAGGCGTGGCGGTCCTTGATCGCGGCCCGGGAGGCAGGAAAAACAACCTCCATCGGTGTCTCGAACTTCTACCCCGAGGTCCTCGACGAGATCATCGACGCCACCGGAGTTGTTCCGGCGGTCAACCAGATCGAGCTTCATCCGGGACTCTCCCAGGCTGCTCAGCGTGCCGACGACGCCAAGCGTGGCATCGTCACCGAGGCATGGTCGCCGCTGGGGCGTGGGTTGCTCGACCACCCCGTGATCACCGCGATCGCGGGGGAGCACGGTGTGAACCCTGCCCAGGTGATTGTGCGCTGGCACCTGCAGCAGGGCATCGTGGTCTTCCCGCGGTCCCGGCAGCCGGAGCGGGTTCGTCAGAACCTCGACGTCGACGGCTTCGAGCTCACCGAGGGCCAGATCGCGCAGATCACCGCCCTGGACGACGACACCGATGCTGCCGGGCGCGTCGGCGCTGATCCCCGCGAAGCGGCTTTCGGCATCCCGGAGGACGAGGAAGCCTGAAGAAGAACGACCGGGGTCACCCCCTCAAATGCGGTGTCTACCTACCTGGTCCTTACTTTCGGGAACAATGGGGCACCGGAGAGAAACTGGATAACCGGCTTTACGGTGAGAGGTAGATGAGGGGCATGGCAGAGGTACAGGAGACGCCGGTCGACGCAGGTATCCGGGTGGCGCGGGACAGTACCACGCCCGCGGTGGGGTGGATCACCCTCAGTCGTCCTGAGAGGCGCAACGCCCTCGACGCCGAGCTGTGCGCGGCCATCGCCGACGCTGTCGAAGAATTCGTCGCCGCTGACGATCCGGTCCGTGTCATCCTCGTCCGCGCGGAGGGGCCGGCGTTCTGCGCCGGCGCGAATCTCAAGGGCGGGGTCTACGCCAGCGGGTTCTTCGCCACGGTTGAACGCATGATCCGCGCGATCTCCGAGGCTCCGGTGCCGGTCATCGCCGATGTTCAGGGGCCTGCCGTCGGTGCCGGATGCCAGCTCGTCCTCGCCTGTGACCTGCGTGTCATGGGGTCGAAGGCGCGGGTGTGGGTGCCCGCGGTCCATCACGGATTCAGCCTGGACCGGTGGACGATCCGGCGTGCCGTGGAACTGCTGGGTGGTTCGGTCGCGCGGAATGTCCTCATCGCCGGTGCACAGGTCGGTCAAGGCATGGCTGTGGCCAACGGCTTCGCCATGTTGGGTGGGCCGTCGCACGACGCCGTGGAACTGGCCCGCACCATGTCACGGCAGGCGCCGATGCCGATGCACTACTTCAAACTGGCGATGAACAATCCTGAGCCGGACTCCGAGCTCGCCGGCGAGATCGACCGGCTCGGTGGTGCCTGCTGGCTCAGCAGGGACGCCGCGGAAGCGCGCCGGGCCCGTGAGGAAAAGCGGTCCCCGATCTTCGAAGGGCGGTAGTGACGGTGACCCAGGCCACAGGAGTCTCGCTCACCGGTCTCAGTTCGTCCGAGGTGTCCCAGCGTGTCTCCGAAGGACGGACGAACACCGTCGGCAGGAGCACCGGACGCAGCGTCTGGCAGATCATCCGCGCGAACGTCTTCACCCGGGTCAACGCGATCCTCGGCGTGTTGTGCGTGATCGTGCTGACTACCGGATCATGGATCAACGCCGCATTCGGGCTGCTGATCATCGCCAACTCGGCGGTCGGCGTGATCCAGGAGCTGCGTGCCAAACGGACGCTGGCCAATCTACGTATCGTCGGTGAGACCCAGCCGACCGTCCTGCGTGACGGGGAACGGCGCACGGTCCACCAGTCTGAGGTCGTCGTCGACGACCTCATCGTCCTCAGGTCCGGTGACGAGATCGTGGTCGACGGGACACTGGTGGTCACGGCCGACTCCGGGTTCACCGTCGATGAGTCCCAACTCACCGGCGAAGCGGACGCCGTGCACAAGGAGACCGGGGATGAGGTGCTCTCCGGTTCATTCGTCACCGGTGGGACCGCTGTCTTCCGCGCGGAGAAGGTGGGGGAGGAGGCCTATGCTGCACGCCTCGCCGCTGAGGCGAGCGAGTTCTCACTGACGGACTCTGTGCTGATGAGTGGAATCAACAGCATCCTGCGGGTCATCACCTGGCTGTTGATCCCCACCGGAGTGTTGACGATCTGGACCCAGCTGGTGCGCTCGGGGACTGATGTACGGGAGTCGATCCTGTCGATGGCCGCGGCTATCGTCCCCATGGTGCCAGAGGGCCTTGTCCTGATGACGTCGATCGCCTTTGCCGCCGGAGTGATCCGCCTCGGGCAGTACAAGGCGTTGGTCAATGAACTTGTCGCCATCGAGGGGCTGGCCCGGGTCAATACCGTGTGCACCGACAAGACGGGCACCCTGACGACCAATGAAATGGAGCTCGACGGGGTCTACACCGCGGACGGAGTTGCCGCGCCGGAAGAACTCCGTGAGGCGCTGGGGCGGCTGGTGGCCTCCCAGGAGGACCGTAACTCCACCGCTGAGGCGATCCTCGCCGCTTACGACGAGCCGTCCCCGTTCGACGGTGTCGAGATCCCCTTTAATTCACAGTGGAAGTACTCCGGTGTGCAGTGTCCCGGTCATGCGTGGATCCTCGGCGCGCCCGACGTCCTGCTGTCTGAGGGAGCTGCCGCTGAAACGGCGAAGAAGTTCGGTGACCGTGGGCTGCGTGTCCTTGCTTTCGGCCGTGTGGAGGGGGCCCTGCAGAGCCCGGACGGCGACGCCGGAATGTCCGACGCCCCCTCGATCGGAGAGCCGGTGTTGGTGACCTTGGGCCAGCAGTTACGTCCTGATGCGAGGGAGACACTCGACTTCTTCGATACCCAGGACGTTGACCTGAAGATCATCTCCGGCGACAATCCCGACTCCGTTGCTGCTGTGGCGCGCGGTGCGACGGACCGTGAGCTCGTTGCCGTGGACGCCCGCACCCTCGACGACCTGCCCGAGGCCGATTTCGACGAAGAGGTTGCCCGGGCGAATGTCTTTGGACGTGTACGCCCCGAGCAGAAGCAGCAGATGGTGGAGTCGCTGCACCGTGCCGGTAGGACGGTGGCGATGACCGGCGACGGTGTGAACGATGTCCTTGCCCTCAAGAAGGCGGATATCGGCGTGGCCATGGGGGCCGGTGCTCCCGCGACCCGTAGTGTGGCGCAGCTGGTCCTGCTGACCAACCGGTTCTCCGCTCTCCCCAAGGTGGTGGGGGAGGGACGTCGGGTCATCGGCAACATCGAACGGGTCGCGAACCTCTTCCTGACCAAGACGGTCTACTCGGTGGTGCTGGCACTGGTCGTGGCTGTGATGGGGATATCCTTCCCCTTCCAGCCGATTCACGTGACCATCACCGGTTGGTTCACAATCGGCATCCCCGCCTTCATTCTCGCGTTGGCCCCCAACAACGAACGCCCGCGCGACGGCTTCCTCCGTCGCGTGCTGTCGCTGGCGGTGCCGTCCGGCGTACTGGTCGGTGGGTTCGCGGTGGCAATGTGGATCGCGGTCTACCCCGGGGGTGACGCTCCGGAGATTGAGCGGGCCCAGGCGGGTACGGCGGTTCTGCTCGCGCTGATCGTGATGGGGCTCTGGGTGCTGGGCATCGTCGCCCGTCCCCTGGTGTGGTGGAAGATCCTGCTCCTGGTGGGGTGTGTGGCCGGTTATGTCCTGTTGTTCACGGTGCCGTTCCTGCGTGAACTGGTTCTGCTGGAGCCCGGGGACACCCGGCTCATGTTGCTCGGGCTGGTGGTCGGAGCGGTCGGTGCACTGGTGATCGAGGTGGTGCACCGGGTGGTCGGGAGGCGACGCCGCGAAAAGTAGTTGACATGTCATCTACTTCAGGTGGATCATGGGGTCATGGACTTCGGAATCTTCACCATCGGTGATCTCACCCCCGACCCCACCACCGGTCGGGTACCTGACGAGCATGAACGGATCTCGGCGACGGTGGAGTACGCCAGGAAAGCCGAGGAGGTCGGTCTGGATGTCTTCGCCACCGGTGAGCACCACAACCCTCCGTTCGTCGCCCCGGCCAATCCGCCGATTCTGATGGCGTACCTGGCGGCACAGACCGAGAAGATCCGCTTCTCCACTGCCACGACGCTGATCACCACCAACGATCCGGTGCGACTGGCAGAGGACTACGCCTACGTCCAACATCTCACCGGTGGGCGGATGGACCTGATGATGGGTCGGGGCAACACCGGCCCAGTCTACCCGTGGTTCGGCAAGGACATCCGCAAGGGTATTCCGTTGGCGGTGGAGAACTACCATCTGCTGCGCACGTTGTGGAGGCAGGAGGACGTGTCGTGGAAGGGTGAGTTCCGCACCCCGTTGCAGAACTTCACCTCGATGCCCCGCCCCCTGGACGGCACCCCGCCGTTCGTGTGGCACGGCTCGATCCGGTCGCCGGAGATCGCGGAACAGGCGGCGTACTACGGTGACGGCTTCTTCCACAACCACATCTTCTGGAATATCGAGCACACCGCGACCATGGTGAACACCTACCGGCAACGATTCGAGTACTACGGCCACGGAGCTGCGGACCAGGCGATCGTGGGGCTGGGCGGTCAGGTATTCATCGGTGACACCGAGAAGAAGGCGAAAGAGTACTTCCGTCCGTACTTCGACAATGCCCCGGTCTACGGACACGGACCGAGCATGGAGGACTTCACCCGGATGACTCCGTTGACGGTGGGGACGGTGGACCAGGTCATTGAACGCTACCTCGGCTACGCGGATGCGGTGGGTGACTACCAGCGACAGATGTTCCTGGTGGATCATGCCGGCCTCCCCAGGGAGGTGGTGCTGGAGCAGATCGAGATCCTCGGCACCGAGGTCGTCCCGGTCCTGCGTCGTGAGCTGGAGGCCCGACGTCCTGCGCATGTCCCCAGTGGGCCGCCGACGCATGGGTCCCTGGTGGCGGCAGGAATGAATGATCCCTTCCACGACGTTGAGCCTGTGAAGGAGAGGAGCAGACAGTGAGCACCAGAAAGCTCGTCGTCATCAACGCGGGCCTGAGCAATCCGTCCAGCACCCGGGACATCGCCACCCGGGTCGCCTACGCCGCCGAACATGAGGTGGCAGCTTCCGGGGCGACGTTGGAGGTCACCGTTCTCGACCTCCGGGCGCTGGCGGGCGACCTGGCCACGTTCATGACGACCATGATCCCGACCCCTGATCTGGAGGATGCCCGGCTCCTCGTCGGCAGCGCCGATGCCCTGATCGCGGCCACCCCGGTCTTCCAGGGAAGCTATGCGGGGTTGTTCAAGATGTTCTTCGACACACTGGACAAGCATGCTCTGCAGGGGCTCCCGGTGAGTCTGGTCGCTACAGCCGGAACTCCGCGGCACTCGATGGTCTTCGACTACGCGATGCGCCCGCTACTGTCTTTCCTGCAGGCCACCGTCCTGCCCACCGGGGTCTTCGTCGCGACCGGCGAGTACGGCGAGTCTGATGCTGCCGAAGATCTGCGGGTGAGAATCACGCGGGCAGGCAGTGAGATCGCCTCAGCGCTGGGCGCGGGCAGGTCCGTCGGAGCCGATGCCGCCGTGGAGCAGACCGGGGTGGCGCAGGCCCGTGGTACCGGCGAGTTCGGCGGTTTCGAGGCACTGTTGAGGGCGCACTCCGGGTCGTGAGTGGTGGTCCGGCACCGTTTTGACCATCAATTTATGGTCGGCGAATTCTGGCATTCTTGGGTGACTCGTGACGTCGACTGAAGAGAGTGCACCATGCAGGACGCTCCACCCTCCCGTTCCAGCTCATTCTGGAGACGCGCGCTCCCCGCGTTACTGATTCTGCTCTGGTTGGCGGTGGCCGCCGTGGGCGGGCCGAAGTTCGGGGAGATCAGCGACGTGGCCACCAACGACCAGTCGTCGTTCCTCCCGGAGTCCGCAGAATCGACGAAGGTCAGCGCCCGACTGGAGGACTTCCAGGATTCGGGGTCGGCTCCGGCGATCGTGGTCATTACCGCAGACGCCGACGGGGAGCAGGTCGATGCCACGTCACTGGGCGATCTCCCCGACCAGCTCTCGGCCGCTGTGGACGGTGGTGCCGGTGCAACGGGGACAGAGGTCAGCCCTCCGGTACCGTCGCAGGACGGGAAAGCGGTGCAGATTATCGTGCTTCCACCCGAAACGGCGGCACCGGCGGACGCCGTCGATGCGCTCCGGGCCACGCTGGGCTCGGAACTGCCGGAGGGTCTGCAGGCACAGGTCACCGGACCTGCAGGGTTCAGCGCCGATCTGTCGGAGGCGTTTGCCGGGATCGACGGTCTGCTTCTGCTGGTTGCCGTCGCCGCGGTGCTGGTCATCCTGGTACTGGTGTACCGCTCACCGTTCCTTCCGCTGATCGTCCTGCTCAGCTCGATGGTCGCGTTGTGTGCTGCGGTGCTGGTCAATGTCGCGCTGGCGAGATCCGGCATCGTGATGATCAACGGGCAGATCCAGGGAATTCTGTTCATCCTGGTCATCGGTGCAGCGACGGACTACGGGCTGCTCTACACCGCGCGTTACCGGGAAGAACTCGGCCGACATGACAGCGCATGGTCCGCTACCGTGGCTGCGCTGCGGGGCACCTGGCAACCGGTACTGGCGTCGGCGGCGACGGTGATCGCCGGGCTGCTCTGCCTGCTCCTGTCGGACCTGGCGTCGAATGCCGGGCTGGGACCGGTGGCCGCCGTCGGAATCGCCGCCGCATTCTTCACCTCCCTGACGTTCCTCCCCGCAGTCCTGGCATTGCTGGGCAGGCGGGTCTTCTGGCCCAGAGTCCCCCGTCCGGTCACAGAACAGCCGGATCACACGGCAGCTGCCCGTGGCGGAGTGTGGGCACGTGTTGCTGACCTCGTCGGGCGTGCACCCCGACGTATTGCGGTCGGTGTGGGCCTTCTACTGCTTGTCGGCTGTGCCGGACTGTTCACCCTCGATGCCGACGGAGTGCCCACCAGCGACTACGTGATCGGTCAGAGCGATGCCCGCGACGGGCAGGACGTCCTTGACCGCCACTTCCCGGCTGGGGCAGGCGCACCGACATACGTCCTGGTCCCTGAGAACAACAGCGGTGCCGTCGAATCAGCGATCGGAGCACTGGACGGTGTGCAGTCCGTCGGGGAAGGGGAGAGGAGCGGGCCCTCGGTGGTTGACGGTGAGGTTCTGCTGGAAGTGACGCTCACCGATTCCCCGTACTCCGATGCCGCGGAGAACACCGTCCGGGAGATCCGGGGTGAGGTGGGCGACCTCGGCGCGATGGTCGGCGGGACGACGGCCACAGAACTGGACACCAAGGAGACCTCGGTCGCAGACCGTGCCACGATTATCCCGATTGTGCTGCTGGTCATTACGGTGATGCTCGCGCTGCTGCTGCGGGCCGTGGTGGCCCCGATTGTGCTGCTGGCGACGACGGTGTTGAGCTTCGGTACAGCGCTGGGGATCGGCGCTGCCGTCTTCGCGCTCATCGGCTTCAGTGGCTCGGACCCGTCTGTACCGTTGTATGCCTTCGTGTTCCTCGTGGCTTTGGCGATCGACTACAACATCTTCCTGATGACCCGGGTGCGGGAGGAATCCATGGCTCACGGGACCGCAGTCGGTGTGGGGCTCGGTCTCATCAGTACGGGTGGTGTGATCACCAGCGCTGGTATCGTGCTGGCAGCCACGTTCGCGGCGCTGCTGGTGATACCCATCCAGTTCCTGGTGCAGCTGGCGATTATCATCTCGCTGGGAGTGCTGATCGACACCTTCCTCGTCCGCTCGTTCCTGGTACCGGCCCTGACCCACATGCTGGGCGACCGGATCTGGTGGCCGGGGAGGACGGGTAGGGGCGCGACGGGCGCCCGCCGTAAGGGATGACACCTGCCGTGGTACTGAGTTCGCCGTCTCGCGGTCGCCGGACTCGGAGAAAACCGGCCACGACGTTACATCGTGGCCGGTCGCCTTCTTCTCGTGTCGTGCCCCAGGGCAGATTCGAACTGCCGACACCCGCTTTAGGAGAGCGGTGCTCTATCCCCTGAGCTACTGGGGCGCACCGCAACAGTGTAGCGTGTCGGGGCCGTCGAGCGGGAACGCGGTCCCGGTGTCAGGCAGGGGGAGGAGACGTTGCGGTAGTCGCACCCCGGGACGTCCCGACGGCCGGTGCCACCAGTGGGAAGATCAGTACGGTCAGTGCTCCTCCAGCGACCAGTAGTGATGCTTCCTCCTGCCCGATAATGCCCGACGCGGTGGCGACACCGGTGACAGCGACGATGATCGGCAGTCCCGTCGCAGAATAGAGGGACATCTCGAGTTTCTCCCGCCACCCCTGGAGCTCTGACCCGGTGTCGGTCCAGAGTTCGCGCAGGAAGATCGGCAGGCCTCGGGTGATGAGGATGATCGGCACGATCGCGAGGACGAACCACGGTCGTTCGGCGATCACTCCGGTGTCGATGGCCATGCCGGACGTTACGAAGAACACGGGGATGAAGACGCCGTAACCGACGGTCTCCACCTGCCTCTCTAGCCCCGGTCGGTAGGCGTCGGGCACGATCTGGTGCAGGATGATGCCGGTGGCGAATGCACCGAGTACGACGTCGAGGTCGAAGACGGCCGCGACGGCCATGAGCACGGCGAGCATCAGGACGACGGAGCGGATCACCGTCTGGTTCGTTGAGCCGGCACCGTCACGGATCGCCCAGCCGATCCAGGGGGTGAGGGTTCGGACAGTGCGGGGGACGAGTGCGACGATGACGGCGACGACGAAGAATGCGGCGAGCACCGCAGCGCTTGCCCAGGTCGACCGTGCCGACAGCAGGACGGCCATGGCCATGACCGGGGCCAGTTCGCCGATGGCGCCGTGGACCATCACACTGTTGCCGACCGGGGTGCCACTGAGATCATTCTGCTTCAGGATCGGCATGAGGGTGCCCAGTGCGGTGGATGTCAGTGCGATTCCCAGCACCACAGAAACACCGGCGTCGCCGGAGGTCAGCAGCATGGCTCCGCCGAAACTCAACACGAGGCACAGAACCCAGGTGGCGAGGGCGTGTCCGCCTTGGCGGGACTTGAGCATGGACGGGTTGATCTCCATGCCGGCGAGCAGGAACAGGAGGCCCAGGCCGAGCTCCCTCATGAGATCGACGGCTTCACCGTCGCGTGCGAGCCCGAACCCGAAGGGTCCTATCAGCAGGCCGAGGACGAGCAGGAAGACAACGGCAGGGATGCGCTTTCCGGTGAGAAAGGCGAGGACCGGAGCGAGAAGGCCGGCGCCGGCGATCCATGCGAAGGAGACGAGGGCGTCAGTCATGGTGCTGAGACTACCGTCGGGGAATGCAACTGTCCCCTCCACCGTGGTGTGGTGGAGGGGACAGTGGGGTGGTGTGGTGGCCGTGGTGAGTGGTGGTGGCCGTAGGGGGAGTCGCTGGAACTAGTGGTCGACGGGAGCTTCGACGCCGACGCCGGTGAGGGACCGGACCTCCATCTCGGCCTGCAGGGCGTCCTTGTTGTCAGGCTTGCCGAGGTAGGTTCCGACGATGCCTGCCAGGAAGCCCAGCGGGATCGAGATGATCGCGGGGTTGGTGAGGTCGAGCAGGGACCAGTCCGACGTATTGAACATTGCGGTCTCCGTGCCAGACACAGAGTTGGAGAAGAACAGCACGACAAGTGAAGAGATCAGGCCGACGTAGATGGACGAGACGGCACCGGTGGTGTTGAAGCGCTTCCAGTACAGCGAGTACAGGATGGTCGGCAGGTTGGCCGACGCTGCGATGCAGAATGCCAGGGAGACCAGGAAGGCCACGTTCTGGTCCATGGCCAGGATGCCCAGGATGATCGAGGCGATACCGATGACGACCACGGTGATCTTCGAGACACGGACCTGCTCGGCTTCGGTGGACTTTCCGCCGCGGAGAACTGCGTCGTAGAAGTCGTGCGCCACCGAGGCGGAGGCGGTGATCGCCAGTCCGGCGACCACGGCGAGAACCGTGGCGAACGCGACCGCGGAGATCAACGCCATGAAGATGGAACCGCCGAGTTCGAAGGCGAGAAGCGGAGCTGCCGCGTTCGCGCCGCCCGGGGCTCCCTTGATGGTGTCGACACCGACGTAGGCGGCGGCAGCGTAGCCCAGGATCAGGGTCAGCAGGTAGAAGCCGCCGATCAGGACGATGGCCCAGGTCACGGACTTGCGGGCCTCACGTGCGGTGGGCACGGTGTAGAAGCGCATCAGGACGTGGGGCAGGCCGGCAACGCCGAGGCACAGTGCCATGGCCAGGGAGATGAAGTCGAGCTGGCCCATCAGAGAGCCGCCGTACTGCATGCCCGGGGTGAGGATGCCCTCGGGGTTCTCGGTACCGGCTTCGGCGTGGTTGTCGATCGCCATCTGCAGCAGTTCGGAGAAGTTGCCCTTGACCATCACCATGATGATGACCGCCATGATGAACACGCCGGCGCACAGCAACACGGCCTTGATCATCTGGACATAGGTGGTGCCCTTCATACCGCCGATGAGTACGTAGGCGATCATCACGACACCGACCACGGCAACCACGGCGGCCTGCGCGGGCTTCTCGTGGATGTCGAGGAGCACGGACACCAGGGAACCGGCGCCGGCCATCTGGGCGATCAGGTAGAACAGCGACACGAACAGTGTCGCGAAGGACGCAGCGAGCCGCACCGGGCGCTGCTTCAGGCGGAAGGACAGTACATCCGCCATGGTGAATTTACCGGTGTTACGCAGTGGCTCGGCGACCAGCAGCATCGCGACGACCCAGGCGACGAAGAAGCCGATGGAATAGAGGAATCCGTCGTAACCGTTCAGCGCGATGGCGCCGACGATTCCCAGGAAGGATGCCGCCGACAGGTAGTCACCGGCGATGGCGAGCCCGTTCTGGGTTCCCGAGAAGCTGGCGCCGCCGGTGTAGAAGTCCTTGGCGGAGTCCTTCTGCTGGGACTTGCTGGCGCGCGTCACGATGTACATCGTGATCACGATGAAGCCGACGAAGATGGCGATATTGAGGATGGGGTTGCCCGCGTCTTCTTGGGCGAGGAGATGTGTCTGCATGTTTTCTCTCAGTTCCGTGTCGACGGGGTTTACGCCGTGGCTGGTCCGGTCTCAGCGAAGTCGCCGGTGCGCTCGAGACGGTCGCGGAGGGCGGCGGTCCTCGGCTCGATCTCCCGGTCGGCGAACTTCACGTAGGCATAGGTGATGGCGAAAGTGGTCACGAACTGGAGCAGGCCCAGGATGACGCCGACGTTAATGTTCCCCCACACTTTTCCTGAGAACAGGTCGGGTGCGAACATGGCGAGCACGACATAGGCCGCGAACCAGATAAGGGCGCAGATCGTCACGGGGAACGCGAAGCCCCGCTGCTTCTTTCGGAGTTCCTGGAATTCGGGGCTTTTCTGAGCCTCCACGAATTCCTCGGGGGTCGGTGTGTGCCGCAGGTCGGGTGTCGACATCGGCTCCCTTTCTTGTTAGTGATAATGGTCACAGACTCGCTGTGGATGGGTGTCAAGTTACAGAACCCCGGGAAACCATTTCAAGGCAAAACGTGGGTTGTGCAGGGTGCTGAACGCAATGCACCCCCGCTGGTCCTCCTGACATGCATCTAAGCGGGAGCTAACGGGGGTGAGGGGGAAGGTGGGGTAGTCGCAGAGGTGCAGCCGGTCAGTCGCAAGTGCTTCCGAAAATATGTCCTTCTGCTCGGGCAACACGCTCTCTCCGGGCGTGCTTGTGTGCTCGGCGGTCAGGGGTCGTGACCGTCGAGTACGTGTGCCTGAAGCCCCGCCTGCCGGGGGTGGGGGTCAGTCGGGGTGTCTCACCGGTGACAGTGGCCCGGCGGCGACGGTGGTGAGTTCCACCCCGCCGGGTCCTGCCCAGTGCAGTGTGACCGCATCATCCGGGCTGGTCGGCTGCCAGGCCCGCGCGGTTTTCAGGGTGTGGTGGGTCCGGCACAGACAGATCCCGTTGGCCACACCCGTCGGCCCGTCACTGGTGGGGTCGGTGTGCGGGGAGTTGACCAGATGATCATGCTCACAGGTGTCGGCGGGCACCTGACAGCCAGGAAACCGGCAGTACCCGTCGCGGCCCTGGATCCAGGCTTTCTGCACGGTGGTGAACCGGTAGGCCTCAGTAGGAGGAATATCGGCGGCGCCCGGGAGTTCACACACCCGTGTCGCCAGGGCGGCCAGTTCACCACCGGTGGTGGCGGACACCCACCCACTGCCCAGCACGTAGCACGGCTGGTCCGAGTGGGCCTGGTAGGCGTTCACGGTGACGGTCAACTGGTCACGGTGCCCGCCGAGCAGGTGCAGGGCGACCTGGCCACGACAGTGCGACATCAACGGCACCGGCGGGACAACCTGGGTGTTGTCGTCGCGGTCACTCCCGTCC
>NZ_MKKI01000008.1 GCF_001942345.1 Corynebacterium sp. CNJ-954
CGAAGCAGTTGATCAGGGGCTGGATCAGGGAGTCGGAGATGGCGGTGACGATGGCGGTGAACGCGGCGCCGATGATGACGGCGATGGCCAGTTCCATCACGTTTCCGCGGGTGATGAAGTCTTTGAAACCCTTGAGCATGATGCACTCCTTGTGCTGGTAGAACCGAGAGGGAGGGGTAGGGTCCGGCTACCGGGGGGCCCGGTCTCCGGTGGACGTCGGGAAGATGCCCGAGTCGGTCACGACGATCTGGACGGAGGCGTCGTGACCTGTCCTGGGGACGTCGACCCCGAACTCACCGTGGTCGACGACTGCCACAAGTGTGCCAGGTTCCCCGCGTCCGGTCAGGATACTGAAGGTCCGGTCGTAGTAGCCGCCTCCCTGTCCGAGGCGGGTGCCGTCCCTGTCGACGGCGAGAGCGGGGATCACCAGGGTGCTGACACGCCCGGACAAGTCCACGGTGGATATCGGTGACGGGAACTCCGGTGTTTCTGACGGTTCCGCGATGCCGAAGGTGCCGCGGCGGGTCGACTGTGCACCCCGGTAGGGGAGCCACGACAGCGGGCGGGCCGGGCCGGGGACAACCGGGAGCCAGACCTCGAATCCGGCGTCGCGGAGTGTGTCAGGGAGCCCTGCACCACCGGGCTCCCCAGGGAGCCCTGCGAATGCGGCGACCGTGCGGTCTGCGCCACCGTCCAGCAGGGCACGCAGGTGGTCGGCGATGGCGGCGTCCCGGCGGGACCGTTCGCCCGGCGGCACGGCAAGCCGCCCAGCCCGGATGTGCTGCCGGAGTTCCTGCTTCGCCGCCTGGACGGCTCCGACGGCCCCGACGGCCCCGACGGCCCCGACGGCCCCGACGGCGTGATCTGTTTCATGGCACATATCCGCCGATCATAGAGGCACCGGGGGTAGCGTCGGTCCGGTTCTGGCTCCCCGGCTGTCCGTTTTCCGGGTGTCGGTGTGTTCTCACCGGGCCACGAGGGGGTGATCCCTGTAGGATTCGTACCATGGCAACTACCAACTCACCTGTTCCCTCCGGCTCTCCAGACGGCGTCACCGACGGCGTTTCCACCGGTGGGATCCGAACTGTCGTGGTTCCTGCCGCCGGTCTGGGCACCCGTTTCCTCCCGGCGACCAAGACAGTCCCCAAAGAGCTCCTGCCCGTCGTGGACACCCCCGGTATCGAGCTCATCGCGAAAGAAGCTTCCCAGGCCGGCGCCTCCCGCCTTGCGGTGGTCACCTCACCCCGCAAGCAGGGAATCATGGCCTTCTTCGACCGCGATGAACTCCTGGAGGACACCCTCGAGTCGCGCGGCAAGACCGAACAACTCAACAAGGTCCGGGCGGTCAACGAGATGATCACGGCGGTGTCGGTGAACCAGGACCGTCCCCTCGGGCTCGGCCACGCCATCGGCTGTGCCGAGGACGCCCTGGACGAGGACGAGGACGCTTTCGCCGTCCTGCTCCCGGACGATCTCGTCCTGCCTTTCGGCGTGATGAACGAGATGATCGAGGTCCGCAAGCGCTACGGCGGCACGGTCCTGTGCGGTTTCGAGGTTCCGGAGGAGGAGGTGTCGAACTACGGCGTCTTCGAGATCGCCGAGGCTGACGGTGCTGACGGTGCTGACGACCAGGTCAGGCGGGTGACCGGTATGGTCGAGAAGCCCGATGCCGCCGACGCCCCCTCGAATATCGTGGCCACCGGGCGTTACCTCCTCGACCGTTCGATCTTCGACGCGCTACGGCGGACTGAGCCGGGCAAGGGTGGGGAAATCCAGGTCACCGACGCCATCGCCAAGCTCATCGACGAGGGGCACCCGGTGCATGTCTACGTCCACCGCGGGAACCGTCATGATCTGGGCAACCCGGGTGGTTTCATCCGCGCCTGCGTGGACTTCGCCCTCGACGACCCTTCCTACGGTCCCTCGCTGGAACGGTGGTTGGCGCGGCGACTGGAGAAGTGAGAACGTACCGACGGTCCTGCCGGTACTGACACGAACTGGAGGTGGTGCCCGACATGGGCGCCACCTTCTGCGGTTTCCGTACCGGGAGGCGGTAGAGTCTGCAGAGTCTGTACTCGTACAACCTGCACATCATCCTGAAACTTCCCGAGAACCCGTGAGGACGGCCACGTGAGAACTGTTGAGGAGCAGCTGGCCACGGTCAGCGCCGCGGCAGTAACACCGGAACCGGTGCGCACCGCGATTTCAGAGGCACTCGGGTTGCGGTGTGCCGAACAGGTGGAGTCGGAGGCGTCGGTCCCCGGTTTCGACCAGGCGGCGGTGGACGGTTACGCCGTGCGTTCCGTCGACGTCCGTCATGCCGGCAGCGTTGACCCGGACGTCCCCTCCGCGAAGCTCCCCGTCGTCGGCGACGTCGGGGCGGGGTCGCACCGTCCGGTGCGACTGCAGCCGAGGCAGGCGGTGCGGGTTCAGGCCGGGGCGCCGGTCCCCACCCTCGCGGACGCTGTCGTCCCTCTCGACTGGGCCGAGGACGACGGGCGTCGTACCGAGGCCTTACGTCCCGTCGCGGCCGGGCAGTTCATCCACCGTGCCGGGTCCGACGTGCAACCCGGCGATGTCGTCGTCGAACAGGGCTCGGTGATCGGGGCGGCCCAGGTCGGGTTGCTGGCGGCGGTCGGCCGCTCCAAGGTCCTGGTGTATCCCCGACCGAGGATGGCCGTCCTGTCGTTCGGCCCCGAGCTTGTCGACATCGACCGTGATCCCGGACTCGGACAGGTCCATGACGTGAACTCCTATGCACTGGCTGCCGCCGGACGCGAGGCGGGTGCGGACGTCAACCGGCTCGGCATCGTCGGGGGCGAGGACCGGCGGCTCCGTGACATTATCGAGGGGCAGCTCATCCGTTCGGAGATCCTGGTGATCGCCGGGGGAGTCGGGGGCTCCTCGAGTGACCGCCTCCGCGAGATCCTTGCCGAGCTCGGTGACCTGGACGTCTCCCGCGTGGCGATGCACCCCGGTTCTGTGCAGGGCTTCGGCATTCTCGGGGCGGACCGGGTGCCCACGTTCCTGCTTCCCTCCAACCCGAGTGCGGCTCTTGTCGCGTTCGAGGTCATGGTGCGTCCGCTGGTGCAGATCCTCCGCGGTCAGCGCCAGTCCATGCGTCGGATGGTCAAGGCCAGGACCATCGCCGGGCTGGAATCGGCGCCGCATCGTCGTGGCTTTATCCGGGCACAGCTCATGCGTGACCGCGAGACCGGTGAGTTCCTCGTGGATCCGCTCGGCGCGGTCGCAGGCGGCGAACCCACCCATCTGCTGGGCAGCCACGGCCAGTCGAACGGCCTGATCGTCGTTCCCGGTGACAGGACCCGCATCGAGCCCGGCGAGGTCGTCGACGTGATGTTCCTGACGAACCGGGTGTGAACCACCCGTGCTACTGACGAACCGCCACCCCGGGTGGCCGGCGAAGACACCCACGATCGTGACTGGCGCGGGACGGGTCCGGTTGCGTCCTCTGTCCCGACGTGACGGCCGGCGCTGGTCCGAACTTCGGAATGCGGACGAGCATCTGCTGCGTCCTGTGGAACCGACGGTGCCCGGGCAGTGGTGGGAGGCCCACACGAAGGCGATGTGGCGGCGTAACTACTCCGGGCTCACGGCTCTGGCGGCCCAGGGGGTTCTGCTTCCGTTCGCCATCGAGGTCGACGGCGGGTTCGCCGGTCAACTGACCCTGGGAAATGTCCAGCATGGTGTGGTGTGCAGCTGCTGGATCGGTTACTGGGTGTATTCCGGGGTCAGCGGGAGGGGAGTGGCCAGCAGCGCCGTGGAACTCGGTGTGGATCATGCGATGACCCAGGTCGGGATGCACCGGGTGGAGGCGACGGTGCTGGAGTCCAATGTGGCGTCGCGTCGGGTGCTGGAGAAGGTCGGCTTCCGTGAGGAAGGCCTGCTGCAACGCAATCTGCACATCAACGGGCAGTGGCGTGATCACGTCCTCGTGGGTCTGACGGTCGAGGAACGTCCTTCAGGGCTGGCACGGTAGCAGCCGGTCGACGGCAGCCTGCGACACGGCACGGCGCGCCTGCGGCGTCCTCACCGACTCGCCACGTATCGTCGGTGGCATTGTTCCATCGTGATGCGTTCTGAATGTCATGGTTGTCATGGTTGTCATGATTGTCGTCGGTGAAAGGAAAGGCCGCTAGTGTCCGGCTCCCTCAGCTCTCTGATCCTGATCGCGGTTGTCTGGCTTCTTCTCCTCGCGCCGTTGTTTCTCCGAAGCCAGTCGCCGGTCCGGCGGACGTCGAAGGCGTTGTCCGAGACCCGCGTCCTGCATGAAGGTGGCGCGGAGATCTCGCGCCCGCGGAAGCGGCCACTCCCGGCGGAGTCGTTGTACCACGCGGATGTCGATGACGACATCGAGCTGGTCGAGGCCGAGCCGGAGCAGGTGATCGTCGACGACACGGGGCGGAATGTGCCGGGCATCATCGAGGGTGAGGTGGTCGGCTACCGCCCCCTCGACGAGGAGGACACCGGCGAGTTCGCCCCGGTGGACCCGCTGGCGGATGACACGGAGGCTGTCGAGGACTCCGCCTTCGTCATCGACACGGAGGTCGGTGAGGAAGCTGACGACACAGAGGACACAGAGGACACAGACGAGGCCGAGACCGGCGACGAGCGGGTGGAGGTAGCCCCGGTGGCGGCAGTCGGTGAGGACCGTCGACGATTCTCCGACGTCCCGTCGGCGTACCTACGCGGTGGTGACATCGATGTCACGGTGGGGACTGACGAGCAGTACGAGGCCGATGCACAGGTCGGGGCCGAGAGCGAGTCGTCCGACGACTTCCTCGAGGACGAGTACGGCGACGGGGAACTGACCGCGGAGGAGCTCGACTACGCGGCAGCCCGCCGTGGTCGTGGTTTCTACGATCCGGAGGCGTCCCAGCGTCTGGTCGAACGGCGTCAGATGCGTCGTAAGCGGGTGCTGTCGGTGCTGGCGGCACTGTGCGTGGTGTCCGTCGTCGCTGCCGTGATCCTGGGCGGTGCTGTCTGGTCCGCGGTCGTTGTGATGGTCGCACTGTCGGGTGTGTACCTCTACTATCTGCGACGCCAGGTGGTCGAGGAGGCCCGGCTGCGTCGCCGGAGGATCGCCCGGATGCGGCGTGCCCGTCTCGGTGTGCGCAACACCGACGACCGTGAGCTCGGTGTCCCGGACCGTCTGCTGCGACCCGGTGCCGTGGTGTTGGAGAGCGATGACGCGGATCCGGAGTTTGCCGACCTCGCCTACGCTGACTACTCCGGTTACACCGACTACGCGGATGACGACGGATATGGCGGTTACGATGACCGCGCCGACACCCACATCCGGGCGGTGTAGTGCCGCTCACCGCGTCTTCCGGGGGAGATAGAATGGGGGCATCATGAACAATCCTGCCTTTCGCGATGCCGCCCTGCTGATCCTGCGTGTCGCCCTGGGGGTCATCTTCATCGCCCACGGGTGGGACAAGGTGTTCCATGTCGGAGCGGAGGAGACCGCTCAGCAGTGGGCGTCGATGCACATCCCGCAGCCGACGCTGTCCGTGTGGGTCGTCGCCGTCGTCGAGATGCTCGGCGGCGCCCTCCTGGTCCTGGGGTTCCTCACACCGGCTGCGGCCGGTGTGCTGGCGCTCGACATGGTCGCGGCCTTCTACTTCGTCCATCTGGGCAGCGGGCTCTTCGTGGCCGAAGGAGGCGGCGAGCTGGTCATCGTCCTGTTCGCCGCGTGCCTCGTTCTCGTCGTCTTCGGCGCCGGACGTGCGAGCCTCGACAAAGCACTCTCCCGGTTCGGGTGATCCCGGTGGAGGACGACTCACGTTCCGACATGCACGCGGTGGTCCGTTCCGCCCTGTCGGCCCGGTTGGACGGTGAGACTGCGCCGTCGGACGTCGACGACGACATGATCGACGCCCATCTTTCCGCCTGCGAGGACTGCCGCGAGTGGTTCGCGGCAGCGAGTGACCTGAACCGGCGACTGCGGATGTCGGTGGCTCCGTCCGACGGCGTCGCTCCCGGCGGGCCCGCCGGCGATGCCCGCGCGTTGGCTGAGTCGATGCTGCGCGTCGCCGACGAGACCCCCCGCCTGTCACACCGTCTCCGGAACCGGTCGCTGCCGCTGGTGCTCAGCAGGGTGGCGCTCGTGGCCGTGGCCGTGTGCTACATCGTCTGGTCGCTGCTGCTGCTCACCGGGGCCGCCGGAGGTGGTGCGGAGTCGGTGGACGGCACCGGGCCGGGTGGAGCGGTCGGCAACGCCGGTGACCCCGACGTGGCGTCGCTCTCCGTCGACGCTGCGGCTGTCCGGCTGGCTTTGGCGGCCGGGCTGTTGTGGGGCGCGGCCCGTCCGCGTTCAGCTCCGGGCCTGTTTCCTGTGTTCCTGGCGCTGTGGGGGTTCGGCGCCGGTTTCGCGACGCGCGACATCGTCCTGGGCGTGCTGGGTGGCGGCACGGACCTGACGCTCATCGCAGGTCTGCTGCTGCACCTCGCCGCGTGCGCGGCACTGGTGAGCGTGTGGTTGTCGCGGAACCACGCGGTCGCCCCGCTCCGGCAGTCGCTGAGGGGGCTGTCGGCCCGCCCGGTGAGCTACAGCCCGGACGATGTGCGGAGTAATTCGTCCTGGCGACCGGGGGATGACCGGTAACTGCGACCGGTCAGGTCCAGCCCGGCAACCACATCCGCCACTGCCACTGCTCGTCGGTGAGCGGCATCCCGGTGAAGATCGGGAGGAAGAACAGGAACATCCACACGACCAGGACCAGGTAGGCGACCACGAGCAGCATGCCGGTCTTGCCGAGGACGAGTCCGCGCGCGTCGGTGGCCACAGAGCGCCTGCCTCCCGCCCCGGGGGCCGGTTCGTCCGGGCGCAACGTCCACCCGGAGACCTGCCCCAGGACGAGGGCGAGACCCAGGATGAGGAAGGGCGCGAGGTTCGTGGCGTAGAACAGGTACATCTGGCGGTCGACGTTCAGCAGCCACGGCAGGAAGCCCGCCGCGTAACCGACCAACGGGACGAGCCACCTCACGTCGCGGCGGGCGATGATCCGCCACAGGCCCCACAGGAGCACCGGGACGGACAACCACCAGATCGCCGGCGTGCCGATCAACAGCACGACCTCACGGTGCCCGGAGTCATCGCCGGACGAGTGGTAGAGCAGTGCGCGGGTGGAGGCCAGCCAGTCCCACGGCTTGGACTCCCACGGGTGGTGGTGGCCGTTGGAGTTGGTCAGTTCACTGTGGAAGCCCAGGACGGAGACGTGGTAGTAGATGAAACTCAGCCAGCTGTCGGGCAGGAAGTCGAGACCCCATGAGCTGATCCGGTCGCTGCCTGCAGCGGCTTCGTGCCGGAAGACGCCGGTTTCGGAGGCGAACCAGGACCGCCAGGACAACAGGTAGACCACCAGGGGGACGAGGACCAGGGAGGCGAACGCGGGGATGCAGTCCCGCACCAGCGTTCCGGAGAACGGGCGGGTGACGCCGAAACGGTGACGCCGCCACCAGTCGACGGCGACGACGGCTACCCCGAAGAACGCCATGTAGTACAGACCGGACCATTTGACCGCGAGTGCGCAGCCCAGTGCGACTCCGGCGCCGAAGCGCCACCAGCGGTACCCCACCCGGGGGCCGAGTGTGTTGTCGGTGATCCTGCCCTCGGCGGAGACCCGGTGGAACAGGCGCTCCATCTGCCCGTGGTCGCGCAGCAGGAGGTAGACCGCGAGAACGACGAAGAAGACCTGGAAGTGGTCGAGCATCGCCGAACGGCCGGTGACGAAGAGGATGCCGTCACACAACGCCAGGATGCCGGCGGTGAGCCCGACCCAGTCGGAGCCGGTCAGGCGGCGGGCGGTCGCCGCGATGAGCAGGATCACCCCTACGGCGAGGAGCGCGACGACGATACGCCATCCCCACGGGTTGTTCCCGAAGACGGCCATGCCGAGGGCCTCGAGGTGTTTGGCCAGCGGAGGGTGGACGACAAGCCCGTAGGCGGGGTTGTCCTCGATGCCTCCGATGAGCAGGTCGCCGCCACCTTCCGTGCCACGCAGCACCTGCCATGACTGCGGGACGTAGTGTTTCTCGTCGAAAACCGGGGTGCCGTCGTCGGTGGGGTGCCCCAGCCAGAGGAGCCGGCTGACCAGGCCCAGGACCCCCAGTGCCGCCAGGATCGACCACCATCGGCGTGGCCGTTCCTGCCGCCCGGGTGCAGGACCGGGCGCTGTGCCTGTCGTGGCTGGAGTCTCCGTCACAGTGGCTTATCCTATACGTCTCCGGTGGGGTCGAGGGGTCCCGAGTCCCCCGGCGGGTAGAGTCTGGTGACCATGCAGGACAACACCCCGGAGCGTCCCGAATCCGATACGGTCACACGCGCGCTGGAGCGCGCGCGAGCCGACCGTCCTCTCCCCGGGGGTGGAGTGATTCTCGCGGCGACGCCGCTGGGTGATCCGCTGGATGCTTCGATCCGCCTCATCGACGCCCTGGGCAGTGCGGATGTCGTGGCAGCCGAGGACACACGCCGGACGCGTGCGCTGGCGGATGCGCTCGGGGTCGAGATCACCGGGAAGATCGTCTCCAATTTCGACCACAATGAGTCCGATCGTGCCGCGGGCCTGGTGGCACGGGCAGCGGCGGGGGCGCGGGTGCTGGTGGTGACGGATGCGGGGATGCCCGCCGTCTCCGACCCCGGCTTCCCCCTTGTCCAGGCGGCACAGCATGCGGGGGTACCGGTGACGTGCCTGCCGGGCCCGTCGGCGGTTCCCACAGCTCTGGCACTCTCCGGGGTCGGGGTGGGCCACTTCGCCTTCGACGGCTTCGCCCCGCGGAAGGACGGGGCGCGGCGTCAGTGGTTGGAATCGGTCCGTGACTCGACCCGTGCGGTGAGTTTCTTCGAGTCTCCGCACCGGCTCGCGGCAACTCTCTCCACCGCCGCCGAGGTCTGCGGGGCAGACCGTGAGGCGGCGGTGTGCCGGGAGCTGACCAAGAAATTCGAGGAGGTGGTCCGTGGACCACTGGGTGAGTTGGCGACGTGGGCGGCGAACGGCGTGCGTGGCGAGATCACCGTGGTGATCTCAGCGTCCTCGGGGCCGGAGGTACGGAGTCCTGAGGAGCTCGTCGGAGAGGTAGAGGAGAAAGTCGAGCAGGGGCTGAGGTTGAAGGACGCCACCCGTGAGGTTTCTGCTGTTCACGGTGTCTCCCGCCGGGAGCTCTACGAGGCGGTCCTCGCTGCCCGGCAGGGCTGACCGGTAGGGTTTCCGGTGTTCAGGTGGAAGGGGGGCTCGGCTCCGTACGCGGGGAGTATGGCAGAGTAGTCTGCATGTCCGTTTCAGAAGAGAACCCGCAATCTGACGATATCGGCCCGCCGGGCACCGACGCCGCCGGTGCTCCTTTCACGGATCCCGGCCTCAACCTGGAGAAGATCTCCCCGGTCGCGACCGAGGACATGCTGCCGCCGCCGGCCGAGGACGAGAACGCGAAGGTCGACAAGGCGTGGTGTTTTTCGCTGCGCTGATCGTCCTCGCCGTCGTCGCCTGGGGACTGATCTCCCCGGACAACTTCTCGACCTTCGCCGACAACGCCCTGGACTTTGTCGTGACTGACTTCGGTTGGGTCTACGTCATCGCGGGCTCGGTGTTCGTGTTCTTCATCCTGTGGGTGGCCTTGAGCAAGTTCGGCAACGTCCGGCTCGGACAGGACAATGAGCGACCCGAATTCAACGCGGCCAGCTGGATCGCCATGCTCTTCGCCGCCGGCATGGGCATCGGCCTGATGTTCTACGGTGTCGCAGAACCGATGAACTTCTACCGCAACGGTGTGCCCGGTGAGGCGTCGGAGAGTAACCCGGTCGCGTTCTCGACGACGTTGTTCCACTGGACGCTGCACCCGTGGGCGATTTACGCGATCGTCGGTCTCGCCATCGCCTACGGTACCTTCCGGCTGGGGCGTAAACAGCTGCTGAGCTCCGCTTTCATCCCCTTGATCGGCGTGCGTCGCGCCGAGGGGTGGCTGGGCAAGCTGATTGACGTCCTGTCGATCTTCGCCACGGTGTTCGGTACGGCGGCCTCCCTCGGCCTGGGCGCCCTGCAGATCGCGTCGGGGCTCAACGCCACCGATCTGGTCCACGACCCGGGTACCGGGTGGCTGCTGCTGATCATCGGTGTGCTGGGGGTCTGCTACCTCATCTCGGCATTCTCCGGTGTGAGCAAGGGAATCCAGTACCTGTCGAACTTCAACATGGTGCTCGCCGCCATTCTGGCGTTCTTCGTGTTGATCGTCGGCCCGACCGTCGTCATCGCGAACACTGTGCCGACCGCCTTCGGCAACTACCTCCAGGAGTTCTTCGGCATGGCTGCCCGTACGGCGGACTCCGCGCCGGGTATGGACGAGTGGCTCGCCAGCAACACCCTGTTCTACTGGGCGTGGTGGATCTCCTGGTCGCCCTTCGTGGGTACCTTCATCGCCCGGATCTCCCGTGGACGTACCGTCCGTGAGTTCATTCTCGTGGTGATGCTGGTCCCGACCGCGGTGTCCGTGGTCTGGTTCGCGATCTTCGGCGGTAGCGCGATTCACCAGGAGTCCGAAGGCTCGGAGATCTACGGCGACGGCACCGCTGAGAACATGTTGTTCAACCTTCTGCATGATCTGCCTCTGGGCACCATCTCATCCATGGTGGCGATGGTGCTGCTGGCGACGTTCTTCATCACCTCGGCGGACTCCGCCTCGACGGTGATGGGCACCATGAGCCAGAACGGCAAGCTCGTCGCCGACCGGAAGATCACGGTGCTGTGGGGACTGCTCACCGCCCTGATCGCCGTGGTGCTCCTGCTGTCGGGTGGCGACGACGCACTCAACAGCCTGCAGACGGTGACGATTATCGCAGCCAGCCCGTTCGTGATTCTCATTCTGTTCCTGTGCCTCGCCATTTACCGGGGGTTGTCGCAGGACCCGATGTTCCTCGACGAGAAGCAGAAGCGTGCCTTCGCGCTCCGTCTCGGCCGTGAGCGCCGACACCAGGAGACTGCGGAAGCCCGCGCGGCGCGGGAACGCCGCCGGGGCAAGCGTGGTGCCGCCGCCGACAAGGCGGACGCCAGGAAGTAGTACCGCCTGTCCATGAGACTGCTGCGCGCACCAGGGAACCAACCCCTGGTGCGCGCTTCGTCTGTGCGATGGCTTAGTCTGGTCGCATGTCGAAACACGTGCTCACCGCCGTTGCCTGGCCCTACGCAAACGGACCCCGTCACATCGGGCATGTCGCCGGATTCGGCGTCCCCTCGGATGTCTTCGCACGGTTCCAGCGAATGTCGGGGAACAAGGTGCTGATGGTCTCCGGGACCGACGAGCACGGTACACCGCTGCTCGTGCAGGCGGAGAAGGAGGGCGTCGGCGTCCAGGAACTCGCGGACCGGTACAACCGTGTCATCGTCGAGGACCTCGCCGGTCTCGGTCTGTCCTACGACCTGTTCACCCGGACCACGACACGGAACCACTACGCCGTGGTCCAGGAGCTCTTCCGTGGACTCAACGACAACGGTTACATGGTGCGTCAGACGACCACCGGCGCCATCAGCCCGTCGACAGGCCGTACCCTGCCGGACCGGTTCATCGAGGGCACCTGTCCGCTGTGCGGCGCCACCGACGCCCGCGGCGACCAGTGCGACAACTGCGGTAACCAGCTCGACCCCGCAGACCTGATCGACCCCCGCTCGAAGATCAACGGCGAGACCCCCGACTTCGTGGAGACCGAGCACTTCATGCTCGACCTCCCGGCGGTGGCGGATGCCCTGGAGTCCTGGTTGACGACCCGCGACGGGTGGCGCCCCAATGTGCTGAAGTTCTCGCTCAACCTGCTCAAGGACATGCGTCCGCGGGCGATGAGCCGCGACATTGACTGGGGTGTCCCGGTCCCGATCGAGGGATGGCAGGACAACAACGCCAAGAAGCTCTACGTCTGGTTCGACGCGGTCGTCGGCTACCTGTCCGCCTCGATCGAGTGGGCCTGGCGGTCCGGGAAGCCGGAGGCCTGGCGTGACTGGTGGTCTGATCCGGAGGCCCTGTCCTACTACTTCATGGGCAAGGACAACATCACCTTCCACTCCCAGATCTGGCCGGGGGAGCTGCTCGGCTACGCCGGGCGCGGCGACCACGGCGGCGAGGCAGGGGAGTTCGGTGAACTGAACCTCCCGACCGAGGTCGTCTCGTCGGAGTTCCTGACGATGTCCGGGTCGAAGTTCTCCTCGTCAAAGGGCGTGGTCATCTACGTCCGTGACTTCCTGCAGGAGTTCGGTTCGGACGCGCTGCGGTACTTCATCGCCGTCGCCGGACCGGAGAACATGGACACCGACTTCACCTGGGACGAGTTCGTGCGACGGATCAACACCGAACTCGCGAACGGCTGGGGCAACCTGGTCAACCGCACGGTGTCGATGGCGCACAAGAACTTCGGTGAGATCCCGGCCGCCGGTGAACTCACCACGGAGGACACCGACCTGCTTGAGGACGCCGCCGCCGCGTTCGACACCGTCGCGGAGTGCCTGGAGCATTCCCGGTTTAAGGCGGGGATCGCCGAGGCGATGCGTATCGTCGACCGTGGTAACCAGTACATCGCGGCCCAGGAACCGTGGAAGCTGGCGAAGGACGAGTCCCGGCGGGAGCGGCTCGCGACGGTCCTGCACACCGCGCTGCAGGTAGTGTCGGACGCCAACACACTGCTCACCCCGTACCTGCCGTTCTCCGCCCAGCAGGTCTTCGAGACCCTCGGCGGCACCGGCGTGTGGGCGGCGCAGCCGCAGGTCGTCGAGGTCACCGACGATTCGCCGCGGACGCCGGTCGGCGTCGGTCTGCCGGCTGAAGGTCGCAGCTACCCGGTCATCATGGGTGACTACGACGATCAGCAGGCGCACTGGGGCCGGACCACGCTGACGCCGGGAACCCCGCTGGCGAAACCGTCTCCGCTGTTCACGAAGCTGGACCCCGAACTGGCCGAGACCGGCCCGTCCTGGGCCGCGGTGGAGTAGAGCGTCCCAATAGGGCCCGGTGGTCGTGCCGGAGTGACGACGACCCGCACCACTGACCCACCACCGGCGAGACCTACACTGCCCTGGCGGCCCGCTACGCCTCGGCGGTCAACACCGCCGACGAGGTGCTGTGCATCCTCGCCCCACTGATCATGGCCGACACCGAGGCCCGGGAGGCTGCGGCGGTGTCCCTGACCCGCAGCGGGGCCCGGTTGACCCTGGACTGCGGTAGCCGGCACACCGCGGAGGCACTCTGGTCGGCGATCAGTGTCGCCGCTCTGGAGGCGCGCAGGGAGATCGTGCAGGACGACCGGGAGGGCCCGTCGTCACCGGTGAGAGACCCCGCCTGACGCCGCGCGCTGCAGGTGTGGTCCTCGTCGCCGCACGTTCTGCTAGCGTGGCGGCGCGCACCTGCGCGCTTCACCGACACGGGGTGCCCGGACCCGGGCTGAGATCCATACCCGTTGAACCTGATCGAGGTCACACTCGCGGAGGAATCGTCATGACCGACCACGCACGTTTCACCGACCGGCTCCAGCGGGAGCATGCCGACACCTGGGAAGCTGCGGTGAACCACCGCTTCGTCCGGGGCCTCTTCGCAGGAACACTGCCGGACGAGGAGATGGCGGCGTACCTCGTCCAGGACTACCGTTTCGTCGACGGGTTCATGGCGCTGGTCGGTGCCGCGATCGCCACCGCCGACAACTTCGCCTCCCGTCACCGCCTGGCGGAGTTCATCGGCGAGATCGCCGGGGACGAGAACACCTACTTCGTCGAGGCGATGGAGGATCTCGGTGCCGGGGAGCGCGACAGCATCCCCGACCGGGAATCCACCGCCGGGTTCAAGAGGATCTTCACCGAGGCGGCGGAGACCAGGAATTATGCGGCGATCGTCTCTGTCCTGGTGGTCTGCGAATGGCTGTACCTGGACTGGGCGACCCGCGATGCGAACCGTGCGGAGGCGCCGGTCGGTTTCGGCGGATACCCGGAGCGGTACGTCCATGCGGAATGGGTGCGCCTGCATGACTACCCGGCGTTCCACGAGCTTGTCGCCTTCCTCCGTGACGAGGTGGACCGGGCGGCGGGGTTGTCTCCGGAGAATGAGGCGTTGTCCCGCGAGTACTTCCGGCGGACCGTGGATCTCGAACTCGCGTTCTTCGACGAGTCGCTGCCGCTGCACTCCTGAGGGCGTTCCCCGGCCCGACGCCAGCTAGCCTGGGGACCATGTCACGGAAGAAACCACGTCCCACACCTGTGCCTCCCGAGCCGCTGGCGGAGGTCTTCGACGCACACACTCATCTGGCCTCCTGCGGGGCCACCGACGCAGAGTCCGTGCGGGCTGCCATGGACCGCGCTGCTGCAGCCGGTGTGAGCGGCGTGTGCACCGTAGGCGACGGAATCGACGAGGCGGAGCTGGCGCTGCAGGCGGCCCATGCCGATGATCGGATCGTCGCGGCGTGTGCCGTGCACCCGACCAAGGCGCATGAGCTCACTGACGACGTGAGGACGCGTCTGCGTGCGCTCGTCGCCGACGACCGGTGCGTCGCTGTCGGGGAGACGGGGTTGGACACCTACTGGATCAGGCACGATCCGGAGGGCACTGCGCCGCTGGACGTCCAGGAGGAGGCGTTGCGCTGGCACATGAGCCTGGCTGCGGAGATCGGCAAACCGCTGATGATCCACAACAGGGAGGCCGACGAGGACCTCATGCGGGTACTCGCCGACGCCCCGGACGGGCTGACCGTGATGCTCCACTGTTTCTCGTCACCGTTGGAGGTCGCCCTCGAGGCGGTGGACCGGGGCTACTACCTCAGCTTCTGCGGCAACGTCACCTTCAAGCGCAATGAAGAACTGCGGCAGGCTGCTGCCTGTGTACCGGGGGACCGGATCCTCGTGGAGACGGATGCGCCGTACATGACTCCGGAGCCGTTCCGTGGCGCCCGCAATGAGCCGACGTTCGTCGGATACACCGCCCGGCTCCTCGCGGAGGTCCGAGGCGTCGACCCGGACGAGTTCGGTGTCTCGGTGTCGCAGAACGCCCGCCGACTCTACGGCCTGCCTGTGTGACGCGTGGGGGTTCAGTCTTCTTCTGTCACCTGCTGTTATCGGTAGCGACGGGACCGGGTGTGATCATCGCGACAGAAACGGGGGCAGAATGCCGAATTTCTTGATCGTGACCCAATCGTTACCGTATCGTGATCAACGTTATGTCGGTTGTCCCGAACCGTCGTCCCTGACCGTCAGGAACGACGCCACCGGAGGTAGAAGAGCGCGTGTCCCCCAAGAAGAAGTCCACCCTGCATCGCATCAACAGCACCAGCTCGGTCCCGCTGCGCGCGGCGACCGGCGGCATGCTGGCGGTGCTGGTTGTCGGCGGCACCGTCGTCGCCACCAACCACAAGGACGTCACCTTGGACGTCAACGGCGAGATCATGCAGGCCAGTGCGATGTCGGGCGACATCCGCAGCCTGCTCGAGGACAATGACGTCCAGGTCGACGACCGCGACATGATCACCCCGGGGCTCGACGAGAAGGTGGAGAACGACGGCACCGTCACGGTGCGCTCGGCACGCCAGGTCGCTGTCACGGTCGACGGACAGCTCAAGGACGTCGACACCACGTCGCTGACCGTCGCCGACCTGCTGTCGGAGCTGGGCTACGAGGGCAACGACGCCTCCCTGTCCGAGGGCGTGGGGACGCAGATCCCCGTCGAGGGCATGGAACTGAACATCACCACCCCGCGTGACTTCACCCTCAACGACGGCAACCCCGGCGAAGAGCCCGCGCGTCTGTCGCTGGCCGCGGCCACCGTGGGTGAGGCACTGGAGCTGCGCGGCACCCCGCTGGGCAAGGACGACGTCGTCACTCCGCCCGCCGACACCCCGCTGACCCCCGGCACCCATATCGAGGTCCACCGCGTCAGCACCGACGAGACCACCGAGGAACGTCCGTTCGATCCGCCGGTGAAGGTCCAGGAGGACCCCGAGAAGCCTGAGGGCGAGGAGGAGGTCCTCGAGGAGGGGTCCGCCGGCCGCGAGAAGGTCACCTTCAAGATCACCAGGACCAACGGCGAAGAGACCGACCGTGAGGTCGTCGAGCGCACCGAGCTCGAGCCGGCCACGGAGCGTGTCGTGGTGCGCGGCACCAAGAAGGGCTCCAGCGCCGCAGCCGTCGCCGGGGGTTCGGTGTGGGATGAGCTGGTGCAGTGTGAGGCCACCGGCGACTGGTCGGCCAACACCGGCAACGGTTTCTCCGGTGGTCTGCAGTTCACCCCGTCCACCTGGGCGGCGTACGGCGGAACCGAGTACGCACCCGAGGCACACATGGCGTCCCGCGAGGAGCAGATCTCCGTGGCGGAGAAGGTCCAGGCCGCACAGGGCTGGGGCGCATGGCCCGCCTGCACCTCGAAGATGGGCCTGCGCTAGAGAGCCGGTCGGGGGCCACGGCGCTGTCGACACGCTCCGGTTCGGGGGACCGGGTGCGGGCGACTAGGCTGGTGAACCGTGGAACTAGAGAACAGCCCCGGTGTCCGTCTGCTCGGCCCCGGCGAGATCCGGGAGTTGGCGGCGGAGCTTGACGTCACCCCGACGAAGCGGCTCGGCCAGAACTTCGTCATCGACCCCAACACGGTCCGCCGGATCGTCTCTGCGGCGGAGGTCGGCCCCGATGACCACGTCATCGAGGTGGGCCCCGGCCTGGGGTCGTTGACTCTGGCGTTGTTGGAGTCCGTCGGCCATGTCACCGCGGTGGAGGTTGACCCACGGTTGGCCGGACGGCTGGAACGCACCGTCTCCGAGCACGCCCCGGACCGGGTCGCTGACCTCACCGTGGTCACCGCGGATGCCTTGTCGGTGGGTGGGGAGGACCTCGGCGGACAGTCGGCTCCTACGGCACTGGTGGCGAATCTGCCGTACAACATCTCGGTGCCGGTCCTGCTGCATCTTCTGGAGGTCTTCCCCAGTATCCGGCGGGTGTTGGTGATGGTGCAGCTGGAGGTCGCCGACCGGCTCGCCGCCGCCCCGGGCAACCGGGTCTACGGCGTGCCCAGCGTGAAGGCGGGCTTCCACGGCCGGGTGCGCAAGGCCGGCACCATCGGCAAGAACGTGTTCTGGCCCGCGCCCAAGATCGACTCGGGTCTCGTCCGGATCGACCGCTGGGTCGATGAGGACCGTCCGTGGCAGCAGACGATCGACGAGGTGGGGGAGGACGCCCTGCGCCGGGAGGTCTTCGCCGTCACTGACGCCGCCTTCCTGCAACGGCGGAAGACGTTGCGCGCCGCCCTGTCCGGGTACTTCGGGTCAGGCCCTGCGGCGGAGAAGATCCTGACCGATGCGGGGATCGACCCACGGGAGCGCGGTGAGAAGCTTGGTACCGCGGCGTTCGTGGACCTGGCGGTGGCGTCCCTGCAGGCAGGAGAGCAGCCGTGACCGCCGCAGACAGTGCAGAGTTCTCGCTGCAGGGGCAGTCTGTCATGGCCACGGCACAGGGGAAGGTGAACCTGCACCTCTCCGTCGGGGATGTCCGTGATGACGGCTACCACGACCTGGTGACGGTGTTCCAGGCCCTCGACCTCACCGAGACCGTGACGCTGACGGTGGCCGACATCCACGAGGGCGTGCCCACCGAGATGGCGGATCTCATCGGTTCCTTCACTGTCACCGGTAGGGACGCCGCCAAGGTCCCCACCGGTGATCGCATGGTCGACAACCTCGCTGTCCGCGGTGTGTTGTCCGTGCTGGAGCACTACCGGGACGACCTGGCGGGCGTGCCCTCGGCGACGTTCCCCGTCCTGGACATCGTGGTGGACAAGGGCGTACCGGTCGCCGGCGGCATGGCAGGTGGATCGGCGGACGCCGCGGCGGCGATGGTCGCCACCCGTGAGATCCTGCATGGCGCGGGCGCCGTGGACGCCGGTTTCGACCGGGCACCGCGTCCCGACGATGACACGTTGGCGGTCCTTGCCGCGGAGCTCGGGGCCGACGTCCCGTTCTGCCTGACCGGGGGCACCGCACTCGGTCAGGGCAGGGGTGACGTCCTGGTTCCGGTCCTGACCCGGGGCACCTACCACTGGGCACTGGCGATGGATCCGCGTGGACTGTCCACCGCCGATGTCTTCGGGCGCCTTGACGAACAGCGGGCCGCTGCCGCACGGGGTGAGCGCCCCGACCAGCGGGCCGGCGGTCCCGAAGACGCCCAACGTGCGATCCTCACCGGCGACGTCGACGTGCTCGCCGCACACCTCGACGGTGCGGTCGTCAACGACCTGCAGGCACCGGCCATCAGTCTCAGCCCGGATCTGCGCCGTACCCTGGCGGCGGGCAAGGACGCCGGCGCGCTGGCATGCCTGGTGTCCGGGTCCGGTCCGACCGTGGCGATGCTCTGCCGTGACCGTGACCACGCGGTGGACGTCGCGACGGCGTTGTCCTCCGAAGGGGTCGGTGGCCGTGCCGTCCCCACCACCACCGCGGCGTCCTGCCGCCACGGTGCGCGTATCGTGTCCCCAGCCTGACCCCGACAGCCTGACCCCGACAGCCTGACCCTGACCGACATCAACCGAGAGGATCCCCCGGAACCGCCATGGCAACACCGGTCAACCTGATCAACCTGGAGAACGTAGAGAAGTCCTACGGTCTCAAGACCCTGCTGGACAAGGTCAGCCTGGGGGTGCACTCCGGCGACCGTATCGGTGTCGTCGGCCTGAACGGTGGAGGCAAGTCCACTCTCCTGCGGATTCTCTCGGGCGCCGACACCGCGGACGCCGGACGGGTGTCGCGCAACAACGACCTGCGCATGGCGCGGGTCTCGCAGGACGTCGACCTGGTGGGCGACACCGTCGGAGAGTCGGTCCTGGAACCGTTGGGGCTGCAGACCTTCGAGTGGGCCTCGGATCCACGGGTCCGTGAGGTGCTCCACGGACTCGGGGTCGTCGACCTCGGCGAGGACGGCCTGGACACCCCGGTCGCGGGGCTGTCCGGTGGCGAGCGGCGTCGTGTCGGTCTCGCCGCTGCGCTGGTGCGCGACCTCGACCTGCTGATCCTGGACGAGCCCACGAACCACCTGGATGTCGAGGGTGTGCAGTGGCTGGCGTCCCACCTGCTGTCCCGTCGGTGCGCACTCATCGTGGTCACCCACGACCGGTGGTTCCTCGACACCGTCGCCAACCACACGTGGGAGGTGCACGACGGTGTCGTCGACGTCTACGAGGGCGGTTACAACGACTGGACGTTCGCGCGTGCCGAACGCGCCCGTCAGGCCGATGCCGCCGAGCAGCGCCGGGCCAACCTGGCGCGGAAGGAACTCGCGTGGCTGCGTCGAGGGGCACCGGCCCGGACCTCGAAGCCGCGGTACCGGATCGAGGCCGCTGAGGCGCTGATCAAGGACGTCCCGGCACCGCGCGACTCCGTGGAGCTGATGAGCTTCGCGACGCGCCGCCTGGGCAAGAAGGTCATCGAGCTCGAGGACGCGACCATCACCACCCCGGACGGCCGCCCCCTCGTCGAGGACCTGACCTGGCGGCTCAACCCCGGTGAGCGCATCGGTCTCGTCGGGGTGAACGGGTCGGGGAAGACCACGCTGCTGCGCACTCTCGCGGGCGAGTATCCGCTGGCCGGTGGTCGGCGGATCGAGGGCAGGACGGTGAAGATCGGATGGCTGCGTCAGGAACTCGACGACCTCGATCCCACCCGTCGTCTCCTCGATGCGGTCGAGGACGTCGCCACCCGGGTACAGATCGGGGACAAGGAGCTCACCGCGTCCCAAATGGCGGAGCGACTCGGCTTCTCCTCCAAACGCCAGCGCACCCCGGTGGGGGACCTCTCCGGCGGGGAGCGACGGCGTCTCCAGCTCACGCGGGTACTCATGGCGGAACCGAACGTCCTGCTGCTCGACGAGCCGACCAATGACCTGGACATCGACACCCTGCAGGAACTCGAGAGCCTGCTCGACGGGTGGGCAGGCACGCTGGTCGTCATTTCCCACGACCGTTATCTCGTGGAGCGTATCTGTGACTCCACCTGGGCGCTCTTCGGGGACGGGAACCTGACGAACCTTCCCGGCGGCATTGCGCAGTATCTCGAACGGCGTGCCGAGCAGGCCGCCGTCGAGAACAGGCACACCGGCAACATGGCGCTCGGTGATGCGCCGAGTCCGCAGCAGACTCCGCAGCAGTCCACCGGCCTGTCGGCGCAGGAGGACCGGGCACTGACCAAGGAACTCAACGCCCTGGAGCGGCGCATGTCCAAGGTTCAGGCAACGGTCGAGGACCTCAACCAGCGGCTCGCTGCGGCAGCGGCACCGGAGGACGGCAACGTCGACACCGCCCTGCTGGCTGACCTCGATGCGAAGCTCACCGCGGCGAAGGACGAACACGACGAACTCGAGATGAACTGGCTCGAGGTCGCGGAACGGCGGGAGACCGGCGGCGCCTGACCTTGCTAGACTCACTGGACGACATTGATATGAACTGATGTGAACTGATGTGAACTGACGTGAACTGACGGACGGACGGGAGCCGTAGCGGTGCAGGATGACTTCCCGGGCGTGATCGTCCGGCAGGACCACAGCAGGACCGGCACCGCCGCTCCGGAGGCTCCGGAGCACACCGGCTTCCTCCGACGGTTGATGGAGCCCAGCCCCTGGGGGCTCGTCGTCGGCGCACTGATGTTCGCGCTGTCACTGACTCCGTCGCTGCTCACCCGCGACTGGTTGTTCCAGGGGGTCGCCGCCGGCCTGTCGGCGGCGACCGGTCACCTGATCGGGGTCCTGCTGCAGTGGGTGTGGGTGTTGTGGATCCGCGACCTCGTGGAACCGTTGGCCACTCTGCTGACGCGTGGACGGTCACTTCCTGCCCGGTGGCGGCCACGACTGCGCATCGCCCTGATTGCCGTGATCGTCGTCGCGCTGCTGGTGTGGATCCTTTTCGCGGTGCGGTGGCAGCAGGAGATCGCCGACATCATGGGGGACGAGGCGTACTCCGCCGGGGAGTTCCTCAAGGTGCTTCCTGTCGGGCTGCTGCTCTGGGTGGGTATCTACCTGGTGGGCAAGGTGGTGGTGCGCGGGACGGTGCTGCTCGCCCGCGCCGTCCCGGGACAGCACACCCGGTACGGCCTGAAGCTGCTCGTGTCGTGGGCCGTCGTCGGTCTGGTGACCGTCTTCGTGGCGGACCAGGTGCTCCCCGGCACGATTCTGCGGGTCAGCGAGCGGATTTTCTCCGTGCGTGACCAGGAGATCCGTGAGGACCTGGTCCGCCCCCACGTCAGCGAGCGGAGCGGCGGCCCCGGTTCACTCAACGAGTGGGAGGACCTGGGCGCCTACGGCACACGGTTCACTGCGCTGGGGTTGTACAAGGACCAGCTCGAAGAGCTCACTGGCAGGGACTCGGAGGAGCCGATCCGGGTCTACTCGGGACTGAGCAACGGTGACACAGATCGCGAACGCGCGCTCAACGTCGTTGATGAGCTGGAGCGGACGAATGCCCAGGACCGCCAGGCGCTGATGATTGCCCCGACGACGGGAACAGGATGGGTGAACCCCACGGCAGCGCAGGCGTTTGAGCTGATGTTCGACGGTGACACCGCCATCGCCGCCGACCAGTATTCGTACCTGCCCAGTGCGATCCAGTTCATCACGGACCGGAACCGGGTGCGTGAGGCGGGCAAGGAGCTGATCTCCACGGTGGCTGAGTGGTGGAACAGGCTCCCGGAGGACAACCGTCCGAAGCTCTACGTGTACGGGGAGTCCCTGGGCACCACCGCCGGTGAGGGAGGGTTCTCCGGTATCCGCGACATCGCTTCAACGGTGGACGGTGTGCTGTGGCTCGGTCCACCGAACAGCAATGAGCTGTGGCGGGATTTCGTGTCGCGACGGGACCCGGGTACCCGTGAGGTTGACCCGGAGTACTCGGGTGGCATGATGGTGCGTTTCGCCGAGAACTCGGAACAGATCCAGAAGTGGATCGAGGACCCTGAGGACGGCGGGACTCCCTGGGGTGGCAGTCGTGTGCTCTACGTCCAGCACCCGTCGGATCCGGTGGTGTGGTGGTCGCCGAATCTGCTGTTCCGCGAACCTGACTGGTTGAAGGAGCCGCCGGGCTTCGACCGTTCGCCGACGATGCGGTGGATGCCGATCGTCACGTTCTGGCAGGTGACTCTGGACCTTCCGCGTGCGGGGAACGTCCCCAACGGG
Source organism: Corynebacterium sp. CNJ-954 (assembly GCF_001942345.1). GTDB lineage: Bacteria > Actinomycetota > Actinomycetes > Mycobacteriales > Mycobacteriaceae > Corynebacterium. The sequence continues at coordinate 22,173 of NZ_MKKI01000008.1, forward strand.
CACGGTCACAACTACGGCACCTCCGTGTTGGACGGCCTGGTTGCGGTGGCGGGGGAGGACCGGTTCTCGGTGGAGGACGTGGAGAAGCTGCGTGGGGAGTTGGACGTGGCCATGGAGAACCAGGGGCCGGAGAAGGAGGTCGGCGTCGACAACGGGTGATGCGCGGGTGTGGTCCCCGTCATGCGTAGGGTGGCCCAGAACATGTGAAGGGCCTAACATGGCCGGTGCGGGGAGTGGATGGCCCCGGCACCAGATACACATCGATCATGTATCACCTCTGGTTGAAGCGCCCTACGGTTCTCATACGGTGGACCGTGGGGTGCTTTGCTTTTTCTTCGCTGTTCATGGGGTGTGGCCTGTGAATATCTAACCCCGTCTCAGGGTGGGTAGTATCTGTTGCCTAACGGTCTGGGGGTCGGGATCGGTAGTGTGCATGGTGTGGCGCGGAGGTTGCGTGCCGCAGGTACTTGTATTCAGACTGAAAGGACGATCACCATGATCGAGACCATCCAGGACATCATCGACACCGTTTCCACCGCTCTCGTGGACGTCTTCAACGCCATCGTTTCCTCCGTCAACGAGTAAACGATGCTCGCTGCGTGAGCGGCGATGCCGGCCCCCGCACCTCAGTGCGGGGGCTTTTTATGTGACTACCCCCGGGGGTAAATACGTTCGTTATGGTAACTACCCGTCTCTGTCGTTGTAACGTACGTCTCGTGACAGGAACACCCGTCGCACCCCATCGCGCTTCTCAAGGAGATCACCATGATCGAGACCATTCAGGACATCATCGACACCGTCTTTACCGCCATTGCCGTCGTTGCCGTCAACGTCGTCAGCTCCCTGCAGGGCGCCCGGTAGTTTTCAGACGCTCATCGCCCCCGTACTTCGGTGCGGGGGCTTTCTGCGGTCGACGGAGAACTATTGCGAACTATTGCCTGACGCTTCGCCGGCGCACAGTAGGGCTGAATTGCTTCGAAGGTCGGCCGATCGTACCCCCGGGGGTGTGGCGATTCGGAGGGACATTTTCAGGGGGATAATGTTCTAGGTGCAGGGGACCTGGATGGCCCCCGCGCAACGATACAACTCGATCATGTATCGCCTTTCTGGGTAGGCGCACATCACGATCCGCAACGGCGGAACGGATGTGCGTCTATTCGTGTTTATGCTCCTGACCTGCCGATATAAGTTGCTCTAACCCATATGGGGGTAGGTAATATCCTTGTGTAACGTTTCTTATCCCCCCACCGGTATGGTCCATCGTGCGGCTCAGAACACTGGGGCGCGAAACCAAACTTCTATCGAAGGGAAGATCATCATGATCGAGACCATTCAGCAGATCATCTCCACCGTTGCTACCGCTATCACCGACGTCTTCGGTGCCATCGTTTCCTCCATCAACGAGTAAATGATGCTCGCTGCATGAGCGGCGATGCCGGCCCCCGCACTTCGGTGCCGGGGGCTTTTTGCATTCAAGGAACGGATGGGCCTGTCAACGGCGGGGCTTCAGGGGTTGTTCGGTCCGGAGGGGGTGGTCGCGTGTGGGCGGGGATGAACAGCGGTCACGTGAGAACGATTTTCGGTAGTATCGGAGAAGCGCCTCCAGTCCCATGGGAGCGCTCTGTGGAACGTTCCTGGTGTCAGCCGACTCTTGCACCAGGAACGGTGCGGTGGCTCGCCCAGTGTGGCCTCCGGCACCGGGTCCCCATCGCCGGCGTGACGATGGGGACTCTTGCTGTACGGCGACCGCCGATTTTATCCGGCTACTAGCGACCTGACGCGAGAGCGCAGGTGGTCGGCGTGACTGTAGATACCCTCGATGGAGTCTAGGTCATGCGGAGTTTCGTTCTTGTTCTCATCGAACAGGACGATTCGGGGGATTTTGCGGTCGAACAAGAGGCGTGCGATCGGTTTGCGGTTGTTGTCCTGAAACAAGATCGCACAGTAGGTCTTGGCGTCTCGCATGGTGATGTCGGTGGCGGGTACGTCGGAACAGCAGATTGCGCGGATGATGCTGTGGGCCTGCCGTTCTTCTTCGGTGGTCACCACGCCGTCTTCCGAGACCGGCACGTCAGGGGCCTTCTCTTCGACGCTATCGGCGGCGGTTGCGACGGCTGTGGTGGGGTCCTCAAGGTCCTGGGCGGAGCGGAGACGACGGTTCGTTTCGTCCCGCAGGTACTGGCTGGCAGCAGTCGCAGCGAGACGGGTGAACAGATCCAGGTTTGCCGCGGTCATTCGGCGGGAGGTGACTCGGGCGGCCAGCAGCTTGACCCATTCCGTGGATGGTTCCTTGAGCTCCGCTGCGATGCCCTTCCTCAGTTCAGAGACGTATTTCAGCTCTTCTGCGCTGGCGGCGATCGTCTCGGAGTCGAACTGGGTTTTCGTGCACATCTCGAGGTGCGGGAAGATTCGGGCGTCAACGGACGAGAGGTCAAGGGTCATGAACGGTTTCTCGTCCATGCGGTTGACGGCGTCGAGCTGAGCATAGAACTGGTAGACCTCGCCGTTCGTGAGAATCGCGAACTCGGTGTCCGTGACGTTGAAATACCGGACGAGCTGGGTAGCGTGATTGAGGTCGAGGGGTTCCCCGATCTTCTTGCACTCGATGAGGAACCGGAAGTCGTCGCCGGACTTGATGGCGAAGTCGACTTTCTCACCCTTCTTCTTCCCGATGTCTGCGGTGTACTCGGGGATGACCTCACGGGGGTCCGTGACGTCATAACCGAGGACGTTGCTGATGAAAGGGATGATGAACGCTGTCTTGGTGGCTTCCTCGGTCTCGATGATGGGTTTGAGTTCGCGAACCTTGGTCGCGAGTGCGCTGATCGCCTGGTCGATGCTCATGGTTGACTCTCTTGTCGGGGAATGTGCGCTGGGAGGTGGAGAGTCCTTCCCTGAGCGTTTAGGGATGAAAGTGATAATACATCAGGCAAAAGCATTGAGGTCGGTGTTCTGATATTGGACCCGGTTTTTCGTGTTTCCACTGGAGCATCCTGAAACACCGGGTGCGGACCAACCTTTCCGCCGGGCATGCCCGTGAACCACCCGCCGGTACCCGTCCAGAGGGCGAAATGTTCGTCATACCTGCCGTGAGTGGTGTCGTCTGACCTGCTATGACACGAGGTCTGCGCCTCGCGTACCCTGGTGGCCATGATTTTGATCAATGTGCGGTTCCGTCCGCTTCCCGAGTACGTCGAGAACTTCCGCGAGGTTGTCGCGGACTTCACCGAGGCCACCCGGGCCGAGGACGGCAACCTGTGGTTTGACTGGTTCCGTGGCACCGACGACCCCTCCGAGTACTTCCTTGTCGAGGCATTCGAGGACGGCGCGGACGGCGCTCATGTCAACAGCGACCATTTCCAGGCCGCGTGCAAGCTGTTCCCGACGGTGTTGTCGGAGACCCCGCAGATCATAAACACCTCTATCCCGGGTAAAAGCGAGTGGGACCGGATGGCGGAGTTCTCCGTCGAATAGCAGGTAAACTCGGTCCCCATGACGTCACAGAACGCTCCGGGACCGACTGCCCCCGCTGAGAACCCGTCGGGGACCCGTCCGCCGAAACTGAACAAGAAAGCCTATGAGAAGGAGCTCAAGAAGCTCCAGGCCGATCTGGTGGACATGCAGCAGTGGGTCCGGGAGACCGGTGCCCGTGTGGTGGTCATCATGGAGGGGCGCGACGCCGCCGGCAAAGGTTCGGCGATCAAGCGGATCACCCAGTACCTCAACCCGCGGTTCTGCCGGGTGGAGGCGTTGCCGGCACCGACGTCCCGCGAACAGGGGCAGTGGTACTTCCAGCGCTACGTCGAGAAGCTGCCCACCGCCGGGGAGATCGTGATCTTCGACCGCTCCTGGTACAACCGTGCCGGGGTCGAACGCGTCATGGGGTTCTGCACCGCCTCGGAGTACCGCCGGTTCCTGCACCAGGCTCCCGTCTTCGAGCGACTGCTCGTCGAGGACGGCATCATGCTGCGCAAGTACTGGTTCTCGGTCTCCGACGAGGAGCAGGTGGCCCGGTTCACCTCGCGCCGTGAGGATCCGCTGCGGCAGTGGAAGCTGTCGCCGATGGACCTGCAGTCCATCACCCGGTGGGAGGACTACTCGCGGGCGAAGGACGAGATGTTCGCGCACACAGACACGCCCGCCGCCCCGTGGTACACCGTGGAGAGCGAGGACAAGAAACGCTCCCGGATCAACGTGATCAACCACATCCTCTCCTCGGTGCCGTGGGAGAAAGTCGAGCACACGCCCCCGCGCATCCCGGAGCGACCGGAGGTGGCGTCAGACTACGAACGACCCCCGCGCACGGAGTTCCGTTACGTCCCCGACCTCGCCTCCAGCCTGGAGCAGGGAAAGCAGCAGAAGAAAAAGAAGCGGAAGAAGAAGTAGGACTCCGCAGGCTACTCACTCGTAGTGGGCGGCGATCTCCTGGGCGAAGTGCTCGTGGATCACCTTCCGGCGGAGCTTCAGTGACGGTGTGATCTCCTGGTAGTCGACCCCGAGGTCACGGTGCAGGATCGTGAACTTCTTGACCTGCTCCCACCGGTTGAGGTTGCTGTTGAGCTCGTCGATGTAGCCCTGCACCATCTCCCGCGTTTCGGGGGCGCGGACGATCTCGCGGTAGCCACCGGAGACGCCCTGGCGTTCCGCCCAGGCGGTGACGGCATCCTCGTCGAGGGTGACGAGAGCGGACACGAACGGGCGGTCGTTGCCGACCACCACCAGTTGGCTGGCGACCGGGCAGAGCCCCTTGAACTTGGCCTCGACCTGGGCGGGAGCGACGTACTTGCCGTTGGACGTCTTGAACAGTTCTTTCTTTCGGTCGGTGATCCTGACCCGGCCTTCGCTGTCCATCTCGCCGATGTCGCCGGTGTGGAACCAGCCGTCGGGTTCCAGGACCTCGGCGGTGGCCTCCGGGTTGTTGTGGTAGCCGTCCATCACGCCCGGCCCCTTCACCAGGACTTCACCGTCGTCGGCGATGCGGACCTCGATACCCTCCAGCGGGGGGCCGACGTAGCCGGCGCGGTAGATGTCCGGCCGGGTCAGACAGGTTGCCGCGCTGGTCTCGGTGAGTCCGTACCCCTCGAAGATCGGCATGCCGGCGGCACCGAACCAGCGGGCGATGTCGGTGTTCATGGCCGCCGAGCCAGAGATGAAGCGCCGGACATTACCCCCGAAGCGCTCGCGGATCTTCGACATCACCAGCCGGTCGCCGATCTTCGCCTGCAGACGGATCCAGGGGCTGGCCGACCCGACACCGTTGTCGGCGTCGAAGACCTGGACGCACACGCGGCTGGCCCAGTGGAATAGCTTCTCCTTCACACCGCCCTCAGCGGCCATCATCGTGGCGATGCCGTTGTAGGCCTTCTCGAAGATGCGGGGGGCCGAGCCCATGAACGTCGGTTTGACGACGGCGAGGTTTTCGATGATCTTGTCGATCCGTCCGTCGATGGCGGTCTCGTACCCGATGTGGACGGGCAGGACAAGGAGCAGTTTGCCCATCACATGCGCCAACGGCAGCCAGAGGAACTGTTTGTCGTCGATGGTCAGGAGCTTCTCCGGGCCGGAGTTCGAGGTGACCTCGGAGGCGTGCGCCTCGAACACCCACACCCGGTGGGGGAGACGCACGCCCTTGGGACGACCGGTGGTGCCTGAGGTGTAGATCAGCGTCGACAGGTGTTCGAGTCGGGTCGCGTCAATACGGTCGTCGACGGCGGAGGGGTGGGCGTCGAGGTGTTCGCGTCCCCGTCGGCGCAGTTCCTCCAGGGTGATCACCCAACCGGGGGCACTGCTCTCGACCTCGTCCGGCACGTCGCCGCTCACCATCACGACGGTCTGCACCCCGGGAATCTCGTCGCGGAGGCCGAGGAGCTTGTCCACCTGGTCCCGGTCCTCCGCGAACACCACCCGGGACCCCGAGTCGTCGAGGATGAACGCGACGTCATCGGCGACGGTGGTGGGGTAGACCGTGACGGTGGCGGCGGAGGCGTACATGATCCCGTAGTTCGCCAGGGCCCACTCGTACCGGGTGGAACTGGCGATGGCGACCCGCTCCTCGGCCTCGATGCCCAGTGACATCAGGCCGCCGGCCACCTCGGACGCCTGTGCCCCGAGTTCCGCCCATGTCACCGCCTCCCAGGTTTCCCCGGATGCTCCGTCGGTGACCGGGAAGCTGTAGGCCCGACGCTCCGGTGTCTCCTTGATGCGCTTACGGAGCATGTGACCCACGGACTGGATCGAGGGGTCGATCGGCACGGCGGTGGACGGGGTGCTGCCTGCGGACGCGGTTGTCATTTCTTCTCCATCCGGACGGTGGTGTGGATCGCCTCGACGATTCATCCTTTCTGTCACGATATCAAATGAAACGTGTTTCAGTTCACAGTTGTACGTGATTCACCCCGGCATCGGTGGAGCCGCTGCGCCGCCGTCCGTCGTTTCGTGCCACCATGGCAGACATGAACACCACAACCACCTCCCAGACACCCGCCGTCCGCGTCGAGACAGTGAACGGTACCGGCGTCATCACCCTCGATCGTCCGAAAGCGCTCAATGCGCTGAACCACGAGATGATCAGCGCGATCGCCATGGCGCTCGACAGCTTCCGCGACGATGACAATGTGCAGCAGGTACTGCTGTGTTCGGCGGGGGAGAAGGCCTACTGCGCCGGTGGTGACGTGCGGTCGGTCCGTGACTCCGACCTCACGGGAGATTTCACCCCGGGAGACGACCTCTTCCGTGACGAGTACGACATGAACCATGCCCTCGCCACGTTCCCGAAGCCCACCATCGCCGTGGTCGACGGGATCGCCATGGGCGGCGGGCTGGGTGTCTCGGCCCACGCCGGTATCCGGGTGATCACCGAGAGGACGTGGCAGTCCATGCCGGAGATGGCCATCGGCTTCATCACCGACGTCGGTATCTCCCACGCATTCACCCACCTGCCGCACGTCCCCGACGAGTCGCGCACCGCCCTCGGACTGTTCCTGGCGACGACCGCCTACCGGATCGGCACCGATGACCTCCTGTGGAGCGGCCTGGCCACCCACATCCTGCATGACGGTGACACCGCCGCCTTCCGGGAGACCCTCGTGAACGACGGGCTGGATGCGGCGTTGGCGCGGACCGCGGGGAGGGAGTCCGCCGGGACGTCGACGTTGGCGGAGAACCTGGACTGGATCACCGCTACCTTCGCGGGCGAGGACTGGCCCACGATCGAGGGACGGATCGCTGAGTCGGAGGGGGAGTTCGCCGACAGTGTCCGTGAGATGCTGGCTCCGGCGAACCCGCTGTCACTGGTCGCCGCGACGGCACTACTGAACCACTCCGCGCGCAGCACTCTGCGGCAGGCGCTGGACGCGGAGTACGCACTGGGGCGGCTGCTTCGCCGTCAGCCCAACTTCCCCGAGGGAGTCCGGGCGGTGCTGGTCGACAAGGACCGGCAGGCGCACTTCTCCCCGGCCACCGTCGCCGACGTGACGGCCGAGCAGGTCGAGGAGGTCAGGCGGACAGTGGCGGAGTGCTGACCCGCCGGGCGTCCCGTACCGTCCGCGCACCGTAGACGGCACCGGCACCGAGGGCGAGCGCCACGACCCCCGCGACGACGTCGAGGAAGTAGTGGTTCCCGGTGCCCATCACGACGAGGAAAGTGACCAGCGGGTACAGGACTCCCAGCACCTTCAGCCAGGTCCTACGGGCCAGGCTGACCAGTATGGTCCCGCACCACGTCGCCCACGCGCAGTGCAGTGAGGGCATGGCGGCGAACTGGTTGGAGACGGCGTCCGACCCGAGGTTCCCCGATTCAGGCCACCATCCCCACGACCCTGTCTTGGCCATGATGTCGACGAAGTCTTCGGTGGCCAGCAGCCGGGGTGGTGCGGTGGGGGTGACGAAGAATCCGATGAGGGCCACGACCGTCGTCAGGATGATGATGAGACTGAGGAACCGGTAGCGCCGGTCGTGGCGCAGATACAGCCAGACGAGTACGGCGGGGGTCACGAGGAAATGCAGGGAGGCGTAGACCAGCGCGCTGGCGGCTGCCACGGTAGGGGTGGCGTCGAGAAAGGTGTTGAGACCGCGCTCCAGTGACAGGCCGAGGTTGCCCTGGAAGTCGAGGATCGCCTGCCCGTTCCGGTGGGCCACGGCGTCGGCGTCATGGACGCTGTTACGGATCCCCGAGTACACGGCGTACAGGCCCAGGAGAAGCAGGATTTCCAGCCACCAGCGGGGGCGGGTGGTCGAGGACGGCTCTACCGTCGTCTCCGTGTCTGTCGCCACGCCTGTCCTCACCGCGCCGGGGACCCGCGGGCATCAGCAGGTCAGCCAGGCGAGTCGATTCTGCATACTCCACTCATCAGAACTTCATGTCCTGTTCATCTGCTACAGCGTACGTTCTTTCCTGGCGGTCGCAACCACCGGTGGAATCCGCGGAGGACCGTCGCTGGACCCGCAGCCACACCACGAAACCCCAGGCGACGAAGATTCCGTAGACGAGGTAGAGGACGGCACTGGGGTAGTAGCCGGCCGTGAAGAGGAGGGGGACACCGACGATGTCGACCGCGATCCAGATCAGCCAGAACTCGGTCCATCCCCTGGCCATGCCGAAGGTGGCGAGCAGGGAACCGGTGAAGATCCAGGCGTCCGCCCATGGCCCCCAGGACCCCAGAGCGCTGAAGATCCAGGCGAAACCACAGGTTCCGACGACGGCGACGGCGAGCATGACCAGTCGTTCGCGTGACGTCGCCCACCGCGGTTGCACTGCCTCGTAGGTGTCGGCCGGTTCGGAGAGGATCGAGCGGGAGGGGTCGGTGTCCTCGGGCTCCCGCATGCCGGCGGTCGTGGCCCGGTGCCACTGCCACCAGCCGTAGACACTGACGATGAGGAACATGACCTGGCGTCCTGCCTGGCCGTAGAGGTCGAGGTCCTGCGGGGTGTGGAACATGCCGCCGAGAAAGACGGTGAACAACAGGATGTTCCCCGCGATACCCACCGGCCATGCCCAGACGACCCTCCGCATGCCGCCGATGGCGGAGGCGATACCGAAGCCGTTGCCGATGACCTCCCGCCAGAGGACCGCCGAGTCGCCGATCGACCACTGTGCGTTGAGGAATGTTGTGAGGGCGTCGTTGACCGACGCCAGAATTCCGGACATGAGGTGTCCAGCCTTTCTCTCCCGTCCGGACTGTGACCGTCGGCTCCGGAATTACACCGGATCTGCTTGACCCACCTGGTGGAGGTGGCGCTCGCGGGCTTTCACCGCCGGTGGGGAATTTCGCCCCGCCCTGAGAATGCGTACAGGACGTCACGTTACACCTGCCGTCGCGCTGTGGCGGGCGTTAGGCTCATCCGGACTGTTACTCTCTGAGAATATGACGGCGGAATCACACGGGATGCCTGGAGAATCGCGGAAAGCGGATTATCCGCCGGTGACGATGCCGGGCTACCTCTATCTGCTGGCATTGCTGCCGCCTGCTGCTGCGGCGGTGGCGCTGGTGGCGTCCTATGACGCACTGCCTGATCCGATGCCGACGCACTGGGGTTTCACCGGGGAGCCGGACTCCTGGTCGCCGAAGTCGATGGGGACGTTACTGTTCGGTGTCCTGCTTGGTCCGGTGATATGTGTGTTGGCCATGGGTTTCGTCGGTCTGTTCGTGCGGGTGCACTCCGGGTCCCTGTTTGAGCGCGGTGGGGCGAAGTCGACCCTGGACGCCCAACGCACCTGGCACGAACTCAAGGTGATGCAGCCGCTGATGGGCTGGTACTGCGTCATGCTCTCGACGTCGATGACCGTGATGATGCTCGGTCTGAACGGGCCGTGGGGGTGGTTGCAGGGAATCTCCGGATGGATCGACGCGCTGGGGATGCTCGGCATTCTCGCCAGTACCGTCTGGTTGCTCGTGGTGATGGGGCGACGCGGCGACGCCGTCGCCGAGAGGTTCCCCCACCCGGACGGACGCCGGCGCCGGTGGCTGATGTTCATGGACATCCCGGGGAGTGACAGGGTGATGGTCGACACCGGATCGGGAATGAACTTCACCTTCAATGTCGCGACCCGTGGTGGTCGGATCGGCGCAGTGGTCATGCTGCTTCTCCTCGCGGGCACGGCCGTGATGCTCCTGTCTATGGCGGTCACGGCATTGTTTTGAGGGGCTGATACCGTAGATTCTTATGGATACACAGCGCACGCCCAGGATACGGACACGATGGCCTGTGCATTCCCTGGCGCTCATCCCACCGGTGGCGCTGGCCGTGGGGCTGCTCACCGCCTACGGGGCCGTCCCGGATCCCATGCCGATTCACTGGGGTGCGGACGGTACTCCGGACTCCTGGGTGGGACGGTCACTGCCGTTTCTGATGGTGATTGCACTCGGCGCGCCGGTCGTCGGCGTCCTGGGGCTGTGCATCGCTGCCGTGGGTGTTGCCTCCCAGGGAGGCGGGTTGCCCCTCGGAGATTCGGAGCGGTCCAGGAATGACGCGCTCAATACCTGGGCACACGCAGAATCGGTGCAGGTGCCGTTGGCATGGTCCGATGTCGCGCTGTCTGCGTCGCTGACACTGACTTTCACCGGGCTTGCCGGCCCGTGGAGTTGGGCGGGTGGTGGTCTCGTGGCAGTCGGCGGAATTGGCGCTCTGGCGACGCTCATCGCGTTGATGCTGGTGACGGGACGGGTCAGTCGGGCCATCGACCTGCAGTATCCGTCGCCCTCCGGGCGTCGTGACCGGTGGCTGGTATTCGTCGACGCGCCGGGCGGAGGTGTCATCGCGCAGAACAACCGCGGAAAGTACACGCTGAACATGGCGACGACGACAGGGCGGGTTCTTACCGTTGTGGTGGCTGCCGTCGCTGTCGTGGTGGTCGTCGAGCGGGTGACTGGAGCTCTCGCGGCGGCGGTGTAGGCGAGCGGCCCTCGTCCTACTCTGTACTATTGTACGTAATTACGGAAGTGCGTACTATCGGTTGATATGTCAGACGGTTTCAGCTCGTTCCCTGGCGCAGTCGAGCACCTCACTGCGCAGGCAGATGCGTCGGAGGATGTCGCATCACAGGATGATGCAGCAGGGCTCGGGCCCGGTACGGCAGAACTGGAGGACACGGTGGCTGGACGTAGTGACACCGGGCCAGCCGGCGTGTTTGAAACGGACCCTGGAGGAAATGGTCAGGCAGCGTCCTTTTCCCGCTGACCTGATTGATAGGAGGTGAACAATGAAAAATAACGGACGATTGAGGCGCATCGCTAGACGGGCCTTTTCTTTCGCGGACTGGGCATCGGACCCCTTACCTCTCCAGGTGGCCTCTGCCGTCGAATTTCTGAAGCGCGATAAAAACCGGAATCCTCAGAGCCACGAAAGGGACAATGGTCCCGAAGCCTCATGAATCGACGGCATCTGGTCCCACCATCTACGGCGACCACGACCTGGTCAGAAGATTTCTGCAGTACATCCCGGAGAATCGGGCGATGTCCGGAGCTGCGGTCGCTGTAGTAGGCCCACATACCCCTGGCGGGGCCGCAGTCAGCGGTATCGGCTACCCGGCAGACTGCACTTCCCCCTTGGTTTGGTCGGAAAATCGAACAATTGGCTGACCTACGCCGGTATGACGCTCGACGTCTCCGGCTATTCGTACCTCGGCGGGGCTGTACTGGGGCATACCCTCGCCGCGGCATCCGGCTGACCTGCTCGGCTCCTCGGGCGTGGCACGATATATGTCCAGGAGCCTGGCAGCGAGGACGGTTCGCAGCGTGCTCCCGGGCTCAGTGTCTTCAATCGACGTCAGGCCCGAATGGTCTTAGTCAGACCAACCGCTGTCGCTCCAATCAGAACAACCAGCCCTGGAACAAGGACCACCGTCGCATTGATCTCACTGAGCATGGTTGTCGCCATTCCGGCGTAGATTGCCACGAGTCCGACATTCAACCACACCAGGGATTTCTCACCTGCCCGGTAGAGCCGCTGGGCATTGTCTTCGGTGACGTCTTTCGGGTAGTTCATCCACCTGGCATCGGGATGTCGGGACGCCCAGAAGGTTCCACCGATGCACACCAGCATGATCAGCGAGAGAAAGAGAACCGTCGTTTTCGAACCCCAGGCATCTGCTTCCCCTCCGAGACCGAAATGCACGGGAATGGTGTCCGGGAGTCCTGGGTAGCGGACCAGGACCAGCACCGTGATGACCCCGGCGACCGCAACTGACAACCGACGAAGCCATACGGTTGTCGCACCTGTGGTGAAATTACGTGCCGGACGCCCCCGTACCGTCACCTATCCTCGTCCGCGCCATAGTCCCAGGCTATCAGCGAGGTCTCGTCGTACCGCGTCTCCGCGTCTCGGTCGCACAGACACGAACGACGGTTTCTGTCCGGAATTGCGGGCGAAGTGTGTTCTTCACTCCCGGATCCGGACAGAAACCGTCGTACCGTGCGTGTCCAGGTGCCTCAGCTCCCGAAGCCGCTGCGCAGCAGCGCGAACCCTTCGTCGAGCACCTCGGCGGGGGACTGGTCGGTCGACGCCCAGCTGGGGAACATGACCATGCAGTCATGTCCCTTCTCCGCCGCCCGTGACTCCACCGCGATGGCGCCCGCGGTCAGGCAGGACACCAGCATGAGCGCACTCGCCTGACGGCTCATCGTCCCCCGGGCCCGTTGGTGGAGCGCATCCAGCAGGCCGTCGGCGATGTGCATCACCCGTTCCTTGTCGCCGGGCCCGGTGATGTAGCTCAGGTGGTCGGCGATGGAACGCAGGTTCAGCAGCGTGCCGGGGTCGTCGGAGACCGTGCCGTCGTCGTCCACGCGGTCGGTCACCAGTCGCTGCATGATGTCCAGGGGATGTTCGTCCTCAGGGGCGTCCTCGACCTGCTGACGCAGCTCGTCGATGGTCTCCTCGATGAAGAACAGCAGCGCGTCCTCCCGCCGGGGGAAGTAGTTGTGGAACGTCCGGGTGGACACCCCTGCCCGTTCGGCGACGGCGGCGACGGTCATCCCGTCGCTGCCCTCGCTGAGCAGGAGTTCCGCGGAGGCGCGGGCGAGCGCGCGGCGGGTCTCCTCCTTCTTCTGCTCGCGGTGCGAGAGCGCGTCGTTAACGGCCATCTGTCGTGGTGCTGTCGTCGGACGGGTCGGTGTCGGCGGCGTGTTCGCCGTGGGTGCCGTCGGGGGTGTCGGCCCCGACGGTGGCGGGCTCCTTCTCGTGCTTGCCGGCGCTGTCGTGCTCCGGGGCTTCGAGGCCGACGAGTCCTTCGCCCTCGACATCGACGGACGGGATGATCTTGTCCAGCCAGCGGGGCAGCTTCCACGCACGGTCACCGAGCAGGAAGAGCACGGCGGGCACGATGGTCATGCGGACCACGAAGGCGTCGATCAGCACGGCCATCGCCAGGGCGGAGCCCATCACGGCGATGAACGGCTCGTCCATCAGGATGAAGGCGGCGAACACCGAGATCATGATGAGCGCGGCGGCGGTGACCACGCGGGCACCGTGCTTGAACCCGTTCGAGACGGCGTTGCCGGCGGTCTTGCCGTGGACGTAGCCCTCGCGCATGCGGGTCACCAGGAAGACCTGGTAGTCCATGGCGAGGCCGAAGACGATGCCGATGAGCATGATCGGCAGGAAGGAGATGATCGGCTGCGGGTCGTTGGTGATGCCGAGCCATCCCCACTGCCAGATACCGACGGTCAGGCCGAAGGTGGCGGCGACGGAGAGGGCGAAGCCCAGTGCGGCGATCAGCGGTACCCAGAGGGACCGGAAGACGATCATCAGCAGGACGAACGCCAGAACCACGACGATGGCGATGTACGGGATCAGCACCTCGGACAGTCGGTCGGAGATGTCCTCGAAGATCGGGGTGACGCCGGTGACGGCGTACTCTGCCCCGGTCTCGTCGTGGAAGGACGCCTCGGCGTCGCGGAGGGCCTGGAGGGTGTCGTTCGTGGCCTCGTCGTTGGCGCCGGTGGTCGGGGTGATCATGACCTGGGCGGCGGAACCGTCCTCGGTCATCTGGGTGATCTGGGCGTTTGCGACGCCGTCCTGGCTGCTGATGGTCTCCACGGCGGCGCCGTAGGCGGCCGGTGCGGTCTCCGGATCGTCGGAGGTCACCAGTGCGATCATCGGGGCATTGCGGCCGGGGCCGAAGTCCTCGTTGATCCATTCGGCGGCGGTGCGCTGCGGGCTGCCGAGTTTGGCGGAGTCGTCGGTGGGCATGGCGAGCTGCAGGCCCAGCGCGGGGATGGCCAGCACGACCAGCAGCAGCACGGCACTGACGGAGAAGACGACGGGGCGCTTGCGGATCTGGCGGACCCACTTGAGACCCATGGTGGGCTTCTCGTCCTCGGGATCCGGAGCCTTGACCACCGGGGCACGTCCGGCGAAGGACTTCGTGCCGAATGCGCCGAGGATGGCGGGCAGCAGGGTGACGGCCACGACGACGGCGATCAGGACGGTGAACGCCGCAGCCAGCGCCATCGCGGTGAGGAACGGGATGTTGATGATCGACAGTGCGGCCAGCGCGATGATGACCGTCAGGCCGGCGAAGCAGACGGCGGAACCGGCCTTGCCGACGGCGAGTCCGGCGAGGTGGGCCCTTTGCCGGTGACTGGTGTTCTTGATCGCCTGGGCGAGTTCCTTCGGTGTCATGTTGTTGCCGCCGGCGAAGGCGACGAGTTCATTTCTGAACCTCGACACGATGAACAGGGCGTAGTCGATACCGACGGCCAGGCCGATCATGGAGGCCAGGGTCGGGGTCATGCTGTTGATGGTGTCGGTCAGCGCGGTGGCCGCCATGATCAGCATGATGCCGGTGCCGACACCGGCGATCGCCGTGATCAGCGGCAGACCTGCGGCGACGAAGGAGCCGAAGGTGATGATCAGCACGAGGGCGGCGATGATGATGCCGATGAGTTCGGCGGTGCCGCCGATCTCGGCCATCTGGAAGGCGTTGCCGTTGTACGAGACCTCGAGGTTGTCGGTGGCGGCGTCGTCCAGAACCTCGGTGACGGCCTCGGTGTCCTCCGGCGCGATGTCCATCGCGGAGTCGGCGTCGAAGGTGACGGTGAACGTGCCGGTCCGGCCGTTCTCACTCACCGGGGACAACGCCTGGATGTCGGCCTGGATCTGCTCCTCCGGCAGACCCTGCTGGGCCTTGGCCTCGGTGAGCTGCTGCTCCATGCCGGCGGCGGCTGTGACCGGGTCGACGATGGCATCGGTGTCGGTCAGTGCGTCCTGGCCCTTGAGCTCGGTGATGAGCTTCTCCAGGTCGGCGTGGGTCGCCTCGTCGGTCAGCGAGCCGCCTTCGGGGGCGCGGACGACGACGGTGCCGGTGGCGGCCTCCATCTCGTCACTGCCGCCGGGGAAGTAGTCGCCCATCTTCTCCTGGGTCTCGACCGACTCGAGTCCGGGGATGGTGAAGGTCATGGAGGTCGATTTCGCCATGGTTCCGGCCAGGGTGCCCGCACCGATGAGCACCAGCAGCCAGACGGCGATGAATCGCCACCTGTACAGGTATGCGGATCGTCCGATCCGGTAGAGGAGTTTAGCCATGCGCGATATTATTGCACCGGTTGCGCAATATTGCACGATCAGTGCACAGCTATGTTTTAGCGGTGGTGGTCCGGGGTATGCCTGTGCAACCACCGTGTAGGATCAGCCGGTGTGCTGTACGTGCTGAGTTTCGCCCTCGCGGACACCGTCAACTTCCTGCTGATCGGTGTCCTGGTCGCGGTCGGAATCGCACAGCCGCTGAAAGACAGGGGAGGTCGTTACGGCGCGGTGGCCACCCGCCTCGTCTTCGGTGACTGGCTCGGGGTGCTGGTGCTCGCGCTGCTCACCATGGTCGTCTTCGACGGGCTCGGCGAGAAGATCAAGACCGTCGTCGAGTCTCCTGTCCTCGGTGTCCTGCTCATTCTCACCGGAGTGGCCGGTGCGGTCTTGTCATGGCGCGGCGGTGGGGACGGATCGTCCGGCCTCGTCCGGCGCATCATGAAACCGCTCAAGACGCCGTCCTGGGCGACCGTCGGCACCGGGCTCGTCCTGGGCCTCGTCCAGTCGGTGACGTCCGTCCCCTTCTTCGCCGGCATCGCCGTGATGAGTGCCGGTGACTTCGCCACGCTCACCCGCTATGTCGGCATGATCGCCTATGCGTCGGTCGCGTTGAGTCTGCCGTTCCTGTGCGCTCTCGTGGTCGGGTACATCCGGATGCGACCCTACAGCGCCGTGGGACGCGGTTTCGGGTGGATGCGCCAGAATCAGGCGACCGTCGCCCGCGCCGGGGGCTACATCGTGGCGGTGTTCCTTGTCCTCCTCGGCGTGATCCACCTGGTGTGACGCCGTGGACCTGACCTTCACCTACCCCGGCCGCGCTGAGCGCGTGCTCCTCCACATCGACGGGATGCACGACCACCACACCCCGGATCTGCACCGTATGACGCCGGACGGGGAGGGGTGGACGTCCACGCTCTCCGTGCCGGACGATCTCGTCTCGTCCTACCGGGTGGTCCCGCTGGACGCGGACGCGGCAGCACGGTTCGACACCACCGCCGATTCCCGGTTGCGGTGGCTGGGTTTGATGGACTCCGTCGTTCCGCACGTCCTGGACCACTCCGCCTGGCGGCCGCCGATGCCCGGGAGTGCCGCTTCCGGACGTCTGATCATGCCGGGAGCCCCGGAACGACCCGGGTGGGCCGAGGATGATCCCGTCACCTGGGACGAGACGGAACTGGACGGGCGTCGGTTGTGGACCAGCGGACTTTGCGGGGCAGACCACCTGCTGGTGATCAGCGACGGCGCCGCCTGGTCACAGACCTCGCTCCCGGCAGCGCTGGAGCGGTTGCATTCGTCCGGACGCCTCCCGCGTGTCGCGCTCGTGGCGGTGGACACGCGCGACGACCGCGTCGCCCTGCTGTCCCGCTCGGAGGGCTACCGCACACTCATCGCCGACCGGGTGCTGCCGTGGGTGCGCGGTCTCGTCGACGTCCCGCCCGGGCGCACGGTCATCGCCGGCGAGAGCCTCGGCGGACTGTCCGCGGTGGACCTGGTGCTGCGGCGACCCGACGCCGTCCGGCTCGCCGTGGCGACCTCGGGATCCTTCTGGTTCGGCGATGTCGCGGCCGAGATCAGGGAGTCCGGGGCACCGTCCGGCGTGCGGGTGCACCTCAGCGCCGGGAGGGGTGAGGGGAGGAGCATGCCCGATCACGCGGCGGCGGTGGCGGACGCGCTGCGCGGAGCGGGCGTGCCGGCCAGCCTCGACATCGGCACCCACGGTCACGAGATGGCCGGCTGGACCGGCGCGCTGACCCGCGGGCTGGTGGAACTACTCAGGCGAAGTACGCACTGATCTCGTCCTCGAACGCCTGCGGATCCTCCAGCAGGACGCCGTGGGAGTAACCGTCGAGAGTCAGCAGGTCCCCGCCCATCGCGCGGTGCATGTCGGTGGCACCCTCCGCGGTGACCGCGGTGTCGTGGGAGTAGCCGATGTTCAGCGGCGCGTGCTCAAGCTCCGCGCCGGACGGATCGGTCGGCACCGTGGTGGCGGACCAGCCGTCGCAGTAGAGACCGGAGCCGATCAGGTCCTCGTTGTACCGGATCAGGTCGCCACCGGTGTACTGCGTGACCAGGGTCGGTACCACGAGTGAGGGGTCCGGTGCCGAGGTGTTCTCGTTGCAGATGATCGCCCGGTCGACGTAGGCCATCTGCGTCTGCATCAGTTCCAGGGCGGCGGTCTCCTCTTCGGACAACGGGGGCTGCTCGGCCTGCTGGGCGCCCGGGTTGCTGAGCTGCTCTCCGATGACCGGCCACAGCTTCTCACTGTAGAGACCGTCCATCAGACCGGACTGCCCGGCGGTCACTCCGAGAAGTGCGCTCTCATCGCCGAGGAGCATCCGTGTGGTGTCGGAGAGGGTGCCGGCCCTCCACTGGGCGTAGACCACGGCGTCGACGACACGGGTGGCCAGTTCGCCGGGCAGCGGCGCGTCCGCGTCCGTCGATGCGGGCGGGGTGGTCGGGAGCTGGACGCCGTAGGGGCCGGCGACGACCTCGGCCCACCGCTGGTAGACCTGCAGCGGTGTGGTCCCCAGGTGGTACTCGTCGTCGCGTTCGGCGAGCCAGGAGAACATGGCGTTGAGACCGTCCACACGGGCCTGCTTCCGGGCCTGGCCGAGGCCGAACCACCGCTGGTCGGGGGACGCCGACGAGTCGAGCAGTACCCGGCCGGTGTGCCCCGGGAAGAGTGTGGCGTAGGTCGCCATCAGCGGGCCTCCGTAGGAGACACCGTAGAGGTTCAGCGTCTCCTCACCCAGAGCCTGGCGCGCCTCGTCGAGGTCGCGGGCGGTGTTGTCGGTGGTGATGGTCGCGGCGTACCCCGGATTGTTCGACTCACATCCGGCGAGCAGATCGCCTGCGGGGGCGGCCGGTCCTGCCGGCGTCGAGCAGTCCAGCGGCGTCCCCCAGGCCAGCCCGCGGGGCTCGACGGCGAGGAGGTCGTAGTTCTCACGGACGTCGGCGGGCAGGACGATCCGGCCTTCGGCGTCTGCTCCGTTACTGCCGGCGAACATGGCGAGTGCATCGCCGCCGGGTCCGCCCGGGTTCCCGGCGATGACGCCCTTGCGCTCACCGGTGGCCGCGATCCGGCTCATCGTGAGCGTGATGGTCCCGGCGTCCGGGTTCGCGTAGTCCTCCGGGACCTCGATGTCGGCGCACTCGGCGGCGGGGTTGGCGAATGATCCGGTGGGGCAGGCGCCCCAGTCCAGGGGGTCGGGCGCTGCCGTACCGGCGACAGCGGCGGGGGTGGTGAGGGCACAGGCGACGACAGCGGCACACGCTGTCCGGAGGATCCGGGATGACACGGGGAGGAGCTACCTTTCACTGAAGACGTCCTGCCGGACACTACCTCATTTCCCGGTCAAAATCAGGCGAATCTCCGCTCAGTCGGCCACCAGGGGCTCCATCGTGAGCTCCGGGTGCTCCTTCTCCACGAAGGCGAGCTTCCACTTGTCGCCGAACAGCGCGATGAGTGCCCCGTCCGAGCGGGTGAAGATCTCCACGCCGCGCTGGCGGCCGAGTTCGGGGGCACTGGCCGCGTCGGTGCGGCGTGCCACGGAGTACGGCACCGGCTCGGTGACGGTCTCCACGTTGTACTCGGCCATCATCCGGGCCTGCATGACCTCGAACTGCATGGGGCCGACGGCCGCCATCACCGGGCTGGCGTCGCCACGGGCGTCGTTCTTGAGGATCTGCACCACACCCTCGGAGTCGAGCTGGTCCAGGGCCTTGCGGAACTGCTTGTACTTGCCCAGCGTCTTCGCCCGCAGCGTGCGGAAGTTCTCCGGGGCGAACTGCGGCATGGGCCGGAACTGGACCTTCCGTCCGGCGTAGATCGTGTCGCCGGGGGCGAGGGTGCCGGCGTTGACCAGTCCGACGATGTCACCGGGGTAGGCGGCCTCGACGGTGTTGCGGTCGCGCCCGAAGACGGTGAGGGCGTACTTCGTGGAGAAGGAGCGCCCCGACTGCGCGTGGCTGACCTGCATGCCCCGGGTGAACTCGCCGGAGACGACGCGCATGAAGGCGAGCTTGTCACGGTGGTTGGTGTCCATGCCGGCCTGCACCTTGAAGACCACACCGGCGAAGGCGTCGGTGACGTCGCGGACCGTGTCGATCGCCGCACCTGCCGAGGATGCCGCAGCCTCGACCACGGCCGGGTCGGACTCACGGGGCCCCGGCTGCGGGGCGAGGGCGCAGAGGGTGTCCAGGATCTGGTGGACGCCGAAGTTCAGCATCGCGGAGGCGAAGATCAGCGGGGAGGTCGTGCACTCCAGGAAGAGCTCCTGCTCGTGCACGGCGCCGTCGGCGGCGAGCAGTTCTGCCTCCTCGGCCGCGGTCTCCCAGACGTCGTCCTCCTTCGCCGATGCGTCGGCGGGGGAGTAGTGCTCCTCGGGGGCGATGGTCGACCCACCGGCGGTGCGCAGGAAGTGGATGTACTCCTGCACCTCACCGTCGCTGTCGAGGCGGGCCAGCCCGCGGAAGTCGCCGGCGGGGCCGACCGGCCAGAACAACGGGGTCGGCTGCAGGCCGATCTCCGTGACGATCTCGTCCACCAGCTCGAGGGGTTCCTTACCCGGCCGGTCCCACTTGTTGACCACGGTGATGATCGGCAGCCCGCGGGCCTTGCACACCCGGAAGAGCTTCAGGGTCTGCGGCTCCAGGCCCTTGGCACCGTCCACGAGCATCACGGCGGCGTCGACGGCGGTGAGCACGCGGTAGGTGTCCTCGGAGAAGTCGGCGTGGCCGGGGGTGTCGACGAGGTTGATCATGTACGGCTCGCCGGTGTGGCCTTCCGGGGCGTACTCGAACTGCAGCGCGGAGGATGCCACGGAGATACCGCGGTCCTTCTCCATGTCCATCCAGTCCGAGACGGTGGACTTGCGGCCGGCCTTGCCGTGGACGGCGCCGGCCTCGTTGATGACACGGGCATGCAGCGCCAGCGCCTCGGTCAGCGTGGACTTACCGGCGTCCGGGTGGGCGATGACGGCGAAGGTGCGCCGTCGGTGCGCTTCGGAGGCGACGGTGGAGGTGCTGGCGGGGGAGGCTGCTGCGGTGTCTGACACGTCTGGACACCTTACCTGCGTTGCAGGCGCTCCGGAAAAGGGGGACGACGTACTTGTTCACGATCTGAAACATGTTCCACTCCGGCGTAGCGTTGGGGGCACGCGATGAAGGAGGTGTGCCGTATGCAGACCGCACAGCACGAGAAGAGGAATGTCGCACAGAAACTCATCGCCGACCACCTGGTCGACAGCGACATGGCGGACATGGCTGATCTGGCCCCGGGGAGTGAGATCGGCCTGACCGTCGATCAGACGCTCACCCAGGACGCCACCGGCACCATGGTGATGCTGGAACTCGAGTCGATGGGGCTGGACCGGATCCAGACGGAGCTTTCCGTCCAGTACGTCGACCACAACCTGCTGCAGACCGACGAGAAGAATCCCGATGACCACGTGTTTCTCCAGTCTGCGGCCCAGCGGTTCGGCCTGTGGTTCTCGAAGGCGGGGAACGGGGTGTCACACCCCGTCCACCAGGCCCATTTCGGACGGCCCGGTGCCACGATGATCGGGTCGGACTCCCACACCTGCGCCGCCGGTGCCCTGGGGATGCTGGCCATCGGCGTCGGCGGCCTCGAGGTCGCCATGGCCATGGCGGGACAGCCGCTCTACGTGTCCATGCCGGAGGTCTGGGGTGTCGAGCTCACCGGTGAACTCCCTCCGTGGGTGTCGGCGAAGGACGTCGTGCTCGAGATGCTGCGCCGCCACGGGGTGAAGGGCGGCGTCGGACGGATCATCGAGTACCACGGTCCGGGACTGGACAACCTCACGGCGATGGACCGCCACGTGATCGCGAACATGGGCGCCGAACTCGGCGCCACCGCGAGCGTCTTCCCCGCGGACGACGCGGCGCGCGACTACCTCGCCGCCGTCGGACGTCCCGACGACTTCACCCGTCTCGTCGCCGACGACGGTGCGCAGTACGACGTGACCGAACACATCGAGCTCGGCGACCTGGAGCCGCTGATCGCCCGGCCGTCCTCACCGGGCAATGTCGTTCCGGTCCGCGAGGTGGCGGAGGAGAACGAGGAGGTCTCCCAGGTGGTCGTGGGGTCGTCCGCGAACCCGGGGGTCCGTGACTTCGCCGTGGTCGCGGAGATCCTGGACGGGAGACAGACGGCACAGACGGTGTCCGTGGACATCAACCCGACCTCCCGTGAGGTGCTGGCCGACCTGATCGCCGGAGGATGGCTGACGTCGCTGGTGACGTCGGGCGCCCGGATCCACCAGTCCGGCTGCATGGGATGCATCGGCATGGGGCAGGCGCCCGCCAGCGGCCGGAACTCCCTGCGTACCATGCCGCGGAACTTCCCCGGGCGCTCCGGGACGGAGGAGGACGCTGTCTGGCTGTGCTCGCCGGAGACCGCGGCCGCTGCTGCGCTGACCGGGAGAATCACCGATCCGCGTGAGCTGGAGTCGTTGTACGACATGAGCTGCCCTGTGCCGCAGATGCCAGAGCGTTTCAGCTCGGTCGACGACATGCTGCTGGCGCCGCTGGAACCGGAGGAGGCGTCGAAGGTCGAGCTGGTCAAGGGGCCGAATATCTCGTCTCTCCCGGAGTTCGCACCGCTGGACGACGACCTGACGGCACCCACGCTGCTGGTCATGGGCGACGACGTGTCCACCGACGAGATCATGCCCGCCGGGTCACGGGTGCTGCCGTACCGCAGCAACATCCCGAAGATCTCGGAGTTCAGTTTCTCCCGCATCGACGACACCTACTTCGAGCGCGCCACCGCGACCGACGGTGGGCACATCGTGGTCGCCGGCGAGAACTACGGTCAGGGTTCGTCCCGTGAGCATGCGGTGATCGCACCGCGGTATCTGGGGCTGCAGGCCGTGGTGGCGAAGTCTTTCGCGCGGATCCACTGGCAGAACCTGGCGAACTTCGGGATTCTGCCGCTGGAGTTCGTCGACCCCTCCGACCACGACGCGATCTCGCAGGGTGACGAGTTCGTGGCCACCCGGCTGCGTGACGCGCTCCGTCAGGGTAACCAGGTCACCGCGACGATCGGTGGTCGGGACGTGACGCTGCGCCATCGCCTGTCGGACCGACAGGTCGAGATGCTGATCGCGGGCGGACGTATCCCGTACACCGCGGGTGGTTCCGGTGCCTGAGCTCCCTGAGGTGGAGGCGCTGGCCGTCGATCTGCGACGTCGGATCGGCGGGAGGGTGGTCGACCGCGTCGACCTGACGGCGTTCTCCGCGCTCAAGACGGTGGCCGTGGCACCGTCCTCACTCGTGGGGAAGACGGTCACCGATGTCCGTCGCCACGGAAAATTCCTCGACCTCCAGATGGATGACGTCCACCTGATCATGCACCTGGCGAGAGCGGGATGGGTCAGGTGGCGTGACACTGTCCCGGCGACCCGGCCGAAGCCCGGCAAGGGGCCCCTCGCCGTCCGGCTGGTACTGGGAGACGGGTGCCTGGACGTCATGGAAGCGGGGACGAAGAAGAAACTCGCGCTCTATCTCGTGAACGATCCTGCCGAGGTAACCGGGGTCGCGGCACTCGGGGTCGATCCGGTGGGCCCGGACTTCACGTTCGAGACGTTCTGCGGGGTGCTGGACGAGGCTGGTCGCGCGCGGATCAAAGGTGCCCTCCGCGACCAGACTCTCATCGCGGGGATCGGCAACGCCTACTCCGACGAGATCCTGCACCGCGCCCGGATGTCACCGTTCACCTCTGCCACGATGGCTCCTGAACAGCGACGGCAACTGTACGACGCAGTCGTCGGGACGATGGCCTCGGAAATCCAGCGCCTCTCGGGGCTTGACGCCGCCGACATCAAACAGGCGAAGAAGGACGGCATGCAGGTGCACGGCCGTGCAGGGGAGTCCTGCCCGGTCTGCGGCGACACCGTACGGGAGGTCGTGTTCAGCGAGTCGTCGTTCCAGTACTGTCCGACCTGCCAGACCGACGGGAAGGTTCTCGCCGACCGGGGGATGTCCCGGCTGCTGAAGTAGCCGCTACTCCGCCCGGCGGAACTTCATCACCGACAGGGGAGCGAAGATCAGGACGAGCAGGATCGCCGCGGCGAAGACCGCGAGAACCGGGTTCTGCATCGTCCAGATGTCTGGAGCCGGTGCGTCGCCTGTGTTGCCGAAGAGCTCGCGGGTGGCCTGGACCAGCGCGGATACCGGATTCCACTCGGCGAAGACGCGCAGGGCGGTCGGCATTGTCTCGGACGGGACGAAGGCGTTCGACAGGAACGTCAGCGGGAACAGGACCATGAAGGTGGCGGAGTTCATCACCTCGGGGCTGCGGACGACCTGACCGAGCAGCACCATGACCCAGGAGAACGCCCAGGAGAACAGCAGGAGCAGGCCCATGCCGGCGAGGAAGCGTCCGACCCCGTCCTCGAACCGCCAACCGACGGCGATCCCGGACAGGACCATCACGATCAGCGTGAGGGTATTGAGGACGAGGTCTGCCAGTGTCCTGGCGACCAGGACGGCGGACGGCGCCATCGGCAGGGTCTTGAACCGGTCGATGAGGCCCTTCTTCCGGTCCTCGGACATGAACATGCCGGAGAAGGTCGATCCGAAGACCACGGTCTGCACGAAGATACCGGCCATGAGGAAGTCGGTGTAGTCCTGCCCGGGTACCTGGATGGCGCCACCGAAGACCTGGCTGAACAGCAGGACGAACATGATGGGTTGGACCATCCCCCACATCAGGACGTCCGGGGTACGGCGGAAGTGGATGAGGTTGCGCAGGGTCACTGCGCGGACATCGGTGAACCAGTTGCTGAGGGTGGTCATGACGCGTCCTTCCCTGTGTCGTCCCCGGTGAGCGAGAGGAAGACGTCGTCGAGGGTGGGGCGGGCCAGACCGATGTCGTGGACGTCGATGTTGTGTGACCGGATGTCGTGGACGGCACGTTCGAGGGCGGCGGGCCCGTCGTCGACCGCGAGCGTGAGGGTGCGTTCCTGCCTGGTGACGTTCTCCTGGCCGAGGGCGAGGGGTTGCAGCAGCTGTGTTGCGGCGTCCACGTCGGCCGGGTCGGCCAGGGTGACGGTGACACGTTGGCCTCCGACCTGCGTCTTGAGGACGTCGGCGGTGCCTTCGGCGATGACGGTGCCGTTGTCGATCACGCTGATCTCGTCGGCGAGTTGGTCGGCCTCCTCCAGGTACTGCGTGGTCAGCAGGAGTGTGGTGCCGGCGGCGACACGTTCCCGGATCACGTCCCAGAGGCTGAGGCGTGCCGCGGGGTCGAGACCGGTCGTCGGTTCGTCGAGGAAGAGGATCCGCGGATTGTTGACCAGGGAGGACGCCAGGTCGGCACGACGGCGCATGCCTCCCGAGAAGCCCTTGACCGGGCGGTCGGCGGCGTCGGTGAGGTTGAAGAGTTCGAGGAGTTCGTCTGCCCGCTTCTTCGACGTCCGGTCGCCGAGGTGGAACAGACGCCCGATGAGCATGAGGTTCTCCCGGGCGGAGAGGTCTTCGTCGATGGTGGCGTACTGACCGGATGCGCCGATGATCTCCCGGACGCGGGCAGACTGCTTCACCACGTCGAGCCCCGCCACGGTGGCGGTGCCGGAGGTGGGGCGGATGAGGGTGGTCAGTACCTTGACGGTGGTGGTTTTTCCCGCGCCGTTAGGTCCGAGGAGTCCTCGGACGGTGCCTTCCTCCACCGCGAGGTCAAGGCCGTCGAGGGCCCGGACTTCCCCGGAGGAGGATCGGTAGGTTTTTCGGACGCCATGCAGCTCGATGAGGGGCATAGCCTCGGATGGTACTGCAACGGTGCTGTGGTGAACAGTGGTCAATCGGGTTGTCTCGCCGGGGACAGTGGCCCGGCGGCGATCGTGGTGACCCGACTGCCGCCGGGGCCGTGCCAGTGCAGGGTGAGGGCATCGTCCGGGGTGCTGGGTTCCCAGATCCCAGCGGTCTTCAACCTGTGATGC
>NZ_MKKI01000009.1 GCF_001942345.1 Corynebacterium sp. CNJ-954
CCTGTGGGTAGGCGGTAATTGCAAGGAACCGGATGGGCAGTTCAGTAAGCTCCACGGGACCGTGGACTGCCTCGCCGTCGAGCAGTAAAGCGTCCCCCGGCCGCATATGGTAATCAGTGTCCTGGTGGCGATAAGTCATCTCACCTTCAAGCATGTAAAGAAGCTCAGTGCCGGGATGCTGAAACCGCGGATGGATTTCCGAGCGATCATGCAGAGTAACCAGCACCGGCTCAATGTGCGGTCCTGACGCCACATCGCCCTGACCACCACCAACCAGACAGGGTATAGAGCGCTCTGCCGACGACGCGCTAGGTTGTAAGGATGATTCCTCTCGAACAAGCAGTAGGTATCACCCTGGCCTGCGTGGTGCTTATCGCCGTTCCCGGCCCGTCAGTCATGTTCGTCGTCGGACGAGCGTTAAGTTACGGCCGCACCAGCGCGATGGGCAGCGTCGTGGGCAACGCGATCGGCTGTTACAGCGTCGGTGCTCTGATCGCCCTCGGGCTCGGCCCACTGCTGGAACGTTCGGAGATCCTGTTCCAAATCATTAAATGGGTCGGCATCCTCTACCTTGTCTACCTGGGTATCCAAGCGATTCGTCATGCCGGACCGGTGACCACCGCCAACGACGTCGACACAGATCAGGCGGCCAAGACACCGTGGGCGGCGATACGTACCGGCACCATCGTTGGGCTAACCAACCCCAAGAGCTTCGTACTGTTCACCGCGATTGTTCCCCAGTTCGTCAACCCGGGTGCCGGCAGCACCACCATCCAAATGCTCGTGCTCGGCATCGTGCCCATGATCATCGGACTAATCACCGACGCAACCTGGGCGCTAGTCGCCGGACGCGCCCGGACCTGGTTGGCGAAATCACCGGAACGCATGACCGCCATCGGGAGAATCGGCGGAGTCTCGATCATTGGTGTCGGAATGTCCGTAGCTTTCTCCGGAAACCATCGATGACCAGGCCCTGCGGGAGGCCGAGCGATGTGCGATAACCAGGAGAAGTCGGCACGACGTGATGAGATTCTCCGGAAACCGATGTAGGGTAATGGGTGTCAGGGAGACTCCCCGTGTCCTCGGTAGTCGCTCTGATCATGAAAACAACCCCCGGAGGGTCCAAGCTCCGGAGGTTGTCGAGCAGCTAGCGTGCTCTGGTGTGTTCAGCTAGTTGAACCAGCTGAGCACTTCGGAGACGATCTGGACCAAGCCGTACGCCACACCAATCCATACCGGGATTGTGGCGGCGGCTTTTCCTTTGCCGTCTCCGGGCTGCTTGCCCTGGTCATCATCACTATCTCTAGCGTGAACCACGGCAACCACCCCCTTTCCACTGGTTGGGTCCACGCAGCTGCGTGGACCTCGCGCGCGCGAGCACATATCCACGCAGCGGCAAGGAGGGCGGCCTGATGGCCACACCGTGCATCATTGTGGCCCCCGGTAGTGACAACTCATCGAGTCCACGTAACCCCATTTCAGACGGCTATGTGCCTAGTCTGCAGTGTCACCGACGATCACCATGGACCGGCTCATCTCCTCGGAGGCCGACAGTGCCTCAGCCAGCAGCTCCCCGTCGCCCACCAGCTCCGGGTCCAGCCAGTCATCGTGCAGCTCTGGCGGTAATACCAGCGGCATCCGGGGATGCACCGTCGCCGGCTGAGCCACCGCATCCCGCGTCACGAGTGCATAGGTCAACGTCTCCTCATCACCGCGGTAAGCAGTGGTGGTGATCGATGCGATACCGAAGCCTTCACCATCCGGCAGGGCAAAACGCTTACCCTTCTCGACGTACCAGGTGGCCGGTGCCAGAGCGCGGTGTTCCCGGAACGACCCCTTCCACGCCCGCGAGGACAGCAGCTTGTCGTCACGGGCGTTGAACGCGCTGAACTTCGCCGGTTCATTGCCGACGTGAAGCCACCACCAGGCCAACTGCATCTCCCGCTGCCCATCCGCGTCGGCGGTAATCAACGGGTTCAGATTCACGGCCTTCTTCCCGGTGATCCTCGCGGTACCACCGCGCCGCTCAATCCACTGCTCCAACAGGTGTCGGTTTTCCTGTTCATCCATCGGCGGCAGGTCGAAAAATGGCTGAAGCCCGTAGGTTGCACACATGAGCCAAGGTTAGAGCACCGCGCTCCACGGCGTGCGCCTGTTGTTCGCACCTACTCGCGGCCCGCGCACAGTGTCTCTTCGGTAACACGACCGTACTGAAGCTCACGTCTTTCGAGGCCACTCCCCCACTGCCTGTGGCCTGTTCCCCGGAAATTCGTTAGCCCCGGCGATCTAGTCCGTGTTCCAGACCGTGCAGTCCAGTCAAACCAGGGATCGTCCCGGGGCTTTCACTTAGTATAGTGCCCCGCACTCCCCCACTGTGCCAACCTCACGATGCTCCCTTAGCCCAGATGAGCCGGATCACTGCAGACCAGCTGGAGGCGTGGATCTCGCCCGAGCGTCTGCACAGATACCGGACCCATGCGGCCGATACCGTCGAGCTCTACATGTACAACGCACAGCGATCAACACACATGTCCGAGCTGATCCTTCATGTTGAAGTTCTGGTCCGCAACGTGATCCACCGCGAACTGTCCTCCACCGATCGAGCTGCTCAGATCGCCTAGTATCTCGATGTCCAGCACTATGGGTTCAACCGGCAGATGATCAGAAACCTCGATAAGGCGGTATCCACCGCCGGTGGGCCAGAGGCTCCCGGTGGAAAAGTCGTCGCAGAACTCATGTTCGGTACCTGGAGGTTCCTGCTGAGCACCCAGTATCAGGCCACGGTGTGGCCGGTGGTTGCCCGTGGTTTCACCGGAAGGGTACGTAGTAAGCGTGACCGCGGTGAGCTGTATGCGGCAATGGACTATCTCAACGGTGTGCGGAACCGGTATTCACATTCCGAGCCGGTCTATCACCTCGACGACTCGCAGTTCATCGAGAACATCAGCACCACTGCCGGCTACGTGGATACAGCGGCGGCCGGGTGGCTCGAGGCGCTCTGGGTGCAGCGGGTTGCGGATAACCCCTTCCCCGATGCCACTATCTAGGACGCTGCCCTGGCCGCACGTCGTGCTGCCAGTTCATCTGTCGTGGCCACTTCTGTTGCAGTGGGGTCGAGTTGAGTGATCGTTGCCGACAGGTCTTTCATCAGGCCCGGCACTGCCAGACCGAACACACCCTGGCCCCCAGCCAGCAGGTCGATGACGTCGTCGGCGCTGCGACATTCATAGATGGTGGTGCCATCGCAGAACAGTGTCAGGCTCGACAAGTCCGCCACTCCCCTATCGGCGAGATGGCCGATGGCTTTGCGGACGTTCTGCAGGCTGATGCCGGCGTCGATGAGGGTCTTGATGATCTTGATCATCAGGACATCACGGAACGAATACAGCCGGTGCGACCCGGAGCCGGCGGCGCTGGCGATTGATGCGCTTACTAAGTTGGTGCGGGTCCAGTAGTCGAGTTGACGGTAACTGATACCGGCGAGCTGGCACACGGTCGTGCCTCGGTAGCCGATGGTTTCGTTGGCCGGGCTGGCAGTGTCGAAAAGAGTGCCCTGGATGGGCACCGGTTGTGCTGCGGTCATGGTCTCGTGCCCTTCTTCCCCAAGGGTGATGACGTGCCTGGTATTTACCCGCTCCACAGTAGTGGACACCGCACGCAGCCGATAGCCCCAGCTCGCCATTGTTGGTAGTCGACTGAAAAGACGAAGACAGGCAAGTCAAATCCGTTGACCCAGCAGCAAATATCGACATCGTCGTACCGTCACGTCGGTGAACATTCTTGGATGGCTGCACGTTCGTAAGCAGCCAATCTGATAGGCTGGGCGATCAGCCCCAATACAGCAATACAGCGACCGTCTAGCTGTATTGCTGTCTACCTCAGGCGATCTCTATGGGTATCGACATAGTCAGTGGCCAACCGCTCGAGGATCTCTCGCATGGTCGTGCCTTCACTGGCAGCAATCTGCTTCAGTTCTGAGTGCAACGTGGCATCAAACTGGACCGTAAGCTTCTTCATCCGATCACTAGGCTGCGCAAACCCCTCCCTGACGGAGCGTTCTTGCTGCGTCGACCCCGCAGCAAGGGGGGTCTTTGGCCCGAACTTCCCTACTGGCGCCTTCTTCAGACTCATGCCAACACCTCCAGGATCTCATTGGCGACGTCCTCGTAGCCGTAGGTTCTCGACGGCAGTTCGCCAAAGGTATCTCTAATCCCTTCTCGAATCGGGATACGCGTCGTGAACACTGATACCTCGTGCTCCTCAAGCTGCTTAGTGGCCATTTCCAGGCTTCGAGTTCCAAGTCGCGCAGCCGTGATCAGGATGCCATGTGGAGTGTTCTGGAGTGCCGGCAGTGTCTCCCACACTCGAGCAATCTCAATCGGAGAAGCTTGACTGGGGACGAGAACAAAGTCCGCAACCTTGATTGCAGTGTCAATGGAGTCAGGGTCCCCGGGCGGAGTGTCAATGATGACCGCGTCCTCCGGGCCGCGATGGCGCTCGGCTAGTCGAGGCAGTCTCCGCAAGTTTGTGACCTCGACCGAAAAAGGAAGCGACTCCCCTGCCATCTCTGCACGATCTGCCCAGTCACTGGCAGAACCTTGTGCATCCAGGTCAATGACCGTCGTTGAATACCCTCGCTGCGCAAAAGCGCAGGCAAGGAAGACGGCACTTGTAGTCTTCGCGGTGCCACCCTTCGTATTCACCACTGCGATTATCATCGTCTGTACTCCTGTGTTGCTGTATAGCCGGTTGCTGTAAGTACAGCATACAGCACTACAGCAACCGGCTATACAGCAACACGGTAGCCATCTAACTGGTTATACAGTTATACGTCTAACTGTCTTGACAGCATTACAGTTACAGATCTACACGGCGGACATCCTGGTACAGCTACTGGCCCTTTACAGGTATACAGCTTTACGTTGACGCAGCTTTACAGCTACTGTATTTACAGCTGCCGTATACCTGTCTTTACAGTTAGACTAGGCACATGTCGATCCAGAACCAGAGGCCCTCTGTATATACAGCAAGCTGTATATACATCACGAACTAAGGCCGTGGTCGGCCAGACGTGTCAAGTGCTACCTGGAGGTTGGAATAGACACCCCTTGTTGGTCTCTTCTGCAAAGTTTGGGCCTAGCCAACGTTGACCCATTCCCTCCGTAGTCCGCACCAGGTGAGCCCGTATGCTTCGTCGACAGTGGCGCGTGTGGGGAAGTTGTCTGGGGTCTGCCATGTGATGCGGGACAGTACGGATCTCATCCAGGCGGCCGGGTTATCCGGTCGGGTACTTAGTCCGAGTGCGATGTGGCCGGTGGTGGGGGAGGTCGCGGCGTGGACCAGGCCGGCGAGGACGTCTCGGGTTCCTGCCCAGTCCGGAGTAAGTCGATCAATGAGTCTCGCTAGACTATTCAATGAGAGGGACCGGTTACCACAGGTCAGCAGATGCGCGTAGGGGCCGGTGGCCAACGAGTTATCAGGCTCGTGGCGAGTCAGGTCGTCAGCGATACGCCGAGCCCGCAGACTGATCCGTGATTCGATTCTCTTCTGGTCTGTGATATGAGGCGGCGAAGCCGGCTCTTGGGTCGTTGGGGACGCATAATTCGGTGAGGATGAGGAAATCTCGGTGTCCGCGGGCGCGTGCGCCCGCTGGTGAGTAACCCAATTTTCATCTGGGGGTGAAAATCGCCAGTAACTATCAGTATAGGTAGACTGCTGTTCTTCTCTGCAGGTCACAGTGTGTTTCAGAATGGCCATGCGCCACTGGACCGGATCGCCAGTACACGCAGGGAACGGGGCGCGGTGGACGTCTGCCAACCGGCTGCCGGTCGTACTGGCCCAGGCGGGTGCCGGTGGGGGAGGGGTACCGGTGGGCAGCAAGTGGCGAGGGATATTGGCGTCGAAGTGATTGGCCGCTCGGTGCTGGGTGTTGCCATGGTGGCAACGGGCAGCCATACGCTCGATGCTGGTGAGATAACGCCCCTTCGCCTGGGGCTTGAGGAACTTGTGCTCGGTGAGGACCCGGGTGATCGTGCTGAGCCGACGGACCCCGGTGGATTCAGCGATCGTTGCCCCGTGGACCTGTTGGGCACGCGCGACGATGGTGGCGTTGGCCGCGGTGCAGCCATGCCCGGAGGCATCGAAGAAGTCCGCCAATCCGCGGATCAGTGCACGGATGTTGTGCGGCGAGCAGTCCAAGGTGACCCCGTCTGCCCGGGCGGTGTCGATGCAGGCATCGGCGTGCTCGACCCAGTGGTCACGCCCCGCCCAGTAGCCACGGGTGGCCAGGGCAGTGGCGGGAAGTTCCCAGGACGTCGCGGAGCGTTGGGCGGCGTTGAGTGCCTCGATCGCCGGCTGGATCTCGCTACGCGCGCGGGACAGGTCCTCAGCGATGGTGTCGGCGTAGTGGGTCAGCTCGTCGCGGGCGTCGACGAAATCTGCCGGCAGGTCTAGGACTTTCGACCAGGCACTGATTTCGCCGCGTTGGAAACGTGCGCGCATGACTGTCCGCGCGACGTTGGCGATACGTCGCAGCGAGCGGGCGGTGGTATTGGCCGCGGTGATCTGCTCCTCGGTGACGGTCTCGGCGATCTGCTGGCGGGTCCACCAGTCCGGTTCCACCGAGTCGCGGCGCTCGGAGAGCTGCAGCGCGGTGGATACCAGCCCGGCGGCGATGCGCGGTCGCAGACGCCACCGCGGCAGGTGCTGTTTACCGTCGGTTGGAGGGGATTGTTGAGTTGTCGCAGGTGAGGTGATACCCGTCTGAACTGCAGTGGATACAGAAAAACCCAGGTTATGGCTGTGTCCTCTTGCATCTGGTAAGAGGGTGCAGCTATCCTGGGATACGTCGAATAGCAATGACGCTCCCTGGTGTTCGGGGGGAACAAAAAGCAGAAGAAGTTGGCCCTTCTTCTCGCCAGAACTTTTCGAAAGACCCTCGGTTGGCCCCGGGGGTTTTTCTCTGTCTGCAGCGGCTTTGCTATCGGTTCGGCCAGTCCTAATCCTGTAGCCCTTGGCAGGGGCCACGTGGCGCGGTCACTGATGCATACCGCCGGTCACCCTTGTTTCGGCCGGTGACGGGCAGATTTTGTCCATTCCCTGTGAAGTTGTGTCGAGCGCCCTGGTCACACGGCTAACTAGCCGGGTGAGGTGAGCTGGGCGATGGCTCCATCACATCGGGGGTTGGGCAGGTAGATCCTCCTCGAGGTAATTACAGATATGTCATTCGACAATCTT
This sequence comes from Corynebacterium sp. CNJ-954, assembly GCF_001942345.1. GTDB lineage: Bacteria > Actinomycetota > Actinomycetes > Mycobacteriales > Mycobacteriaceae > Corynebacterium. Next base: position 7,237 of record NZ_MKKI01000009.1, read on the forward strand.
TCCACATCCCCGAGGCTCGGGGAACAGGCGACACGGAGAAGCAGGGGCAGTCAGGTGAGGAGCACTCACCACAGAAGCCGTCGGCGGAGGCCGTCCCGGGATGACCCCACACGAGAGTCCAGGACGACGAGGTAAGACCCATCCACCAGCTACGACTCGGGCGAGCAGTAGTACAGCCGGGAGTGCTCTCGGCGAGCGACGTCGGGTAGACACTGCCTGCTCTGTGGGGTCGCCTGCCAAGGGATGGCCAATACGCATCGAAGTGGGGGAGGGGGAGGCCAGCTCTGTTCCTGCGATGCTCGGCGAAAGACTTTCTGCGACCTTGCAGGTAGAGGCTCCTGCGCTACCAGGAGCACGGTGGGGGAGGGGAGTACGTGGACGGCGCACCGGGGAGAAAAACTCTGGCGACGCGCCGTTGTTGCATCGTGACGGCGAAGCGTCATGGCGTATACTCATGTGCAGGCTTTCTCCACGAGGTCTGAGTCGTGGGGTTAGCGAGCGTCATCCGGGCGGCAACCTGGGTGGCGCTCTTTTATATGTGTTGGCAGCCACCGTAACGGGTGTGACCGACCTGGCCGGGGAGGCGCGCCGGAGCCAAGCTCACATCCACACGATCCGCTCACGGTTGTGCATCCAGAGCGCATCGACCGCATCAGCATGTTCGACACCGATACTGTGCGTTCGAAGGACCACCACTGCAGTCTCCTCGAACCTCGTGGTGTATAGTTCACTGAATCATACTAATGGTGTAGAAGTGGGCGCGTTCTGTACAGATACCCACAGATCACCGTACCGCCATCGCCGTTCACCACATGCTCGGGTTCGACAGTTCGAACGCTAAGGACATCGTCATTGATCACTTCAGCCGGATCGAATAGATGACGGTAGCCCCATTACCCGTGGCCGATAACAGCGAGGTCAGCGCGAGATCACTTCGCAGAGCACTCGAAGACACCCAGACCACTACTGCTGCCGGTTCGCGTGCGGAATCTGCCCACACGGTCAGTGGCAACCAGGATGCAGAGCAGGAGGCCATTTCCACCCGATCTGAGCGCGATCGGGCCATCCGGAATGCACTTGCCTCGAGCGCATCGAGGGCTGCTGTCATCAACTCCGCTGACCGGCTCGCAACTACGACCCCCGGGGACAGTCACGTAGGGCGATAGACGCGAAGGCGTCCGCACTGCACCTAGAAGCGACACCCCGACAGCCCCACGCCTCGTACACGACGCGGGTCCCACCCCCTCGCTGATACCGTGTACAGGGAAACTGTTGCTGATGATCCGGAGTTCCCCTACGGAAGGGCGAAGCGATGTTCGATATCACCGACGAGACCCAGTTCGCTCAACGAGCAGAAGAAGACCACGACTTCATCATCGGCTACGAGAGTCTGGATGACCGCCGAGTCGTGATCCGTCGTGAAGACGGCGAAGAGCTGACCTACCAGTTCACCGACGAGCAGGTCGGCGATGCCTATACAGTCGTCGTCTCCATCGATCACAACCCGGGTGGGGATGAGCCAGCAACCCACATCGACACGAAGTACCTGCACGTGCTGTCGGAGGATGACCTTACCGCGCAGCTTTACGATCAGGTCATTGTGCCCTGGGCAGCACAGAACGAAGTTCCCTGAGTCTGAAGCGAGTAGTCCTGCCCTCACCTCATGGCGGGCCTTGCCGGGGCACAGGAGCAGCTCTTCGGCCACAGGGCTATCGGCGCTGGAGGAGCAGGGGCAGCAGGCGCAGCGGGGAGACGGAGGTGCGCCGCCGTAGACCCACTGGATAACCGTGCGGCGGACGAATCACCCCGCCTCCCACTTCAATAATTCTACCGCTCTGAACGCTACCGCCCGGTACGGATTTGCTACTCGCCTGCACAGACGCCGCAGCCCTTGGTCGCTATGCACGGCTTTGTGACCGATTGTTCAGAGCCACGTGCTGTAGCGTTGCTCGAACTCCTCGTAGCTGTCACATCCGCCACCGCTCATGGCCTCCTCGAAGGTCATGTTCAGTACATCGTCCTCGGTGGCTTCCTCGATCTCGTCCTGGTCGTTGCGCTCGGCGGTCGCGGCGCTAAGCTCTTCGAGATACATTCCGCGAACGCTCTGCTCGGCCGCCTGCGCGTCCAGACCATCGACGGTGACCAGATGGGTGAACATGGACTGCATCTGTGACATATAACGGTCGATGTCCTCACGGGTCGTCGATGGTTCGTAGGCCGTCAGGGTCGCGGCGACGTCGTCGCGGGGGATGGACAGGGTCGGTGTGAATGTCATGGTTGCCTCCGTAGCGTGGTGTGGTTGGTGCCGTGTGGTCAGATGAGTACGTGCACCTCACAGGCTAGAAGTGGGGTTGGACCTGCCCCGGGCATGGGCCGAACACGCATTCGACAGGAAAGTACGGTCGACTACCGACGCACTGCAAAAAACACCCAAACGGTAGTTTTCGAAGCGCATCGACGAGTCTTCGCTACTTCAAAAAGTGTCTATATGGTACTTTATGAAGAATGAAGAGTGCAGAGGCAGCGGAGATCGTTGGTGACCTGGCCTCCCAGCAGTGGGGCCTGGTCAGCTCGGCCCAGGCGAAAGCCGCCGGGGTCGATCTCCCCTCGCTGCGCCGGCTGACCAACCATGGGGTGTTGGTAAGGGTTCGCCATGGCGTCTACGCCACCACAGCCACAGCGCTATCGGCCGAGCTGGAGCTCAAAGCACAATGGCTCGCGCTGCAACCAGAGCTCATGGCTGCCGACCGCACCAGTGATGCCAAACTTGCCGCAGCGGCGGTGGTCTCGCATGACACAGCGGCTGATCTGTGGGGGATCGGTGACCTGTGGCCAGACGGGGCACACTTCACCGTGGCTGACCGGCGCCAAAGTCGCCAACCCGATGTGCATTTCCACCGCGCAGCGCTCGGCGACACTGACTGGACGGTGCATCCGGATGCTGGACTGCCTGTCACGGTGGTTTCCCGCACGATCGCGGATCTGGCGCGGGCCGGCCACGAACCAGGGCATCTTCTCGACATGGTCGCCGACGCCGCCCGAAAGCGGTTGGTAGGTGAAGACGAACTGCTCGAGAGCCTAGACGGCCTGGAGGCAGCCTTCGGCGTGGATGCTGGTGACCAGGACGGGATGGCTGATCTGCTGGCCGAGTACTTTCCTGGCGAGCAGCCAGACAAGAGAACATTGTCACTGTTCAGCGAAGCCTTCGGCCTCTCCAGGAGCAGGTGGCGGTTTTAAGCTCAGCTCTCGCACCACAATTGACCGGTAATCAGGCACTTCGAGATATCTTCGGACCAGCCCTGAGGGACTCGAGTGCGCCACTGCGCGATGCCCTCGGGCCAGCCTTCGGAAAACCGGGTGTGTCGATGCACGACTACATAGGCTCAGGAGCCCTGGGGGAAACGTCCAATGCACGAGATGTGCTCCGAAGAACGTTAGGGCTCAGCGGAGCAGCAATCGGAGACCTAGACAGTCTCGGCGCAGCGGAGGCACTCGGATTACCACCGGCTAGCAGAACCGTCAGACCGATCACCCCGGTACAGAAGCGTTCCCGACAGAACAAGGACAGCACCGATGACAACCCATCCTCAACTCGTGAAAGCACTGAAGGACCAGGCGAGGACGAAGGGGGTGAACATCAATGATGCTTACAGTCAGTTCTTCCGGGAAGTGTTCCTCCACGAGCTGATGGGCGCTCACCCGGGTTGGGTGCTCAAGGGAGGGTCAAACATCTACTGCCGGATCCCCGGTGCACGACAGACCCAGGACCTGGACCTCTACCGCCAGGATGAACCGGTGTCCTCGTCCGGCGCAGCGCAAGACCTTGTTGGGTCCATGGATGGTCATCGCGTCGGGCCGTACACTTTCCGGGTTCAGCGTTCGAGTAAGACCAGCCCTGTCGGCATGATCGATAGCGAGAGGATCGACGTTCTGGTCGTCTTCGGCGCCGGAGGCAGGTTCACTGGTTTCAAAGTGGATGTCAGCGGTGAACTGCAGGTCAACCGCACCATAGAGCCGATTACAGTACTGGCCACCTATGAGGTGGAGGCAGATTTCCTGCCACGGCAGTTTCAGGTTCACTCTTATCCGGTCGCCAACCAGGTAGCCGACAAGGTCTGTGCCATGTACGAGCGTCATGGTGCCACCCCGCCGGGGAAAGCCTCGACGCGCTACCGTGATCTCTACGACATCGCCCTGATCGCGCTGGAGTTGAGCGTGGAGGCGGCAGATCTCCAGCAGGCGCTGGCGACACAGTGCCGGATCCGACAGATGACACTGCCCGAGCGGATCACGGCGCCGGACGAGAAGTGGCTGACTGAGTACCCAACCAAAGCCAGGAAGTTCGGTGGCACCCGCACCCAGCTCGAGGACGTCGATGAAGCGCTAGGGATTACTGCACTGCTGATTGATCCTCTGTTACCTCTCCACGCAGCGACAGAATCGGGCACCTGGGACCCTGGCACACTGACGTGGCACGCAGAATCATCCGGGAAGTGAGCCACCGGCACGCCTCCTTCTCCTCACCCTGATTTAGCGGAACAGGTGCTGTTATCTGGTGACCTTTGTAGGCAGTCTGCCAACACGATGCTGGGGTAGCGATGGTGGCCCACAGGCCTGCTAGCAGGAGGGATCCCCCACTAGAATGAGGCCTTAGGCCCCGAGGAGGAACTATGACCACCAGAATCACCCCCGAGCAGCTCGCACGCATTAAACGCGAGTCTTTAGAGGAGACCCGTCGCATCATCCGGGAGAAATATCCCGATATCGATGAGACCCGTGCCGCACGCAAACGTAAGAACGAGGCCCACACACGCTCGGCACGTTCCACGGCCGATCAGCAGCAGGATGCGACTTAGTCATCAGTCTGGTGGGCGATGCGGCGGCGTAGTTCGGCAGCCCGCGAGCTGTCTGCCAGTCCTTCCTCCTCCAAGATCTCTAGGACTGCCTGGTCATCAGTGAGTTCACCGCGGAAGATCCGTCGACAACGGACTTCGTCCTCGGGAGTCACCGGCTGGCCAGCCATGGTCATAGAGGCGGCTACAGCCGCCATTTTCTGGTCTTCGGTGCGGTAATCACGTGTCACTACTCGACTCCTTTGACACTATTCGGTCTCTTAGACAGCGGAACTCGTCACGCAGAAAGCACAGGTAGGCGGCCAGACCCTTAGAACCGATCATGGTAAATGACAGCCGCGCGGTCGTGCTTCGGATCGGCCGCGTTCACGTTCGTGGCCAAGGACTGCATGGCGTCGTACTCGGTGACATAGAACCGCTGGCGCTCTGGGATCGATGACATAGTTGTCCTCACCGGCGGCGCGATCGTTGCCGCACCTGGGCGAGGATCTCCTCGACGTCCGCGCTGGTCAATCCTCCGGGACGCCGGTTCAAGATCCGGTCAGCGGAGGCCTGCATCTCCTCAGCGGTGGGCTCGCGTCCCGACAGCACACTGGAGTGCACAGCCCGGACGACCTGCTTTGTATCAGCGTCGCTCATCCGGTCAAACACCTCCGGGAAGGCCGCGCGGTACCCATCCACACCCTTCAGCGTGTCGAAATCCACCATGAAGTAGCACCCTTTTCACAGCCGGTGTCTGCCTGTCTAATGGTCTCCATTTTACTGGACGGTCGGACATGAAAACGACTCTTCGAACAGCCAACGCGACACGGTAACCTGGAACATCACTAACTGTGTCGAGAGCCAGGAGGAGCACATGATGTCCGAGCACCCTGCAGGCTCACTGCCTGCTCCTGAGTTCACGGTGGAGACCTACCGCGGCCCGATTTCCCCGCGTACCTACCGCCAGACTCTGCACAACCGATTGATCCTAGAACGTGTCATTGCTGAGGGTATCGATCTATCCACTGATGAGAGGTCAGTGGAGATGATCCTGCGTGGTCGCAACAACAGTACGGATCCTGAACGGCTGCAGGCCGCGAACACGCTGCTTGACTGGTTACGGCACAACGATGTGGCGAGTCTGGCCCGTGTGCTGACTGATCCGCAGGAGAAGTACTACAGCTATCACATGCTCAGCCCACTGATCACGCGCTACGGCACGGCTGAGGAAGGAAAGTGGGTACGAGCTGTCACCAAGGGGAAGGTGCAGTACGCCTAATCACCACACCGTCCACAAGGCGTTGGTGGGGATCGGTCGGCTGGAAGACAACATGGTCGACGAGGATATGTAAGGAGCGTGCACAGCATCATGAGGGAGGCCATAGAGCTCGCCGGACAGCGCACGAGGTGACGCGCAGACACTGCGATCACTTCCCCTAGCAAGCACAGTGTCCAGCAGGAGGATGCCACCACGACGGACTGCTGACGGCTCTATCCCCGCGGGTGCCGACGACTGCTTCGCTCAAGACTCGGTGTGATTCCTGCCCTGATAGGAAAGTTCCAGCTTTGTGGATGACACCGCGGTAACCCTTGACTCCTAAGTGCGATCCTGATTTGTGGCTTCGACAAGCTCGAAACCTGCCCCCTTCGGATCGAACCCCTCCGGGAAAACAGTCGTACTATCGTACTCAACCAAGCCTTCGTAGTAATCGACAATTCGCGTCTGGGTGATCCTAGAGCGTAGGGGGACCTCGTTATCGACCAGTTTCGCCCCCTGGAGCTGGACGTATTCCATCTCAACCTTGCGGAGGTCAACGTCGAAAAGAATACTATGTCTCAGATCCGCATGGAGAAAGATCTCGTGGAACTTCGCGTGTCCCAGTGATGCCCCGACAAATGACGTCGCTAAGAACGATGCATCTTTAAAATCAGCTCCACTCATGGCAGCTCCATCGAAGGTTGCGCTCTCGAGATGCGCTCCCTCAAAGTAGGCATGAGAGAGACTGGCATCACCCAGGTTGCATCCATTTAATCTCGCCCCCTTGAAGTTGGCGCGATTGAATCTGAATCCCCCGAGAGCGGCCTTTGTAAGGTTGCATCCCTTGAGGTAAGCGTGAGACAAGTCGAGGCCCCTCCAGGAGTCGTGGGCGTTGTTGTCATGGTTTAGGAGGAGACGAGCACGGGTCTCCTGAACCATGGCCCACCGGTGACGTTCAGCAGCGCGTCCCTTCCGCGTCCACGGAAGGGACGCGCTGCTTGAAGATGAGGTCAATAAGCTCCTGTCGACGACGCTGAACCTCGGCGTTGATACGCTCAACCGACTCGTGATCACGCTCATCGATGTCATTGATCCACTCTTGTCCGAAGGCCCACCAGTCGTCGACCAGGCCGCCGAGCTCGAGCAGCCCAGCAGCTTGTGTCATGCCGTTGGCCCTGGAGAGATGCTCCACAGCAGTGGCCATCCGTTGCCCCATGGATTCGCGACGCTTGCCTCGTTCCTGGGCACGGTGACGGAAGTACTCTTCGCGTGAGCGTTGACGTTCCTCACCCTCGGAATGTGTGATGCGATCACGTTCCAACTTGTCAGCGTGCTCCTGGCGTGAGGTCTCAAGTCGCTGGGCGTGCCCGAGCCTTGCCGTCTCCAGATCCTCGCGCTGATAGTGATCCCTGTTCCACCGGTGGTAGAGCACAAGCGCAACAATCATGGCACCGGTCGTGGTCAGCGCTGCTGGTGCGACCGCTGTTGTATAGGACGTTGCTGTCATCCATCCTTGCCACCCCACAACAACGAAGCCCACGCTGACGATCACGACAGCCATCGTGAGGACAAGCACCACGCCGGCTCCGATCGCTGAACTCGCTCTCGGAGAGGTCTTCGTGGTCGGGGCTTTGTTCATCGTCGATGTCCTCGTTGTGGGCTGAGGGGAAGTGGTGGCGGAAGCTTCCCAGTGGGGGACCCCGAGCAGAAGCGACTACGTGGGGGAAGAGCACCCGTCCGGCCTGGCGACACTCTGAAAATCTTTCCGCCTGCATATGTAAGACCCCTCATCATAGCGAGAACGCCGGACATCACTGACCACACCTGTTGGACCCGCCCATCACAGCCGAATAGGCCGGCGAGGGTTCCTCCGAGAAGGTCCGACAGTGCGGCCAGCGCGTAGCCCAGCAGGCGGATCAAGAGTGGGGCACACCTCTGGCAGATACATCTGACTTCTATCGTTGGCATGCTTTTATCGATGGTTCCGCCACTGTCTGCGCCCTACGAGTGACGGGGCCGCGGGCGCAACTCCAATGAGGTCGACACAGGCGGAACAGCTAGGCCCCCGGCACGAAAGAAGAGCACCGTGGTCGCGTGTCGATCCGCATGGCTGGCGGGCACCGACCCGGAGGGTGATTGTCGGCACCAGGACACGACGTAGAAGTCAGATCTTCCGTAGTCGGCTCAGATCGTAGAGGCGGAAAGCCTCGCTGAGGGTCAACGCCGCTCCACCGAGTGCCGGGCCAACATCAGTGTCGAGGTCTCCGCGCAGCTTCATGATCCTCGTACCATCGACCCCTTCACCGAGCTCATGGGGACCCATGCGCATGAGTGCGAACTGTCGTTGTGCATCCGCGGCGGCACTGCCTGAACGCCAGATTGTCTGCATGGCCGCCAGCAGAAACGGGTCGTCGGAATCGGGCATTCGGCGTGCCACCCAGTCGATGGCCTCGGTCTGGTTAAACCGCATCTGTTCCACCTTCTCAGTGATGCCGAGTTGGCCTGCGGTGTTCCGGAGGATCTCCTGGCGTTGCCGAAGACGCTGAACAGCTTCGACGCGTGCGGTGTCTGGCTCCCCATCGGGAAGAGAAAGGGACTTCAGCGTCGTGATCTGCACACGCAGCTCGTCGGCCTGGAGTCGGATCGCCCGCTCGCGGCGCTGCGATCGCGATGGTTCAGCAAGGAGCCAGGCGGCGTTCGCTGCCGCCATGAATGCTGTACGAGCAACGGTCATATAGGCCGTCGGATACATCGTTGCGGTGGCCTTCATCGCGTCGAGTGAGAACCCCAGATGTTCGGTCGAGACACACATCGAGTACCACGCCGTGTTCCCGACGCTCACGCTCTCGAGTTCGTCGGCGGCGAGTGAGCTTCCCGTCTCAATCGGCGAAGGATTCTGTGTCCGTGAACGCCAGGCGCTGGTCGCCTGGGCGATCTTGTCGAGCCGCGTCAGCCACTCCTGTGGCTCATGCTGTGGATCCGAGGATGTTCGTTGCGTTGTCACCTCGTCTATCCTGCCGCAGTGTCACCAGAGTGCATCACCACAAACTGGCCTCATCGATCGGTCGCCGATCAGTAGCCGCGCACTGTCGATGAAAAGAACATCGCTCGTTTCCGCCGATCCGTCCCGGGAAGCCCACACCAGCGCGCCTTATGGTCGATGGTTTTGCCGGACAGAGTGCAGTAGCTACGGGAGCTCAGTGCTGCGTGAGTGGTGGTTGACATGTCGTCGCGACCTTCACAGTTTCGTGCCAACGTTTCCGACACATATGAAATGCCAATGGTGTCTGGATGGTGAACACGACACAGCGACGACCTGCAGGGATCGTGTCTGAGGTAATGGTGCCAGAGGTGTGTAGTGGTTGACCGTCTCGAAAAGACGGCCATTGTGTGCCACTGAGCACGCAAGATGATGGGCCAGTGAAGGACAACTAGTGGCCGTGAATGTAGCCGGGGTAGCGCTTCTGCAGATCGAGTGCGGTGTCTGCCGGACGGTACGACAACTTCACGGTTGCGTGCCGTCCGGACACAGCCCGACGGTGCCGGGGATGAGCTGTGGCCTCAAGGTCGGCCCGCGTTACTTGTGAGCCGGTTGCACGACACAGCGTTTGGCACCGCCAGCGAGGCGCCGAGCTAAGCGAGTTGTGAAACACCTTCCGACACATCGGTCGATGCACGCTTGTGGCACGCGGAAGGGTAGTCGCGGTCAACGATCGCCGGGCGCGGGCCGACCATGCATGAGCGAGCACGTCATCCGACACATGAGGCGCGTGCCTGTGGGAGATAGATGAAACCGCGCCGAAAGGGGAGTGGCGACGCCGAAGCAGGCACGTCAGCTTGCTGTCCAGTGAGCGCGGTTTTCGCGCCGAGTACGCCGTTTGATTGCGACTGTATCCCTAGTTCTGCGCACGGGGACGCGGACTGGAGGAGGAGCAGAACAGGCGCGGTTTACGATATGAGGTGCCTCCTCGCGGCGTCCCATGAATCGGTCGCGCCGCATGACGGAGCGGCCAGGGAACGCAGCGTGTGCGGCGTCCGTGTCCCCAATCCCGTCATGGAGAGGAGGGCTGATGGGCAGACACAGGAGTCCTGACAAAGGACGAACCCGTCGAGGGAGAGGAGTTTCCCTACGACGGGTCCTGGAGCAAGTGGTAGCTCGAGTGATCGCGGATTTCATCCGTGATGTGCTCGGCTGGCCACCAGTGCCCTAGCAGTCGGAACGGACGACCAGTCTTTTGCCGGGCGGGTCGTCCGCTTCCTGTTTCAGAGATGAGTTCGCAACGCAGCGCCCCCATCGCGTATGACGCTACGCCAGCCACACCTCTGGTCTCAACGCTTTGGTGCGCAGTCACCACATCAAACCGGAACGCGTCCTGCAGCGTGCTTACAGATACACGCCACGCCCACGGAGAGGAGAACCTGCCACAACCGAGCACACCGACCAGGACTCCATCGACCGAGAGATGCCGCCGTGGGCGGAATCCGACGCGGCTGCGGACGCTCTCGCGCGCAGCACCGCGCCCCGAGACACCGCTACGTCACACGCCGCCCTCGACGCATTCCGTCAAGCACAGACGTCCGACTGACTGGCTCTCGCTAAGACTGCCTGACGCTACGTCCTGAACACTGCACCGTTCAATCAACGTTCGTCTTCCTCCTGCTCGCGTAAAGGCGAAACATCACACACCTCTTGCACTTTTACCCGTGGTTATCGTTTGACGAAATGGTAGCCTCGGAGAGCATGTCAGAACCATCCGACAGCCCAGATCACGACGCCCCGCCAAGACCTCCAACAGACTCAGCGCGCAGGTGCGTGGAGTGCGAGGCGGAAATCGTCGACAAGGGCAGAGGACGGCCGTCCAAGTACTGCTCGGGGAGATGCCGCACCCGGGCATGGGCGCGCCGCAGCGCCGCGGAAGAAGGGTTGGTCGCGAAGGAGGTAGTCGAACCTCCTGCCGTGACTCGGGGGAGCTACGACCGAGAGAGTGTGGCCCGGTGGTTGGCCAAAGACCAGAAGCGATTCGAAGCAGTGTTGTCGGTGATGGCCAAGACCCGGACAGCTGGGGCCGTCGGTACTGTGGAATCGCTGGGGCGGGCACTCGACAGTGTGCGGCTCCCGGTTGGGCGCGAGCGTCTTCCCGGGACGGCACTGGAGAAAAGGTTGCTTCAGGAACGCGATGAGCTGGCCGCGCAGAACAAGCAACTACGACGCAATGAGCAGGCGGTCACTCGCGAGCGCGAGCTCATAGCCGACAACGGTCACCTGATCGCGCAGGCGAATAGGTTGAGAGCGGAGAACCGTCGTCTGCGCGAACAGCTCGACGAGACACTGGCGTTACTGAACCGTAAATCCGGCGAAAGCATCTCGGCGGCCGAGCCGCAGTCTCGTCATGATGAGCGCACGTTCTCCGGCACGTCGCATGCAGGCGAGGAAACGCGCTCCCCACGGCCCGGCTACAAAGTTGTGGAGGTGGCGAGCAAGACGTTCCATGTGCCGGAGTCCTGGTCGCGACAACAGTATCGCAAGTGGTGTCGAGACCACCCCGACCTGGCGGTCCAGTAGGCCCCACAGGATCCCCCTGTCGCTGTCGTCACCAGCGCGCCATGTGAGGCTCCAGGAGAGCACGAGGAATATGCCAGTGGCACCTCTGCCCTCCGCCTGTCGACAGCGATGCCAGTGAACACGTTCGACAATCGGCCCGAGGGCACCGGGAGACTCGCCATAGCCTGTCGGAACTGTCGAGCTCCAGCCCCTGGCTAAAGCGGTCGTCAACGATCACAACCACCCATGGTGCGATCCCCGCTCTACTGTCGTAGGTTCTCGGTCTTCCCTGCCAGATCTGCCGCGCATCGACAGGTTGCTCACGTCACCGCACGCCAAGATCCTGCCTTGCCTGTACCGAACCTGTACCGATCACTGCAGTCCTGTTCGCTTCCAGTGTTGAATGCCGCGCCCCAAAGACCGTCACACCATATGCATTTCAAATGTGTCGGGATCGTTGGCACGAAACAAGTAGAGTGCAATCATGGCCGAGCACAACAGCGACCGCGAACAGATGCGACTGCCCATCAACACCAACCCGGGTGCACATACCGGCTCATCGTCGACCAGCACGACAGTGGGCGCGAGAGCCAGCAGTAGCCCACAGATTCACGTGGGAGGTGACCCGGACAGCCGACCCAATGATCCGGGGTTGGTGTGCATCGAATGCGGAACGGAGTTGGTCTACAAGGGCCGGGGCCGGCGTCCGCACTACTGCTCGTCGTCGTGTCGTCACCGTGGATGGGAGCGCCGTCGTGCGGCTGCCGAGGGAGTGGTCGGCACCCAGGTGGTTGAGCTTCAGGCGTTGCCCGTCGCACCGTCCTACACCCGTGGCGGAGTCATCGAATGGCTTCAGAACAATCCCCGCCGACTGGCCAGTGTGGTGGCCGCACTGCCGCAGACTGAAGAGTCAGCGGAGATCATCGAGGCGGCACGCCGCCGGTTGTGGCACACCGGCGCCCGCGCCGAAACAGACCGTCAGTGCGAGTCGCAGGCGCAACGCGAACGTGACGCAATCGTGGAGCAGTACCGCCAGCTACGCCGTGAGATTGTTCGGCTGCGGGACGACAACGATCGGTTGCGCCGCGCGGCGTCGGCATCACCGTCACCGGTCGGCGCTAGTCGGTCTGTGGCGTCGTCGCAGTCACTGTCATGGTCATCAGCAGGCTCGGCTACAGCTACTGGTGAGTCGAACCCGCCGCGCGGCTATGTGGTCGTGAGCTATGGCGGTCGGCGGTTCCATGTGCCCGAAGCGTGGAGTCGTCAGCGCTACCGGAAGTGGTGCCGGGACAACCCGGACAAGGCCATCGACTAGTAGCCGGGCAGCACGACCGTCTTTCCAGTGCTTCCCCCATGGTCGACCGTGATCGTAATGGGAACCTGGAGCGTGTAATGCACCACTTTGGTGATGATCCACCCCGTTGTCATCGACGGTGACTGACCATCGCAGTGAGTGCACGCCTCCGGGTCACCCTGTGCAATGTGCGACCGGTCGCGAACGGTCCTCCGCCCCAGCGGTGCATACACAATCAACCACCTCCGTAATAGGGGATGAATGGTCAGGTGAACGATGGTTTGTGGTCGCTTCTAACACTGGTAGTCAGTGATAGAATGGAGTGGTTGATAGCAACGATGGACGGGTGGGGAAGATCGTGAAGGATTACCGTACTGAGGACCAGAAACTCGCCGTCGCCGCGTCACTGACGATGGCCGGACAGCCGGTAACCCCGGAGGTCGAGGCGGTGGGCCGTCGAATCCTGCGCGGTGAGATCTCCGCCGACCAGGCTGTCCTGGACGCTATGGCGCGCCGTGGGCACGGTGACTCCGAGCGGGCAGAAGTACTGCGGTGCCGAATCGCCGCGGGTGAATAGGGAAGGGGCACGAATCCATGGTCGATTTCGCCACATTGAAGAGTATCGTCGGCTACCGCGAGGCCTACCCGGGAGTGTTCTCGAACATGAGTGACACGGATGCTAAGAGAGTCACCGAAGCAGCTCACTCCAGTGTTCTAGAGGGCTGGGAGCCCTCCACTGCCGAAATGCGTTCGCTGGCTGCTGATGTGCTTCGCCCGGCTCCGTCCCAGATGAGTCCGGAAGAGGTCTCCGCGATGGTCGACAAGCTCACCAGCGTCGATCCCCGGACGGCCTGATGCCCACCGATCAGGAACCTACATCGTGGTGGAGTGCATCTCCCTCGGGGCTACGCTCTGCAGTACATCGGTGCTGCTTGGCAACTCACCGAGGTCTCTTCCACCCCTTGTAGCTTCTCGGTGACTTGATTGCTCACCACATCGGTAGGGAGACGGTCAGTCGCGACCAGGGGAGTTGAGACCGCCGAGGCGATCGAACTCGGCACGCATTGTGCGCGTACGGCTCAGCAGGTCTTCTCGGTCGGTGTCCACTGCCGCAGCAACATATTCACGAAGGGCCGCATGCCGAGCGATCCACCATTGCCGCTCGGCATCCGTGGTCGCGGCTCGTTGAAGGTTGAAGTAGGCCGTGTTCAGCCAGTTGGACACCGACTTCATCACGTCGTACTCGGCGAAGAAGATCGTTCCTTCCGTGGGTTGCAGCATGTAAAACCTCCCTGGCGTGGTGCATCAAATGGTGGCCGGCACCGGGGACCGCACCCGGCCTTCCGGTGGATGTATCCGATGGTATCGACAAGGTCGGACACCGCCGATGTGGATGGGCGCTGGAGCGTGGTCGGCACTGTGCGAAAACCACGGTCACGGTGCGCCCGAAAGGCGGGAAGCAGGCGAGCAGGGTAGTGGTGGGGTGGACTCACCGAGGTCCCGAGTGTCGGTTGCCGACGATGCTTAGGGATGACCACGAACGACCTGGCTAGGTTGTTGAGAAAAACATGCCAACGAGAAGTCGCAGATTCATCTGCAAGAGGTGTGCCACACTTTTTCAGACGATGAGACGTACGGTTCCGTACGGCAAGGACGGCGTTGTTGATGGCTGGCACCTATGGTGCGGTGGCCGCCGACTGTGCCGCGATCTGATGCCTCTATCCGCCGCGATGGTTTTCGTATACGATAATGATATGAGTGAGCACCTGCTGCACGGAAAAGCTGTGACCGACGAACAGATCCAGCAGTGGGCTGACGAAGCTGAGGCCGGCTACGACTTGTCGAAACTGCCGGCACCGCGGCGGGGTCGCCCCACTGTCGGCGATGGCCCCGGCACGGTGGTCCCGGTTCGCCTTGATGAGGCGACGATCGCCGCACTGACCGAACGGGCGAAGGCCGAGGGGATCACCTCGCGCTCGGAAGCGATCCGGGCCGCGGTACGCCAGTGGACACATGTCGCCTGAGCTTCACCAGTCCGCCCGAAAACACTACCGCCGCGATCGGTTGACCGATGATGCTGTGCTCTATGCCGCAGCCCATGTTCTCTCGTCACGTCCGCTCGACGATGAAGATGATCCGCGTCGGTGGCTGATGATCGGCACCGACCATGCTGGTCGACTGTTGGAACTGATCGCGTTGGTCTTCGATGACGGCTACGAACTGATCATCCACGCGATGAAGGCTCGACCGAAGTACCTCGATGACTTGTGAGCGCTCATGCGATCCATGACGCCCCGGAGAACAGGTCACGCTCCCCGCACGATCAGATGCACGCACCTCGCCAGAGGAGAGGCCAGCAGGGGAGCTACTGGGGCGACAATGACGACAGTCACTGGCCTCTGGAGATGAGTGCTCCTGGCGTGTGGGTACCAGGACCGCGGGACCGGAGACAACCAGCTGCCCCGCGACACAGTGTCTGCAGATCCCAAGCGTCATGGTGCATTGCTTCGTGCCAATAATCCCGACGCATTAGGAATGCATATTGTGTGCAGCGGAGGCCCACGGGTCCGGTGAAGAACGGTGACGTTACGTGGGAGGCGCTGGATCCTGCACCGCCCGGGCCCTGTTCACCAATGCGTCCTCAGATGGTGTGAACGTCAGGTAGTTTTGCTTCCAGCAGGCGTCACCTCCGGTTCCCGGAGGATCCCCCTTGGCGTCTGCACTGCCGGTCTTTGGCGTTGAGCCTTCTTGTTCACCATCCCCCTTGGTGTGGCTCCGCCGAGGCCGGCGCTATCGCCCCGCGTCCTGTCTAGAACTCGTTGGGGAAGCTGGCGTAGTAGGCGCACTGTTGGTCGGTGAGGGTGCGCTCGAGCTCGTCGAAGCGGCTCTCCCACAGCGCCGTCATCCGGATTGATTTCGGGATGGCGACCCAGTCACCCAACAGGTGATCTCGGTTGACGATCGCGCACACTTGCTCGAGAGTTCCCTCGCCCAGCGCGGCACCGTAGGCGATGGAACGCCCACCGGGTGTCGACAGGTCGACGGTGGAGCCGCCTTTCTTGGCCCAGTGGATCGACTGGGGAAGTAGTATCATGCCGTCGAAGGGGCCGCGCAATTCATCGAGGCTGCCGGGAATCGCGTAGCACTTGCGGAGCCCGAATGGCAGCGGCCGAGCACCCCCGGGTTCCACGGCAGCACCGATATCAGCGTCTGCGACGGGGTCGTTGCCAGTCGGCATCTATGTCTCGTCTCCGAAGTGTGCCTCATCCGAGGCGTCCTGCCACTGGTCGAGGGTGATGGCCACGGAGTCTTCCAGTGCCCGGTACACCGCTTGGGTCGGTTCCCATCCGTCGTCCAGCAATCCGGGGACAGCCGCCAGTGCTGCGGTGGCGTGCTCTCCTTCGGCGACACGGACCACGGGGGTGGTGTCGATAACGATGAGCCAGGGCAGTCGTTCGTTCACAGTAGGAGAGTATTCCACTGTGATGTGCGGGGTCGTCATGAGTGTTCCTCTGAGCTGTCGAGGTGGACCTACGTCGGGCCATCAGTGAAGTATCGACACAACAAGCACCAGACTAGAGGGTATAGCAGGGACCAGAGCCAGGTCTGCCGTCTTCGAGGGAAGAACCCTTCCCGATCGCTCAAGGAAGCTGGCCTTGTCGCGGCGACCACTCCGTGAAGCCAGGGATCTGTTCGTCGGTGATGAAAGCGACGCTATGTTTGGCACGGGTCACACCAACGTACAGCTGGCAGGCAGACTGGCCAGCGAGATCGGCAACGCCAGTAAGGAACTTGGTCATCGGCGTGGTGGGGTAGATCAGCACATGGTCGACAGTGCGGCCTTTGGACAGACCAAAGGTGAGGAACGGAAGATCCAGGCCACGAGCAGACAACTTGTTGTGCCGGAGGCACAAGGCCCCGTAGCGCTGGGCGTACTCGTCGGCGTCGGCTTTTCGGACGGTGAACAGACCCGTGTGCGTATGCGTCTCCGTCGAAGCGGATGACGTCGGTGCATAGCCAAGCTGGGGATCGAAGATGGTATCGGAAAAGCTCGCGATGGTCTGGTTCGAACGGTAGGTCGTCGGCCGCTGCGTGATCTCGAGGAGATTCTTCTTCTCCATCATTTGGAACCATACGAAGATCTTCTCCCCTTGATACTTCTTGTTCTTCGGATCACGGATGTTGGTGGAGAGCAGTGCCTGTCGCATATCACCGACCATCGTGACTTTCAGGTGTGCCTTCAGCAAGGCGTTGATGACTTCCAGATCCCAACCCCCAAGATCCTGGACTTCGTCAATGTAGATCTCGTCGTAGATGTGCTCCAGACGATCGATGACCCCACCCCGGCTCGCACGCATGACATCGTGTGCGAGTTGAGCAAGGTGGAGCCTGTAGGCACGGTCATCCATGTCGAGGAACCTTTTCGCATCTTTCGCGTACCGCCCCGGATCACCATCGAAGTTGAGCCCGGTCAGTCGGTGACCAGGGTAGAGCAGTGGGAGGTACGGGCGGATGAAGTGCTGCAAAAGGAAGCTGAACCAGCCCAGTACCTCAACACGATGTCCCCGGATACCGGCACTCCGGATCCGGGAGGCGAGTTCGTCTTGACTTGCTGTGGTGTAGCCGAGAACGAGGATGCGACGATCTTCCGGGCATGCCGTGCAGTTGTCGATGATGGACTGGGTCTTGCGCCCGCCGGCGACAGCGAGGATCGCGCGGTTCATGCGAAGTGCTCGATCGCCTGCTGGATGTAGACGGGCATAGCCACCGGTTCCTTCGTCTGTAGGATCCGAAGCGCTCCCTCTGTCTTGTGGTTGGGCATCCACGTCTCGGGGTTGTCCTGTGGGCGCAGTTTCAGTATCTTGCGCATGTTGTCAACACCGTTGGCCGTGATCAGCTGAGGTTCAAGAGTCTTCCCCAGCGTGGGTTCTCCGATGTACATCTTCCGCTTGTCCGAGAGGTACTCGCTGAGTTCAGAAGTGATATCAGTCGCGGGGGTGCCGTCGTTGTCCTGCAGTGCGACGACATCTCGATTAAGGCGTGTGCACAGTTCAAGTGCTCGTTTGAAGGTAATGCCGTTCATTGAGATCACGTCGATACCCCCGGCTTCCGGGGGCTTGCCGAACCTGTCGGCGTAGCCCCTCTTGAAAACCATTTCATCGGAGGGACCTTCAACGAGCACAAGGCGGCTGGCCAGGACAAGACGCAAGGTGTCATATCCAGACAGGTGCTTGAAGTACGAGACGGTGTCCTTACTCAGATCGGTGAGGTGGGTAGCGGTGTCTCCGTGGAGGCAGATCAGCTTATGGAGGCCGAGACGGTTGAGTACGAAGGAACTGTGGGTTGTGACGAACAGCTGCTGACTCTCACCTGCGAGAGCCGCAACCCGTTCCAGCAGCTTCTGGAGACGTCCATAGGCGAGATGGGTCTCGGGTTCCTCGATCAGTACAGTGCGGGCAGATTCGGCGCGACGCTTCATCGCCAAAGCCACTTTGATCGATGCCTGTTGGCCCTGTCCGGACATGGTGAACGGAGTGCCGTCCACATGTGGAACAACGCCAGATTCCCAGGAGGCTTGGGAGGATTGGTCCATCGCCAGCCCCAGTGGAGCATCGTGAAGGTCCTCGGAGCCCTGACGTACCTTGTCGTTGAGCTCGTTGAGTGCCGACGTCGTCATCTCGTGGCGGGACTTGCGATGAGCCACTGAGATCGCTGCGCGCTCCTTCGGGTCGAGGAAAGCGCTGAGAATCTCGCGTGTATGGTAGTCGACCCCGGCTTTCGATCGGATTGTCCGTGAATCGATGACAGACAACCCCAGCGCCGCCGGGCGGCGACGAAGCTGCTCGTCGTTGAAGTTCGTCCACTGCGCCTCGAAGTACTCCGTCGGCAGAACATCAGGGCGGCCCGGCTCTGCCATGTAGGCCGCGAACTCTTCGTCGTAGTCAGGGTTCAGAGCGACCTGGAGCTTGACGCCTGGGCGATCTTCCTGCAAGGAATTATGGACCCCTCGCAGGCGCTGCACGTCCGGGTCGTCGGAGTCGAAGTAGAGCTCAATGGTGATTGAAGGGCTGGGGGCGTACGGGTGCTGCGCATACGCGGCCAGATAGTCGCTGACGTCCGCGGCGTTGAACCAGTACGGATTGAGCTCCTCATTGGCCCAGCGTCCATCGATCCTCCCACTAAGAGCGAGGGTGATCGCTTCGAGCAGGGTCGACTTCCCTGCCTCGTTGTCCCCGATGATGATGTTCATTTCCGGATCCGGGTCGATGGTGAGACTCCGGAACGTGCGGTACCCCTGGATGATAATTTTGTTGATCATAGTTCTTCCATGTTCCCAGGCTGACCGCCCGATCAGATTCCGCCACGCCGCACATACCAGATCCGACGCGCCCCGGCCGCCTCACACAGCGCGCGACTGGCGTCAACCCAAGCGCATTCCGGAGAGCATGTCCCCTGCATCAACATCCAGCGTGCCGGCAAGTCGGAGGATGTTAACCAGGCTGATGTTGCGCTCGCCCCGCTCGACTGAACCGATGTAGGTCCGGTGCAACCCGGCAGCATTAGCGAGCCCCTCTTGAGACAGTCCGCGCTGCTGGCGCAGCCGACGTATCTGGGTGCCGAATACGCGTAGTGCCTGACTGTCCTGATCCACATGTTGAGGATCAGGCGTTGATGACTAAAGGTCTACAGACTATGAGTAGCATTATTGGTGTCACCACTACACGGAGGGAGCCCATGGGCAAGAAGAACAGCATGAACCAGCAGCGCGCCGCGGCGAAGAAGAAGCGCCGGGCCACTCGGGTAAAGAAGCGGGCAGCACAGTCTCCGGAGTCAATGCTGGATGACGACTTCGGCACGATGTATCTACCGGAGTTCGCCTTCGATGAGCTGGCGGAACCGAATGTGCTGCCGATGTGGGAGTACGACGATCTGGAGTGCCTGGAACTGATCAAGCAGGAACATCCAGACTCAAGCGACGAACAGATTCTGGATGTGATGTTCGCCGAACCGGTACGGGCCCAGACTCCGGGTGGGTACGTCTACTCGCTGCCGGCGCATGTGGTGTTGGGAATGTCCGAAGGTTCCACCGGAGTCCAGTTGCTCACCGTGGCCAAGCGACGGTTCCGCGACGGCAAGATCAGCTGGGACAAAGACGAGCTCGTCCACATCGCCCCGGAAATCACCCCAGACCCGCATGAGGCGTTCTACAGGTGAGGTGAACACACAATACCGACAGGGCGCTCAACAGGGCAGGATGGTGGATGGCTTCACCAGCGACTTGGCGAGTAGGTTGTGGCCACCTGGGGTCGGCCGCGGAGGAGAGGAAGCTGACGGAGAGACATCGGTTGGTGAAAGTCCGGACGCCACGGTCAGCCCTGCAGCGCATCGGCCGGGAGATCGCGGACACTCGTCAAAACAGGGGGATGACACAGGCAACCGTTGCAGAGCTCGTTGGTACCAGCCGCAGCACACTGTCACGTATTGAGAACGGCCAGATAGGAGACCTGGAGCGCCATACGGTCCCCCTCCGGGGGCTGGTCGATCTACTAGGCCCGTTCGAGAAACTGGTGATATACGCCCCGGAGCCGCCTGATCTATCGACCTACGACCAGTGGACCCGCATCTGACCAGAGGTCGCACGGTGGTGGCGGTCGGAGGGCACACCGGCCGCCAGGCAGGTTTGAGGGGAGTCCGCGGGCACCGGCAGGCGCCCGCGGTCAATTGCTCGGCGGTTTTCGCCCACGGTGGCAACGATGATACCCCGAGAGCAGGGGCTCTCGGGGTGTCGTTGTGATGGGGTTGCTAGGCGGTGGTGTGCTTGTTCTTAGTGTTCGGGGTGTGGCCATTTCGCTTCATGACCTTGTGCAGGGCTTCGCGGGCCTTGCGTGCTCCCTGGCGGTCGATCTCGCGTAGGCGGCGCTGTTGTTCGGCGCTGGAGGTCTTCTGAGTCATGGTGGTCTCACTCCTTGAATCTACCTTCATCGTATGCGCTGGCCTCGTCGTTCTCAATGACGTGAAGGTAGGTGTCCAGGGCATCCAGTATGGTCAGCGTCGTCGGCGCGGCTGACGGGGGCCTCTGTGTGTTAGAACGTCAGCAGGCTCCAGGCGAGCTATCAGTCTCTGGGGCGGGCGTTGTCGCCGTTGAATGGGGCTGATACAGGGATAGGTGACAATCGATCTAGCTCGGCCGTAAGGCGGCCTGGAAGGATGCCACCTATCCGTGCGTCAGTCCCGCTCAGATCGAATGTTGGTTGACGAAGTGTTCTGCTATAGGGGGGAGAGGTCCCCAAAACGCCATGAATCCTAGGGATTGCTGCTTCGCAGAGGACCACACGGCGTCGAGTGCTTTCGCGACAACCGAGACATCGGAAGTCGGGAACAGGAGTTTCCTAGCCTCGGGGCTGTGGGCCACGGTTTCGAAGGCTGGGTTGGCCCTGGACTGGTCGAACCCGGACGCTGCGGGGTAGGCACCTCCATGGTGTTGGCCCTCGAGCATCACGACCAGGCAGTATAGGATGTCGAACTGGCACAACGAGTTGAGCACGCCGTCGGCCTGGAACACACTGGGGGTGCCGGAGTCGGGGGTATCGGACATATCTGGGCGCATCGTCGGATGAGTGCGCATTAGTTCTCGGGCACCAGAGATCATCATCCCGGCCTTGCCTTCTTCGAAGAGTCCGGCGCGGCTCGCTGCCACTTGGCCATGTCTGATCCAAGAGGAGTGAATGTACGTTTCATTTGTCGGCGTGTACGGGCGTAGTGCGAGGTCATGCACTGTTTCCCAGAGGCATAGGCGAACGGCCATGCTACCAAGCACGTAGACGCGGGTGATGATATCGAGCTGGAGTCTAGCGTCGTCGCCAGCGTTCTCGTAGGCCCGATACAGCGCGTCGGTCGCTTTAGTAACAACCGTGGGTTGTTCGAAGTGCATCGCTTGCGCGGCGACAATGACGATCTTGTCGAGAGCATCAACCCCCGCATCGACGGAAAGTGATGATGCCGATGCCGTCTGTAGGAACTGACGCAACCTCACGTCATTGCCCGCGTCAAGGTGGGATATCACCGCCTCCGCAAACGATTCATCGGTCATATCCAGTGATAGGGGAACCAGGGCTTGTCTCACCCCACCTCGCGCACGAAGCGCAACCGCCAGATCAGCGATCAGGGCGTCGACCTGCTCTCGAGCCTCGCTACGAATACGATCGTCGCGCTTTTTGAGCAGCGTAGCCCAGTGGATGTGTCGTAACGGCACGTTCTGGGCGCCTTCGCGTACCAGCACGTCTCCTGGGCGAAAGACGATCGTCTGCTTCTTATCCCCGGGAAGGCGGTAACTTCCCTCCTTGCTCATCGGTACCGGCAAACCGTCCTCGGGGTGCGGTAGATAGATCAGCACGACCTCGTGACCATCGAGGTCATGGATCTGTGAGATCGGCTGGACCACTCCATCGGCGTACTTCTTGATGAGATCAGCAAGTCGCGCACTATCAAAGGTAGAGCGGTCTTCGATTGACCCTGACGGGAGGGCGAGGTCACCGCCGTCTTCGACACCCACCAGGATATAGCCGCCGGGTGGAGTGTTTGTCATGGTCACCGCGTCCTTGACGAAGTTCAGCTTGTGTCTCAACGACGTCAGGTCCAGTGTTGATTTGAACTCGAGGTGTGTCTGCTCCGGGCTTGTAAGCAGCTCGGAGAGCTTCTCTGCGTCCGTGCGTCCGTCGGGAACGATCAATGTTGTCTCCTGTTGGATCGGGCGGTGCCAGGCCACTCACGTCGAAACCGACAAGCAGGACGAACATGGGAGGGACGTCCATCTACTATACGACGCGCCACCTCAACTGCGGTGAGTAGTGTACCGCCAGCGCACATACGGTGTTCGAGGAGAATGCGAGCGACTGACCAGTAAGGTACGCGCCAAAGCAGCTCATGGTACTCACGACTGTCCAGCGCCACCTAGTACTGCGCGGGCCGGGGGAATGTCATACCTAGAGCGACGACAGCGCCCTATATAACCGACCAGGGGTCACTCACATTCCGTCACTGTGACGTATTTCGTGCCGGCCGGCAGCAGGACCACTGTCGAGAAATGTGGGCCGGAGATGCAGTTCAGTACATCGCACACGGAACATCAATAGGACCGAAATCGAGCCAGCGAATCACGATCGCGAGATGCGAATGAGCGTCGTGGAGCATCGCCGCCTCCACTAGAATAGGGACTTGACCTAAGATCCACCAACGAGGTCAACGAACGGGACCGTCAAGCGACAAGCACCTAAACGCCTAGGTCAGACCCCTTCCAAATAACGCCGATAATTATGATTATGACACTTGGGCGATTCGCGACCACGGCCGAGCGACGTCAGGCGGTCTTCCTCAGTCATCATGAGACATCGCAGAATCCCCTTCCCTCGCACTCAACCTGTTGTACCGATGAAGCCACTGCCGAGCAACGGCACCTACCGGAGCCCGAGAACTGCGCAGAAGTGGAAACACTAGCCAGTCATGGGCCCGACAGATTATTTGAGAAGATCCTGCGTCAGCGTGCACACCAACTGCGGTGTTTGCCCTGATCGACAGTGACAGAATGACTGCGAAAACCGACAGATCAACTGATAATGGACAAATCAGTGACCCTCGCAGGCATCTTGGGACTTGTCACAATCAACACGAGATGTACACACCAACGGTCTCGCGTACCGATGGAGGCCAGAATATTACCTTGGTTTCCGCCACTGATCTTTCTGTGTCCCTAAACATGCCGATCACCCTCTACGCCATGACGCCTGGACAGCGACATCCGCATGGTTTCGGTATAGGTGCGGAAACCACACCTTCAAGTTTACATTGAACCCTGCGGTACCATGTGATATTGTATAAGTGGACGTATGGAAACGTCCCTGCGGAAGCCACGAGTCAGCGCTCTAGATGCAGAAATGCGCAACGCCCGCCTCTGGCGCAGGCAGTTTTCAGGGACCAATCCGGGAGATTTCACATCTCCAGGGTACCGCGGCATTCAAGCAGGTATTTCGTTTCATACATCTGGTGCAATGTGGATTTTCCCGTAATTCCACCCCTCCACAGAATGGGAGATTCTGAATTGAGTACCATCCCCTACGTCAACGCCGAAGGCGTCCGGAAAGCCCTCCCCTGGAAGGGCGCAATCGAGGGTATCGAGGAAGCGCTGTCGAACGGTATTGATCCAGAAGACGACGGCCCCCGCCTCTTTGCCCCCACTCCTAAAGGCGAGTTCCTCATCATGCCGGCAACGTCACCGGCTGCAATGGGCGTGAAAGTTCTCACGCTTTCCCCCGAGAACCCCGATCGAGGCCTCGAGAAGATCCAGGGAACGTACCTCTTGTTCAATGCTGATACCGCAGCGCCTGTCTGTGTCATGGACGGCACGGAGGTGACGGCGGTCCGTACCCCATCTGTAACCATCACCGGCCTCCGTGCACTCGCTGCCAGCGCGCCTGCAGGTGATGAGGTCCCCGAAGAGCCCACAGTACTCGTGTTCGGAGTAGGCACCCAAGGAATCAACCATATCCGTGCTGCTAAGTGGGCGTGGCCTGGCGCCAACTTCCAGGTCGTGGGGCGTCGACCCGAACGAATCCGATCAACCATTGACCTCCTGGGAGGGGAGGGAATAAAGGTCACTGATGTCACAGACGGAGTTGAAGAGGCGGTTCGTGAAGCTGACATCATCATCACCGTAACCACCTCTTCGACACCACTTTTCCGTGGCGAGTGGGTCCGTCCCGGAGCCATCGTTGCCTCCGTGGGGCAGCATGGCCTGGATGCGCGGGAAGTGGACGCCGAGCTCGTGCTTCGTTCTGACGTCGTGCTTGAAAGCCGCGGCGGAATGTTCCGGGAGGGCGGAAACATTATCCCTGCTCGCTCACTCGAGGAATGGCAGGATCGCAACACAGCGAATATTCGCGATGCCGTGCACGGTAACTTTAAACGCACCGCCGGAAGGCCCGCTCTGTTCACGGGTGTGGGAATGTCGTGGGAGGACCTCGTGCTCGCCGAAGTAGTGTACCGGTCGACGAACGATTAACAACGACTTCTAATCAACCTGGGAGTGACCGCGGCCCCTGAGGGAGGCGCGGTCACTCCCCTCTTCATGCTGCGGCCTGCTCAGCACCTTCAGCTTCACAAAGCTCATGTATCCAGCACTGCACAAAGATAGGGCACGATACACTCTCCCTGCTGTCGCCGGTGCTGGCCAGCCGACGCCGCCAACTCCCTCCATTCTGGCATTGGTGGGCCCTTCCTCGCGAGCTCCATGGCCTTCACAATTCACGGTGCCGCGCAATCTGCAGACCTCGTCTGGGCGATCGAAGACGTCGGCCACGCCTCACTGACCTGGATCCACATGGCATGCCTACTCTTCGTCTGACTCATGGTCCCGAAGGTCCTATGTGACTACGAATGCTAGCGGAAAGCCGATCTAGATCCACAGTTTGACCCGGTAGCACTCGGGATCAAG
Source organism: Corynebacterium sp. CNJ-954 (assembly GCF_001942345.1). Taxonomy (GTDB): domain Bacteria; phylum Actinomycetota; class Actinomycetes; order Mycobacteriales; family Mycobacteriaceae; genus Corynebacterium. The sequence continues at coordinate 32,653 of NZ_MKKI01000009.1, forward strand.
AATGCCGACTACTAGGAATCCGAGGGTGCCGACCAACGACGGCAAACAGCCGCCGAACGCCGGTAGCCCCTAGAGGACGTGGACCTAACCTATAGCTATCTCAGCTACTGACCCGGACCAGCAACTGAGACGTTTCACCACTTGACACAACCGAGTGACGCGGCTCATAGTAGTATGTAACATTGTACAAGTCATCGTGCTGATGCTCCCCCAAGGAGGTAACCCCCGTGGAGTCCTATGACGTTGCGGTCATCGGTGGAGGCATCGTAGGTGCCGCAGTAGCTGCTGAACTCGCTGGTCGGGGTAAGAAAACTGTCCTAGTAGAGCGCCACCGTGTCGCGAGCGGAACAAGTGCCCACTGTGAAGGAAACCTACTCGTTTCCGACAAGGGGCCCGGCCCCGAACTCGACCTCGCGCGGCTGGGTAATCAACAGTGGCGGCAGTTTCATCAACAGGTCAACGAAGAACTCGGGCCCGACTTCCCCAGTGTGGAATTCGAGCCCAAAGGTGGACTTGTCGTGGCAACCAGTGACGTCGGGGCCGACAAGCTGCGTGAGTTTTCCGAGACCCAGCGCAGCGCGGGGGTCACCGCCGAGAATCTCACCGACGCCCAGGTCCGGAACCTCGAGCCGTGGCTTACTGACCGCTTCACCGCTGCAATCTGGTACCCCGGTGATTGCCAAGTCCAACCGACAATTGCCTCCGAGGCACTGGTTGCGCTGGCCAGGAAACGTGGCGCAGTGGTCCGCGAAAACAGTGAAGTGTTCAGTGCTCTGCGTACTAATGGCACGGTTACCGGTATCCAGACCACCTCCGGAGACATCCACGCTGAACACACCGTCATCGCGTGTGGTCCTTGGTCTGGTGCTGTCGCCGCTATGCTTGGCGCATCGATCCCGGTCAAACCACGCCGCGGTATCGTCATGGTTACAGCGAAGATGCCGCAACGGGTCTTCCACAAGGTCTATGACGCCGATTACGTCGGCGCTGTCGGGTCCGGCAGCGAAGGGCTCATGACCTCGAGTGTCATCGAATCCACTCAGGGTGGCACCGTGCTGATCGGATCCAGCCGTGAACAAGTCGGGTTCGATGACCGTTTCCGCGCCGAGGTTCTCCGCAGTGTGGCTAGCAAAGCAACCAAGCTGTTTCCTTTCCTGGCCAACACCGCGGTCACTCGAAGCTACTCAGGGTTCCGGCCCTTCCTTCCCGATCATCTCCCGATCATTGGCCCCGACAACCACGTTCCGGGGCTCTGGTACGCCACAGGACACGAGGGTGCAGGTATCGGACTGTCGTTGCCCACAGCGAGCCTGCTCGCCGACATCATGGACGATGCGCCGACAGAGCTGGACCCCGCGGCCTTCTCGATTTCACGCCCCAGCCTGAAACCACATCTTGAAGCCCACCCCACCCGTAATGAAAGGACGAGCGCATGACAGAAGCCCCACGGGATTCCTCACTCGAGATGGTTTCCATCACCGTTGACGGCGCCCCTATGACAGGCCGTCGCGGGCAGAGCATCGCTGGCGTCATGCTCGCCTCCGGCCTCCGAGCATGGCGGACGACAGCCGCAACAGATAGTCCGCGGGGCCTGTTCTGCGGTATCGGGGTGTGCTTCGACTGCCTTGTCACCGTCGACGGGGTTCGCGATGTCCGCGCGTGCCAACGTCAAGCATGTGAGGGCGACATCGTGGATTTCCAGGACGACGGGAAGCACCAAGTAGACAGGGGTGATCGATGATGCCATCACACGTGATAGTCGTCGGAGGTGGACCAGCCGGCATCTCAGCCGCACTGGGAGCTGCCACTGCGGGTGCAAAAGTTACCCTGCTTGAAGCAGGGCGTCAGTTGGGAGGTCAGTTCTGGCGTCACCTTCCCAAGGAGGCTCCCCACGACGAGCAGGATGCCCAGGGTGTGATGCACCACGGGTGGTCCCGGTTCCTACGCATGGAAGAACAAGTGCACGAAAGCGCAGACATCACCGTCTGCTACGAAACCAGTGTGTGGGCAGTCAGCTCACTCGGCACCCCAGGTGCTCCCACCAGTGCTAATGAAACTTGCGTGTCAGACTTGGCCATCGAGACGGTGGCCGGTCCGGCAGACGGCACCGATCGCACAATGGTGACGTACCGCGCCAACGCTCTTGTCATCGCCACTGGTGCCCACGACCGCACTTTGCCGTTCCCGGGCTGGGATCTTCCTGGGGTCTACACCGGTGGAGCGACCCAGGCCATTGCCAAGAGTGAGGGCATTGCCCTCGGCGACAATGTCGTCGTCGCCGGTGCAGGTCCTTTCCTTCTGCCGGTGGCAGCTTCCCTGACCCAGGCAGGCGCTCGTGTGCACTCGGTCAACGAGGCAAATCGCATCCGCCGGCTGGCCGCCGGCTGGCTCCCCCGTCCATGGGAGCTGGTCGGTGCACCGAACAAGATGGCTGAGCTCGTCGGCTACGTCAGTGGACATCTACGACACCGTATCCCCTACCATCTTGGTATCGCCGTCATCGCAGCTGAGGGTGACGGCAGGGTCGAGCGTGCGGTGCTCTCGGATGTTGATGCCGATTGGCGGCCCATCCCGGGCACTGAACGCCGGGTCGACTGTGACGCGCTCTGTGTGACCCACGGCTTCACCCCTCGTCTGGAAGTCGCGATCGCAGCAGGATGCGAACTCTCCGACAACCGATTCGTCGTCATTGACGAGGCCTGTGGCACCAGTACCCCTGGCGTTTTTGCTGCTGGGGAACTCACAGGCGTCGGCGGCGTGGACCTCGCATTAGCCGAAGGAAGCATCGCTGGTCATTGTGCCGCCGGTGGGCTGGCCAGCGACGTGGAGATCCGGGGAGTTCAGCGACGCCGCAAGATCTTTAGCTCGTTCGCCCGCCGGCTGGAAGCTGCCCATGGCATCCGCCCAGGTTGGCGCGACTGGGTCACCGACGACACCATCGTGTGCCGTTGCGAGGAGGTCACTGCCGTCGACCTGCGCAGGAAGGCCTGTGCCACCAGCTCTGCGAGCCTGCGCTCGCAGAAACTCTCAACACGGGCAGGCCTTGGTGTCTGTCAAGGACGTATCTGCGGTCGCAGTGCTGAAGAACTTCTCGCCCAGGCTACCGGTGTCGAATCCCTGGATGGCGGAATCATCGACCGGCGTCCAATCCACACGCCAATCCGCATCAGTGAGCTGGCCGGCCCGGTCGAGGAAACAGATCCCACAACACCAACTATGAAGAATTAAGGGAGGTAAGGCATGAAAGCCAACAGGCTGATCTCGGCAGTCGACTCACACACCGAAGGCATGCCCACACGCGTGGTCACCGGCGGGGTCGGGGTGCTCCCGGGAAGCACAATGAACGAGCGGCGCCTGCACGTCATGCACGAACGTGATGATCTACGCCGCTTCCTGGTCTGTGAACCCCGTGGCCACGCGGCGATGAGCGGAACCATCCTCCAGCCTCCGACCCGGCCGGATGCGGATTGGGGTGTTCTCTTTATCGAGGTCTCCGGGCTTCTTCCCATGTGTGGCCACGGAACTATCGGTACTGCCACCGTGTTGGTGGAAACCGGGATGGTTGAGGTTGTGGAACCCGAGACGGTCATTCGCTTGGACACCCCGGCCGGCCTGGTCATTGCCCGTGTCGCGGTAAGCGAAGGCCACGCCGACTCGGTCACGATTGAGAACGTGCCAAGCTTCTGTGAGCGTCTCGATGCGACTATCAATGTGCCGGGATTTGGGCAAGTACCCTATTCTCTGGCCTTCGGCGGTAACTATTACGCGATGGTCAACCTTGAAGATGTCGGGTTGCCGTTCGACCGGTCCCGCAAAGAGGACATCAGTCGGATGGGGATGTCGATCATGGAAGCTATCAACACCCAGGATGCCCCCGCTCACCCGGAAATCGCCGGGGTCGATCACGTCCACCATGTCGAGTTCATCGCTCCGGGATCGGATGCTCACCACTCCAAGCACGCCATGGCCATCTACCCGGGCTGGTTCGACCGCTCGCCCTGTGGCACAGGTACCTCTGCACGTATGGCTGAGCTTCATGCGCGCGGTGAGCTGGAGCTCGACACCGATTTCATCAATGAGTCCTTCATCGGTACGCGCTTCATCGGCCGATTGGTGAGCACGACCACAGTCGGTGACCGCACCGCAGTCACCCCCACGATCACCGGCCGTGCGTGGGTCACGGGGATCGGGCAGTACATGCTCGATCCCACGGATCCGTTCCCTGCCGGATTCGACTTCTGAACCCCAGAAGACACCACTACAGATAGGAGCAAGATCATGACGACCATTTCCTCTGGACACACCACCCAGGACCAGCTCGAATCGATCCTCACCGCGGCTGCTGGCGCAGCACCGGCCTGGGCCGCGACAAGCCCTGCTGACCGGGCCGCTGCTCTTGTCACCGTTGCCGACGCGCTCGACGAGCATGCGAGTTCTCTGGTCACAACGGCCGAGCGTGAAACTGGCCTGTCCAACGGCCGGCTGACCGGTGAGCTCAAGCGCACCACTGTCCAGCTCCGCCTGTTCGCCGATGTCATTCGGGACGGCTCTTACCTGGACGCCCGCATCGATGATGCTGACCCCGATTTCGTTCTCGGTACACGTCCGGACCTTCGTCGCGTTCTGGTGCCTGCCGGTGTCACGCTCAACTTCGCTGCCTCCAACTTCCCCTTCGCTTTTTCGGTTGCTGGCGGCGACTCCGCAGCTGCACTCGCCGCGGGATCACCGGTGATTGTGAAGGGACACTCCGGGCACCCGGATCTCTCGGTTGAAACAGCACAAGTCGTTGTCGATGCATTTGCAGCCGCTGGCGCACCCGACGGAGTTTTTGCTCTCATCCAGGGACAGAAGGCAGGAACCGCAGCACTCAACGACGATCGGGTGGACATCGGTACCTTCACCGGATCGATCAAGGTCGGACGCATGTTGGCTGACATCGCTGCGGCCCGCCCCCGTCCTATTCCCTTCTTCGGGGAGTTGGGCAGCGTCAACCCTGCTGTGGTGACCACCGCCGCCTTCGAGCAGCGCGGCCAAGACATCGCTCAGGGCTTCCTGGGATCCGTTGCTGGGTCGGCAGGACAGCTGTGCACCAAGCCTGGGTTCCTCTGGATACCTTCCAAGGGTGATGTCGCCGGTTTCGAGGAAGAAATTTCCAAGGCCGCCGCTGACGTACCGAAGCACCGCCTGCTCAACCCGAGTATCGGACAGAGTTACATCGGCGGTACCGACATCTTCCTGTCTGACCCCGATGTCCGTGTTGTCGTGGAAGGCTCCGCTGAGCTTGACGAGGATGGCCAAGTGTGGGCGACCCCGACCATTGTGTCGGTTCCCGCTAGCAAGTTGGCCAAGGATGACGGCAAGTTCCTCGACGAGGTCTTCGGCCCGTTCTCTGTCCTTGTCGAGTACGACAACGAGGCCGATGTTCCCGCAGTGATCGAAACGTTCTTCGAGGGCAACCTCACCGGGACAATCCACATCGGTGACAACGAGGAAAGCTCGGACCTGTCGGCGCTGATCTCTGTGTTCTCCCGCAAGGTGGGCCGGGTGCTGTTCAACGGGTGGCCGACCGGGGTGGCTGTGAGCTATGCCCAGCAGCATGGTGGCCCGTACCCGGCAACCACCAATGACTCTTCCACTTCTGTAGGGACTGCGGCAATCAGCAGGTTCCTGCGCGGGGTGGCGTTTCAGAATGCCCCCCAGTCCGTCCTGCCGCCAGCATTGCAGGATACGAACCCATGGGGTATCCCCCGTCACCATGGCCCCGCTGGCGAATCCCAGTCCTGGGGTTTGCGCAAAAACTAACACTTCGAGGGAGCACCCCTCCGTTCTAACAGAGAGGACTCTCACCATGTACAATGTGAAATTGTACTGTTACACTAGAGGTGCACTGGCCAGCATGGCCCAGATTCCCACCACCACTCACCTAGGAGTAGTCAATGACTGACCAGAAACCCTGGCTCGGGGTTAATGTTGCCACCACCCTGCCCTTCAAAGAAGACCTCACCGTCGATTATGACACCTTCGCTGATCATGTCGAGTGGTTGGCTGAGAATGGTGCTGATGGCGTCTGCCCCAATGGTTCACTCGGCGAATATCAGACGCTGACTCCCGAAGAACGACAGAAAGTTGTGGAGGTCGCCATCGAGGCTGCCCCAGATGGGTTCAACGTGATCCCCGGGGTAGGTGCATACGGCGCACTAGAGAGCGTCCGCCATGCAGAGCATGCGAAAGAAGCAGGCGCCAACGGCGTGATGCTGCTTCCCCCGAACGCCTACCGCGCCTCCGACGAAGAGGTTCTTGATCACTATCGTCGCGTGGCTGCAGCAGGTCTGCCGATTCTGGCCTACAACAACCCGATCGACACCAAGATCGATATGACTCCGCCTCTGCTGCAAAAGCTCAGCGACGAGAACCTCATCGTTTCCGTTAAGGAGTTCTCAGGAGACGTCCGTAGGGCATACGAGACCCGGGAGCTCGCCCCAGACCTCGCACTGTCGATCGGCAGCGATGATGTCGTCCTCGAGATGGGCATTGCCGGCGCTGTGGGCTGGGTGGCCGGCTACACCAATGCGATTCCACAGTCCACCACGGAGCTGTTCCGCCTCTCCACCTCCGGGAACGTTGAGGACTGGGCAAAGGCTCGACAGATCTACGGAGACCTTCACTCGCTCTTGCGTTGGGATTCGAAGACGTACTTTGTGCAGGCTATTAAGTTGTCCCAGGAGGTCGCCGGGCGCTGGGGCGGTAAGTGCCGTCCTCCGCGCATGGACATGCCGGCTGAGATCCGCCAAGAGATCATCAAGGCTACCGAGAAGGTCTTGGAGCTCGGCTACAAATAGCCCCACTATCAAGTGTTAACACACGTGCTCCATCACGCCGCTTCGCACAGCGTCGAGGCAGAGTAGAAGGTAACGACCAGGCATTATGCCTGGTCGTTTCGCTGTTCGGTGTACGCATAACCACGGCAAAGCAGCAACAGAACGGCGCACCGGGTCATGCTGACGCACTTCTAGCACCCATCTCGGGACCCTCTGCGCCTTGAGATCACAGCGCGATAGGCTTCTAGTGAGTATCCCCTCCATCGTCGCTCTGGGCCACCACGGCCGGTAGTGTGGTCACCAGATCACACGTATGATCCAATGACCACATACCCTTTCACCTGCAATAGCCAGGGACAATAGGGCACTGTGAACCAGCGGCGATGAACGTCACAATGCGAGGCTCAACAGTACCCGGAGATGAGTTGTAGTGTTCCCAAACCAGGACCGGATCGGCACCCTGGCGCCGCGGCGAAGTATCCGTGAGACGGTCACCTCCACGCTACGCGGGGCGATCATCGCAGGAGAAATGACGCCCGGTGAGGTGTACTCAGCTCCTACGCTTGCTGCACAGTTCGGTGTCTCACCGACCCCGATCAGGGAGTCGATGGTCGACCTCGCGCGCGAAGGACTGGTGGAGCCCGTACGAAATAAAGGCTTTGGAGTCACGCAACCGTCCCCACGAGAACTCAATGAGATCGCAAAGATCAGGCTACTTCTCGAACCGCCCAGCGTTCGAGACATCACCCCTCTTGTGCCTGAGTCTTGTTTTCCAGAGCTCCGGGACATGGCGCAATCCATCGTTAATGCAGCAGTCCAGGGAGACCTCGTACGCTACCTCGACAGTGACCGAACATTCCACCTCAGGTTGATCTCCTTCACAGAGAATGCCGAGCTCTCGTCCATTATTTCCGACCTACGGAATCGCACACGACTCTTCGGCCTCAAAGACCTGTCAGAAGCTGGGTTACTTGTTGATTCTGCCCAGGAGCATCACGCCATCCTTGACGCGTTAGAGAGCCGAGATGCCGGCGCGGCCGAGACCGCCATGAAAGATCACATCAACCACGTCCGAGGTGAATGGTCAGCCCCACCCGCGCGATCGTTAAACACTAAAGCGCCGAAATCCTCCAGTTGAGCGCAGGACTCCCGCCACCCATTTACCTCCGGTAAATAGACACATTTACCCTCCGCACACAGCGACATCCGCCGTTTCAAGCAAGCAAGTTTTCCTGCAACAAGAATGTTACCCCAACTTCATATCTGGGAATGACCAGGTAGGGCGCCGATTCTCCATCACAGACCGGCCGGGCGCTCCCTGCTGTCCGATGCAAGTTCCGCGAAACCCTTCCGCTCGTAGGCTTGTGCTATGTACCATGTCACACATGCCATAGCACTGTGGGTGAGGTTGCTCAGGTGCATTGGTCCACTTCTGAACCCGAACGGAGACGAGAACTGTGACCCAAACCCTTCAGACCATCTCGGACCATATGTGGGAGTGGATGGCCTACGCCGCACTCCTTCTAGGCTTCTACTTCACGTTCCGCTCTCGAGCGATCCAGATCAGACGTCTACCAGACATGATGAAGCAGATTGCCGGCCGTCAGGTAAGCGATGGCAGAGCAAAAGATGAACATGACGAAGGAATCTCCTCGTTCCAGGCGCTATCGATGACTCTAGCTAGTCGCGTCGGAGTCGGAGCAATCGGTGGCGTTGCAACTGCGATCGGCTTTGGCGGGCCAGGTGCCATTTTCTGGATGGCAGTAACTGGATTCGTTGGTGCAGCCAGTAGTTATGCCGAATCTGTACTCGCACAGGTATACAAGAGAAAGATCGACGGAGAACATCGCGGAGGAATCCCTTATTACATCCGATACGGTCTGGGATGGCGTTGGCTCGCTGCAATCGCCGCGCTTGTCGCCTTCCTTGCCTACGGATTTCTGGTTCCCGGAATCCAGTCGAACAATATCTCAAACAGCGTCAGCTACGCATTCGACATACCAGCATGGATCACAGCAACTATTGTCACCGTGATTCTCGGGATCGTTCTCATCGGCGGAACAAAGCGGATTGTTAATGTGGCGCAAACGATCGTGCCATTCATGGCTGCGGGATACATCATCATCGCGATTGTCGTTATCCTCATTAACATCACTTCCATACCTGAGACGATCTCTGTGATCTTTGGCAGTGCTATGGGAGTCAATCAAATCTTCGGCGGGATCGCAGGGTATGCCGTGACCTGGGGTATCCGTCGGGCGATTTTCACATCTGTTGCCGGCGTCGGTGAAGGTACTTTCGGAGCAGCGGCAGCGCACGTCAGCCACCCCTCCAAGCAGGGACTAGTTCAGGCGTTTAGCATCTATGTTGATGTTCTCTTCGTCTGTATGGCCACCGGCACCCTCATCGTTGCCACGGATTCCTATAATGTCATCACGTCCACCGGTGACAGAATTCACACAAACATCAATGAAGCAATCGCTGCCGGTCCGGAATTCGCACAGCACGCAATTGATACTACGATGCATGGGTTCGGATCACCGTTCGTAGCGGTGGCAATATTCCTGTTTGCTTTCACAAGCCAGGTCGCATTCTTTTACATCGCCCAGTCGAATCTGCAATACCTCACTGGCCAGAAGGAAAATAAGGTCGCTACCTGGATTCTCCGTCTCGGCGCATTGGTGATATCTTTCATCGGTGGAGTCGTCCCCGCAAAGGCAATGTGGGCAGCTGGTGACATAGGATACGCCACACTTGGGTGGATTAATATGATCGTCATCACCCTGCTCTCTCCGATCGTATTCAAGGTACACAGAGATTACGAGAGGCAAAGAAAGCAGGGGCTGGAGCCGGAATTCGATCCAACTAGTCTGGGTATAAAAAATGCCGCATTCTGGAACGAAAGGTATACGAATATCGAGGGTAGGAGGGCGCAAGAGTTGACGAATCAGAAGAACATTAGTCAGGCCTAGGATACATACTTCCTGTTGCAGCTGGAGCCAGTACCGGCCAGTGCGCCGCCGGATGGCACTGAGGGAGGTCATGGCTATCGTCTGGGGCATTCACTGTCACATCATGGATGATTGAATAGTGAGCTCTCACCGCCGGGGTTTTACGGTGGCCAACGCCCATCCCCGCCTGAACAGATCCGCCCTGTTAAAGAGCACCCCAGAGCGCTGACGGCGCTGTGCGGATAGTTCACTGACTCCTCCGCTAATGGAGTTGTACGCTCTGAAGAGCACCTCGATGTCGACAAGCAGCGATTGGACACAGAAGAAGTTCGTCTTCGTAAGTACGTGAGCACCGAGACCGAGACGGTGGAGGTTCCAGTGTCCCGTGATCAGGTCACCGTCGAGCGCTCCCCTATCAGCGACGATGCCTCCAGCTACCCTGATGATATCGGTGAGCAGGAGGCCTCGGTCACTCTGTATGAGGACCAGGTGAGTGTGAACAAGGAGACCAAGCCGGTGGAGAAGGTGTCGATTTGCAAGGAGGACGTCGAGGAAACCAAGACGTCCTCGGATGATGTTCGCAAGGAGCACATCGACACGGATGCCTCCAGGGTTGATGCCGACACGAAGTAGCGCCGACAGGCGCTGCTTACCGCGCGAAACCTCGACGGCGGTGGGAGAAAGTGCTCAATGGTGAACCGACCCACGATCTGGTGATCATCGTTTTCTCCTCAGCGTTGGGAATGCAGCCTGTTGGTTGCCCGTGGGCGGCCTGTCAACGTGGACGAGTTAGCGTATCCCCTGCGGCAGACACAGCGAAGCCCCCACTCCTCCTCTATTCCTCGGAAGTGGGGGCTTACAACTGGCGAGGGGTGCTTACGCAGCAGGTGCTTCAGCCTCGGGCGCCTCGGTGTCGGGAACCTCAGGGGTTTCCGGGGTTTCCGGGGTTTCCGGGGTTTCTGGCACATCAGGGGTTTCGGGGGCCTCAGGGGCGTCGGATCCGAGCGAGCCGGAAATCCCGTCCACGAGGTCGGTGAAGAATCCCTGGATGGATTCCGGCAGGTTCGAGATCAGATCAGTGACGACTTCGGACATGCTGTACTCCTTGGAGATTGGGTCACCGTCAGCTCGTGCTGCGGTGGCTAGGCCGACGTTACCTAATCGTGATCGTTTGACGAGAGAAAAACACCCCCGTAAATCACCCCCATGTAGCAAACACGCTGATCCTGGCGATTAAATTTAATCAAGTGCTTCGACCCTCGCGCTAGGGTTGCCGGTACGACCGCCCGCGCCGTCAGGGGGTACCTGGGTAAGTGGCCGTGCTGTAAGCCGCCGTGTCGGCTGAGGTTACTCCCATCTTCGGGGGTGAGTCGACAGAAAGTGGTTGCTGAAAAAGTGCCCTGAAGTAGCATGGGAATTGCCGATCTCGGGATCGGCACTTGCCGAATCGGTTCGCCGATATGCAGGTCAGAAAGCTAGATCGGTTATGTAGTGTGGCCGGTTTCGCCAGTCTACTTTCTTGGTCGAAGTAGACACACTCGCTCTTGTGGTATCAGAGCGGGTTGACCCTCACCTTGTTCTATCGCTAGCCAGGGTGAGGGTCTTCTAGCGTCATGGGGTCGGGAATTCTGTGCAATGGCTGCCGACAGCAACTAACCCCTACCGGCGAGGACAGTTGTCGATAGGGGCTAGCCCTTACAGACTACTACCCGCCTGGCAGGCCTACAGGTATCCCCTCCCACCTTCAGGGGTGCCCCTTGCTCTCTTAACGTCGTTCAGTAGCATGGCACTTGCCGGTCGGCTCCATGTCACGCGACCCGGCAGACCCCCGCTGAACCGTAGAGTAATTGCCACGGCGGGGGTCGCTCTATGTTGCGAGGTGTAGACGTTGGGGCCTGTCGACGGAACGGCGCTCGATCTTAGGTATGCTTATGCATGCTGGCTTATGGGTCAGCATTCTCTGTAGCGGCGTCGCCGGTACACGTGTCAGTAAAGCGGTCGTGAGCATGTGGTGTACTAACGACCATCGATCCCCCTCAGCATCTTTCGCTGCTCGCTGAGGGGGATCCACTATTTCTGCACGCTGCCTGGGTTGTACGTACTATCTGTGGTGCCGGGAGCTCGAGGGGCAAACTCAAGTCACCGGCATGGCCCTGCCGGTTTCGCTGTGGAGCGCTTTCCCAGCAGGGTCTTCTAGGTCATATTGCCCATCCCCGGCCACAGCCCCACCTGACACCCTGGACCTGCCGACTGCCGCGTCATCCCCGCCGAGGTGCGGGAGACGGTATCCGGCTCGACAGGCTCCGACTGCTCAAGGCAGCTCCTCGGCGCCACCTCCGAGGTGAAACCGGTCAGCAGCTGCTGTCGCAGTGTTCAGCACCACCCCCTCACTCTGCGATACCACCCGCACGACTGTCCTGCGACCCCTCTCGCCGGACACGTATCCAGCGTTGCCAGACATGTGTTGCCTGGGTAACATCAGCCACACAATATGTAGTGTGTGTTCCACAACACACTTCATGCCAGTCAGATGGAGGTCGCCTAGCCATGACGACAACAGACAAGAAGACGTCACCTGCCAAGGGTGGTGTCGCCGCAGACAACGGGTTCACCGCTGAAGAACAACAGTGGGTGGACAAGAAGAAGTA
>NZ_MKKI01000010.1 GCF_001942345.1 Corynebacterium sp. CNJ-954
CCGAGATAGCCGCTCTGGAGTCCATGAGCGCCAATGCTGCTGCGACCTTCTCACGGGTCAACAACAGGTGCCCGTCCAACCCCACGACAGCATCACCTCTCAGCCTCCGTAGCCGGTTGGACTGCACACGCTGTGCAACGTCCGGGGGAAGGGTCATCACAAGCGGGGAAATCCCGTTGTGTGCCCTCGCACCAGCGGGCAAGCGGATAGCGGTCTGTCCGGGGTCACCGGGTGGGGAGTCAGGCGCGCCGGGGTCACTCACCGGCAACCACAACACCCGCTGTGGGGTGCCACCATCCGCGTCACGGAGAAGTCCACCGGCCCGGCGAGGCTGTATCCCCATCACGACACACAGCCGGTAGGTGTGAGCCTCAACGTTGCGTGTCGTCGCCGAGGTCGCGCCGGTATGGCCTAACGGCTCGCCCATGAACGCCTGCCGAAGGGTGGGCAGAACTGTTGCCTCTCGCCGTGACGCTGCCGCGCTCAGCGAGTCAATCTCAGGCACCCGGAACAACACCCGGTCTGGTGTAGGGGTCACTGTTTCTCCGTCGCCGGGGAAGTCGCGCCGGGTGAACAGTTCGGCGATACCTTCACCGGAACCGAGGGGAAGTTCTGGAACCTCTACGGGGTTGCCCCGGTCGTCCTCGACGGTGAACAGGCTGTGAGCGATGGCCTCAGCGGTGCCCTTGCCGCCGCCGGGGTCACCGACCAGCCCCACCAGTAGGTTCAACGACATGTGCCCACCGACCAGTGGGGGAAGTTGGACATGGGGGCCTGTTGCCGCGAGGGTGCGGGCGATAACGCAACCGAGGACGGCCCACGGCGAACCGAGCCTCGACCTCGCCGCCTGCCATACCTTCCGGGTAGTGGGGGAGTGAGTGAACACGATCTTCTCCGGCCCGTCCGGTAGATCGTCCGGGGTGCTTGCCCGGCGCGTTGCCGCTACCGCTTCGGCAACCGGGGTGTCCGGCCCGTGGGATGCTCTGACGCTCTCACGGGTGCCACGGGGTGCCGGGGTGTTGTCCAACCGCTCAGATGGACGCTCAGCGCCGAGGGTTTCGGGGGTGTCCATGAACTCCAGTTGATCTAGGTCGCTCATGCCGTCCTCCGTTCATCGTCGCCGTCAACACCGAGGTCCGCCGCCGCTGCCAACCGGGGTAGGTGTTCCAACCGGCGTAGCGACTCTGCGAACCGCGAAGGGTCCCGCGTCTCCGCCGTGCCGATCAGGTCACGGCCTGCCGAGTCCAGCGCCCGGAACAGTCGGGCACGTTTCACCGCCTGCCACAAGTCAGGGATGGTCCATGTGTTCGCTCCGTAGGGTGTCGTCCGGCGAATCTCCGCTAGCGCCTCTAGCATCTCCGGCCCGTCGTAGTCCATGACTTCCGCGTTTACCGAGTGGTGAGCAACGGTATCGTCTCCGTGCCCGTCCTCGACTTCTCGCCGGGAAACTGTCACCAGTGCTCGCAGTGCCACCCGCCGAGGTTCGGCGTACAGCGCGCGGGGGTCCTGGTCCTCGCAAAAGTGGAGTACATCGGCGTACCTGCAGTGCATGAGGCACCACAGCAACGCCCTCTCATTGTGAGCGTCCATCTGTGACCACTGCTCAGCAGTGGGAACGTCCGATGTGGGGGTGATATAGTCAGGCTCAGACGGCCCCCCCGTCTGCCCTGTTAGACCCCCACTCGCTGCCCTGCTGGTGGGGGTTTCATCGTGTCGGGGGAACATTCACGCCACCACCTTCACGCGGTGGCCTGCAAGCATTGCGTCAATGTCGTTCAGGTCAACGCGTAGGAACCGGGGGCCGTACCCGTAGCCGTTGATCTTCCCCTGCTGCACCCACCGCCTCACGGTGTTGGTGCTGGTGGACGCGTATTCTGCAGCGCCCTTTATGGTGGCGTAGCGCCGTTCAATATGCCGAGGCATGGAAAACTAGCCCTTTCGGGTCGTCGTTTTCCGGGCCGCGACTCCGCGTGTTCGCCTGCCTAGGCGCGCGCTGATTATGGTGACTAGCGTACCCCATATGTGTGATGTGGGCACATGTGGCACCGGCTACAGCGATAAGGTGACGCGCTTAGACCTCGCCCGCCGCAAACGCCTAGCATCATCCTTGACCTGCTGTTTCGTGACCGTCCACCCTGTATGGTGCTCACAGTTCGCATGGATACGGTGACCGTCCGGCCAATCAGCGAACCTCTCACACTCCCACCCGCCCTGTACCGGCTCAGGGGTTAACTGTGCGGACTCTCTCAGACTCTCCGGTCTGTAGCCCGGTGCTGGCACTTTGCCCTCGTCCAGCCACCGGCGGCGAGGAACAGGAGGCTCCCCATGCTCGGGACGTGTGCATGGCTCGTCTAGCCATCGGTCTACAGTCGCAATCGCACGCGCTGCGGCGTCCACGTTTACGCCGTCCGGGACTGCTCCAGCACTCCAATCCTGCAGGTCGTCACTGTCTACCACCGCGATAGCACGGTGTTGCCGCCACATGAAGTAAAACGTGCCCTCGACCTTCACCAGCGCCGCTAGAAGATCCTTGTGCCTACACCGGTACTCCGCCAGCGCCGCATTTCTGAGGCGCCTACTGTCCAGCAACCAACCGCCGCGTATCCACTCCCCTACCTCCTGCTGCCGCCGTAGGCTCTCCAGCCACGCTTCATCTTTACTGGTCATCGTCGCTGCCCTTCCCGTTGTCCTGGTCGCCGTCCTGCTCCGTTGTGCCGGGTGTCCCTGCCATCGCCAGCGCCGATACCGCCGCCGCCAACAACTCTGGTCTGTTCGCCGCCGTGTGCTGGTACATCATCGCCACCTGAGGTGTCTTATGCCCCATGAGGTCCATTGTCTCCCTCACGGTCGCACCCGCCTGCGCATACGCCGTGCCCCCGAAATGCCGCAACGAATGAGGTGAAGCCTTCTCGCACCCCGCCAACTCCGCACGCAACTTGAACGCGTTGTAGTACTTCTGCCGCGTCAACTGCTCACCCCTCTCGTTTGGGAACAGCAACCCGTCCCGGCCCGGCTGTGAGAACCGGCGTAACTGGTCGTCCAGCACTGCCACAAGGTGCCCCGGCATGAGCACCCGGCGCGTCTTCCCGCCCTTTGGCAACGTCACAACCCACTCGCTGCCCTTCCGGTGCGCCTGCCTATCAACGTGCAGCACCACCCGATCAGGTTGTGCTACCCCGTCTATCGCTGGTTGTGGGTGACGCTCAACGTCCCGCCGTCGAAGCTCTTGCCACTCCGCAGGACGCAGGCCGCACCATGCCGCGACCTGTGTGCCTGCCCTCATGTGCTCTGGCATGTTCGCTACGATCACGTGCAACTGCTGCAGGGTGGGGACCGCCTTCTCCGCTGGTTTCGGTACCTGAGTAGCGCCCTTGACCTGGCACGGGTTCACATCCAGCGTGCCCTGGTCTACCTGAGCCTGAAGCGCCGCGTGTAGCAACTTGTACGCGTCACTATTGCGCTTTTTCCTGCCGCCGTGGCCCCGGCGAATATCGTCAACCCACTTGAACGCGTGAGACCGGGTGAACTCCGACAGGGGAACTTCCGACAGGTACGGCTCAATGCGGTTGCGCCGGAGCGACTGGTACAAGACGCGGGATGACTCCGCTAAATGCCCCGCGTCCCGTATCCAGCGGTCTACCGCCTCATTGACGGAGATGTTCACCGCCGCGTCTTTAGCTTCTCGCTCCGCCGGTGGTGACCAGTCCCCCCGATCAATCAGCCGTTCCTCGTTGTCTAGCCAACCCTCAGCCCTGCCCTGAGAAAGGAACGTGCGCGGGGAAGTCCACCGACGGCCACGGTAGGTGTACCTTGCCCGGTACTTTCCTGACTTCAGTTGCTCCGTCGCGCCGAACCGTCGCTTCTTCGGCTTGCCCTTCGGTCTGCCCACTTGCCGCCCTGCCCTTGTGCCCTGTCGTCCTCTGCCCACCGTGCCCTGAATCCGTGGGCAATACGTGGGCAATGAGTTTGGATATGTGGGTACTTGTGTACCTCTATAGGGCACCGTACCATGGGTAGTGACCTGCCATAACAACGGAAACAGCAAGGTAGCGACGGTGGGGGCAATTCCCGAAATGCGGAATCCCCTCGTCTCCGCCAGAGTTTCATTCATGCTCTACGTTTGGTGCAGTGGGGAAGGGATAACCGTTCCCCACTGCACCCAGAGCGCCTCGAGTCAACCGTATCCACGTAGCCGGCAGCCGTGCTGATGCTCTCGATGAACTGTGCATTGTCGAGGCGGTACACCGGCTCGGAATGCGGACACGGGTCCCGCACGCCGTTGAGATAGTCCATTGCCGCATACAGCTCACCGCGGTCACGCTTGCTGCGTACCCTCCCGGTGAACCCACCTGCCGCACCGTGGCCTGATACTGGGTGCTCAGTAGGAACCGTCAGATACCGTACATGAGTTCTGCTACGATTTTTCCACCGGGAGTATCTGGCCCGCCGGCGGCGGATACCGCCTTTTCGAGGTTTCTGATCATCTGCCGGTTGTTCCCCGGAGAGCCACATGGCGTCGGCCGAACGCGTCCGGTATCTGTGCAGTCCCTCGGGCGAGATCCATACCTCCAACTGGTCTGCAGTGATCCGGTTCATCTGAGGGACGGTAGCACCGTGAGGTTGACACAGTGGGAGAGGTCGGGGCACTACACTAAGTGAAAGCTCCGGGACGATCCCTGGTTTGACTGGACTGCACGGTCTGGAATACGAACTAGACTGCCGGGCGAATGAATCTTCTAGGGGCAGGTCACCAGTAGTGGAGGAGTGGCTCCGGTAGGCGCTGCCTCCAGTATGGTCTTGATGCCGAAGAAACAGAGTGCGGGACATCCAAAATCCTCAGTGCCAGTGATACTGGTCAGAGATATCGGGCATACGGCCAGTGGTGTTGGAGAAGGAAACTTGTAAAGTCCGCCGTGCGGCCGCAACAGTGCCATTGCGTCTGCACACTTCAGACCCTGCGGGTGGACCGTAACAGTGGATTTGTTCTGAAAGCTACGGCAACGCGCTCGATGGCCTGTCGGGGGCCTAGTTCGGTCCTGGCCATGACCCGTACTGCACAGACGGTCAGCAGTACGGCTTCATCGGCAGCCATAAGAGTCTCGTCGTGATCTTCCGGTAGGTCCAGCGATTGAGCAAACGTGGGCCATAGTAGATGCGGTAAGTCCTCATTGGACTCCAACCACACCCGGCGCAGTGCGGGAACGGTCAGGATGAGCTGTAAGAGGTGGTGGCCCCAGGCGAAGCTTGTCGACGTCATCGTCTCATCGAATCCCCCGACTATGGCACCCAAGTAGTCAGACGTTCCCTGCTCGAGGCGCAGGGAAAGAGCGTTGGCGAAACTCAGGTTGCCCGCGTTCAGAAGCGGGCGCAAGCTTTCTTCCTTCGTCGGGAAGTACCGGAAGAAAGTGCGTTCGGACAACCCGGATGCCGCGACCAGTGCGCCTGTGGGCGCATCACCGTCGTGGTCATAGAAGGATTGAGCGCATCGCAACGAGATTTCCAGGAGCGATTCATCGGATAGACGTGCGCGTGCCATGCCGCCCAGTATAGGTGACAGAAATGCTTGACGTTAGCGCTGGTTACTGTCACTATGGTGATGCAAGCCCGACGTGCGACCCCTCCGAGAAGACGCGCGATCACTGGCCCGATCAAAGGGGAACGTCCCATGCTCACTACTGACACCCGCATAGACTCCTTCAAGGATGTTGACGTTAAGAACCCTCAGAGTCTTCATCTGCGGCTAGTGCTTCGACAAGCCCGACGACATCTGGCAAAGACTACAGGTGGCGTCGTCGAAGCTGGGGCAGCGTCTGTGGTCGCATTTGCCGCCGATCAGAACGTATCGTTCACGCTCACGATCGACGCGGCTCAGGCGGAGAGGTTTCAGACTTCGCACACCAGGTACGTTCTGCCCGTTGACTGTACGAAACTTGTCGATTGGCAGGCAGCGAGTGAGTAAAGGACTTGGCACCGATGCACCGTATTTGGTGGGACTGTTCGCGCTGACAGCGGCCACCGGTGTCGTAGATGCTGTGAGTTACTTGGCCCTGGATCACGTATTTACCGGAAACATGACGGGCAATGTGTTGTTCGTCGGCTTTGGTCTGGCAGAGGCGGGGAGTGTTCCCCTGTTGAACAACGCGATTGCACTGCTTGGATTTCTCGTAGGTTCTGTACTCGCAGGCAGAGTCGTGCGGGGCCGGAGCCATCACACACGCCTCCCGACGGTGCACTTAGCGCTGTTGGCGGGGATATCTACAGTGATTCTCTTACTCGGACTTGCTTGGCTATTGCTGGGGTCGCTCGCCAACTTGTGGCTAGTGGCCTTGACTGCGGTGCTTGCCATGGCCATGGGGATCCAGGCGGTCGCTGCTCGGGGTGCGCGAATCTCGGACGTCACGACGGTCGTCATTACGAGCACGCTGGTGAACTTTGCGTTGGACTCGCCAGTGGCTGGCGGGAGTGCGGAGAAGTGGGGACGCCGCGTCGGAGCGATAGCGTCTATGTGTGCCGGTGGAGCTTTGGGGGCGCTGCTCGTCACAGCCTGGTCAGGAGCTGGAGCACTCCTGGTTGGTGGTGTGTGTATGGCTGCTGGCGCATTGGTATTGGCCTGGGCGAGAAACAAAGAATCCGCAACGATGAAGAACGATCAAGGAGGAAACTAATGAGTGAAGTACAAGTAGCAGTAG
This sequence comes from Corynebacterium sp. CNJ-954, assembly GCF_001942345.1. GTDB lineage: Bacteria > Actinomycetota > Actinomycetes > Mycobacteriales > Mycobacteriaceae > Corynebacterium. The sequence continues at coordinate 6,690 of NZ_MKKI01000010.1, forward strand.
TAACAGGCGCTGCCCGAGGAATTGGACGTGCGACGGCCGTCGCTTTCGCGAAGGCAGGATATCGGGTCGCGGGCGTTGATATTGCGGCTCTGGCCAGCAGTGCGATGGACTATGCACCAGCGACCCCCGAAGACCTAGAGGAGACGGGTCGTCTCGTGAAGGCGGCCGGTGCGCAATGGATGCCCGTGATCTTCGATCAGCGGGACAAGGACGCAGTGCGCGATGGATTCAATGGGATCGTTGAGCATTTTGGTGGGGTAGACGTCGTATTCGCGAATGCCGGTATTCAGGGATTCGCCTCGCTGTTGGAGATGAGTGATGAACTGTGGGATGACCAGATTGACATCAATCTAACGGGTACTGCCAATGTCCTTCGAGTCGTTGCCCCACTACTGATTAAACGGGGTGGGGGACGGATCATCATTACGTCCTCCACCCAGGGGCAGCACGGCACTCTCGACGGTACTGGTTATTCTGCCTCCAAATGGGGGTTGATCGGACTGATGAAGTCTGCAGCATTGGATCTTGGAAAGTACGGAATCACAGTTAACGCGGTGATCCCTGGGCTGATCAACACAGCACTCACTCGGCATGAGGATCGATACGCCCAGATCATTCGCGCCGGCGGGCATGAACCCAGCGGCAAACTCAGTGATGATGAAAAAACTGCAGCAGATGCTCAACTTGGCAAGCTCCCGCTCGGTGTGCCATGGGTTGAACCCGAGGACGTCGCGCCGTTAGTGGTCTTTCTCGCTTCTGAGGAAGCGAGGATGGTTTCCGGTACGAGCTTCGCGGCGACTGGCGGTGACAGTGCCAATATTACCGCCTGAGCACGCCCTTATCGGGCGTGACGGTCTTCGGACATATTCTGAACCCGCGTCATAGTTACATAGACAGGAGACCCACTCGCGAGTGGGGGTGGTGGCATTTTCCGAGGAGGTGATTGATGGTGTTTCTTCTGCGGGACGCCGAGTAGGGTGAGGAGCTATGGATTCTTACCCTGGTAGCTTGTCGAATCCGGTATGCGCGTAAACGTCAGACGGGTAGCGATAGTGGGGCAACGGCAAGGGGGAGAGAAGAAGTCGGAGAGCATCGACGGGTACACCGTCAAGTACCACGCCAATGGCACCACCCGCTGGTTCAAGGGGAAGACCACCGATGGTGAACCTTGAGGGGTACTGGGAATGGTACCGGCTCGATGGGACATTGAAACGGTCAGGACACTTCCGCAGGGGCGTGGCAGGGGGGGGGAATGGATCACCTATGACAAAAACGGCAACGGGTACAAAGCAGGCGACCGAGGCGACGACGACCTCGTGTCCTGAGTCAAACTGGGTCCGTCGCTGCAGGTTCAGTACACGGTGTTGAGCTTCTGTCGTGGTGCGGAGCAGCCTCTCCGCGATAGTGACAGCAGCCCGCGAAAACCAGTTCTAACCCCCGCCTCCTTGCATGGGCGAGCAGACTTACAGCGGAGCCTGCGATAAGCTGTCGAGGTGAGGTCTCGGTACGTCGCCTACATCGATGAGTCATCAGGACCACGCTCACCAACGCAGCACGAATACTTGGTGTGCGTACGCATCACCGACACCGACAAGCTGGGCGTCGTACGCGACGCACTTCATCCCTGCACTTACCCGGGCAGTTCGTACTGCGCTGGACCGACGAAAGCCATAAACGGCGGCAGCAGATGATCGGCCCCGTCTGCTCCATCGGCGCGATGCAGGCCGTCACCGCGCACCGCAGGAAACTCAACAGGAAGACAGAACGCTACCGCAGAAAGTGCCTGGGACAGCTCCACTTCGAGCGCACCGAGACGGGAGTCCAGGACATCACCCTGGAAGCCCAACAATCCACGCAGAACCGTCGCCGTACTCGAGCGCACCGGACATTGTGGTCGGCTGCTTCTCGCGCCTGCTGAGCCATCAGGATGGGCGAGTTGACCGGGGGCATCTGGGCCCGTTCTTGCTGCCTGAACTGACCGAATAGTTGCCGGTGAAGTTACAGGCTGCCGCTTTAGCAGAGTGAGCCGTTCGGGAGCAGGGATACTGAGCACACATTCTGTCCTTCTCTCAAACCATGGTGAGGCATGCCTACGCCACGACATCCACCACGTCGCCGACCTGCAGGGTGTTGAAGAAGGCGACGGCGTCGTCGTGCAGCAGGTGGATGCACCCGTGGGAGAGCACGCCGGGGTCGCCCTCATGGAAGGCGATGCCGATGTCATTGGGGTAGGACGTTCCCGCCGAGAAGAACACCGAGAACGGCATCGGGGCATCGTAGGCGCTGGACCACCAGTCGGCGTCCTTCCTGGTGACCTTGGTCGTGCCGGCGGGGGTCTCGTAGCCGGCACGTCCGGTGCTGGCGGGTACGGGGCCGCGGGTGATGGTGCCCGCACCGTCCTGCAGCCAGGCCGTCTGGTTCCCGAGACTGATGCAGGCCTTCGCCTCCACCGCGCAGGGTGCGTTCCGGGGCTGTGGTGTCGCAGGCGGCTGACCCGGAGTCTGACCCGGAGTCTGACCCGGTGACGGTACGACTCCGTCGGGGAGCAGGTCATCTGCCCAGTCCGGCAGGTCCGGCATGTCGGGCAGGCTCACGTCAGGTCCCGGCACCTCCGGAAGGTTCAGCGTGGGGCGGCGTTCGCGGGTGAGGCGAAAGCCAGGGCCAGCGCCGCAGAGCCGGCGAACAACGTCAGGATTCGGCCGATGCTCTTCATCGGGACGCACCTCCAGAAGTAGGTCAGTGTGACCCAGGTTACCCTTGCGCGGTGCGCAGGGATGCCACGGATTACGCTCCGGTGTGTCGCGCGCTACTCCAGCACCGTGACCTGCTCGACGACCGGAAGTCGCATTCTGCCGCCGTTCGGCCGGTCGACGACCAGCTCCGTCCCCACGGACGCCGACGCCAGCCGGGTCCAGGGCACCCGGTCGCGCTGCACCTCGCGCCGTGAGACGTCGAAGATCCACAGCGCGTGGTCCACCAGCACGGTCGTTCCGGCGTGCTCGTCCCCGGCCAGGCGGAGCAGGTACACATGGCCGTCCAGCTCGTCATGCCTCAGTCCGTCCAGGTCCGGGGCGTCGGTGATTGAATCCACCGTCGTCGTCAGGACGGTGATCCGGTTGACCAGGCCGAAGCGGTGCACGGTTCCCGCGGCGGACAGGACGCTGAGTGGTTGGCCGACCGCACACCGTCGGATTCCACCGTGTCGCCACACCACAGGTTGCGGCGCGTCCGTCTCCGGGCCACGGCGGGCGGGACGCACCGCCGCCCACCACGGGTCCAGGGTGACACGGTAGGACGGTTGCTCGGTCTCGACGAGATACCGGCCCGGGGAATCGGCGGTGAGAAGCGACGGGCGTTCCGCCGTCAGTGCCGAGAGCGTGTCCAGCACTTCCTCGTCGGTGGAGTTCCAGCCGATGCCCCGTGATTCCAGCACTCCGTAGAGCTGGGGCAGCGTCAGGTCGGGTTGGCTCTCCCATGCCCGGGCCAGTGCCTCCAGGACGTGGGGGATTCTCAGAGGGTCTTTCACTCTTTTCATGGTAGCTGTCCGTGTCCGTGTGGCGATGCGCGTATTACAGACGGATTGCGGCGCGGTACAGACGTACGCAGGCGTACACAGGCGGGAAACTGGCCTGAAACCCGTTTGTAATAATTGTCCCATTTAGTGGGAAACATGCGGGCGCATGATGGGAATGCGCAGCTGTATCGATATGGGACCCCTGGGGGGATAAGATACAAAGACAACCACAGATCGAGACGGATCCCGATACGACGATAAAACGTGTCCTGCATCACATGACCTCGCCGGCACCAGCGTCTCTAAGCCAAGCCTAATTTTGTGCCACCTCCGCAGGACCGTATCAGTAGGGCAAAAGCACCCCTACCGACGAAAGGCCACCACCCCTGGCCACGGAGAACCGCACTGCACGACCCGACGACCGGAGGATGACCACCCCGTGAACAACCAGCTGAAGAACTACCCGGCGCCCCAGGGGCTCTACCACCCGGCCCACGAGCACGATGCCTGTGGCGTCGCCTTCGTTGCCGACATGCACGGCCGGGCCACGCACGACATCGTCGAGAAGGGCATCCAGGCCCTGGTCAACCTCGACCACCGTGGTGCCGCGGGGGCCGAGAAGAACACCGGTGACGGCGCCGGCATCCTGATGCAGGTCCCGGACCGTTTCTACCGCGAGGTGCTCGCACACCAGGGCATCGACCTGCCCGCTCCCGGCGCCTATGCCACGGGTATCGCCTTCCTCCCGGCCGCCCGCATGGCCGCATTGGACGCGATGCGTGCCGTCGAGTCGATCATCCAGGAAGAGAACCTCGACCTGCTCGCCTGGCGGGAGGTCCCCGTCGACGATTCCGCCCTCGGCGCCATGGCCCGGGACGCCGAACCGATCTTCTACCAGTTGTTCATCGCCGGACGGGACACAGAGGGCAATGAGCTCTCCGGTATCGAGCTGGACCGCCGCGTGTGGTTCGTGCGCAAGCGCGCCGAGCGCGAACTCGGCTCGAAGGGGCCGGGCGAGGGTGCCGGTTCGGACACGGTCTACTTCCCGTCGCTGTCCTCACGGACCATCGTCTTCAAGGGCATGCTCACCACCCCTCAGCTGCGGGACTTCTACCTTGACCTGCAGGACGACCGGGTCGAGTCGGCCCTGGCGATCGTCCACTCCCGGTTCTCCACGAACACCTTCCCCTCCTGGCCACTGGCCCACCCGTTCCGCCTGCTCGCACACAACGGCGAGATCAACACGGTGCGCGGCAACGAGAACTGGATGCGTGCCCGCGAGTCCCAGATCCGCTCGGAGACCCTCGGCGACATCGAGCGTGTCCTGCCGGTCTGTGACCCCTCGGGCTCGGACACCGGACGGTTCGACGAGGCGCTGGAGCTGCTCCACCTCGCCGGCCGTTCGCTCCCACACGCCGTGATGATGATGGTTCCCCAGGCATGGGAACGTAACCCCTCCGTCGACCCGGACGTCCGCGCGTTCTACGAGTACCACTCCTCCCTGATGGAGGCGTGGGACGGCCCGGCCGCCTTGGTGTTCACCGACGGCACCGTCATCGGCTCGGTCCTGGACCGCAACGGTCTCCGCCCCGGGCGTATCTGGGTGACCAAGGACGGGCTGGTCATCGGTGGGTCCGAGGCCGGGCTGCTGCCCGTCCCGCCGGAGGACATCGTCCAGCGTCGGCGCATCGAACCCGGCCGTATGTTCCTCGTCGACACGGCGCAGGGGCGCATCATCCCCGATGACGAGGTCAAGTCGCGGTTGGCCGACAAGCCCTACCGCCAGTGGGTCGACAACAACATCGTTCGCTTCGCCGACCTGCCCCCGGTCGAGTACGAGGCGATGAGCCACGAACGGGTCGTCCTGCGCCAGCGTGTCTTCGGCATGACGGAGGAGGACGTCGACGTCCTCATCCAGCCGCTCGCGGTCACCGGCGCCGAACAGCTGGGCTCCATGGGCACCGACACACCCATCGCCGCCCTGTCGGACCGCCCCCGCATGCTCTTCGACTTCTTCGCCCAGCGCTTCGCGCAGGTCACCAACCCGCCGTTGGACTCCATCCGCGAGAAGATGGTGACCAGCATGTTCACCCAGCTGGGACGCCAGGTCGACGTCACCACCGAGGTTCCCGAGGCCGCACACCGCATCCACCTGGAGACCCCGGTCCTGCTCAACTCCACGCTGGCCACGTTGCGCCAGGCCGGTGAGCATGAGGGATTCGAGGACTTCCGCTCCGCCGTGGTCTCCGGGCTCTACCCGGTCGCCCACGGGGGTCGCGGTATGCGGCAGGCCATCGAGCGCATCCGGCGTGAGACCTCCCGTGCCATCGAGGACGGCGCGACCCTGATCATCCTCTCTGACCGCGAGTCCGACGAGCGGATGGCGCCGATCCCCTCACTGCTGCTCACCAGCGCGGTGCACCAGCACCTCGTCGCCGAGCGCACCCGTACCCGGGCCTCGCTGATCATCGAGGCCGGGGACGCCCGCGAGGTCCACCACCTCGCGATGCTGCTCACCTTCGGCGCTGACGCGATCAACCCCTACATGGCGTTCGAGACCATCGACGAACTCTCCAAGCGCGGCCAGCTCGGCTCGCTGACCACCGACGAAGGCTGCCAGAACTTCATCGACGGTGCCTCTGCCAGCGTGCAGAAGATCATGTCGAAGATGGGCATCGCGACCGTCGCCTCCTACCGTGGCGCGCAGCTGGCGGACGTCACCGGCCTGCACCAGCAGCTCCTGGACGACTACTTCACCGGCTGCCTCAGCCCCATCTCCGGCATCGGACTGGACGAGCTCGCCGCCGACGTGGCCGTGCGGCACCGTTTCGCCTTCCTCCCCCGACCCGAGGAAGCCGCGCACCGCGAACTCGAGATCGGCGGCGAGTACAAGTGGCGCCGTGAGGGCGAGTACCACCTGTTCAACCCAGAGACCGTGTTCAAGCTGCAGCACGCCACCCGCACCGGGCAGTACCGCATCTTCAAGGAGTACTCCGACAAGGTCGACAACCAGTCGAAGCGGCTGGCGACCCTGCGTGGACTGTTCGAGCTGCACAGTGACCGTCCGTCGATCCCCGTCGACGAGGTCGAGCCCGTCTCCGCGATCGTCAAACGCTTCTCCACCGGCGCGATGAGCTACGGCTCGATCTCCGCCGAGGCCCACGAGACCCTCGCCATCGCCATGAACCGGCTCAAGGGCATGTCGAACTCCGGTGAGGGCGGCGAGGACCCCGACCGTTTCGAGCCCGAGGCGGACGGCACCTGGCGCCGGTCGGCGATCAAGCAGGTCGCGTCCGGACGTTTCGGCGTGACCAGCCACTACCTGAACAACTGCACCGACATCCAGATCAAGATGGCCCAGGGGGCCAAGCCCGGCGAGGGCGGCCAGCTGCCCCCGCACAAGGTCTACCCCTGGATCGCCGAGGTCCGTGTGACGACCCCCGGCGTCGGGCTGATCTCCCCGCCCCCTCACCACGACATCTACTCCATCGAGGATCTCGCCCAGCTGATCCACGACCTGAAGAACGCCAACCCGGACGCCCGCATCCACGTCAAGCTCGTCGCCGAGCAGGGCGTGGGCACGGTCGCCGCCGGTGTGTCCAAGGCTCACGCCGACGTCGTCCTGATCTCCGGGCACGACGGCGGCACCGGCGCGTCCCCGCTGAACTCGCTGAAGCACGCCGGTGGGCCCTGGGAGCTCGGCCTGGCCGAAACCCAGCAGACCCTGCTGATGAACGGACTGCGTGACCGCATCACCGTGCAGTGCGACGGCCAGATGAAGACCGGACGCGACGTCATGGTCGCCGCCCTGCTCGGCGCCGAGGAGTTCGGTTTCGCCACCGCGCCACTGGTCGTCGAGGGCTGCATCATGATGCGCGTCTGCCACCTGGACACCTGCCCGGTGGGCGTGGCGACCCAGAACCCCGACCTGCGCAAGAAGTTCACCGGCCAGGCCGACCACGTCGTCAACTTCTTCACCTTCATCGCCCAGGAGGTCCGCGAGTACCTCGCCGAACTCGGTTTCCGCACCCTCGAGGAGGCCGTGGGCCATTCCGAGTGCCTGCGCGCCGGTGCAGTCGACCCTGGGCACAAGACCGCCGGGTCGCTCGACCTTTCGCCGATCTTCGCCCGTCCCGACAGCCCGTTCATGCACCAGGACCTGTACAAGACCAAGAACCAGGACCACAGCCTGGACGCGGCCCTCGACAACCGCATCCGTGAGGACGCCGAGGAGACCATCCGTCGCGCCGCCGCAGGCGAAGGCACCGCCATCGAGCTGAGCTACCCGATCACCAACGTCAACCGTTCGGTCGGTACGATGACCGGCTCCCTGGTCAGCCGGGTCGCCGGACGCGACGGTCTGCCCGACGGCACCGTGAACCTCACCTTCACCGGCTCCGCCGGAAACTCCTTCGGCGCCTTCGTCCCGAAGGGCATGACCCTGACCCTCGTCGGCGACGCCAACGACTACGTCGCCAAGGGCCTGTCCGGTGGCACCATCGCCATCCGGCCCCACGACCGCGACGGCGCGGTCGGCGAACACCAGACCATCGCCGGCAACGTCCTGGGCTTCGGTGGCGTCTCCGGCGAGATGTTCATCCGCGGTGCCGTCGGCGAACGCTTCTGCGTGCGCAACTCCGGTGTCACCGCCGTCGTCGAGGGGATGGGGAACCACGGCTGCGAGTACATGACCGGCGGGCGCGTGATCAACCTCGGCCCCGTCGGCGAGAACTTCGGTGCCGGCATGTCCGGCGGCATCGCATACCTCATGGATGACGGCAGCGGCGTCGACGGCATGGCACGGCGCATCAACCCCGGCCTCGTCGACGTCGAGGAGGTCGCCGACGACGAGCTCGACTGGCTCGTCGACACCATCGAGCGCCACCGGCGCCTCACCGGATCCACCGTCGACGTGGACCCCCGGTCACTGATCAAGGTCATGCCGCGCGACTATCGGCGCGTCCTGCAGACCATCGAACAGGCCCGCGACGCGGGACTCGACGCGGACGGCATCGCCGCCGCCATCATGGAGGGAGTCAAGTAATGGCTGATCCGCACGGATTCATGAAATACCCCCGCGAGGAAGCGGCCCACCGCCCCGTCCCGCTGCGCCTGCTCGACTGGAAGGAGGTCTACGAACCCTTCGCCGACTCGAAGGTGCAGACCCAGGCCGCCCGCTGCATGGACTGCGGCATTCCCTTCTGCCACGACGGCTGCCCACTGGGCAACATCATCCCCGAGTGGAATGACCTGGTCCGCCAGGGACGGTGGAAGGAGGCCTACGACCGCCTGCACGCCACGAACAACTTCCCCGAGTTCACCGGGCGCATCTGCCCCGCCCCCTGCGAGGGCGCCTGCGTGCTGGGCATCGAAGGAATCGGCGCCGGTGCCGGAGTCGGCGACCCGGTGGCGATCAAGACCGTCGAACTGCAGATCGTCGAGCACGCCTTCGAGGAAGGCTGGGTGCGACCGGTGAAGGCCAGTTTCTCCACCGGCCAGTCTGTCGCCGTCGTCGGGTCCGGCCCCGCCGGCCTGGCTGCCGCCCAGCAGCTCACCCGCGCCGGGCACGACGTCACCGTCTTCGAACGCGACGACCGGATCGGCGGCCTGCTGCGCTACGGGGTGCCGGACTACAAGCTGGAGAACCGCTGGATCGACCGGCGTCTGGCCCAGATGGAGGCCGAGGGCACGACATTCCGCACCAACATCTCGCCGTCCGCCTCCGACCTCGCCGGATTCGACGCCGTCGTGCTGGCCGTCGGGGCGACGGTCCCCCGGGACGTCTCCATCCCGGGCCGCGACCTGGAGGGCGTCCACCAGGCGATGGAGTACCTTCCGATGGCTAACCGCGTTGTCGCCGGCGACATTGACACCCCTCAGATCGACGCGAAAGGCAAGAATGTCGTGATCATCGGTGGCGGCGACACCGGCACCGACTGCTTCGGCACCGCCCTGCGTCAGGGCGCGGCCTCCGTCCGCCAGTTCGACTACAACCCGGCACCGGACCCGTACCGCACCGAGGACAACCCCTGGCCGGTGTGGCCGAAGATCTGGCGCGTGGCGTCCGCTCACGAGGAAGGCGAGTACCGCATCAGCGGCAACGAGTCCGCCGACGAGATCGTCGCACTCGGCCTCGCCGAGCGTGAGGTCGGCAGCACGCTGGGCCACCGCGACCACCGCATCAACACCGTGGAGCTCACCGGCACCGACGGCCACGTCACCGCACTGCGCGCGGCAACGTGTGAACGTACCCCGGAAGGCATGGTCAATCTCCCTGACACGGAGGTCGACATGGACGCCGACCTCGTCCTGCTGGCCGTCGGCTTCTCCTCCGTCGACACCGAGGGCATCGTCTCGGAACTGGGCCTCCCGGTCGACGGACGCGGGCGCCTCAAGCGCGACGACGACTACCGCACCTGGTGGGCCGAGTCCTCCACCGTGCGTGACACCGGGTTCGACGCCCCGGTGTTCGCCACCGGGGACGCCGGCCGTGGCGCCTCACTGATCGTCTGGGCGATCTCCGAGGGACGCGCCTGTGCGGCCGCCGTCGACCGTGCACTGATGGGTGAGAGTGCCCTCCCACGGCCCGTCGCCCCGTCGGACATGCCGTTGAGTGTGTGAGTGTGCTGGGAGAGTACATTGAAGCCCCATGACCGGCGGCGCTCTCCTCAGTATCCTTGTCGCGTGGCTGCTCGCCATCGCCTCGCCCGGCCCGGATCTGGTGCAGATCCTGCGGCTCGGCGCCGTCCGGCGTAACGGTGTCGCCTGCGCCCTCGGCATCATGAGCGGCAACACCCTGTGGATCGTCGCCAGCATGGTCGGCCTGTCCGCACTCATCGACGCCGTCCCCTGGGTCCTCACGGCCCTGTTCCTCGTCGGTGGCGTCTTCCTGGCGTGGATGGGCCAGGCCGCGCTGCGCGGTGGCCTGGCGGAACGCCGCTCCGCCGGCACCGCCGTGTCGGCCACCACCGCCGAACGGGTCTCCACGTTCGGCGCCTGGCGCCTCGGCCTGATGACGAACCTGGCGAACCCCAAGGCCCTGGTGTTCTTCGGCGCGGTGTTCGCCGGTTTCGTCCCGCCGGACACCGGGTGGGGCACGCGACTGCTGATTCTGGCCGTCATGCTGGTCACCGGCATCGCCTGGTTCGTGGCTGTGGCCGTGATGGTGTCCGTGCCCGCACTGTCGCGTCGGCTGCAGGCGGCAGGGCCGTGGATCGACATCGTCGCCGGGGTGGTGTTCCTCGTCCTCGGTGTGATTCTGGTGGGGGAGGGACTGCTGGAGTTGTGACGCCGTCAGGTGTCCGTCGACTCCGCTTCCGGATCGCGGCCCCACCGCCGTCGATGTGGCACGGCAGAGGCGTATAAAGATCGCAGCGTGACCTCCGCCGACCAGTAATATCCGGCCGGTCGGGAGGGGGACTTCCCTGGCACCGTCCGGAGTCGTAGGATGGTCGGCATGCCTGAGCGAGAAGAGCACAAGGTACCGGCGCAGGATGTCCCCGTGCGCGGGGACGACATCCGACTGGGCCAGTTCATCAAACTGGCGAACCTGGTTGATTCCGGCGGCGCAGCCAAAGAGGCTGTCGCCGCCGGTCGTGTGACGGTCAACGGTGAGGCTGACACCCGCCGTGGCCGGCACCTGCGTTCCGGGGATGAGGTGGTCGTCTTTGACGAGGACGGCCCCGACGCCACTCCGGTCGCCGCCGCCCGGGTCGTCACCGAGGGTGACGGCGGCGACGGTGCTAGTGACGATGACGACTTCTTCGACGAAGCAACTGCCGATGACGATTTCGACCCCGACAAGTGGAGGAACCTCTGATGCCCGCTCTCGTAGCGGAGCCAGGAATGCCGATCTGGATCGACCTGGCTACCACTGACCTGGAGAAGGCGAAGACCTTCTACACCGAGCTCCTTGACTGGGAGTTCGACACACAGTGCGACGGCTATCTCGTCGCCAAGAAGAACGGAATGCCCGTCGCGGGTCTCGGCGAGGTCCCCGACGACAAGTCGTCGCTGTGGGGCATGCTGCTCTACGCCCCCGACATCGACCACGTCCATGACGAGGCCGTCAAGGCCGGGGCTACCAGCATCCTGTCGCCGCGGGACGTCGGACGCCGTGGACGGATGGCCGTCATCGTCGATCCGTCCGGCGCGACGGTGGGGCTCAAGCAGCCGTCGGGTGACGAGCCCTTCTTCGCCGCCGGTGAGCCGGGTACCCCGGTGTGGCACGAGCTACTCGTCGGCGAGGAATTCGACGCGACGATGAAGTTCTACCACGACCTTGCCGGATGGGACATCCGTCAGCACAGCGACACGGACAAGTTCCGCTACGCCACCGGCGAGTACAACGGTGCACCGTTGTGCGGCATGTGGGACACCAGCGAACTGGATGAGAACCCGTCCATGTGGACGCTCTACCTCGGCTGCGTCGACGTGGACCGTGCGGCGAAGAAGGTCAAGAAGCTCGGCGGCAAGCTGGTCCGTGCCCCGTGGAACTCTGAACTGGGCCGGCTGTGCACCCTCGTCGATCCGACGGGCGCACTGGTGAACCTCTGTGAGATCGCCGAGCCGACGCCGGAGAGCCTCGAAGACATCCACGAGCCCGACCTCATGGCCCCGGGGGCTCCGCAGCCCTGAGTTGCAGCCCTGAGTCGCAGCCCTGGCCGGACGCCACGGTCGGCGGCATGTCCCCCGATGACGCCGCAACACGAGAGCGCCCTGACCTGGTTCAGTAAAAGTCCAGGTCAGGGCGTTCTCTTATGCTGTCAGTGAGTCTTCGGGAAGGTCAGAGCTGTGCGGCGAGCATCGGTGCTGCGCCGACCGGGTCGATGCCGGCCTCTTCCAGGGCACGCAGTGCACCCTCGGGGTCGGAGGCGAACCGGGACGCCGTCTCGTGGTCGACACCCAGCTTCTCGGCGGCCGCCACGGTCGCGGAGGGGTCGGCGGCGAGTTTGGCGGCGGTCTCCGCATCGACACCCGCGGCCTCGAGGGTCGTACGCAGCGCCTCCGGATCGGCGGCGGGGGCCTCTGCCGGAGCTTCTTCCTCAGGTGCGGAGTTCTCGGCCGGTGTACCGGCGTCCTGCGACTTCACCTGTGCGAGCAGGGCATCGGTGTCGACGGTGCCGTTGGCGACCTGCGCGGCGTAATCGGTGGCGCCGAAGGCGGTCATCAGTCGCAGGATGCTGTCGAGGGAGACGTCGCCGCCACCGATCAACCCGGCGAGCTGCGAGATGTCGATTCCGCCGTCGGCGGGCGCGCCCTGTTCATCGACGAGCGATCCGACGAGGTCGCCGACCTGGTTGGCGATGTCACCGCCGTCGGCGCCGAGGCCGAGGGCGCCCAGCACCAGTGCGGCGATGGCGGCGATCGGCATGGTCTGGTCGGCGTCGCGTGCCTCGATACCGGAGGACGCGAGGACGGAGCCCAGGGCCTCACCGAGGCCCGACTCCTGCGCAGCGGCGAGGACGGCGTCAGGACCGACGGCGCCTCCCACCAGACCGAGCAGGCTGACCAGGAGATCCGTGCTCAGCGGCTGGTCGAGACCCGGCTCGCCACCGGCGGCCTGCTGGTGCTCGGTGTCGTTGGCGTTCTCGGCCTGGCCGAGGGCGGCGTCGGTGATGGGCTTCAGGGCGTCGACGATGTTGCCGGCCGCGCTACCGTCCGACGGCGCGCCGGTGAGTGCCTGCAGCTGCTCGTCGGTGCCGTAGTAGGTGTTCATGTCGACGTTGGTGTAGATGCCGTCGACCTGGCCCTCGGAGGAGTACTGCCAGAAGGTGACCTCGTTCCAGCCGCCGGGGATCTCGTTCGGCAGGGTCGGGTTGTAGTAGGCCAGCCAGAGCGGATATTCGGAGAACTCCGTGGTGTTGGCCATGTCGTTGATCCAGAAGTTCTGGTACGTGTAGATGATCGGGTCACGACCGGTCTGGATCTTGATCTCGTCGATCCAGTCGCGGACCCAGTTCTGGAGTTCCTCCGGGCCGAGTCCGCCGGACTCCTCGAGGTCGAGTGTCGGGGGCAGGGACGGCTGGACGCCGGTGGCCAGGGTCGCCGCGTAGTGCTGCGCCTCGGAGCGGGGGTCGGTGGAGCCCGGCTTGGCGTAGTGGTAGCTCCCGGGGGTCACGCCGGCCGCGGAGGCCTTGGCCGAGTCCGAGGTGAAGTAGGGGTTCACGTAGCCGGTACCTTCGCTGGCCTTGATGAAGGCGAAGCTCTGGCCGGACGCGGCGACGCTCTGCCAGTCGATGGCGGAGCCACCGGGGTGCTGGTGGCTTGCCACGTCGACGCCGTCGAGTGCCCAGGTGGGCACGGGCAGGACATCGGTGGCGACCAGAGCGGCGACCGTTGCGGCTGAACCGAAGAGGGTTACTGCGGTGAGTCGGGCGGGGACGGTGGTGCGCGCGGAGCGACGCCAGGGGAGAGACAGCATGCGCAACACGATACACACTATTCACAACAATCACACGAGTAACACGCGCACCGCGTGTCGCACCTTTTGACTTTTTCCGCTGTATCGGTATCGCGGAAACCCGGTGGCGTGGCAGGGACAGGACCGGGCGGGACGGACACCTGAGGGTGGCGCAGACCCGGAAAAACACCCAGAGGTTTCTGTCCCGGCACCCGGTGACGTCTGCTCTGACACGAAAGAATCCCTCCCCGCACCTGGTGCGGGGAGGGGTGGGTGGGACGAGGACTACAGGTTGGCGGCGAGGACGTTCGCGGCCCACGCCGGGTTGATCCCGGCGGCACGGGCCATGCCCAGGGCCTGTTCCGGATTGTTCGCAGCCCAGACTGCAGTGTCCCGCGGGACACCGAGACGCTCACCGGCGGCAATGGTGGCCTCCGGGTTGGCCAGGAGACGGGCGACCACGGCGGGATTAACGCCGGCTGCGGTGGCGACGGCGGCGGTCCGACCGGGATCGGCGATGGCGGCCTTCTGTGCGCCGGGCTGGCTGGCACTGCTGGTCAACGCCGGGGCCGAGGACCCGGTGGCGGCCCCGGCGGTGGGTGCGGCGATCGCGGTGAGGACTCCTGCGGACAGGGCGATCGTGGCCGCCATCGCGCTGGCACGACGGAAGTGGGTGGGGCGGGAGGTCCCGCCGGTAGAGGATGTGCTGGGATGACTGGAGAGAATGGTCATGGCGCCGATGATAGCCGGAACCATCCCATGAGCAACTGCTACCGTCCGTGCGGATCCCGCCCGGGGTTCCCCGGGTGGTGGTTGGACGGCGGCACCGGCGGGGGCATCGGTACCACCGGCGGGGTGACAGGACGCGGCGTCGGGATGCGCTGGTAGATCGACACGGCAGGGTAGCGCCCGACGGCGGCGAGCGCCCGGGCCTCCTTCGTCGAGATGATGATCGCGATGACCAGCAGCGCCGCCCCCAGTCCCCAGGAGCCCACGAGGTGGACGACGGTGGCGGCCGTGGAGTCCAGCTGGAGGTTCCATCCGGCATGGACGAAAAACCCGGCGAGCCCGGAGGCCAGGATCCAGCTCAGTCGTCGCTTCCAGGTCAGCCCGGCGGCGTAGACGGCCATACCGATGCCGAAGCCCACCAAGCCGGTGCAGATGGCGTGCAGCAACGGGCCCGCGACCAGGCGGATCAGCCACATCCAGGACACACCCGCCAGGTCCGAGGTCGGGTGGTAGACGCCCAGCATGACGGCGTACCCGGCATTCTCGAACGCCTCGAAACCGAAGCCCACCAACATACCGGCGACGAGTCCGTGCCAGGGCCGGTTCCACCAGGCCCGTCCCACGTGCAGCAGGAGCCAGACCCCGAGGGCCTTGGCGAGCTCCTCGGGGTATGCCCCGCCCAGCGACAGCGCCAGTTCGTCGATCCCCCAGCTGTAGGACAGGTCGATGAGCTGCTGGCTGACGGTGAAAGCACCGATGGCGAACGACCCGGACATTCCCCACAGGACCGCGGCTCCCGCGAGCAACCAGGGAGTCCCCCGGTAGATCAGCAGCCGGGACAGGATGAACCAGGCCACCGCCACGAATACCACCGCGTACAGTGAGGCGAGCGCGACGGGGCCGGGGCCCGGGAAGAGCATGAAGACCGCCGGTGTCAGGGCGGACACGACGAGACTGATCACCGTGATGAGCAGGAACGACCATCCGAAGACGTCCCAGGTGGGGCGCAGTCGTGGACGCTGGTTCGGCGGGTAGGAGTCATGATGGGCCCGCGGGACGTCGAGGACACGCCATCCCTGGTCCGGACGGGAGCGGTGGTCATGCGGCACGGACGGCACCCCACAGTTGTCGGGCGGTCACGGTCACGGATGCTTCATCCGCTCCGGTCACGGCGACGGTGTAGAGCACACCGTCGGGACCGTCGATCGTGAAGGACGCGGCGACGGTGTAGACCCCCGGCGAGGTCCCCGGGGTCCCCGAGGTCCCCGGGGGCCCCGGGACTTCCGGGGGGATGTCGCCGTACTGCACGGACTGGGTCTCACCGGGCATCCCGGGCTCCCGGAGATCGGGCAGGTCGGGGAGGTCCGCGAACGGCGAACTCAGCTCGATGACCGGGGACATGAGGAACTCGCCGGTCCGTGCCGACAACGACGGATGCAGGACGTCCTCCGCGGACGCAGGACGGAACGGGACGTCGGACACGTCGGAGGCGAGGATGGCACGTAGCCCGCGTCCGGCCGACAGCGGCGCGTCCTCTACCCCGGCCATCGACACGATGTCGAGGTCCACGGGGCCCGTACCGTAACCGCTGGTGCACTCGGCCTCCAGAGTCCCGGGAAGCAGCGCCTCGCCGGTGGCCACACACCGCTGGTCCAGGCTGGCCAGGTCAAGCGGGCTGGCCTCCCAGGTGGTGAGGGTGTCCGCGGCGGCGTCATTGAGCAGGTAGCGTCCCGTGTCGTCCGCATCGTTCATCGGGACGGCGAGCGGAGCGACCAGCAGTACCAGGGCGACGCCGACCAGGATGAACCACCGTGCGGTTCGGTGACCTCCGACTGCCGCGGGACGGTACACGCCGTCCGGGTCGGCGTCGGGCGGCATCGAGGACGGGGGCCCGGGCGTCGGACGTCCCCACCCCTCGGCGCCCGGGTCCGGGGTGATCGGTGCTACCGGCATTCCCGGGACGTTACCAGACCCACCAGACCTACCGGGTCTACCAGATGGTCACGCGCTGCTCCTCAGGCAGCCACATCCCGTTGTCGGAGGAGACGTCGAAGGCCTCGTAGAACTCGGCGACGTTCGACGCGACGACGTTGCAGCGGAACTCGCCGGGGGAGTGCGGGTCGATCGCCACGTACTGTGCGGCCATCTGCGGACGGATAGCGGTCCGCCACACCGTGGCCCACCGCAGGAAGAAACGTTGCAGGACGGTGAACTCCGTCGCGTCCCCGTCATCGCCGTCGATCCCCTCCACCGGTGCGGTGGGCGCGGAGTCCACCGTCTCCCCACGGTCGGCGAGCCACTTCTTCAGCGCGACCACGGCAATACCGAGACCGCCGAGATCACCGATGTTCTCGCCGAGGGTGAAGGACCCGTTGACCTTGTGGTCGGTCTGGCCGCGCTGGGCCAGGCCGGTCGGCACGAGTCCGTCGTACTGGGTGACCAGCTTGTCGGTGAGTGCGGTGAATGCGGCACGGTCATCCTCGGTCCACCAGGAGTTGAGGTTGCCGTCGCCGTCGAACTTCGAACCCTGGTCGTCGAAACCGTGGCCGATCTCGTGCCCGATGACCGCGCCGATCGCCCCGAAGTTGCCGGCCATGTCGGCCTCCGGGTCGAAGAAGGGGGGACGCAGGATCGCCGCGGGGAAAGTGATGTCGTTGCGCACCGGATTGTAGAAGGCGTTCACGGTCTGCGGGGTGGTGAACCACAGGTCACCGTCGCTGGGCTTACCGAGCTTGGCGACCTCGAACTCGTGGTTGAAGTCCGAAGCGGCCCGGTAGTTCGCCAGCAGGTTCTCACCGTGGTGGGCGTTGCCGCCGAAGGACAGGCCGGAGAAGTCGCGCCAGACGTCGGGATAGCCGATCCGCGCCCGGAAAGTGCCCAGTTTCTCCAACGCGCGCTCCCGGGTCTCCGGCGTCATCCACGACAGCTCGCTGATCCGGTCCCGGTAGGCGGCGAGCAGGTAGTCCACGAGTTCCAGCATCAGCTTCTTGTACTCCGGCGGGAAGTGCTCGGCCACGAACTCCTGGCCGACCTCCTCGCCGACGGCGCCCTCGACCATCATCACCGCGCGCTTCCACCGGTCGCGCTGCTCGGTGGATCCGGAGAGCGTGCGCCCGTAGAAGTCGAAGTTCGCCTCCGAGAACGCCCGCGGCAGCTTGCCGGCACGGCCGGTGAGGACCCGCCAGTACGCCCACAGCTTCCACTCGTCCAGATCGCGTCCGTTGGCCGCGCCGGGCACCAGGGCGGCGACATGCTCCAGATAGGACGGCTGGCTGACGATCACCTGTGGGGCGACGTCGGGCGTGACGCCCACCCCGTGGAGCCAGGCTGCGAAGGGGAAACCGGACGGCAGGTCGTCCTGCGCCGTGGGGTTGTGGGTCTTCTCCGCGTCGCGGGAGGCGACGGTGTCCCAGTGCCCCTTCGCCAGGGCGGTCTCGAACTCCATGAGCGCATCGGCGGCGGTTGCGGCATCCACGTCCGCGAAACGCCCTGGCCGGGGCTGTTCCCCGGTCTCCTCGACGAGTGTCAGGAACCGTTCGATGAACGCCCGGTACTCCCTGCGGATCTCCGCGTGCTGGTCTTCGCGGTAGTAGGCCTCGTCCGGCAGACCGAGACCCGTCTGGACCAGGTAGGCGACCTCGTCACCGCTGCCGCCGGCGTCCTTCTCCGTCCAGAAGCCGACCACCCCGCCGACACCGTGACGGTCCAGCTGTGCCAGCGTGGCGACCAGGGCATCCAGGTCGGTGGCGTCCCGCACGGGGTCGAGGTCCGGCGAGAGGACGGAGAGCCCCGCCTGCTCGATGCCGTGCTCACCGTCCTCGTCCATGTAGGAGCTGAACAGCGCACCGATGCGGGTGGACGGGTCCGCCGCCTCGACGATGGCCTTGACGTCCAGTTCCGCGCGGTCGCGCAGTTCGTGGAACTTGCCGTCGACCGCGCGGTCGGCCGGGATCTCGTGGGACCCCAGCCACGCGCCGCTCACGTACCGGTAGAGATCGTCCGCCCCGGCGGGGACGGCGCCGGAGGAGTGCTCGGTGATGTTGTCGGGGATTGCCGTGTCGGTCGTGTCAGTCGTTTCAGCCATGGCCACCACTGTAGGCATCCGTCAGCGGAGGTGCGGGTGGAAGTCCCACACGGCCAGGTCCGGGTAGCCGGGTATGGTCGACCACCGCCGATTGAGCCGGCTCACGACAACGTCGCGGAGCTGCGCGACGATACGGGCGTCCACACCACCGGGACCGACACAGAAGTCCGTGTACCGGAACAGCGCCCACCCCCACTGTGTCGCCGCATTGCCTTTCCATCGGTCGCGGATGAAACCACGGGTGTCGGCGGTGTCGGTGACTGCATGGTAGTGGAAGCTGTCGATCTCGATGAGCACCCGTGCCTCGGGAATGACCACGTCGAACCGGTAGGGGCCGACGAGGACGTTCGTCAGTACCGTGACCGGCAGGCCGTCGACCGCCTGGTGCACCAGGTGCAGCGCCGTCCGTTCCAGATTGCTGGCGGTGCCGGTCGGCAGCCCGTCGAGCAGGTTCTCGGCGTGGGCCTTGCCGGGCGTCAGGCCGGCGAGATCCTCGGCGAGGATGTCATTCCCCTTTGTACCGCTGTACATCCTGGTCAGGAACCGTCTCAGTTCGTCGTCGCTGGAGGTCGGTGCAGACGAACGGCGGACGTCGACGGCCGCCTGCAGTGGTGTGGAGACCCTGACACCGTGCTGGTGGCGATGGCGGCGGAGATCACGGACGCGGAGCAGGAGACGATCACGTCGACCGGCACGTCCGTCCCGAGACACGAGGCCCCGCGCCGGCCACACCATCGGCTTTTCGTCGTAGAGAAACAGGGCGGTCGGACCGGTGTAGACAACCGCCGGGACGAGGTGCGCCAGCGCCTGCAGTGTCAACAGGTCGTCCGGCGCTGACGAGGTGTACACGCCTCTGCTGATCCTGTGCAGCTCTCCGCGATGGACCGCAGCCCGGATCTGCGCTTCGGTGTAACCGACCTCGATGAGTTCAGCGGTCAACCAGACCGGTCGTGACGACAGTGATTCGGCCCCCATGTGGATATCCCTCCGGGGACGACTGTAGTCGTTGGCGGGCGGTCCCGGAGACACAACGACGGTTTCTGTCCGGATCCGGGAGCGAAGTGCGTACTTCGTCGTCGAACTCAGACAGAAACCGTCGTTACCGGGTGTACGACCCTCAGCTCAGGCGCATCGGCCCCGGCGACCACAGCCCGGACCGGTTCTCGGTCTCGATGTCGAGGTCGACCGTCTTGGGCTCCTCGCCGGTGCTGGAGGCGAACGGGGTGAGCTTGGTGACCACGCCCCAGTCGCGCTGCCAGTCGTTGTCGAGGTAGGTCGACATCTCGGTGCCGTGGGTGACCATCTGGGTCAGCCCACCGGCACCGCCGCCGTAGTAGTCCATCACGGGGGCATGGGCCTTCTTCGCGTCGTGCTCCGGGGAGATCTGGTACTCCGGAACCTCGGCGACGCCGGCGTAGTGGCTGAACGGCCGTTGCGCCGGGAACTGCAGCGGCACGGACCAGTCGAGCAGTGTCGGTGCGTCACCGATGACGTCGTCCAGCGGCGCCAGGGTGGGGACACGCGGCGGCGTGAAGGCCAGCCACTGGTCCGGGGTGACGTTCAGGTCGGCGGCGTGGATGCGGACGACGTCGGCGTCCTCCGGGATCTGGTCCATGGGGAAGCGCAGGTTGCGCCACTGCGGCGCGGTGCCGATGTCGAGGGGCTCGAGTTCGCCCATGACCTCGAAGTCATCGGAGCCGGAACCCTCTCCGGTGCTGCGTCCGTACTGCAGTTTCAGCTCCTGGCCGTACTGGCGTACCCCGTTCATGTCGAGGTGAGACACCTCACCGGCGGCGGAGATGATCAGCAGTGGCGAATCGTCGCTGCGTTCCGGCAGCGTGTACCAGGACGTGGTGGTCTCGGCCTGGAGCTGCAGACCGTCGGTGTAGGAGCCGATGACGGGGACCTGGTTGCGGTCGATGTCGAACGGCAGCTGGGCGTAGGAGCCGTTGGCGCCCTCGCGGGCGTTCAGTCCGCCGCCGGGGCCGGTGTCGGTGATGTCCTCGTCCTCGTTCGAGCCGTAGGCGTTGGTGTCGACGGCCGAGGTCTGCGGCGAGGATCCGGAGTCGGAGCTGTCGGAGCTCTCCTGGATGCGGTTGGGGATGTTGTTCTCCCCGAATCCGCGGGAGTTGTCGCCGACCAGGGAGTCGGCGAAGTCGGTGCCGTCGGCGGTCTGCAGGAAGGACTCGTTGGTGTCGGACTCGACGAGGGCGTCCCCGGCCATGCCGCTGGTGTTCCCGGCCAGTGCCGTCAGGTTGCCCTTGCCGACGGAGTAGGACGGCCACTGGGAGATGAAGCCCTTACCCAACGACGCCAGGTTGAACAGCACGACGATGGCGGTGAGTACCGCGATCGGTGCGGCGGCCACGCCGGTGAAGCGCTGCGCCTGCGCGGCCTCGCGGCGGTCGACTTCCTTGAGTTCTGCGTCGGTGGTGGCGTTGGCCTCACGGATGTCGTTGAGGAAGCCGATGACCACGCCGATGAACATCACGATGACGGCGAGCACCATCATGCCGGTGGAGATCTCGAAGCCGGCGACCTGGATGGGCTTGTCGTACCAGGGCACGCCGAAGCTGGAGATGTACCACCAGCCGTTGGTTCCGGCGAGGGTGAAGGCGAACAGCAGCAGACATGCACCGAGGAAGACGATGCGGTTACGCGCGGAGCGCATGGCCATGGTCGACGCGGCGACGGCCGCCAGGGCCGCGAGACCGGCGGCGATACCGGCGTACACACCGAAGTGGTGGGTCCACTTGGTCGGTGTGAAGGTCATGAAGAACATGGTGCCGACGACCACGAGGGTCATGCGCAGTGCCGGGCCGTGGGCGGTGCCGGGGACGCGGCGGTTGCGCAGCATCGAGGCGATGACGACGGCCAGGCACAGCAGCATCATCAGCACTGAGAACCGGCGGGGGAAGGACCCGTCGACGGTCTGCTTCAGCAGCTCGGTGTAGCGCTGCGGCTCCTCGTACCACGACAGGGACGGGCCGACGGGGCCGCGTACGCCGATGGACTCCATCACGGTACTCAGCGTCTGGTCGCCGAAGACGCAGATCAGTACGGCGGTGCCGGCGGCGAAGAACGGCATGATCTGGGCGACGACGGCGCCCGTGACCCTCTTCTTCGAGCTGCCGCGTCCGGCGTTGAGCAGCGGCAGTCGTCGGATGACGATCCGGACGAGTCCCGACAACGCGACGAGGATCGAGGCGACGGCCATCAGGCCGGTGGGGCCGGCGGCGAGCGACAGGGAGGCGACGATGACGCCGATCGCGGCCGGCAGGAGACGTCCGGTGGCGATCGCACGCTCCATGCAGACCCAGGTCAGCAGGGCGCCGAGGGCGATGACCGGCTCAGGACGCAGACCGTTGTTGAAGGTCATCGCGAAGACGAGGAACACCGCTGCCGCGGTCCAGTGCGCCACCTGACGCTGGGCGATCTTCGCGCCCAGGCGCGGCAGCACCTCCCGTGAGAGGAGCATCCACGTCAACAGGCTGGCGATCAGGACGGGAAGCCGCATCCACACCGAGGCGGTGGAGACGTGCGTCATCAACGCCAGCAGGTCGTAGTAGGGGGCGCCGAACGGGGACTCCGGGACACCGAACCACCGGTAGTAGTTCGCCATGTATCCGGATTCCTGGCTGGCACGGGCCATGGTCAGCAGGTATCCGTCGTCGGCGGTGTTCGCACCGATGAAGTACCAGACCACGAGGATGCCGCCGACGACGCCGTCGAGCCAGCGTGGTCGCCACCAGTTGGCGGGCAGGAACCGACGCCGGGTGCGTGTGCGCCCGTCGAGGATGTCCATGCGGTGCAGTGCCCACAGGGAGACGACCATGAACAGCACACCGAGGACCATCGCGGCGATCTTGATGCCGCTGGGGGTGGAGGTGTACCGCGAGTCGACGGTGACGTCCACCCGCAGGCCGGCGTCGATGGCGGCCTGGGTGTTCTCGGGGGTGTCGGTCATCTCGGTGAAGATGCCGGTGAGCATGGGGCGGATGTCGTCCCCGAACCCGCCCTCCAGCGGGTTACCGTCCTCGTCGGTGGCGTCCGGGATCCAGGCGCGTGTTCCCTCGTAGTCGGAGGTGATCCGCAGCTGGGCGCCGTCCGGGAGGCTCTCGAGGGTGTCGGTGTCGACCGACAGTGCCACCGAGTTGCGCACCACGACGTCCAGGCCGGCCGGGGTGGAACGGACGAACATGCCGCGCAGCGTCGCCTCCTCCGCGCCCTCGGGCACGGTGGACAGGACGGTGGTCTGATTGCCGTTGAGGTCGCGGACCTCGGACAACGGCAGGGTGATGTCCAGGTTCTCCGGATGGTAGGACATCAGCGGCGCGTCGACGCTACGGAGGTCACCACCCTGGGGCCAGGAGAAGCTGGACTGTTCCTGCTTGACCGGGAGCAGCGGGGTCAGGCAGAACAGGATGAGTGCCGCGATGCCCGACAGGACGGCGATCGCCTTGAGCCGGTCGACACCGGCCGCTTTCGTGCGATCAGGGTTCGTCTCAGGGGCCTGTTCGGACACCTCGTCGGTGGCATCGTGTTCGACTCGTGACATAGCAGCACATGTTACGGCAGGAGTCTGGTGAGGACTAAGCCGTGGCAGGCTGTGTCGGTCACAGCCGGTCACAGTCGGTCCCGGCTGGTTTTACGACCGGTCGCGCACCGTCGGTCTCTACCGTTGGCGCACCGCCACGACGAAGGGGCCGATCTGTTCCAGGTCCCACCCCTCCGAGAAGGCCGACGCGTGGAAGGACATCGTGGTGAATCGTACATTCGGGTCATTCGGGTAGATGTCCTCGGACAGGCGGTAGGAGAACCGGCCGTCCGGATCGCCGTCCCCACCCTCTCCGCCGGTGGCGTCGGCGACGTGGCCGCGCAGGACCAGGGCGTCCGGTCCTTCCCACCCCTGCTCATCGGACGCCGCGTCCATCGCGTCGGTGAGCTCTGCGGGATCGGTGATTCCCGTCCACTTCTCGATCTCGGCGTTACGGTCCTCGAACCGTCCGAGCGGGTTGGCGTAGTGCGCGGTCATCGCCTGGTAGGAGTGGTACGGGTAGTAGGCCATGAAGCTCTGTTCGTCGGTGAGGACGACGGTGCCGGCGCGCTGCCCCCCGAGGCCCAGGGTCTCGTCGATGTAGGAGTCGACGTCGGCGTAGTAGACGGTGGAGTCCGCGGGGAAGAGGTCACCGCGCTGGGCCTCGCCATCGGTGTCGGTGTAGGCGAGGTCGATGTGCTGGCGCAGGTGCAGCGGGATGTTGATGACGTGGGTTGCGGCGGCGAAGGTCAGCAGGATCGCCAGGACGGCGGTCACCTTCGGTGCGGCGTCCGGCCCGACGAACTGCGGGTAGGCGCGGCGGATGCCGTTGATGCGCAGGTCGTTGAGGGCCATCATCCCGCCGGTGACCAGGAGCAGCGAGATCGGCAGTTCCATGCGGAAGCCCAGCAGCGTCGTGCCCGTCAGGGTCGTCAGCATGGACGCGAGTACCCAGAGGTAGCAGACCACCAGCCCGGCGAGCAGCGCCCTGACCTGGCTACGCTTCCACCGCAGCACCATCCACACGATGCACAGGAGACCCAGTGCGCCGACGAGGTTCACGTGGAAGAAGGGGACGGGGACTTCCGTGCCGGACTGCGGCAGGTAGTGCTGGGCGCGCCCACTGGCACCGCTCTCCGAGGTGAGCAGCGCCAGGCCGTACGGCGCCCATCCGACCAGTGCGATGACGATGGACCCCACCCCGATCACGGTCAGTCGGATCAGCGGCTGGATCGCGCGGGTGCGCCAGGCGACGACGACGGCGATGACGACGACGGTCAGCGCGGAGATACCGGTGTAGAGCGTGTACAGGTTCGCCGACAGGCCGAGGAAGACCACCAGACCGGCGATGCCGAGCCGGGAACCACGGACGGCGCGACCGGCCAGCACGACGGCGGCAGGCATGCCGAAGGCCACGATGGCGGCGTAGGGCTCCTCCGGGGCGGTGTAGAGGACGACGGCCGTGGTCACCATCGCGATGACCGTTCCCAGGGGCAGTGAGCCGGTGAGTCGCCGCCAGACCGGGACCAGCACCGATCCGGTCGCGGCGAGGGTGATCAACGACCAGGGTTGGAACGCGGCCCACCCGGCGAGGCCGAGGACGTTGGCGAAGAGACCTCCGGTGAGGAACCACAGGCGGGGGTAGAAGCTCGGCTCGCCGAGGTAGGCCATGTCCTCGAAGCCCGGCTGTTCGGTCATCCGGGTGAAGAACTGGGTGCGGAACGCCTGGTCGACGCTGATGCCGTCGAGGTAGAGACGGGTCGCCGCCAGGGGTATGGCAAGGGCGGCGATGACGAGGCCGGCCGGGGCGAGCCAGCACAGCACGGTGGTTCCGGCCCGACGCCACCGCGGCCAGTCGGTGAAAGGGGTCCGGGAGTGCAGGACCGCGTAGAGCACCAGAGCCACGACGACGAGGACGATCACTCCACCGGCGCTGGCCAGGGCCTTCGTCACGTTCGACGATGCATAGGCCGGCAGGTTCGTGCGTGACAGGATGAACCACGCCGCGAGTGTGACGACGGCGGCGAGGACACCGGAGCCCACGACCTGCCCACAGAAGGAGAGGAACCCGCGACCGGAACGGTCGGGGTGGGATGCGGCGTCGGTACCGGTGAGGCCGGTGGAGGGGGCGGTCATGACGGCATTTTCTCACAGTCGGCGTGAATACCGGGTGAAGGGTGACTGGGAGGTGGCTGGCCGGGTGCCGACCCCGCTGGTACGGGGTGGCCGCAGTTAGCGGTTGAGCAGGATGCCACGGATCCCGGAGTGGAAGCCGTCGCGGAGGTTCACGCGCTGGTACTCCGTCAGCGTGTACTCGTGGAGCGTCTCGCAGGCGAACTGGAGCAACGGACGGTCCACCTCGGGCGGCAGGCCACCGCCGCAGAGGACATGGGCCCCGTCCTGCTGTTCCGTGGTGGCGGCGTGCTGGAACCACCAGACGGCGTACTGTTCCCCGATGTCGAACGGGTTCTGCTGGCCGCCGGACTGCCACACCTCGGTGGGAAGCGGGACGTAACGGCTGCGGAGACGTCGCCGGGGCGCCATCATCGCCGGGGTGGGGCGGGACGCGGCGAGGTCGGCCGGCGAGGCGGGTGGTGCGGAGGCATCGGAACCGCCGGTGGTTGCGGCGTCCCCGGCATCCCCGGCGTTCTCGTCATCGTCGTCACCGTCTGCGGCAGGTGAGACGGGGTTCTCGTGGGAGACTGCGGCCGGGGCGTGGTCGGTGATCTGGGAGAGTGACGGGTCGCGGTTCGGCATGGAAGCGGGGGACGGCGCTGCGTCGGTCGTGCTGTCGGTGCCCGTGTCGCTGTCGGTGTCACCCTGGTTGCCGGTGGCCCCCGCGGCAGGGGCGGCGGGCCGACGGCGGACGTCCGGGACAGCACACGTCCCGGAGAGATCTTCGACGGGCTCCGCGTCCCCGATGGGTTTGTGCTGGGCTCCGGCTGCCCCGGTCTTCAGGGGTCCTTCGAGGATCTGCAGGCGCATGCAGTCGGCGAAGTCCTCCCGAGGATCGAGAATGGTGGTCGAGTCGCAGGAGTAGCGCAGGTTGGCCGACATCGAGTCCCAACCGAAGCCGTAGAGATGTACCCGGACCCCGCGGGAGACGGCCTCCTCCACCCCGGGAAGCATGTCGGCGTCGCCGGAGACCAGGACGATGTCGGTGACCTCGCGGGACATCGCGCTGATGACCATGTCGGCGACGAGACGGGTGTCGACCGCTTTCTGGGTACGACGGTCGCCCCATTCGATGAGTTGGCCGGAGCGGAGCTGGACGCCGTTGCAGGACCGCAGGGCACGTTGGTAGCGGTGCGGGCCGGAATCGGGGAGACCGTCGTACCAGTTCTGCCGGTAGACGGGTTGTCTCAGTTGGTCGACGACGCGGCTCTCCAGCACATTGACGACTTCGGGCAGATCAATCTCGAGTTGTGCGCGGGCGCCGGTCTCCCAGGCGTTGTAGAAGCTGGCGAGCAGGTAAGAGGTGTCGACGTAGATCAGGGTTCGTTCGAGCATCGGAGAGTCCTCACTAAAAGTTTGTCGGTTGTTCCCCCTAGTGTGCATCAGGTGTGCGGCCCGTGGGGAGGTGTGCTGGTCATTCGGTGGGCTGGTGGCGGCGGGTCGCGGTGCCCTTGTCAGAAAAACCGGACTGTGCGATGGTTGGTTACAGGAGTAACTAACCAGTAAACCTAGGTACGGGAAGAAGGTGGGTCGTGGACGAGACGACGTCACCGTTGTTCCGGCAGATCGCCGAACTCGTCGAGGACTCCGTCGTCGACGGATCCCTTCGGGAGGGCGACCGCGCTCCCTCGACCAATGAGCTCGCCGCCTTCCACGGCATCAACCCCGCCACCGCGCGGAAAGGGCTGACGCTGCTCGCCGAGCGTGGCGTGCTGGCCAAGAGACGCGGCCTGGGCATGTTCGTCGAGGACGGGGCCCGGGCACGGATCACGGCGCGACGCCGGGAGGCCTTCGCCGCCGATTTCCTTGCACCCCTGGTGGACGAGGCGATCAAACTCGACCTGCCCCGGGACGACGTCCACCGGCTGATCGACCAGGTCGCAGAAAGCAGAGGACTGTACTCATGACCATCACCCTCACCGACGCAGAAATGTCCTACCCGTGGGTCACCGCCGGAGAAGCAGGTCGCCGACGAACACCACCGGTGGTGGGACCGGTCACGCTGGAACTCGGCGACGGCGTCGTCGGCCTGGTCGGACGTAACGGCGCCGGCAAGACCACCCTGCTCGGACTGCTCGCCGGCCAGCTCAAACCGTCCGTCGGGACGGTCACCAGTGGTGGACGCGACGCCTTCGACGATGCCGTCGTCCTGGAGAACACCAGCTTCACCGGAGTCGACATCGACTACGCACCGTCCTGGACGGTGCAGGGGATCCTCGACATCTTCGCCCGGAGATACCCGCACTGGAACGCGGACGAGGCGGCCCGCCTACGCGACGCCTTCGGACTGGTGGAGACATCCACTTACGGCGTACTCTCCCGCGGTCAGCGCACCGCGGTCGGCATCATCGTCGGCCTCGCCTCGCACACGCCGGTCACGTTGTTCGACGAACCCTACGTAGGGCTGGACGCACAGTCACGGCGGCTGTTCTACCGCGAGTTGATGGACTCGGTGGAGGCCGATCCTCGTCTTGTGGTGATCTCGACCCACCACCTGCCTGACCTGGAACGCATCGTCGACCGGGTGCTGGTGCTTGAGCGGGGACAACTGATCCACGACATCGACGCCGACGACCTGTCCGGCCGCTTCTACCGGATCACCGGCTCGCAGGCCCGGGTGGACGCCCTGGTCTCCGACGCGCCGGGCCTCACTGTGCTCGAACGGCGTGACATGGCCGGCGCAAGCCGGGCAGTCGTGGATCTGGGGAGCGACCGCACTGGTGGCGACGTTCTCCCTCGACAGCTGTCCGACCTCGCCGCCGAGCCGGTTGACCTGGAGGAGGCCGTGGTCCAGCTGACGGGAGGGGAGACGCCGTGAGCCACCCGCCCCTGACCTCCACGACGATGCGCTCACCGTGGGAGCGTCTGCGTGCTGACCGTCCGCCGAGCACCACACTGGTCTTCCTGCTGCTCATCGTGGTGTTGGCGTTCCTGACGTCATCCACGCTGGTGCAGTTCCACCACGGGTGGCAGCCGTGGCCGGCCGTGACAGGAGGGATCTTCTTCCCTGCGTTGTCGGTCCTCATGCTGCTGCCCAACCCGGCACGGTACCGCGTGGTGGGGCTGTCCATGCGGCAGTGGGTGGTCGACCACGGCATGCTCATCGCCCTTGTGGCGGTCATCCATCTCGCCTGGCCGGTGTGGGCCGTGGCCCGACCGGTGGGCGACGCGGAACAGGTCCCGGTGTGGGTGCCGGTCCTGCCCGCGGTGGCCATCCTCGGTGTGGTGGTCCTGGTGCTCCGGCACCACCGCCACGTGCTGTCTGGACGGGCGGTCGGCACCGGGGCGCGCTTCGCAGGTACACCACTGCACTACCGCGTGTTCCTCGCTCGGCGTGGGCCCGTCGCCTGGCGGGTGGTGTACCAGCCGGTGGGGCTGACAGCACTGGTGACAGTACTTGCGATGCTGATCTGGATAACCTACGACGAGGGCAGCCCAGCTCCGGAAGCTGTCGCGAGTTCCTTCCTGTTCGCCGCACTGATCACAGCCCCGGTTGTCGCCGCCAGTCGTACGACAGCGATGGCTGTCGGCTTGCCTCGGCGGGTGTGGGTACTGCACAGCCTCGTCGCGATCGTCGTACCGCAGGTAGCGCTTGGGTTGCCATCCGCCTATCTGCTGGCAGAGACGAATCCCCATCTGTCCACCGAGCCCCTCCGTCTCGTCATCTACGCCGGTGTCGTCCTGACCACTGCAGTGGCAGCAGCGGCCTTCGCTGTCAGCGTGTCGTACGAAGACTGGGGCACCGCGATCGCCTGGCTGATCGGATTCGGATTCGTCTTCATGGTCGTCGGTGGCTTCGGTTTCAATGCGTCGGACAGCTTGTGGCCGAACCTTAGTGCGCTGATAGGGAACGTTCTTCTTGCCTGGTGTCTTGTGTCCTACGCCAGGGGAAAAGCAATCCTCGGACAACCGGACTGGACCATGACCAGCATCATCGGCGGGCCACGGAAGCAACGCAACCGACTCGGAAACTGACCAGGAAGCTGACCAAAAAACTGACAGGGAGACACCACCATGAAGACACCACACGGAACCACCCTCCCGGACCCGCTCGTCCGGGTGGACAACCTCGACCGGTCCTTCGGCAGTCGCCACGTCCTCCGGGGACTCACAGTCGACCTGCCGCGGGAAGGCATCGTCGGGCTCGTCGGACGCAACGGCGTCGGGAAGACCACCCTGATGGGGATCCTCGCGGGGCAACTCCGCGAGACCGGCGGGACGGCCACTGTTGCCGACGGAGCACCGTTCGACAATGCCGCCGCCATGAACCAGGTGTGTTTCACCGGCGTCGATGTCCTCTACCCGCCCCAATGGTCTGTCGACACGGTGTTCTCCGTCGCAGCCGCGCGGTACCCGTACTGGGATGACGGTCTGGCCACTGATCTGCAAGGACGGTTCGGGGTGACACGGTTCGGCAGGATGTCGTCATTGTCGACCGGGCAGCGGTCGCTGGTGAGCATCATCGTCGGGCTGGCGTCCCGCGCCCCGTTGACCCTGCTGGACGAACCGTACTCGGGGTTGGACGTGCAGAACCGTCGCCTCTTCTACGAGGTGCTCGCCGAGGTCCAGGAGGATGACCCCCGCTGTCTCGTCCTGTCGACCCATCAGCTCGCGGATGCCGGACGGATCGTCGACCGGCTGCTCATCCTCGGCACCGGCGGCTACCTCACCCATGACATCGACGGCGCCGATCTCGGCGACCGGGTCGTCCGCCTCACCGGGAGCACCTCGAGAATGACCGACGTGCTGGACGAGGTGAGGGGCATGCCCGACATACGCCTGACCGCGATGCGGAACGTCGCCGGCAGCATGTCTGTGGACGTCGACCTGAACGGCGGGACGCTGCCCCACTGGGACGGGGTCACCCGAGAACGTCTTGGCACGGAGGACGCTGTGATCGCCTTGACCGGGGAGCCGGAATCATGACCGGTGTGGCGTTCAGCACTCGTCTGCAGATGTATCCGAAAGCGGATCAACTCCTGATTATCCTCATGCTACTGGTGGAGATGCCGATACTTCAGCTCGATGGCGGAATAGCAGCAGTGGGATTCACCGCTTTTTTCAGCGGAATCGCTCTGTGGGTGGCTGTGCCATCTATCTCCAGGTACCGCGCTTTCGGGATACCGACCCGTCTCTGGATTATCGACACATTAGTTGCGGTCCATGTTGTCGTCCTCCTTTTCCTCGGACTATGGACTTCCACCGGGGCCGGACCTTGGGGGCTGGTCGGCATCTTGATCGCCGACCTTGCTGTTCTGCTTCGTCTATCTATCACTGTATGGCCTGTGGTGCGCGGCGACGACATGGCAGGTAGAGGCGGTTTTCGTAGACCGGCCCCGTCATTTCAGTTGCCGCGTGTCCCGGGGCCATTGGCATTGCGATTGGGTTATTTCCCGGTGTCAGTGCTGGCGCTTTCAGTGTCAGTGGTGATTCTTCTGCTGGCCTGGTTTACAAGCATATTCTTCGAAGACATTACTGTGATAGGCTCGGCTTTCGCGGTAACTGCCATGACGGTTCCGATTGCATTGAACGTTCTCTCCAGTGGGTATCGTGGATGGACGACTGTCGGAGCTCCGGCTTTCCGCTGGTTAACTCACGCACATGTCTGCGCGGTACTCCTTGTCGCTGTGATCGCCGTTACATGGGTCCTGACGACGACTTTCACCGGGCTGGACAGCGGATGGCATGAGACTTCAGCACCAGGAAATCGCGCCGTACTTGTCGCCGCCATGCTGCTCTTGTTGGCTGCACTTATCGTTCGGGGAAGTATGGCGGGAAACGGCGGCGTTGTCGGCCTGGTGTTCATGCCGTTGTTTGGGTTCTCCTGGTTGGCCCGGCCTGAGCTCGCTGAATCGCCCCGGCAGGTGTTGCTGGTTGTTTCAGGACTCCTTGTGCTTACAGTCGTTACGCTGTGGAGCAGTTGCAGGAAAGCGAGGAAGGGGGACGTTCTACACCGACCGGGACCGTTCATTGGACGAGACGGTATCTACTACCAACGACAAGGAGCACTGTGATGGCCACATTCTCGCTATGTGACGTACAGAAACGCTACGGCACGTCCGTCGTACTCACCGATGTGACCTGCGAACTTCCGCAGGGGCGGGTGCACGGGCTGGTCGG
The DNA here is from genome assembly GCF_001942345.1 of Corynebacterium sp. CNJ-954. Classification (GTDB taxonomy): domain Bacteria; phylum Actinomycetota; class Actinomycetes; order Mycobacteriales; family Mycobacteriaceae; genus Corynebacterium. The sequence goes on from NZ_MKKI01000010.1 coordinate 38,251, forward strand.
TCCCAACGGTGCCGGCAAGACAACGCTGCTGCGTGCCCTGGCCGGACAGATTCCCGTCGAAGGTGAAGTCAGGTTGGGAGGTGAACCGGTCCGGGACAACCAACCCGTCCTCGACCGGATCATCCTCGCCGGAGCGGACGTCCCCTACCCTGGTCAGATGAAAGTCAGGACCCTGCTGGACCTTGCCGCAGCACGGTGGGGCACCTGGGACAGTGCCTATGCACGCCGCCTGCAGCACATCTTCCGACTTGACCTCGAGGCACGGTTCGACGCCCTCTCGCGTGGCCAGAAGACACTGGTGGGAGTGGTCATGGGACTGGCGGCGCGGTCCGAGGTGACGTTGCTTGACGAGCCCTACCTGGGGCTGGACGTCCAGAACCGGGATATTCTCTACCGCGAACTCCTCGACGAGATCGACCGGGACACCGAGGGGGCGCGGACGTTCATCATCTCCACCCACCAGGTGGAGGATGCGTCGTTACTCCTCGATTCGGTGATCTTCATCGATGAAGGACGAATAACCGAGGTCATCGATGTCGACGACCTGGTGTCATCCACCGTGGTGGCCACCGGGACGACAAGTGCCGTCGAAGAGCTTCTCGCAGACATGACGTGTTCTGTCCTGCGGGACGAATCAGTGGCAGGCTCCCGTCGTGTCGTTCTGGGGCTCGGATCAGACACATCCGAGGTCTTTCGGTCGGCAGACGGGCTGGACGTCCAGATCCGGAATGCCGATCTACCCGAGACGGTGCTCGTGCGGGGGCGCCGCCATGAGTGAGGGAACCGGAGCGTCACGCATCGGCGGGGTCTCAGCACGCACCCATCTCGCACTGTGCCTGGCTCAGTTCAGGACCGAGGCAGCCAGCCGATGGATTCCAGTGGGGCTGTTGCTGATCGTGCACACGGTGATCGTCGACGACATGAGCGGAACCCGGCAGACCGTCATGGCGGTTCTGTTCGGCCTTGTCGGTGCGCCGACGACCTCGGCATTCACGATGCCCAGTACTCAACTTCGAGCTCTGGGGCTGGGGCAGAGAGCTCAGCAGGTGCATGTCATCGCGTCGATCGTTGCAGGAACGGTTCTCTATCTGGTGTGTATAGCCGTGATGTTGGGCGTGTGGCGGCTGCGTGGCGTCGACGTCGGCCCCCGGTACTGGTTGACTGGCGGAATCGTCGTGATCATGTCGCTCATCAGCATCCTGGTGGGCCTCGGGAAGATCCGACGGGGTGGGGTGGAAGGACCGCAATGGCTGGTTGCTAACGACGAATGGGCCAGGCTGGCACATCGGCCCCGTGGTCATCTGCTGGTGATGCAGCATATGGCGCGGCGCGGAACTGTCAGTACCATCGTGGCCTTCTTCCTGGTGATGGTGCCGGGCCAGCTGATCGCACGAGCGCTCTTCGACATCGACCCAGGAACAATCGGCATCGTCCTGACGATCGTCCTCGTTTTGACGACGGTCTTCTCCCGGGTGGTGCACGCTGAGAGAGCGGCCGAGGTGTGGACGGTGTACGGCGGCGCACCGAAGACCTGGCAGCGCGCGGTGATGCAGAATATGTGGGCCCTTCCGGTCGCCTACCTGGCGGTGTATCAGGTGGCCTGGCTTATTGAACATGGACTCGACACGATCGGGTGGGGACGTCAGATGCCGATGCTGCAGCCCACCGGAGGTGGGGACTGGGTGAGGGTAGTAGCAATCGTCGTTTCGTACGGACTGATGACGGTAGCGATGACAACGAGTGTCCTTTCCATCACAGTGACGAAACGATTCGCAGGGAAACGGATGGTCGCATCGGGGGTCCTGGTGGTCAATGCCGCACTACTGGTGTGGCTCACCTTCAGCTTCGGCGCAGTGCGACACGGCTGGATCGTGACGCTCTGTTCCCTTGCGGTGATCATGTGGACGGCCGGTGCAGTGGCGGTGTTCTATCGGTCCCGGAGTGCGATGGAAGTTGGTCAGCAGACCGGAGTGGAGAACTACTTCGGACTCAGTGTGCGTCGGTGACGTTGTGACCTGGTGTTTTGTGTCGTGTGTGTGGGGTGTGTAGATTAATGCGAGTCAGAGCGACCGACACCGCACAGAGTGCGGCAGGAGAACGGCGCTGGCGGACTACTTGAGCTTCGTTGCTTCCTGAGGGCGCGAGGGGCGCGGGATCGGATTTGCGAATCTGGTTGGGTCGTCGTAGGATTCAGGGCCTGCCATGCAAGAGATGTGCTGACCGGGTTGGTCGGTGTGTTCGTTGTGTGTGCGTGTGTTGTTTGAGAACTCAATAGCGTAACAAACCAAGTATTTTTTGTCGCACCGGTTGTGTGGCGCGGTGGTTTGGGATGGTACCGGCAAGCGTGATTGCTTGTTAAATATTGTTCTTT
>NZ_MKKI01000011.1 GCF_001942345.1 Corynebacterium sp. CNJ-954
CGCTGGCCGTGTCGACCATCAACGGTTGCGAGCACTGCACCATCGCCCACGAGAAGACCGTGCGCGATGAAGGCCTGACCAAGGAGCAGGTCTTCGAAGCAGTTAAGGTCGCCGCCGTTGTCCAGGGCGTCGCCCAGGCAATCGACATCGAGGACGCACGCTAGAGTGGTGCCGTCTGCCCGTCGCACACTGGTGTGCGGCGGGCTTTTTCAGGTCCAGTGGTAGAATCGTCGGGTGGTTTCCGACGAAGACAACGCAGGTGGCAACAGGCCGAAGGGCCGCAGGAGGGGCCGGGGGCGCCAACGCGGCTCCACGTCAGGAAATGCTCCCCGCCGGTCTCTGCGGTTGAACCTGACCGACAACCTCTCTTTCCCGGAATCTCTTCCTGTGTCGGCTCGCAGGGACGAGATCATGGCGGCGATCAGGGACAACCAGGTTGTCATCGTCGCCGGAGAGACCGGGTCCGGGAAAACGACACAGCTACCGAAGATGTGTCTCGAACTCGGACGAGGTGCCGACAAGAGGATCGGACACACCCAGCCCCGGCGTATCGCAGCCCGTAGCGTCGCCGACCGTATCGCCGACGAACTCGGTGAGAAGGCCGGCGAGCCCGGTAGTCGTGTCGGCTACAAGATCCGCTTCGATGATCACGTCAACCGGTCCACGGCGGTCAAGCTGATGACCGACGGTATCCTCCTGGCTGAGATCCAGCGTGACAGGCTTCTGAAAGCCTACGACACGATCATTGTCGATGAAGCACACGAGCGCAGCCTGAACATCGACTTCCTCCTGGGCTACCTGCGGGAACTTCTCCCTCGACGCCCCGATCTGAAAGTCATCATCACCTCGGCGACGATCGACCCGGAGTCTTTCGCCGCGCACTTCGCCGACGCAGACGGCACCCCTGCACCGGTGATCGAGGTCTCGGGTCGTACCTACCCGGTGGAGGTGCGTTACCGTCCGCTGACCCGCCTGGTGGAAGACAACAGGAGTGGCGTGGACGCCCCGGCGTTCCGGGAGGTCGAGACCGATCCGCTCGAGGGACTGCTCGAAGCCACCCGTGAGCTCATCTCCGAAGGACCGGGAGATATCCTCTGTTTCTTCTCCGGTGAGCGTGAGATTCGCGACGCGGCGGACGCGCTGCAGGACGAGAAGTTCCGTGGCGTGGACGTTCTTCCGCTCTTCGGTCGTCTGTCGGCAGCGGAGCAGCACCGTGTCTTCTCCCCCGGTAACCGTCGCCGGGTCGTGCTGGCGACGAACATCGCCGAGACCTCACTCACGGTCCCTGGTATCAAGTACGTGATCGATACCGGTTATGCGCGTATCTCGCGGTACTCACACCGCACGAAGGTCCAGCGTCTGCCCGTGGAGGAGATCAGCCAGGCCTCCGCCAAACAACGCTCGGGCCGGTGCGGCCGCACGTCCGACGGTATCGCGATACGTCTGTACTCCGAGGAGAACTTCCAGGCACGACCGGAGTTCACGGATCCGGAAATCCTTCGTACGCACCTCGCCAGCGTTATCCTGTCCATGGCCGCACTCGACCTGGGCGACATCCGGAAGTTCCCGTTCCTTCAGCCGCCGGACTCCAAGTCGGTCCGTGACGGCGTGCAACTTCTCCAGGAGCTCGGAGCACTCGACACCGCCGGAAAATCGACGTCGACCCCGGCCCTGACCGACACCGGCCGCGACATGGCGCGCATTCCGACGGACCCCCGCCTGGCGAAGATGCTCTCTTCGGCCCATGGCAACGGGGTGCTCGAGCAGATCGCCGTCATTGTCGCGGCATTGAGTATCCAGGACGTCCGCGAACGCCCCGCGGAGCACCAGGCCCGTGCAGACCAGCTCCACGCAAGGTTCTCCGCGAACTCCGACTTCATTTCCGTGCTTAAGTTGTGGAACTATCTGCAGTCACGCCGCCAGGAACTCTCGGGCAACAAGTTCCGCAGATTGTGCCGTGACGAGTTCATCCATTATGTCCGCGTCCTCGAGTGGATGGACCTGGTCCGGCAGCTCTTCACCGTGATCCAGGAACTCAGATGGTCGATCCCCAATGTCCGTCATTTCCGCGAACTGACCTTCGACCTCGGGGAGGACCAGGGCAGGCCGGTTTCCCCCGACGAGACCGGAATACATAAATCTCTGCTGGCCGGACTTGTCACCAACGTAGGCATGCGCCAGGGGAACTCCCGTCAGTTCACGGGAACCCGCAACACGTCTTTCGTGATCCATCCGTCCTCGCATCTTGCGAAGAAGCCGCCTCAGTGGGTGATGGCCGCTGAACTCGTCGAGACATCACAGGTTTTCGCGCGGACCGTGGCGCCTGTGGTGCCGGAGTGGATCGAGGAAATCGCCCCGCAGCTGATGCGGTACTCCTACGCTGAGCCATTCTGGTCCAGTAAGCAGGGAGCCGCCCTGGCGATCGAGAAAGCATCGATGCTCGGACTTCCCGTCATCAGCGACCGGCGGGTGAACCTGTCCAAAACCGATCCTGAAGCCGCCCGGGACATGTTCATCCGAAATGCACTCGTCGACGGTGACTGGCGCACCAACCACCGCTTCTTCCTGCATAACCGCGAACTTCTGGACGAAGCTGGCCAACTGGAGGACAAGGCACGCCGTCGTGACATCGTCGTTGACGATGAGACGATCTACACCTTCTACGATGAGCGCCTTCCGGCGAGTATCGTCTCGGCCCGTCACTTCGACTCCTGGTGGAAGAAAGCCCGGCAGAAGAATCCGCACCTGCTGGACATGACCCCTGAGGCCCTCATCGGTTCGGATGGAGGTGCCGCCCAGGCCCGTGAGTTCCCCGATACGTGGCGTCAGGGGTCGATGGAGTTCGACCTGACGTACGTCTTCCGTCCGGGGGATCCGGCGGACGGAATCACTATGCGTATTCCACTTCCATTGTTGGCAGGCGTGACCGACCGCGACACCAAGTGGTTGGTCTCAGGTATGCGCGAAGAGCTTTGCGTCGCTCTGATCAGGACCCTGCCGAAACCACTACGGACATCCGTGGTCCCGGCGGCCCAGTTCGCCCGTGCCGCGCTGGATCGAATGACCCCCTATGACGGACCGGTCGACCAGGCCCTTGCTGACGCACTCCGCTCTCTGGGAGGCACCGGGATCGGCGCCACCGACTTCGACTGGAACCGGGTTCCTGCACACCTGCGCATGACATATGCTGCGGTGGACCGGCGAGGCAAGGTCATTGCGGCGTCCAAGGACCTCGGTGATCTCCAGGAGAGGCTCTCCGGCGAAATCACCCAGTCGATCGCGTCGGCTACCGCGCGTTCATCGCAGGGGCATGGCCGGTCCAGCCCCAGCCCCCTCGATTCCGCCGCCCATCAGCAATCGGGAAAGAGGAAGAAGGACCAGCGCGGTTCCGCAGGGGGAGGCGGAATACTCGCAAGGTCGGAGAACTGGACAGCCGAGGGAATCGGAACGATACCCGAGTCCGTCGAAACGGTGGTGGACGGTCAGACGACGTCCGCACACCCTGCACTCGTTGCAGCCGCCTCGGAGAGGGGGAACGGTGTTGTTCTCAAGGCGTTTCCGACAGCCCAGGCGGCCGCCGGTCAGCAGTTCTCGACGGTTCTCGAGATGATGGTGGACGCGTGCCAGGTGTCCACCAAACAGACGGTTAAGGGGCTGCCGCTGCGGCAGCGTGTCGCGGTCGACACGTATCCTCACGGCGGTCCGGATGCTCTGGTCGACGACTGCCGTGTCCTCGCGTGCCGCGAGCTGCTGAACCGCTTCGGCCCGGTGATCCGTGACCCGGAACGCTGCGCAGAAGCTGTGACCGCAGCACGAGAGAAAGGACCGGGGCTGGTCCGGCAGATCTTCGTGGCGATCTCCCCCGCTGTCCTGGCTGTCTCTGACATGTCGCAGGAGCTGGAGGGCTGGGACGGCGCGGCGATCGATGAGATGAGGGGGCAGTTGGATTTCTATCTCGGCCCCCATCGTGTCGCGAAGAACGGAGTAGAGAACCTACGCCACGTGCCGCGCTATGTGGCCGCAATGAAGTCCCGGCTTTCAATGATGGAGTCAGACCCGGACCGTGAGGCGGCACTTGATGACCAGGTCAGGGAGTGCACGGAAGCCATTGCCGAGACCCGGAAGCGGCTCCCCGCCGCACGCTCAGCGTCTCCCCAGTTCAAGGATGTTGAATGGTTGGTCGAGGAGTTCCGGGTGTCGTTGTTCGCCCAGAACCTCGGGACCTCCCGTCCTGCCAGCGCGGCGCGGGTGAAGAAGGCGCTCGCGAAGATCCGCTGACTTATTCAGCGGCGTCTTCACGACGCTGACGGAGTGCCCGGATCTCCGTCTCGAAGTCCTCGGTGGACCGGAAGGACTTGTACACCGAGGCGAACCTCAGGTACGCGACTTCATTGAGGTTACGCAGAGGCTCGAGAATCGCCAGGCCGATGTCGTCCGCGGCTACCTGCGAACCGTAGGACGCGCGAAGCGACTGCTCGACGTCATGGGCGAGTATCTTGAGGTCGTCGCCAGAGACATCGAGTCCCTGACATGCACGGCCGACACCCCTGATGACCTTGTCGCGGCGGAATTCTTCGGTCACGCCGCTTCGTTTGGTCACCAGGAGCACTGAGCGTTCAAGTGTCGTGAACCTTGTCCTGCAGGTCAGACATTCACGTCGACGACGGATCGCCGAACCGGATTCGACCGTACGGGAATCCACCACCCGGGAGTCTTCGGAGCGGCACGCGGGACAAAGCACGACGTTCTCCCTTACAGAGATCAGTGGAACGGTACGGCCCCACATGCTACCCCTGGAACCGTCTCCGAGCGTTGTCCGGTCAGTAGACCGGGATGACGACCTGGCGCGTGGCCCCCGCATCGGTGCCCTGCCCGGCATCTACGCCGAATTCACTGAGGTCGTTGAGAGACGCAATCCTCGCCACTGCGTCTCCCACCGATGCACCCGGGACATGCTCTCTGGCGATGTCAGCCAGGCTGGTGTTGTCCCCGACGGTTACCGTGGCAGTCCTGGCAGGTGTGACAGCCTCCTCGTCCGGACCTGTCAACACCGGTGACGCCGCGAGCATCACCACCAGCGACGCGAGAGACACCAACGTAACGCCCGGAGAACCGAGGACAGATGACATACGGCGACGTATGCGGCGCGCACGAGACCCGGCATCGAACGGACGTTCTTCACAGGCCCCGCAGATCCTGCGACGTTCCATCTGAGCCGCAGAGGGGTGGCGCACCGCGCCGTGCCCCCAGGTGTTCGATCGGCCCGTCTCCACGACACGTGTCCACTCCGGACGCCGGTAGACAGGGAGACGGTCAATATCCGGGCGATTACGTACCGACGTCGTGCTCATGACAACCCACTTTCCGTGAAAACGAATCTGATCTGCGGAATCTGACAGGACCATGACAGCACTGCAGTCGGACATCATCTCGCGCCATGATCGCAATCTTCGTTCGTGTGTTCGAACTCTAACCTACGCTCCAGACGCTAGCACGGGTGTTCGAGGAAGTCCACAACTTCCGCGACACGTTCGAACACCCTTATGAACAATGTCGGTGCGGTGATGTACTGTCGAAACCACGATCGGTACAACGAGACCAGGAGTGGGTCAGATGGCAGAGAAACAGAAGTCCTCCACGGGGGCAGGTCCAGGGGGCAGAAAGCGCGCCTCCCTCGCCGGTGCGGGAGCGGGTAGTGATGACAAGGGCAGGGAGAAGCTCTCCGACCGTCAGCGCCGCATCATGGACGTCATCAAAGATGCCACGCGGTTCCGGGGCTACCCGCCCAGCATCCGCGAGATCTGTGACGCCGTGGGTCTGAACTCCACATCATCAGTGTCGTACCACCTGCGGGAGCTGGAGAGGAAGGGATATCTCCGGCGGGAGGACAACAAGCCTCGCGCTGTAGACATCCGGGATTTCGAGGATGAGGTGGTATCCCGTCCAGGGCCCAAGCCGGCATCCACCCCTGGCCCGGAAGGGATGCCTGCTCCGTCGTTCGTCCCTGTGGTGGGCCAGATCGCTGCCGGTTCACCGATTCTGGCCGAAGAACACGTGGAAGCTCACTTTCCGCTGCCGCAGGAACTGGTGGGCAGCGGCGAACTGTTCCTCCTGCAGGTAGTGGGAGAGTCCATGCGGGACGCGGGTATTTTCAACGGCGACTGGGTCGCTGTCCGGTCACAGAAGGTCGCCGAACTCGGCGACTTCGTTGCGGCCATGATCGATGGCGAGGCAACAGTCAAGGAGTTCCAGAAGGACGGCAGCGGTGTCTGGCTTCTCCCCCACAATGATCTCTTCGAGCCTATCCCCGGTGACAACGCCGACATCCTCGGCCGCGTCGTCGCTGTCCTCCGCAAGATTTGAGCGGACCGCCGACTGACCGTCAGGGACCCTGACACCGCCGAGGGCGTGGAACTAGAGGCCGAGGACCGCTGCTGCGGCGGTCTTCGCCTCTTCTGCCCCGTCAGCGTCGAGCGCTGCGGCCGCCATTTCCCGGCACACCGCGAAATCGATCTCACCCAGCTGAGCGCCCACCGCCGCCAACGCCGGCGGAGCCGCTGAGAGTGAGGTCACCCCGAGCCCCGCCAGAACGCACGCGAGCATCGGGTCGGCAGCGGCTTCACCACACACTCCGACCGCCGTGCGTGTCACCGCACCGGCGCGGCAGGTCGTGTGCACCAACCTCAGCACTGCCGGCTGCCACGGATCTGTCAGATGGGCAAGGGACGCTGACATACGGTCAGCCGCCATCGTGTACTGCGTCAGGTCATTTGTACCGATGGAGACGAAGTCAGGTAGGGCATCATCTTGTCTGCCATCAACGCTGCCGCGGGAACCTCGATCATCGCGCCCGCAACGAGTCCCCGCTCATGGCACAACTCCGCGAACCACTGTGCTTCGTACACCGTAGCCACCATCGGCGCCATAACCCAGGTCTGCGCGGACGACTCCTCCCGGCCCGACTTCTTCAGGGCCAGTGCAATCCCGTCGAGCTGGCGCTCGAGCAGCTCCTGATTCGTCCGCGCGATACGGAGTCCACGGACTCCGAGCGCCGGATTCTCCTCACTCTCCGCCATCACGTAAGGAACCGGTTTGTCCGACCCTGCATCCAGCGTCCGGATGACCACCTTGCCCTCCGGAAAAGCACTCAACACCTCTGCATAGCGATCCGCCTGCTCCTCGACCGACGGCTCCGTCGTTTCACTGAGGAAGCCGAGCTCGGTCCGGAACAGCCCGATGCCTTCCGCGACTGACTCCGCGGCCTGCCTTGCAGCAGCACCGTCCTGCACGTTGGCGAGAAGCTGAACCCGGTGACCATCGGCAGTTTCAGCCGGTCCGTGCCAGCCACGCACCTTCGAGGCAAGTTCCGCGGCTGCCGTCACCCTCTTTTCGACGTCCGCCGGATCCACGCCCGTCTCCACGGTGCCCATGGCCGCATCAACCAGGACCTCGGTTTCCGCGGCGATGGAACGAAGGTTCGACCCGATTGCCACAATGCACGGAATGTCCAGCTGGCGGGCGATGATCGCGGTGTGACTCGTCGCGCCGCCTTTCTCCGTGACCACAGCGACGATCAGTTCAGGATCAAGGGTCGCGGTGTCAGCGGGAGCCAGGTCATCGGCGAAGAGGACATGGGGAGAATCGACGTCAGGGATACCCGGCTCGGGTTCTCCGCGCAGCTCCGCGATCACACGGTCGCGGACATCCATCAGGTCGGTGACCCTCTCCGCCATCACACCGCCCGCCTTGAGGAACATCTCGACAAAGTCATCCGTAGCCTGTTTGACCGCGTAGACATTGGTCTGGCCTGCGTTGACCGATTTACGTACCTTCTTGGCCCACGCACGGTCCTTCGCTATGGCGACCGTGGCTTCAAGCACCTGGCGGGCGTTGCCCTCGACTGTTGCGGCGCGGGCACTGAGCCGCCCCGAGACGGTGTCGACGGCCCTGGTGAACGCCTCGAACTCTGACTCCCTCTCCCCTTCGGCGACTGTCTTGTCCGGCCCCGGCAGCTCCGGGCGGTCCGTCACCCAGGTCACCGGCGCGAAGACGGTACCGGGGACCACTGACTTCCCCTTCAGAGCGACGGGCTCACCGTCATGAGAGGGTGCGGAGGTTTTCGTGTCTGCCATAGTGTCTGGTCTCCCACAAATATTCAGAATGGACATCTGAAAAGACATCGGTTGACGTATTAGGTTGACGTCCACAGTACCCTCTTCGCCCCCTCTTTTCGGGGCCCGTCGGGGCCACCCCCGTCAGGCTCCTCACCCCCGAATCGAGGTTCGCACCCCCTCGACCCCATACAATGCACATCATGAACTCAGAGGAACGTCGCCGCCAGATCGCGTCACTGACCGCAGTCAACGGGCGTGTCACCGTGGTCGAGCTCGCGGAGCGTTTTGCCGTCACCCCCGAGACGATCCGTCGTGACCTGACGGTCCTCGACAACGACGGTGCACTGCACCGGGTCCACGGCGGCGCGGTCCCCACCAATACATTCCAGACCCGCGAGACACCGATCGAGCTACGCAGCACCACCTCCACCGAGGCGAAGATCCGGATCGGGAGGGCAGCGACAGAACTCCTGCCGAGGACCGGCACCGTGTTCCTCGACGCCGGCACAACCACTGCCATGCTCGCGCACGCCATCGCAGAGACAGGGCGTCCCGACGACAACCCGTACCGGAACCTGACGGTACTGACTAACTTCCTCCCCCTCGCCGTCCGCCTGTCCGCGGCCGGACTGTCGGACGTCCAGTTGATCGGTGGCCACATCCGCCCCATCACCCAGGCCGTCGTCGGTGACATCGCGTTGCGCACCATCGGCGTCCACCATGCCGACATCGCGTTCATCGGCACCAACGCCTTGTCCATGGATCACGGCCTGTCGACAGCTGACGCGGAGGAAGCTGCGGTGAAACGTGCGATGATCGCGAACTCAGACCGTGTCGTCGCCATGTGCGACTCCACGAAGTTCGGCAGGGACTACCTCGTCAGTTTCGCCAACGTGCCCGAGATCGACGTCCTCGTGACCGACGACGCGGCTCCACACCAGTACCTCGAAGCGTTCACCGCGGAAGACGTCACTGTCGTCACGGCGTGAGGACCGTGACGACAGTGACGACCGTAACGACCGTAACGACCGGGGTGCCTTCCGGAGGGTGCAGGCGGGTGCAGCACAATTCCCGGCCGTTCGGCTACGCTGTCTGGAAGAGAGTGAGGCGCTCCACACTCGGTGTGCCCGCACTTCTGATGACACGATACGACGACTCGAAAAGGACCTGAGAACCATGGCCTCCACCACTGTCACCGTCGGCTCCACCGTCGGCCTGCACGCCCGTCCCGCCACCATCATCGCGGAGGCAGCGGCCAACTACGACGATGAGATCCTGCTCTCCCTCCCGGGGGAGGACGACGACGAGCCGTCGGACGCATCATCCTCGCTGATGATCATGGCGCTGGGCGCCGAGCACGGTGACGAGGTCACCGTCTCCTCCGACAATGCCGAAGCCGTCGAAGCCATCGCCGCGCTCATCACCAAGAACCTCGACGAGGAGTAGCACAGGGTTCAGGACTTCAGGTAGTAGTCCCGGACCGACAGGTCGCGGCCTTCACCGATGTTCTCGAACAACCACCTCAGGATCGGGTACCCCACGATGATCCCCACGGACCCCCAGGCGATGCCTTCGAGCTCCAGTGAGCCGATCTGCAGAGTGAGGTTCCCGATCCCCGCCGTCAGGGCAACGGCCGCCGCCGAAAGATTCACCGGGTTGGTCAGGTTCACGTTGTTGTCCTGCCAGATCCGGATGCCCAGGAGACCGATCATCCCGTAGAGGACCATCGTCGCTCCTCCCAGCACCCCCGCCGGAATGGTGTTGATCACCGCGCCGAATTTCGGGACGAAGGCCAGGATCATCGCGGTCGCTGCGGCGACCCAGTAGGCGGCTGTCGAATAGACCTTCGTCGCGGCCATCACCCCGATGTTCTCCGCGTAGGTTGTGGTGCCTGAGCCGCCGAACCCGCCGGCCAGCGTGGTCGCCAGTCCGTCCCCGATAAGCGCAGGGCCCGCCTGGTCGTCGAGGTTTCTCTTCGTCATCCCGGCAACGGCCTTCACATGCCCCACGTTCTCCGCGATGAGGACAACCACGACGGGCAAGGTCAGCAGAACCGCACTGGCGTGGAACTCCGGGGTGTGGAAGTCAGGCAGACCGAACCATGCGGCATCGCCGATGACGTCGCGTGCGTCGTCGGCGATGTTTCCGGTGACCACGGCGAAGCCCCATCCGATGACGACACCGATGAGGATACCGAGACGCCCGATCATGCCTCGCCCAGCAACTGTGACAATGAGCACCGCGCACATCGTCACTGCGGCGACCAACGGTTGGTCAGCGAAGTTGGATGTCGCTGCCGGCGCAAGATTCAGCCCGATCAGCGCGACGATGGCACCGGTCACCGCCGGCGGCATGACGGCGTCAAGGACACGACGACCGGCAGCTTTGACCAGCACACCGACGAGGATCAGTACGAGCCTGCGACGAGTACACCGCCGAGCTGGGCGGCGAAGCCTTCCGCCTGGGTCGCCGTCAGTGGCGCGATGAAAGCGAAAGAGCTGCCCAGGTAAGACGGAACGCGGTTCCGGGTGATCAGCAGGAAGAGAATCGTGCCGATCCCGGAGAACAGCAGTGTCGTGTTGACCGGGAACCCGGTGAGAGCCGGCACCAGGAGCGTCGCCCCAAACATCGCGATGACGTGCTGCATACCGATACCGACGGTCCGCGGCCATGTCAGCCGTTCCTCCGGAGCGACGACCGCCCCGGGCCTGATGTTTCTTCCATCTCCGTGCATCCTCCACCCGAAGAAGGACCCGCGCGGGGCTTCCTCGGGGACGCGATCAGTCCGCGTGTTCATCTCGTCCATTCGGACGAGCTTATTCTGTCCCCTCGCCGACCGCGATTCGCAGGTCCGACAGTTCTTCCGCGATGATCCCGGGCAAGCGTACCTCCACACGGGTGCCGTCCTCGGTGTACTGCTGGCTCAGCACGGTGCCGTACTCGTGCAGGCGTGCCACGACGTCCCCGCGGTCGAACGGCACCTGCAAGACCACATGGTCGTCAAGGGAGTTGAGGAAGAGCTCCAACCTGCTCTCGAGCGCCGGAATGCCTTCACCGGTGGCGGCCGAAACGAACAGCACGTCATCCAACCGGCTGCGAAGCTCAGCCAGCACCAGCGGATCCGCGGCATCGACTTTGTTGATCACGAGGATTTCCGGTGGTGCCGGCTCCCCGGTCTCCTCAGCAATCTCACCGATGACTTTGTTGACCGCAGCGATCTGCTCCATCGGGAAAGGATCGGATCCGTCAACGACGTGCAGGACGACATCAGCGGCCATGACCTCTTCCAGGGTGGAACGGAAGGCCTCGACCAGTTGTGTCGGCAGGAACCGGATGAACCCGACGGTGTCCGAAAAAACGACTGCACGTCCGTCGGCGAGCTCGGCGCGGCGGGTCGTGGGGTCGAGGGTCGCGAACAACGCATCCTCCACCAGGACCCCGGCACCGGTCAGTGAGTTCAGCAAGGACGACTTGCCTGCGTTGGTGTAGCCCGCGATGGCGACTTTCGCGATGGCGGAGGCGTCACGACGACCACGTTTGATGTCACGGGACTTCTTCATGCCCTGGATCTCGCGACGTAGACGGGCCATCTCGCTACGCAGTCGCCGACGGTCAGCCTCGATCTTCGTCTCTCCAGGTCCACGCAGTCCGACTCCTCCGTTGGAGCCCGCACGTCCACCTGCCTGCCGCGACAGGGCCCCGCCCCAACCGCGCACGCGGGTGATGAGGTACTCCAGCTGCGCGAGAGCGACCTGTGCCTTGCCCTCCTTGGACTTGGCGTGCTGCGCGAAGATGTCGAGGATCAGCATCGTCCGGTCAATGACCTTGACGTCGAGTGCCTTCTCCAGGGCGATCATCTGCCCCGGGCTGAGCTCACCGTCGGCGACGACCGTGTCCGCGTTGGTCTCCACGACGATCTGGCGCAGCTCCTCCACCTTGCCGGACCCGATGTAGGTGCCTGCATCCGGTTTGTCCCGGCGCTGGTAGAGCATGTCGGCGATCTCGGAGCCGGCGGTCTCCGCCAGGGCCGCCAGTTCTGCGAGGCGGGCCTCGATCTGTTCGAGACTGCCTTCGGTCCATACACCGACGAGCACTACCTTCTCGAGCCGGAGCTTGCGGTACTCGACGTCGTAGCCGTCGTCCTGTTCGGTGGAGTGGACGTTCGTCCCACGGCTGAGCCTCCGGAGACTCGACCGCTGCTCGAGGTCCAGCTCTCCGACTGTGGTCTCCGCGTGGATCTCTTCAGGGTTCTGGTTCATGCTTGTCATTACCCACCATCTTTCCACGAGTCGCGGCCACAGAGTAGAGTCACTCCCATGATTCCGGAACTGAAAAGTGTGGGGTTGGATTTCAGCCGCTGGCAGGATGCTCTCGAGGCAGCGTACGGGACAGGGGCGTTACGGGTCACCGGCGAGGTCCGCGACGGACAGGTACTGCAGTACGACGACCCGAGTGGTGCACGTCTGGTCATCCTCGCTGTCCCGCCCTACGGTTCCTTCGCCAGTTTCAGCGGTGGTGCGGAAACCTCGGCGCACCTCAGCATGGTCGACGACATCGTCGGTGTGCTCGACATCGTGGCCGATTCTCCCCTCCTGCAGGTCCGAGCCGAGGGCGCGCCGGTGATCGCGTCGTTGACCGCCACCATCGCGCAGGGCCCCCTGTTGTCGGACGAGGGGACGTTGACGTATCAACCGATGCAGGTGACCGCACTCGCCGCGGACGTGGCCATCCACCGCACGCGGGACGATGCCGCACGCGCGGGCGTCCTGCGGGTCGGTTCAGTAGACTCCACCGGTCTCACCGACCTGAACTCCGGCGCGGTCACACCCCACGCGGCGGCATCGGTGGCCGTCGAGGTCTCCACCGCTGAGCGCAGGACGGCAGCCCTGACCGGCCAGTCCTTCTGGGTGTGCACGGTCACTGCCCCGTTCGAGTTCACCGTTGTCGTTCCTGACGACGGCGGCGACGACCTTCCACCCGGCACCATCCTCGCCGGGTCAGTCCAGTTCACAGCCACTGCCGTGGATCCTGCATCCTGTTCCTCGGGCGGGTGTGGTTGCGGGTCAGGAGGTTGCGGAGGATCCTGTGGCTAGGAGTGTCCCGAAGATCCTGCTCGTGGCGGCGTTCGTGGTCGTACTGTCATGGGTCGTGATCAGTTCCCTCGGCCGACTCGGCATACTCATCGCTGTCATCCTGGTGATCACTGCCGCAGTCACGGTCATCAGGCAGGATTCCGAGCGCGAGATCGCGTCGCTGAAGCGGTCCATTGACCTGTCGGCCACCGATATCGCGGCGATTCTCGACGACTGGGACGACTTCCGGCATTCCAGTGACCCGGCCCGGGTACGTGACCGCCAACTGCACCGTCCGGAGCTCTGCGACGCCCGCTCCGGGATCTCCAGCGTGTCGCGGTTCCACGCGGCCGCCGGATCATGTGAGCGGTTCCTCCGGCACCTTCCCGAACGCACCACGTCCTTGTCGACGGTCACGTCCCTGACAGAACTCCTGCATGAGACGGACCAACGCGCGTTGAGTCTGCAAAGACTCTGGGACCGCGCCCGTCAGGACTCCGTCAGTTCACGTCACCACTGACCTGCCCAGAGGGCTCAGAGCGCTGCAGTGGTGACCGTCGTGGCGAACACCAGGCGCGACGGCCCTCTGAGCGTGGCGGGGATCGGCTGTCCGTCCTTGTCCGCACCCACCGTGACGGCCACCTCCCCGCCGGGAATGACGACGCGTACGGTCTCCTCCCAGGCTTCCTGCGGCCGCGACGGGCCGTCGAACCGGTCATACAGGGCCGCGACGGCGGCCGCGACAGTACCGGTACCGCAGGACAATGTCTCGCCGACCCCACGTTCGTGCACTCTCATGTGCACGCGCCCGTCCTCCAGCGTGGTCAGTAACTCCAGGTTCACCCCCGTCGGGAAGAATGAGTTTTCGTAGTCGGGGCGCAGGTCAACCCTGAGCTCAGCGAGTTCCGCGGAGGTGAGCCCGGGTACGACGCAGGCCAGGTGAGGGTTCCCCATGTCGACTCCGACACCCTCATACCGGACACCGTCCAGTGTCGCCACGGAGGAGCCCATGATGCGCGGCGCACCCATGTCCACGCTGACCTCGGCATCCGTGGCGGTCGCGGCATGGATCCTCACGTCGCGACGTCCGGCCCGGGTACCGACGGGCCAGGTGCCGTCAGCGTTGCGGTAGTCCGACGTCGTCAGGGACAGTGTGCTGAGGGCATGGGCGAAAACGCGGACTCCGTTGCCGCACATCTCCGCCACCGACCCGTCAGCGTTGCGGTAGTCCATGAACCAGTCCCCGTCCCGGACACCGTCGGGCAGTCGCGCCAGGACGCCCTGACGGACGAGCACACCCGCCGTGGCGATCCTGATCACACCGTCAGCACCGATGCCTCGATGACGGTCAGCCAGCGAGCGCACGAGGTCATCGGTGAGGTCCACCACCGCCTCAGGGTCAGGTATCAGGAGGAAGTCATTACCGGTTCCGTGTCCCTTGATTACCTCTAGTTGTGTGCGCTCATCCATGGTCGAGAGTCTAGTGGCTCCCCGACTCCCCCGTCGTCCCACCCACTGCCTCGAGCACCGCGGCCACCACCTGGTCGGAGACGTCAGGAGCGGAAGCGTCGAACCATGTGATCCGGGGGTCGCGCCGGAACCACGCCCGTTGACGTCGGGCGTAGCGGCGGGTGCCTGTCACCGTGCGTTCGACGGCCTCGTCAAGAGTGAGCTCCCCGGAGAGATGGTCGAGAACCTGTGCGTAACCGATGGCCTGTCCCGCTGTCGACGACCGTCGCAGCCCCAGGTCCACCAGCGAGCGGACCTCCTGGACGAGCCCTTGCTCGAACATACGGTTCACCCGGGCCTCCAGTCGCGGATTCAACCAGTCCGCCGTCGCGGAAAGCCCGACCATCGACGTACCCCACCGCGTCGGTCGGTCTTTCGGCGGTTGCGAGGCTGCGAACGGCCGGCCGGTGAGTTCAATGACCTCCAACGCCCGCACCGTCCGGCGCCTGTCCCTGTTCTCGATGACTGCCGCCGCCTCCGGATCCCTCTGCGCCAGTACGGCGTGCAGCCGCTCTACCCCGAGGCGGTCGCACTCCTGCTCCCACCGGCGACGTACCGCCGCGTCCGTGGGCGGAAGGTCCCAGTCGTCGAGGAGTGCCTGGACGTACATCATCGACCCGCCGACCACCACCGGCGTCCGTCCCCGGCCGCGGACGGCCTCCACGTCAGCGATCGCGGCGTCACGGTAACGGGCGACAGAGGCTGCCTCCGTGACGTCGAGTACGTCGAACTGGTGGTGGGGTATCCCGCGTCTGTCCTCGGGTGGAAGTTTCGCTGTACCGATGTCCATCCCCCGGTACAGCTGCATGGAGTCAATGTTGACGATCTCGCCGCCAACCGCCTCCGCCACGGCCAGAGCGGTGTCGGACTTCCCTGCCCCCGTCGGGCCGACCACCGCCACCGGCCGGGGCAGTCGCTGGTGTGCTGTCATGTCACCTGAGTCTACGGCCGGTAACGACAGTGCGGTAATGGTACCCGACGGGGTCTGCCATAATGTCAGGCAGAACCCTCAACCGACCGAAGGACGACCGATGAATGCCCCGAAGCCCGGCCCCCGACCCGGAGCACGTCCCGGAGTACGTCCCGGGCCCCAGGCCGGCGCTGCCCCCGTCAGCACGACCGTCGCTCCCTCCGTGGAGGACGCCGCCGCCCACGGCCGCATCGACGATGCGGGAGTCGTCTGGCTCACAGTACCCGCCGACGGGGACGGCCCGTCCACGGAGCGTCGCATCGGGGAATGGAAGGCCGGCACCGCCGCCGAAGGCCTCGCCCACTATGCGCGGCGCTTCGCCGACCTCGCCACCGAGGTGGAGGTCCTGGTCGCCCGGCTGGGTACCCACCCGGAGGACGTCGCACGGGTCCGGGACGACGCGCGGCGACTGCGGGAAGGTCTGCCCGAGGCTGCGGTCCTCGGCGACGTAGCGCGACTCGACCGACGACTCTCAGAACTGCTCACGACAGCCGATCAGGTGGAGGCCCGGGTAGCCGAGCACCGTGTCGAACTGGTGGTAGATGCCGAGCGGATCGCCGACTCCGGTTCAGACTGGAAGTCGGACGGTGACCGGCTGAAGGAGATCGGCGAGCATTGGAACTCCGCCGGCGGAGACCGGGCGGCCGGCAAGGACCTGGCGTCGCGTTTCCGCGCCGCCCGTGAGACGTTCAACAGTCGACGAGGCAGCCATTTCGCTGATCTCGACAAACAAAGGGACGCTGCGCGCCGAGCCAAGGAGAAGCTCGTTGCACAGGCCGTCGCCCTGCAGGATTCGACGAACTGGAACGAGACCGCGCGTGCCTACCGGGACCTGATGGCGGAATGGAAGGCCGCAGGACGCGCCCGCCGTGCCGATGACGACCGGCTGTGGTCCGAGTTCCGGCATGCGCAGGACGTCTTCTTCGGCGCACGGGACGAGGACAACCGTCGCAAGGATGCGGAGTTCGAGCAGAACGCTGAAGCCAAGCAGTCCCTCCTGGACGAGTACGACGCACGCATCGACCCGGCTGCAGGCCAGGACCGCGCCCGTGACCTCCTGCAGGAACTCCAGGAGAAATGGGACTCGATCGGCTTCGTCCCCCGGGCCCGCGTCCAGGAGTTCGAGGACAAGATCGGGGCGTTGGAGTCACGGGTCAGCGACTATGCCGAGCAGCAGTGGCGCAGGACCGATCCTGAAGTCGAGGCACGGGTCGCGCAGTTCCAGGCGAAAGTCGACCAGCTGACCGCTGATGCGGACGCGGCCGAGGCACAGGGACGCGGCGCCAAAGCTGCGGAGCTACGGGGCCAGGCAGAACAATGGCGCTCCTGGGCACAGACAGCGGCCGACGCCGTCCGCGACTAGTTGTCTTCTTCCGGATCCTCCGGAGCATCCGGTTGCTCCGGCGCGTCAGCCGTGTCAGCGTCGTCTCCGGTCTCACCGGTGTACTCAGCCCGTTGCCTCCGGGCACGCACCTTGTCCCTACGGTCGTCGATGAGTTCGGTGTCCTGCCGCGGGGCGAGGCCGGTGCGCAGTACCAGCTGCGCTGCCCTGGACTCTTCGTCCTTCCCTGCTTCCGCACGCCGCCTGGCGGCGATCGCCTTCTGCACCGCGCCACGCCGTAGCAGCCTGCTCGACAGGGCGATGAAGATCACCAGCATCCCCACGAATCCCATGATGAGTCCGAACGACGGACCGTCTCCTGGTTCTGTCGGTGGGCGCGACTGCCGCATACCGATCGCCAGGACCCCGTAGACCCATCCGATCCCGGTCAAGGTCCAGTGGAGCCACGCCACCAGGGACGAGCGGGAGATAACGGTCCCCAGTGTCAGCAGGACTCCACCGACAAGCGCGAGCCACACGTACACACGCTCAGGCAGCGTCGTGATGAACGTCTGTGCCGTGTCCGAGTAGAACAGCACGTCGTACCCGTGCACCTCGCCGGAATGCGGCATGAAGATCGACACGAGAACGACGATCATCCCGCACAGCAGGACCGGCAACGAAGATCCGAGCACTATCGTCCCGGCGGCACGCCGTTCAGCCTTGGCGAGGTCGCCACCTGCATCACGTTCGAGTTCCTCGACGTGCTTGTTCAGCGCCTCGACACGCCGCCGGTTGATCAACTCACGGCTTTCACCGCTCTTGTCCACCGCTTTACTCACAACCACAGCCTCCGCTCTGTGTCGTCGGGGTGGCAGGTCGGCCGATGCCGGGGAGCCCCAGTCCCACGCCGCCGCCCACTGGGCCGGTAGTGGGCACGGTACCCGCCTCCGACATATCGCCGGCGGTCGTCCGCCGATGGGTGTGGACAGCGGAATCCGCCAGAAGGAAGTGCGGTGCCGAGCCCGTGACGGTGACCTCCACGACGTCGCCGGGACGCACCTTCGTCTCCCCCGGCGAGAAGTGGACCAGGCGACCGTCACGCGCACGCCCGGACATGCGCCGCGTCTGCGCGTTCTTCCGTCCCCCACCGTCCTGGACGAGGAGTTCGACCCGTCGGCCCACCTGGGCGGCGTTGTCCTCACCGCTGATGCGCTCCTGCAGTCGTTCCAGTCGCTCGTAGCGGTCCTGTACCACGGCCTTGGGAATCTGGTCGGACAGTGACGCCGCCGGGGTCCCGGGCCGCGGTGAGTACTGGAATGTGTAGGCGCTCGTGAAACGCGACTCCTCGACGACCCGCAGGGTCTCCTGGAAGTCCTCCTCCGTCTCGCCGGGGAAGCCCACGATGATGTCGGTGGTGATGGCCGCGTCCGGCATCCGTTCCCGGACCTTCTCCAGGATCCCCAGGAACTTCTTCGACCGGTAGGACCGTCGCATCGCCTTCAAGATACGGTCGGACCCGGACTGCAGAGGCATGTGCAGTTGCGGGCACACTGCAGGAGTATCCACCATCGCCTCGATCACGTCATCGGTGAATTCCGCAGGGTGCGGGCTGGTGAATCGCAGGCGTTCCAGGCCCTCGATCTCCCCGCAGGCGCGGAGTAGTTTCGAGAACGCTGTCCGGTCACGGTCCAGTGACGGGTCGGAGAAGTTCACACCGTAGGCATTGACATTCTGCCCGAGCAACGTGACCTCGGTGACCCCCTGGTCGACCAATGCCTTGACCTCGGCGAGGATATCTCCGGGACGACGGTCCTGCTCCGCGCCACGGAGAGACGGGACGATACAGAAAGTACAGGTGTTGTTGCACCCGACGGACACGCTCACCCAACCGGCGTAGGCGGATTCACGCTTGGCCGGAAGCACTGACGGGAACTGTTCGAGGGAGTCAGCGATCTCCACTTCAGCGCGGTTGTTGTGTGCGCTACGCGAGAGCAGGGCTGGCAACGACCCCATGTTGTGCGTGCCGAAGACGACATCCACCCACGGTGCCTTGTCGACGACGACGTCCTTGTCCTTCTGCGCCATGCATCCCCCGACCGCGATCTGCATTCCGGGGTTCTGGTCCTTGACTTCCTTGAGCTGGCCGAGCGTCCCGTAGAGACGGTTATCGGCGTTCTCCCGCACCGCACAGGTGTTGAACACCACGACGTCGGGGGTCGCTTCGCCGGCGACGGGAACGTAGCCGGAGTCTTCCAGCAGTCCCGACAACCGCTCGGAGTCATGGACGTTCATCTGACACCCGAAGGTGCGGACCTCGTACGTTCGGGTGCTCCGGCGGTCAGGCCGGGTCATTTCTGCAGTACTACGGGATTCAACCACGGTCCCCGAGTCTAGTCCAGCACCCCCGGGAGACCGAACAGACACCCTCGACGTACCAGGCCGGAACTGCGGATACCCCGTGTTTACCAGATTGTAACGTGACTCAGACCTCACCAGGTTCACCAGAATGGGCGAAATAACATTAGACTCCACCTATGACTGTTCAAGAGAATGCATCAAGCATGATCACCCTTACCGGGGTGAACAAGTACTTCGGCGACTTCCAGGCATTGAAGGACATCAACCTGGACATCCCCTCAGGCCAGGTGGTCGTGGTGCTGGGCCCGTCCGGCTCGGGCAAGTCCACGCTGTGCCGGACGATCAACCGGCTCGAAACCATTGACACCGGCGAGATCCACATCGACGGCGAGCTCCTTCCTGAAGAGGGCAAGGACCTCGCCCGTCTGCGATCGGATGTCGGCATGGTGTTCCAGTCCTTTAACCTCTTCAGCCACATGACCATCAGGGACAACGTCACCCTGGCTCCGATGAAGGTACGGAAGACCTCCAAGGCGGATGCTGCGAAGAGCGCCGACCGCCTCCTCGACCGCGTCGGTATCGCGGTGCAGGCCGACAAGTACCCCGCACAGCTCTCCGGTGGTCAGCAGCAACGTGTCGCCATCGCGCGTGCACTCGCCATGGAGCCGAAGGTGATGCTCTTCGACGAGCCGACCTCGGCCCTGGACCCCGAGATGATCAACGAGGTCCTCGATGTCATGGCGGATCTCGCCGCGGGCGGTATGACAATGGTGGTGGTCACCCACGAGATGGGCTTCGCCCGTCGCGCGGCTGACCGCATCCTCTTCATGGCCGACGGTGCCATCGTCGAGGACACTGACCCGGAGACCTTCTTCACCAAGCCGGAGTCTGACCGTGCCAAGGACTTCCTCGCGAAGATCGTCGGGCACTAGGAGGTGGTGACATCCATGAAGAAGAACAGCAGATTCCTGCGCCGGGTCGCCGCCACCGTCATCGTCACTGCCGGAGCAGTCAGTCTGGCGGCCTGCGGAAACACCGAGCCACGCTCACTGCTCAATGACATCGAGAACGGCAGCGTCACCCTCGGCACGAAGTTCGATCAACCCGGTCTCGGCGAGCGCACACCGGACAAGGAGTTCGAGGGAATGGACGTCGATGTCTCGCGGTACGTCATCACGTACATCGCGGACAAGCACGGCTGGGACGTCCCCGACATGGAATGGCGGGAAACCCCGTCAGCACAACGTGAGACGCTGATCAACAACGGCGAAGTCAACATGATCACCGCGAGCTACTCCATCAACGCCGGACGTCTGGCCGCCGTTGATTTCGCCGGCCCGTACATGGTCACCCACCAGGGCCTCCTCATCGAGGCAGATACGGGCATCACCGGCCTCGCCGACGTCAAGGACGGAATGCGGCTGTGCTCGGTGTCCGGTTCCACCCCGGCGCAGAAAGTCAAGGAGGCGCTGCCAGGAGTCCAGCTCCAGGAGTTCGACACCTACGCTGCCTGCGCCGAAGGCGTGAAACAGGGCGTGGTGGATGCTTTGACCACTGATGCGACGATCCTCGCAGGCTTCGCGGAAAGGTACAAGGAACGCTACAACGACGACTTCCGCGTCATCCAACTGCAGAATCCGGACGGCTCTTTCTGGACGGACGAGCACTACGGCATCGGCCTGCCCAAGGGCGACGGCACTGACCGCGAGGCGGTCAACGAAGCGCTCGAGGAGATGTACGACTCCGGGGCATTCGAGGAGATCGTCAAGGACAACCTCGGGGACGACTTCGAGATCGGACCGAAGCCTGACATCGGCGACCTCTCGTTCACCGAAGACTGAATCCACCACTGAAAGGAAGGAGGTCCCGACATGAATCCCGATCTCTGGGCCGAAATGGGCCCGCAGCTGCTACCGGTGTTCTGGGTCACCATCAAACTCACTCTCTGGTCTGCCGTCGGCGCGCTGATCCTCGGCACGATCCTCACGGCGATGCGCGTCTGCCCCGTCGGCATCCTGCGCACCGTCGCGACCGTCTACATCAACACCGTCCGCAACACCCCCCTGACCCTCATAGCATTGTTGATGGCGCTGGGTCTCTACTACCAGCTGAACCTGTTGCTCGCGTCGAACTCCAGCGATAGCTTCATCGAACAGCAGAACTTCCGACTCGCGGTGCTGGCGTTCATCCTCTACACCTCGACCTTCGTGGCGGAGTCTCTCCGGTCGGGAATCAACACCGTGCCTTTCGGCCAGGCAGAGGCCGCCCGGTCCCTGGGTCTGAGCTTCACACAGAATTTCCGCTACGTCGTGTTGCCCCAGGCCTTCCGTGGGGCGATCGTCCCGTTGGGCAACACTCTGATCGCCCTGATCAAGAATACGACGATCGCCTCAGTCATCGGTGTGGGGGAAGCTTCCCTGTTGATGAAGACCATGACGGAGAACTACGCCAGTGACCTGCTCGTCATCTTCGCAATCATCGCAGCAGGATTCATCATCCTCACCCTGCCTACCGGACTGCTGTTCGGCTGGGCCGGCAAGCGTTGGGCGGTGAAGCGCTGATGTCTACACGCGCAACAGTCCTCTACGACACCCCCGGCCCCAAGGCCGTGAGGTTCAACCGTATCCTCACCGTGGCCACGGTCGTTGTCCTGCTACTGATCCTGGCCTCTGTGCTGTGGAAACTCGGTGACGGTGGTCAGTTGGACAAGGACAAGTGGGAGATCTTCTTCTACTCCACCACCTGGACAACCTATATCCTTCCCGGCCTCCTCAACACGATTGTCGCAGCCGTATTCTCCATCATCCTGGCTCTGCTCATCGGAGCAGTACTGGGCATCGGACGTCTGTCCACCATCCGTGCCGTCCGCTGGATCTGCGGTATCGTCGTGGAATTCTTCCGGGCTATCCCGGTCCTGGTGCTGATGCTGTTCGCCTACGCGCTCTTCGGTCTTTACGCGGTGTTCCCGTCATCGACGATGGGCTTCGCTGCAGTGGTTTTCGCGTTGACGATGTACAACGGCTCGGTAATTGCGGAGGTCCTGCGCTCCGGTATTGAGTCTCTGCCGAAGGGCCAGTCCGAGGCTGCCTCAGCGCTCGGTCTCTCCTGGGGCCAGACGATGCGTAAGATTCTTCTGCCCCAGGCGGTTGCAGCCATGCTGCCGGCTATCGTCTCGCAGATGGTCATCGCGCTGAAGGATTCTGCGCTGGGTTACATGATCGGATTCGTGGAAGTCGTCCGTTCCGGACGCCAGCTCGGTGAATTCTACGGAGCGATGCTTCCTGCACTGCTGGTCACCGCGGCGATCATGATCCTGATCAACTTCGGTCTCTCCAAGCTGGCTGAACGTATCGAACAGCAGTTGCGCGCCGGTCGTGCCCGCCGGAATATCGCCGCGAAGGTCCCCCACCAGAAAGATCAGGGTATCGACACGAAGGACACCGTGAACGTCGACTGGCATGCCGAGGGGCACAAGGACCTCAGGTCCACGGCCGACTAGTTCCCCGACACCCTGGATCAGCCGCCGAGCTCTTCGATTCTGAGCTCGAGGGCTTCCCGGGCCACCGCGAGGCTCCGCCCCTCGGGGAAGCCTCGTCTCGCAGCTACCCCCACGATGCGACGGAGGGCCTTGTCGTATTCTCGTCGGTCGGCGGGCACCTCGGACACGGTGCCCGCTTTCTTCGTGATCAACCCGTGCAGGATGGCGTCCTGGTCATCTTCGTCGACCTGTTCAAGCGCCCCTTCGATGACGTGAGCAGACACTCCCTTGTCAACGAGCTCGCGTCGTAGAACGGAGACGGACTTCCGTCGGTTCTGTTGCCGCTGCCGGACCCACTCACGGGCGAAACGTACGTCATCGAGCATCCCGTTGGCGATGCACCGTTCGATGACCAGCTCAATCAGGTCGGGATCAACAGTTTCGCCGTCCGGACCTACGGTATCGGACAGCCGTCGGCGAAGTTCCTCCACCGATCGGTCCCGGTGGCTGATGAGGCGGGTCGCTTTATTCTTCAACGGGGCAAGATGCTCCTCCAGCCGCTCGTCGATGATGTCACCGGTGCCCTCACCGCGCTGGACTGCGGCGATAGCAGCCTGAAGCTGCTCAATGGTGGATGCAGTGTCGCCGTCCGACCGAGACATTCGATCCGCCCGACCTAGTCGTCGTCCTCATCGTCAAAGGTGGGGACCACGCTGATCGGAACATTGTCGGGGTCGTCGATACCGGGCACATCCATGGTTCCCTCGTCCTCCGTGGCTGCCGTGTCAGCTGAATTACCGGCGGCATACGGCCCCACCTGGAGGGTGCGCATGATGCTGTCCTCGATCTCAGCCGACAAGTCAGGGTTGCCCTTGAGGAACTCGCGTGCCTTTTCCTTGCCCTGCCCCAGCTGGTCGCCCTTGTAGGTGTACCAGGACCCGGACTTCTTCACCAGACCGTTGTCGACACCGAGGTCGATGATCGACCCCTCCCGTGAGACGCCCTCTCCGTAGAGGATGTCGAACTCGGCGATCTTGAACGGTGGGGAGACCTTGTTCTTCACGATCTTCATCTTGGTACGGTTACCCACCGCATCCTGCCCGTCCTTCAGCGTCTGAATCCGTCGAACATCACAGCGCACGGAGGCGTAGAACTTCAGCGCCTTACCACCGGTGGTGGTCTCCGGGGAGCCGAACATGACACCGATCTTCTCGCGGAGCTGGTTGATGAAGATAGCGGTGGTGCCGGTCTGGTGGAGGGCGCCGGTCATCTTACGCAGCGCCTGACTCATCAGACGTGCCTGCAGGCCCACGTGGCTGTCACCCATGTCCCCGTCGATCTCGGCCTTCGGGGTCAGGGCCGCCACCGAGTCGACCACGATGATGTCGATGGCACCGGAGCGCACGAGCATATCGGCGATCTCCAGTGCCTGCTCACCAGTGTCGGGCTGTGACACCAGGAGGTTATCGGTGTCGACACCCAGCTTCTTGGCGTAATCCGGGTCCAGTGCATGCTCGGCGTCGACGAAGGCGGCGATTCCCCCGGCCTTCTGTGCCTCGGCGATCGCGTGCAGAGCCACCGTCGTCTTACCGGAGGACTCCGGGCCGTAGATCTCGACGACACGGCCTCGGGGAAAACCGCCGAGGCCCAGTGCCACGTTGATCGCGATATTTCCCGACGAGATGACCTGGATCGGAGGACGGTTGTCGTCGCCCAGACGCATCACCGCACCCTTGCCGAAGTCCTTCTCGATCTGGGACATCGCCAGATCAAGTGCCTTCTGACGGTCAGCACCGGCGTTACCGGAGGTACTCTTCTTCTTGGTGGCCATGTGCCTCATTTCCGTTCTCGTTCTCGACACTGCCGGTAAGCAGCGGCCGTTGTTCCCTCAGTGCAGAGAGACTCTCCGGGGCCCCCGGAGGTTCCCTCCACGGGGCTGTCGGCATCGAAGAATACATCTACCGTGCCGAGTGGACACACCAGACAATACACGAACCTGTGTTCGATAACAGATCGCACGCGCCGGACGCGCGGACCGCGTCGTCAGATGTCCTCACCGAAGCGACGTTCTGGCGGAACATCGAAGTCATCGCACAATGCCAGCCACACATCCCTGAGGTCGTGCCCTTGTTCGATCAGCTCCCCCGGCGTCGCCCCGATTCCCGCCAGGACGTGACTCCCGGCAATCCAGCTACCGAAAGAGTCCCCGAACTCTCCGTGGACAAGTCGGTCGAACTCGGTACGTCGCATGGTCACCACGCTAACAGACGCGCCGTGGGGACAACGATCTTGAACGGCGTACAAGTTTCGGTCTAGAGTTCTTCACATGGTGAACTCATCGACCCGTCCCCGGACGTTGTCCGCGCGCCGGTCCCCCGCCGCGGACATCGCCCTGATGGCGACCTTTGCTGCGCTGATCATCGTGCTCGGGGCCGTGACGATCCCCGTCGGCGCACTTGGTGTCCCGATCGTCCTACAGAATATGGGGGTAGCGCTGACAGCCATGATCCTCGGTTGGAAGCGTGGTGGACTTGCCGTGGCGCTGTTCATCGCCGTCGGATTCGTCGGTGTCCCGAACATGGCCGGATGGAAACCTGCTCTCGCTGCCGTGGCAGGACCCACAGTCGGCTACGTTCTCGGGTACATCGTCTCCGCCGTCGTCATCGGGCTAGTCGCACAGTATGCGCCACGCCGTCATCTCGGCCGCGTCGTCGTTTTCGTCGTCGCGGGACTCGTCGGAGTCTGCGTGCAGTACCTCTGCGGCAGCGTCGGTCTCGTGTTCCGCACCGGAATGGACTTCACCGGCGCACTCATGTCGAACACTCCGTTCATTCCCGGCGACATCGTCAAGGTGCTGGTTGCCGCCATCATCGCCGCTGCCGTCGTCCGTGCCGTACCCGACCTCCTCCCCTCGTCGCGGCACGCAGGAGCGGCGCTGTGACTGTTCGCTTCCGTGACGCGTCGGTCACCGTTGACGGCACGACCATCCTGCACCCGGTCAATCTGGATCTCTCGGAACAGCGCATCAGCATCATAGGTGCGAACGGATCAGGTAAGTCGACTCTGATCCGGATGATCAACGGGCTGACGGCGGCAACGTCTGGTTCCGTCGAGGTCAACGGGATTCCCGTCGGCCGCCGGGGGAGGAAGGTGCGGGGGGTGGTCGGCTTTCTGTTCTCCGACCCGGACAATCAGATCATCATGCCCAGCGTCGCCGAAGACGTCGCCTTCTCACTCCGCGGCGCTGGACTGACACGCGATCAGGTCGCGGAGCGGGTCACTGCATCGTTGACCATGGCAGGCCTGACGGGCAAGGAGGAACAGTCACCTCACCTGCTCTCCGGAGGTGAGAAGCAGATGCTGGCGCTGGCATCGATCACGGCTCTCACTCCACAGGTCATCGTCGCAGACGAACCCTCCTGTCTCCTCGACCTGGTCAACCGCAACCAGCTCCGGAAGACCCTCGGCTCCCTCTCCCAACAGGTCATCACGGTCACACACGATCTGGAGCTCGCCGCCGACGCAGAACGCACGATATGTGTCGCGGACGGCCGGGTCATTGACGACGGGGCTCCGAACGAGGTCATAGCTGCCTACGTGCGACGGATGAGCGAGGCCAGTGCACCATGATCAGCCCTTCACGTGTACCACTCGGGGTCTACCATCCCGGTACCTCCCTGCTTCACCGCACCAGACCCGGAATCAAGCTGGCCGTACTCAGCGTCTTCCTGGTCGTGTCTGCAGTCGCCGTCGATTCATGGGTCGGCGGAGCCGTCAGCGTTGCATTCGTCGCCCTAGCTGTACTCGTAGGACGTCTTCCTCCCCGACTGTTGATGCGTCAGCTAGCTGGTGCCCTGCCGCTCCTGGTCTTCCTCGGACTCATGCTCTGGTGGAGAGCCGACGGCCGTCAGGCCGTCACCATGGTCCTGGTCCTGTTCGCCGCCGTCGCAGGAGCAGTCACACTCACGTTGACGACCCGTGTCTCTGAGCTGATGGACACCTTTGACCGCCTCCTTGCCCCGTGTGCACGTGTCGGAGTGCCGGTCGAACAGGTCAGTCTGGCGCTCACGCTGACGATCAGACTCATTCCGTTGCAGGTGCAGGCGGTCAATGAGGTCCTGGACGCACGGAAGGCCCGGGGAAACCGTTCGGTCGGGCTGTCGCTGACCGCCTTCGGCGTACCTGTCATCGTGAGAACGATTCTCCGTGCCCGGGCGATCGCCGATGCTCTCCGGGCCCGCGGAGCAGCAGACTGAACCCCGTGTCAGCGCCACCCGCCGAAGGCCGAGGACAACCAGATCCGCGTTTGTCAGGACGCGGGGAGCTGTTTCCTCCGGCGGGGCACACGCTTGACTTCCACGCCTCCCATCACGGCAACACCGCGCACCCGGACCACGGGAGCATCGGGCGGCAGGTCGCGCGAACTCCGTGTCACTGACCTCGCCCGCCCACTGCCGAAACCGCCCATCAGACCGACCCCGTGCTCGACAACACGCACATCCTCCGGTACGAGTACCTGAACCCCGCCCATAACCGCAGTCACGGTGATCACTGTTTCTGGCGCCTCAAAGACTGCGTCACGTAGATCGACGAGAGCGCCACCCATGACGGTCATCACCCGGTGCGAGCGCCCACATGCCCATTCCCCCTTCTTTTCGGCCCCTGACAGGACTGCTACGGTCCAGGCAGAACCCGGCGAACCGGTGATTCGAGCATCCGCCGACCCGCTAACGCTCGCGGGCGCCTGGACAGGGGCCAGGTCAGTGGACCGGCGATCCTCCCGCCGCAGAGGTGCCCGATGCCCGTCTCCGAGTACGACCGCCATAGGGTCAACGACGATATCGCCCAGAAGGTCGGCGAGGTCTGTCCGGGTCGGCGCACTCCACGCCGCTGCGGAACGCTCGTCGAACTCCCCCAGGTCGATCTGTCCGCGGGCTGTCGCGTCAGACAGCTCCGTCAGGACACGCTCCCTGTCTGCCGTCGTCGCACGCAGGGACCGCTCGCCGCCGGTGCCGGAACCACGATCACGCTGTGTCGCCATGTGACGTACACTACCCCACCCCGGGTACTGCCTCAGGCTCCGAAATCTGAACCCGCGCTACTCGCCGCGAAGCTCCCGCATCTTCTGGGCGACAGCATCATTGTTGACAGACTGGGCCTGAGGCTGCGCCTGATTGATCGCCTGTTGGGCATTGCTACCGCCAGCCACGGCATTCTGACCGGCGTTTCCCGTGCCCATCTCGGCACGCAACTGCTCGAGTCGCGAGTGACCGGCCATCTGCACACCCGCCTGCTCGACCTCAGCCATGCGGCCCTGGACGGAGTTCTCGGCCAGCTCGGCCTGTCCCAGTGCATTGGAGTAGCGCCGCTCGATCTTCTCGCGGACCTGGTCCAGGTTCGGCGAATCTGCACTGGCGGCGCGGTCCATCGACTGCAGCGACTCCGCAACCTTCTCCTGCATCTTCGCCTGCTCCAGCTGGCTCAACAGCTTCGTGCGCTCGGACACCTTCTGCTGGAGCTGCATCGAGTTCCGCTCCACGGCCTTCTTCGCCTGGTCAGCCTGCTGGAGCGACTGGTCGTGGAGCTGCTTCATGTCCTCCACGGACTGCTCCGCCGTCACCAGCTGGGCGGCGAAAGCCTCAGCCGCATTCTCGTACTCGACGGCTTTCTGGTTGTCCCCTTCAGAACGCGCCTTGTCGGACAACGTCAGTGCCTGCTTCGTATTGGCCTGAAGTTTCTCGATCTCCGCCAACTGGCGGTTCAGCTTCATCTCGAGCTGCCGCTGGTTGCCGATGACGGCGGCAGCCTGCTGCGACAACTGCCTGTGCTGATTCTGCGCCTCGCGGATGGCCTGTTCAATCTGCACCTTGGGGTCAGCGTTCTCCTCGATCTTCGAGTCGAACAGCGCCATGAGGTACTTCCAGGCCTTAGAGAACGGGTTTGCCATGAGTCTGAACGTCTCCTTCGGACGGGGCGGGGCGGTCGCAGGGTTGTTGTGAACCAGGAAAGTATATCAGTGGGAAGCCACAGACACCGGCTCGACCGGTGTTGCCGCGGTGAGTTCGGCTGCGGCGGCATCGAACGCCATCATCGCTGCAGCCTCGATGATGACCTGCGACACCCGGATCCCCAGCGCCATACAGACGCTGGCCAGCAGTTCCGAGGACACCTCTTTGCGGCCACGCTCCAGTTCCGACAGGTAGCCCGGGCTCACGTTCGCGGCGACTGCGAGCTCGCGGAGCGTGCGGTGGGAGTCCTCCCGGAACCCGCGGAGCGTCGCGCCCAGTGCCTCCCGCAGGAGCGGTTCGGCGAGGGTCGTTGGGACCGCGTCAACTCCCGCCAGGTCGACGTCGGGTCGTTCTTTCTCGAGTACCGAAGTGTGCTTTGCCATCACCGTCTCCAACGGTTGGGGATCCCTTTTTGTTCCCGTCCGAGTCTAGTCCACGGCCTCTGCCGACGTCGTAGGAACCGCGTCACGGGCCCCTGAACACCCTCAGTCGTCGTCCTCGACGGCAGCGAGTGCATCCAGGGCGTCGACGGCGTCGACGGCCAGCGACAGTGCACGTGCGGTCGTCGCCGAACGAATGGCGCCCCGCTGGTCCTGACCAGGCTGCCGGGACGAGCCAAGCTCAACGTCGCCGAGGGACACCACGTGGTCGATAGCCTCCTCCCCGTGGCGCGACGGGGACCACACCGCGATGTAGACCTCACCCACGGGGTGACCGTCCTGACTGTCCGGGCCGGCGACACCGGTGACACCGAGTCCGATATCGGCGCCGCACCGGCGTACCGCTCCCCTGGCCAAAGCCCGTGCCACATCAGGGTCGACGGCGCCCCGGGTCGACAACAAGGACTCGTCGACGCCCGCGAGCGTTGCCTTGAGGTCCGTCGCATACACGACGAGACCACCACGGAGCACAGCAGACGCGCCAGGGACGCCCGCGATGGTCGACGCAATGTCACCGGCGGTCAACGACTCTGCCGTCGCCACCGTGACCCCGGCCGACGTTGCGGAAGACACCAGCCTGCGCGCCAGAATGGTGGGAAGGGACGGGCCCGACGGCTCAGGCATCGGAACGGTTCCGGGAATCCAGGAGGTACTGCACGCCGGTCACCACCGTCACCAGGACCGCCACGGCGATCAGCGGGTAGGTGAGCCAGTTGGTCCAGTCCGGCAACGGTGCAATGACCATCGCCACGGCCAACGTCTGCAAGACGGTCTTGAGCTTTCCACCCTTCGACGCGGGAACGACTTTGCCCTTACGCGCCAGGATCATCCGCCATACCGTGATGCCGAGCTCCCGGAAGACGATGACGACGGTGACAGGCCACCAGAGGTCGCCCAGGATATTGAGCGACACCATCGCCGAGATCATCAACGCCTTGTCGGCGATCGGGTCAGCGAGCTTCCCGTAGTCAGTGATCACCTCGTAGCGGCGGGCCAGGAAGCCGTCCAGCTGATCAGTCGCCATGAGCACACAGAAGGACAGCAGGGCCCACCAGCGCAGCGCACTGTCGAGGTCCCGGTCCCCCGCCAGTGGCCCGGCCGCGATCAGCAGCCAGACGAAGACCGGGATCAGGATGATCCGGACTGTGGTCAGGACATTCGGGAGGTTGAACCGGTGGACGGCGCGACCGAACTGCGACCTGCCGGCACCGACCGGTGCCCCGTGGTGGCCGCTGTTGTCGTTGCCGTCACTGTTCTGCATCTCGTGCTGCGTCTCTTGCACGTTTCACATCCTACCCAGTACACGCGGAAGTTGGTGCACCGGCGGTAGCCGGTGTCAGTCGCGTGCGGCGCTCTCGACGGTGGAGTCTGCTGCGGCAGACTCTTTCGCCGCGTCGCGTTTCGACTTCACAAGGCTGGCGACCACGGTCACAGCCAGGACACCGACGATGACGATCAGGGAGACCGCCGTCTCAACCTCCGGGGCGTTGAGCACCGGGTCGCCTCCGTTGATGAAGGGAAGACCGTTCTCGTGCAGAGCATGCAGCACGAGCTTCACACCGATGAAGGCCAGGATGATGCCCAGCCCGTAGGGCAGGTACACCAACCGGTCAAGGAGTCCGTCGAGCAGGAAGTACATCTGCCGCAACCCCAGCAACGCGAAAGCGTTGGTGGTGAAGACGATGTACGGCTCCTGGGTGATGCCGTAGATCGCCGGGATGGAGTCGAGCGCGAACATGAGGTCCGTCATCCCAATGGCGACGAGACAGACCAGCAGAGGGGTCACCGCACGCTTGCCCAGCCGGCGCACCAGCAGCTTGTCACCGCTGTAGTCGTCAGCGACGGGGACCGCCTTGTTGAGGACCTTGATCAGCTTCATGTCACTGGGGTCGCGGGCGGGTTTGTCCGACAGTTCGTCACGGACGACGGTGTAGGCCGTCCACAGCAGCCAGATCCCGAAGATGTAGAACACGTCGGACCAGGCTTCAATGGCTGCGGCACCGAAAGCGATGAAGATGCCGCGGAAGACCAGGGCCAGGGCGATGCCGATCAACAGCACCTTCTGCTGGTATTCACGGGGGACCTTGAACGTGCCCATGATCAGCGCGAAGATGAACAGGTTGTCCACGCTCAAGGCCTTCTCGGTCACGTACCCGGTGAAGAACTCGACACCGTGTGCGTGCGGGTCCCCCGGTTCACCCCAGGTGAACCAGAGGAAGACGCCGAACGCGCAGGCCAGCCCGACGTAGAACAGGCTCCACCAGGCTGACTCCTTGATGGATGGTGCGTGGGGTGTACGCACATGGGCGTAGAAATCGAAGATGAAGAACCCGGCGATCACCGCAATGGTGATGATCCAGGTGAGTGCGTTGACTTCCATGACTGGTCGAAACCTCCGGTCGGCTAGGTGGACCGGAGGTCTCCCCCACCACCGCGAACTACTCGTGGTGGCCGGCACGACCGGGGACCGAAGGCGGTCGCCGTGTTGACGATCAGTGCCGCGGGCGGGGTACTCCCCTCCTGACAGATCCGGATTCTACCAGAAGTATGCTAGAAAGCACCCGTCGTGTGAGAGGAATCTGCCCGGACAACTCTGGTCTGCCCGTCGTCGACCACGGGGATCTCACCGGTGGGATCACCGTCCTGGCCGGTGTACCCACCCGTGGTCGCAGCGGGTGCATCGTATTCTCCACCGTCGACTGCGTCCCCCTGGAGTTCCCTGGGCGCCTCGGCAGGGTCAGCTCCCTTGAGCATCCAGATGATGGTATCCAGTTCGTCCGGCTTCACCAGCACGTCCCGGGCCTTGGAGCCTTCGGACGGCCCCACGACACCATGGGTCTCCATGAGATCCATCAACCGTCCTGCCTTGGCAAATCCGATCCTCAGTTTGCGTTGCAGCATCGAGGTGGACCCGAACTGACTGGTGACGACGAGTTCGACGGCCTGCAGCAGGTCCTCAAGGTCATTACCGATGTCCGGGTCGATGTCCTTCTTCGCCTCGGCGGCCTTGTCCTCGGTGACACCGTCGGTGTAGTCGGGCTCAGCCTGGTCCTTGGCGGCGTCGACCACGGCCTGGACTTCCTCGTCGGTGACGAAGGCGCCCTGCATCCGCAACGGCTTACCCGCACCCTGCGGGATGAAGAGTCCGTCACCCATGCCGATGAGCTTCTCCGCCCCACCCTGGTCGAGGATCACGCGCGAGTCAGTCAGCGAGGACGTCGCGAAGGCCAGACGGGACGGGACGTTGGTCTTGATCAGGCCCGTGACCACGTCGACGGAGGGCCGCTGCGTCGCCAGGACGAGGTGAATGCCTGCGGCGCGGGCCTTCTGGGTGATCCGGACGATCGCGTCCTCGATCTCCTTCGGGGCCGTCATCATCAGGTCCGCCAGCTCGTCGACCACGCACACGATGTACGGGTAGGGACGGTACTCCCGCTCGGACCCGGCCGGAGTGGTGATCTCACCGGACTTCACCTTGCGGTTGAAGTCCTTGATGTGACGCACCCGGGTGGACTTCATGTCCATGTACCGCTGCTCCATCTCCTCGACCAGCCAGGTCAGTGCCGCAGCAGCCTTCTTCGGCTGGGTAATGATCGGCGTGACCAGGTGGGGGATCCCCTCGTAGGGGGTCAACTCGACCATCTTCGGGTCGATGAGGATCAGGCGCACCTCCTCCGGGGTCGCGCGGGTCAGCAACGACACCAGGAGGGAGTTCACGAACGCGGACTTACCCGAACCGGTCGAGCCCGCGACCAGCAGGTGCGGCATCTTCTGGATCGAGTGGGCCACGAATGTGCCCTCGATGTCCTTACCCAGTCCGATGAGCATCGGGTCAGGGTCAGCGCTCACATTCTGGGCGGTGAGCACGTCACCGAGACGCACCATCTCGCGGTCGGAGTTCGGCACCTCGATACCCACAGCGGACTTGCCGGGGATCGGGGTGAGCAGCCGGACGTTGTCCGTCGCTGCAGCGTACGCCAGGTTCGACTGGAGGTTGGTGATCTTGGAGACCTTCACCCCTGGTCCGAGTTCGATCTCGTAGCGCGTCACCGTCGGACCCCGGGAGAATCCGGTGACCTGGGCGTCGATCTTGAACTCCTCGAAGACGTCGGTGATTGCCTCGATCATGCGGTCATTGGCGGCGCTGTGGGTCTTCGCCGTCTCTCCCGGAACGAGCAGCTCCGTGGACGGCAGGAGGTACTCTGCGGAGGTGACGTCCGGGGCACGCTCGACGTCCTCGCTGGCGCGGTCCGTCACGGCACCGGGACTGGTGGCGGACGACGCAGCGACGTCGGCACCCGAACGTGCCAGGATGCGTCGCCTGGTCTCCTCCCGTTCGTCGGCGGCCGACTGTGCACCGGACGTCGGCCGCTCCGCCGGAACCGCGGGGGCCGACGGTGCCGGAGCGGTGTGCTCGGTCTGCGTCGCTTCCTCGTCACCCGGGATTGCCGTGGACGTGACCGGCGAGGCGAGCAGGTCGTCGTCGATGGTCGACGTCGTCTCGGCAGTTCGCCGGGCTGTCCGGGCTGACCGGGACGGACGTGCCACCGGTGCCCGCCCGGTGTCCGCGGACGCCGGGTCGTCCACTGTCGGCGCCTCGAGATCGTCCTCGACAGGAGCCGGGGACGCCTCGCCGCGGAAGACGAGGGTCGCCTGATCGTCAGCCTCCGGATCCACGGGGTAGTTGTCCATGGGCGTCGCTGCGCGCGACGGCCGGGGGCGGGATCTCGGTCGGTACTGAGCGTCGGCGGACGGGCTGCGACGGTCACGCGACGTCGCCCGCGGTGCACGGTCCTGCCTCACAGCATCGTCCAACTCACGGTCCACGGACGCGTACTCGTCGTACTCGTCGTCGGACTCGTTGTAGGAATCATAGGAGTCGTAGCTGCCGCGACGGCCGCGTGCACGGTACCCCAACCAGCCGGCAAGCGAGCCGACCAGTTGCCGGACCGTCATGCCCGTCAGCTGGAGAGCGCCGTAGACGATCACCATCAGTAACAGCGGGACGGCAACGTACTCACTGAACCCGACGGCCATGGGCGTACCCACGAACTGTCCGACGATCCCGCCGGCGGACGCCCGTCCCTCGATCTCCGACGGTTGCCCGGCGAGGATGTGAATCGTCCCGAGGACGGCGAGCACGATGATGCCGATACCGACACCGAGACGCAGCCGCGAACGCTGCGTGGTGTCGACACCCACCATGAGCACCCACGACGTCGCTGCGAGCACGACCGGGACGAGCAATGCCGCCGCGCCGATGAGGTAGGTCAGCACGAAGTCGATGCCGCTTCCCACCGCGCCACCGACGCCGAACCACGAGGTGCCCGCGATGATCAGCGCCAGCGCGAGAGCCCCCAGGGCGGCACCGTCGGAATGACCACCGACACGAATCCGGCTCCCCTGACTGTCGTCGTGTTCCGGCAGCTGTTCAGCATCATCCGGGGTGGCCTGTGCCTCCACGTCGTCATCCGCTCCTTTCGACCGGGTACGGGCCGCTTTCTTCTTCTTCGAGGCACTGGCACGGTCCAGCACGGTGGTCGGCAACTCGTCGGGCGCGTCGTCCTGCCCCACGCTGGTGTCTGGCACGTCCGGAACCTTCACCGAAAGCTTCCGCGCGAGACCGCCGAGGCCACGGGACATTCCCCCCACCATCGAACCGACCGACGAGCCGACCGCACCGAAGGCACCGCCGGTCCGTTCGAAGTCGGCGGTGTCGTATGACGGCGTCCGTCGCGTGCGGACCGTGGCTGACGATGCTTTCGTCGACGAGCCCGCTGACGGACGGGATGATCGCCCAGTGGAGCGCCGGGAGGAGGACCCGGGAGAGGTACGCGTACGACTGGTCGTTGACATGCGCGCCAGTTTAGCCCGAGAACACCACCTTTAACAGTCGCAACACGCGTCACTCCGGTGACACTCATAACACCATCACTCAGAGACTGATCCGGCGGACGGCATCCTCATCTCCGACCACAGTCACGGCACAGGCCTTGATTCTCCCGTAAATCCACAGCAACAACTCGCCCGTTTCACCCGTCACGGTGACCTCCTGTGAGCCGTTCCCTACTCTCACGGACTCACCCGCCCCATCGGTACGCACCAGAGTCACCGCGACACCAGAGCCCCGGATCAGGCCGCGGGAGATCTGCCTGACCGCTCCCCACAGTGTGTCCCTGGTCTCTCGGGGCAGGTCGCGGGGCGACCACTCCCCTCCCCCTCGACGCACATCCTCATGGTGGACGAAGTTCTCCCCGAGGTTGATGAACCGGTCGCCGAGGCGCATCGGGTTCCACACCGGCGGTCCTGCACGGTAGAGCTCCACCAGCTCCTCGAAGTCCCGGCTTTCGTACTGCCGGCTCAACGACGCCAGGTGCCCCGCCAACGGCGGCAGGAACATACCGGCCATCGCGTCCGGACGGTACTCTCGCAGGACGAGGTGGACCGCCATGTCGCGGGTCATCCACCCCTCACACAGCGTGGGCCGGTCGGGGCCCAGGGACAACAGAAGGTCCGCCAGCGCCTGGCGTTCATCATGGGAGACTGTCATGTCTCCCGATGCTACGCGGGCTGCTGACGGACCGTTGTCGTCCGAGGCGGGTGACTACAGGGAGGGGACGTGGTCCTCGGGGTCGAGCTCCTCGACGATCTCGCTCGTCATCGGCACAACCGTCGGAACGATGAAGGGCTCACGCTTCCACTTGTCCTTGACGAACTTGCCTACCTTCCGGCGCAGTGTCTGCGCCATCCGGTAGGGGTCGTTCTCGCCCTGGCCGGAGAGGTCCAGCATGACGTTGTCGACAAGTTCAGCGACCTGACGCATCATGTCCTTGGACGCGTCCGAGAAGCCGCGGGCCTGAACCTGCGGGTCCTCCAGCGGCCGCCCGGTGCGGTTGTCGATGACCACGGTCACCGAGATCAGGCCACCCTCCGACATCGCGGTCCGGTCCTCGAGCTCCTCAGCTCCCACGTCGCCCATGGTGACGCCGTCGACGTAGAGGTTACCGACCGGAATCTGCCCCACGACCGAAGCCTGACCGTTCACGAGGTCGACGACGACACCGTTCTGCGCCAGGACGGTGTGGTCACGTGCCACACCGGTGGAGACCGCCAGTTCGCGGTTGGCACGCAGGTGCCGCCACTCGCCGTGCACCGGCATGGCGTTGCGCGGGCGTGCGGCGTTGTACAGGAACAACAGCTCGCCGGAGTAGCCGTGACCCGAGGTGTGCACCATGGCATCCTTGCCGGTGATGACCTCTGCGCCGATCTGCGAGAGCATGTTGATGACCCCGAAAACGGCTTCTTCGTTGCCGGGGACCAGCGAGGAGGACAGGACGATCAGGTCGCCCGGGCGCACGGTGATCTGGCGGTGCTCACGACGCGCCATACGGGACAGGGCGGCCATCGGCTCACCCTGGGTCCCGGTGGTGATCAGCACGACCTTGTGCGGGGCCATACGGCTGGCCTCGTCCATCGAGACAATGGTGCCTCGCGGCGCGGTCAGCAGCCCGAGCCGCTCGGCGATCTCCATGTTGCGGATCATTGACCGACCGTTGAACGCGACCTTGCGTCCGGCGGCCACGGCCGCGTCGACAGCCATCTGCACACGAGCGACGTTGGAGGCGAACGACGCGATGATCACGCGCTGCTTCGCCTCGGTGACGATGCGCCGGAGGTTCGGCCCGATGGCCGCTTCCGACGGCGAGACACCCGGTGTCGTGGCGTTGGTCGAATCGCAGAGGAACAGGTCGATGCCTTCGTCACCGAACCTGGACAGGGCCGGGAGGTCCGTCGGACGCCCGTCCGCGGGCGTCTGGTCGAGCTTCACGTCACCGGTGTGGACGAGCAGTCCGGCACCGGTCTTCAACGCGATGCCGAGGCACTCCGGGATCGAGTGACCGACGTTGAAGAAACGGAGGTCGAAGGGACCGCGGCTCTCGTGGGAGGTGTCGTCGACCTCGATGAGCTTCGGACGTAGCCGGTGCTCCTGGCACTTCGCGGCGATCAGCGCACAGGTGAACCGCGAGCCGATGATCGGGATGTCCGCACGCTGCTTCAACAGCCACGGGATGGCGCCGATGTGGTCCTCGTGGCCGTGGGTGACCACGAGTGCCTCCACCCGGTCCCACTTGTCGTCGAGGTACGAGAAGTCCGGCAGGATCAGGTCCACGCCCGGCTCCCCCGACGAGGGGAAGAGCACACCGCAGTCAATGATGATGATGCGGTTGTGGTACTCGAAGACCGTCATGTTGCGGCCGATCTCGGAGATACCGCCGAGCGCGATGATGCGCAGGCCGTCCTTCGGGGCCTTCGGCGGCTTGGGCAGCCGCTGGGTCAGGTCGGCGCCCTGCATCGTCTGTACGGCGTTGCGACGACGGTCGCCACCCTGGTTGTTCCGGTTACCCCGGTTACGGTTGCCGCCGCCCTGATTGCTCTGGTTGCCCTGGTTACGGCCTCCGCGGTTGCGGTTGTTACCGCCCTGGTTGTTACCACCGTTGTTGGCGTTGTTTCCGCCGCCGTTACCGCGGCCCCTGGACCGGCGTGACCGGGACCGGTTTCCACCGCCGGAGTTGTTGCCGGAGTTTGCGTCCGCGTTGGAGGACGTCGAAGGACCGGAGTCGGACGCGCCGTCGGTGTCACCGGCATTGCTGTTCGTCTCCGGTGCGGAGTTGGTGGCCTGTCCGCCGTCATTGAAAGTGGCGGTCACGTCCGCAGCGCTGGTGTCAGCGCTCGGCGGAGCGGCCTTCCGGGTCACCTTGCGTGCCCGGGAACGGTTCTCAGTCATAGTGTCCTTATACCCCTGCGTTCCGCAGGTCCTCTGCCAGTCGGTCGATGTCCGCCGACGTGGGTTCGATGATGGGCAGGCGCGGTGCGCCCACCTCAATTCCATGAAGTGTGAGTGCCGCCTTGGCGAATGCCACCCCACCGAGCCGGGCCTGGGCGCGGGTCAGTGGGATCAGGCGGTTGGCGATCGACCGGGCGCCGGTGATGTCACCGGCGTCGACGGCGTCGCGGAGTGCGCGCAGCTGCGGGGCAGCGACATGTCCGATAACGGAAATCATGCCGGTTGCGCCGACAGCGAGCCACGGCACATTCAACGGGTCATCCCCTGAATACCACGCCAGTTCCGTCTCCTCCAGCAACTGCATCGCTGCAGGAAAATCGCCCTTGGCGTCCTTGACCGCCTGGATGTTCGGATGGTCGGCGAGCCGACGAAGCGTGTCGGACTCGATCGGGACCACGGACCGGGACGGAATGTCGTAGAGGCAGATCGGGGTGTCTACCGCATCCGCTACAGCGGTGAAATGCTGGTAGAGCCCCTCCTGACTCGGTCGGGAGTAGTAGGGGGTGACCACGAGCAGGCCGTCCGCACCGGCAGCTGCCGATGCCTTCGACAGCTCCACGGAATCCGCGGTGCTGTAGGTACCGCTGCCGGCGACGAGTTTCACCCGGTCACCGAGCTCAGCGCGGACCGCCTTGAGCAGGTCGATCTTCTCCGAGGGGCGGACCGTGGGTGACTCACCCGTGGTGCCGCTCAGAACAAGAGCGTCACAACCCTGGTCCACCAGGTGTCCCGCCAGGGATACACCGGCGTCCAGGTCGATGCTGCCGTCCTTCGCGAAGGGCGTCACCATCGCCACAGAGACCGTGCCGAAGAACTCGGCTCCTCTTGTCGCTGTCATACCTGTGCTCATGTCAGCATAGGTTACCGCCCACGGCCCCCGATGTGTACCAGGACCCCCGCGACGCGCCGGAGTCGTCAGATGTCGGCGACGTATGGGCTGGTCGCCATCATCGTGCCGTCACGCAGTTCAGTGACCGTGAAGTCATCGAAGATCGCCGGACTGACCCCGCGCAGCAGGCCGAGACATGCCACGGCGACGCGCCGGATCTCCGGGTCGGCGTGCTCCGCGGCACGCATCCCGATGAAATGACGCCATGAACGCATGTTCCCCGTCATCACGAAACGGGTCTCAGTGGCATTGGGAAGGACCGCACGGGCGGCCTGACGGGCCTGCTTGGCCCGCAGCACGGAGTTGGTTTCCGTAGTGGAGCGGGCTTCAAGTGCCTCCAGCAGTTCCTCGTAGGCGTCCCGTGCGACGTCGGTGGCGTGGAGAAGCAGGTCGGCGATCTCAGGGTCGGCGGCGATCGTGTCGGGGACCACGACCTCCGACTGCCCCGGCGGCACGTAGCGCTGTGACAGCTGGCTGAAGGAGAAGTGACGGTGCCGCATGATCTCGTGCGCGCACGACCGCGAGACACCGCGAAGGTACACCCCGGCCGAGGCATGTTCCAGCAGACTCAGGTGACCGACATCAAGGATGTGCCGGATGTAGGCGTCATTCTCCGCGGTATGCGGGTTGGGACGGTCCCACGTCTCGTAGCACGCGCGACCGGCGAACTCGACGAGGTTCGAGGCGTCTCCGCCCGTCTCCGAGGGCTCCCAGGGCACATCCTCTGGAGGCAGGAACGTCGTCTGTGAAACAAGCCTGGCGGAGAACTCGGAGGTGGTGGGCATCGCCTGTGTACGCTTCCCTGTCGGTCGAAGGTGTCTGGAGAGGGTGGCGCGACCTACTCGGCGGGACTACCGAGAGAGTCGAGACCGAGGAACTTCTCCAGACCGACGGTCAGCCCCGGATTCGACGCGATCTTGTCGACGCCCAGCAGCACGCCGGGAACGAAAGACTCCCGGTCGTAGGAATCCTGCTTGATGGTCAGGGTCTGTCCGGCGGCACCCAGGATGACCTGCTCATGAGCGACCATACCGGTCATACGTACCGCATGAACCGGAACACCGTCGACATCGGCGCCGCGGGCCCCGTCCAGTGACTGGTCGGTGGCGTCCGGCTGGGCGCCCAGCCCTGCCGCACGCCGAGCGCGTGCCACGCCCTCCGCGGTGTGCACCGCGGTCCCCGAGGGCGCGTCCTTCTTGTTGGGATGGTGTAGTTCGATGACCTCGGCGGAATCGAAGTACGGCGCGGCGATCTCGGCGAGTTTCATCGTGAGCACCGCGGAGATGGCGAAGTTCGGCGCGACCAGGACTCCGGTCGCGGGTGAGTCTTCCAGCCACTCCCGGACCGTGTCATAGCGTTCCGGCGTCCAGCCCGTGGTCCCGACGACCGCGTGGATACCGTTCGCGACACAGAACTCCAGGTTGTCCATGACGGCGTCCGGAACGGTGAAGTCGACGACAACCTCGGTGCCGCTGTCGACCAGAGCCGCGAGGTCATCCCTGTGGTCGAGGGCCGCAGACAGCTCGAGACCGTCCGTCTTCTCCACGGCGGCGACGACGGCGGTGCCGACCCTGCCGTGGGCTCCGAGAACTCCGACTTTCGTCATGTACATCTACTCCTGAATCATTCC
Source organism: Corynebacterium sp. CNJ-954 (assembly GCF_001942345.1). Classification (GTDB taxonomy): domain Bacteria; phylum Actinomycetota; class Actinomycetes; order Mycobacteriales; family Mycobacteriaceae; genus Corynebacterium. Next base: position 40,638 of record NZ_MKKI01000011.1, read on the forward strand.
GGTGGTGTGTGGCTGGCGGTTGACGTCCGGAGAGGTCAGTTGGCGTCAACGAGGACCAGGGAAATCTTTCCCCGGTTGTCGATGTCGGCGATCTCGACCTCGAGGGCCTGACCGACCGAGACCTCGTCCTCGACCTTCTCGACACGACGGTCGCCGCCGAGGTTCGAGATGTGGATCAGCCCGTCCTTGCCCGGGAGCAGGGAGATGAAGGCGCCGAAGGCGGTGGTCTTCACCACGGTGCCCAGGTACCGGTCCCCGACCTTCGGCAACTGCGGGTTCGCGATCGAGTTCACCTTGTCAACCGCTGCGTCGGCGGCTTTGCCGTCCGCGGCAGAGATGAAGACCGTTCCGTCATCTTCGATGGAGATGTTCGCACCGGTCTCCTCGGTGATCTGGTTGATCGTCTTGCCCTTCGGCCCGATCAGCTCGCCGATCTTGTTCTGCGGGACGCTGACGGTGGTGATCCGGGGGGCGAACTCGCTCATCTCCTCCGGTCCTGCCACGGCCTCACCCATGGTGGACAGGATCTCCAGGCGAGCGCTGCGGGCCTGAGCCAGAGCGGCGACAAGGACATCGGACGGGATGCCGTCGACCTTGGTGTCCAGCTGCAGGGCCGTGACGTAGTCGGCGGTGCCGGCGACCTTGAAGTCCATGTCGCCGAAAGCGTCCTCAGCACCGAGGATGTCGGTGAGGGTGACGTAGCTTTCCTTGCCGTCGACGTCGCCGGTGACCAGACCCATGGCGATACCCGCCACCGGGGCCTTGAGGGGCACGCCGGCGTTGTAGAGCGACAGGGTGGACGCACAGACCGAACCCATGGACGTCGACCCATTCGAGCTCAGTGCCTCGGACACCTGCCGGATCGCGTAGGGGAACTCCTCACGGGACGGGATCACCGGCAGCAGGGCACGCTCTGCCAGGGCACCGTGACCGATCTCGCGACGTTTGGGGGATCCGACACGTCCTGTCTCACCGGTGGAGTACGGCGGGAAGTTGTAGTGGTGGATGTACCGCTTGGAGTCCACCGGCCCGAGGCTGTCGATGCTCTGTTCCATCTTGAGCATGTCCAGTGTGGTCACACCAAGGATCTGAGTCTCGCCCCGCTCGAAGAGAGCAGAACCGTGGGCACGCGGCACCAGGTCGATCATCACGCCGAGATCGCGGATGGCTGTGGCGTCACGGCCGTCGATGCGGAACCCGTCGGTGAGGATGCGGGTACGCACCAGCTGGCGGGTGACCTCGTTGTGGGCGTTACGGATCTCGGAGGTGCGGCCCTCGAACTGCGCCTCCAGCGCCTCGACGGTTGCGGCCATGTCCTCGGACAGCGCGTCATCGCGCTCGGCCTTGTCGGCGATGGACATGATGCCGGAGAGCTTGTCGGCGGACTCGGACTCGACGGCGGCGAACACGTCCTCGCCGAAGGGCGGGAACAGCTCGAATGCGCGTGCCTGGGCGTCGACCGCGGTGGCCAGTGCTGCCTGGGCACCGCAGAGTTCGGCGATGAAGGGACGTGCGGCGTCAATGCCCTGGGCGACGACGGCCTCCGTCGGCGCCGGCGCTCCCTCGGAGACGCGCTGGACGACGGAGTCGGTGGCCCCGGCCTCGACCATCATGATGGCGACGTTCTCACCGGGGACGGGCTTGCGGCGACCACGTCCCTTACGGACCGGCTCGACGACGCGGCCTGCGACGACGAGCTCGAAGACGGCCTGTTCCTGCTGCTGACGGGTCGGGAAGGCCACCCACTGGCCTTCGGCATGGTCCTCGTCGACGACGAGGGCCATCCGCACGCCACCGACCGGGCCGGAGACCGGCAGGCCGGAGAGCTGCGTGGAGGCTGAGGCGGCGTTGATGGCGACCACATCGTACATGTCGTCGGGATCCATGGACATGACCGTGACCACGACCTGGACCTCGTTACGGATTCCCTTGGCGAAGGTCGGGCGCAGCGGCCGGTCAATCAGACGGCAGGCGAGGATGGCTTCGGTGCCCGGCCTGCCTTCGCGCCGGAAGAAGCTGCCGGGGATGCGCCCTGCGGCGTACATGCGCTCTTCGACGTCGACCGTCAGTGGGAAGAAGTCGAGGTTCTCCTTCGGCTTCTTCGATGCAGTGGTCGTCGACAGCATCATCGTGTCGTCGTCGAGGTAGGCGGTGACGGCGCCGTCCGCCTGGCGTGCCAGCAGACCGGTCTCGAAGGAGACCGTCCGGGTGCCGAAGTCACCGTTGTCGATGGTGGCGGTGGACTCCCAGATACCGGACTCGGCGTCGATGAGTTCAGCCTTGTGGGTCGGCGCGACCGGCGTCTTGGTCGCCGGCGTCTTCTTCTCCGCTGCAGCCTTCGCCGGAGCCTTCTTCGCCTGCGTCTTCTTCGCGGGAGCCTTCTTGGCGGGGGCCTTGGCAGCTCCCGTCGCCCCCGCGGCAGCCGTCTTCTTTGCGGGCGCCTTCTTCGCGGCGGTCTTCTTGGCCGGTGCCTTCTTCGTCGAGGCCTTCTTCGGCTGGGTGTCGTTCTCGTTCTGCGATGTCACGTTGGTGCGTATACCTTCTGCGTCTTTTTCGGTCCCTGTGCCGGTCGTCGGTGCCGGCCTCGGGTACGGATTCTCGTGTTCTGGACAATTACCGCAGATCATCCTACACCACCACCGGCCGAAACACCCTCCCCGAATCCTGGGACGACGAAACCCCGCACACCGTCGGTGACGGTCTACGGGGTCAGTGCCAGCGCTGGGGACGTCTAGCGACGCAGGCCCAGGCGCTCGATCAGGGAACGGTAACGCTCGACGTTGTTCTCCTGCAGGTACTTCAGCAGCCTCTTGCGACGACCGACCAGCAGCAGCAGTCCGCGGCGGGAGTGGTGGTCGTGCTTGTGGAACTTGAGGTGCTCGGTCAGCTGACGGATACGCACCGTCATCAGCGCGACCTGTGCTTCAGGTGAGCCGGTGTCGGTCTCGTGAACGCCGAATTCCTTGAGGGTCTCGGCCTTCTGGTCCTTGGTCAGAGCCATGGTGATTCTCCTGATGGTTGTTTCAGTCCGCGCGAAAGATGAGGACACACCGCCCCGGGGGCGGGCGCCGTTGTGACTACCGCGAACCACAGTCACAGACCGGATGACACTATCATCCCCGCTGGCGGGGCACCAATCTCCGTGTGGCCTCGACATCATTGCCGATGGCCTCGACAAGTTCCTCGAGACCGTCGTAGCTCTCCATGCCACGGATGTGGTCGATGAAACTGACGGTGACTTTCCTGCCGTAGAGGTCGGCCTCATGGTCCAGGACGAATGCCTCCACGCTGCGCGTCTCGTCGCCGAACGTAGGGTTCGTACCGACTGAAATCGCCGCAGGGAGGTGGACGTCGACCGGCATGTCGCCGACCAGGGCGCCGACGGGGTCTTTCTGGGTCGGCAGGATACGGAGGTCTCCGGCATAGACTCCGTCCGCCGGCAGGGCCTGGCTGTCCGGGAAGTACAGGTTCGCGGTCGGGAAACCCAGGGCGGCGCCACCCCTGCCTGCGCCCCTGGTCACGACGCCGCGGACGGTGAAGTTCCGGCCCAAAGCCCCTGCAGCACCCGCAACGTTTCCAGCGGCGAGCTGCTCACGGATCCAGGACGAACACACCGTGTGGCCGTCGGTGCCGTCGGTACCGTCGCCGTCACGCAGCAGTCCGTGGACGGTGACGTCCACACCGTAACGTTCCCCCAGTTCCTTCATCGTCTCCGAGGTGCCGGATGCCTGGCTCCCGAAGGTGAAGTTGTCCCCCACCACCACGGCTTTAGCCTTGAAGAGATCGACGATGACCCGTCGGAAGTACTCTTCCGGGCTCCAGGAGATGATCTCGTCGTCGAAGGCGACCACGAGCATCGCGTCGATACCGTACCGGGCGGCACTCACCGCCCGCTGTTCGACCGTGGCAAGCAACGGCGGGACACTCTTCGGCAGGAAGATCACCGTCGGGTGGGGGTCGAAGGTCATCATCACCGCCGGCACACCGAGCTCCCGTGCCTTGGTGACCGCCGTGTCGATCAACGTCTGGTGTCCACGGTGCACTCCGTCGAAGACACCGATCGTCACCACGCTTCCCTGGAGGTCCGAGGGAACCTCGTCCAGTCCGTTCCAGATATCCACGGACACCACACTACGACACTTCCGGTCACCACCTAGACTGTGCTCCATGCCTGCAAGAGAATCAGCCGACGGGATCATCGCCCGCTCCGGTCTCGTCATCGTCGACAAACCCGCCGGAATGACCAGTCACGATGTCGTCTCACGGTGTCGACGTATCTTCGGCACGCGACGGGTCGGACACTCCGGAACGCTGGACCCGATGGCAACCGGCGTCCTCGTCGTCGGAGTCGAACGGGGCACCAAGTTCCTCGCACACGTGGTGACACACGACAAACGGTACGACGCCACGGTCCGCTTCGGGTCCGCCACCGTCACCGACGACATCGAGGGCGACGCGGTCTCAACGGCACCTGCCCAGGCGATGGACTCCCTGACGGTCGACGGTGTCCGGGAGGCTTTCGCCGCACAGTCCGGCGAGATCATGCAACGGCCCAGCAGTGTCAGTTCAATCAAGGTCAACGGCCGTCGGGCCCACGAACTCGTCCGGGAGGGTGTGGACGTCGTACTTCCCGAACGCCCCGTGACCGTCCACGAACTCGCGGTGTCTGACGTGCGTATCGACGGTGAGGGCGGAGAGCGGGTCGCCGAGGCCGACATCAGCGTGCACTGCTCGTCAGGCACCTACATCCGGTCGATCGCTCGGGATGTCGGCGAGGCCCTCGGTGTCGGTGGCCATCTGAGCGCGCTGCGGCGTACGAGCGCAGGGCCGTTCGCCGTGGCCGAGGCCCGGACGCTCGAGGAGCTCTTCGCCGTCCGCGAGGACACCGGCGCCTCCCCCGCACTGACGATGTCCCTGGACGAGGCCATGTCGATCTGCTTCCCGGTCCGTGAGGTCTCCGGTACGGACGGAGACGCACTGTCGTTGGGTAAATGGCTCTCTCCGGTCGGGATGCGCGGCGTCTATGCCGCCGTCACTCCTGACGGCAGGGCCGTGGCTCTTCTCGAGGAGAAGGGCACGCGCGCATCCAGCGTGTTCGTGGCACGCCCGGCGGGGATGGACTGAGTCGCCCGGTGGTGTCGGTGGGGTCGGCAGTCACGGCTGCCCTTCCGTGCGCGTGGTGGAGATCTTCGCCAGAGCAGTGGTCAACTCGGTGACCTGACGGTTGTCGAGGTCGTGGACGATGTCACTGATCTCGTCGCGTAGCGCCCGGTCAGCGAATGGCGCGGTGAGGACGTTGAACTTCACGCAGGCCGCGTCCCAGTCCAGGGGGCGGGTGAAGAATCCGTCGTAGGCGGATTTCTCGGCGCTGAACTCCGTCCCGTCATCGAGCGTGACGGTGACTTCCGCAGGCATCTCCTCCGGGAAACGGTCGGACAACGCATCGTCCGGCGTGATCGTGACCTTGGTCATGAGCTGCTGGACGTCCTCGGCGACGATGCGAGACGGGTCATACTGACGGGGATTGAGTTCACCGTCGAGGAGCGCAACGGCCAGCATCCACGGGAGCGAATGGTCCGCCTCCTCCTTGGTACGGATGGTTTGCTTGTCCCCCTCCTCGCCGCCGCCGATGATCGAGTACGCGACGTCGAACGTGGACAGCCTGACAGTGTCGATACGCGACGGGTCGAAACCCTCCCGGGAGCGGATATCCAGGACCGCCTCCAGGGCGGACTGCGAATGTATCTCGGCGTTGTACTTCTTGATGATTGTCCGGGTGACACTCTCGAGGTCCTCGGACGACCAGTCCAGCGTGTAGTCGCCGGCGAGATCCTTGAATCCCTTGTTGCCCTCGAAGACCTCCCCGGGCCCGGTGATGCCTCGGGACGCCAACAGTGCCGACCACACCCCCTCCTTGGCGACGTGCGGGTACGCCAGCCCCTTCCAGTGGCTGAGGTTGCCGGTGCGCGTGACACGCAGGGCCACGTTCGCCGTGCCCGCCATGGCCGCGGCATTCGCAATCTGGTCGGCATCGAGACCGAGTGCCTTGGCTGCCGAACACGCTGCAGCGAACGCCCCCTGGGTGGTGTGGTCGAATCCGAGGGCGCGGACCGGCGCGACGTCCGACAGGCGGGTATGGACCTGGTACGCCACCGCGAAAGCGGTGAGCAGATCCGCCCCACTGGCTCCAACACTCTCGGCTGCGGCGAGGACCGCCCCGAAGTTGTCTGAGGGATGGTTGGTCTCGCCTTTCGCGAGATAGGCGTCCATGAAGTCGAGGTAGCGACTGAGGGCACTGTTGAAGAACGCCGCCTTCTCCGGCGAGGTCTTTCCCCCGCCGATCAATGTCGCCTGTTCAGTCCCGCCGAGGTCATCCAGGAGTCCCCTGATCGCGTCGATCGGTTCAGCGTCGAGCGCACCGACAGCAACTCCGAGTGTGTCGAGCACCCGGATCTTGAGTTGTTCAAGAGCTTCCGGACTGAGGTCGCCGAGATCTGCCTTTTCCACGAAAGTGGCGAGTTCCTGTACTTCCGTCATCACCTGCTCCTTTCTTCTGAGGCCTCCTCGAACGGACGAGGGTGCCCGTTAGGTTTGCCTCACCTCCCATACTGGACCTCATGGCGCCGAGTTCAACCCTTTGTGACATATCGCACCCGGGTTCCGACGACACGACGGTGCACCCCGGCCCCGATTCAGCAGGCGTCGCAACGGTGCACTAGAATGCCAGAACGTGAGATAGCTTCTCCCGACCAGTGAGACACTGTCGCCCCGAGATGCACCCGAACAACAGTTGGACTTCAGAGAGGAACACATGGCAGAGAACGAGAACTCCCGCCAGATCCAGTGGAATGGTGGACTGCAGCAGGAGGCCGTCGACCTGCTCCGTACCCCGGGGCATATCGTGGTCACCCCGACCAAGGTCGGCTACATCATCGCCACGAGTGACCGCGAGGGCCTGGAGCGCAAGTTCGCTGTCAAGCACCGCAAGCGCAACAAACCCGGCGTCGTGCTGTGTGGGTCGATCGAGCAGCTCAAGGAACTCGCTCAACTGACCCCCGAGATCGAGAAGTTCTACCAGACCTGCGTGGACCGCGATATCCTGATGGGCTGCATCCTCCCGTGGAAGGAGGGTGCCCAGGACAAGTACATGCCGGAAGGCGCCGGCGAGCTCGCGTCCGACACCCGCAACACCAGTTGCTTCGTGCTCAAGTTCGGCACCCCTGGCGAGAACATCGCCCGGGAACTGTGGGAGAAGGACCGCCGCCTGGTCTTCGCGTCATCGGCCAACCCCTCCGGCCAGGGCAACCGCGGGCTGATCGAAGGCATCGGCGAGGAGATCGCCGGTGAAGCCGACCTGATCATCGAAGGCAACGACTATGTCGCCTCGATCCAGCCGGACAAGAACATCGACACCCGGTACGAGCAGGGCGTCATGGTCTCCATGGTTGACGACGACGGCACGCTGGTGCCCGAGCAGAACGGCCAGCGCGGGATCACCCCCTGCCCCACACTCATCCGCAAGGGCATCTACAACGACGAGATCGTGCTGATCCTCGCCGACCAGTTCAACTCCTGGGACTTCCGCCAGGGCGGGTACTACTGACATCCCCCTGTTGAACCACGCCGGTATGCCCTGAGGTCACCCCGGGATCGCGCAGACGGTCACCACGAAACCGTCCCGGATCACCCACTGCCCCTCGATGGTGGGCACCGGGCTCGGCTGGGACAGCACACGGGCATGCCAACCTCCGCCGACCTCGTCGACGGAGGTTATGTCGTCCCGCGGGCCCACATCAAGGTGAAGCTCGACTTCATCGAAGTCGAGGAACCGCCCGACCAGGGGAAACCACGCCTTGTAGACCGCTTCCTTCGCGCTGAACAGCACAGTGCCCAGTGAACGCCCCGGTGCCCGTTGCGCCGCGCGTTGGAGTGAGCGGCGTTCCAGCGGAGAGCTGACAGCCGACAACACACCGTCCGGCAGCCGCTGTGCGACCTCCACATCCAGGCCCAGGCTGCGCCACCGGTCCGTCCTGCCGACGAGTGCGACACGCAGGCCCCGGGTGTGCGAGATGGTGCCGGTGACCGGCCCCGGAAACAGGGGCCGTCCCTTGTCACCGCGCAGGATGGGACCGTCGATCCCCAGACCGCGCAGTGCGCGGTGGGCGCACCACCGGCCGTCGCCGAACTCGGCCTTGCGGGAGTCCACTGCCGCGCCGACGATTCGCCTCTCCTCCTCGTCGAGCTCGTCGTAGTGGGTGAGATCGATGACCCGCCCCGGGTGATACTCCACCAGGCCGGCGTCGGCGGGGATAAGGTCGCGGGGAACGACCGGAGTCCGGTCAGTGTCACCGAAACCCACGGCGACATACGGTGCTGAGATGATCATCCCGCTTCCTCTCCGGTTGACTCGGTCAGCACCGGATACGGCCAGAGGTTCCGTTCGCGGCGCTGGTCGAGGGTCCGCTGGCGTTCCCGCGGGTAGCCCAGCGACACCTCGACATGGCGGACACCGTCCACCTCGGTCACGACCGGGATATGCAGGTGCCCGTAAATCACCGTCTCCGCACCGAAGCGCACCGGCCAGTCCTGTGTATGCCGGCTGCCCGACCACAACGCAACTTCCGGCAGCCGGAGCCGTGCAGTGACCTCACGCACCAGCGGCCAGTGGTTGACCAGTACCGTCGGCCCCAACACCTTCGACAGTCGACGCACAGTGTATCCCAGGCGCCGTTGGCACCAGAGCGGAACGTCGACATAGGGGGCGATCGCGACCTGATCGGTGAACACCACGCCATTGCCCTCTGCCGCGGAAAGCGCACGCTCCACCGTGACCAACGGGTCCCGCCACGAATGGTCGTACAGCGTGAACATCGGCACGATGGTGTGGCCGGCGAACTTCGGGTACGGGTCCTCAGGGGTGAGCACGCCCATCGACTGGCAGCCTTTGACCAGTTCATCGTACTTCTGGACCGCATGTACCTCATCGGACGACCGGGAGAACAGCTCGTGGTTGCCGGGCACCCAGATGACCTGGGCGAACTTCTCCGACAACGATCGGAGGGTCTCCAAGATCGTGGAGGTCCGTTCCGCGACATCACCGGCCACGATCAGCCAGTCCCCGGGGTTCTCCGGGAGTACGGTGCGCTCGACGAGTTCCCGGTTCCCGCGGGCCGCCACGTGGAGGTCCGAGACAGCCCACAGCGTCCGGCGCTGCACACCGGTGTCTGTCTCTGTACCCTCTTCCACGTCGCTCCCACTCATCATTTACGTCACTCTAGTCACTGCAAACACATACGTCACTTCTAAAACAGAAATCACTCTCCAGTGCGGACCCACCGTCCACTCCTGTAGCGCCACACCACCGCAGCCAACCTGATCACGATGAAAGCGAGCAGACCGCACCAGACCCCGGTCAGCCCCAGGTCGAATATCCAGGACAGCCACACGCCAGGGAGGAAACCTGCCAGCACCGAGACAATCGAGGCGGTCCGGAGGAACGCTACATCCCCCGCACCCAGCAGGACGCCGTCGATCGCGAAGACGACACCGCCGAGCCCGACCATCGCCACGAGGATCCACCACGGGCCCCACATCGTCGACAACACCGTCTCGTCGGCCGTGAAGACCCCCGGGATGACAAAAGCGCCGACCGCCAACAGGGCCGCGAGGGCCAGGCCGGCCCCCACGGAGAAACGCAGAACGCGATGGCCGACCTGCCAGGCAGCCCGCACCGACGCAGAACCCAAGGCCGCCCCGACCAGGGTCTGGGCGGCGACCGCGACCGAATCCAGCACCAGCGTCAGGAAGTTCCACAGTTGCAGCATCACCTGGTGGGCGGCAAGGGACGCGTCCCCCATCCGACCGGCGACCGCTGCGGCGGAGATGAAAGCGACCTGGAAGCTCATCGACCTCAGGATGAGGTCACGGCCCATCGACAACTGGGGGCGGATGACCGCCCAGCTGGGCCGCACGGACCGGCCGTCGCCGACCTTGCGCCATGTCACGATGACCGCCACCACGAAACATGTCGCCGTGATCACCTCACCGAGCACGTTGGCGTAGGCCGAACCGACCAGACCGTAGCGGTCCACGGCCCACGGAACCGTCACCACCATCGGCACGACACCCGCCAACGTGAAGTACAGCGGAGCGCGGGTGTTGGCCACGCCACGCAACCACCCGTTACCGGCCATCGTCAGCAACGCCGGGATCACGGACAGTGACGTCACCCGCAACCAGGACGCCGCTTCGTCGGCCACCACGGATCCACCGTCGGCGGATCCGCCGGTCAACCACCCCGTCACCGGTGTGGCGAAGACCGCGACCAGGACCGCGAGGACCGCCCCCACACCGACGGCGACCCAGGACGCCTGAACGCCCTCGGCGACGGCCCCCGCACTGTCCCCTGCTCCGTACCTCCGCGCCGCACGGGCCGTCGTCCCGTACGACAGGAAGGTCAGTTGCACGGTGACCTGGGCCAGCACGGTCGCGCCCGCCGCCAGGGCGGCCAGGTCCGTGGCACCGAGCCGTCCGACCACCGCGGTGTCCCACAGCAGGTACAGCGGGGTGGCCGCTAACACCGCGAGGGCGGGCCACGCCAGACCGAGAATGGTCCGGGTGTCCGCCCTCACGCCGGCAGGAGGTGTTGCACTCACTCCTCTGACTCGTCCGCGGGTGAGCGGTACGGGTCCGCCTCCCCCGCCGGGGTCGCGCCTTCCGCCTGGGCCCGTACCCGGGAATCGATGTCGCGGGCCTTGGCCAGCAGCTCCTCCAGGTGCGCCGACGCCTCCGGTACGGTGTCCAGCTCAAACCGCAGCGTCGGAGTGAACCGGACGGAGAGTTGGTCGCCGACGATCTTCCGGAGCTGCCCGCGGGCGCGGTGGAGAGCCTCAGCCGCAGCCTCGGTGTCCGGCTCCTCCTCCACCGTCCGACCGCGCACGGTGTAGAACACCGTGGCGTCGTGCAGGTCGCCGGTGACCCGGCAGTCCGTCACGGTGACGAACTCCAGCCGTGGGTCCTTCACGTCGCGCTCGATCGCCGACGCGACAATGGTCATGATGCGCTTGGCCATACGGGCGGCGCGGGCGTGGTCTGCCATCGGTGGCACCCCTTCTGGTTGTTGGTGTGGTCGAGCTTCCCGACGATGATTCTAGCCGCAGACACGGCGACACCCCGGTGCGGGGACATATCTTCATACGTCCCCCGGCACCGGGGTGTCAGGGCCGGGCGGAAAGGATCTCCAGCTGTCCTAGCTGTCCTTGCCGTCCTTGCCGTCCTTGCCGTCCTTCTTCACCTGGTCGCGCGGAACCTCGACAAGCTCGTACGCCTGGATCGTGTCCCCGATCTGAATGTCCGGGTAGGACAGGACCATACCGCACTCGTAGCCGTGGTTGACCTCGGTGACGTCATCCTTCTCACGTCGCAGCGACTCGATCGTGGCCTTCTCCGTGACGACATTGCCGTCGCGGATGAGACGCACCTGCGCATTGCGACGCATCTTCCCGGTCTGGACCATCGAACCGGCGATCAGGCCGACAGCGGAAGCCTTGAACAGCTGACGGATCTCGGCGGTGCCGATCTCCCGCTCCTCGTACACCGGCTTGAGCATGCCCTTGAGTGCCTGCTCGACCTCGTCGATCGCGTCGTAGATGACCGAGTAGTAGCGGATCTCGACGCCCTCGGAGTTCGCGACCTCAGTGGCCTTGCCCTCCGCGCGGACGTTGAAGCCGATGATGATCGCGTCGGACGCTGCAGCCAGGTCGACGTTGGTCTGGGTGACGGCACCCACGCCACGGTCGATGATGTTCAGGCTGACCTCGTCGTCGACGTCGATCTGCAACAACGAATCCTCCAGCGCCTCGACCGTACCGGCGTTGTCGCCCTTGAGGATGAGGTTGAGCTGGCTGGTCTCCTTGAGCACCTTGTCCAGGTCCTCCAGGCTGATCCGCTTACGGGACCGTGCCTGCATGGCGTTACGGCGACGGGCGTTGCGCTGGTCGGCGATCTGCCGGGCGGTCCGGTCGTCGTCCACGGCGAGCAGGTTGTCACCGGCACCCGAGACACTGGTGAGTCCGAGGACCTGCACCGGCATCGAGGGGCCCGCCTCCTTGACGTCCTCACCGTGCTCGTCAACCATACGACGCACACGACCGTGGGCGTCACCGACGACGATCGAGTCGCCGACGCGCAGGGTACCGCGCTGGATGATGACGTTGGCCACCGGGCCACGTCCACGGTCGAGGTGCGCCTCGATGGCCACACCCTGGGCGGGCATGTCCGGGTTGGCGACGAGCTCCAGCGACGCATCGGCGGTGAGCACCACTGCCTCGAGGAGGCTCTCGATGTTCGTGCCCTGCTTCGCCGAGATGTCGACGAACATGGTCTCGCCGCCGTACTCCTCGGGAACCAGGCCGTACTCGGTGAGCTGACCACGGATCTTGTCCGGGGACGCGCCCTCCTTGTCGATCTTGTTCACCGCGACCACGACCGGGACGTCCGCCGCCTTGGCGTGGTTGATCGCCTCCACGGTCTGCGGCATGACGCCGTCGTCCGCGGCGACAACCAGGATCGCGATATCCGTCGCCTTGGCACCACGGGCACGCATGGCGGTGAACGCCTCGTGACCGGGGGTGTCGAGCAGCGTGAGCAGTCGCTCTTCCTCGTTGACCTCGACCGGCACCTGGTAGGCACCGATGTGCTGGGTGATGCCACCGGCCTCGCCGCCGCCGACGTTGGTCTTGCGGATGGTGTCGAGCAAGCGGGTCTTACCGTGGTCGACGTGACCCATGACGGTGACCACCGGCGGCCGGTGCTGCAGGTCGTCCTGACCACCGACATCCTCACCGAACTGCAGGTCAAACGACTCCAGCAGCTCACGGTCCTCGTCCTCGGGGGAGACGACCTCGACGGTGTAGGCCATCTCGTCGCCGAGCAGCTTCAGCGTGTCGTCCGGGACAGACGCGGTCGCGGTGACCATCTCACCGAGGTTGAACATCGCCTGCACCAGCGCAGCCGGATCGGCGTTGATCTTCTCGGCGAAGTCCGACAGCGACGCACCGCGACGCAGACGGATCTTGGCACCCTTGCCGTTCGGCAGCTTGACGCCACCGACGACACTCGGAGCCTGCATCGCCTCGTACTCGTTCCGCTTCTGCCGCTTCGACTTACGTCCACGACGCGGTGCGCCACCGGGACGGCCGAAGGCACCTGCGGTACCGCCGCGACGTCCGCCGCGACCACCGCGGGGACCTCCCGGACCACCGGTGCCGGGACCGCCCTGGCCGCCACGACCACGACCGCCGCCACCACCGGTGCTGGCCTTGGCCGGCATCTGCCCGGGGCTGGGGTGGCTGGGCATCGACGCGGGGCTCGGACGACGTCCGCCCGGCTTCGCTGCCCCGCTACCACCCGGACGCGGAGACGGGCGTCCGGCTGAACCGCCGGGGCGCGGCATATCGGATTTACCACCCTGGCCGCCCTGACCGCCCTGCGGACGGGGGGACGGCCGTTCGGTCCCGGAGGAGAACGGGTTGTTGGCGACACGGGGTGCGCGGCCACCCGGCTTCGGACCCGGCTTGGCACCCGGACGGGCTGCACCGGGCTTCGGGCCGGACGCGGGCCCGGCTTCGAGGACGCCGCGTCCTGCGGGGCGGGCTTTGCGGCAGGCTTCGCCGCGCCCGGCTTCGGGCGTTCAGCCTGCGGTTTCGGACTCGGTGCAGCCTTCTCGGCTGCCGCCGGTGACGCATCCGCCGGCGTTGCCTGGCGTGCATCGGCAGGCGCCGGCTTGGCGGACGCTCCGGGCTTGGCCGCCGACTTGGCGGGGCCAGGCTTGGCCGAGGCACCGGGCTTCGCGGCCCCCGGCTTGGCGGCACCGGGCTTCGGACCCGGCTTCGCAGCGCCGGGGGTTGAGCCGGTCGGCTCGCCCGTCGGCGCCGCAGAGCTGGACGCCTGGGCGGTCGGCTGACCGCTCAGGTCCGGAAGCGCGGCATCGTCCTTCTTGGACTCCGCACCCGCTCCGTAGTGGTTCTTCATTTTCTTGACGACCGGCGGTTCCACCGTCGAGGACGCCGACTTCACGAACTCACCCTGCTCCTTGAGCGTGGCGAGAAGTTCCTTGCTTGTCGTTCCGAGCTGCTTCGCAAGCTCATGGACACGTAGCTTTCCGGGCACTGCTCTCCTTCGTAATGGTGGAGTCGCAGGCCGGCCACCCGTGGTTTCATTCCACGAGGACGACTACGTACGACTCCAGGTCAGTTGGACACTCATCGCTGATGCTGCTTCATCGTGCGCTCATCAGTAATCGGTTTCCTTTTCCTTCTCGGCCACCGGGCTGGTGGTCAGATGCGGCACCCTCCGAGACATCGACGCTCCGTTCCCCGGGTTCTCACCGGGGCGCCGGAGATACTCCAGAACCGGAGTCGTGTCCGCCTCGACAGGCACTTTCAGCGCCCTCGCAAAAGCACGACGCTGTACGGCGGTCTCATACGCACTGACAGTCGCGGTGATCCACGCACCACGACCGGGCAGGCGCCGTCCGGGATCGGGGACGACACGTACCGACCCCGATCCTCCACCCGCACCGTCCCTCTCGACGACACAGCGCAACAGCGCCGTCGCCGGATGAACCTGACGGGTGGCGATGCAGGTCCGTAGCGGACCCGCATCCGGCGAAGAGTCGGGAACACGATCAGACATGCGTGTTCTCCTTCTCCTCGTCGTCAGACCGGTACACAGTCTAACGTGCGACGGCCCCGCGGAGCCAACCGCCACGACGAGACATCTCTGCAGGAGTGCCGGGGACGCTCCTGACCAGCCATCGCGCGGCGAAAGTACGTCATCCACATCTACCGGCACAGCCGGCCGTGAATGACAACGGTGTCAGATCTGCGGCAGGGCTTCGTCAGTGCCGTCGGAGCTACCGGCACCGTCAGCACCGTCATCGGGGGCTGACTCCGGGCGGATGTCGATCTTCCAGCCGGTCAGCCGTGCGGCCAGACGCGCGTTCTGCCCCTCCTTGCCGATCGCCAGCGACAGCTGGTGATCCGGTACGACGGCCCGGGCGATCTGCATGTCATGGTCGGTGACGTCGACCCTGACAACCTTCGCCGGTGCCAGCGCGTTACCCACGTAGACCGCCGGGTTGGTGGAGTGGTCCACGATGTCGATCTTCTCTCCGCCGAGTGCCTCCATGATCGCGGTGACCCGCTGTCCACGCGGACCGATGCAGGCGCCCTTGGCATTGAGACCGTTGACCGTGGAGGTCACCGCGATCTTCGACCGGTGACCTGCCTCCCGGGCGATCGCGGTGATGTCGACCGACCCGTCCGCGACCTCCGGAACCTCGAGGGCGAACAGTCCGCGCACCAGTTCCGGGTGGGTCCGGGACAGCAGGATCTGCACGCCACGCTGGCCACGGTTCACGGCGGTGACGTAGCACTTCACCCGGTCACCGTGCTCCAGCTTCTCACCGGGCATATGCTCGGCAGCGAGAATCAGACCGTCCTGCCCGTCCGCCTCGGTGCCGAGGTGGACCACGGTGATACCGCGGTCGTTGGCTCGTGCGTCCCGGTTCACCACTCCCGAGACCACGGTGCCCTCCAGGTCCGCGTACTTCGTGTACGTCGTGTCCGCCCGGGCGATGTTGATCTGCCCACGGATGGCGTCCCGGACTGCCTTCGCGGCGGCGCGGCCGAAATCCTCCGGAGTGTCGTCGAACTCGCCGGTGGTGTTGCCGTCCTCGTCCTTCTCCAGGCGCAGGACGGTGACCGTCCCGTCGGTACGGTCGATCTCCACGCGGGCGGGCCCGTCCACCTTGGTCAGCTCGCGGTAGGAGTCCAGCAGTGCCGCGGAGATCGCGCCCAACAGCGCGCTTCTGCGCACGTGCTCGATGTTCTCCAGGGCGGTCAGGGCACTCAGGTCAATTTTCACTTGTCGTCCTTCTGCGCTCGGAGCGCACGGTACTTCTCGGGATCAAGGCCCACCAGGTCACGTTGGTCGACCGGGGGTTCGGAAAACTCAACTTCTACCAAAGCCCCCGCCACCGACGCCAATCCGCGGACCTCGACCTGCGGGGCGTCCTTCTTCTTCTCCCCCGGACGGATCAGCCAGATCTCGTCGGTGTCCCCGTCGACCGCTGCGATACGCATCTGCGTCCCGTCGATGTTCACCAGGCGGCCCACATTGCGCCGGAAATGCCGCAGTGCGGTCAGCGGGGTCTCCAGTCCGGGCGTGGTCACCTCGAAGGTGTAGCCCGGTCCGAAGTTCAGTGCCCCGGAAGACTCACGGGCGTCGAGTTCCTCGGACACCGCCTTGCTGAGCTCCTCGAGCTGGTCGAGGTCCGGCCGGTCGTCGGCGTCGACGGCCACCCGGACCGCGGACTTCGCCCCCGCCCTGGTCACGGTAATCGATTCAAGGTCGAGGCCGAGCTCTCCGGCCAGCGGGCCGACGACCTCGGCAAGGTCCTGTTCAGAAGGGAAAGCCATGCCGTGAACCCTATCACCGACCGGGGATGGCACTATGGGACCGTGCACGTCTCCTCACCCACCCTCGCCTCCGCCACCGCGATCCAGCGGCGGCGCCGTCCCACCGTCCGACGGGTGCTTGCCGTCGGCGCAGCGTTCACCGTCGCGTCAGCGTCGGTCACCGCTTGTTCCACAGAGCCTCCCCGGCCCGACCAGAACCTGGAGACTCTCGTCCAACAGCTCGACGCCCTCGACGGCACACCCGTCGCCGGGGGCACGGCGATATTCGCCGACCAGTCCGAGGCGATCTCCGGGGAGATCCTCCGCCAGTGCGGCACCGACCGTGACGGGCACCCCCCGGAGGACTGCGGGGCACGGACACTCGAGGCCCTCGCAGACGCCCCGACGGTCGAAGAGGTGCGTTCCCGGATGCTCCAGCTCATCGACGGCGAGGACGCCGACAGCGACACTGCACCTGACGACGACGGCGAACGTGACCGCGCGGTCCTGCTCACCGGGCTGCATGCCGCACTCGCCACCGTCGACGACGGCACCGACGGCACCGCGATCGACCAGGACATGATCGACGCCGGGTTCGACGGTGGTTCTGACGTCTCCGAGGACACCGCTTCCGCACTTGCCCCGGCGACGGAACTGGTCAACCAGGCGGTCTACCTCTCCGGGGTTGTGCTGCCTGTCGCCGGAACGAACCGGGACACCGTCACGACCGTCAGCACCCGGATGCGGACCATCCGTGACACGGTGACCCCCGCCTCCGGCGTCGCCGCCGAGGCCGGGTACAGCACCCCTGACGACTTCACCACCCCCACCGACGCGTCGTCTGCCGCATCCGTTCTTCTCGACGCCGTGCACGCGGTGACCGTCTCCCTGCGCGACGCGGTCGACGAGGTCAGCGACGACGACCGTGCCCTGACCGCCATGCTGTGTGCCGTGTCAGCACGCTCCGAGGCCGCACTGGAGGACGCGCTGGGCGAGGATCCACTGGCCGTCAGCGTCCGGGGCGAGTAGGCGGTCCCGGCACGCGGGAAGGGCCCGCCGGGTGTTCCGGCAGGCCCTTCGGTCGTGCTGCTTCTTCTTGTCTGGGATGCGTCGTGCCCGGGTGCGCAGCTTCAGATGCTCCTGCAGCTGTTCCGGCGACATCTTCCAGTTCGCGTGGTCCGAGAATCTCACCTCCCACGTCGAGTCACGGGCCGCCCTCCGCAGACGGTCCTGGTACAGGACGCAGACTAACACGCCTCCGGGCTCTACCTCCCGCGGCGTTCCAGGAAGAGATCCACGGCGGTGTTGTAGGCGATGTTGTCGACGTCACCGGTCAAGCGGTTCCGCAGCTCGACGGTCCCGTCGGCGAACCCACGGCCGACCACGAATACCAATGGCACACCGAGCAGTTCAGCATCCTTGAACTTCACCCCCGGGCTCACCTTCGGACGGTCGTCGAAGAGGACCTCCAGCCCTGCCTCCGCCAGCCGGTCGACCAGGTTCTCCGCGGCCTCGCCGGCGGCGGCGTCCTTGTTCGCGATGACGACATGGACGTCATAGGGTGCGACCTCACTGGGCCACCGCAGTCCCTTCTCGTCGTGCATCTGCTCGGCCAGCACGGCGATGAGCCGTGAGACCCCCAGCCCGTAGGACCCCATGGTGGGGACCGAACGCTTGCCGTTGACATCGAGGATCTGCATGTCGAAGGCCTCGGTGTACTTGCGGCCGAGCTGGAAGATGTGGCCGATCTCGATGCCGCGCTCCAGAGTCAGCGTGCCCATCCCGTCCGGGGCGGCGTCACCTTCGCGGACGTTCGCCGCCTCGATGTAACCGTCCGGGGTGAAGTCACGTCCGGCCACCATGTTCACCACATGGTGGTTCTTCCTGTCCGCACCTGTGATCCAGGACGTCCCGGTCACGATGCGCGGATCCGCAAGCACCCGCACGTCATTGTCCGCCAGTCCCTTCGGACCCACGTATCCCTTGGCCAGGAACGGATTGGCCTCGAAGTCCTTGTCCTCGGCGAGCTCCACCGTGGCCGGTTCCAGGGACGCCTCCAACCGCTTCATGTCGGCCTCGCGGTCACCCGGCAGCAGGATGCCCGTCAACTCCGGTTCGCCGCCGGGTTCGGTCACCTTCACGACCAGGCACTTGAGCGTGTCCGCGAGCTCCACGTCACGGCCGTCCACGGTGATGCCCTCAGACCGCGCCCACTCCACCAGCGTGTCCATCGTCGGCGCGTCCGGAGTCTCGTAGACCGTCGCCGCCGGCAGGCCCTCGACCGGCCTCGTCTCAGGGTGGGGTGTGACCACGGCCTCGACGTTGGCGGCGTAGTCACCCTCGGACGCACGCACGAACGTGTCTTCACCGTTCGGGGAGACCGCGAGGAACTCCTCGGAGGCCGACCCGCCCATGGCCCCGGACGTGGCGGCGCAGATCGCGTACTCCACTCCGAGCCGGTCGAAGACTGCCTGATAGGCACGCCGGTGCGCCTGGTAAGCCTCCTCGAGCCCTTCGTCGTCCATCGTGAAGGAGTAGGAGTCCTTCATGATGAACTCGCGTCCCCGCAGAATGCCCGCACGGGGGCGCTCCTCGTCCCGGTACTTCGTCTGGATCTGGAAGAGGGTGACGGGGAAGTCCTTGTAGGAGCTGTACTCCCCCTTCACCAGCGAGGTGAACAACTCCTCGTGGGTCGGTCCGAGAAGGTAGTCCTGCCCCTTGCGGTCCTTGAGCCGGAACAACGCGTCGCCGTACTCCGTCCAGCGCCCCGTCGTCTCATACGGCTCGCGCGGCAGCAGGGCCGGCAGACTGATCTCCTGGGCACCGATGGCACCCATCTCCTCGCGCACGACCTTCTCCACGTTGCGCAGCACCCTCAGCCCCAGCGGCAGCCACGAGTACACTCCCGGAGCCGACCGCCGGATATACCCCGCACGAACGAGAAGCTTGTGGCTGGGGACCTCCGCATCGGCGGGATCATCGCGCAGCGTGCGCAGGAAAAGAGACGACATCCGGGTGATCATGACCGGTACTCTAGTTCAAAGCACTATGTGTGTATCGCTAGGGTGTAGCGCATGTTTATCCTGCTCCCCCCGTCCGAAACCAAGGCGTCCGGCGGCGACGGCCCCGCGCTCGATATCGAGGGACTTTCCTTCCCCTCCCTCAATGAGGTCCGGCAGCAGAACATCGACGACCTCTCCGCCCTCCACCCCGACGATGCGCTGCAGGTTCTCGGGATATCGGAGAAGCTCCGCGGGGAAGCCGAGGCGAACAACCGGCTACGCGAGGCACCGACCGTCCCGGCGGTGATGCGCTACACCGGGGTGCTCTACGACGCGCTCGACGTGTCCACCCTGTCCCCCTCTGCCCGCGCCCGGCTGGGGGTGGGTTCGGCGTTGTTCGGTCTGCTCTCGGCCGATGACCCTGTGCCGCACTACCGGTTGTCCGCCGGGACGAAACTGCCGTACGCCGGGACCGCAACGGACAGGCTGCCGACGATGAAGGCGCGCTGGGGTTCGGCCGTCACCGACGCGTTGCGGCAGGTTCCCGGCACCGTCGTCGACCTCCGCTCCGGCGGCTATCAGCAGCTGGGCCGACTGCCGGGTGCGGTGACCGTGCGGGTCGAGTCCGTTCGCGAGGACGGCTCCCGTAAGGTCGTCAGCCACTTCAACAAGCACTACAAGGGGCTGCTGGCCCGCGAACTGGCCTCCGCCGACACCGACCTGAGCGCCGCCGGGGACGTCGACGGTGTGGCTGACATCGCTCGGCGCGCCGGGATGACCGTGGAAGTCAATGACGCGGATTCCGCGAAAGACTCCTTGACACTGGTGGTGTGAGCAGTGACAGCTGAGTGTGACTGGGGCGGAGCCGGCGAGGTGTTACCGTTTTTCAGAGTTCTTCTTCCGCGAAAGGCCAGGTCAGAGAAAAACCTATCACTCTGAAGTGGTAAGACTTCCCGTGGCCGCCACCATAGGGCCAGGTGGTTGGCCGGGCGCGGATTCTCAAATTCTCAATCCGTCAATACTTCTCAAATTCTCAAAATCTCAACCTGCAGCGGCGTCGGCGCTACACTCGGTGACATGACCAACCCCTTCCGTCCGACTTTCGGAGCATCACCGCACTACTGGGCTGGCAGACGGATCATCCTCGACGACTACGCCGACGCCCTGGCCTCCGGCCCCGGCGCCGCCGCACGCACACTGGTGATCACCGGATCACGTGGGATCGGCAAGACCGTCCTGCTCAACGAACTCGAGGACATCGCCGCGACCCACGGCTGGATCATCCTGCGTGCCTCCGCCCGCGGCGACATCGTCGCCGAGCTCGTCGACTCGGTGATACCGGCGAAGATCCAGGAGCTCAGTCCACCGACGACCCGTCGGGTCACCGGTGTGGGGATCACCGGCCTCGGCTCGGTGAAGACCTCTCTCACCGGCCCGGACGAGCACGACCTCCCCCGTCCCACACTCGACTCGCGGCTCCGTGATCTGCTGGCACTGATGTCCGGCACGGGGGTGCTGATCACCGTCGATGAGATCCAGGACGCCGACCGCGATGCGCTGAGTCGGCTTGCCACGACCTACCAGAACCTCATCCGTGACGACCTGGAGGTCTCCCTGGCCATGGCGGGACTCACCCACGGGGTGGAAGCACTGCTCGACCTGCCCGGGACGACCTTCATGCGACGGGCACACCGCTACGACCTCGGACCGCTGACCAGGGAGGATGCCACGGACGTGCTGGCCACCTCGTCGCGGGACTCCGGCCTGGCATTCGACGGGGCCGGCCTCGCCTCTGCCGTCCACCTCGCCGCCGGCTACCCCTACCTGGTGCAACTGGTGGGATCCCTGGCGTGGAACGCTGCCCGCCGTGTCGATGCGGACGTGATCTCAGTGCAGCAGGTCGACTCGATCAGGGATGAAGCGGTGTCGACGATGGGTGCCCAGGTGCACCACCCGTCGCTGAAAGGGGTACCCACCGTTCAACGGGAGTACCTCGAGGCAATGGCTGCGCTAGCGGTGGACGGACCTGAGGGCACGGACGGCCCGGTCGCCACCGCCGCGATCGCCGAACGCCTCGGCAAGACCCAGCGAGCCGCCAGCGATCCACGGGCGAAGCTGATCGACCGGGACCTGATCTCCCCCGCCGGCTGGGGCAAGGTGCAGTTCACACTGCCCTACCTGGGTGACTGGCTGCGGGGCAGCGGGACGGTACGACGGATCAGTTGAACAGCCCCGCGGTGTCAACCCGCCGTGCGGCAGCCTCACCGATGACGATGATCGCCGGCGATCCCAGCCCCTCACGCTCGATGGTCTCGCCGAGGGTGGCCAACGTTGCCTCCGTGACCCGCTGCTGCGGGGTCGACGCATGTTCGACCACGACCGCCGGGGTCGCGCCGTCACGTCCACGGTCGATGAGTTCCGCGGCGATCGCCCCAGCGTGGCGCATCGCCATGATCAGAACCAGGGTGCCGGTGAGACCGGCGACAGCCGACCAGTTCACCAGTGATTTCGCGTGCCCCGGCGGGACGTGACCGGAGACCACGGTGACGTCGTGGTTCAGCCCCCGATGGGTCAGCGAGATCCCCGCCG
Source organism: Corynebacterium sp. CNJ-954 (assembly GCF_001942345.1). Lineage (GTDB taxonomy): Bacteria > Actinomycetota > Actinomycetes > Mycobacteriales > Mycobacteriaceae > Corynebacterium. Next base: position 62,689 of record NZ_MKKI01000011.1, read on the forward strand.
CCGCCGGCGCGGACGTCACCGAGGTCACGCCCGGGATCACCTGCACGGGGATTCCTGCTTCCGCGCACGCCACGACCTCCTCATGGCCCCGCCCGAAGATGTAGGCGTCCCCGCCCTTGAGACGCACCACGTGCTTGCCGGCTGCCGCCCGGTCGATCATCAGCGCATTGATGCGCTCCTGCGGGACCTGGGTGGCGTACGGGATCTTGGCGACGTCGATGACCTCGGCTCCCCGCTCTGCGGCCTCCTCGGCGAGTGCGACAGCTCCGAGATGGTCGGTGAGGACCACGTCGGCCTCGTGCACGGCCCGGGTTCCGGCGACGGTGACCAGATCCGCGTCCCCCGGACCACCGCCGACGAGGGTGACGCTGCCGAGGGAACGCCCGCCACCACCGTGGCTCTTGTTCGCAGAGCCCGCTTCGGGATCCGACGGCATCTCCGCCGCCCCCCGCCGGTCATCCACCGGTACACCGTGGACCGACGCCCAATCCAGGGCGTCGGCAGCCGCAGCAGGCGCCGTGCCCGCAGGCACGCGCACCAGGGCGACATGCGTATCCGTCGGCACAGAACCGACGATCGGCACGGCACCCTGGTCACGGAGCAGCTCGGCGGCGACGGCGGCGTCCGGGCCGTCCACCACGAGCACCGGCACGCCGGTCAACACAAGACTCATGGGTTCAGAGTCTAGTCCCCTGCTACTTCTCGAGCTTCAGGGTCTTCTGGCTGCGCTCCCACTGCTCGTTGAACAGCGCGGTGTCCTTGGAGATACGGCCACCGTAGGACGGGATCATCTCCTTGAGCTTCGGAGCCCAGTCTGCCATCCGGTTACCGAAGCACCGCTCCAGCACCTCGATCATCGCCGAGGGGGCGATGGACGCTCCCGGGGACGCACCCATCAGACCGGCGATGCTGCCGTCACCGGAGTTGACCAGTGCGGTACCGAACTCCAGCGAACCGAACTTCGGCGCACCGATCGGCTTGATCACCTGGACGCGCTGTCCGGCGGTGACCAGCTCCCAGTCGTCGCCGTTGACGTTGGGCATGTACTCGCGCAGCGACTCCACGCGGGCCGCCTGGTCCTTGAGGACCTCCTCGACCAGGTACTTGGTCAGACCCATCTCCTGGACAGCCACACCCAGGTAGGACGGGATGTTGCCCGGGCGCAGGGACTTGAACAGGTCCAGGAAGGAGCCGTTCTTCAGGAACTTCGGGGTCCAGCCGGCGTACGGGCCGAAGAGCAGGCCCTTCTTGCCGTCAATGATGCGGGTGTCCAGGTGCGGTACCGACATCGGCGGAGCGCCCTTGGCGGCCTTGCCGTAGACCTTCGCAGAGTGCTGTTCGATGACCTCGTCGTTCGTGCACCGCAGCCATTCACCGGAGATCGGGAATCCCGCGTAACCGCGGATCTCCGGGATGCCGGCCTTCTGCAGCAGCGGCAGGGCCATACCTCCGGCGCCGACGAACACGAAGTTCGCACGCACGGTGGAGGTGTCCCCGTTGTGCAGGTTCTTCACCTCGAGCTTCCAGCCCGCACCGTCGCGGGAGATGTTGGTGACATTGTTGCCGTAGCGGACCTCGACGCCTTCGGCGGTGACGGCGTCCAGGTACTGGCGGGTCAGCGCACCGTAGTTGATGTCGGTACCGGCGTCGGTCCAGGAGATCGCGACCGGCTCGGAGAAGTCACGGCCGTCGGCCATGAGCGGGAGCTTCTCGCTGAAGACCTCCTCCGAGTCGGTGTACTGCATGTCCGGGAAGAGCGGGTGGTCCTTCAACGCCTCATAGCGGGCCTTGATGTAGTCCGCCTGTGCGGCACCGTGACCGAAGGACATGTGCGGGGTGCGGTTGATCCACTCGCTGGGCTCACCGAGGGTTCCGTTCTCCACGAGGTAGGACCAGAACTGGCGGGAGGCCTGGAACTTCTCGTTGATGCCGACAGCCTTGGAGATGTCGATCTTGCCGTTGACCTCGGGCGTGTAGTTGAGCTCGCACAGGGCCGAGTGGCCGGTACCGGCGTTGTTCCACGGGGAGGAGGACTCTGCACCGGGGACATCCATACGCTCGATGATCAGCTGGCTCCAGTCAGGCTGGAGCTGACGCAGCATCACGGACAGGGTGGTGGAGATGACACCGGCGCCGATGAGGGCGACGTCGACGTGATCATTCTGGGAAGGTGACACGTTAAGCTCAATCCTTTTCATCGCTGCTTGTTCGCCGCAGCCGGTGGCGTTCTGGGCACTGCCATAAGCCACACGCGGCGTCCACAATGGTGCGATGATACGTCCCACTGCGGCTACTGGTACAACCCGCCCCTCAGCCCGTGGCAACCTACGGTCGTCTTCTGAACCGGTTCCGATGCGTGACCTCCCGCCGTCGGGGAGCGATACACTGGCATCCCGTGAACGCCCTCAGCCATCAGAATCTCGCCACCGTACTTTCCCGCCCACTGGGACAAAGCGTCCATGAACTGGACTTTGAGCCGGATATCCTGGGTGACGGCTACACACGCCACACCGTCGGCTTCGGTGCCGACCCGGACGGGGAGCCCGACGGAGCACCGGGCACGGTGTGCTGCACGCTCGTCCGTTACCGTCCGACAGACACACCGGAATGGGGGGAGCGCCCCGCCGTCCTGTTCGTCCACGGAATGACCGACTTCTTCTTCCAGACCCACGTCGCCGAGCACTTCCACGGACTGGGCTACGCCGTTTACGGTATCGACCTGCGCAAGTGCGGGCGGTCGCACCGCGAGGGGCAGACCTGGCACCATGTGACCTCCCAGTCGCTCTACGACGAGGACCTGGCGGTCGCGCTGTCGCTGCTCAGCGCCGGGCACGGGTCCACCACGCTCGTCGGCCATTCGACCGGCGGGCTGGATGTGACGATGTTCGTATCCCGCCTGCATACAGCGATGCAGCTCGGTGACACCGCGCGCGCTGCACTGCACGCCAGTATCGACGCGGTGATCCTGAACAGCCCGTGGCTGGACCTGCAGTTCGACCGTGTGACGAACCTGATCATCCGCCGCATCCTCCCCCATGTCGCCCGGTTCTGGCCGACGTGGCACGTCCCCGGCGGCATCAACCCGACCTACGGGCAGACCCTGCACGTCTCGAAGCACGGCGAGTGGGACTACGACCTGGAGCTCAAGCCACCGCTCCCCCGTCCGAAACAGGTCAGTTGGCTGGTGGGTGTCAGCCGGGAGATCAACAAGCTGCACGGCGGGTCATTCTCCACCGGAGTCCCCACCCTGCTGTTGTGTTCAGATGCCGACAGCGCCGGAAAGATGGTGTCCGACGCTACCGGGACAGACGTGCCGGAGCAGCAGGCTTTCGTGACCGACACCGTGCTGAAACCGTCACAGATGCAGGCGGCCGCCCACCTGGTGGACCCGCACTGCGAGGTCCGCGTCATTCCCGGGGCGATGCATGACGTCTTTCTCTCGCGTCCGGATGTCAGGGCCACGGCGTTCGACGCCGTCGACGCGTGGGTGGACGTACCATCGGTGCCATGACTGACACGCCTGAACACTTTGACCTCATCATCGTCGGCACCGGCTCGGGAAATTCGATTCCCGAGGACCTGAACGACCGGAAGATCGCCGTCGTCGAGAAAGGTGTCTTCGGCGGCACCTGCATCAACGTCGGCTGTATCCCGACCAAGATGTACGTCTACGCCGCCGATGTGGCACGCGAGCTGGCGGATGCCGGCCGGTACAACCTCTATCCGATCGGCGGGGCGGCGGCCACTCCGATGCCGGTGGCCGGTTGGCGGGTGAACTGGGACGACCTCAAGGAGCGGGTCTTCGGAAAGCGGATCGACCCGATTTCCCGGGGTGGCGAGGAGTACCGGCGCGGTGACGAGACGCCGAACATCACCCTGTTCAGTGACATGGCCTCCTTCACCGGCGAGCGCACCCTGCGTATCGGTGAGGGCGACCGTGCCCGGACAATCACCGGCGACCAGATTGTCCTGGCCACCGGCACACGGACGTGGGTGCCGGAGGTGATCGAGGAATCAGGTATCCCCTACCGCACGAACGCCGACATCATGAGGATGGATGAGCTGCCCCGCACCCTGGTGATCCTGGGTGGCGGGATCATCGCGGTGGAGTTCGCCCACATCTTCTCGGCACTGGGCGTGGAGGTGATCGTCATCAACCGGTCGGGGTCCCTGCTACGCCGTTTCGATTCGACCGTATCCTCGAGATTCACCGAGTTGGCGGGGTCCCAGTGGACGAACCTGCTGGGACACACGGTCACCGGTGCCCGTGCCGAGGGTGGCCTTGTCACTCTGACGCTGGACGACGGCCGGGAGATCGACTGCGACGAGGTACTGCTCGCCCAGGGGCGCGTCCCCAACGGCGACCTGCTGAATGCCTCGGCCGGAGGTGTGGACCTGGCCGAGGACGGCAGAATCCTCGTCGACGACTACGGTCGCACGTCAGCGGACGGGGTGTGGGCACTCGGCGATGCCGCCAATGAGCTGCAGCTCAAGCATGTGGCGAACCAGGAGGCCCGCGCGGTCTTCCACAATGTAGCCAAGGTCGGCAAGGTCGGCGAGGTCGGCGCGCCGGAGGACGACCTGGAGAAGTTCAAGCACGACAACGTCCCGGGCGGGATCTTCACCCACCCTCAGATCGGGTATGTCGGCATGACGGAGGACGAGGCGCGAACCTGGGCACAGGAGAACGGCCGCACCGTGACCGTGAAGGTGCAGGAGTACGCCGATGTCGCCTACGGGTGGGCCATGGAGGACACCACCGGGTTCTGCAAGCTGATCGCGGACGCGGACTCGCACCGCCTGCTGGGGGCCCACATCATGGGCCCGCAGGCCGCGACGCTGATTCAGCTGCTGGTGACCGCCATCGAGTTCGACCTCGATCTCGCCGAGTTCGCCACCAGGCAGTACTGGCCGCACCCCTCGTTGAGCGAGCTGGTGGAGAACGCCGTCCTGGGCCTGGATCTGCGCTAGGTTTGTAGGGGAACCTAGTGTGGCGCCGGACCGATACCGGTCGCCGGAAGGGAACGACGATGCGGTGTGTGGTCACGGGAGCGGCATCCGGTATCGGGCGCGAGGTGGCGTTACTCCTGGCGCGTGAGGGACATGAGGTGATGATCACCGACCGGGACGAGGACGGTCTGGACGCGACGGCGCGTGACATCACGGAGATCCGTCCTGGGGCGTTGCTGGACGACCAGGCCCTGGACATCACCGAGATCGACGAGGTCCGTTCCTGGGCGTCGCGGATCACCGGTGAGTTCGGGGCCCCGGATGAGGTCTTCCATGTCGCCGGCATCGCGATCTGGGGTGATCCCCGCACCTGCCGCACGAGAAGTGGGCGAAGGTCATCGACGTCAACCTGATGGGCACAGTGCACATCGTCGAGACCCTCGTCCCGGCGATGACGGAGGCGGGGAGGATCGGGACGGGTCGGAGGGCGCGGCCACGCCGCCTGTGTTGCGTGTCATCGGCAGCTGGGATCATCGGACTTCCCTGGCACGCGGCGTACTCCGCCTCGAAGGGCGGTGTACTGGGCATGTGTGAGGTCCTGCGCTTCGACCTCGCCCGCACGGGGTGAGTGTGCATGTTGCCGTCCCCGGAGCGGTGGACACTCCCCTGGTACGCACCATCGACATTAACGGGGTGGACCAGAGCGCTGAGCGGGTACAGAAGGTCAAGAAGCTGTTCCAGGGGCATGCAGCGACCCCTCCACAGGCTGCGCAGAAGATCGTCGACGGGACACGGAAAGGCAGGTACCTGCTCTACACCAGCGGCGACATCCGGCTGGGACGTTGGGCGCAGGTCAATCTGCCGTGGGCGTACCGGGGAGTGATGCGGCTGCTGAACCGGGGACTACGCTGGGCCGCTGCAGACGCAGAACAGGGGCGCACCCGGTAGAAGAAGGTGCGCCCCTGTGCCGTTCCCGGACTGTCCGGCCTACTCGGAGGATCCCGAGCTGCCGATGACGTCGGCGATGGAGCCCGCGGTGCCCTGGTCGTGCTCGCCGCTGCCGATGCCGTTCTCCAGTTCCGCCGCACTGCCGCCGACGTTGTCGATCAACTGCTTGAAGCCCTGCCACAGGCCGTGGAGGAGGGTGGAGATGCCGTCGCCGAGGGAGCTGACGATGCTGGTGTCCATAAGAATTTACCTTTCAGGAAGTGGGAGAGAGCTGATTCTTTCAGTGTCTCAACTCAGAGCATAAACGGTACGGCACCGATGCGCCTTTCTTCGGTGAACGATAGTACCCCCGGGGTTATCGGCATCTTACGCAGGTGAATGCGTCCGTGGTCGACAGTGGACACCATCCGCGCCATGGCGCCGTAGACCTTAACGCCAACCGGCACAGCTTCAGCTGTACTGCGTAGACAATGTCGCTGTCCAACTCCGGGGCTTGACTATATAAATAAGCACGCTATAGTCTCGATCTTCGTCGCAATAATCAGGCACCTGACCGATGCCCCTCACCCCAGGGAAAGGAACCGCCCCAGGCCCACCCGCGCGAACCCCCACACCGGCCCCGGAAGGACAGTGAACCCGACCATGTTCGGAACTCCCCCGAAGACACAGACCCCCGCACGACGCTGGAAAGCCGATGACGTCACCGTCACCGAACCCGCCACCGTCAAGCGCGCCATCAACGCCGCCGCCATCGGAAACGTCACCGAGTGGTACGACTTCGGCGTCTACGGCTACCTCGCCCTCACCATCGAGGGGGTGTTTCTTCCCGAAGACTCCGGGCCCGCCGGCAAAATCATCGTCGCCGGACTCTTCGCGGTCTCGTTCCTCGTCCGCCCCATCGGCGGCCTGGTGTTCGGTCCACTGTCGGACCGGATCGGACGTAACCGCGTCCTGGCGATCACGATGATCATGATGGCCACCAGCACCTTCCTCATCGGCGTCATCCCGTCTTACGCCGCCATCGGCATGCTGGCCCCGTTCCTGCTGCTGGCCTGCCGCCTGCTCCAGGGATTCTCCACCGGAGGCGAGTACTCCAACGCGATGACGTTCATCTCCGAGTATGCGCCCGACCGCAAACGCGGCTACTTCGGCAGCCTGCTCGAAGTCGGCACGTTCGGTGGCTACATCCTCGGCGCCTCCGTCGCGGTCATCCTGGAATCTGTCCTGTCAGACGGCCAGATGCAGTCCTGGGGATGGCGCCTGCCGTTCTTCGTCGCCCTACCGCTCGGATTCGTCGGCATCTACCTGCGCACCAAGCTCAAGGACACCCCTGCCTTCGAACAGCAGGAAGCCGCGAAGGATGCCCCCGAGAGCCAGTCCCACGCAGCACGGGACTTCGAGGGCAACGAAGCGAAGAAGATTCTCTCCCTGTGGCCGTCGATCCTGGTGTGCTGTGGGCTGGTCATCGCATGGAACGTGACCAACTACATGTTGACGTCATTCATGCCGTCCTACTTCGACGAGGTCGGCAACCGGCAGGACGGCTACGAGATCTCCAGCCTGACCGCCAACGTCCTGGAGATCGCGGTGATGGCGGTGTGCCTGGTCCTGATCCCCGTCTTCGGAAAGCTCTCCGACCGGGTCGGGCGCCGTCCCGTCGTCCTGGCGGGTTGCCTGTCACTGATCGTCCTGTCCGTGCCCTCGATCCTGCTCATCCGCGTCGACAACCTGGCGTGCGTGTTTATCGGCCTGTTGATCATGGGGCTGTCCCTGATCTGTTTCAGCTCGATCATGCCGTCCACCCTGCCTTCACTGTTCCCCACCGTGGTCCGGGCCGGGGCGCTGGCCATCGCCTTCAACGTCTCGATCTCACTGTTCGGTGGCACGACCTCCACGGTGATGGAGGCGCTGATCGCGGCGACCGGCAACCTCATGTGGCCGGGGTTCTACCTCATGCTCGCCGGTGTGATCGGACTGGTCGCACTGCGCTTCCTGCCGGAGAGCAACGGTCGTCCGATGTGGGGGTCCAACCCCGCAGCGGAGACCGAGCAGGAGGCTGTGGTCCATGCCGAAGAACTCAACCGACAGATCGACGAGTTGGAGCACGAGGCCAATGACGCCAGCGGCGCGTCCGTCGGTGCGCGGTAGGAAGAGGCCGGACTGAGCGACGCGACTCTCCACCACCGGGGCCGTGTCCACCGCCGACCATGTCCCGGAGGGGCGGATACACCGTCCCGAGACAGAAGAAACCGCCGAAGACGACGGCGATGCAGTCACCCGGGCCTTTCACGACGCCTGGCTGGGCAGCGTGTCCACGAGCTTCCCCTGCGGCGTGGATCCCGCGACTATGTCGGTGCGCGCAGTCGCCCGGGGGCATGTGCCACCCGGCGTGATCGTGGTGCGGGTTCGCAGCGGCAACAAGCTCAAGACACCGCGGGCGTGGCCCGTCCCGCCTCCGACAGCGCCGACCCTCAACCGCCGGTTGGGACGGGTCCGTAAGAAATGGTCGTCGCCGACGTCGCAACTGCTCTGTAATCGAGTTCCCGAACTCGAGCAGCGTCCACGCCTGGTCAACGTGTACACCGATGCCTCCACCGCTCCCGGATCATCCTTCGCCGCCATCGGACTGGTGTGTCCGGAGCTCTCCATGATCGCCTCCGGGGTGCTGCCACGTGCACGGTCACGACAGAACCTCGATATCTCGGCTGCTGAGCTCACAGGTGTGGCGGCAGCGGCGCCGCTTTTCGACGGATTCGCGGACACGGTGGTGATCCACAGCGACTCCGTGGCCGCGGTAGCGTGGTGGGCGTAACCCGCTGCGGATTCCGGGCCGGCAGCTGTGTATCAAGGACAGTGTCGTCGCCGTGCAGCGTGAGGTGGAGCGGAACTCTCGTGGCGCAGTGCGCCCTGGGGCGAACCCGTGGAAACGCGGTCGGCGAAGTTTGCGGGTCTCGTCGAAGAAGTCACCGCCCGCTACTCCGGTCAGGACGTACGCCTGTCCGCCTGAACACGTCGTCCGGGAAGATCAGCCTGCTCCCCTGGCACGGTGGGAACCACTACACCAGCATGTAGCCCTCGCGGTCCCGACCATAGCGGCCGCTGCTGGTGAGGATCATGATGAACTCCACCATCGTCCAGATCCAGAGAGCTCCCATCATCAGGTAGCCCAGGATCGCGAGAAGCCCGCCGCCGATGATCATGTCCGCGTCCTCGTCAACGTAGTAGGTATCCCCGGAGTATGTCCTGACCATTTCGGTACCGGTACCCGCGATGGCGAGCGAATAACCCACGATCACGATCACCCAGGTGACGATGAGGAAGATCAACTGGGCGATCGCGCAGCCCTTGTTGCCGATGTAGAAGTTGTGGGCGCCGGTGCCGCCCAGGAAGAACGCCAGCAGCGCCGCCACGACCTTCTTCTTGGTGGACGGTGGCGGCGCGGGGTATCCCGGGTACATGGCGGCGCCCACGTAGGGGCCGGGCTGGGCAGGGTTGCCGTACTGGCCCGGGTACCCGGGCAGGCCGTTCCCGGGCCCATGAGGAGCGCCGTACGCCTGGGTCTGGTCTCCCGTGGCGGGGCTAGCGGGGCTACCGTAAGGACTGTCCTGCATAGGCTCCCCGGACCACCGTCCCACGGCACCATCTGCACTACGTTCATTGTCGGAGCCTTGAGAGCTCAGGAATCCCGGGCCAGTCACAGTGTGTTCTCCCACCTAGTATCGGAAATATAAGAGTGCGCACAGCCTATCGCGACAGCAGGATCTACCGGGCACCGGCCTCCAGGATCCCTGTGACCAGGCGGTAGCTGGCTGCGTACGCTCCTGCCCACTCGCTGGCGCGCGGTCCCGCGACATTCACCACGAGTCCGCTCCCCTGTTGTCGCAGCCACTCTGACACGTCGTGTACAACTACGGTCATATTGCTCCGGTCCCATGCTGAGGCATCGAGAACCAGGTGGGGACGCTGCCAATGGCGTGCGAATCCCACCGTCAGGTCGGTACCCGGCGACGTCCCGCCCGGAGCGGTCAGTATGAGCGAGATGTCACTGTCACGGACGTTCCACCCGGTGCGTTGCCTCGTCCCTGACGACGGAGTCTCCGTCAACTCCGGGTACTCCGCGAGGAGCCCCGGAGGTGCCGGGTGATCCTCCGCCCACCCGCCTGCAGGACACCAGCCCGCGACGGGAATATCAGCAGCTCGGGCAGCATCGAGCGCTCCCCTGTCGACACCTGACTGACCGCCGGAGCGGATGGTGGCGATCATCTGCGCTACTTTCCTCGGGTACACACGGAACTGGCATTCACAACAGATACACTAAGGGAAATCTGACCTTCAGGGTGGCCACCATCGCACACCTGCACCACATGGCCCTCCCCTCATTGAGTCGGCACTCAATCTAGCAGAGCCCGTCCCGCACCAGAATGCCGCCGATTCACTGAAGTTCCAAGACATTCATCCTGTTGCCCACGCTGGCAGCCGCGACGCTCACGCGGTTGTTGACTGGATCCGGCACGACAGACTACCGGCAATCCGTTCCACAAGTGAATGACTCCAATGAACCGTGTCGTCGAGCGGCGACACATCCCAGGATTGTCAGTGAGCGACACTGACCATCATGAGCTTGAGAGACGGCATCACCGTAGGCGTGCCCTCACACTTGCAACCAGTAGTCTCATTCCAGCCGGCCGACCCACCGCTCAGTCGTCTCCAGCAGCCGCGTCACCACGGAACTCCCGTACCTGCTGACGCTGTCCACGTCTGCCGCCGCATGCATACTATCGATGAGACGCGCCATCTGCCGATCAATCTCCGTGACCATCCAGTCAGGATCCACATGGAGGTGCATCGCCTCGTCAACCCACCGTCGGCGGGTCAGTAGGGACACCCGGAAGATGCCGTCGATCCCCATCGACAGATCGCCGGAACCCCCGTCGGTGTAAGCAAGATGGGAGTTGACGTCGTACAGCGGGGCAAGCCGCACGTTCCCACCACGCAGAACAACTGAGTAATTCCGCGCATGGGCGTCTGTTCCGCAGATCAACCAGTTGAAGGTCAACGCCTGGACAAGGCGCCGAGTGTCTTCATCGGCGTTACTGCTGAGATTCGCGATGAGTTCCGCCACCTCGCGTGCTCCCGCGCCCCACTGTGACTCATACTTTCTGAATGGCGGTGTCCCTGTTGCCTGGCACATATCCTCCTGGTGCACGCGGACCCACCGGCCGTCAGGAAGACGAGCGCGGTCGTAGCGTTCGACGACGAGACAGCGGAGACCGTCAAATTCACTGACGTCGACATGCGCTGCGCTCAACCCCAGTCGGCGAGCGGTGCCCATCGTAACGGCCTCGACAAGATCCTGGTCCTCCATACCGGGGTTTGCCGGCTTAAGGATGTGCGTCGACGGTGACGCACCGTGGGGGCTTGACCACACACTCCCGTCCTTCCGGAGGGCGATCTTCGCCTGCACACCGGCGAGTGAGAATTTTCCGTCCGGCACGGCTTCCGACGAGACCGGAAGATCCGCCATCGCTCTACGCAACATGTCGCCGATCTCGGAGTTGTCCACGGGTCGCAGGTCGCCACTGCGTGACAACGCTGCCTCCAGTCGCTCGGGACGGACAAACTGTGCCGCACCGGCAACATCCTCTCCGACAAAGCGCAGAAGTGCAAAGGTGCTTGAGTCCTTAGCTATGGAGAATCGTCGGCGCCATTGACGGAGAGCCTCGGGACGGTCCGGGCATAGTGACCGAGAGCGGAGTGAACGTCCCGACACCGGAATCCGAGTATCGCAGCCTCATCTTCTTCGGCCCGTTCCGCTGGATGTCGCCGACGACCCTGCCGTTCATTACGACGGCCAGGGTTTCTTCGGGGCGAGGGCCGAGCCGCGCGCTCAATGCTCCAGCGTCCTGTCAAGCAACTCATTCAGGTCAATGAGGTCGTCATCGGGGTCTGGGTGTGGCGCAGGCTCCGGCGACATCTCCACGGTAACCTCCAGGGCGCTCAACACCCGATAGACCATGTCCAACGGCGCAGTCCACTTGTCTCCCAACTCAAACGCATTGAGCCACTGGCGTCCAACCTTCGCCTTCGCCGCCAACGCTGACTGCGTGACCCCCAGCTCCAGACGGACATCCCTGAGCAGAGGCCCGAGATCGTCGGGGCGATGGACACTTATTGTCGTCATGCAGCGACAATACGATATGTCGCCGTATGGCGACTTGCACTCACGAGACGCCTGTCCTCCTCCCCGTGATGAGACCACATGGAACAATGGCGCCCATGAGCATCGAAGCCCGGGCACTGTCAGTGGCCCGCCTGCAGTAGGCGTCTCCCGCTGTCACGCTTCTGCGCAGTTCCATGGCCCCGGCGCTGCTGGCGATGGTCGACGAGCACTTCCTCCCAGGGCACCCGCCAACGCCCGGCGACCGAAGTATACGAACTTCTCAATGCAGACCTCCGCGCACTCACCGGTCACCACCCCGGCATCTTCGATCTGCCCCGCTCGGCAGCGACCGCCACCCGGGTGGAATCCTTGACCGACTCCCTGCGCAACCTGGCCCGTGACATCGACCCCGATATCGCTACGCGCCTGCAAACCCTGCAGGATCAACGCGATTGATCTCGACCGGCAGATCGAACGTGTCGAATACCGCGGCTACGAGGTCCTCGGTCCGTCCCAGGTCGCCGAGCGCGTCGCCGACATCCTCGACCAAGCGTCGGCGATCCCCGGTGACTTCGCCCGGGCGTCACGCGACCTGGAGGACCTGAACCGTTCACTGCGCCGGCAACTCCTCGACTCCGACTACTCACGCGGCGATGTCCTGGACGAGATCTTCGACGGAGTGGACCTCATCGGAGAGTCCGACGCCGAACGCAGTTTCAACGGTTTCTACCGTGTCCTGCTCGACAAGGAGCGAGCCGCGTGGATCCGACCGGCGGATCGACAACGTCCTCACCTCTCCGCAGGGCGCGGACCTCCCGACACTCGCAACTACGTGACCTCCGAAGAGTTCGCCGAGGACCGGCGCATGGTGGAACTCCTGCGGTCCGCCCGTACCGCCGCGGCAGACGCTGTCTCCGGCGGCGGGCAGGACGTCCGCACCTACCGGAAGATGGAGGCACCCCTGGTACGGATCGGTATGCCGGGGACGTCGGTGAGCACGCTGTCGCTGCGCAACCCCGGGGACGAGACGGTGGAAAACGCCCCCGGCACCGTCACCGAGGCGACCGTAGGCACCGCCGAACTGCTCGCCGCCGTCCGTGTCAGCGAGATCGATGTGGCGGAGCTGCACGACAACATCGATGCCACGCTGTCCGCGGACACAGGCCGGACCACTGCATCCGTCGTCACCGTCCTTCATCATCACCCCGCCAGCCAGGGCCTGGCATCCGTGGTCGGACCGCTGCACCTGGCGATCCGCCATGGCACACCCGCCGACGGAGTGGAGCGGGTCACCTGGGACGATGCCGACGGTCAGCGACGCACCGCCACCATCTCCCGCTGGATCTTCGCCGCAGACTCCCCAGGCACCCGAGACACCTCCAGAAACCGAGAGTCACGCATGACTATGCGTCGGAGAACGGTGAGCCTGTGAGACCGAGCCGGGAGAACTCGGCGCCGAGGAGCCGGGTGTCGAACGGCGCGTTGTGGGCGACGAAGACGCGACCGCTGAGTTGCTCGGCGAGTTCACCGGCAATGTCGCCGAAGGTCGGGGCATGCACCAGGACGCTGCCGCTGATGCCGTGGATCCGGGTCTTCCGAATGTCACGCTGACGGTTGACCAGCGTGGTCCAGCGGTCGGTGACAGTGCCGTCGGGGGCTGCATGGACGACGGCTACCTCAAGAATGCGTTCCCGGTTGCTGAATCCGGTGGTCTCCACGTCAACGACGGCGAAGGGGCTGCGATGAGTCTGAGTGGTCACCGAGAGGAAACTATATCGTGCAGGACGGACATGGAAGGCTGGTAGACCGTGGGTCTGCCCACCGTGAGCGGCCAGTTCCTACCTGCTCACTCACCGATCAGTGACGTGTCGTTCACCCTTTCGACAGACCACTCCCCGGCTGCGTAGACGAGCGTGGATACCGAAGCGTTCTTGATCGCTTCGTTGAACGGATGTCCCAGAGCATGCAGCACAACCAGGATGGTGACCCCGCTGGAGACAACGAGCACATTCTCATGCCCCCTGGTCCCTGCCTCAGCGACAATGTCCTCGAACTCCTGAAGCACACGGGCTGCCACCTCCCGTGCTGTCTCCGTCGGCATCGTCGGAACGGGATTCGCCTCCTCCAGAGACTCGAATAGTTTGAGGAGCACGGATTCTCCGTCAACCCTCTCCTCCAACCCCGCGAGCGAGTCGACGTTCGCCTGTGCGAGCACGGCGTCGTACATCACCCGGTTGGGGCCTCCCTCGAATCCTCCGAAAGACATCTCACGCAGGTTCGGCGTCACCGTCACCGGGATATCCACGCCCATAACGGCGAGAACCGTTTCCGCAGTTTCTCGGTGGCGAACCATGTCCGCGGAGTAGGCGGCGTCGATCGTCATGTCGGCATCGCTGAGTGCTGCACCCAGTCGGACCGCGTCCTCCTTACCCGCTGTTGTCAGCGGCGAGTCCGACCAACCCTGCACACGGTCCAACTCGTTCAGCCAGGTCCGTCCGTGCCGGGTCAGGTAGATCGTCACAGTCTGCGGCGCGTGCGTCATCGAGCTTCTCTCATTCAGTCGGTCTCCTCTTTCCGGTACCGGCTGCGCCGGTGTTGTCCGCAACCACACTGTAGATCTCCTGCCCCTCACCTGCTGAGGCAGCCCACCATGGTCGACACACCACGCCGGTGCGGACAACTGGCACGGGCTGGTCGATGTCCGTAACGGACCATCCTTCGACTTTGTCGACACAGTTTCGGTCGTAAGGTCTACGCCCAAGGTGGAAAAGAGCCCGGGCGCCGGCACGACTCAAAGAAGAGCAAGGCAGTCGAGCTTCACGCGGAGGTCCTCGCGGTCACTCGCTACGAGTCCTTGAGGTGAACCGTCGATACCAATGGTGCTCCGTTCGGCCTTGCCTGCAACCGTGGCCACGAGTATCTCCGCGTCGAGGTGAAAGGGAACAACTGGCGGTGCCGGCGAAGTCGAACTCACAGTTAATGAGGTCTCCAGTGCGCGGGAACACCCATCGGAACTCTTCGTGGTATCCAACATCCATGCGGCGAAGAAAACCGGCGTCGACGGAGGGACCTTTTTTACCCCACCGGTGGTGGCGAGGCGCGGATCCTCCGGAACTGGCAGCCCGACGATGCAGACCTGGTCGCCAGCAAATACCGTTACCGAATCCCTGATGACCAGGCTGAGTCCCTTTCAACCACGGACTCTGACGCATAGGGGCAGACCGGCAGGTAGTGTGAATCGGGTAAGAGCGACCCGACAGGCTTCCGCTGGGACATGCCTCCACGTCGCACGAGATTTCGTGCTGCCTGGAGAAAGACTTGCCCCTGCTCCGGACCTCAGGTTCCGACATCCTGAACAACTTCGCGGGTCCCACCGCCCTCGTTAACGCCATGACCACCAAGGCTTACTTCGACGGTCACGGCCGGGTTTCGCCGGCCGAGGAGCGATCCTGGGCTGCCAGCATCCCGGCACTCGCCTCGGTACTGGATCAGGCCGGGCTCGGCTGTGTCCCGGTTCTGTTGGAGCACCAGCTCCCGCTGACCTCGAAGCGTGTGGACGCGATTATCGCCGGGACGCATCCTGTCACGGGTCAGCCGTCCTATATCGTCGTCGAGCTGAAGCAGTGGTCACGTGCCGCACTCTTCGAGGACAGCACCGAACTGGTGGAGATCCCTGGCATCCTCGGCCCACCCCGCTCACACCCTGTCCTCCAGGTCGACGACTACCGGTCGTATCTCACGGGCTTCGCCACCGTCCTTGCTGGTCATCCCGAACGCGTCCACGGGGTCGCCTACCTGCACAACGCGACATCGCGCACCGACATCGACGGGTTGGATGACCTCCACCCGACTACTGTTCCTGAGTCGGCGACACGGTTGTTCACCGGTGCCGACATCGGCGCATTCAGCGACTTCCTCACCTCACGGATCGCGCCGTCCGACGCCTCCTCACCGGCGGACGAGCTGACGAACACCTCCTTCGCCCCGTCCCGCCAGTTGCTCGCCCACGCTGCGACAGAGATCCGGGAGCGCGAGGAATTCGTTCTGATCGACCGGCAGCACGACGCTGTACGCCTGGTCCTCCACCAGGTCAGGCAGGCCTACGAGTCGGACAACAAACGGGTCATCGTCGTCTCCGGTGGGCCCGGCTCCGGAAAGTCCGTGGTCGCCCTGTCCTTGCTCGGCGAACTCGCCCGTGACGGACGGCGGGTGCTCCACGCCACCGGCTCGAATGCCTTCACCCAGACCCTGCGGAAGGTCGCCGGGCACCGCAGCAAGGAAACCCAGCAGCTCTTCAAGTACTTCAACAGTTTCCAGGAGGCGGACAAACACAGTCTCGATGTGTTGGTCGCCGACGAGTCACACCGCATCCGCGAGACCTCCACCAGTCGCTACAGCCCGGCCCACCTGAGGGCGATGAAACGGCCACAGCTGGACGAACTGATCGACGTCGCCCGCGTACCGGTGTTCCTCCTGGACGAGAAACAGGTGGTCCGTCCTGGCGAGGTGGGGTCGCTCCATGAGATCTCCCGCTTCGCCGAGGACAAGGGGCTCGAGGTGATGCACGTTGAACTGGATGAACAGTTCCGGTGCGGCGGCAGCCTGGCCTACACGAACTGGGTGGAGAGCCTGCTACGGCTTGACACCGACGGTGGATCCGACGTCCGGGGTTCCAGGATTTCCGCCGCCGCGGGCACCACTGTGCGGAGCGATCTCGACTACGCCGAAGTGCACGGAGTCGCCCACCGCACCACCGACGAGGACGGGCCGCCGTTCCTGCCGCCGGACCCGCACGTGTCGGTGACGGTGGCAGAGTCACCGGAGCAGATGGAGTCGTTCCTCCGGAGGAAGCTGGATGAAGGCTACTCGGCGAGAATGTCAGCCGGTTTCTGCTGGCACTGGTCGAAACCGAGGAAGGGTGACCACGACCTCGTCAACGATGTCCAGCTCGGCGACTGGTCGCGCCCGTGGAACAACCCCGAGGACCGGAAGGTCGGTGACGCTCCCCCTCGTTTCCGGTGGGCTACTGGCGACGGTGGTTTCGGACAGATCGGGTGCATCTACACCGCACAGGGCTTCGAGTACGACTGGTCGGGTGTGATCATCGGCCCTGACCTGGTGTGGAGGGACGGCGACTTCATCACGGTCCGGGCCCACAACGCCGACCCCGGACTGGCGAAGAAGGACCTCACCGACGACGAGTTCGACACCCTCATCCGGCACGTCTACAAGGTGCTCCTCACCCGCGGGATGCAGGGGACAGTGATCTACTCCCCCGACCGGCAGACCCGTAACGCGTTGAGGCGGCTGGTCAACGACCACGACGACCACGGTAAGGAGGCAAACTGATGTCTTCCTCCGCACCGTCGGACTCCCCGTTGACCGCACATTCCTACGAGATCAGGACGTACGCGTTCTCGCAGGACGGACACCGCGCCCTTCATCTTGACACCACGATGCACGACTGGCCTGTGGTGTACGTGCTGCACCGGCCCGCCACCTCGTCCAAGGGCCAGGGCGAGGTCTACATCGGCGAATCGCTGAACATGGACAAGCGTTTCGGTGACCATCTGAAGAACGAGGCGAAAGCGCACCTCGACGTGGCCGAGGTCATTGTCGACGACACCTTCAACAAGTCCTCCTGCCTGGACCTGGAGTCTTTCCTGATCAACCTCAGTTCGGGAGACGAGTCGAACAGGACGCTGAACAGCAATGCCGGTCAGCAGGAGAAGAACTACTACAACCGCTCGTACTACCAACTGCGGTTCCGGGAGATTTTCGACGATCTCCGGGCGAAAGGCATCTTCTCGAAGTCGATCCAGCAGATCGAGAACTCCGAGATGTTCAAGTATTCGCCGTTCAAGTCACTCAATGAGGACCAGATGTCGGTGGTCAGCGACATCCTGGACGGGCTGGTCGAGGACTTCGCGTCACCGCCCGACGAAAACCAGGTCGCCGTGGTGCAGGGGGACCCGGGAACGGGAAAGACCATCGTCGCCACCTTCCTGATGAAGCTACTGGCAGACCTCGGTTCCTTCGTCGACGACACGGACGAGAAGAGAGAGTCGCTCTTCGAAGACTTCTACCTGGACGACGTGCGGGCGCTCTTCCGGAACAGGAGGATCGGACTGGTGGTTCCCATGCAGGATCTGCGTAAGACACTGACCCGGGTCTTCGCCTCAACCCCGGGACTGTCTGCGGAGATGGTCCGCAGCCCACGCGAAGTGGCCCTTGATGCTGAACGCTATGACCTGTTGATCGTGGATGAGGCCCACCGTCTCAGCCAGTTCGGAGCCCAGTCGATCGGCGCGTTGACCAAGGAGTTCCGCGAGATCAACGAGAGGCTCTTCCACGGTGAGCGTCCGGCGGCGTCCCAGTTGGACTGGCTTCGGGAGCGGTCGGACAACACCATCCTGTTGGTGGACACGTCCCAGACGGTGAAACCGATCGACCTGTCGACGTCGGTGTTGCGGGCACTCATCGATGCCCGGGATGCTGATCACAGGCGCGAGTATGTGCTGCATTCGCAGATGCGTTCAATCGGCGGCAATGACTACATCGACTACGTCAAGCAGGTGCTCTCGTCCTATCCACCGGAGGCGCGGACGGACTTCGGCCCCTATCAGATCGGTCTCGTCGACGATCCACGTACTCTCGTCGACCTGATTCGGACGAAGAATGATGCCCACGGGTTGTCCAGGGTGGTGGCGGGCTATGCCTGGGACTGGGTGAGTAAGAAGAACCCGGAGAAGTTCGACATTCACCTCGACCACGGCGTGCAACTGAGGTGGAATTCGACGGTCACCGACTGGATCAATTCGTCGAAGTCCTCCGACGAGGCCGGGTCGATCCACACTGTCCAGGGGCACGACCTGAACTACGCAGGCGTGATCTTCGGTCGGGATCTGCAGTACGACCTCGAGAATGAGCGACTGATCGTCAGTCGCGAGGACTACCGGGACAAGACGGGCAAGCGGAACAACAAGCTCGCCGGTCGCGACACCACCGATGAGATGTTGCTGGAGTTCGTCACGAACATCTACTACGTACTGATGACCCGCGGGGTCCACGGGACCTTCATCCATGTGGTTGACCCCGGCTTGCGCGAGTACCTGGGCAGGTATTTTCCGGTGTTAACCCCGAGAGCGGAAAGTCCCAATTGGACGTTACGATAGTTCCGAGGTAGTCAGCTCCACACCCGTGGCCACCACGACCTCCTCCACCGTCACTCCCGGCGCGACTTCCCGGAGAACGAGTTGTCCACCCAGCCCAGAACCACCGTCCCGCACCACGTCAATGACCGCCATGTCGGTGATGATGCGGTCGACCACGCCCTGTCCGGTCAGTGGCAGCGTGCATTCGGGCAGGATCTTCGGCGAACCGTCCTTCGCCACATGGTTCATCAGCACAATCACCTTCCGCGCACCGTGTACCAGATCCATGGCCCCGCCCATGCCCTTGACCATCTTGCCGGGCACCATCCAGTTGGCCAGGTCCCCGTGCCGGGAGACCTCCATTCCTCCCAACACCGCGACGTCCACGTGTCCCCCGCGGATCATGCCGAAGGACAGGGAGGAGTCGAAGAATGCCGCACCCGGGTTCACGGTCACCGTCTCCTTGCCCGCGTTGATGAGATCGGGGTCCAGCTCCGTCGGTGTGGGGTACGGTCCGGTGCCGAGGATGCCGTTCTCGCTGTGCAGGACAACGTGCACGTCCTCGGGCAGGTGGTTCGGGATCAGCGTGGGCATGCCGATACCGAGGTTCACGTACTGCCCGTTCTCGAGTTCCTGCGCGGCGCGTGCCGCCATCTGTTCTTTCGTCCAGCTCATCGCTTCTGCTCGCTCTCGTGGTTGTCGTCCCGCACGGTCCGCTTCTCGATCCTTTTTTCCTGCGGACCGGTCTCCACGATGCGTTGCACGAAGATGCCGGGCAGGTGGACCTGCGCCGGATCGATCTCGCCGGGTTCCACGAGTCGCTCCACCTCGGCGATGGTGACCGTTCCCGCCATGGCGCACAGGGGGTTGAAGTTCATCGCGGATTTCGCGAACACCAGGTTGCCTTCGGTGTCGCCGATCTCGGCGTGGATCAGGGCGACGTCCGCGGGCAGTGCCTCTTCCAGGACGTACCGGCGTCCGCCGAACTCGCGGACCTCCTTGGGCGGGGAGGCGACGGCGACCGAGCCGTCCTCCCGGTACCTCCACGGCAGTCCGCCGTCGGCGATGGGTGTGCCCACCCCGGCGGGGGTGTAGAAGGCCGGGACGCCGATACCAGCGGCACGTAGCTTCTCTGCCAGAGTGCCCTGCGGGGTCAGTTCAACCTCGAGTTCCCCGGCGAGGTACTGGCGGGCGAACTCCCTGTTCTCCCCCACGTACGATGCGACGACACGGCGGACCTGGCGGTTGTTGAGCAGCAGGCCCAGACCCCAGTCGTCGACGCCGCAGTTGTTGGAGTAGATCTCCAGGTCGCCGACGCCGGTGTCGACGAGGGCGGCGATGAGGTTGTCGGGGATGCCGTTGAGTCCGAAGCCGCCGACGGCGAGCCGGGCGCCGTCGGCGATGTCGCGGACGGCCTTCTGCGGTGTCGCGACGACTTTCGCTGTGAGGCTGGTGGGGCGGGTGGAGTGCGTGGAGTGAGGCGAGTCGGTCATCGTTGTTCTCCTTCTCGGTCGTCGTGCTCACGGATCGGGAGGGTGAGCATGTGGTAGCTGAGTGTCTTCCCGTGCCCGTCGAGCACCGGGGAGCCGGTGACGCCGCCGCCGAGCACGCCGCGCAGCTCGCAGACGAAGGATTCGACGGTGGCCACGTCCCGGACGGTGACGTCCCGGACATCGCAGCAGAAGTGCTCTCCCACAGCGTCTTCGGTGAGGTGTGCGCGCAGCTGCCGGTAGTTGTGAGGGGTGCGGGGCAGGACGGCGACGATGAGGGTGTCACCCTTGTCGCCGGTGCGCGCGTCGGCGTAGTCGTCGAGCGTGTTCATCAGCGGTCTCCTTTCACGGTGGTGACTCGGGCGGCGATACGTTCGCGGGGCAGCAGTGCCGATCGGATGGCGAGGACTTCACTGCTCGCGGTGCGTGCTCCCCCACCGGCGGCGGGTCCGGCACAGTAGAGCGCCTCGACCTCCCAGCCGATCGCGCGGGCCTGAGTGTCGGTGTCGACGCGTGCGGCCACGCGCAGGCGGACCTCCGGTGGGTCGGGACGGTCCGTCGACGGCATCATGCCGCGGAAGGCGGCGCCGTCGCCGATGAACTCCACGCTGACGGTTGTCGGGTCGATGCCGTGGACGTGCTCCAGCCGGTGCCGGACGATGTCCCAGGCCATTTCCGCCCGCTGGCGGGCGCGGGGTCCGGCGTAGGTGATCTGCCCTTCACCGAGCCAGCCGCCCCGGAACCCCAGGGTGACTTTCAGGGTCCCGGTGCGGGGACGTCCGGTCGCCCCGCTGACCCGCACGGCGTCGGTTCCCACCTCCTCGAGGTGGACGCCGGAGAAGTCGGCAGTCACGTCCGGGGTGAGGTAGGCCGACGGGTCGGCGACTTCGTAGAGCATCTGTTCACGCACCGTCTGCCGGGTGAGCATGCCGCCGGTGTCGGCGAGTTTGCCGAGCACCGCAGTGCCGTCGTCGTTGATGTCGGCGAAGGGGAACCCGAGGTCCGCCATGCCGGGCACGGGCTTGGTCACCGGGTCGGCGAAGTAGCCGCCGGTGACCTGCCCGGCGCATTCCAGCAGGTGGCCGATGAACGTCCCGGCACCCAGGTGTCCCCAGTCGTCGAGGTCCCAGCCGAATTCGTGGACCATGGGTGCCAGGAACAGGGAGGGGTCGGCGAGCCGTCCGGTGACGATGACGTCCGCACCTGCCCCGAAGGCCGGGAGGACGTGCTCGACGCCGAGGTAGGCGTGCGCGGAGACCAGTCCGGCGTCGTCGGACGACAGCGGCCGGCCGGTCTCCCAGACGTCCGGGTCCTCCGAGCGGATCTCGGACAGCACGCTGTCGCCGGTCAGGTAGGCCACGGTGACCGGCCGGTCCGGCACCACCTCGGCGGCCACACGGGCGATCAGTCGGGCGGCGGCCTCGGGGTGCGCGGCGCCTGAGTTCGTGACCACGGTCGTTCCCTGTGCCACGGTGTGCGGCAGGACGGCGCGCATCCGGGTCTCCAGCAGCGGGTCATAGCCGGTGGCCGGATTGCTGAGCCGGCGGAGCTGCCCGGCGGCGACGGTGCGTTCCCCGAGGCACTCGAACACGAGGTAGTCGAGGTTCCCGTCCTTCGCGAGTTTCACGGCCGGGTCGAGGCGGTCACCGGCGAATCCTGCGCCGGATCCGATTCTGATGGTTGGCATCGAAGATATCTCCTAGAAAGCTAGAACGTCAGGGCGCCGGTGATGATCGCGGTCACGGTGATCACCAGGGTGGTTCCCCATGCCCAGAGGAATGTGAAGCGCTGGTGCTTGCCCAGTTCCACCTTCGCCATGCCGATCAGGATGAACGTGGAGGCGGTCAGCGGACTGAGTGGGAAGCCGGTGGTCATCTGCCCGGCGATGGCACCGCGGGCGATCATCGCCGGGTCGACGCCCATGACGTCGGCGGTGTGGGCGAAGACCGGCAGCACGCCGAAGTAGAATGCGTCCGGGGTGAACACCAGGCTCAGCGGCATTGACACGACCGAGACGAGGACGGGCAGGAATCCGCCGAAGCTCTCGGGGATGACGTCTGCCAGGCTCTGGGCCATGTTCTCGATCATTCCGGTGTTGCCGAGGATGCCGGTGAACACGCCGGCGGCGAAGACCATGGAGGTCACCAGGACCACGTTGGCTCCGTGCTCACGGAACAGCTGTTGCTGGTCCTTCCACTTCGGGATGTTCACGCAGGCGGCGATGGTGAACGCCACGATGAAGCAGACCTCCATCGGGACCGCGTGGGTGAACAACACGACGACCAGGATGAGGGTGAGGATCAGGTTGACCGCCATCCGCCACTTGGGGACCCCGTGGTCGCGGCGGGCATGGTCGGCGTGATCAGCGTGATCCTCCTCCGCGGGAGTATCGACGGTCCCGTCTTGCGCGGGGAGCTCGTCGCCTCCGGAGCCCACGGCCACCGGTGCCGGGGTGTCCAGGGAGATCGTCCCGAGACGCTTGCGCTCCATGCGCCCGATGAGGTAGCTGGCGAACAGGACCCATACCCCGCCGGCGATCATGGGGATGATCATCGGGGTGAAGACCTCACCCGCGGTCATGTCCAGCGCGGCCATGGCGCGCAGTGTGGGACCGCCCCAGGGCAGGATGTTCATCAGGCCGGCACCGAGAGCGACGATGGCGGTGAGTGCCAGCGGTCGCATACCGATGCGCCGGTAGATCGGCAGGAAGGCCGAGAGGGTGATCAGGAACGTCGCCGCGCCGTCGCCGTCGAGGTGGACACACATCGTCACGACCGCCGTGCCGATGGCGATCTTCACCGGGTCACCTTTGGCCCAGCTGACCATCCGTCGGATCAGCGGGTCGAACAGACCTGCCTCCATCATGACGGCGAAGAACAGGATGGCGAAGGTCATCATCACCGCGATGGGTGCGACCTGCAGCAGACCGTCGCCGATGAACTCTCCGAGGTCGCCTCCCTGTCCGGCGAGGACCGCGAAGATGATCGGCACGAGCACCAGACCCACCAGGACCGAGGTCCGGGTGAACAGGGTCAGCGCCAGGAAGATCCCCACCGTGAGGAATCCGAACAGAGCAAGCACGTGGCTCTCCTATCGACGTAATGGCGACCCCGTGGTCTGTATCAGCCTGTGGCAGTCTTTGACGGCCGGTGACTGCCTGTGACCTGGGTCGCGTGGACGTCCTCAGTATGAACAATCCCATTTAGTTGCGTCAAACAACAATATTGCATAGATTCTTGCGGTATGCGGATAACTGACATCACAGTCGACCAGATGCGGGTCATCGCGTGTGTCGCCGACCAGGGAGGTTTCACCCCCGCCGCCGAACGGTTGAGCCAGTCCCAGTCTTCCCTGAGCAGGATCGTCTCGCAGGTGGAGAAGGCTGCCGGAACCCGACTGTTCGAGAGGACCACACGCAGCTTCGCCCTCACCGACGCCGGCACCGAGTTCCTGCGTGCTGCGCGGGTGATCCTGCAGACCTATGACCGCGAGATAAACAACGTCGCCAGTTACATCAACGGTCCCAACGGCCGTCTGCGTCTTGCCACGCTGCCGTCACTGGCGGCGACACTCCTGCCCCCGTTCATCGACCGGTTCCGACGCGCGTTCCCCAACGTCAGCATCAACCTCCAGGACCTCATGGCGGCCAATATCATCGAGGAATGCCGCTACGGCTCCGTGGACCTCGCCATCACCGCCGAGGACCCGGAACTCATCGGAGGCCTTCCGGAGCACTTCCACTTCTCCCCCATCGCCGAGGAGCGCTTCGCCTGCATCCTGCCCGCCACGCACGCCCTGGCCCAGAAGCCCGGCATCGACTGGGACGATCTGGCGGGACGCTCCTTCGTCTCCTTCACCGAGGCCAGCTCGGTCCGACGCATCACCGACCGCGAACTGGCGGCGCGGGGCATCCACCCGTCCCAGACAGTGACCGCCGGGACGATCTCCGCGGTCACGGGGCTGTGTGCGGCGAACCTGGGGATCTCCGCGGTCCCCGGTTTCGTGATCCCGATGACCCGCGTGCCGGGCGTCGCCCTCCGCCCGTTCCGGGGGGAGCCGGTCACCCGAAGAATCGGGGTCCTGGTGGACACCACGCGCAGACTCTCCCCCGCCGCCGAAGAGTTCCTGGCGCTCATCACGACCACACCGCCGGACGAGGTGTCGCTGCCGGACTTCACCACCTGGACGGGATTGTCCGGTTAGGTAACCTGTCCCCCACTGACCCATCAGGAAGGACCACCATGTCTATCCCCTTCATCTCCGCCGACACCGTCCGCGAACGGGTGCCGATGGCCGCGGCCGTCGATGCGATCGAGCAGACTCTCCGCGACGGTTTCGACACGGCGGCCGCCCAACCCCGCAGCAGTGTTCCTCTCGACCACGGCAGTTTCCTGCTCATGCCTGCCGAGATCAACGGGTCCGCCGGGGTGAAGGTCGCCTCTGTCGCACCGGCGAACCCGGCCGCCGGGCTCCCGAAGATCCAGGGCCTCTACCTCCTCTTCGACGGTGAGACTCTGGAGCCGACCGCGGTCATGGAAGGCAGCTCGCTCACCGAGATCCGCACCCCTGCCCTGTCTGCCCTGGGCGTCCGGCACCTGGCGGCTGACAAGCCGCTGGATGTGGTTCTCTTCGGCACCGGGCCGCAGGCCTACCGCCACGTCCATGCCACCGCGGCGGTGCGGAACCTCGCTTCGGTCACGGTGTTCGGACGTCGCGGGGAAAAGGTCACGGAGCTCGTGGACCGCCTCAGCGCCGACGGTGTCACCGCCCGGGCTGGCACGGATGCGACACAGGACATCCCCGCAGCCGACCTGGTGCTCTGCTGCACCAGTGCCCGTGAACCGTTGTTCGACGGCGCCCTGGTCAGTGACGACGCACTGGTGGTGGCGATGGGGTCGCACGAACCCGACGCGCGGGAAACCGACGATGCCCTGCTGGCACGGTCGACGGTCTACGTCGAGGACGTCGACACCGCCCTGCGTGAGGCCGGTGACGTACGCATCGCGGTCGACAACGGGACAGTCGGCGTCGATGCGCTGCACACCCTCAGCGACCTGGTGAACCACGGAGCGGACGATGCTGCCGGGCCGAGTTTCTTCAAGACGGTGGGCATGGGCTGGCAGGATCTCGCCGTGGCGCAGGTGGCCTACCGTCCGGCGGGATGACCGGTGCGGGGGGCGACCGTCGAGACCGGTGACAGCACCCACCCCCTGTCGTATCGTGGAAAGACAGAGTGCCCAACACCGCCGTCGCCAGGACAGGAATCCACCATGATCACCCGTGTACTTGCCCACTGCACCGTCTCCGACCTCGCCCGGGCACGGGACTGGTACGGCGGACTCTTCGAGCGGACCCCGGATGCCGAGCCGATGCCCGGGCTGATCGAATGGCACATCGGTGACAGCGCCGGTCTCCAGGTCTGGTCGGAACCAGATCGGGCCGGAGCGTCGAGCGTGGTGCTCGGAGACACCGACATCGACGTTGTAGCGGCACGGATGACCAGGTTGGGAATCGACCACGATGGTCCGCAACCCGGTGGCGGCGCACGGATCCTCCCGCTGTCCGACCCGGACGGCAACCGGGTCGTCTTCTTCGGTACCTAGATGATGGAGACGATTCACCGGGCAGGATATCGTCACCGTCACCGTGCCCCCAATGTCCCCATGCCCCGGCTCCTCCACACGCCCCTCCAACGCAGTCGACGGCCTCGAACGCACCTGGAGTGTGTGCACCACCGACAGTGGTTGGCACATGGTGCAACGGTTGGCCTACGAAGCTCCCGACCTGGTCACAGGCATCGTCTCGGGGAACGCCGAAACCACCGCCTGGGACGGTGACTCTCCTGTCCAGCTCATCGCGGGGCATCACAGCGGCCATTGTTCCCCCACCGCGACCGGACGCCGGGGCAACACCGGTGGCGCCCGCTACGACAGTCCCGGCGTGATCTGGGAACTATTCTCAGGGAGGTAGAGCCGACTACGGCTGCCTGCGTCCCCGCCCTGACATGTCATCTGAGTCACCCGCCAGGTCACGACACTGCCATTTTCTGGTCTGACGGGTGACTCAGATGTCGCAGGACCTATCGGGCCGCAGACCGGAGCGACGGATGGTGCACCCCAGTCCCCACGCACGACTGCCCTATGCCAGGCCCCAGTTCCAGTCCTTCGTCGCGGTGCGCAGGTGGGCGTACGAGCGCACCGTCCGGCCGTTGAAGGGGGCTGAAGCCGGGGACGTCCCCGCAATCGACCACTCCGGTGGTCGGCGGTCCCCGGACAGCGCCCACGCTGCCTGACGGGCCGCACCGAGAGCGACGTACTCGGCAGGGGCCGGGACCAGGACGTCGACACCGAAGATGGACGGTGCCACGGCGCGGACTGCCGCGGACCGGGCGCCGCCACCGATCAACAAGACACGGGTAGCCTCCACCCCGGTCGCTCCGACCAGTGCCTCCACCGCGTCCTTCATCGAGCACAGCAGTCCCTCCACCGTGGCGCGGGCGAAATCTTCCCTGGTGGTCGCGGTCGTGATGCCCTGCAGGATGCCTGTCGCATCCGGACGGTTCGGGGTGCGTTCCCCGTCGAGGTACGGCTGCAGCACCAGTCCACCGGCACCCGGGGTGGACGCCAGGGCCAGCCGCTCAAACTCCTCCCAGTCCACGCCCAGCAGGCGGCGTCCCATGTCCAGAACCCGGGCGGCGTTCAGTGTGGCCACCAGTGGCAGGTAGCGTCCCGAAGCATCGGCGAATCCGGTGACCATGCCTGCCGAATCGTGCACGCTGTCCGGGACGACCGCCGAGGCCACACCGGAGGTGCCGATCGACACGCAGACGTCCCCGGGCTGCAGAGCGAGGCCGAGCGCGGCGCCCTGGTTGTCCCCCGTGCCCGGCGCGATGATCGTGCCGCGGGCAGCAGCGGCGCGGTTGGCTGAGGCGGCCACCGTCCCAACCCTCTCATTGGGGCCGGCCAGCCGCGGCAGCTCGACCGGGTGGCCGAGCGCGCGTTCGGCGAGTTCGGGGAGCCACCGTCGCTCCCGGGTGCTGTAGTACCCGGTGCCCGAGGCCTCCCCGTGGTCGGTGATCTTCTCCGCGTAACCGGAGAGGTACCACGTCAGGTAGTCGTGCGGGAGGAGCACGCTGGCGGTGCTGGCGGCATTGTGCGGTTCATGGTCGCGCATCCAGCGCAGTTTCGTCGCGGTGATGGAGGCGACGTACCGGCTGCCGGTGAGGTTCACGCAGGCGCGCTCCCCGCCGATCTCGGCGATGAGGTCCTCTGCGGCGCGCGCCGAGCGGGTGTCGTTCCACAGCAGGGCGTCACGGACGACGTCACCGTCGGTGTCGAGCGCCACCATGCCGTGCTGTTGTCCCGCCACGGAGACGGCGTCAGCCCGGTCGAGCAGTCCCTCGGTCGCCTCAGCCATGGCCTCCACCCAGGCCCGTGGGTCGACTTCGGTACCGTCCGGGTGACTGGCGCGCCCCTCGTCGACGACCTCCCCGGTGTCCGCGTCCACCAGCAGGGCTTTGCAGGACTGTGTGGAACTGTCGATCCCCAGAACCAGAGCCATCTCAGTTGTCTCCTTCGGTTGATGCGAGCACGTGGAGAGCCGCCCCGGCGCTCTCCAGCAGCGTCCGGTCGGCATCGCTGACATCGCTGTCGACGATGACGTGGTCGAACTCCTCCACATCGGCGACCTTGAAGACTCCGGGGGCACCGAACTTCGTCGAGTCGACGACGAGAACCCTGACCGGGGCGATGTCCAGTAACGCACGTTTGGTCTCGGCCGCCTCGGTGTCAGGGTGGAACAACGCCATACCTGACGTTCCCCCGGCGGTACCCGGCACCGGACGGAGCGAGGTCGTCGACACGAAGGTCACGTCCGCCGACAACCGGCGCAGCTGTTCGGAGGTCATCGCCCCGAGGAAAGAGTCGGTCTCGGGGATGTACTGGCCGCCGCACCCGATCAGCCGGATATTCGCGGCGCCGGTGCGTTGTCGGTGCAGACTCATCGCCGCCAGTGAATGCGTGATCAGTGCTGACGGATTGCGTTCCGGTAGCAGGGTGACCAGTGGTTCGAGCGTGGTGGAGTCGTCGATGGCGACAACCGAACCGTCCTCGATGAGCTCTGCGGCGAGAGTGCACAGCCTGCTCTTGACGTCCCGGTGCAACTGCCGCCGCTGACCGACGCCGAGTTCACTCATCGACGGGGTGACCGAGCGTGCCCCACCACGGACACGCTCCAGCAGATGGTCGGCGGCAAGACTGTCGAGGTCGCGGTGCACGGTCATCTGGCTGACGTCGAAATGGCGGGCGAGTTCCTCGACCCGGGCCGTGCCGTGGCGGGTGACGTAGGCCACGATGTTCTCACGGCGCTTGTCGGGACGTTTCTCCGCACCCGGCGCAGGTGTTGGCTGTGGCATAACGGCCACGATAGCACGGCCACATTGTGAGGTAGCCCCCGTTTTAAACATCGTTCTGTTGTAAGTCGTGACTTTCTAACATCATGACGGTAGGTTGACCGCAGTGGCTCATGACATGTGACCCACATCCCCTGCCTCCCCCACACCAGGAGCACAGATGACTACCCTCACCACCCAACCCAGGACCGCCGGGCTCCTCGACCGGCTCGGCGTCCCACGCGCCCTGATCTGGGGCTTCATCGGACTCACCATCTTCATGATCGGCGACGGCGTGGAGACCAACATCCTCGAGCCTTTCCTGCGCGACGACCACGGGTTCTCCACCTCCCGGGTCGGCACACTGGTCACCGTCTACGGCATCGCCGTCGCCGTCGCCGCCTTCTTCGCCGCCGCACTCTCCGACCTGTGGGGACCGCGCCGGGTGATGATGCTCGGCGTGGGGGTGTGGGTCACCCTGGAACTGGCGTTTCTCTGCCTTGCACTGACCACCTCGAACCCGTGGCTGATCTTCATCACCTACGGACTCCGCGGCTTCGGCTACCCGCTGTTCGCCTACGGCTTCCTCGTGTGGATCACCGCCGTGGCCCCTGCCGAAGACCGGGCCACCGGCGTGGGATGGTTCTACGTCGGCTTCTCCGCCGGACTACCCACCCTCGGCGCACTGACGGCCACGGTATCGCTGTCCCTGCTGAACCTGGACTTCTACCAGACACTCTGGCTCTCCCTCTCGCTGGTTGTCATCGGTGCCGGCATCGCGCTCACCGGCATCCGTGAGCCTGTCGGGCGCCGCCCCCTGGTCGACAACCCCGAAGAGGTCAGCGCCACACTCTCCCGCGGGTTCAAGTTGCTGGCCACCGACAAGAGGGCACGACGGGTGACCTACATCCGCACCATCAACTCTGTACCGACCTACGCCATGGCCGTCTACTTCCCCGCGTACTTCACCGACGAGCTCGGCTGGAAACTCGGATGGTTCCTCATCCTCACCACCGTGATCTACGCGGTCAACCTGCCGTTCAACCCACTCTACGGACGCATCGGCGACCGCCTCGGCTGGGCCACCACCATGTTCTGGGCAGGGGCGGTCGCCTGTGCCGTCACCCTCGCTGCGGTGTACTTCACCCCGCTGATCGGGCGCTCCCTGAATGTCTCCGACCCGGTGGTCTACGGGGTCACGCTCTTCTTCGGTGCACTGTTCGGAGTCTCGCTGGCCGGTTACGTCCCCCTCTCCGCGATCGCCGTGGCCATCGACCCGGAGCACCCGGGGGCTGCGATGTCCACCTACAACCTCGGTGTCGGTGCCGCGGTTGCCGTCGGCCCCCTGCTGGTCGCGGTTTTCCTGCCCCTGGTCGGCGCGACCGGGCTGACGTTGATCATGATCGCGCTGTACCTCGTCGCCGCCTACCTCTCGTTGACCCTGCGTGGAAACCAACCGGGGTTCGACGGCGTGCCTGACAACGTCCCCGAACCCCTCGCCGAACAGGCCGCCGCCGCGGCCGAGAATAACTGACCCCCCCCCACACTGCCCAAGGAGCCCCGCCACCATGTCCCACCCCCTGACCACCTCCCTCCTCCCCGAGCTCGCAAACATCACCGGGGGCCGTACCGCCGTCCCGTCCTACGACCGCTCACAGGTGTCCCCCGGGATCGTGCACATCGGCGTCGGCGGCTTCCATCGCGCCCACCAGGCAATGTACCTCGACCGCCTGATGAACCAGGGCCGGGCGATGGACTGGGGCATCATCGGCCTCGGCGTGATGCCGTCCGACGTTCGCATGCGCGACGCACTCGCCGGCCAGGACCACCTCTACACCCTCACGACGAAAGCGCCGGACGACACCGAGGACGCCCGCATCATCGGGAGCATCATCGACTACGTCTTCGCCCCCGACGACCCCGCCGCCGCAGTCGCGATGCTCACCGACCCACAGATACGCATCGTCAGCCTGACCGTCACCGAAGGCGGCTACAACATCGACCACGTCACCGGTTCCTTCGTCGAGGATTCCGAGCACATCGCGCACGACCGTGCCGCACTGCGGGCAGGTGACTACGCCAGCCTCCGCACGTTCTTCGGCCTGGTCACCGCCGCGCTGGCCGAGCGACGGCGTGCCGGGAACGCACCGTTCACGATCATGAGCTGCGACAACATCCAGGGAAACGGGGACGTCGCCCGCGCCACGTTCGTGGCATTTGCCCGCTCCGTCGACGCCGGGCTCGGACGTTGGGTCGACGACGCAGTCGCCTTCCCCAACTCCATGGTCGACCGGATCACCCCCGAAACCACCGAGGCCGACCGCTCCGACGTCGCTGCCCGGGGCTACACCGACGCTTGGCCGGTGGTCTCCGAGGACTTCACCCAGTGGGTGTTGGAAGACAACTTCACCGCGGGGCGTCCCCGCTACGAGGACGCCGGGGTCCAGCTCGTCGACGACGTCGTCCCTTATGAGCTGATGAAGTTGCGGCTGCTCAATGCATCCCACCAGGGCCTGTGCTACTTCGGCTATCTGGCCGGACACCGGATGGTGCACGACGTCATGGCCGATCCCCGCTTCGGTAAGTTTCTGCTGGCCTACATGACCGACGAAGCGACACCGACCCTGAAGCCATTGCCCGGGGTTGACCTGGACGCCTACCGCCGGACGCTCATCCGCCGCTTCGGCAACGCCGCAGTGAAGGACACCGTGCCCAGGCTGTGTGCGGAAAGCTCGGACCGGATCCCCAAGTGGCTGCTCCCCGTCGTCCGGGAGAACCTTGCTGCCGGACGGCCGGTCCGCCTGTCCGCCGCCATCGTCGCCTCGTGGGCCCGCTACGCCGAGGGCTTCGACGAGAACGGTGAGCCAATCACCGTCATCGACCGCATGGCTGGCCGGATCACCACCACGGCCGCCCGGAACGGGGAGGACGTCCTGGCGTTCCTGCGTGACCGTGAGATCTTCGGTGACCTGGCGGACTCCGCCGAGTTCACGTCCGCCTACGCAACGGTTCTGCGGTCCCTGCACGGTTCGGGGGCGGATGCCACCCTCGACATGCTGCTGCGTGCGTGAACGGGGGTAACACATACCCGGCCGGGCTCTTGTCTGGGCTGTTTCACCTGTAGTAGGTTCGGTACGGCCCGCTACAAGTAAACGTAGCCTACGGTTATAGACGTTTCACTGAGACAACAGCCCGGCTGAGTGCCACACACGGCGCCCACGCTCCCCTCGCCGGGCAGGAGAGGATCCCCCTTCATGCTGCACACTGCCCGTCGCTTCCCCGCGCGAACCGTCCGCCGCACGTTGACCGCCACCGTCCTCGCCGGTGGACTGGTGCTCGCCGGCTGCTCCTCCGACGACTCCGACAACGCCTCGGAGGACAACACCTCCTCCGACAGTGCCGGAGCCGGTGCCGAGGAGTCCGAGGTCACCATCACGAACATGTACGGTGAGGCGACGTACAACACCAACCCGGAGACCGTTGTCGCCATCGGCACCGCGGTGGACAATCTCCTGGCTCTGGGCATCACCCCGGACGTCATCGTCGAACGTGGCGACGACGCCGACGCAGACTGGAAGAACCCGCAGTTGGAGGGTGTCGAGCGCATCCCGATGTCCGAGGACTTCCCGCTCGAGGAGGTCGCCTCGCACAACCCTGACCTTGTGGTCGGTGACACCTACCGCATCAAGGAGGACGCCTACGACGAGTTGTCCAAGGTCACCGACGTTCTACCCGGTATGGACGAGGACGCCAGCTGGGAACCTCAGCTGGAGGCGCTCGCCGAGATCTACGGCCTGGAGGACAAGGCGAAGGAGGTCATCGACGCCGACGAGGAGGCCTTCGCTGCCGTGCGCGATGAGCTGCCCGGACTCGAGGGAAAGACTGCGTTGACCGTGCAGGACCGCGGCGGACAGTTCGGCGTGATCGCCGATCCGGAGAACATCGCCAACAAGTTCTACTCCCGACTGGGGATGACTCTGCCGGCGTCGTTCACCGACGGCTCGCTGAAGATCGAGGGTGGTCGTGCCCAGATCTCCTACGAACGTGTGTCGGATCTGGCGGCGAACTTCATGGGTATGTACGCCACAGAGGGCATGGACAAGATCCGCGCTATCTCCGGCTACGACCAGCTGCCGCAGGTGGAGTCCGGTGCCGTGATCGAGGACAACAAGGCCGTCATGGCGGCGTTGAACATTCCGTCCTCACTGTCGAACGCATGGCTGCTGGAGCAGGTGCGCGACCAGTTGGAGATCGTCGACGGCGAGGACGCGGTCGACGCGGAATAGAGCATCGCTGTAGTGCACGTGGCTACCCGCACTACAGAGGGGGCCTGGAGACCGTTCACTGGTCTCCAGGCCCCTCGTTGCACAGTGGCCCCCGCCGGGGCCCGGGTGAACCCCGCTGCTACCGGATAACCTTCTTCACTGTTGTCTTCTTCTCACCCAGGAACTGGCGACGGAAGTAAGTGTCCAGCAGGGAGCCACCTACGGTTGTCCGACGGGTTTTCTGACGCCTCCCCTGCCCGCTACTGAACAGGGAACCTGTCGAAGCACCTTTTCCCTGGCCGGTTCTGGTCCCTTTCTGCCCGCCTGTACCGACAGGTGCGGTACCGGCACTGCCCGCACGATGACCCTGAGCGCCGTTGCCGTTTCCGGCGGCGGGTGTTGCCCCACCCGTGCCTGGGACCGCGCCTCGGGCACCAGTTCCGTTCTGGGTGGCGCCCGCCCCCGCATGAGGTCCGCCCCCGATGGTGTGACCTGTGGAGGGTGAGCGAGGGGCAGTGACACTGACACCCTTGGGCAAAAGGGGTTGTGTGACACCACCAGCGATATTCCGGGGGCTTCCGGGAGACGTGGTGCCCGTCGGTGTCGACCGGCCGCCGGCACCTGGTCCGGGGGCGATACCGTTGGCAGTTGACCGTCCGGCAGTGGCGGACGCCGGTGACGCTGCCTGCGCTCCACCGGACGCGTTCTGGATGGCACCGGCCGGTCCCGGGCTAGTCTGACCGACCTGCGCGGCCTGTGAAGTTCCGGCTGGAGTCGTGGCAACCTGCCCTGTTTGTGGCGTTGCAGCATTGGGCTGGGCCGCAGCCTGGCCGGCTCCGGGAGCTGTGGCTCCGCCAGCTACCTGGGTGACAGTCTCCTGGGCGGCCATGGTCGCGGCGCCGCCGGAGTGGAGAGTCCCGGTGCCGGTGTGATTGACCACGGGGACGGTCAGGTTCGTCACCAGAGGACGCGCCGTGTCGAGCGCGGGTTGCAGGTAACCGGAAACGAAAGCTGCGACCTGCGCCTGGGATTTTGCCGCAATAGCGGCAGCACCTGCCCCGCCGGTGGCAACACCTGCAGCGGTAGCTTCGGCGCATTCTCAGCCTCCATCGCGACGAGCTGTGCATGGGCGGCCACTCTGATCGGCGGTAGTTGCAGCATCGAGGTTGCCATCGCTGTGGAGTTGGCGGCGACTGTTGCACATTGGTTCGCGATGGTCGATATTGCCTGTTCCGCCATGGAGAACGCGCTGCCTTCGGTGGTACCGGCAATCAGGGCGGCTGCACTCTGCAGTGATTCAGACGCCTGGAGCATCCTGCGACCGGCCGACGCCCATGACTCCGATGCGGCGATGATTCCACTGTCGTCTCCGGCGAACATCATGGTGAGTGCTTTCAGCGGAGTGGCCGCTTCAATTGCCGCAACAGGCGGCACGTAGGCGAGATCCAGCACTGGGATTTCCGGTCGTGGCGGCATGCCGAAGTGGACTTCCTTGTCCGGTGCGTCTGTGTAACTGAGCATACCGGTGAATGTGTCCACCGACAGGTATTCCTGTTCCGTCAATGCACCGATCAACGGCACGAGCGAATCGTGCAGCCACTGTACGTTCGTGGTGGCTGCCTGGGTCGCAACAGTCAGAGAGCCCGGGTGCGCACCGAGATACGCAGAGTACTGCGTGGCCACCGCACCGAGTGCGGGTGAGGTTGTGAATGTTGCCGCACTAGCCAAATTATGCGCACCAAACCCTATAACAGCCCAAGCTGAATCAATTTTTCGAATGACCGATTCGAACTCACCACCATCAAACTTAAACAACTTTGCCTCCGATAGAATTCACTATTACCTGCAACATTTTCTCCGATCCCTTACATTCATCCATACCCCCGGAATTACTATGCGTTGCCCGCAAGCTATAATCATCCTTCGTCAACCTTTTGACTGAAAAACACCCCACACTCTCTGCGAGTTCGCCAGAATCCACGTATTCATAACGCGAATAATTTGACTGTTCCAATCGCCCGTCCGGTATAACTTTTTCAATCTGATACTGAGTACCCCATATCACGCCTCGAACTTCCATCGAGATCATTTGCTCACTCGGATTTGGAACCATTGCACACTGGACTTGCCCCGGCCCCACTTCCCCTCTTTCGAGCGCCTCAAACCCAAGCTCCTCCATCCTCCGGATCACTTCCGGATGGCACGGATCAGGCATGTCCTCCCACTGCGGTAGCAGCGCCCTCTCCCCGATCGGTTCCAGAGCAACCGGGTGACCGACGAAACGTTGCGACTCAAAGACCAGCTTCTCCAACGGGTCAGGAGGCTCCGTCTCAAACCAGAGTCCCGTGTGCCCGGTCGGCTGGATCATCCGACCGTCCTCCGTCACCACGGGCTCGTCAACCCCCTCTCCCACCGGTGGAGCTGCGGCAGTCGCGTTGGGCTGCTCCTCCCCGGAAGATCTCCCGGCGCTGGCCTCGTCCCCCACCGATGAACAGGCGGTGACCATCAGCACCAACACCAGCACAACCAGGGCGCACGGCACCACCAACAACCGGTGCGAACCGTCATCCCCCACAACAGAATCCTGGTGGACCATAGGCCCCACCCCACCCCTTCACTACATCCAGACAGCCACTGTTCCCCGCGGCCCCCGCCCACACCCCCGATGGGTCAGACCAACACAGGGTAACCCACATTCACAGGAACGTCCAGAGGTAAAACTACCCTCGTTGCCCTTTCTTCCTGTCAACCGGCGTTCCCAGCACCGACAACGCCGTCGCCAGACCCGAATAGTTCGTCACCAGAATCACCAGAGCCACGAGCTCCCGGTCAGACAGATAGCTGGCCAGAGCCGACCAGGTCGACTCATCGACCTCACCGACGGCCACGATCTGGTCCACCGCATCCAGGATCACGCCCCAACGACGCGTCTGCCCGTGCGACTCCCCTTCCATCGCCTCAATCTGGGCACCGGTCAGCCCAACCGACATACCGAGCTTCCGATGGTGGGACGCTTCATACTCCGACCCCTTCAGGTGAGCGACACGGAGGATCACCAACTCCGTCTCCTTGCGTGACAGGTAGCCGAACGGCATCATCGTCGCCGAATACACCAGCCACGCCTTGAACAGGCGGCGGGCCCGTCCGATCGTGGAGAAGACCCCCATCGTCTCAGTCCCCTGCACCCGGGCCCCGAGACGCGCAATCAGGTGGTTGACCACCCCCAGCTCTCGCACCCCCGGCACTTTCTCGCCGGGGCGCACGATACGCCTCGCACCCTCCGTGGACACCGACTCGGACCCAGATACGTTCATACCCCAACACGCTACCTGAGCCCCCTGCCTCGGCGACGTGCTTCAGAGAATTCACGTCCCGGAACAACAGTGCGCTACTTGACCGTCTGGTCCTTCTCGTCCTCACGCAGGGTCAGAACGTCCACGCCGGTCTCGGTGACGACCATCGTGTGCTCGAACTGAGCCGACCACTTGCCGTCCTTGTTCTGCACGGTCCAGTCGTCGTCCCAGATATCGTAGGGAAGATCGCCGAGATTCAGCATCGGCTCGATCGTCAACGTCATCCCCGGCTCGAGAACCGTGTCGTAGGCCGGCTCCTCGTGGTGCAGTACCACCAGCCCGTTGTGGAACGTCGGGCCGACACCGTGGCCAGTGAAATCGCGGACCACCGAGTACCCGAACCGCTTCGCGTACGCCTCGATCACCCGTCCGATCACATTGATCTCCCGACCGGGCTTCACCGCCTTGATGCCCCGCCACATCGCGGCGTAGGTCCGTTCAACCAGCAGACGGTGCTCCTCCGCCACGTCCCCCGCCAGGTACGTGGCGTTCGTGTCACCATGCACGCCGTTCTTGTAGGCGGTGACATCGATGTTCACGATGTCACCGTCCTGAACCACGGTGGTGTCCGGAATGCCGTGGCAGACGATCTCATTGAGACTGATGCACGACGCCTTCGGGAAACCCCGGTAGCCCAGGCACGACGGATAGGCACCGTGGTCGCACATGTACTCGTGCGCGACACGGTCGATCTCGTCGGTGGTCACCCCTGGAGCCACCACCGCCCCGGCAGCGGACAGTGCGCCTGCTGCGATCCGCGACGACTCACGCATCGCCTCTACGACCTCCGGTGTCTGCACCCACGGCTCACCGACATTCTCCTGAACGGAGTCCTTCCACACGTACTCCGGACGTTCAATACTGTCCGGAACCTTGCGGATCGGGGTGGGTGTACCGGGTGTCAGAAGCGCTCTACTCATGAGGCCCCAGCCTACTCCCCGTCCAGATTGTCGAAGAACCGCTGGGTCACCGCCACCGAATGCTCGGAGCCACCACCCAACACGATCATCGTCGCGAAAGCCAGGTCGTCGCGGTAGCCCATGAACCACGCATGGGAACCCTCGTTGATCTCGGCCTCACCGGTCTTGCCGTACACCTCGCCGGCGCCGGAGATCGCCGAACCCGAGCCGCTGGTCACCACCGCCCGCATCATGTCCCGCAGGTTATCCAGGACGTGCGGGGCCAGCGGTTCGCCCTCCACGGCATCCTTGCCGTCGGGGTCCAGGGTGTGCACGTCATCGGTGTCGATGAGGTTCGGCACCGGGGTGCGGCCGTTCGCAGCGGTCGAAGCCACCAGCGCCATACCGAACGGGCTGGCCAGGTCGAGCCCCTGGCCGTACCCTGCCTCGGTCCGGTCGAGCATGACCTCACCTTCCGGTACCTGACCGGTCATGGTGGTCAGTCCCGGAATGTCGTAGTCGCGCCCCAGACCGAACTTCCTGGCCTCCTCCTTCAGCTCCCCTGGTGCCATGTCCGTCGAGATACGGGCGAACGTGGTGTTACAGGACTGCGCGAATGCATTGCGCATCGAGGTGTCCCCGAGCGAGAAAGAGTTGTAGTTGGTGACGACACGTCCACCGATGTCCTGGGTCGACGGGCAGGACACTGTCGAGTCG
Source organism: Corynebacterium sp. CNJ-954 (assembly GCF_001942345.1). Lineage (GTDB taxonomy): Bacteria > Actinomycetota > Actinomycetes > Mycobacteriales > Mycobacteriaceae > Corynebacterium. The sequence continues at coordinate 101,014 of NZ_MKKI01000011.1, forward strand.
GCGGTCAGCTCCTCCTTCTCCACTCCTGCCGCGGCGGTAATCACCTTGAAGGTCGATCCGGGAGGGTACTGTCCCGACAGCGCCACGTCACCGTGCTTGTCCGCTTCGGCTGTCTGCGCGACGGCCAGGACCTCCCCGGTGGAGGGACGCATCACCACCATCATCGCCTGGTCATTCGGACGGGTGTCGACTGCCTTCTGCGCCGCTTCCTGCACCTGCCTCGACAAGCTCACCTTGACCGCAGGCGACGGTTCGGCGGCGGTACGTTCCATGGTGCGCACCACTGACGCGTTCTGGTTCACCGCCACAACCTCCCACCCCGGCTCACCCGCCAGTTCGGGCTCGACCAGTTGAGTGACACGGGACATGATGTCCGGCGCGAAACCGGGATCGGGGCGCACCATGTCGGGCTCTTCGTTCAGCCGGACACCACTGACAGACTCCAGGTCCTGCCGGACACGGTCACCGAATTCTCCCGGGATCGTCGTCACCGAGTAGGTCCCGTCGGCGTCCAACGCCGCCGAGGACACCCGCGCTGTGTCGATCGTGGGGATCGCGTCTTCGTCAGCATGTGCTGCGTCGAGCACACGCGCGATCTGATCGACCGTCCCCTGGATGCCGCCGTTCTTCTTCGCTTCATCCGTGTCCAGCAGAACCCGCCACGTGGTGCCCGGAGTGGCGAGGACGGCACCGTCGGAGCCGACGATGTCAGCGACCTGGGCCTCGACGCGACGCAGTTCAAGATGCTGGTCCGCCCCGAGGTCGGGATGCAGGACGGACGACCGCCACCGCACCGTCCAGTCACCGTCGGTGCGGGTGGCGGTCAGCGTCGCGTCATAACGGAAGGTGCGGTCCCCCGGCAAGGTCCACGCCATCGTGTAGTCGGCAGTGGCCACGTTGTCGTCGGTCCGGATGTCACTCACTTCGGCATCGAGGGATTCCGCCTGCAGCGCCGACCAGGATTCGTCCAACGCCGTGGACGCCACCGATGAATCATCGGTGAGGTCGGCGGCCGCATCGATGTCCCGTGACTCGACGGCAGCGAGGAAGTCGCCGATGACGTCGTCGGCGACGTCCGGACGTGGAGTACATGCGGTAGCCGCGACAGTGACGGCAGTGAGGATCAGGCACAGGACGGTGGCGGCGATGGTGCGTCTCGGGGCCTGCGTCCCCGGAATCTGGATCATGCTCCGACGCTAGCAGCGCACAGCGCTGCTTCCCCGCACAAACACGAACGCATCATCCGTCACGTACTCGCGGCGGACGATGCGTCCAGGACGGCCGTCTAGCTTGTGACCTTGACCTGTGGGGTGCCGGTGAGACCAGCCGCGGCGAGAACCTCGGGGTCCATGTCCTCGGCGATCTTCATCGCCTCCTCGATGAGGACCTCCACGATCTCGTCCTCCGGCACGGTACGGATGACCTCGCCCTTGACGAAGATCTGGCCCTTACCGTTACCCGAGGCGACACCCAGGTCAGCGTCGCGCGCCTCACCCGGACCGTTGACCACACAGCCCATCACGGCGACACGCAGCGGCACCTCCATACCCTCCAGCCCGGCGGTGACCCGCTCGGCGAGACTGTAGACGTCCACCTGGGCGCGTCCACAGGACGGGCAGGACACGATCTCCAGCTTCCGGGGACGCAGGTTCATCGACTGCAGGATCTGGTCGCCGACCTTGATCTCCTCCACCGGGTCAGCCGACAGGGAGGTACGGATCGTGTCGCCGATGCCCTCGGCCAGCAGTGCACCGAACGCCACCGCGGACTTGATGGTGCCCTGGAAGGCAGGGCCTGCCTCGGTGACACCGAGGTGCAACGGGTAGTCCGACTGCGCGGCCAGCTGACGGTAGGCCTCGACCATGATCACCGGGTCGTTGTGCTTCACCGAGATCTTCAGGTCGCCGAAACCGTGTTCCTCGAACAGGCTCGCCTCCCACAGCGCCGACTCGACCAGCGCCTCCGGGGTCGCCTTGCCGTACTTCTCCATGATGCGCTTGTCGAGGGAACCGGCGTTGACACCGATACGGATCGGGATGCCGGCGTCTCCGGCAGCCTTGGCGACTTCCTTGACCCGGCCGTCGAACTCCTTGATATTGCCCGGGTTCACCCGCACCGCGGCACAGCCGGCGTCGATCGCGGCGAAGATGTACTTGGGCTGGAAATGGATGTCCGCGATCACCGGGATCGGCGACTTCTTGGCGATGGCGGGCAGCGCCTCGGCATCGATGGTCTTCGGGCAGGCGACGCGCACCATGTCGCAGCCGGACGCGGTCAGCTGGGCGATCTGCTGGAGGGTCGCGTTGACGTCGTGCGTCTTCGTCGTCGTCATCGACTGGACGCTGACAGGGTAGTCACTTCCGACGCCGACGTTGCCGACCATGAGCTGGCGGGTCTTGCGACGGGGAGCCAGCACCGGCGGCGGGGCGTCGGGCAAACCGAGGGAAATTCCGGTCATGTGTGGTCTAGTCCTTCTTTCCGTGTGGATCTACGTGCTCAGTCTACTCCCGCCTGCCGTGACGGGCTAAAACAACGGCGGCAACGTCACTGCGGCAACTGAAGTGGGTTCACCACGTCAGCGAGAATCACCGTCAGCCCGAACACCAGCAGAACTGCGGTGGCGACGTAGGTCACCGGCATCACCTTGACGTAGTCGACCGGGCCACCGGCCTCCAGTCCCCGCAGTCGCCGCAACCGGTCACGGAGCTTCTCGTAGATGACGATGACCGCATGTCCGCCGTCCAGTGGTGGCAGCGGCACCAGGTTGAACACCGCCAGGAAGAAGTTCAGGTTCGCCAGCAACAGCAGGAAGCTCATCCACTGGTCCTTCTCCACCATCTGACCACCGATGTGCGAGGCACCCACCACGCTGACCGGACTGTCGACGGAACGTTCTGCCCCGAAGATGGACTGCACAACCGGCCAGTAGCGTTCCGGCAGGTGGATCAGGGCGTCAACGGTCTGTTTGCCGAGGTTCCATGTGAAGTCCGCCGTGCCGCCGACGGCGGTCACCGGGTTGTAGTCGACGTTCGGCGTGGGCTGCACCTCGAACTGCACACCGATCGCGCCGACGGTCTGGCCTTCCCGCTCGACGAGCTCCACCTGCAAATCCAGGTTCCGGTCCTGCCCGTCGCGTTCAATGGTGGCGGGGACGGTGACAGTCTCCCCCACGGCCGCTCCACCCTCGCCGGCGACGCGCCCCGCATCCTGGACCGCGGCGACGACATCCGGGAACTCCTCGATCGTCTGACCGCCGACCTCGCGGAATGTGTCACCGACCTGCAGGCCGGACGCCGCCGCGGAGCCGTCACCGGTGCAGGAGGTGTCACCCTTGTCGCTTCCGCGCGAACAGACCAGCTCGGCAGCTGTGGCAGGCTGCGGCGGCGGGGTCGTGTCGGGCAGACCGAAACTCACCGCCACCCCGAAGATGATCAACACCCCCAGCACGATGTTGACCAGGATCCCCGCCATCATCACGAAGACCCGCTTCCACGCGGGCTTGTTGATCATCAGGTGGGGTTCTTCCTCCTCCGTCCACGGGTCATTCACCGTCATCCCGGCGATGTCGCAGAACCCTCCCAGAGGAATGGCCTTGAGCCCGTACTCGGTGTGTCCACGCGTGGTGGACCACACGGTCGGTCCGAAACCGATGAAGTAGCGCCGTACGCGCATGCCGCACACTCGTGCGGCGACCATGTGTCCCGCCTCGTGCAGGGCGATCGTGACGCCGATACCCAGGGCGAAGAGGATGACGCCTAGCGCAAAGCTCACCGGCCCATCCTTTCGTGGGCCCTGGCGCGTGCCTCGCGTTCCGCATCGAGGACGTCCCCGATGTCGCGGGGGCGACCGACCCGGTCAGCGCAGTCCTCCATGACGTCGGCGATGGTGTCCACGATCCGGGGGAAAGCCAATGCACCGGCGAGGAACTCCACGGCAGCCTCCTCGTTCGCGGCGTTGTACACGGCCGGCATGCACCCGCCGGCGGACACTGCCTCGCGTGCCAGGCGGACCGCCGGGAAGACCTCGTCGTTGAGAGGCTCGAACTCCCAGCTGGAGGCCGTGGAGAAGTCCAGGGCGCGTTGGGCGCCGGGCACCCGTTCCGGCCAGCCCAACGCCAGACTGATCGGCAACTTCATGGACGGCGGTGACGCCTGGGCGATCGTCGCACCGTCCCGGAAGGTCACCATCGAATGCACGATGGACTGGGGGTGCACGGTCACGTCGATCCTGTCGGCCGGAACGCCGAACAGCAGCGATGCCTCGATGAGTTCGAGTCCCTTGTTGACCATCGACGACGAGTTGAGCGTGTTCATCTGCCCCATGGACCAGGTCGGATGATTCGCCGCCTGCAACGGGGACACGTCCTGCAGCTGTTCGCGCGTCCACCCGCGGAAAGGCCCGCCGGACGCGGTGAGCACCAGGGAGTCCACGTCCTCGTGACGTCCGGACCAGAGACACTGCGCCATCGCCGAATGCTCGGAATCCACCGGCACCAGCTGTCCCTCCGCCGCCGCAGTGATCACGAGTTCACCGCCGGCGACCAGAGACTCCTTGTTGGCCAGCGCCAGTCGTACCTGCCCGTTGAGTGTCGCCAGGGTGGCATCCAGACCCAGCGAACCCACGAGAGCATTCAGGACGACGTCCTCGGCGCCCAGTCCCAGCGAGTCGGTCAGTCCCTCCACCAGTTGGCGGGCGGAATCCACCCCGCGGACGACATGACCGTCCAACTCCCGGTCGACCTCGTCAGCGGTGCGCTCGCTGGCGACCGCCACCTGGTGGGCGGCCAGGCCGAAGGCCCGGATCTGGTCAAGCAGGACGTCCGGCTTCGACCCGTGTGCAGAGACCCCGACCAGGTCGAAGCGGTCGGGGTTCTGTGCGATGATCTCGAGCGCCTGGGTACCGATCGAACCGGTGCTTCCGAGCACCACTACTCGTTTCTTCACCCAGCCCATTGTTCCACGCCTCCACGACCGCGCGGTAGTCGGGAGGCCACGCCTGCAACTCCCCCAGGAGACCTCCAGCAACCCTCCAGCTGCCGGTCAGCAAGAGGGTGAGGGCGGCGCGGACTGGGTCACGGGCCGGGAACGGACCCAAACGGGGGAACCCGCACCGGGTCGGAAGTTCTCCCCACCGCGGGGATGTGTCACAATGGATCCGATAATTCGGCAGGTGACCACTGCCGTCCTAGTTCAGGAGGATATCGACGTGGCCGATCACGGAAATCATGGCACGAAGGTGGCAGTGTACAACGGCGTCTCCACCGAGGATGAGCCGTCCGCTGCCTGGGGCTGGCACCAGTTCCCCCGGAAGACGACGATCGTCGTCGGTTACCTCGGCGGGCTCTCCATGTTCGGCATGTTGTTCGGTAACCACAAGGGTCATGTGGAGAGCATCTGGCTGATCGCCATCGGTGTCCTCGTCCTGCTGGGGACCACGCTGTACGCGCGTCACTCCTCCCCCAACTGGAAGCCGAAGCCTGCCCGTGCGACTGTGACCGCGCACAACAAGCCGGCCGGGCACCAGGAACCGGACTGGGCCGCCGACCAGCGTAACCTCACCGGAGCCTACGCCAACATGACCACCGCCGAGCTCCGGTCCTGGAACCTGCCCGGTGTCGGGTCCGACGGTGTCGAGAGCGTCGAGACGCCGAAGCACGCCCTGCACCACTAGCGGAGCTGACACTCCGGTGTCGACAAAGCCCCGTATCGTCCGTCGAGTAACGGACGGTGCGGGGCTTTGTCGTTCCCCGGCCCCTGAGACGGACGCTCCCGGTTGGTTCCAGTCCAGGAGACCAACCGGGAGCGTCCGTGTCAGGGGCCGGCTGAACGGGCTGAGGCGATCAGCGTTCCTCAGCCGCGAGCTGTCCGCAGGCGGCCGCGATCTCCTGGCCGCGGGTGTCACGCACGGTGCACGCGACACCCTGCGCCACGACCCGCCGGACGAACTCGTCCTGCACGGGCTTCGGCGACGCATCCCACTTCGAGCCGGGCGTCGGGTTCAACGGGATGAGGTTCACGTGCACCTGGTTGCCGAGCGCTCCCCGCAACTTCTTGCCGAGCAGATCGGCACGCCACGGGTGATCGTTGATGTCGCGGATGAGAGCGTACTCGATGGAGACACGGCGACCGGACTTGTCGGCGTAGTACCGTGCCGCCTCAAGGACTTCGTCGACGGACCAACGGTTGTTGACCGGGACAAGGGTGTCGCGCAGTTCATCGTCCGGGCAGTGCAGGCTGACAGCCAGGCGCATGTGCATGCCTTCGTCCGCGAGCTTACGGATCGCCGGAGCGAGCCCCACGGTCGAGACCGTGATGTTACGCGCCGAGATACCGAAACCTTCCGGAGACGGGGAGGTGATGCGCCTGATCGCCTTGACCACGCGTTTGTAGTTGGCGAGAGGCTCCCCCATCCCCATGAACACGATATTCGACAGGCGCCCCTCGCCACCCTCGACCTCGCCGTCGCGCATCGCTTTCGCCGCCGCGCGGACCTGTTCGACGATCTCCGCGGTGGACAGGTTACGGTCCAACCCACCCTGACCCGTGGCACAGAACGGGCAGGCCATGCCGCAACCAGCCTGGGACGAAATACAGAGGGTCGCGCGGTCCGGGTAACGCATCAGGACGGACTCGAGCATGGTGGCGTCGTGCAACTTCCACAGCGTCTTACGGGTCTGTCCGTCGTCACAGGAGATGTTGCGCACCGACTCCATCAGCGTGGGGAACAGTGTGTCCTTGACGGTGCCGCGCAGGCCCTCCGGAAGGTCCGTCATCTGCGACGGGTCCCCCTCCAGGCGCCCGTAGTACTGACGCGCGATCTGGTTGGCACGGAAGCCGGGCAAACCGGCGTCGGTGACCGCCGACTTGACCTCGTCGTCAGTGAGGTCAGCCAGATGGGTGGGTGGCATGCCCCTGGTGGGAGCACGGAACTGCAGTTGTACCGGTGTAGTCATGGTGTCGGCCATTATTGCACGTCGAGGAGGGGGTGAGCACATCGTGTCATGCCACTACACTGGGCGGCATGACTAAGAGCCCCGGGAATGATTACTCAGACGACCTGTCCGTCCCCGCCACCGATGCGGCGGAAGCAGCCGAGAACGCCGAGTTCAGCACAGGCACCACCGGCACAGACCTCGCCGAGACGACAGCCTCGGGCACCAGCCCCGACACCGTGGACTCCGGAGCTGCTGGAGAACCGGCAGGCCCCACAGACTCAGCGCAGCCTGCGGACGAGAAGCCGACCGTCGCGGGATCGATCGCAGGGTCAACGTGGGTGGGCCTGTCCATCGGCGCCGTCATCCTGATTCTGCTGCTCGTTTTCATCCTGCAGAACCAGGACTCGGTCCGGCTGCAGATGTTCGTCTGGCAGTGGAACTTCCCCATCGGCGTAGGCATGCTGATCGCCGCCATCGCCGGAGCGCTCGTCATGGCGTGTGTCGGCGCGGTGAGGATCCTGCAGCTGCGACGGCAGATCAACCATCCGGACGGTGCTCGCGGAAAGGGAGCCAAGGCAAAGAACCGCTGACCCCTGTCCCCGCTCTCACAGTGCCGCGACGGCGGTCATCACGATCCAGGTGAGCATTGCCGCCGGCAGCATGCCGTCGAGGCGGTCCATCAGTCCACCGTGGCCCGGAATCATCGCGGACATGTCCTTGATCTTCAGGTCGCGCTTGAACTGCGACTCGACGAGGTCCCCTACGGTCGCGCAGAGTGCCAGTCCGGCACCCAGCGACAGCCCCAGCACGTAGTGCATGGGGTCGCGCAGGTCCAGGAGGAACAGCACCGACAGCATGCCGACCAGTGCCGCGAAAATGACCGAGCCGGCGAACCCCTCCCAGGATTTCTTCGGACTGATCGCGGGCACCATCGGATGACTTCCGAAGAACACACCGGCCGCGTACCCGCCCACATCTGAGGCAATCACGCACAGCATGAATGTCAGGACGAAGCTCCACCACGGAACATCCTGGTAGGACAGCTGTGACAGCATCCCCGCGAATGCCCCGCACATCGGTATCCACACCAGGACGAACAGCGAGATGCCGATGTCGCGTAACCAGTTCGTCGGCGGCACCGTCCTGCCGTTGTGGAAGAGACGGGCCACCACCGCCGCCACAGCACTCAGGGCGAAGGCTGAGACGAGGCCGGTCACGCCGAACGGCCAGGACAGCCAGATCATGGCCTGTCCGCCGATGAGGATGACCGGGAGGTTGAGTCCGTAGCCGTTCTCCCGCAGTCGGCTCCAGACCTCGTAGGTGGCCAACCCCATGGCCGCGGCGATCAGGGGGTACCAGACGTACGGGATGGCGAGGCCCGCCACCACCAGCACGCCGAGGGCGACCCCACTGGCGATGGCGACGGGAAGGTTCCGCCCGGCGGAGTTCTTCGGCTGCGGCAGGCGGTAGCCGGCCCGTCCCACGGTGTTCGCGGCATTCACGGCGCCGTCTGGCTCTGATGGACGTCCAGCAGACACTAGACCTCCATCAACTCCTTTTCCTTCGACTCTACGACGGCATCGACCTGCCCGACGTACTGCTGGGTGACCTTGTCCAGCTCCTTCTCTGCCGCCTTGACCTCATCCTCGCCTGCCTCCCCGTCCTTCTGGATCTTCGACAGGCTGTCCATGCCCTTCCGGCGGATGTTGCGGATCGCGATCTTCGCGTCCTCGCCCTTCGACTTCGCGACCTTGACCAGGTCGCGACGCCGCTCCTCCGTCAGCTGCGGTACCGTCACACGCAGGACGTGGCCGTCGTTGGTGGGGTTCACCCCGAGGTCGGAATTGCGGATCGCATTCTCGACCTCCTGCATCGCCGACATCTCGTAGGGTTTGATGATCAGCATGCGGGGCTCGGGAACGCTGATCGTCGCCATCTGGGTGATCGGGGTGCGCACACCGTAGTACTCGGCGAACACGCCGTTGAACATGGCGGGGTTCGCGCGGCCGGTCCGGATGGTCATCAGGTCCTCACGGACGTGCTCCACCGAGCGGCTCATGTAGTCCTCGGACTCGAGCAGGGTGTCGTCAATCATTGCGGTCCTCTTGTCGAAGATAAAACTGTTGCGGGCAGGTCTTGCTGTTCCAGTGACGAATCTACCAGTCACCGGACCTGAGTTTCCCAGAAGTTCACCACTACCTCATGCAGGGGTGGTCAATTCTGCCGTCAGAGACGGGTGCGGAGATCAGGACGCCGGGGTCGCGACCAGGGTGCCGATCTGTTCCCCCGCCACGGCGCGGGCGATGTTGCCGTCGGTGAGGAGGTTGAAGACGAGCATCGGCATGTTGTTGTCCATGCAGAGGCTGAATGCCGTGGCATCGGCGACCTTGAGCCCACGTTCGATGACTTCGCGGTGGCTGATCTCGTGGAAAAGCTCGGCGTCCGGGTTGGTGCGCGGGTCGTCGTCGTAGACGCCGTCGACGCCCTTGGCCATCAACAGGACCTCACAACCGATCTCCAGGGCACGCTGGGCGGCCGTGGTGTCCGTCGAGAAGTACGGCATGCCCATACCCGCACCGAAGATCACCACGCGACCTTTCTCGAGGTGCCGGTCGGCGCGCAACGGGAGGTACGGCTCGGACACCTGCGCCATGTTGATGGCAGTCTGGACGCGGGAGTCGATACCCTGCTGCTCCAGGAAGTCCTGCAGGGCCAGACAGTTCATCACCGTGCCCAGCATGCCCATGTAGTCGGAACGCGCACGGTCAAGGCCGCGCTGCTGCAGTTCGGCACCCCGGAAGAAGTTGCCGCCACCGATCACCACGGCGATTTCCGCACCGGTGGCCGCAACCTCGGCGATCTGGCGGGCCACGTTCTCGACGACGTCGGGGTCGATGCCGACCTTGCCGCCGCCGAACATCTCTCCCCCCAGCTTCAACATGACCCTCTTGTAGCCGGTCGAGGTGTCTCCAGTGCTTGCAGTGCTTTCGGCCACCGTGGGATCTCCTTGTGGGGTGTAGGTACGGTCTGTATCCGATTGATCATCCTAGCGTGCCGGACTGCTCCGGACAGCACTGAACCCGCCGACCCCGCATGAGCGGGGGCGACGGGTCCAGTGCCGTTTCGCCTGTGGGGCGGGGCGAGGGTGCCGGGAGCCTAGCTCTGGCCGACCTCGAAGCGCACGAAACCGTTCAGCGTGACACCGGCCTCGTCCATGACCTGCTTGACGGTCTTCTTGGACTCGGTGACGGACGGCTGATCCAGCAGGCAGGCATCCTTGAAGTAGCCCTTGAGGCGGCCTTCGATGATGTTCGGCAGAGCCTTCTCCGGCTTACCTTCCTCGCGAGCGGTGGCCTCGGCGATCTCGCGCTCCTTGGCGACGGTCTCCTCCGGGACGTCCTCGCTGGACAGGTAGGTGCCTTCAACGCGGCGACCTGCATGGCAGCTGCCTTGGCTGCACCCTCGTCGTCACCGGTGTAGGAGACGAGCACGCCGACTGCCGGGGGCAGGTCGGACGAACGGTGGTGCAGGTAGACGGCGACCTTGTCACCCTCGATGGTGACGGCGCGACGCAGTTCGAGCTTCTCACCGATCTTGGCGGACAGCTCCTGGATGACGGTCTCGGCGGACTTGCCGTCGACGTCGGCAGCTGCCAGGGCCTCCGGGCTGTTGGCCTTGGCGGCGGCAGCAGCCTCGGCGATTCGGTTGGCCAGTTCGATGAACTCGGCGTTCTTCGCGACGAAGTCGGTCTCCGAGTTGATCTCGACCATGGTGTTACCGGAGACGGCGATGAGGCCCTCGGCCGCGGTGCGCTCGGCGCGCTTGCCCACGTCCTTGGCACCCTTGATGCGCAGGATCTCGACGGCCTTGTCGAAGTCCCCTTCGGACTCTTCGAGGGCCTTCTTGCAGGCCATCATGCCGGAGCCGGTGAGCTCGCGGAGCTTCTTGACTTCGGCGGCGGTGTAGTTCGCCATGTGAGGCGATCCTCCTTCAGATGGTGGAAGTGAAAAGTACAGACGTGGAGAGAATTACTCTGCAGACTCGGCTGCGGGGGTCTCCGCAGCAGCGTCAGCCTCGGGAGCCTCAGCCTGTTCCGTCTTCTCGGTCTTCTCTGCCTTCTCGGCGGTCTTCTCGGCGTCGCCGGCGGACTCCTTGGCTGCAGCAGCCTGACGCTCGGCACGGGCGGTGCGCCCTGCCTCGACGGCGGAGGAGATCACGGAGGTCAGCACCGTGGTGGCGCGGATGGCGTCGTCGTTGCCCGGGATCGGGAAGTTGACGTCGTCCGGGTCACAGTTGGTGTCGAGGATGGCGACGACCGGGATGTTGAGCTTCTTCGCCTCGGAGACGGCGATGTGCTCCTTGTTGGTGTCCACGATCCACAGTGCGGAGGGGACCTTGGACATGTCCGAGATGCCGCCCAGGACGCGCTCGAGCTTGTTACGCTCGCGGGTCAGCATCAGGACCTCCTTCTTGGTGCGGCCCTTGTAGCCGTCCTCAGCCGCTTCCATTGCCTGGAGCTCCTTGAGACGGTGCAGACGCTTCGCGACAGTCTGGAAGTTGGTGAGCATACCGCCGAGCCAACGGTGGTTGACGTAGGGCATCCCGACGCGCTCCGCCTCGGTGGCGATAGCTTCCTGGGCCTGCTTCTTGGTGCCGACGTAGAGGATGTTGCCGCCGTGGGCAACGGTCTCCTTGACGAACTCGTAGGCCTCGTCGATGAAGGTCAGAGTCTGCTGCAGGTCGATGATGTAGATGCCGTTACGGTCGGTGAAGATGAAACGCTTCATCTTCGGGTTCCAACGACGGGTCTGGTGACCGAAGTGGACGCCGGCGTCCAGCAGTTCGCGCATGGTGACAACAGCCATGATAGTTCAGGAGAGTTCGCTGACCGGGGATCCTCCCGGCCGCCGCTCCCCTTCCTCGCTTTCAAAAGTTCAGGTTGACGGTTCTTCTACGGCCGACTTGCCCACGGTTTCCGTCGGTTCATCGGTCGTCCTGGCAGGCATCCCCGGGTTGTCCCCGCCCACTTAACCCCGCTGGTTCAGCGGGGACCGTTGAAGGACGGGCCACAGAGTCGGATCACGCGATACCTACGCGATGTCAGCACACCCGTCGGATGCGACGTTTCGGGCCCTCCCCCGTTCCTGGCACAGATCGCGTGTGACTGTGACGTTCCCGGAGACCGTTCTCGGCAACCGACGGAACCCGCCGGCTGAGTGCCGCGCCGCACTGGCGGACATACTGCGGGTGTTGAATCTACCTGCTGCCAGGGGATCCCACAACTCTTTCACCTGTGGGTGTGTGCAAGTCCCACCGGGGGGACGGCCACGCAGCGACTCCGGCGCCACTGAGGCCCCACCCACCACTCTGGCCCCGCATCGGTGCCACGACTCCAAAGTCGACGGATGAGTTGTCCACAACTCCGGTATCACCCCGACACATGCTCTGCGGCCAGGGGGAGAATGGGGCCATGACGGGGATGACGGGGATGACACAGACACATCGACAGCGACGACCGGCGCTCTTCACCGCATGGCTCAGTGTGGTGCTCGCGGTGTCGTCGCTGACGCCGGCAGGAGCCCAGACCGAACGACACCACGTGCGGCCGGTACCGGGGCAGGTGGTGCGTCCGGCGGACATCCCGACAGAGAACTGGCTGCCGGGACACCGAGGCGTGGACCTCCACGCTCTTCCCGGGGATGCGGTGGCGGCCAGTGCCGGGGGAACCGTACATTTCGCCGGAGTAGTGGCCGGAAACCCCGTGGTCTCGATCAACCACTCCCCGACCCTACGCACCACATACGAGCCGGTCATAGCCAGCGTGTCGGGAGGTGACCACGTTTCTCCGGGCGAGGTCATCGGCGTCCTGGCCGATGCCGGCTCGCTGCCGGAGACGGCACGGCGCGAGGACGGGCTGTCGTGGGGCGCACGCACCGGAGACGGTCATGAACGTTACATCGACCCGATGAGTCTGCTCGCACCCGTCGTTGTGCGCCTGTGGAGCTGACGGTCCCGCTGGTCGCAGAAGAGGAGGCTCCGGCCGTTGTCCCGTCATCGCTGGTATCCGGACCGGGGGTGGGCCTGCCGGTAGACCTGACGGAGTCGTTCCGAACCGACGTGCGTGTATATCTGGGTCGTCTGCATCGACGCGTGTCCGAGAAGTTCCTGGACTACCCGGAGGTCGGCGCCCCCTTCGAGGACTGCAGTAGCGCTGCTGTGTCGGAGCCCGTGTGGGGAGATACCGGGTGTTCCTGCCTCATTTGCTGCAGTATGGACGATCTCACGGACCCGTCGTTGGTCGATTCTTCCTCCCCTGCTTCCGAGGAACAGCGCGGACACCGTGGGTTGGTTACCGGACCGGCGAGCCGACAAGCGAGGGCGGACGGCGATCCAGGCGTCCATCGCCTCACGCGCCCTGGAACCGAACGGGACGACGCGGGTCTTGTTTCCTTTTCCCGTTACCCGGAGGTCGCGGTCCCCGAGGTCCGCCAGGTCGGCGCCGCAGAGTTCAGAGACCCGGATACCGCTGGCGTAGAGCAGTTCCAGGATCGCCCAGTCACGCAGCGCCAGGACACGACGGTGGTCGTCTGTCGGATTGTCCGGGTCAACGGGCGCCGACTCGGCCCGCTCCCGCGCGTGGTCGAGGAGAGTGTCCGCCTGGTCGTTGTCGAGCACCCTCGGCAGATGCCGCTGGGGGCCGGGCGCCTGCAGTGCGGAGACCGGGTTATGCGGGAGTCGTCCGGTGTGGCTGAGCCAGCTGCCGAACCCCCGCATGCTGGAAACGAGTCGCGCCACAGAGGCCCGGGAGGCCCCGGATTCCAGGGCCCAGTCCAGGACATCGCGACCTCGGTCGAGGGTGAACTGGTCGATGTCGTCGAGCCCCTCGCAGGCAGCACGGAGATCACGACCGTAGGCGGTGACGGTGTTGGCTGCACGCCCTTTCACCAGCGACAGATACTCGAGATAGGAGTCGATGGTCTCGTTCACGGGGCCCTCATCACCGGGCTCTTCAGGGACACGGAGACTGCTCATGACCACAGATCCTAGTCCCCCGGGCCCGGTTCCGACCTCCTTATGTTCTGCCGCTGTGCTCCCGGACCTTGATCCATCGGTCACGGGACCGGGTCACCAGATTCAGTGTCTCGAGGTCGGTGATGATCCTCGCCACCGCGTTGATCGGGAGGGAGGTCTCGGCACTGATCTGTTCCAACCCACCGAGGGTGTCGTTGTCCACCCCGCAGGCGTCGTAGACCCGGAGCTGGTCCGTGTTGAGTCGTTGTACGGGCGTGGCACCGAACTCCAGACTGAGCTGACGTTCGGTGTCGACGGTCCCCAGCGGCTCAAGGATTTCACGGATGTCCGCGGCCCGGGTGATCAGTATCCCTGCACCGTCGCGGATCCGTTTGTGGCATCCGATGTAGTCGGCGGAATCGACCGGCCCCGGCAGCACCATGACCGGCCGGTACATCGTATCGGCCCAGTTCGCTGTGTTCACCGCACCCGACCGGTATCCCGCAGCGAGCAGGACGGTGCCCTGTGAGAGCGCCGCGACGAGCCGGTTACGGGTGAGGAAGCGGTGTCGGGCCGCCCGTTGGTGTGGCGGATACTCCGAGATCACCAGCCTCTGCCGGACGCTGCGTGGAACAGACGTTCATTGGACCTGGGGTAGACCTGGCCGGGGCCGGTGGCTGTGACTACGACCGTCCTTCCTCCGGCACTGAGAGCTCCGGAGTGGGCCGCGGTGTCGATGCCCAGAGCACCACCGGACACCACCGTGTACCCGGCGCTGGCGAGTTCACCCGCCATGGCGTGGGTGGTGCGGTTGCCGTACGCCGTCGACGACCGCGTGCCGACCATGGCCACGCTGCGGTCGACAACTTCGTTGAGCTTCGCGGCGCCGGTGGCCCAGAGTGCGAAAGGCTGTGTGGCCTGCCCCCGGATTCCGTCGACCATGGTGTCCGGCCCGATATTCATGAACGAGGCGGCGAGCAACTCCGTGGGCCACTCATCAGAGTCTGGTGTGAGCAGTCTCCACCCGCTTTCCCGGGCGAACGTGAGGTCGCTTTCAGCGTCGACGTCGGCTCGGCGGCGGGTACTTTCCAGAAGAGCATCCGGCAGAGCGGGATCACGCCGACGGATCATGCCCGCCGCTCGTTCAACATCAGCTGGTGCGGTGGTGTCCACGCTGGCGGGTGCCCCGTCTTCCACACCGTCAGGCCACAGCAGGTCCAGCAGTTCCGTCTGCGATGCCTCCACCACCCGGCGCAGGTACATCCAGGCCTTCTGTCGCGCCACGTCATCGTCCCCCATCTCTGTCTCCCTCATAATCCCCTCACGCTCCGGCCCGGTCGACCGGACTGGTGTACAGCTCAAGTGCATCCAGGACCTGGGATGTCCCGGGCCTGGCGCCGCCGCTGAGGTCGGCCATCGTCCATGCAACGCGGAGAGTACGGTCGACCCCACGGTGCGATACCACCCCCACCCGCAGTTTCTCCTGCAGAAGTGCCATGCCGGCATCGTCGGCGGGATGCTCCCGGCGCAGGATCGGGCCTGGGACCGCAGCATTGGAGGCCCAGCGTTTCCACCGGTGCACTGAACGGTCCCTCGCCTCGATAACCCGGTCCCGGACCCTGGCGCTGGACTCTCCGGCCACAGATGCCACATCATCCACCGGGATGAGGCCACTGGTGGGGTCGGTCCAGGTGCGCACCGACAGGTCCACCCGGTCCAGCAACGGCCCCGACAGCCTGTGAAGGTAACGGTCCCGGACACCTCCCCGACACCGGCAGTCCACCGGCTCCGCCGCCCCACAGGGACACGGGTTCGAGGCAAGTACCAGCTGGAACCGTGCGGGGAAGCGCACTGTGCCGTGATGGCGTGCCACGTCGATACGACCGGTCTCCATCGGGGTGCGTAGCAGTTCCAGTGTCCCGGTGGCGACCTCGGGGGCCTCGTCAATGAAGAGCACACCGTTGTGGGCGATGCTCACGGCACCGGGCCGGATCCTGCCACTTCCGCCACCGGTCAGCGCTGCTCTCGTGACCGAGTGGTGTGGAGCGACGAACGGCCGATCACCGCGCCAGACCTGCTCCAACCTGTCCCGGGCGCCGGCAACCGAGAGCACCGCCGCCGTTTCGAGCTGTTCGTCCTCCCGGAGAGGAGGGAGAATACCCGGCAGTCGTTCCGCCAGCATCGATTTTCCGGATCCCGGCGGTCCCGACAACCACAGGTGATGTCCTCCTGCAGCCGCTATCTCAAGGCCGCGACGGGCCTCCTGCTGACCGCACACCTCCGAAAGGTCCGGTCCGGGGGCAGACGTCGGCAGGACATCCCGCTGCTGCAGTTCACACGTCCCGATTCCCTCCACCAGCTCGCCGCGGATCCACGGAGCCAGGTCTCGCAGGTGGGCAAGACCGACGACCTCCAGACCAGTCACCCGCGCAGCCCGGGAGGCCTCGACCCCGTTCCCCCGCGGCACCGCCGCACGGCAGAAGCCGGCGCGGTCCGCCGCCAGGAGCATCGGCAACACGCCGTCCACGGGCCGCACCGTGCCGTCGAGGCCGAGCTCCCCGAGCACGATCGTCGACCGGGATTCCTCTGCCGGGACCACTCCCTGAGCCACGAGGATCGCCAGGACCATCGGAAGATCGAACCCCGACCCTCTCTTGGGGACAGAAGCCGGCGACAGGCTCATGACCACCCTGCTCTTCGGCCATTCCAGGCCGCTGTTGATCATCGCCGAACGTACACGGTCACGCGCCTGGACCACCGCCGTGTCACCCAGCCCCACAATGCTCATTCCGGGCAGTCCCCGACTGATGTCGCACTCCACCATCACCGGTGTGCCGCTGACTCCGCTCAGGGCCATGCCGCGTGCCTGTCCCACCCGTACCGGAGAACGTTCACTGAACGTGGTCACCAGCCCACCCCCTCATAGTGGGTGATCTCACCTGCGGTGATATCCAGGACGTCGAAGCGCACCACCGGCGCCCTGTGGTCCGGATTGCGGCGGAGCCACTCTGCGCCGGCATGCCGCATCGCGGCGAGCTTGGCCGGGGTCACCGCCTCCGCACCGGTGCCGTAGCGCCCGTCAAGACGCCACTTGACCTCGACGAAAACGATGGTGTCGTCGCTGCCCGTCTCTCCACCGGCGAGAACGATGTCCACCTCTCCACGCGCGGTGAAGAAGTTGCGGTCGAGCAACCGGTACCCGCGGTCAACGAAATAGGCGGCTGCCTCGTCCTCACCGGCTTGGCCGACCTGCCGGAGATTCCTGCGCGGACGTATCCCGCGGGGTGAGGGTCCTCCAGACGGGTCCTGGGGCCCACGGTGGCTGTGGTTGCTGTGGTTGCTGTGGTTGGGAGCGTTCGTGGCTGGCGACATAGCTCAGCACTCTGGCACACCACCGGGACTACCCCGTGCCGGTTCACCGTCATCTCTGCATGATGCTGTGGAGAACCGGATACCTGTGGACAAACGGACCGCCTGACCCGAAACACCACCCCGCTCAGGGGTCAGTCAGGCATACGCAGATCAGGCTTGTCGAGTTCCTCGATATTGACGTCCTTGTAGGTGATCACCCGGACGTAGCGGACGAACCGGGCCGGGCGGTACATGTCCCACACCCAGGCATCCGACATCCGCACCTCGTAGTAGACCTCTCCGTTTGCGTTACGGGGCAACAGCTCCACGGCATTGGCGAGATAGAACCGACGCTCGGTCTCCACAACGTAACTGAACTGGCTGACCACGTCCCGGTACTCACGGTACATGGACAGCTCCACGTTGGCCTCGTAGTCCTCAAGCTCCTCGGCGCTCACGGTTGCTGGTCATCTCCCTCTTCGATCGGCGGTCCGGCCTGCCACCGTCGGTGGGCGGCGGCCACATTGGAGTAAGTGTAACGGTGCTCGGGGGTCCCACCGAGCAGACTCACCGAGACCATGTGCGACGCAGTACCGTAACCCTTGTGTCCGGCCAGTCCGTAACCGGGATATTCGCTGTCCATCCGGGCCATCACCCGGTCGCGGGAGACCTTCGCCAACACACTCGCCGCAGAAATACAGCGGGCGATCAGATCCCCCTTGACCACGGGAAGGTGCGGCCGCGGAAAACCGTTGACCTTCATCGCGTCAGTGAGGATATAGCCGGGGCGTACCTCGAGACGCGCCACGGCGCGTCGCATCCCGCCCAGGTTCGCGTGCTGGATGCCCCAGGTGTCCACGTAGGACGCCGGGACATGCACCACCGCCCAGTCATCGGCGACCTCCCTGACGACGTCGAAGAAGTGGTCTCGCTTCTTCGGTGTCAGCTTCTTGGAGTCGGTCAGCCCGCAGAGCTCAGGAATCGGGCCGGGCGGAAGGACGCAGGCCGCCACGGTCACGGGACCGCAGCACGCACCGCGTCCAGCCTCGTCGACTCCTGCGACCGGCCCCAGACCAGCCTTGTGCACAGCCCACTCCAGCGTCCTGCCGTCCGGCATGCTCCGCACCGGTGCCACCTCTACTGCTGGATATCCGGCGAAGCGACACCGCCGATACGGTCCAACGGCCAGATCCTGGCGGTGACCTTGCCGACGACATCGTCAACCGGCACCGTTCCCTGGCGTTCATCGCCGATGTGGAACCGCGAATCGCCGGAGTTCGTCCGGTTGTCACCCATCACCCACAGGTTTCCCTCCGGGACGGTCACCGGGCCGAAGTAGGCGCCCTGACAGGCGTCCGATCCGGTCATCGGATCGACCTGGTACGTCAGGGGTGAACGCGTGTACGAGTCGTCGACCTTCTTGCCGTCGACCATAACCCCGGGGTCACCCGCCTGACACTGCACGGTCTGTCCTCCGGTAGCAATAACTCGCTTGACCAGAGCATTCTCGTCGGGGGCGAGTATGCCGATGTAAGACAACGCGGTCTGGAGACCGCTGACGACACTGTTGTCGGACCGCTGTGAGACATACTGGTCGTTCCAGGACTCAGGGCCGTTGAAGACGACGACATCGCCCGGCGACGGCTCGCCACCGAAACTGTAGGACAGCTTGTTGACGAAGATCCTGTCACCGACGCAGTCCTCACACCCGTGCAACGTGGGCTCCATCGACTCCGAGGGAATCAGATAGGGGCGCCCGACAAACGAGTTGAACAGCGCCAGCAGCACCAGGGCGATCACCAGGATGATGGGGAACTCGACCCACCACGGGTACGTCCGCTTCTTCTTCCGTGCGGCCTCCTCCCGTCGTGCGGCCACCTTCTGCCGTTCCGTCATCGGGGCCTGCTCGACGGTGCTCGGCGTACTCTGACGGGACCCCCACGTGTCGTCCACGTCTGTCGTGTCCGGCACATCAGTGCGGCCTGCACTTCCTGCAGCAGCGCCGTCGGTCGTGGTGCCCGTGTCGTCGGGGTCGTTCGGATCAGTCACGGCAACAGACGTTACCAGTCAATGGTTCCAGGTCCGCTTCCCAACGAGGCCTGTCTCCCCTTTTACGGCCCGGATGCCGACTCAGAACTCCGCGAAGCGCCAGTACAGCTTCTGTTCCTTGAAGGCCGCGTTGATCCAGGTGTCGTAGGCATGGATGCCGACCGGGGTGTAGGTGATGGTCACGTTGTCCTTTCCGTGCAACCTGGTCCACAGGTCCCATGCCGCTGTGGCCCCGAGGCTGCCGACCTCAATCCCTGCTCCGGCCACTGTGGTTCCGAGATCGTAATCGCTGCGCGCGTCCGGGATACCCGTGGCGACCGCCATATGTACCGGCATGGTGAGGTTCCCGACGTTGATCCACGGGTTGTCCTGCATCCGGGAGCGTTCAGAGTCCCATGGAACACCCGCATTGTCCTCACCGTGGGTGATCGCCGTACCGTCCACCGCCAGTCGCCCAGCCAACATCTGGTTGTTGTAGAAACCGCTCAGCGCCAGAACAGACCGGTACATCCCCGGGTGTTTCGAGGCGAGGTTCACCGCCGAATACGCTCCCATACTCAAACCCACAACTCCCGTCCGTTCGCGTCCCCCGTCCGGCACATCGAATTCCCTCTCAAGATAGGCGGGCAGCTCCCGTGTGAGAAAAGTCTCGTACTTGAGTTCCTTGCCGTTCGGTGCGGTGGAGTCCCAGTCGACCCAGAACGATCGTGAATCCGCCGAGGGAAAGACGATCGTCGCATCATCGTCGGCGACGTAATCCATCGCCCTGCCGCTCCACCCGTCTCCCCCGTCAACCCCGTCGAGGAATTGGATGACCTTGTCATTGCCCGGCGTGACGGCAGGCTTCACCACCACCGGGACGGCCCGCTGCATCGACTCGGACCAGACGTTGCACGTCACAGACGCGGCAGTGTGGTGTCGACACGTGTCCGGCGTGTCGGCGGCAGCACCCGGCACGCCGGAGATCAGCGAAACTCCGGTGGCCGCCACCAGAGTGGCCAGGACTTTACGGGCGATACCCCCACATGAAATCGTCATGCTGGACAAGGTACAGCGGTGCCCCTCCCCGTATGCGGCTTCCGCCGCAATAGCCCCGGTCACCACACCCGTCCGTGTCGGTTACCGCAACGGCGGGCCCCACCGCGCCTCGTCCCGGAGCTTGCCTTTGAGAAGTTTCCCGCCGGGGTTGCGTGGCAGCGGTTCATCAACGACGATCAAGTACTGCGGGACCTTGAAATCAGACAGTGACCGGGAGACCCTGTCAATCACGGAAGCCTGGTCGATGTCGACACCATCGGTGTACAGGATCGCGCCAACTTTCTCCCCCATCACGTCATCGGGCACCGCGATCACCGCAGCGTCAACGACCTCCTGCAGAGCCGTCAGTGCGGACTCCACCTCAATACTGGAGATGTTCTCACCACCTCGGTTGATGATGTCCTTCGCCCGATCGATGATGTACACCCGACCGGCTTCGTCGACGCGGACGATATCACCGGTGTGCAGCCATCCGTCGATGACCGTCTCCACAGTTTCCTCGGGACGCCGCCAGTACCAGGTGGCCACATTCGCACCGCGGGCAACGAGTTCTCCGACCAGAGGATCATCAGGGTCTATGGGGTCAACCCCCAACTCCACGGACGGGGCAGCATAACCTACCGAGTCAGCGTGCTCGACACCGTCAGCGTGCGGCAGCATCGTCAACACCGAGCTTGTCTCGGTCATGCCGTAGCCGTTACCCACCTCGGCCTGGGGAAAAGCTTCGTGCAGCGTCTTGACCAGCGACGGCGCAATGGGCGCGCCCCCGTACGTGACCCACCTCAACGTTGCGGTGTCCACCTCAGCGAATCTGTCGTGCCGCACCAGCAACGCGTAGATGGCCGGCACCGTCACAATGAAGTTGATGTGATCGTCCCGTAACGAATCGATGAAGACGTCCTGGTCGAACGCCGGCATGATCCGCGCGGTTCCACCCATCCAGAGTGCCGTGAGCAACTGGGTGTTGCATCCGGTGACGTGGAACAGCGGAACGCTGATCAAGGTACGTAGTTCACCGGGTGCCATCAGACCGAAGTCGAGGTTGCGCAGGCAGTTGGCCACGTTGGAGAGGAAAGCCTCATGGCTCGTCGGTACACCTTTCGGGTCCCCGGTGGTCCCGGAGGTGTAGAAGAGTGCAGCAATATCGTCGAGGCCCAGCCCCTCCTCCAGATAAGGGTCGCCGACCGGCAACGGCATACCGTCAACGAGGTCGACGGTGGTACCGGAATCCTCGAGGACAAATGCGGTTTCAGCCGGTGTTGAGCGGGTGTTCACCGCGACAACGACACCACCCGCCATGATCACACCCCAGAAAGCTGTCACCCAGTTCACTCCCGCGTGGTACCTGACAGCCACACGGTCGCCACGTTGAAGACCGCCCTCCTTCAGTCCTCCCGCGACCCGCTGTGCGGTCTCCCAGAGTTCACGGTACGTCGCACTGTCTCCGCCGACCTCACTGACCGCCTCTTCGTCGGGTCCCCGTTGGACCGACGCCCCCAGCATGGCAACCAGTGACTCCGGCAGTTCCGCCCACCGGCGCACTCCGGCGTCGTCACAAACGATGCCGTGGTCAGCGTACGGATTGTGCCTGCGACCCACGACCGTGATCCGATCTGAAACCATCGAAGAACTCCTGTGCGATCCGGACGACGAAACGGCCGGACGCAGTGCCGGTCGCCCACAATATAGTTGTGATGCAGAACACACTAGGGCATACTTGCTGAAAATGAAACCGGATTCAAGAAGTACCGGGGCGGTATCAGTCCTCTTCTTCATCGAGGTCCACCTGCATCCGTCACGCCAGTAAAGGAGAAGACATGAGCACCGTGGAAACCGTCAAAGGCCCCATTGACATCGATGACATGGGCATCACCCTGATGCACGAGCACATCTTCACGATCGGCACGGAAATGCGCCAGAACTTCCCGGACTATCCGGACCCCTGGGATGAGGAGCAGCGTGTCGCCGACGCTGTCGCCAAGGTGAATGCCGTCTACGAGAAGGGTGTGCGGACTCTCGTCGACCCGACGGTGATCGGCCTCGGCAGGTACATACCGCGGATTCAGCGGATCAACGAGCAGGTCGAGATGAACATCATCGCGGCGACCGGCATCTACACCTACCACGAGGCACCGGTGCAGTTTCACTTCACCGGGCCGGGCCGGGTCTTCCCGAAGGAGGTTGACCCGATGACCGAACTGTTCATCGGCGACATCCGCAACGGAATCGCCGATACCGGGGTGAAGGCCGGCCTGCTCAAGTGCGCCATCGACGAATACCATCTGACCACCGATGTGGAACGGGTGATGAGAGCCGTCGGACAGGCTCATGTCGAAACCGGCACGCCGATCACCGTGCACACCCACGCCGCCGACAGGACCGGTCTTATTGCTCTACGCGTCCTCGGCGAGGAGGGCGTGGACCTGACCAAGGTCGTGGTCGGGCACAGTGGAGACACGACGGACACCGACTACCTCAGGGAACTCGCCGACAGCGGCGCCGTTCTGGGAATGGACCGCTTCGGAATCGACACCTTCTCCCCGTTCGAAGACCGGGTCAATACGGTGGTGGCGATGGTGGACCTGGGGTACACCGACTCCATGGTGTTGTCGCACGACGCCTCCTGCTACTCGGACTTCTACAGCATCGAGGACGTCACCACGGCCCTACCCAACTGGCACTTCACGCATATCCACGATGACGTGCTCCCGGCGCTGCGGGAGCGCGGGGTCACCGACGACCAGATCGAGACCATGATGGTGCACAACCCACGGAAGTACTTCACCAAGCCCTGACCTCTCCACGCGACGCGCCCCTGATGAGGCGAAGGCCAGGAGACACGCAGAACGCCCCGGAGCTGAGATGCTCCGGGGCGTTCTGCCGGTTCGGCGTAAGTCCTGCACCCTCCACCGTCACTCGTACGGTGGAGTCACAGTGATACTTAGCGCTTCTCCTTGATCTTGGCTGCCTTACCACGCAGGTCGCGGAGGTAGTACAGCTTCGCACGACGGACCTTACCGCGGGTCAGGACGTCGATGTGATCGATGTTCGGGGAGTGGACCGGGAAGGTACGCTCCACGCCGACGCCGAAGGAAACCTTGCGGACCGTGAAGGTCTCGCGGATACCGGAGTTCTGACGGCGGATGACGACGCCGCGGAACACCTGGACACGGCTCTTGGTGCCCTCGATGACCTTGACGTGGACGTCGAGGGTGTCGCCGGGACGGAAGTCGG
Organism: Corynebacterium sp. CNJ-954; assembly: GCF_001942345.1. GTDB lineage: Bacteria > Actinomycetota > Actinomycetes > Mycobacteriales > Mycobacteriaceae > Corynebacterium. The sequence continues at coordinate 124,631 of NZ_MKKI01000011.1, forward strand.
GGATGTCGCTACGCAGCTGTGCGGCGTCGACCTTGTCGAGATAGTGCATGTTAGTTTCCTTGCTGTGTCTTCGATCGGACAGAGGACCCACGACCTGCTCAGACGAGCGGTACGCGTTCATGCCCACACCATTGAATTTTGGCACGTCCCCGCCCCGGTGAGGAGGCGGAGTTCACGCAACCCAGCCATTATGCCAGCGTCAGACCCTACCGGCCAAACCCGGCCCGCTTGAGTGCGTCAGCCATCGACCCCGCGGCCCCGCCCTGTTTCTGTCCTCCGCCTTTCTTCGTCCGGTGGTCACGCCCACCGGTCGGCGCTTTCTTCGTCTGACGACGATTCCCACCGCCGGAGTTCCTGCGGGTGGGCTCCCCCGGTTCGTCCTGAAGTCGGAGGCTCAAGCCGATACGTTGACGGTCGACGTCAACCTCCATGACCTTGACCTTCACGACCTGGCCAGAGCTGACGACATCATGCGGATCCGAGACGAACTTATCGGACATTGCCGAGACATGGACCAGGCCGTCCTGGTGCACGCCCACGTCGACGAAAGCTCCGAAAGCCGCGACATTCGTCACCGTCCCCTCCAGCACCATGCCCGGGCTAAGATCCGAGATCTTCTCGATCCCGTCGGCCAGCGACGCCGTGCGGAATTCAGGACGCGGATCGCGCCCCGGCTTGTCGAGCTCGGCGAGGACGTCGGTCACGGTCGGTACACCGAATGTGTCGTCGGCGAAGTCACGCGGGTTGAGCCTGGTGAGCACCGCGGTATTTCCGACGAGTTCCGGCACCGGCACCCCGGTGGCCTCGGTGATTCGACGCACCAGGGGGTACGCCTCCGGGTGTACAGCGGACGCGTCCAGGGGATCCGCGGCACCGTGGATGCGCAGGAAGCCGGCACACTGTTCAAATGCTTTCGGTCCGAGTCTGGCCACATCCTTGAGCTGCCGCCGGGTGGAGAAGGCACCGTTGTTCTCACGGTGGCTGACGATGTTGTCGGCCAGGGTGGCGTTCACCCCGGCCACCCGGCGCAGCAACGGGACGGACGCGGTGTTGACGTCCACCCCGACGGAGTTCACCGCATCCTCCACCACGGAATCCAACCCGGAGGCAAGCAGTGCCTGGTTCACGTCGTGCTGGTACTGGCCCACGCCGATGGATTTCGGGTCGATCTTCACGAGCTCCGCCAACGGGTCCTGCAGTCGACGGGCGATCGACACCGCGCCGCGCAGGGCCACGTCCATGTCCGGAAACTCCTCGGCGGCCAGCTCCGAGGCGGAGTACACCGATGCCCCGGATTCGCTGACCATCACCGGGGTCGGGCGGTCACCCGTCGCGGCGGAGACGGTCTCGGCGATCTCCCGGGCCAACTTCTCGGTCTCCCGGGACGCCGTGCCGTTGCCCACAGCGAGAAGCTCGACATTGTGTCGGGCACACAGCGTGGCCAGGGTGGACGCCGATGCGTCCCAACGGCTCTGGGGCTTGTGGGGGTAAACCACTGCGGTGTCGAGCACCTTGCCGGTCTGGTCGATCACCGCGCACTTCACACCGTGGGCGTACCCGGGGTCAAGCCCGAGGGTGGCCCGCTGCCCCGCCGGCGCTGCCAGCAGAAGGTCGCGCAGGTTACGTGAGAACACCTCCACCGCTGCCTCGTCCGCCCGCTCCTTGAGCCGCATCCGCACGTCCACGCCCGAGGAGACCTGCAGCTTCGTACGCCACCCGAACCTCGTACATTCCGCACGGAACCCGTCTGCCGCGTCTCCCCGTGCTTCCAGTCCACGGGCCAAAGCGATCATGCCCTGGTAGATCTCATCGTCGCCGGCGTCGAGAGTCAGTTGCAGCACGCCCTCTGACTCACCCCGGAGCAGCGCGAGAATGCGGTGGCTCGGCAGTGTCGTGAACGGCTCGGAGAACTCGAAGTAGTCACGGTACTTCTGCGCCTCAGCTGACTTCTCCTTCCCTGCGACGGCACCAGCTGTCATCGCGCCCGTGGTGAAGAACTTCTCGCGGACCTCCCCGACCAGGTCCGCGTCCGTGGAGATCTCCTCGAGCACGATTGCCCTGGCTCCCGCCAGCACGGCTTTGGCGTCGGCGAACCCGTCCGTGGTGAAGCCGGCCGCCAGTTCGGCGGGGTCGGTGGCGCAGTCTCCGAGCAACTGCTCCACCAACGGTTCCAGGCCTGCCTCCCTGGCGATGGTGGCCTTCGTGCGACGTGTGGACTTGAAGGGCAGGTATAGATCCTCGAGGCGGGCCTTGGTGTCGCACCCGAGAATCAGGTCGCGGAGTTCATCTGTGAGCTTGCCTTGGTCGTCGATGGCCGCGAGTATCGTCTGCTTCCGCTCCGCGAGTTCACGCAGATAGCGCAACCTGGTTTCCAAGGTCCGCAGCTGCGAATCATCCATACCCCCCGTGACTTCCTTGCGGTAGCGGGCGATGAACGGGACGGTGTTTCCCTCGTCCAGGAGACCGACGGTGGCCTGCACCTGGGCTTCGCTGACGTCGAGTTCCTTCGCAAGAGCCGTGGTGATCGTTGAATCGCTGTTTTCTGCGGTGTGTCGGACGTTCATTCGGATGATCGTAGCGTGGAGGTCTGTCCGAACCAGAGCCCGGGCGACCCGTCGGGAACACCCGGCAGACACGCTGCGATGACGCGGGTGACATCGGCGGTGTTCAGCGCCTTGTCCTGCCCGTGCGAATCCTGCCAGCAGGCGGTTACCGTCAGCCGGTGCACCTGTTCGCCGATCGGCGGCGTGTCGAATCGTTGCTGGTATTCGGCCACGAGCATGTTGTCCGGTTCACAGGCTGACTCGATACCGGTCAACCTCACCTCGACACCAGTGGCACCGTGGTCGCCGAGCGCATGTTTGATCGCGTCAGCCAGCGCCGCGACATGATCCGGGCGGACCAGGACATTCATGTCCGTTGCAGTGGTGACGTTTCGCCCGGGTGTTGTCATGGCCACCACGCTAGTCGCGTTCACAGCCCCGCGCCGCCGGGTGTCCGTTCTAGAACGGATGCGTGGAGGCGTCCGGATGCGCCGGACTGCCCTGCTGTTCATAGGCCTCGCGGTTGGCGAGGTCGTCGTCCACGGCCGCATCGACGACTTCACGGAGCCGGTGGATCGTCACGGTGGACCTGGGTATCAGTGAGCCGGCACCAGAGGAGGTGATCAACCGGTGTGGACATGCCAGCAGCCAGTCGGTGACCGCCTGTTCCACGGACCGGTCCGCCGAGGGGCAGTACGGGCTTTCGACGTCCGGGAAGCGACGTCGCCACGGAGCATCGTTGACCTCCCACGGCACGGGCTCCCCGTAGAAATCCTCCTCCCCGGAGCCACCGGTACCGCAGCTCGTCCCGTCCTCCCCGTCGTTCTCCCGGCCCGCCAGGTCCCGTTGCCGTTGCAGTTCAGCCTCCTGATTCTCGATCCTCGCCCGCAGCCCCGCATGGCGGTCGATCCGGCGCCAGACCGCGTCCATATGTTCCAGCGTCATCCGGCCGTCCTCGACAGCCGACCAGTACATCTCCGGCATCCTCCACGACAGTTCCGCGGCGTGACGGAACCGCGCAGCGTACGCTGCCCCACGCGTGCGCACCATCTCTGAGATGGCGGCGCGCTCGGCTGCGGAGCGACCCCGCAGGCCACTCTGTGCCATCCTGAGTTCCATCCTGTTGAACGGATAAACGGTGAGTTCCTCCACCGACGGACTGTTCACCGGTTCGGTGACTGGCATGATCTCCCCCTTCTCCCGTGGCCGGAAACATATCCGGCCGTCCAGGAGAACAGTAGCCACGGTGGGCCCCTCACCACCCTCCGCTCCCGGAGAATCGCCAGGACGTTGTGGACAGAACCACTCCTGGGGACAACCCGCCCGCGACACAGGGCCGTCTATGGTGCTACTCCCCCGTCGAGTCCACCGTCGAGTCCACCGTCGAGTCCAGGACGCTGCGGTCCCTGGCGTCCAGCGCACCCTCTTGCCGCAGAGCCTCGATCAGCTCAGGTCGGGTTGTCGCGGTGCGCAACAGTGCCTGGTCCCTGCGCCACCGGTCCACCTTCGCGTGATCTCCTGAGAGCAGCACCTCAGGGACCTCCCGTTCCCGCCAGATCCTCGGTTTCGTGTAGCTGGGGCCTTCGAGGAGGCCGTCCTGGAAAGAATCCTCCTCATGACTCCGGCGGTTGCCCAGAACACCAGGAATCAGCCGTACCACCGCCTCTGCCATCACCAGCACCGCGACCTCCCCGCCGATCAACACGTAGTCGCCGAGGGACACCTCCTCCACCCGGTACCGCGCCGCTGCGTCGTCGAAGACCCGCTGGTCAATCCCCTCGTAGCGACCACAGGCGAAGACAAGCCGATCCTCCGCCGCCCATCGTTCAGCCGTGTCCTGGGTGAAGGGTGCCCCGGCGGGGGTCGGGACGACCAGTACGGGTCGGTCATCGTGATCGGCGTGAGCCTGCCCGGTATCCAACGCGTCGGCCGGTACATGTGGTTGGGCGCTCTCCAGCCGTCTCACAGTGGCTGCCGGGCCGGAAAGGGCCTCGACGTCGTCGAGCGCGGGGCCCCACACCGTCGGTTTCATGACCATTCCGGGTCCACCACCATAAGGGGTGTCATCCACCGCCTTATGCACGTCATGTGTCCAGGACCGCAGGTCGTGGACGGCGACGTCGAGGATTCCGCGCTCGATGGCCCTCCCCAGCAGAGCGTGCCGTAACGGGTCCAGGTACTCGGGAAAGATCGTGATGACGTCCAGACGCATGGGGGTTGATCTTACCCCAGGTCGAGCAGCCCCTCCGGCGGGGTCAGCACCAGCGCACCGTTGTCCAGATCGACGATCGGGACGATGGCGTGGCGGAACGGGACCAGAATCGTCCCGCCGGCCGTAGACAACGGGGCATCCGTGTCCACCGACACCTCGAGCAACGTGCCGGCGGGACCGTGAGTGACCCCACTGACCACACCGATATCAACCGGTTCCGGACTGGCGCCGTCGTAGGCCCTGGCGTTGGCGGTCTCTTCGTCGACCTGGCCGCAGTCGAGCACACGCAGGCCCTCGAGCTGATGGTCGTAGAACCCGTCCTCCCCCGGTTCTGTCACGGGATCACCGAAGAAACGCAGACCCCGCAACGTTTCTGCCTCGGTACGGTCCGTGACCTCCTCGACCGTGACCAGCAACCGGCCTTGGTGGGGCCGCGTCGCCGCCACGGTGAGGGACCGCTCGGTCCCCCGGTGCCGCCCGGTCAGCACGGTACCTACGGCGAACCGTCCCGCCGGGTCATCGGTGGTCGCATCGACCACCAGCTCCCCCCGCACACCGTGCGGCTTGATCACCCGGCCGATCTGGAGTTGTTCAGTACCTGACATGGAGGTCAGCGTACCGCACAGAACCCCGTACCCTAGATGACACCCTGTGCTGCCATGGCGTCGGCGACCTTGCGGAAGCCGGCGATGTTGGCGCCGACCACGTAGTCGCCCTCCATGCCGTACTCCGCCGCAGTCTTCGCCGTCGTCCGGAAGATATTTCCCATGATGTCCCGCAGCCGCTTGTCGGTGTACTCGAAGGTCCAGGAGTCGCGGGACGCGTTCTGCTGCATCTCCAGTGCCGACGTCGCCACACCACCGGCATTGGCTGCCTTGCCTGGTGCGAAGTCGATCTTGCGCTTGCCGAACACGCGGATCGCGTCGTGTGTGCACGGCATGTTCGCACCCTCTGCCACGTACTTCACACCGTTGTCGGCGAGCAGTTCGGCAGATTCGCCGTCCAACTCGTTCTGGGTGGCACACGGCAGAGCGACGTCGGCCTCGACCTCCCAGACGTTGCCGCCCTTGTGGAAGGTTGCACCCTTGGCTTCCTTGGCGTAATCGGCGACCCGGAGGCGCCGGACCTCCTTGATGTCCTTGAGCAGTTCCACGTCGACACCGTCCGGGGTGGTGACGTAGCCGGAGGAGTCGGAGAACGCCACAACAGTTGCGCCGAGTTCCTGTGCCTTCTCGATGGCGTAGATCGCCACATTGCCGGAACCGGAGACGATGACCTTGGCATTGTGCAGCCGCTCGCGGCGGGCCGACATCATCTCCTGGGTGAAGTACACCGCACCGTAGCCCGTCGCCTCGGTACGCACGAGCGAACCGCCCCACTGCAGGCCCTTACCGGTCAGGGTGCCGGACTCGTGACGACCGGCCATGCGCCGGTACTGGCCGAAGAGGTAGCCGATCTCACGGCCGCCCACACCGATGTCTCCGGCGGGGACATCGATCTTGTCGCCGATGTGACGGCCGAGCTCTGTCATGAATGACTGACAGAACCGCATGATCTCGAGATCGCTACGGCCCTTGGGATCGAAGTCGGAACCGCCCTTGCCGCCGCCGATCGGCAGGCCGGTCAGCGAGTTCTTGAAGATCTGTTCGAAACCGAGGAACTTGATGATGCCGAGGTTCACGGACGGGTGGAAACGCAGTCCACCCTTGTACGGACCGAGCACGGAGTTGAACTGAACTCGGAAGCCACGGTTGACGTGGACGTTGCCCTGGTCATCGACCCACGGAACCCGGAAGATGATCTGGCGCTCAGGCTCGGTGAGCCGCTGGATCAGCCCCATGTCCGCGTAATGGGGGTCCTTGCGCAGCACGTGTGTGAGGCTGTCGAGGACCTCGGAGACCGCCTGGTGGAACTCGGGCTCACCTGCGTTCCGCTGGAGGATCTGCTCGTAGTAGGTCTTGACTGTGGCATCGACGTCCATCGTGCTCCCTTCGGTGAAAACTTCTGTACCGTCGGTATTTTACCTGCCTGACACAGTCGACTTAACAGGTTCGCCACATCAGTGACCCAGGACACACCATCTGACCTGCTTTGTTTCAAGGTCGGCCTGCGCAGGAAATAATGTCGAAACACCTGCGAAATCTATGTCAGCCGACCAGGGGTCACTGACCTCACCCCCGTGGGCCACCCCCAACGGCGCATATAGCTATCACCATTACCGCCCGGTCCTGACAGACGGAAGCGCCGTCTCCACCGCGTGTGCGGTGGAGACGGCGCCCCGGAAGTTACGCTCGGAGTCTCACGGGACTCCGACAAGCGACGAAGAAGACAGACTACTCGGCCTCAGCAGCCTCGTCTGCTTCCTTCTCAGCAGCCTTGTCGGCCGCCTCAGCCTCAGCGGCAGCCTTGGCTTCCGCCTCTTCCTTGGCCTTCCGCTTCTTCTCGGTGATGGCCTCGGCGGTCGGTGCATCGGCAGCTTCTGCCAGTGCGGCATTGAAGAGATCCAGCTTGGATGCCTTCTCCGGCTGTGCCTTCAGGGTTCCCTCGGAGCCCGGGAGACCCTTGTGGGCCTGCCAGTCGCCGGTGACCTTCAGCAGGGCGAGGACCGGCTCGGTCGGCTGTGCGCCGACGCTCAGCCAGTGGCGTGCGCGCTCGGAGTCGATCTTGATGACGGACGGCTCGGCCTTGGGCTCGTAGATGCCGATGTTCTCGATCACCTTGCCGGAACGACGGGTACGGGCGTCAGCGATGACCACGCGGTAGTGCGGGGTGCGGATCTTGCCGAGACGCTGGAGCTTGATCTTGACGGACATGAAAGGTCCTCTTTCCTGTTGACGGTCACCGGGCAGTACGGACACCCGCATCCGACGGCCCCACGTAGGGGCGCATGGCTGCGGGCCGGTTCAACCCTTGGATTTATCCTGCGCGTGACCACCGGACGACCGGGGTCGTGATCGGTGTTACGCAGACCGTTCGACACTACAGGGAAGCAGGTCATACGAACAAATCCGGCACACACCAGAACGGTTCAGACGGATCAGCTACCGCCCTTTGCCGAAGTCGAGGTTGTTCATGTCGATGTTCTCGAAGCCTTCGGGCATCTGCTGCTGCATCTTCTTCAGGTCGGCCATCGAGGGCATTCCGCCACCTCCGGGCATCCCCGGCATTCCGCCCATGCCCGGCATTCCAGGCATGCCCTGCGGTGTCTTCGGCTGCGAGGGGCCCTTCTTCGCTGGCTTACGCTTACCGTTCTTACCCTTCCGCCCCTTGGGCTTCTTCTTCGTCGCGGACCGCCCCATGCCACCACCCATGCCGAACTGTCCTGCCATCTTGCCCATCATCTTCTTGGCCTCGTGGAACCGGCTGACCAGCTGGTTGATGTCGGCGACGGTCACACCCGAGCCAGCGGCGATGCGCTTACGCCGCGAGGCGTTGAGGATGTTCGGGTTCTCACGCTCGGCGGGAGTCATACCGCGGATGATTGCCTGGATCCGGTCGAGTTGCTTTTCGTCGACCATGTCAGCCATGTCGTTCATCTGCTTGCCGCCGGGGAGCATCTTGAGCACGTTGCCCAACGGCCCCATCCGACGGATCATGAGCATCTGGTCGAGGAAATCCTCCAGCGTGAGTTCACCAGAGGCCATCCTGGCCGCAGAGTCCTCCGCCTTCCTCTGGTCCATGACCTGTTCGGCCTGCTCGATGAGACTGAGCACGTCACCCATGCCGAGAATACGGTTGGCCATCCGGTCGGGGTGGAAGACGTCGAAGTCCTCGAGTTTCTCACCGGTGGACGCGAACATGATGGGTTTGCCGGTGACCTCACGGATCGACAGTGCCGCACCACCTCGTGCGTCACCGTCGAGTTTGGTGAGCACGACACCGGTGAAGTCCACGCCGTCGCGGAAGGCCTCGGCGGTGGTCACGGCGTCCTGCCCGATCATCGAGTCGATGACGAACAGCACTTCGTCCGGGTTGACCGCATCGCGAATGTTGCGGGCCTGGGTCATGAGGGTCTCGTCGATACCCAACCGGCCCGCGGTGTCGATGATGACGACGTCGTGCTTGGTGCGCCCGGCCTCTTCGATACCCGCCTGGGCCACGGCGACGGGATCACCGTGGCTGGTCCCCATCTCATGGTCGAGGGAATCGAGCGAGGTGCCCGGGTCCGGGGCGAACGTCGGCACCTCCGCGCGCTCACCGACGATCTGCAGCTGCTGTACCGCACCAGGACGCTGCAGGTCACACGCCACGAGCATCGGGGTGTGCCCCTGCTTGGACAGGTGCTTCGCGAGTTTTCCGGCCAGGGTGGTCTTACCCGCGCCCTGGAGACCGGCGAGCATGATCACGGTCGGCGGGTTCTTGGCGAGGTTCAGTCGCCGGGTCTCGCCACCGAGAATGCCCTGCAGTTCCTCGTTGACGATCTTGATGACCTGTTGTGCAGGGTTGAGTGCCTCGGAGACAACGACACCGTTGGCGCGCTCCTTGATCCTCTTGATGAAGGCACGGACGACCGGCAGGGAGACATCCGCCTCGAGGAGAGCCAGACGGATCTCACGGGCGGTGGCGTTGATGTCCGCCTCGGTCAGCCGTCCTTTCCCGCGCAGGCCCTTGAGGGCGCCGGACAAGCGGTCGGACAAGGACTCAAACACAGTGGAAAATCTCCCTTACACAATGACTTCTGACCCCTCCACCGTACCCGGTGTCCGTGGGCCTGCCTACTCACACATGGTTCGGAGACAGACTTTGTCACGTGCCCGGCGGATTCGGACTGTGAGGGTACGACCTCAGTTCTTCTGGTGTGCCCCGTCGGCAAGGTCGTTGGCCCGGTGTGCGTCCCCCTGCGCGGAGTCGAAGTCGGTGACCTCCTCGAACTCCTGGTCGTTGTCGTCGGTGTAGGAGTACGCACTCTCCGCGTGCTGGGTGCTGTCGATTCCGGCGTTCTCGTCGTCGCCGGAGATCCTCCACCCCATGGTGTACTTCAGTGCCAGCCCGATGACAGCGGTGACCACGGCACAGAACACCACCGCGACCAGTGCGATGACGATCTGGACGATGAAGAGCTTGAACCCGTCCGAACCTCCGCCGGTGAGCAGACCACGGTCCGTCGCCAGAAGTCCGATTCCCATCGTTCCCCAGATTCCGGCGACCAGGTGCACGCCGACGACGTCAAGGGAGTCGTCGAACTTGAAGCGGTACTTCAGACCCACACCGACAGCGGCCAGAGCACCACCGATCGCCCCCAGGATGATTGCGGTGAGCGGAGTCAGGTCGCCTGCAGCCGGAGTGACGGACACCAGGCCTGCGACGACGCCGGACGCCGCGCCCAGGGATGTGGTGTGGCCGTCGCGGAGACGCTCCACCAGCAACCAGCCCAACATCGCGGCACACGTCGCTGCAGTGGTGTTGAGCCACGCCAGGCCGGCTTCGCCGTTGGCCCCGAAGGCCGAGCCACCGTTGAAGCCGAACCAGCCGAACCACAGCAGGGCCGCGCCCAGCATCACCAGGGGCAGGTTGTGGGGCCTGGAGCCTTCCTTCATGAAGGTACGGGACCGCCCGATGATCAGTGCCAGCACCAGTGCCGCCACACCGGCGTTGATGTGCACGACGGTGCCGCCGGCGAAGTCGATCGGAGCGATTGCCGCGACGGTCTCGCCGTCCGCGGTCGCGGTCCCGAACATCATCGCAGCCAGTCCGTCCTCCCCGTCGGAGAGCAGACCGCCGCCCCACACCATGTGTGCCATCGGGAAATAGGCCAACGTAGCCCAGATACCCGCGAACACCATCCAGGTGGAGAACTTCACGCGGTTGGCCAGCGAGCCGGAGATGATGGCGACGGTGATCACGGCGAACGTCAGCTGGAATCCGATGTCGATGACATTGGCGTAGCCTCGGCACCAGCGATGAAGTTGCCTTCCGCGTCCGTGACGGAGTCCTTCAGTCCGAAGAACTCGAACGGGTTCGAGAACAGTCCGCCGACTGTCTGGGTACCGTAGGACATCGACCATCCCCACAGCACGTAGATGACACCGATCAGCCCGAGCGTGCCGAAGGACATCATCATCATGTTCAGGGCGGATTTCTGGCGCGACATGCCACCGTAGAACAGGGCCAGCGCCGGCGTCATCAACAGGACCAGCGCAGCGGACATGAGCATCCAGGCTGAGTCGCCTGTAGCTGCCGCCATTTCCTCGGGTGTCATTTCGGGGAACTCCTCAGGGTTGCGGGGGTTGTCTCCGGCACCTCGCGCCGGTGTCTCACGCTGAGTAGTTAACTGCCCCGATGTTTCACCTGTTCATGCACCATGATTTCCAGCGCATGAAAAACACCGCCGCAAGATTACGACGGTGTTTCAGTGTCAGGGGGTCGTCGGACGGTCAGCCCAGTAGTGCGTCGACGAATCCCTCGACCTCGAAGGGGGCGAGGTCATCGGCACCCTCGCCGAGTCCGACGAGCTTCACCGGCACCCCGAGCTCCTCCTGGATCTGGAAGACGATGCCACCCTTGGCGGTGCCGTCCAACTTGGTCAGCGCGACACCGGAAATGTCGACGACCTCGCGGAACATCCGCGCCTGAACGAGCCCGTTCTGGCCGACCGTGGCGTCGAGCACGAGGATTACCTCGTCGACCTTGGCCTTCTTCTCGACGACACGCTTGACCTTGCCCAACTGGTCCATCAGTCCCACTGAGGTGTGCAGTCGACCTGCGGTGTCGACCACGACGACGTCGATACCGTCGTCGACGCCCTTGGCCACCGCGTCAAAGGCGACGGAGGCAGGATCGGCACCTTCCTTGCCCCGCACGGTCTCCGCGCCGACCCGTCGGCCCCATGTCTCCAACTGGTCGGCGGCAGCGGCGCGGAACGTGTCTGCTGCACCAAGAAGGACGGAGTGGCCCATCCCGACAAGCACACGCGAGAGCTTTCCGGTGGTGGTCGTCTTCCCCGTCCCGTTGACCCCGACGACCATGATCACCGCCGGCTTGCCGTCGTACGGCATGGCGTGAATCGAACGGTCAAGATCAGGCTTGCACGCATCGATCAGGCAGGACCGCAACAGTGCCCGTGCCTCTGCCTCGCTGGAGACGCCCTGGGTGGTGATGCGCTCCCGCAGGTCTTCGACGACCGCGAGCGTGGTCTTGGTGCCCAGATCCGCCATGAGGAGGGTGTCTTCGATCTCCTCCCACGCATCCTCATCCAGATCTCCCGCGGAGAGGATGCCGAGCACACCGCGTCCGATAACGTTCTGCGACTTGGACAGATTGCCGCGCAACCGGCCGAGGCGCCCCTCCACCGGGGCGATGTCCTCGACAGATTCTGGCTCTGCCTCAGGTTCCGGAGTGTGCTCGGGCTCGGGGACGGGCTCCGGTTCGGGTTCTGGAGCAGGTTCAGGTGTGGGCTCTGGTTCAGGGACGGCTTCTGGCTCGGGAGTTGGTTCGGGCTCCGGCTCCCGGGCAGGTTCAGGTGTGGGCTCCGGCTCCGGGGCGGATTCTGGTTCGGGAGTCGGCTCCGGTTCGGGACTGGGCTCAGGCTCCGGCTCTGGCTCCGGGGCTGGTTCGGGTTCCGGCTCCGGGGCTGGTTCGGGTTCCGGAACTGAGGAAGGTGTGGAGGGTTCCGCTGGTTCCGTCGGTGCTGACGGGGCCGGTGTCGCTGCTCCGCCGAGTTCCTGGCCCGGAAGAACCTCCGGCTCCTTCTCCTCTACGCCAGCTGCGGTACCGGCGCTGAAGTTGAATCCACCCTGCGCCTGGTAGTTACCGGATGACGGCTTCTTCTCCTCGATCTCCGTCTTCTTCTCGAAGGAGATCTCCTTCTGCTTCCCGCGGCGCAGGCCGAGGATGATGAGGAGAGCGACGATGACTATGACCGCGACGGCGGCTATGACTATCCAGATAATCGGGTCCATCCCACCAGTGAACCAAATGTCTCCTCCGCTGTGTGCCGGAGGGCGAGGATTTCTCCGGCTGGTAGCCTTCGGCACTCCCGGAGCCATCCAGCGCGTCGACGTCCTGAGTCCCCCGAGTCACCGAGGACCCCGAAAGATCACCTGAACGCTCACGGTACGGAAACCGTGAGCGTTCAGGTCATTCTGCGGCGTCGGCCCGGATCGGGGCGACGCTATTCGCTGACGACGGACTCGATCGCAGCCTCAGCAGCGCCAGCTCCGCCGCCACCACCTGCGGTACCTCCTGCCGGGTCCTCGTCCTCCCCCTCATCCTCCTCCTCGTCGGGGCCGAAGACACCGAGCACCATCGCATCAGCCGCCACGAGGTCGCCGGTGACCAGGTCCGGGACAATACGGGCAATCTCGGCCCACCCTGGGTACGCCGATGACAGCTGCCCTGTCGAGCCCAGCCGTCCGTGGGCGTGCATGCGCGCCGCTATCGCCAGGATCATACTGATCACCGGGGTCAGGGCCCAGCGGTTGTCGGGGTTGTCGGTGTCGACGTTGTCGAGCTTGTCGAAGCGAACCCGCGCCGAAGTGTACAGCTGCCGGTTGGTCTGACGGATCCGGCGCAGCAGCGCCAACGCCACGCGCAGCAGCCCCGGGTCGGCGAGTACCTGACCAAGCTCTTCACGGTGACGGAAGGTCTCGAACACCGCGATCAGCCGGGAGTTCTCCTCCGACAGGGCGCCGGGGACAACCTGGGACCCGGCGAAGAACGTGCTCAGCACGGCTTCCTGCTGTTCCGGCGACAACTGCGCGATCTGCACCGTGGTGGCGTCAATGCAGGACGTCTCCAAGGTCGCGTCTCGTCCGGTCTCGACAGTCTGGGACAGCGGCAGCCCGCCAATGGCGGAGAGCCGACGCCCGATCTCACGGCGTGAAGCGGTGTCCTCGTCATCGGTCGCGGCGAGTTCACCGAGGATCTCCAGCGCGGCGATCCAGGCGACACCGGGACGCGGGTCCGGCGTGGACGAGCGCAACGAGGCGTGGACCAGCCCGGACAGAATGAACTGAGCGGGACGATCGGTGGACGGCACCAGCGACCGGGACATCGCCCGGAGTGCCTCACGGGGGTGGCGTGCCAGCGCCGCATGCATTGCCGCGCTGGCATCCGCGGTGGCCTCCCCGGTCAACCAGCCGGCGAGGACGTCCCACAGTACGGTGAGGACGTCGGTGTCCTCCGGCAGTTCGTCCGACGCACCGGCGAGATAGGCCGAAAGCTGGGTCCAGGGGCCGCCGTCGTCCGGACGGGCATGCCCCGGGACGTCGACGCGCAGGGCACCCGGACCCGGCGACGCGGCCGGATGCAGCGGGCTGAACCGGTCGCGGTTGTAGAACTGGACACTGAGCGCACCGGCGTCGGTGAGCTCCTCGGGGAGTTCCGCGACCCCGTTGGCGAAGGACAGCACCCGCGCAGACATCCATGGCGCAGTCAGGGGCCACACCCATGCAGGCGAGTCGGTCTTCGGTTCCACCGTCAGGCTGGCGGCCGAACCGTTGTCGGAGGCGGCCGAGTAACTCAGCGTCCGCTTCTCTGCGGGACGCATGGTGACCAACCGCACGCTGTGGCTGCGCCCGTCGGCGACGAACTCGAGTTCGCAGGAACCTTCGGTCAGCTGCGGCAATGATGCACGGACCGAGGACAACGACACCGACCACGTCACCTGGTCGACGGTGCCCAGACGGAGAGTGCGTACCGGCGCACCGTGGCGGTCACGGATCACCAGCCGGGGTGATTCGACCGGCATACCCGGCCGGATACGGAACCGGGTCGCAGAATTGATCTCCACCGCCGGCGCGACCAATGACTCGGTCCGCCACATCGGGTCCTCCCCGATCAGCGGAAGCTGGAACCGCAGGCGTGGCGGTTCCACGACCAGCGGCAGTGCGTCGCCGGCGTCAGTCTCTGCAATGACCTGGACGGACTTCTCCTCGGCCGTGATGTCCACGGACTTCGGGATGAAGAGTTGCTTCTCCCCCGGGAACAGGGAGACGGTCACCGGAGTAAGACCGGCGGCCAGGCCCAGTCGGGGGCTGGCCGGCGCTTCGATGTCCAGGCCCTCCACGATGGCGAACTCGTGCCGGAACGATTCATTACGGGGCCCGCGCAGGCGGACCAGGTACTCGCCTACCCACGGGGTCTCATACGCCTCCGGGTCGAAGACGTCGAACATCCCGCCTTCGGCGGGGACCTCCAGCGGCTCCTCCTCAGTGACTTCTTCGCCGGTCTCGTCGGGCCCGGCCCAGGAGCTGACCGAGAGGAACCAGATCTCCGGTGCCCCGGACACGGTGGCAGGAAAGACCGCCTGCAGGCTGGAGGCGTGCACGGGCAGGCCACCGAGGGTCCGGATCGCCGGGAGCACGTCCTCCGGTTCGCGGAACCAGACTCGCTGTCGGGCGTCGACACACCGCACCGTGCCCATCGGCGGCCGTGCGACACCGGGTCGGTCGACGTGCAGAGCCCTGGCTGCGGACAGGTCCAGGTCACGGATGACCCAACCGTCCCAGGCCTTGACCTGCCACTCCCCCAGCACCGGGAGTTCGCGGTCGGCGACCGGATCCACGGCGGTGGAATCCTCGGGGCAGACGACGAGCACACGGGAATGATGCAGGGACACCCGGTCGGTGAGTTCCTTGCCCCGACGGGTGAAGACCATGACCGGGTCGGCGTCGTCGACGACCGGCAGTACCCAGGATTCCCCGTGGGTCAGGTCCCGCACGCCGATCTCACGGACGGGTCGGCGGACCGGCAGATCCAGTGTCTCGGTGACGGGGCGCCCGGGCGCATCGGAACGGCGGGTCCGGAAGCCAGCCGGCCGCCCGTCGACGTCCACATGCCAGCGGACCTCGCCCTCCGCAGCGTCGCTGTCGTCTCGTTCGTCTCCGGCTCCCCGGACAGACTCCAGCGGCTGCTCGGGCAGTCGCAGGACGACACGTTGGCGGGCCAGGTCGATCGCCAGACGTGGGCGGTCCTCACGGGTGCCGACTCCGACACGGTGCCGACGCGCAGTCGTCCCGGCGGGACGTTCACGCAGCTCCTCGATGACGTCCTCGAGCACCAGAGGCGCCACCTGTGCTTCCTCGCCGGCGTCCACGAGGGAGTTGACCCAGTGGTCGGGGTGTTCCGCAGCGAGCTGCACGACCCGGACCACCGGGGTGATCAGCCGGACAGCGAGGTCCGGCAACGCTGCACACAACGGCCCCGCCTGAAGCGATTCCTCGGCGAGGACGGCAACCACTGCGCCAGCTTCTTCAGCGGGGGTGGGCAGGGCATCGCCGGCGAGCCTACGGGTGTCGATGAGCTCGATGAGCTCGGGGACCCAGTCGGTCGCGATACCGACATGGGCGAACAGACGTCCCTTGTCACCGTCGGAACCTGCTGCGGCGGCGTCCATGGGGTCGAGCCCGGCACGGGTGAGGATCTCCGCGTAGTCGATCAGTGAGACGCGTGCGTCCGTCGGCTCCAGACCGAGCCCCGTCCAGAACTCCGATTCGAGTTCGCCGACGACGTTGAGACGTGCCGCACGGAACAGCAGTGTGGTCGCGGTCAGTGCGGGGCACGTCCGCAACAGGGCGTCCTCGTCAGCGCCGGCGCGGATCTGGCGGGAGAGGAACTCACCGAAGAAAATCGTGATGCGTTCCAGCTCATCACCGGTGATGTCGAGGTCCACGAAGACCGCAGGGTCGCCGCTCAGTTCACCCAGACGTCGGGAAAGGTCGATCTCGGTACTGGATGCCCAGGCGAGGAGGTTGTCGGACAGGTCGGCGATGGGCCCCTGTGCGGGGCTCGAGGTGTTGCTCACGTCATCCCATTCTAGGAGGGGTCCGCGGGTTCGGCTGGCTTGGGGTCCATGCGTTGCGAGATGACCCTGGTGACCCCGTCACCGCGCATTGTGACCCCGTAGAGGACATTGGCCACATCCATGGTCGGCTTCTGGTGTGTGATCACGATGAGCTGGGAATCCTCGCGGAGTTCCTCGAACAGTGCGATGAGCCGACGCAGGTTCACGTCGTCCAGCGCCGCCTCCACCTCGTCCATGACGTAGAAGGGGCTGGGACGGGCCCGGAAGATCGCGACGAGCAGCGCCAGCGCGGTGAGGGACTTCTCCCCGCCGGAGAGCAGTGAGAGCCTCTTGACCTTCTTGCCTGGCGGTCGGGCCTCGACCTCGATGCCGGTGGTGAGCATGTCATCCGGTTCGGTGAGGATCAGTCGGCCGGCACCGCCGGGGAAAAGCGTGTTGAACACACGGGGGAACTCGTCCTCGACGTCGGTCCAGGCGTCGGTGAACAGGGCGAGGATCGTGGCGTCGACGTCCTTGATCACCCCCTCGAGGTCGTCCCGCGCCTTCTCTACGTCGTCGAGCTGGGTGGCCAGGAAGCGGTGACGTTCCTCGAGCGCCGAATACTCCTCCAGCGCCAGCGGGTTGACCTTGCCCAGGGAGCGCAGCGACTTTTCCGCGGCCTTGAGGTCACGGGTGGCGGCATCTCGGTCGAAGTCGTCTCCGGGAGCCTCGTCCAGTAGTTGGGCGGCGGTCATACCCAGCTGGTCCATGGCCTGTTCCAGCGCCTGTTCGATGCGCAGCTGTGCCTGGCTACGGGCGATCTCAGCGGAGTGTGCGGTGTTGGTGAGATGGTTGAGACGCAGTGTCAAGGTGTTGACCTTGTCCTTGCGTTCGTTCAGCGCCGCCTGCCACTGACGGTGGGCCTCGTCGGTGCGGGCACGGGTTCCCTCGGCGCGGTCCAGGGCGTCCCGGATGCGTACGCCCACCCTCCGCGCCTGCTCAGCGACGACGCGGGCGCGTTCCCGGGCAGCCCGACGCTTCGCGGCGGCACGGTTGAACTGTTCCCGGGCCGCAGTTTCCTGACGTGCCTGGCGACGCAGCCCCTCAGCACGTCCCCGGTGGTTGCCGGCGCGTTCTTCCGCGGTGCGCAGGGCGAGACGGGCCTCCATCTCCATGGCACGGGCCTGGGTGAGCGCCTGAGCGGTGGAGTCACGCTCGGCGGTGGACGGCTCAGCCCCGCTTCCGTCCTCGTCACCGTCAGCGTCCAGGCGCGCGAGCCGGTCGGCGATATCGTCGGCCTCGACAGCCAGGGCATCACGCCGTTTCTCTGCCTCATCACGCTGGGCCACCGCCTTCTCGAGAAGTCGACGGGCCTGACCTGCGGTGCGTTCGGCGGCCTCCACACGCTGGCGGGCGGCGGTGAGCCTGGTGCGGTGGTCCTGCACGGCTGCCGTCGCTCCGGCTGCCGCGGTGCGCAGTTCCTCTGCAGCCTGCTCTGCACCGCTGAGTGTCGCCTGCAGATCGGCCAGCTCGGCCGTGCGTGCGCTGATATCGGCAGCGGCCTGATCGATCCTGGTGGACAGCTCAACCGGAGTCGTGCCACCCGACCCGGCCGCTACCCATCCCGCACCGACGACCACTCCGGCGGGAGTGACCGCCCGGAGCCGTTCATCGGCTGAGACCGTCCGGCGCCCCTCCTCCACGTCAGAGACGGCGACAACGTCGACGAGCAGGGCAGTGACTGCAGGAACAACCGCATCGGCGATGTCGATGTGGTCGAGGAGCCAGTCGGTGGACGGGGTTCCGGTGCCACCGGCGCCGCGGTCCAGACGCCATGACTCCGCGGTGGTGCCGGCACCGTCCCCGGCCAGCAGGACGGTCCGCCCCTCCGCCGCGTCGACGAGCGCGTCGACCAATGTGTCGAGTGCCTCGGAATTCTCGCCGGCGAGTCCAGCCGGCAGGACGGCTGCCACCGCCTTCTCCCACCCGTCGCGCACGGTCAGCAGCTCGGCGAGGGGGCGGAGTGCCTCCATACCCCGTTCCTCAGCGGCGCGCACCGCCACCGCCGCCCCGTCCGACGGACGCAGTCGGTCACGCCATGCCTCCACGGAAGCCTCCAGGGACGCGATGGTGCGTTCCAGGTCGCGTTCTGCGGCACGGAGTTCAGCGACGCGTCGTTCCGCCCCGGTGGACTCCTCGGCGGCCCGGGCAGCGGCGTCTTCCAGGCCCGATCCCTGATTCTGCAGTTCGGCGAGCGCGTCGGCCGCGTCGGCTTCCTCAGAGCCGGTGGTGGCCTCCAGTGCCTCACGTTGTTCCTCCACGGACTGCTGGAGACGGTCGATCTCCTCGCCTGCCGCGCGGCGGCGTTGGTCCACCGCCTCCTGCTGTGCCAGGAGACGGACGATACCTTCCCGACGGTCGGCAATCGCCCGCACCTGCGCGAGGTGCTCCTGTTCAGCGTCACGCGCCGCCTCGTCCCGGGCAGCGACGTCGTCCCGGATGTTCTCCAACCGCTCCGTGGCGACCTCGACCTCCTCGTCGAGCAACGCCTGCTCTTCGTCAGCCTGTTCTGCACGGGCGGTCAGCTCGTCGGGGTCCTGACCGGTCCAGGTAGTGTCTGCGCCGGAGTCCTCCGCGCGGTCGGAGGCGATCCGCAGAGTTGCGGCATTCTTCTCGGCGATCGTCGACAGACGGAACCACAGCGACTTCGCCGCCTCCGCGTCCTCGAGGGCGGTGCGTAGCTCTTCCTCGGTCACCGCCAGTTCGCCGGTGTGTTCCTCGAGTGCCTCCTTGAGCTCTGCGATGTCGGATTCCAGGACTTTCGCCTGGGCGTCGGCGTCGTTGAGTTCATCAGAGAGACGACGGACCTTGTCGGCGGTCAGCAGCAGCCGGTTCGACCGGATGGTGGCCTGCACCTGCTCGGCACGCTGGGCCGCCTCGGCCTGTCGCGCGAGCGGTTTGAGCTGTTTGGCCAGTTCATCGGTGAGGTCATGCAACCGGTCCAGGTTGCCCTGCATTGAGACAAGCTTGCGCTGTGCCTTTTCCTTGCGCCGCCGGTGTTTGAGCACGCCGGCGGCCTCTTCGATGTAGGCGCGCCGCTCCTCGGGCCGCGACTCAAGAATCTGTGCCAGGCGCCCCTGACCCACGATCACGTGCATCTCGCGGCCGATGCCGGAGTCCGACAACAGTTCCTGGATGTCCATCAACCGGGCCTTGGCCCCGTTGATCTCGTATTCGCTGGCCCCGTCGCGGAACATGCGACGAGTCACCGATACTTCGGTGTAGTCGATGGGGAGGGCACCGTCGGCGTTGTCGATCGTGAGGGTCACCTCGGCGCGTCCCAACGCCTTACGGTCGCCGGCACCGGCGAAGATGACGTCCTCCATCTTGCCGCCACGCAGGGTCTTCGCACCCTGCTCCCCCATCACCCAGGCGAGGGCGTCCACGACGTTCGACTTCCCCGACCCGTTCGGCCCGACGACCGCACAGATACCCGGTTCGAGTTTCAGGGTCGTCGCCGACGCGAAGGACTTGAAACCCTTCAGGGTCAACGACTTGAGGTGCATGGGCGTGGATTTTACCTCAGCGGGTCTCGAACCCGGTGTAGTCGCCACGCGGGCCCGTCACCGAGTCCACCACCTGGTCCACATGCCCCGGGGTCTCACCCGAACGCAGCCAGGCTAACAGCGCGCCTGTCGCGTCGCCCGACCCCTCGGCTACCACCAGCACACGGCCGTCCGGGTAGTTTGACGCGAAACCGACGAGGCCGAGTTCAAGGGCCTTCGTCCTGGTCTTCCAACGGAAGCCGACACCCTGGACATGGCCGTGTACCCAGGCGGTCAGTCGGGTGGTCGGTGCATCAGCGCGGCTCATGGGGCCAGCTTAACCGCGGAGCGTCTGCGCCGGAACCGCGTTGAAGGACTCGTCTTTGTCATCCCAACACTCGATGTTCTTCAGCTCGGGAAGCATGCTGCGACGGAAGACCGGGTCAAGTCCCTGCTTCTTCTGGTCGGTGTAGTTACGCAGCAGTTTGAGCGCAACCGGGCACAACGGGATGATGGCGCACAGGTTCACCACGACCATGATCGCGGTGAACGTGTCTGCCAGCGCCCAGATGACCGGGACGTTGACGATGGCTCCGAGGAAGACGCACAGGACGACGAGCAGCCGGAAGCCGAACATGACCGCCGGGTTCTTCGTGAAGTACTCCACGTTGGACTGGGCGAGGTAGTAGTTGCCGATCACCGAGGAGAACGCCAGGAAGAACAGGATGAACGTGACCGCGTGGATTCCCCAGTCACCGACCTGGGAGGCCATCGAGTCCTGGGTGAGGCTGGCTCCCTGAATCTCTTCACCGAACGGCGGATTGGACAGCAGGATGATGAAGGCGGTCACCGAGCAGACGATCAGGGTGTCGAAGTAGACGCCGAGGGTCTGCACGAGGCCCTGCTTGACCGGGTGCGAGACTGCTGCAGTTCCGGCTGCGTTGGGCACGGAACCCTGACCTGCCTCATTCGAGAACAGTCCCCGCCGCATCCCGTTCATGAATGCTGCACCGACTGCCGCACCAGCGACCTCACGGAAGCCGAGGGCATGGCAGACGATCTCGGCGAAGACACCTGGAATCTCGGACAGGTTCATCAGGACCACGATGAGTCCCAGACCGATGTAGGCCACCGCCATGAACGGGACGATTACCTGGGTGAACGATGCGATGCGCTGGACTCCACCGAAGACGATGACCGCCGTGAGTGCGGCGACGGCGAGACCGATGATGATCTTGAGGGTCAGTCCGTCATTATCCGCGGAGCGGCCCATGGACTCGACGATCGAGTTGGTCTGCAGTGCATTGTTGATGAACCCGAAGGTCAGGGTGATGACGATGCCGAAGATAACGGCGAGGACGGGTTTGTTCAGACCGCGGGTCATGTAGTACGCAGGACCACCACGGTAGGCGTTGTTGGCGTAGTCGCGTGTCTTGTAGAGCTGCGCGAGTGTGGCCTCGACAAACGAGGTGGCGCCACCGAGAATCGCGATCATCCACATCCAGAACACCGCTCCGGGGCCGCCGAGGGTGATGGCCACCGCGACCCCGGCAACGTTCCCCGTGCCCACACGTGATGCCGCGGAGATGGTGAAGGCCTTGAACGGAGAGATGCCCTTCTTCGAGGCTGCGTCGGAATCTCGACTGAGCATCTCGTCGTCCTCGTACGGTGACTCGGCGACCGCACCGAACATCTGGGGAAACAATCGCAGCTGGACCAGGACCGTACGGACACCGAAGTACAGGCCGGCGCCGACGAGTGCCCAGACGACGACGCTCCACACGCCGTCGTTCATGGAGGTGATGAAATCCGTCATTTTCCGGACGTTACTGGGCAGTGGAGCAATGTCCCATATCAACACGCTTGGAGGTGGCACAGATCACTTTGTGTGGCTCACCATGTTACGGCCGTGTTTCCTGGACCGGCTGTCGCCGCCGCAGTGACTAGGAGTCATCGGCCTGCGCAATGACATCGGCTGCTCCGTCGACGCCGACGGCGGCATCCGACAACATGATGATGCCCTCGCCCGAGTCCCGGTCGAAACCGAGGTACGAGCGGTAACCGCCCGTCCCGCCGTTATGCCACGTCACCGCTGGAGTGGTTGTTGTCGTGAACCAGGCCCAGCCGATGTCATCATGATCATCGAAGCTCTCACGCGGTACCGCCGCATCCGCCCCAGGAGCATGACCTTCTCTGACTGCGCGGAGCCAGGCACTCAGATCGTGCGCGGTGGAACGGACAGCACCGGCAGGCGCTGTACCCGCCAGGGTCCAGGGGGCCGCGGGCAGACCGGACGCACTGTAACCGTGAGACAACCCGTAGGCACCCCCAGGCACGTAGGTACTCTCCATGTGCAATGGCTCGGTGATGCGTTGTCGCACGAGGTCAGCATAGTTCTGGCCGGTCACCTCGGACAACGCCTGGCCCAGGACCGCAAAACCGTAGTTGGAGTACTCCGGAACCTGCTCACCGACCGGGGCATCCGCAAGCGACTGCACAACCTCCTCATCGCTGGCACGGTAAGGATCCTGCAGGGCCAGCGATGACATCACCGACATGGTCGCATCCACCGCGTTGGCATGGGGCATCATGGCCGGGAGCCTGGACCGCTGCATGGCAATGGACTCCAGGTCGACCGGTCCCGCCTCCTTCCCATGGAGCTCCGGCCAGATCTCGTCCAGCCTGGTGGACGGCGTTACCTCGCCCCGCCCGACGGCGTCGGCGAACAGTGCCGCGGTGAAGGTCTTCGTGATCGATCCGATCTCGAACTCCGTATCCTCGTCGGCACCCTGCCCTGCCCATGTCACCTCGTCTCCCGTGACGTGCGCAGCAGAATAATGCTGCTAGTGACCTGGTCCGACGGATGACGTCACCTCCGCAGCCAGTTCCGGATCACCGGTCGGCTCACCCTGAAAACCCCGTGGGGCAGGTGCAGCAGCGATCAGTGTGCCGGCTACCAGCACCGCGCCGACCAACACTGCGGCGTCGGTTTTTTCATTGCCGTCTTCTCCTTGCCTTATGAGGTACGGAATCGTCAGTGGGTGCCGATGAGAACGAGAGTGAGAAGCGGGATGATCCGCTGTGCAGGTATCCTCCAGTGCCCGCGTCGGGTGTTTTCGAGCCATCCCGCGCCCGACAGCGCATGGAGATGGTGGTAGATCTGGCCCGTTGTACCGAAGCGCTCATCGGCACCGAGCTGGGCTGCAGTCGTCTTCCCCTCGTAAATCGCCTGAAGCAGCGAGAGTCGGACGGGGTGACCGACAGCAGAGAGAATCTCAGCGGCTCCCGAGAAATCGGTGTCCTCGAGGTCAGCGGCCGCCAGTCCCATCTGCCAGGACACCGGCGAGTCGCTGCCTGGTGGTGTCACATGGCCGGTGTAGGTCACTCCGCCGGACTGCCCCATCTGGTCGACGAGCCCGTTGAGCGCCCAGAACGTGTCGTTGTCATCGGGCCCCGCGGCATCAGACTGTGGTGCTGCAGCCTCACCAGGATCCGGCTTGTTGCCGGCACACGCGCGTTCCAGATCCCGGACCCGGCTTTCGAGTTGGGAAACCCTGTCATTCAAGGAGTCACGATCGGCCATGGTCGAGAGGATAGCACATTTACGTAATTACGTAATAGCGAAATATTGTTCTCGGCGTCAGCGCATTGTCTGGCACACCGGACAGAAATGCGAGGACCGGTTCATCCACTGTTCCCGCACCAGCGGCGTCCCGCACCGGTGGCACGGCTCCCCCGTCCGTCCGTAGGCGTTCAGAGACCGGGAGAAGTACCCCGATGCGCCGTTGACGTTGACGTAGAGGTCGTCGAAAGACGTTCCGCCCGCCTCCAGAGCACGTGCCATCACCTGGCGTGCCGCATCGAGCACCCGCAGGACGTCCTGCTGGCGCATCGCGCTTGCCCGCTTGCGAGGGTGCACCCCGGCAGCCCACAGCGCCTCATCCGCGTAGATGTTGCCGATACCGGAGACCACAGTCTGGTCGAGCAGCACCCGTTTGATCTCGGACCGACGACGACGTACCGACCTGGCGGCCCCGACCGGATCAAACGCCGGGTCCATCGGGTCACGCGCGATATGCGGTACCGGGTCGGCCGTAGTCAGTTCCCAGCGTCCGAAGGTCCGCTGATCCACGAACGTCAGCTCCAGTGGCTCCCCCGGCGCTGTCGTCAGCCGGGACCGGATCCGGACGTGCGGCGACACGACCTGTCCCGGTTTCCCGAGCAGCATCTGGCCGGACATGCCCAGGTGCACCAGTAGGTTGCCTCGTTCTGCAAGGTCCAACCACAGGTACTTCCCGCGTCGGCGTACATCGCCCACACGGGCCCCACGCAGCCCCGCGACGACCGCCGCCGCCCCGCCGTCCTGCCCGCGGACCGCACGCGGATGGAGGACCTCGGTGTGCTCGAACTCGGCTCCGAGGATGTGCTCAGCCAGACCTCGTCGGACGACCTCGACCTCAGGGAGTTCGGGCATGCGTCAGCTCAGGGCCTTGTAGGCTTCACGGGCGGCGTTGTGTTCCGCTTCCTTCTTTGTGTGGCCGCTCCCCTGCCCTCGCACGGTGTCGCCGATGGTGACGGTGGCATGGAATGTCTGGTCGTGAGCCGGCCCCTCCGCGGCAGAGGCGTATGCCGGGTCGCCGGAGATGCGGAGATCGCTGAGCTTCTCCAGCAGTACGGTTTTCCAGTCCATCGTCAGACCGGTGGACGGTGCCGTGGTGATGCGGTCCTCGAAGATCCGCAGGACGGCCTGGCGAGCCGTCTCAAATCCGTGGACGAGGTAGATCGCCCCGAGCATGGCCTCCACCGAATCGGCGAGGATCGAGTGCTTGTCGCTGCCACCGGTGAGCATCTCGCCGCGACCCAGCAGGATGTTGTCACCCATGCCGAGCTCGCGGGCGACGTCCGCGAGGGCGTACATGTTGACCACGCCGGCGCGCATCTTGGAGATGTCCGCCTCCGAGCGTTCCGGGAACTGCACGTAGAGCTGTTCGGCCACACTCAGCCCCAGAACGGCATCGCCGAGGAACTCCAGACGCTCGTTGTTGGGCAGATTTCCGTTCTCGTTGGCGAAGGAACGGTGAGAGAGAGCCAGCCGGAGCATGTCGTCCGGCAGGTCCACGCCCCACGCCTCAAGCAGTGGGGCGTGGTCGGTCTTCGAGTAAGCGGCCTCGAGTGCGGCCTCACCGGTGAGACGGCGTTTGCGTGCCATCAGGCATCCTCGTCCGAGTCAGACGGAGCATCCTGCCCCGCACCGGGGAATTTGTCGGCGAGGGCCGCCCACCGCGGGTCCACGATCTCCTCTTCCCCCGAGACACCGTCAGGTGCCGGGGTCGCGTCGGAACAGGACTGCCCGTAGTCCTCGCACACCGGATTGAACGGCAGGTTCAACCCTGCCTCGTCCACGAGCAGCTGGGTGATGTCCACCCGGTCGTCCTGCACCATGTGGGGCTCGTCGCCCTCGTCCGCGTCATCACCGGAGATGAAGTCGGGTGTCGTCCCGAAGACGTCACTGACATGGAGCGAAACCTCCTGGCTGATCTCGCTGAGACACCGCGAACACTGGCCGCTGACCTGGGCATATGCCGTTGCGTCCACCAGCAGCGACTCCCCCAGGTTCGTGATGTCGGCCACGACCTCGACCGGTGCCCCCTCAGCGACGCCGAGCATTTCACCGCCCAGGCGGACGGGAGCTGCCCCGGAAGTCGTCACATGGTGCGGCGCACCCACGGACACGAGCGGCTCTCGGACATCAAGGAGAAAAGGATCGTTACTCACACCATGTTTCTACCCTTGAGACCGGGGGTTGTGCGAATCAGTCGCGGTAGCCGTCCCGGTACTCCTCGCGGTACTCACCACGCGACTCCCGTCGCACAGCGTCCCGTCCCCCGTTGTCACTCTGGCGAACCCCCGACACACCGGCACCCTTGCGCAGGGCCGACCGGTCACGGGAAACAGTGCGCAGCGTCCCGGTGAGCGACTCCTCGAACTGGGCGAGCGTGGAGTCGACGTAGTGGTCGCACTCGCGCCGCAACCGGTCGGAGTCGGAATGTGCCGACTCGACGATCCTGCGGGCTTCCTCTTCCGCGACACGCACAACCTCCGACTCGCCGACGAGCCGCTGCTGCTCGGCGATACCCTCGTTGACCGACCGGTCGTAGGACTCGTTACCTGCCGTGACAAGGCGTTCGGCCTCCGCCTCGGCGCGTGAGGTCGTCTGCTCGTACTCGGCGCGGGCGTCAGACACCAGGCGGTCCGCCTCGGATTCAGCACGTGCCACCGTGGAGTGGGCACGTTCCTCAGCGTCATTGACCATGTCCTCGGCCTGACGACGTGCGTCTTCAAGGATACGGTCCCGCTGTGCCTCAGCGTCGCGGACGAGTGTGTCCGCCTCGTCCTCTGCGTTGGCGATGATGCCGTCACGGTGGTCGAGGACATCCTGGGCGTCGTCCATCTCGACCGGGATAGCGGTGCGGACCTCGTCCAGCAGGTCCTGGACCTCGCGGCGCGGGACCATGCAGTTGGACGTCATGGGAACGCCGTACGCCTGGTCAACCATGTTCTGGAGATCATCGAGGCCCTGGAAAGTCTTGTACATGCGTCCCAGCATGCCAGAAATGTGGCGGACGGTACGGATGTGACACGCAGAGCCGGGACGAGACCCGTCGGCGCAGCTTCCGTCAGTTGCCGTACTTGGTCGCCACCGCAGTGGCGACGTTCTCCGGCAACAGGCCGTTGACGTCACCGCCGTACTTGGCAACTTCCTTGCAGATCGTCGAGGAAACGTAGCCGTACTCTGGATTCGTCAGCAGGAAGAAGGTCTCCACCCCGGAGAGACGCTGGTTCATCTGCGCCATCGGCAACTCATACTCGTAGTCGAGCGAGCTTCGTAGTCCCTTGACCATGGCCGGAATACTGTTGTCGGCGAGATAGTCCACCAGGAGCCGGTCCCAGGTATCCACCGTTATTCTCTCGGCCTCCGGCGCACCGCTGGCGTCGAGCGCTTCGCGGATCAGTATCATCCTCTCTTCTGCGGTGAACAGACCGGACTTATTCGGATTGTAGGTGACCAGGACAGTCACCTCGTCAAAGTTCCGCGCAGCACGCGTGAAGATGTCGAGGTGACCATTGGTGACGGGGTCGAATGACCCGGGGCAGCAGACTCGCATGGGGTTGATCCTACCTTCCGGGCTCTCCCTCAGTATCCCGCAAGTGTGCCGGAACTGTGCTGACGGACACCGGTAAGGTGGCGGGTCATGCTTTCTACGATTTTCGACGCCCTCACCGGATTGATCACAAGTAGCCTGGGAGATCTCGCCGGACGGTCCGCGCATATTCGGCTGCGGTGGAGAGCCGGTGGCCGTGGCACCGGTGACGTGGCTTCCATCGCCGAGTCTCTGGTCCGTAATCCTGCCGACGTGTGGCCGGGTCGGGTCGCCCGAGCCGAGGTAACCGACGTCGACGACGGCGTCCGGGTCACGTGGCGTCGTATCCGCAGGAATGGCCCGTCATGGGACAACTACGTCCGCGATACGACCAGGGCGCTCACGAACCGGTACCCGGGGCTCGACGTCGACATCGACAGAATCCGTCGGCCGTCGGTGATCGGACATGAACGCGAGCGTCCGTCCGGTGGCTGAGCGCCCCGCCCCTCCCGTACCCGGGTGTGTCTAGGCGGTCCCCCGCCAGATGGCCATGTCCATGCGGGCGATCCCGTAGGTACGCTTCTTGAGTTTCTGGTTGGTCTTCTCGAAACCGTCCGGCCACGTGACCTCGGCGGAATCGACGTGACGCTCGACGACGACGACAGCATCCTTCATCAAGGTCGGCACCAGCGCGACGACCATCTCATCGACCGCCTCGTCGGCGAGTTCGTACGGAGGATCTGCCAGCACCATGGTGAAACGGTTGTGTGGGGCGGTCGTGAGGAAGCTGGAAGCCTTCGATTCAACGACGTGCACGTTGGGATGACCGACCACGGCGGCATTGGACCGGATCGTCTCGCACGCCCGGTGGTTGTCGTCGACCAACGTCACCTCGGCGGCTCCCCGCGAACCTGCTTCGAGCCCGAGCGCGCCCGACCCCGCAAAGAGGTCCAGGACCACCTCTCCCTCGAACCCGAAACGAACCTGCAGAGAAGAGAAGAGGCCTTCCCTCGCGCGGTCGGCGGTCGGACGTGTGACGTCGGCAGGCACCCGGAGCTTCCGTCCACGGGCGGTGCCCGAGATAATACGTGTCACCGGAGATCAGTCCTCCCCGAGGCTCAGCAGCAGGTCGCCGCCGTCGACACGGGCAAAATCCTCAACCACGCCGCGGTGCACGACACCGGGGCCCGGTGCGTCTACGGCGCTCTCGAGTTTGGTGGCTTCGACAACGGCGAGCCGGTCGCCGGTGGCGACGGTCTGACCGTCGGCGACAGCGAATCTGACGATCCCGGCAAAGGGGGCGTGAATGTCCATGCCCCGGATTCTATCGTGCCGGTCAGCTCCGCTCGATGTACTCCTGGTCGCCTTCGGTGAAATCCGCGACCAGGGCCCTGGCCAGGGCCTCGTCATAGTCCACGAGGTCCTCCGCGTAGCGCCGGGCCTCAGCGACGATCTCACCGTCGGTGGCCAGGTTGAGCAGCCGGGCGCGTCGCACCCGTGCGCCCGACTGGCTTTCACCGAGGACGTCTCCCTCGGTACGGGTCTGCAGGTCCAGTTCCGCCAGGGCGAAACCGTCAGTCGTCCCGGCGACAGCCTCCAGCCGTCGGTACGATGCCGCGGCCGTCGGCGTCGTCTCCTCCGCCTCCGGGTTGATCATGGTGGTCAGGAAGCACAACGAGGCATCCGATCCACGGCCGACCCGTCCCCGCAGCTGATGCAGCTGACTGACTCCGAAGTTCTCGGCGTCCATGACGACCATGACCGTTGCCTCGGGGATGTCCACCCCGACCTCGACGACGGTGGTCGACACGAGAACGTCGATCCCTCCTCTGGCCAGGTCATCCATGACCTCGCTCTTCTCCGACATCTTTCCGTGGAGACGCCCGATCCTCAGCCCCTGCAAGGGGCCGGACTCCAGCCGGTCAGCGACATTGTCGACTCCACCGAAGCCCTCGATCTTCGGCACCACGATGAACACACGGTGCCCGCCCTCGACCTGCTCCCGGATCACGGCGAACAGCCGGTCGACCCAGGCGGGTTTCCACATCGGGACGACGTGGGACTGCACCACACCGCGTCCGACCGGGGACGTGTCGAGCGTGCACACCGACAGATCCCCGAACATCGTCATCGCCACCGTGCGGGGTATCGGCGTCGCGGTCATCACCAGCAGATGCGGAGTCCTGTCGACCGGCGACTCCTCGCGTAGTTTGTCACGTTGCCGCACGCCGAAGCGGTGCTGCTCGTCGACCACGACGATGCCCAGGTCGTAGAACTCCACGGCATCCTGGATCACCGCGTGGGTGCCGATGACGATGTCGGTGGTTCCGGAGACGATGTCGAGCAGTGTGTCACGTCTCTCGGACACCGACTGGGAGCCGGTGAGCAGGGACACCGTCACCCCGGTTCCCTGGAGCAGACCGGTGAGCGTCTTGTAGTGCTGTGCAGCCAACACCTCCGTGGGCGCCAGGAACGCACACTGGGCCCCGGAATCGACGACGCGCAGCATCGACAACAGCGCGACAATTGTCTTGCCCGACCCGACATCACCCTGTAGCAGCATGCTCATGGGAGTGTCGGTGCCCATCGCCTGCCCGATGGTGTCGAGCGCCGCCTGCTGTGCCTCAGTCAGTTCGTAGGGTAAGGCCCTGACCAGGGTCGAGTAACGTGATTCGTCTTCAATGTCGACCACCGCACGTCCCTGTCGGGCGGTGGTGTCTGCCCGCCGCAACGCCATGACGAGCTGCAGGGCAAGTGCCTCATTGAAGATCAGGCGGTTCCGGGCTTCCTGCGGCCCGTCTTCAGGCGGGCGGTGGATGTCATGGAGCGCGGTGGCGAAGTCCACGAGCGGGAGTCCGTCGACAGTCGGCCATGCGGGTGCACCGGTGACCTCCGTTGGAGCAGGCAGCATGTCCGACGGTCGTCCCATCGCCTCGAGGACATGTCCGGTGACAGCGAGGACCTCCGCCCCGGTGGTGCCGGTCCTGCGCGGATAGGTCGGCAGCCACGGGACCGAGAGCAGCTCCTGCGCGGCACGCATTCCCCCGGCGACCTCGACGATGGTCTCCAGTGGACCGAAAGCACCGAAAGCCGCGTCATAGGCTTCACCCTCAAGCTGTTGACCGTCCGGGCCGGGCCCGGGGTGCAGGGTGATGTAGCTCGGGTTACGCAACTGCCACTCGTCGCGGAACAGCTTGAGTTTGCCGGAGAGCATCAGTTTCGCGCCGACGGTGATGAACGGCTGGTGGCTCCGGGCAGCCCCGAACAGTGCGGAAGAGAAATCCTCCCCGTCGACCCTGAATCGAAACGCGAGAATCTCCCGGGGCCCCTTCCTCGCCCGGTTGTCCTGCAGCTGGACCCACGTCACCTCACCGAGACAGGTGAGGAGCTCCCCCTCGATGAGGGCATCGGTCCAGACCCCACCGTGGACCGCGTCGGTGTCGTCGCCGGTCATCGTCCCGGTGCCACTGGTGTGGACATATCCGGTCGGAAAGTTCATCAGCGCCTGTCCGAGCGTCGCCAGCCCGGGTTTGCCGGCGAGCTTGCGCGCCCGCTCCGGGGAGATGACCAGGCTCAACGGCCGCGGATCGTCCCACCCGAGCATCTACTCCACCCCGACCTGCGCCCGGGCACCCAGTCCGGGGACGCGGTAGCAGTGGACCTCCACCGACGGGTGGAGCGACCGGAGTGACTCGACCATGTCGGCGACAGGATCATCGGAGTCACCGGCGTCCGCGGGGCTTTCGTCCCCGTCACGAAGCCGGTCGTAGAGGACCGTGACGAGTTCTCCCCCGTCAGCGAGCAGATCTTCGACGATCGCGTTGAGCGCTCCAGGGCCACCGTCAGTCTCCCTCCACCGCTGTGCGGACACTGCATCGGCCATTTCCTCTGCGTTCTCGTCCAGGTCGGAGGTGGGACTGTAGACCGCCAGTGCGGCCAGTCCGCCGACGAAGGACTCGGTGTCAACCACCGTCGCCTCTCCCGTCGATGAGGACAGGCGGCCGAAGAGTTCGGTGGTGTCCTGCCCGTTGGTCAACACAATGCACCCAGTACCCCGGCGCTCGAACTCGGCGATGATCGTCTGGGTGTCGCCGGCCGTGGCGCCGGCACCCGCGAACATCTCGCGCAGGCCACCCTCCGGAGCCAAAGCCAGGACGGGGGCAGTGCCCCGGGACGGCTCAGGTTCCTTCACTTCCGGCAGGACTTCCAGGACGAGGTCACTGACCGTACCGGTACGGTAGGCCAGCTCGATCAGGGCACCGCCGTGCACGGTATGCACGTGCACCCGCCACGTCCCGGTGGCCTCTCCGGGGACGATCACCACGCTGTTCCCCCGCAGATTGAGTTGCTCACGCAGCTCATCGAGCTGACGGTCATCGGCCTGGTAGGTGAACATGACCTCAATCTCGGCGACCGGAGTCCGTCCCGCGCGGCCTGTGACCTGCACGTCATCGACATCGTCACCAGCCCTGCCAGACCCGTCGTCACCATCGGATGACACCGGTTCCTTCCCGGACAACGCATCGACCAGGGCGTCCAGGATCACCACCAGCCCTCGTCCGCCGGCATCGACGACTCCGGCGGACGCGAGTTCCGGAAGCTGGGACGTGGTCTCGGCAAGCGCCTCCATGGCGGCGTCGCGGGTGGCCCGGACGACGTCGGCGGCGGTGACCGGTTCCTGGGGGTCGGCGGACTCCAGGCTCTTCGAGGCCTGCTCCGCCGCTGCATGCAGAACCGTGATGATTGTCCCTTCCACGGGGACCGACACTGCCCGCCGGACGAGCTTCTCCGCCCGGTGCAACATTCCGGGAAGGGCTGTGACCGGTAGTTCATCCCGGCGCGAGGCCGCAGCAGAATCGGCCAGTGCCCGGAGGAACTGGCTCAGCACCAGACCCGAGTTTCCTCGGGCACCGGTGACTGCCCCGGCCGCCAGGGACCCTGCGATATCAGCGACACTCGTCCGGGTCACGGCAGCGGACCGCGCGTCCCCGTGATCCTGGTGCATACGGTTGACCGCCGCCTCCATGGTCGCGGTCATGTTCGACCCGGTGTCTGAATCCGGGATCGGAAAGACATTGAGTTCGTTGATCTCGTCCTTGTGCCGGCTCAGACCGGCTGCGGCCTGCTCCGCCCAGGAGGCGACGTGCGCTCCTGTCAGCATGACGCCTCCTCACCGTAGGAACCGCCGTCCCGTTGGCCGGAGAGATCCCAGTTGACCGGGGCTGCACCCTGCGCCTCGAGAAGTTCATTGGCTCTGGTGAACGGTCGGGAGCCGAAGAAACCCCGGTACGCCGACAGCGGTGACGGATGCGGCGACAGGATGCACCGGTCGCGACCGATGACCGCAGCCATGTCCTGAGCCTGTTTACCCCAGAGGATCGCCACCATCGGACGTTGTGCAAGGTGTTCGACCACCGCCCCGGTGATGCCCTCCCATCCGTGGCCGCGATGACTGTTCGCTGCACCGGCCCGCACGGTGAGCACCCGGTTGAGCAACATGACACCGGCATCTGTCCACGGCGACAGGTCAGCCGAGCTGGGCCGTGGCAGGCACAGGTCAGACTCGTACTCGGTGTAGATGTTCACCAGTGACTTCGGCAGCGGGCGGGTCTGCGGTGTCGATGCGAAGGACAGTCCCACCGCATGGCCGGGGGTGGGGTACGGGTCCTGCCCGAGGATCAGGACCCTGGTCTCGGACACAGGGCGTGACAGTGCCCGGAAGATGTTCTCCGGGGCGGGCTGGACAGGCTCCCCCTCCGCGAGCCTGGCAGCGGTCCACTCTGCCGCGGACTCCACGGACGAGGCGTCAAGCACGTTGCGCCATGACGCGTGGATCGTCGCGAGGATCCGCCCGGCGACGGTGTCGGATTCAGCCAAGGGAATCCCATCCTCCGGTGTAGATCGGTGGCTGACCGTCCACGGTGACCGCCGGTGCCTCCCCGGCCTCACGCACGGTTCCGAGCGTCCGGTAGCCGGCCGGCACCTGTTGCGCGGTGGTGCCAATCAGGGTGTGGTCCTCACCGCCGGTGAGCACCCACTCCCACGGGTCCACTCCGAGCACCTCTCCGGCGTAGTAGAGCTGGGCGTCCGGGGTCAGGGCAGCCCCGTCCAGGTCCAGGTCGACCTCCGAACGGGTCGCGAGTGTCGTCAGGTCCCGCAGCAGGCCGTCGGAGTTGTCCGTCATCGACGACACACCGGCGGCACGCGCCACCGAACCTCTCCCGACCACGAGTTCCGGTGCACAGTGCCGTCGCACCAGGTCCTGCAGCACAGCGTTGTCCGGGACGGCGTCCCGCGAGCCGAAGTAACGCAGGATCGCCTCCCCGGCAGCAGCATGCCCGATCACCCCGCTGGCGATCACCTCATGACCGGGGAGGGCGCCGTCAATGGTCATTGCCGGATCCGGCCCCGCCAGTACACCGATCGCGGTCAACGACACCACGAGCTGGGTCGAGGAGACCACATCGCCTCCGACGAGCTCCACGGCCCACGGTGCGGCACATTCCCCGACTCCACGGGCGATCTCGGAGACGATCTCCAGCTCCAGGTCCGCAGGCGCAGCCAAGGACATCAGCACAGCCGTCGGCCGTCCGCCCATCGCCTGGATGTCCGCGAAATTCTGGGTCACCGCCTTCGCGCCGACCTCGAACGGGCTCGACCAGTCGAAACGGAAGTGCACGCCCTCCACGAGGACGTCCGTGGTCGCGAGATGGCGGGAGTTCGGCGGTGCAGGGTCAAGCACCGCCGCGTCATCACCGTTGATCTCACTGGGGGCTGCTTCACGAATCGCCGCGATCGTCGCCGCCTCGCCCGCCTGCGCCACGGTGAGCTTCCCTGGTGCCTTTCCCGTCATCGGTCTCCTCGAATCGTCACGCACCGTGCCTGGCCGACAGCGAGCGGGTCCACTTCACCCCGGGGATCGGGACTTTCGCCCCGGGGGCCGTAGAATCATCCGCATGTCTTCACGGTCTAAGGTCACCGATCAGGGTAGCAGCACCGACGGACAAGGAATCGTCCGACGCAGGGGAGCCGTCCTGGCACTGTTGATCGCGGTAGTGTTCGTCGTCTTCGTTCTTGTCGGGGCGAAGATCCTGGTGGACCGCAGCGTCTACACCCCGGTGGCCATGGGACCGGTGGATGCACCGGACGCCGACACGTCCGTCTGCACCGACATCACCGACGATCTACCTGACCGTCTCGGGGACTACCGGGACGTCGGCGTGGCCGACCCCGCGCCGGACGGAACCGCCGGCTACCGGGACAGCGGCGGTACAGAACTCTCCCTGCGGTGCGGCGTCAACGCCCCCGCCCAGTACACCCTGCTGAGTTCGGTCGAGGACAATGGTGGCGAACAGTGGTTGCAGGTCGCCGATGCAACACCGGGGTCCGAACTGACCACGTGGTACTCCGTCGGGCACTCCCCCGTCGTCGCCGTCACCACCGACGGCCGGATCACCGCCAGTGACCTGAGTGACCTGGGCGAGGTCATCGCCCGTCACGGCGACAGCGACAACGCCCCCACGCCTGGAGATGTCCCCCTGGCCGACCAGCCCGCCGCGCACAGCCCCGACTGCTCGGCACTGGAAGACGCACTGCCGGACGCTCTCGGCGACTACCGCCGCCTTGACCCGGACACGATGGATCCGGAGACCGCCGACGCAGTCGACGGCTCTCTGGTCTGGGTCGCCGAGGGCCGTGAACCGGTCGTCCTACGGTGCGGTGCGGAACTTCCGGACAGCTACGAGGCCGGCGCACAGCTGACCCAGATCGACGAGGTCCCCTGGTTCCAGGACACCGCCCTGGCGGAAGGGTCGACCGCAGGAGTCTGGTACGCGCTGGGATACGCCGACACGGTGGCGATGTCCCTGCCACTGGACGCGGGGAACAGCGTGCTCACCGCTGTCTCCGAGGCCATCGACGACAATCTGGAGCGCACCGCCGAACAGTAGACGGGGCCCGGGTCCGGCGGCGTCATCGGCGACGGTACGCGCCGTCGTTACGTCGCCAGCGCCTGAGCGATCAGGATGTCCAGCAGGTCGGGGTAGTCCACGCCACTGGCGGCGAACATCTTCGGGTACATGCTGATCGGGGTGAAGCCGGGCATGGTGTTCGGCTCGTTGAGGACCGGCCCCTCAGCTGTCACGAAGAAGTCGACCCGTGCCAGGCCGGAGCAGCCCAATGCCCGGAAAGTCTCCACGGCGAGACGACGGACCTCGGCGACCTGGTCGTCCGGCAGTGGCGCCGGGATCTCGTAGGTGATGATGTCGTCCAGGTATTTCGTGTCGAAACCGTAGAACCCCTCAGGCCCGTCCTCGGTGCCCATCAGCATCGAGGGGTAGGACGCCTGGATCGTCCCGTCCGGGTACTGCAGCACGCCGCACTCGACTTCCGGGCCCTGCAGCATAGATTCGACCAGGACCTTGCTGTCTGCGGCC
This sequence comes from Corynebacterium sp. CNJ-954, assembly GCF_001942345.1. GTDB lineage: Bacteria > Actinomycetota > Actinomycetes > Mycobacteriales > Mycobacteriaceae > Corynebacterium. The sequence continues at coordinate 160,230 of NZ_MKKI01000011.1, forward strand.
AGGGCGGTCTCCAGGGCGGCTGGGAAATCCTCCCAGTCACTGACCTTCGAGATCCCGATCGACGACCCACCCCGCGCCGGTTTGACGAACACCGGCAGTCCCAACGATTCCTTCTCGTGGTCTGTGAGGATCCGGCGTTCAGTGACGATCACCTCTCGCCCACCGGAATTCCGGCATGCCGGGCGACGGCCTTGGTGTACTGCTTGTCCATGCACGTCGCTGAGGCGAAGACACCGTTGCCCACGTAGGGGACGTTCGCCAGCTCCAGCAACCCCTGGACGGTGCCGTCCTCACCGTTGACGCCGTGCAGGACGGGGAAGACGACGTCGACCTCGGCGTACAGGGAACCGTCACCGAAACGTAGCTGAGCACCACGCGTCCCTCCGAGGTCGAAGGTGACGGCACGCCCCCGGGAGACTTCCGGGAGCTCACGGCCGTGGGCACGCAGCTGTTCCACGTCGGTGGTCCCCTTCACCCAGACCCCGTCGCGGGTGATGCCCACCGGCACGATGGTGTAGCGCTCAGGATCCAGGTGGGCCATCACCGCACCGGCGGAGATGCAGGACACGCTGTGTTCGGTGTTCTGACCTCCGTAGAGCACCGCCACAGTGGTACGGGTGTGTCCTGCGGAGGTGTCGCCGGCCGGGGTCGCGGGGGTATTCACGGGGAGATTCACGGGGACCAAGTGTAGCGGTCGCACCCGGATCCCGGGTCACTCGGCTTTCTTGGTACGGCCCATCAGGGCCCGGATCGCGGTCTGCACGTCCCCACCGTGGTGGCACACCCTGACAACCTCGCGCGTGATCGGCATCTCCACGCCGTGTGCCTCCGCCAGCTCGGCGACGGACATGCTCGAGATCACGCCCTCGGCGACCTGCCCCTTGGTCGCACCACTGGCCTGCTCCAGAGACTCGCCCATACCGAGACGCTCACCGAAGGTGCGGTTACGTGACAGCGGCGAGTTACACGTCGCCACCAGGTCTCCCATACCCGCCAGTCCCGCCATGGAACGTTCCTGTCCGCCGAGCGCCACGGTCAGCCGGGTGATCTCCGTGAGTCCGCGGGTGATCACCGTGGCAATGGTGTTATGGCCCATCCCCATCCCTGCGGCCATGCCGCAGGCCAGGGCGATGACGTTCTTGCAGGTTCCACCGACCTCGCAGCCGATGACGTCGTCGTTGGTGTACGGACGGAAGTAGTCGGTGGCCAACGCGGACTGCACCAGCCGTGCACGACGGTCGTCGGTGCAGGCGACCACACTCGCCGCAGGCTGCTGCTGGGCGACCTCGACAGCCAGGTTGGGCCCCGACAGCACCGCAACACGACCAGGGTCAACCTCGGCCACCTCCGCGATGACCTCGCTCATGCGTCTACCTGTCGAGTGTTCGATGCCTTTCGCGAGACTCACCAGGGTAGCGTCCGCCGGGATGAGGTCGCGCCACTGCTCCAGGTTCTCCCGCAGGGACTGTGACGGAACGCCGAGAAAGACGACGTCGACGCCGTCGAGCGCCGCGGCGGGATCCGTCGTGGCGGTGACCGACGGCGGCAGGACGGTCCCCGGCAGGTAGGTCGAGTTCCGGTGCTCGTCGTTGATCTCCGCGGCGATCTCCGCCCGCCGAGCCCACAATGTCACCGACGGGCTGGCCGCGGACCCTGTCGGCGCCGGGCGCACCCCGATCTCGGTGTCGGCACAGACCTTGGCCACCGTCGTCCCCCAGGAGCCCGACCCCATCACCGCTACCCGAACCATTCTTGTGCGCTCCTCTGTCTCGTCTATTACGTTCTCCGCGACCATCACCGCTACGCTGGTGGACGGAAAAAGTTCCGGCACTTCTGCTCCCCAACATTGAACCATGACGCACCCGGTCCGTGGTGACGGCTCGACCGGACCGGTGTGCTCGGGAAGGCGTCCCCCCTTGATCAGCCACACCGGCACCGGAGACCTGTCAACCTCCCTGGCATCGAGAAACCTCGACAAGGAGACGTCCAATCAGACCACCGGGACGGGGGACGCCCCGGTCGGCCACGTCGCCCGGATCGGCAGCGCACCTGCCGATGAGTTCGAGCGTCCCGTCTTCGCCGCCGGCGCCGTCCTGTGGCGCCGCACGAGGCCCGCCGGGCCCGGCACCCCCGAAACCGCCGGCAACGGTGACGACGGCGACGCGATAGAGATCGCCGTGATCCACCGCCCCCACTACGACGACTGGTCCCTGCCGAAAGGCAAGGTCGATCCCGGGGAGAACATGATCGCCACCGCCACCCGGGAGATCGCCGAGGAAACCGGGTACACCCCCACCCTGGGATGGTTGCTCGGTTACATCCACTACCCGCTCGGCAGCAAGACCAAGGTCGTCTATTACTGGACCGCCGAGGTCACCGACGGCCGTTTCCAGGACAACAACGAGGTCGACGAGTTGTGCTGGCTGTCCCCCGATGACGCCAAAGCGAAGGTCAGTTACGACGCTGACCGGGACGTCATCACAGCCGCCGAGGAGGTGCTCTCCCTCGGGTGCACCCGGCGGGTGCTTTACGTGCGTCACGCCAAGGCGATGTCCCGGGACAACTGGGAAGAGGACGATGCTCTCCGTCCCCTGACGAAGAAGGGACACCGCCAGGCCACCGCCCTTCCCACGGTGCTGGAGGGGTACCAGCCGAAGTCTGTGTTCACCGCCGTGCCCGAACGGTGCCGTGCCACGGTGGAACCGACGGCGGACCAGCTCGGCCTCGACATCGAGACCGACGTCAACCTCGGCGATGCCGCGCTGCAACACTCCGCCCGTACCGTCATGGAGGCGCTGGTCCAGGCCAGCTCCGCGCCGGTGAGCGTGGTGTGTTCCCAGGGGGAGATCATTCCCACCGTCGTCGCCGGTCTGGCGGAGGACGCCGGCTTCGAGATCGAGGATCTGCGCACGAAGAAGGGCAGTGTGTGGGTCCTGCACTTCGGAGCAGACGACACATTGCTCGGTGCAGACTACCTGGCCTCACCACTGCCGGTGCGGTAGCGCCTCCAGCTTCCCGGGCTTCTCAGCCATGTCAGTCGGCTCAGCCGTCGGTCAGAACCGGCTCCCACCTCACCCCGAAGCGGTCCAGGCCTGCACCGTCGAGGCCGAGTTCACGTCGTAGCATCTCCGCCTGCACGGGAGTGTCGCAGTCGACCCGGAATGTCACGGCGTCGGTGAAGGTGAAGGGTTGCTCCGCACCGGAGTCCATCGCTGACACCCAGACGCCTGCCAGTTGGGCGTCACTGAACATCACCGATCCGGCGACAGCGGCCCGGTGTCGTCAGTGTAGGTGACCAGTGCCCCCGGACGGGACCGTCCGGAGGTGTCACCGTCGAATACCTCGCCGAAGACCCGCGTCCAGGTCTCCACCGCCTCGCCCGCCTGGCTCTGTGCCGCGCCACAGAACAGGAAAGACGGGATCAGGGCCGGGCGGGGTGCACCGGCGGGATCGGTGAGCATGAGTTGCCAGCTCATCCCGAACTGGTCCTGCACCCACCCGTAGCGGGCGCTGAACGGGTACTCCCCCAGCGGCATCAGCACCGTCGCCCCGTCGGCGACAAGACCTTCCCAGACTGTCTCCAGGACTGCCCGGGCCCGGGCCGAGGCGGCACGACGATCATCCTCGCTGCCGTCCGCGGACCAGCCGAAGAACAACGGGTCCATATTCACCAGGAAGTTCGTCGCCGGTGTGACCGGTGCCCCGTCGCGGCTGTCAGCGGCATCGGTGAGGTGGAGTCGGAGCCCCGCAACGGCGAGCTCCACACCACCGTCGGTCCCCACCACCCCGGCCGCGCCGAGCTCCAGGCCCGCCTCCTCGAAGGGGCGGAAGACGTCGGTGTAGAAGCGGGCGGCACCGACCACGCCGTGGTCCCCCGCCTGCAGGCGTATGCGCGGAATGATGTGCTGGTGACGTTCCATACTCCCTGAGCCTACGTCACTTTCGGTGGCGATATAACCTGGACGGCAGGGGCCGCAGAGGTGGCAGCGGAATTGGCCCGACGGCCGAGCCGCAGGTCGGATCTCCGACGGAAACCGACGCTTACCCCTGCCAGTCGGCCGAGTCCTCTGCCGCGGGCCCTACCTGCTACCTGATGACGGGTTTGAAGGACGGCCTGGTCGACTCGTAGTCGGAGATCGCCGTCTCGTCCTGCAGAGTGATGCCGATGTCGTCGAGGCCGTTGAGCAGACGCCACCGGGTGTCGTCGTCCACCTCGAAGGCGAAGACATACTCGCCCAGGGTGGCGGTGCGTGCCTCGAGATCAACGGTCATCTCCACACCGGGCTGCTGTTCGATCAGTTTCCAGATCAGTTCGATGTCCTCTGGGGTCATCGTGGCAGCGAGCAGGCCGTTCTTGGCGGTGTTGCCCCGGAAGATGTCACCGAAGCGCGGGGAAAAGACGACACGGAACCCGTAGTCCAGCAGCGCCCACACAGCATGCTCACGGGACGAGCCGGTGCCGAAGTCGGGTCCCGCGACCAGTACCGTCGAGTCGGCGAAGGGCTCCTGGTTGAGCACGAACTCGGGGTCGCGCCGCCAGGACTTGAACAGGCCCGATTCATATCCGGTCTTCGTGACCAGCTTGAGGTACTCGGCGGGCACGATCTGGTCGGTGTCCACGTTCGACCGGCGCAGCGGGCAGGCGACACCGGTGTGTGTGCTGAACTTCTCCATGGTGCTCAGGCTCCCTTCTCGACGCTGAGGGCGGGCAGATCGGACGGGCTGGCGAGGTGTCCCAGGACCGCGGTCGCCGCAGCGACGGGTGGTGAGACCAGGTGGGTGCGTCCCCCCTTACCCTGGCGGCCCTCGAAGTTGCGGTTCGATGTCGATGCCGCCCGCTCCCCAGGGGCGAGCTGGTCAGGGTTCATACCCAGGCACATCGAACACCCCGCCGTACGCCACTCCGCGCCGGCGTCGAGGAAGACCTTGTCGAGTCCCTCAGATTCCGCCTGGGTCTTGACCGAGGTGGATGACGGCACCACCATCATGTGCACCGACGAGGCGACGGTGCGGCCACGCAGCACCTCGGCGGCGGCCCGCAGGTCCTCGATCCTGCTGTTGGTGCACGATCCGAGGAAGACGGTGTCGATGCCGATCTCGCGCAGGGGCGTGCCCTGCTCCAGACCCATGTATTCCAGCGCGGCCTCCGCCGAGATCCGGGCGGTCTCATCGGTGATGTCCTCCAGGTACGGGACAGCGCCGTCCAACGGCAGCCCCTGGCCCGGGTTGGTGCCCCAGGTGACGAAGGGGGTCAGTGCAGACCCGTCGATCTCGACGACGGTGTCGTAGGTCGCGCCCTCGTCGGTCTGCAGGGAGCGCCAGTACTCGACCGCCTCGTCCCAGTCCTGGCCGGTCGGCGCGTACCTGCGACCTTTGAGGTAGTCGAAGGTCACGTCGTCCGGGGCAATCATCCCGGCCCGTGCGCCTGCCTCGATGCTCATGTTGCAGATCGTCAGGCGACCTTCCATGGACAGCTTGCGGATGGCTTCACCGCGGTACTCGATGATGTGTCCCTGCGCTCCACCGGTACCGATCTTCGCGATGATGGCGAGGATCAGGTCCTTGGCCGTGACGCCGGGCTGCAGTTCACCGCTGACCTCGATCGCCATGGTCTTGAACGGTGCCAGCGGCAGGGTCTGGGTCGCCAGCACATGTTCGACTTCGCTGGTGCCGATCCCCATGCCGATGGAGCCGAAAGCCCCGTGGGTCGAGGTGTGCGAGTCGCCGCAGACGATGGTCATCCCGGGCTGGCTCGCGCCGAGCTGCGGGCCGACGGTGTGGACGATGCCCTGGTCGCCGTCGCCCATGGAGTGCAGGACGACTCCGTACTCCTCGCAGTTCTTGCGCAAGGTCTCGACCTGCAGCCGTGAGACCTTGTCCTCGATCTCCAGGAGGTTTCCCGAGTGAACACCCAGGGTCGGGACATTGTGATCCTCGGTGCCCAGGGTCAGGTCGGGACGACGCAACGGCCGGTTGTTCTGCCGCAGTCCGTCGAATGCCTGTGGGCTGGTGACTTCGTGGATCAGGTGGAGGTCGATGTACAGCAGGTCCCGCCCGCCGTTCTCCCCTCTGGTCACGACATGGGAGTCCCACACCTTCTGCGCGAGAGTGCGCGGAGGCGCGGTGGTGGTCTTGTCGTCTGGTTGCGTCTGCCGGGTCACAGCATTCACAGTTCTCTCCTCGGTCTCCACTTTCTCCACTGTCTCTTCAGCCTCTTCAGCCTTCCGGAGAATCCGGCGGTGCCCGCTCGTCACTGCGTGGCAGCCTGGAAGTTCCACTGGTTGGAATGTATAGTATCAGATCATGGGAAACCCCACCTACACCGAGACGTCCTCGCCGAACTCTGCACCTGCGTCGGCCACGGCGTCCACGACCACCAGCGGCATCCAGGTCCTCGACCGCGCTCTGCTCATCCTGGGCATCGTCGCGCGTCGGCCACACAGCCTGTCCGAGTTGTGCGAGACCACAGGCCTGCCCCGCGCCACCGCGCACCGGATCGCCGTTGCACTGGAGAAGCACCGCATGGTGACCCGCCTGGAGGACGGTCAGTGGACCGCCGGTCCGGCACTCGCCGAGCTGGCACCGAAGTCCTCCACGCGGCTCGACGAAGCCGCCGAGCATGTGCTGCCCGACCTGGTCGAGCGCACCGGCGAAGCCGTCCAGATCTACAAGCTGTCCGGACGGGAACGCGTGTGCATCGCCACGGCGGAACCCCGGCAGGGCCTGCGGGACACGGTACCAGTGGGAAACCGCCTGACCCTCACCGCAGGGTCCGCGGCGAAGGTCCTCGTGGCGTACTCCCCCAAGGTCTTCCAGGACGATATCCTCGCCAACGCGAACTACACCGCCGAGGACCTCGAACTCGTCCGTGCCGGCCAGATCGCCGAATCCGTCGGGGAACGCGACGCCGCCCTGGCCAGCGTCTCGGTGCCGGTGCGGGACGCCTCGGGTGTGATTGCCGCCCTGTCGATCTCCGGGCCCGCCGAGCGTATGGGCCCCTCGCCGGCGGCACGGCACCGCGAGGCACTGCAGCACAGCGCCGCTGAACTGGAGCGTTACCTGCGCTGAGGGGGCCGGGTGACACGGGCGCACACCGCGGCGCGCTGAGACGGACACCGTGGGTCGGAAAATGGGGACCTGCCCACCCCTGAGCGTCTGTCCCAGCGCCACACTGCTCTCCACCGCTCCCCGCGGACGCAGTAAAGCCCGGTCCGAAGACCGGGCTGAACAAATTTGGTACCCCGTACGGGATTTGAACCCGTGTTACCGGCGTGAGAGGCCAGCGTCCTAGGCCGCTAGACGAACGGGGCAAGGACTTTCACATAGATTGACCAGCAGGACGTGTGTCCGCGCTGTGCAACGGGGAGAACTATATAGGACTGTCGGAAGAAGCACATAATCACGTCCGTGACGTGCGAAGATCCTGTCTGAACCCCGGTCGGCCCCACCGACTACGCTGGACCCATGACCACGCTCAGTGCCGACCGTCTCCGAGGCCTCCGGCTCATCGCGCAACTGCCCGCACCGTCACGAGCCCGACCGTTCCCTGCAGCACCGGACATCCACATCACAGCCGCCCACATGCTCGCCATGCAGGCGCAGAATCTCCGGGCGGGCGCCACCGCACTCGGCTTACGCACAGGAGTGACTGACCTCGACGTAGCCGCACTCGACGAGGTCGGGGTCGTCCGCAGCTGGTCCCAGCGCGGCACCCATCACCTGCTCGCCGCAGAAGACGTGCGGTGGATGACCCGCCTGTGCACGCCACGGGTCCAGGCCGCCTCAAAGAAGCGCCGGGGCGGCCTGGGGCTCTCCGACCGCGACGTCGACACGTGCCGAACAGCACTCCTCGCCCGGCTCACAACCGCCGCCGCTCCCCTGCCACGCAGCGAGGCCTACCTGGTGTTCGCGGAGGCAGGGGTGGACCCGGACGGCGGGCGAGGGCCGCACATGCTGCGCCATTTCGGCGGTGAAGGTGAGATCATCCAGGGACCGCGCTCCGCTCAGTCGGCGGGCACAGAGGGGACCTTCGGGACAGGGCGTAGCGAGGACACCTTCGTCCTCCACGACACCGTCGTGTCCCAACCCCGCGACCTCACCGGGGAGGACGCACTGCGCGAGCTCGCCGTGCGCTACTACCGCTCACGCGGGCCCGCCACTGTCAAGGACCTGGCGTGGTGGTCGGGACTGACGCTCCGGGACGTACGCGCAGCGACCGCTCTCGCTCTCGACACCGGCACTGTCGTCACCGTCGACGGCCCAGACGGCCGGACTCTTCACGTGGCCGACTGGCAGCCGGATGTCACCGACGCAGAAGTCGACAACGCACTCGGCACTCGACGGGACCTTCCCGCTTTCGACGAGTATCTGCTGGGCTACACGGACCGCTCAGACGTGATGACGGACGCCGTGGCAGCGGAGGTCGGCCCCACGAAGAACGGTCTCTTCCATGCCTTCCACATCGAGAACGGCACTGTGACGGGCCGGTCCTGACCTCTTACTCCGACAGCAGGCGCGCCTGCTCCTCGGCCACCGCCAGCAGTTCCTCATTGCTGAGGTAGTCGCGGTCGAATCGCTGCCAGGGCTGCTCCACCATGCGCCACTGTCCAGTGGTCTTGTCGCAGAACGGGTGCGCCGCACGGACCCACCGCATCCAAGGGGCCACCCCCCCGGTATCGGGGCTGATCCGCGTGTAGTGCAGCACCGTGCAGTTGAAGATGGTCATCTCCGGATCCTTGTCGTAGCGCAGGAACTCCTCGTCACTCCACCGCTCGAGGACCAGGCGGGTCGACCACATGAAGTCCCCGTGGGTGACCACCAGGACATTCTGCTCGCTGCTTTCCCGGTGCAGGGTGCTGAGCATGTTCCGCACCCGGTTCTCGGCGACATTCGCGATCGACTCTCCCGCCGGCGGTGCCCAGTACAGCGGATCCTTCCTCCTCAGCAGGGCGTTGTGGGCGTACTGTTCCTCGAAGACCTTGCGCGGCAACGGGGAGATCTCGCCCCACGAACGCTCCCGGACCACCCGGTTCTCCTCCCACCGCGCACCCACCAGTCCGAGGTTCGCCGCGGTCTCCCGGGTACGGACGTATGGCGAGGTGATGCACCGGTCGAGGTCGTCGACATGGTTGGTGATCCACTCACCCGCCGCGTGGGCCTGGGAGACACCGGCATCGGTGAGCCGCCACGAGCGGTCGGCCACCAGCATCGTCTCTTCACTGAACAGCGCCTGGTCGCCGGCCTTGTCTGCACGTTGGATCACGTTGGCCTCGCTCTGGCCGTGGCGGACGAGGATCAGGTTCTTCGGCATGGTCACCCCACCCACCCTAGACCTTTCGTTCACGAACAGTTGAACCCCCTTTTGCTGCGAGGCAGGCGCGGATCAGAGCCCCCGCACCCGCGTCACGCAGCAACCCCGGAGGCCGGTCGGACCAACCTCCAGGATTGCTCCCTCACGTTGCGGTGGGCGGCCCCGGACATACGAAAAGCCCGGTCCGAAGACCGGGCTCTGCGCTCACATACCTTGTACCCCGTACGGGATTTGAACCCGTGTTACCGGCGTGAGAGGCCAGCGTCCTAGGCCGCTAGACGAACGGGGCATGAAAACAAACTGCACATCATATTCAGCGTTTCCGCTGGCCTACCAGGACTCGAACCTAGAACGACGGTACCAGAAACCGCTGTGTTGCCAATTACACCATAGGCCATTCGTTGCTCTGTGCACCGCGTGTTCCCCGCGCTGCCTTGCAACGGTGGATACTATAACCAGGACGTGCTCCGAGTCGCAAATTGCGAGGTCAAAGCACCAATCCTGGCATCACCACCCGCATCACTCCGCAGCGACGTACGGCGTGACCGCGCGGGCCGCACGCAGGCGGGCGAGAGTGGACTCCTTCCCCAGCAGCTCCATCGACTCGAAGAGCGGCGGCGAGACCGCAGCCCCGGAAACCGCCACCCGCAGGCCCCGTAGGCCTTGCGCGGCTTGAGTTCCATCGACTCGATCAACCTGGACGACAGAGCAGCCTCGATCGTATCGGTGACGAACTCCCCGTCCCCGATCCGCTCGACCTCCTCGATGGCGGCGTCAAGGACCTCGACCGCGTCGTCCTTGAGATTCTTCTTCGCCGACTTGGGGTCGAGCTCGAGGTCCTCGTCCGCGGTAACCAGGAAACGCAACAGGCCGTCCGCGTCACTGAGGGTCTTGATCCGGGTCTGCACCAGGTCTGCGGCGAAAGCGAACTTGTCGGACGGATAGTCCGTCGGGAACCCCTTGTACTCCTCCAGGTAGCTGCGCAGCCGCCCGGTGAAGTCCTCCAGATCCAGCAGACGGATGTGGTCGGCGTTGAGTGCTTCGAGCTTCTTCTGGTCGAACCGGGCCGGGTTGGGCTTGACGTCCGCGACGTCGAAGTTCGCCACCAGCTGGTCGACACCGAAGACGTCCTCATCTGCCGACAGGGACCAGCCCAGCAGGGAGAGGTAGTTCAGCATGCCCTCCGGGATGATGCCGTTGTCCCGGTGGTTGAACAGGTTGGACTCCGGATCACGTTTCGACAGCTTCTTGTTGCCCTCACCCATGACGAACGGCAGGTGGCCGAAGGTGGGGGTCGCCTCGGCGATACCGATGCGTACCAGGGCCTCGTACAGTGCGAGCTGGCGGGGGGTCGAGGGCAGCAGGTCCTCACCACGCAGCACGTGGGTGATGCGCATCAGGGCATCGTCGACCGGGTTGACCAGGGTGTAGAGCGGCTGACCGTTGGACCGTGCCACCACGAAGTCCGGCACCGTCGTACCGTCGACGACCATGTCACCGCGGACGAGGTCGGTCCAGGTCCAGGACTTCTGCGGCATACGCAGCCGCCACACCGGGGAGCGTCCCTCTGCCTCGAAGGCCGCGACCTGCTCGGGGGTCAGGTCGCGGTCGAAGTTGTCGTACCCCAGCTTCGGGTCGCGCCCGGCCGCGCGGTGGCGCTCCTCGACCTCGTCGGCGGTCGAGTACGCCGGGTAGACGTCGCCGGACGCCTTGAGCTTCTCGAGGACCTCCGTGTAGATCTCCATACGCTGCGACTGCCGGTAGGGGCCGTGCGGGCCTCCGGGCTCTCCGACACCCTCGTCCCAGTCCAGGCCGAGCCAGGTCAGGGAGTCGACGATCGCCTCGTAGGACTCCTCCGAGTCGCGGGCGGCGTCGGTGTCCTCGATCCGGAACACCAGCTTGCCGCCGGTGTGCCTGGCGTAGGCCCAGTTGAACAGTGCGGTGCGGACCATGCCGACGTGCGGGGTCCCAGTCGGCGAGGGGCAGAAACGTACGCGTACTTCACTCATGGTGCCCTATTTCACCACATCCACTCCCCCGCCACGTCGCCGGAGTACCCGGCGGAGCGCAGCGCACCCACCCAATCCTGCAGCGGCAGGGCGCCACTCCCAGGTGCACCACGACCGGGGTCGTCGGCAACCTGGACGTGCGCCGGGAATACCGCGTCATCGTCGTCCGACGTCCCGAGCGCGTCCAGCCACGCCGAGACGTCGTCCGTCTGGCTGAGATGCCACAGGTCAGCCAGCAGTGCGGTGTTGGAGATGCTGCTGATCACGGCACGCGCGTCAGTGACGGTGGCGATCGGGTAGTCGTCCACCCCGGAACTCGGCTCGATCAGGACCGTCCCCTGACCCCTCCCTTCCGCCGTGTGCGCCACCGCGGCGATGTTGTCGAGTTGATCGGGCCCGAGCTTCCCGCCTCCCCGCCCCACCAGCAGGTTGAAACGGTCGGCCCCGGTGGCGTCAGCCAGCCGCGACATCGCGTCGACGTGCCGTCGACTCAAGGGACGTTCGTGCAATACTCCCCGCTCACCTGCCGAGGTGTCGCCACCCCAGTAGTTCACGGCGGTCAGGGTGAGTTCCCGACGCTTCAGCTCGCCCACCAGGTCGTCGATGTCGCGGTCGGTGGGTTCAGGGGTGGTCCACGGCCACCACAGCTCAATCCTGTCCAGGCCGAGAGCTGCGGCCCGGCCCAGATCCGGGTCGCCCGGCGGCCTGCCGATGGAACAGTTCACCGAGTCCACCATGATGGTCAGATCCATTGACATGCTGTCGTCTCCGTTCTCCCGGGATAGTGCGCGGGACGGGTACCGGTTATCCCAACCTACCGTCCGGAGCCGTCAGAGATCAGGAAGAATGGCGGACATGACTGGTTCAGAGACACCACCACACCTTGACCACCGCACCGCCGCCCGCACCGCCGTCATCACCGGTGCCGGCGGTGGCCTCGGCCGGACTTTCGCCGTCGCCCTGGCGGACGCAGGCTGGACCGTCGCCGCTCTGGGCCGTACACGACGGACTCTCGAGGAGACCGTGGACTCCTGCCCGGGCGAGGGCCACCTCGCCGTCCCGGGCGAGGGCCACCTCGCCGTCCCGTGCGACGTGACCGACCGGCGGTCCGTCGCCGCCGCCTTCGACCGTGTCACCGCGGAATCCGGACGGCTCGATCTTCTGGTCAACAACGCCGGTGTCCCCGGTCCCACCGGTCGCATCGACACCGTCGACCCCGGGGACGTCGAGACGACACTGCGCACCAATTTCACCGGAACCCTCCTCTGCACCCGGGCCGCCTTCGCCTGGATGGCGGCCCACGGCGGTGGACGGATCATCAACAACGGCTCCATCGCAGCGCACGCCCCACGGGCGGGCGCCGCCGCCTACGCCGCATCCAAGGCCGCAGTGGCCTCACTGACGGTGTCGACGGCGTTGGACGGTCGCGACGTGGGAATCACCGCCACTGAACTCGATATCGGGAATGCCCGCACCGCTCTGCTGGACACATTCACCACTAGTGCCGCATCCGAGCCCACCTTCGATGCCGCCGAAGCGGCCCGACTGCTGGTCAGTGTGGCAGAGATGCCGGCCGACGTCTGTGTGGACCGGGTGACGGTGACAGCCGCCGGAATGCCGTACCTCGGCCGTGGTTGAGTGCGCTGGCACTCGTACCCGCACATGTGGGGCCAGCAATTTCAGTTTGTTTCGCCCCCCTGAGTACGGTGGCTGTGTGATCAATAACGATCGCCCGTCAACAGCGCCGGACTTTCTCCTTTCCCGCGCGTCGGGCAGCATCCGCACCCAGGGGACACGCGCGTCCTACCCCGATCCGTTCGAGGCCGCCACGGCCCTGCGCGACGGTAGCGCACGGCTCGTCGTCGGCGCCGTCCCCTTCGACACCGATAACCGTGCGGCACTGACGGTTCCTGGCACCGTCATTGAAACCGAAGGCCCGTTGGAACCACCCGCCCACTACCGTGGCCGGGATCTCGGCGACCGGCTCGAGGTCGTCAACGTCCATCCGTTGAGCAGCTCCGAGGAACACCAGTCCACCGTGGCGGCGGCCATCGAGACGATGCACAACACCACCCTGCGCAAGGTGGTGCTGGCCAGGGCCGTCGACATCGAGTTCGCCGAGGAGGTCGATCCCCTCCTCATCGCCGCCCGGCTCATCGACCTGTCCGCGCACCGGGACGGTTTCGCGGTAGACCTGTCCGCCACCGGGCGCTCGGATGACCGTGGCACGATGCTGGTCGGTTCCTCCCCGGAGGTGCTGATCCGCAGGCGTGGCACCACCGTCGAAGCGCGCCCGCTGGCGGGCTCCGCCGCCCGTCTGGCGGACCGGCAGGCCGACGAGACCGTCGGCCGGATGCTGCGGGACTCCACCAAGGACCTCACCGAACACGAACTGGTCGTGGACCACTACCGGCAGGTGCTCAGCGGTGTCTGCTCCGAGCTCTCCATCCCCGACGCGCCCGAGTTGATCAAGACCAACGAGATGTGGCACCTCGCCACCCCGGTGCGTGGCACGCTGCCGGACCTCAACTTCTCCGCGCTGGATCTCGCGCTGATGCTGCACCCCACTCCCGCGGTCGGTGGCACGCCCACTGACGACGCCATCGGCATCATCAACGAGGTCGAGGAGCCCCGTTGCTTCTACGCCGGGTTCGTCGGATGGTGCAATGACGACGGCGACGGCGAGTACATGGTGAGTATCCGCTGTGCTGAGGTGGCCGGCGCCACGGCGAGGGCGTGGGCCGGCGGTGGCGTCATCGCCTCGTCGTCCCCCGCCGCGGAGGCGGCGGAGACGACCGCGAAACTGCAGACCGCCTTGCGGGCGCTCAATGTACCCGCCGCAATGCGTGCGGTCTGAGCGCGAGTCCCCCTGGAATGATCCCGCCCATCGGGACGGGAACGGGTCAGTACGCCTCGATGGGGTTGACCAGATGTCCGAGACCGGGAATCTCGATGTCGATGGTGTCACCCGGGACCATCTCGGCCGTACCGGCCGGTGAACCGGTGCAGATCACGTCTCCCGGGAGCAGCGTGAACGCCTGTGAGACCCACTCCACGATCTCCGGGATGGACTTGATCATCTGGTCCGAGTTGGAGTCCTGCTTGGTCTCGGTCTCCCCGTCGTGGGTCAGATGGGCCTTGATCGGCAGGTCCGTCAGGTCGGTGAAGTCCAGGTCGGTCTCGATCCACGGGCCCAACGGGCAGAAGCTGTCCAGACCCTTGGCACGTGACCACTGACCGTCGGCGAACTGCAGGTCACGCGAGGAGACGTCGTTGACGATCGTGAAACCAAGTACGACGTTCTTCCAGTCGTCACGCTTGACGTCCTTGCACGGCTTGCCGATGACGATCGCCAGCTCGCCCTCGAACTCCACCCGGGTCGCCCACTCCGGCTTCCGGATCGGCGCACCGGTACCCACGACGGCCGTCGGCGGCTTCAGGAAGAGCGTCGGCGGCAGGTGCTCCGCGGACTTGTTGAAGACCTCCTTGACGTGGTCGGCGTAGTTACGTCCCACGGCGACGACCTTGGAGGGCAGGATCGGGGCCAGCAGACGGACGTCCTCGAACTTCCAGGTCCGTCCGGTGAACTCAGGCTCCCCGAAAGGGTGGCCGGCGATCTCACGGCAGGTTGCCCCGGTCCCGTCGGCCTCTCCCCCCTCCAGTGCCACGAAGGCCATACCTTCAGGGTGTGCAATGCGCGAAATTCTCATGGTCACTTAGCTTACAGAGGAAAACAGGGGACACTGAGACCGCCCCCGCCTGTGCTCTCTATACCTGTGCGGACCGCAACGTCGAATAGGGTGACCGGCCGTTCGCCGGGGAGGTCATCGCGAGAAACAGCTCAGCACACGACAGTGCATCGGTGACCGCCCGGTGCGGCGGGTAGGACGGCAGGCCGTAACGGTCCCGGATCCGCGGCAGTCGCAGGTCCTCCCCCCGGGGTTGCACGGAGTCCCGTTCCATCCGTCGCCGTTCCAGTGCATAGGTGTCCAGGGTGGGGACGACCAGCCTCGCGCCGAAGACGGACCGGCACGCCGCGGACAGGAAATCTTCCTCGATCATCGAGAAGTGCGCCAGCATCACCCGTCCCGGCAGCGCGTCAAGCAGTTCTCCGAGGGCGTCCGCCAACGGCATGCCGGCGTCGACCATGTCGTCGGTGAGACCGTGCACCGTGGCGGACTGGCCGACACCGTCCGCATCGTCCCGGGCCCCGGAGATGACCACCTCGCGGGCCCCCGCCAGGACGATCCTCCGTCCGTCCATAGGCACCCAACCGATCGACAGCAGCCGGTCGGTGGCCAGGTCGAGGCCGGTCGCTTCGACGTCCACGGCGAGCACCGGGAGATCGTCCAGCGGGGTGGAGCCGGACGGCGGTGCCACCGCGTAGAAGTCGGCGAGTGCACCGGCGGCCCGGCGTTTCTCCCACAGTCGGCGCAGCAGGCTCATGTGTTCCTCACCGGGTACTTGACGGCCAGCGACGTCTGGATGCTCTTGATGATGCCGAAGGCGTCACGGAGATTCTCACGGTCGAGCTTCCCCAGGCTATCCGGATCGATGCGGTAGTCCGCCTCACCTCCGCTGCGGAGCTGGCTGGCCTGGTGCCGCAGCGAAAGAGCCTTGAGGAAGTTGAAGGCCTCCGTCAGGTCGCGGGCTGCTTTCTGGGTGAGCACCCCGGTGGACGCCGCCTGCGCGAGCCGCTGGTGGGTCCCCACCGCCTTGACCCCGCCCATCAGGGCGTACAGCCGGGCGATCTGGACGATCGGGGCGGTTCCGCCAGCTTTGACGTCGAGGGTGTTGCGGTAGTCACCGCCACGCTGGACGACGAGACCGCGGAAGATGCCGAGGGGAGTCTCCTTGCGGGCCACCAGGGCAGCCAGGCGGGCGTGGAACCGTGTGGAACTGCGGGCCAGTGCCACTGAATAGCGGTGAACCTGGTCGGCGAGTTCGCGGGCCCCGTAGATCGGACGCATGTCGAAGAAGGTCTGTGCGTGCAGCAGTGCATCCGGGTTCGGAGCGGTGACCCAGGTGTGGAATGAGTCCTTCCACTGGTCCACCGTCATCCTCCACGCCGGGTTCATCGCCATCATGTCGCCCGGGCACAGTCGCTGTCCGGCCTCACTGAGACCGGTGCAGACCATCTGTCCGAGTTCCGCGAAATACTCGCCGTCACGGTCCTCGTCGTAGGAGTTGTGCAGGACCAGTCCGTTGTCCTGGTCGGAGGAGAAACCGACTGCGCGACGGGCCTGGGACCCGATCACGATAAAGGCGTACGGCACCGGAGGTGGACCGAGTTCTTCCTCTGCGAGCACCAGAAGCCGACGCGCCAGAGAGTCCAGACCGACCGTCAGGATCTCACTGACCTCCTCAGCTGATGCACCTCTGCCAATGAAACCGCTGGTCATCTCCGCAGTGTCGTTGAAGATACTGCGCATCTGCTCAGTGTCCGTGGCCTTCGCCAGATCCGCGGTGAGGTAGATCGGGTCATTGCGCAGCGCACGCATGATGTCCGACGCCGAGATCACACCGGTGACCCCGTCGCCCCCACCGTCCAGGCCGCCGACGACCGGCAGGTGGTGGACCCCCTGTTCACTCATCATCAGCATCGCCTCGAAGGCGGTGGTGTCCGCGGTCGTGGAGAACGGATCCCGCGTCATGATGTCTGACACGGGAATGCCGGTCGACAGCCCCTCAGCAATGACCCGGGTACGCAGGTCCCGGTCGGTGATGATGCCGACCAGCTCATTTCCCGACACCGGCGGGAGCCCGGCCGCGTCTGCCGTGCCTGCGGTGTCTGCGGTGTCTGCGGTGTCTGCGGTGTCTGCGGTGTCTGCGGTGTCCGAGATGACCGGGAGGCAGGAGATCCCGTTCCTGCTCATCAACTTCGCCGCGTCCTGCACCGTGGCCTCGCATCCCACGGACACCGGGTCCCGGTCGACCAGTTCGGCGACCCTGGTGCGCAGCGCGTCCGACCCGGAGCGCACGCTCAGCCGCTCTGCGGCGGCCCTGATTCGCTCCGACACCCCTGCGAAATAGCGGGCGACCTCCGGGTTCCGTTCAATCAGCCCACGGACCTCATCGCGTTCCATCGTCAGCAGAAGGCTGTCCTCCACCGCAATCATGGTGTACCGCGACGGCCCGGGCTCCGCGCCGAACCCTCCCTTCGTCACGATGGTGGAGTGGCCGAAGAACCGGCCGGCGCCTCTCCTGTCCAGCAGAACGTCCTGACTGTCGAGGACGTCGACGGCACCCGAACGGATGACGTACAGCGTGTCGTTCGGCTGTCCGGCAGTGATGACGGTCTCGCCGCGCCGCACGTAGATGATCTCCATCTTGCCGGGGAGCGAGTCGAGTTCCTCGTCCGGAAGATGACTGAAGGGCTCGTGCGCGCTGAGGAAGCGCCGGACCTCATCAAGTTCCACACTCATGGTCGGCAAGTCTATGGGCCGGGTACCGCACGCCGTCCCCACCAACCCCGAACCGGGGGTATATGAAACAAGTTTCACATCAATTCGTGTTCTAGTTCCCTCCTGGGGTGTGACGTGGATTACGCTCACAGACATGGCACTGGAACACGCGATCATGATCTCCCTGGCCGAACGGCCAGGGACCGGTTATGAGCTGGGACGACAGTTCGCCACATCCCTGGGTCACTTCTGGCCCGCAACCCGACAGCAGATCTACCGCACCCTGGCCCGCCTGCACGACGACGGACTGGTGACATGTCGAGATGTCGCCCAGGACGGCAGGCCGGACAAGAAAATCTACGCTCTCGCCCCCGCCGGCAGAACGGCGTTGCACACCTGGATTTCCGACCCGTCCGAGGTGACGAAGATCCGCGACGACCTGTCGGTGAAGATCCGCGGCGCCGAACACGGAGACCTCGATGACCTCCTCGCCGACATCGGACGGCATCGCGACACCCACGAAGAGCTGCTCCGGCTCTACCGGAACTACGAGCGCACCCAGTACCCCGAAGTCGCAGGCACCACACCCGGCACGGAAGGGACGGGAGGAACCGAGAGAACGGAGGGGCCCACGGGAGTGCTCACCGGGCGACGACTGCACCAGCACCTCGTCCTGCGCCTCGGTATCCGGCTCGAGGACAGCTTCGTGGACTGGTGCACCGAAGTACGTGACGCCCTCACCCACGACCACCGAGAAGGACAGTGACCGACCGTGACAGACACGACAGACACGACAGACGCAGTGACGACACCGACTACTCCCCCGTATCCCCACCTGTTCACTCCATTGACGATCGGCGGGCTGACCCTGCCCAACCGCTCGGTGATGGGATCGATGCACACCGGACTGGAGGACCGGTTCTGGCACGCCGACCGTCTGGGCGAGTTCTACGCTGAACGCGCCCGCGGCGGGGTCGGGCTCATCGTCACCGGAGGCATCACCCCCACGCGCAGTGGTGACCTCTCTCCGCTCGGCGGCCGGATGGCGACACCGCTGGCAGTCCTGCACCACCGACGGATCACCGACGCCGTCCACCGGGAGGGCGGACGTATCGCCATGCAGATACTGCATGCCGGTCGCTACGGGGTGACCCCGTTCAAGGCTGCCCCGGGTACCGAACCCTCCCCCATCCACCCGTTCAAGCACATCCGGATGACCGAGGGAATGATCCGGAGTACCATCCGTTCCTACGGGCGGGCCGCCCGCCTCGCGCGCAAGGCCGGGTACGACGCGGTCGAGATCATGGGCGGCGAGGGCTACCTCATCAACCAGTTCCTGTGCCCCCACACCAATGACCGTACCGACCGCTGGGGCGGGTCAACCACCAACCGGCAGCGTTTCCTGGTCGAGGTCATCGACGAGATCCGGCGCCAGGTTCCCCGGGACTTCCCGGTGATCCTGCGCCAGTCCATCGCCGACTTCGTCAAGAACGGCCAGACGTTCGACGAGATCGCGCTAATGTCCCGGCGGGCGGAACGTCACGGTGTCGACGCGATCAACACCGACATCGGGTGGCATGAGGCCCGCGTCCCGACCATCGTCACCTCGGTGCCCCGGGGCGCGTTCGTGAAGTTCACGGAGCGTCTGCGCGACGAGGTCTCGATCCCGCTCATCGCCTCGAACCGTATCAACACCCCGGAGGTCGCCGAGGGCATCCTGGCCAACGGCAAGGTCGACGCGGTGTCGATGGCGCGGCCGCTGTTGGCGGACCCGCACTTCATGTCCAAGGCCCGCACCGGCCGTTCCGACGAGATCAACACCTGCATCGGATGCAACCAGGCCTGTCTTGACCACGCCTTCGCCGGGAAGCCTGTCTCCTGCCTGGTCAATCCGCGTGCCGGACGGGAGACGAAGCTGGTTCTCACCCCGACCCGCCACGCGAAGAAGGTCGCCGTCGTCGGTGCAGGTCCGGCCGGCTTGTCTGCTGCCGTATCCGCCGCCGAACGTGGGCACCATGTCGAGTTGTTCGAGGCCAGGGACAGTATCGGCGGACAGTTCTCCATCGCGGCCCGGATACCGGGCAAGGAGGAGTTCCACGAGACGATCCGCTACTTCTCCACCCAGCTCGACAAACTCGGGGTCACCGTGCACCTCAACACCCGCGCTTCCGTGACGGACCTGGTGGACGGCGGATTCGACCACGTGATCATCTCCTCGGGAGTCGCGCCCCGGGTACCTGCCATCGAGGGGGTCGACCATCCCAGCGTGATGACCTATGCCGAGGCCGTCCGTGGCGAACGTGAGATCGGTGGTCGGGTCGCTGTGATGGGCGCCGGGGGAATCGGTTTCGACGTCTCCGAATTCCTCACGACCCCGACCGGTGTGGACTCACCCTCGTTGAATCTCAAGGAGTGGGAGCAGGAGTGGGGCGTCGACGACGATCCCGCTGCCGTCGGGGCACTGACGAAACCACGCCCCTCGGAACCGCTGCGTCAGGTCTACATGGTGCAGCGTAAGGCGTCGCGCCAGGGCAAGACGCTGGGCAAGACGACGGGATGGGTCCACCGGGCGGCGGTGAAGATGAAGAAGGTCGAGCAGATCAGCGGTGCCACCTACGAGAAGATCGACGATGCCGGGCTGCACCTGGCGTTCTACGAGGAGAAGGATGGTACACGGACGCTGACGGACCGTCGTGTGCTGGAGGTCGACTCCATCGTCCTGTGTACCGGCCAGGAGTCGGTCACCGATCTCGTCAAGCCATTGCAGGAGGCAGGCATCACCTTCGACGTCGTCGGCGGTGCCG
The DNA here is from genome assembly GCF_001942345.1 of Corynebacterium sp. CNJ-954. GTDB lineage: Bacteria > Actinomycetota > Actinomycetes > Mycobacteriales > Mycobacteriaceae > Corynebacterium. The sequence goes on from NZ_MKKI01000011.1 coordinate 180,757, forward strand.
ATCTCGCCGCCGAGCTCGATGCCAAGCGTGCGATCCGGCAGGGGACGGAGGCCGCCGCCGCGATCGCCTGACCCGGGAGATAGGGTCGGGGAAGGTTTCCCCGACCCACGCCACAGCTTCCGCCGTCCCGAAAGGCCGTTCCCGTAGTGCCACTGTCCCGCCGTACATTCCTCCTGGGCGCTGGTGCGCTCGCATTGGCCACTGTGCCCCTCAGCGCATGTTCCGGTGACAGTTCCTCCGGTGGCGGCAGCGGTTCCGGAGGTGGCGAAGAACGCGCACGTCCGGCAGACGACACCGGTGTGACCGTCATCCAGGACGACCCGTCGGGTGTCGCCACCAGCAGGATCTTGTTCACCTCCGCCGACATCGCCGTCCTCGTCGCCGCCTCGGCCACCGGCGAGCATCTGGAGGCAGGATGCGACCTCGCCCGTGAACACGGGGTCCCCGTCTTCGCGGACAGCGACTCCGCCACGGAGGAACTCACCGCGGAACTGGAACGTTTCGGAGTCTCCGAGGTCGTCCTCGTCGGCGGTACCGATAGTCCGTCTGCACCCTCGGACAGCACAGAGGGCGACGTCACCGTCCACACCACCGGCGGTGACGGCGGCACGGAAGTCGCCTGGCCGGACGAGGCATCCGGCGGTATCCACGGTGACGACCGCGAGCGGTCAGGTGTCGCACTTGCCGTCCCCTCGTCGTCGCCGGTCAGCGTCGCCACCGCCACTGCAGCGGGTTTCACCCTGGTACCGGTCGTCGCCGCTGATCCGCGTTCCACCGACGAGTCCGTCGAAGCCACGGTCGACGAACTCAACGGTGCCGGCAACCTGGTCGCCCTCGGCAGCAGTTTCGGCAGCGACGACGACCTGCGACGCCGAGGTGAGCTCGCCGAGACCGTGGACGGACGCCTCCCCGGCGGTGGACAGGTGATGTTCCCAGGCAGGAAGATCATCGCACTCTACGGGCACGCGAACGAGCCCCTGCTCGGTGTGATGGGTGAGCAGCCACCGAACGAGGCCGTCACCAGGGCGCAAAAGCTCGCGGAGCAGTACGGTCCGACCAGTGACGTACCGGTCATCCCCTCCTTCGAGATCATCGTGACCGTCGCAGCCGAGGATCCGGGCCCCTCGGGGAGTTTCAGCAATTACAGCGACCCGGAGGAGGTCAGGCCCTGGATCGAGGCCATCGTCGACGCCGGTGGATATGCGATCATCGACATCCAGCCCGGTCGCGAGACGCTCCTGCAACAGGCGCAGTACTACGCCGACCTGCTGAAGCATCCCGGTGTGGGTCTCGCTCTGGATCCGGAGTGGAGGCTCGGCCCCGATGACCAGCCGATGGTCGAAGTCGGGCATGTCGACGCCTCGGAGATCAACGAGGTCGCCGTATGGCTCGAGGGGCTGGTGGTGTCGGAGAAGCTCCCCCAGAAACTCCTGATGATCCACCAGTTCCAGCTGCAGATGATCCGCAACCGCGAGACCATGGTGACCGGCACGGATCATGTCAGCGTCGCCGTGCACTGTGACGGACACGGGCCCCAGGGCGTCAAGGCGGAGACCTGGGAGGTCGTGCGCCGGGGACTCGATCCGGCAATCGCCCTGGGCTGGAAGAACTTCATCGACGAGGATGAACCGATGCTCACCCCCGACCAGACGGCGGCGGTTGAACCGACACCGGACATCGTCAGCTACCAGTAGCCGGGCTCCGTGGCCGGGACCGGGCCGCATCGACCAACGTCGGGGATGCCGTGCCTGCCACCCCTGCCAGAACGACCGTGCCCCACAGGCCGACCAGGAGGGCCCACGGCACACCGATCGTCGTGCCCGCCCCCACCTCCGAGAGCATCCCGGCCAGGGTACGGTGTGCCACCCAGAGTGACACCGCCGCCATCACCCCCGCCGCCAGACCGATGATCATCCCGAGACCGGCGAAAGCACCGGTGACCCGCGCCCAGGAGAAGCTGATGCGCCGCATCCTGGTGCGTGTGCCGCGACAGTCGGCGGCGAATCCGACCACCGCATGGACCAGGGCCACCACCGCCACAACGCCGATTCCCCCGACCATGCCGACCAGGGAACTCAGCTGTCCGGCCTGGGTGTCGGCGATCTGCTCATCTGTGCTGTGCCGTGGATCATCCCAACTGACGCCAGGCACCACGCCACTGGCGTCCGCCGGGCCCGACACATACGTCCTGTCAGTCACGGAGCCCTGCTGTCCACCGGAGCTGAGCGGGAAAGACCCGTCATCCACGGTGATCCCGCTGCCCAGGGCGGAATCACGGGCCAGCGTGGCAACGACAGTCACCTCCCGCTGCTCACCGTCATCGTCCCGGATGAGCACGGTGTCCCCCAGCATCCGACGCTCGTCGGCCGCAACATTGTCACCACCGAGGTCGCCCAGTGATCCGGACGTGACGGTACCGGGGACGAGGATTGTCCCGATGCCGGCCGGATCTACCCGATGGACCGGAACCGTGTCCACCGAGTCGTGTCCCTCCAACCAGCCGGAGTCGGTGTGCAACGGCGAGACCACCAGTCCAGCGTCACGGGCAGCATCGGTCTGCGAGGCCGTCAGTCTCTGCTCGGCGACGGCCGTGGCCTGCAGGGACGCCTCACTGCGGTACGCCTCTCCGGTGGTACTGGTGAGCGCAGCAAACGCGGAGGTGCCGCCGAGTACGATGACCGTTGACGCGACGAGCGACATACCGGCGACCCGGCGCGCGTGCTCGCCGGTGACACCACCGACGACCATTCGACCGGTACCACCCCGCCGCAGCATCCACCCCAGGCTCCGTAGCGCCGGCGCAGTACACGCCCAGCCCACGAGCAGGGTGCAGAATGCGATGCCGAAGGCCATCTCATTGAAGTTGTCGAGGGTCATGTCAGCGTCATGCATCAGCCACAGTCCAACTCCGGCCGTAATGCCCACCCCGTAGCGGACGGGCACCGCAAGGATGTGACGGCTGCGCCGACACCGCGTCGACACCTTGGCGTCATCCGCAAGGCCGGTGAGGTGACGCGCCTGCCACCACACCGCCAGGATGCCCCACACCATCAGACATGAGCCGGCTATCAGGGCAGGCTGTGGCATCCACGCGGTTCCGAAGCCAGCAGTGGACAACCCGATCCGGTCCAGGAGGGACCGGAAGCCCAGGGAGACCACCGGTGACAGCACGGTGCCGAGGGGGACGGCGAGAGCGCTGACCACCGTCGCCGCAGCCGTCAGTTGCCACCGTACGGCTCGCCGCGATGCCCCAAGCATACGGAGGGCGTCGACTCGTCGTACCGAAGCTGGCGACGAGGAACTGCGCCGCGGAAGCCAGCAGAATCATGCCGACGATGCACGCGATCGCTGCGACCATGAAGGTGTAGTCTGCGACGCCCTGGTAGTTTCCCCACTCTGCGGCGGTGTCTGTGGTCACGACGTCCGCATCGCGGAGTTCGTCGGCGATGCCGGTGGCTCGCACAGCGGTTCCGATGATCCCACCGGCAAGACCGGTTAGTAGTGCGCCGACCGTCAGATACGCCATGGTCGCCGAGCGATGTCCGGTGGCGAGGAGTCGAAGTACCGTCATCCGTGATCGACCATCCCGTCCCGAAGCATCAGGGTCCTGTCAGCCGCCGCTGCGATCTCCGGTTCATGGGTGACCATGAGCACGCTGGCTCCTGCGTCCGCCAGTTCCCGCAGAAGCCGGACGACGGCCCGGCCGTTGGCCTCGTCGAGAGCGCCCGTCGGCTCGTCGGCGAAGATGACCTGGGGATCTGATGCGACGGCGCGGGCGATGGCGACGCGTTGGCGCTGTCCGCCGGACAGTTCGTCGGGGCGGGTGTTCGCGTAAGGTTCCATCCCCACTGTCGTCAGCGCGTCCCGGACTGCGTGACGTTCGGCGGGTGCGTGGGCCAGTCTCGTACCGAGGGCGATGTTCTCGCGGACGGTGAGGTAGTCGAACAGGTTGTACTCCTGGAAGACCGTGGCCGTGGATGCGGCCCGCAACCGGGAACGACGGCTGTCGGAGAGCGCCCAGATATCTCTGCCGTCGTAGAGGACACGACCTGAGGTGGGCCGGACAATTCCGGCGAGCATGTTCAACAGCGTCGACTTACCCGACCCGGACGGCCCCATCAGCGCCAGAAATGACCCGGCGGGCACCGTGAGGTCAATGCCGTCGACGCCGTGCCCGTCGGTGTCTCCGATGACCGGGCCATCCTGTTCCCGGTACGTCTTGCTCACGGCCTTCGTCACAATGTCCATGTCATCCACTGTGCGGGAGGACCGCCCTGGAGTTTAAGGGGCCCAGACGACTACGGGAGTTGGCTCCACCCCCTCCCCGGCGATGTCGGTCGCACCAGACAGGACACGGCAGACATGAGAAGCCACATTGCCGCTGCGATGGCCCCGAAAGGCAACCACAGAATATCTGTCCACCAGCCGGGAGGCCATGGTTCACCTCTGCACACCGCATTCGCCACGGCGACGCCGGGAACGGTGACTGCCAGTGTCAGCATCCCGGCGGTAACGACCACCACGAGGGAATCCCATCCGATCACCCCGAGAAGGTGCCGTCGGCCTGCGCCGGCGCGGAGCAGGACGCGGGCATCGGTCCTCATCCTCGGCACCAGGACCAGTATCGAAGAGATTCCGGCAGCCAACGGTGGGATGAGCGCCGGTGCCAGCATCGGCACGAGGAGTTCCGCCCCTGTCAGCTCTGCGCCGTCGGCCCGCACCATCACCATCATCGGTGACCCGATTCCGACGATCAGGCCTGCCAGAAGAAACCACGGGAGTACCTGGGCGTTCGTGAACGCCGAGCGAATCCGCGAACCGCCTGCGGCCACTCTCGCAGACGGTCCGAAGACGTGGAGCAGCCTCGTCCAGTGCAGCAGCACCAGCACCAACCAGCCTGTCACCGGAACGACAGTCAGCAGGACGATCACCTGGACGCCGAGGACCGCACCATCTTCGTGGATGTCATCGGAGGTGAGAAACATGACCAGTGCAACCGTCATCATGAGGCTCCACCCGGTGGCGAGGATTCCTGGACGGGCTGTGGGGGCCACTGCCGTCCGGAGTGCGACGACCGGACGCACCCGGGACACCGCCAACACTTTTCCCAGGCTTCCCAGGACGACAGCACCCATGCAGACCACGACCGCGATGACGATGACATCAAGCCCGACCTCCGGGTCACCGAGCGGGGCTCCCTGAACTGCGAAGTAGTCCGCTGCCCACGGGACCAGCGGAAAAGCCAGCAACGCCCCCGGAAGCACCGCGACCATCGTGACCGTGAGGACCTGGGCCATCACGACGGTGAATGCAGCGACACCTGACATGCCCACCAGCTTCCATCTGGCATAGGCGCGTCGACGCTCATTCACGACGAGTCCGGTGACGGACGTGGTCGCACTGACCGTGCCGATGAGCGCAAGGCCGAGAAGAGTGCCTCCGACCTCCGCAGCGCCTTGTTCACCGTCAATGAGGAACGCCAACGAGTACGCGGTAGCCGCTCCCGCGGCCGTCAACGTGACCGCCACAGCGAACCAGGAGTACCGGGTCGCACGGATATCGGACCACGCGGTCGTCAGGATGGCGCCGAGCATCAGGACCTGATCCGGGTGGTCGAACCGTTGACCACGTCCACCGTGCGGTCGACAATCCGCAGGTTGTCCCGCTGATGTGACACCATCACGACAGTCGCGCCGGAGTCGGCTACGGCGCGCAGACTCTGCAGCACCACTGACGTACTTGCCGGATCCAGCGCAGCCGTCGGTTCATCAGCGAAGACATAGGGAACCTCCGCAATCAGAACCCGGGCAACCGCCACCCTCTGCTGTTGGCCTCCCGACAACTGGTGAGGAAGGTGCCGTTGCAGGCCGTCGATGCCGAGCCTGCCGAAGACGGCGTCCACGTCCTTCTTCCGCGCTCTTTTCCCCACAAGGCGTCGCGTGAGCAGTGCATTGTCACGGGCGTTCATGGAGTCGAGCAGATTGTAGTCCTGGAAGATGAAGCTCCGTGTCCGTCTCCCGGGGGAGGAAACCACGCCGGAGGTGAGCCGTTCCAGCCCCGCCATCATGTTCAACAGCGTGGTCTTCCCTGCGCCAGACGGCCCGAGGAGTGCCGTGACCTCACCGGCCCTCGCTGTGACCGACAGTCGGTCGATGACGGTCCGGGAACCGAAACGTTTGGTCAACTCAGTGCATGTTATGTGATTGTCCATGACCACCTATCCCAGCCTCTCGGGCGCGACTCACCCATGGCCCAGGCCCCCGGGAAAAGGTGGAGTCAGCTCTACCGCAGGGTGTCCGGGACACGGGTTACAGTCGAGGGGTGACCACGACGCCGATGACAGCCGACCCACCACGACAGTTCTGGCCGGGTGGTTTCAGCATTCGTCCCTGGAGGTTTCTGGTCGGCCAACCTGTATGGAGGGCATTCGGGTGGACACTGTGTCTTGCGGTGGCCTTCATCCCGGCCCTTGTGGCGACGGTGATCCTTCTGCCCTGGCTGCCGCTGAGCGCCAGAGTGGCGGACCTGACCGGACGGCTCGCCGCCCGGTGGATGAAGGTCCAGGTACCGCGACGACGGGCGAACCGCTGGTTCGACTGGCCGCAGGCGATGGAGTTACTTGCGCAGTTACTTCTCGCGTTCGCAGCCTTCGCCCTGGTGGTCGCGTTGGGCACCGTCACGGTCTTCCTCGCGATGATCCCGTTCTTCTACCGCGACTCGGTCGGAGGAGAACTCTCGTTCGGGTTCTGGGAGACCAGCTGGGCACCCGCTGTCTTCACTGTGTGTTGGATCCTGACCGTCTGCGGTGCCCTGCTGCTCCTCTATGCCTCGTGGCTGATCACCGGCTGCTCTGTCGCGTCCGCCGTCCTGTCCAACACCACGGCGTCGGAAGAAGTTGCTGAGCTCGCCCGCTCCCGCGCGGTCCTGGCTGATGCGTTCACCGGTGAGCGACACCGGATCGAACGGGAACTCCACGACGGCCCGCAACAGTACCTGACGGCACTGCAACTCAATGTCGCCACTGTCGAACTGACGGCGAGAAGCGGTGGAGACATCACCGGCGAGTTGGAGAACATCAAGGTCAACGCCAGGCGGGCGCTCGATGCACTCCGGACGACGGTCCGGGGAATCTATCCGCAGGTGCTGGCCGACAAGGGTCTGTATGAAGCGCTGCAGGAACTCATCGCCCACTCCGGCATCGAGGGTGAGGTTGTCGACCTGCGGGATGCTGCGGCTGAACATCTCACGGACACCTCTGCCCTCCTGCTCTACCACTGTTCCGCCGAAGGGATGACGAATGCGGTACGGCACGCAGGTGCCGACGCGCTACGGATCAGTCTGAAGAACGAGCGGGACTGCACGGTACTCACCCTCGACGACAACGGCGCCGGACTCGGTGACGGTTCTTCCCCTGCCCGCACCGGAGACCCCGGTGGTACAGGTGGTACCGGTCTAGCCGGTCTCCGGGAACGGGCTGCCGCCCTCGGAGGAACCGTGACACTCACACCGTCCCCTGCGGACACCTGGACAACCCGACTGGAGATGACACTGCCATGAACATCCTGCTCGCTGAAGACACGTCCCTGCTCCGGGAAGGCCTGGCGGGCCTGCTTCGTGCCGCCGGTCACCAGGTTACTGCCGTGGCAGACGCCGATGCCCTGATCAGAGAGGCCCGTGACAGGCGGCCCGACCTCATCGTCAGTGATGTCCGGATGCCACCGACGATGTCGGACGACGGACTCGCCGCCGTCCACCGGCTCCGTGAAGAGTTGACGGAGTCCGGCGGCATGCTGCCGGCGGTGATGCTCTCGCAGTATGTCGCAGCGGCCTATCTCGATGACCTGCTGGACCACGGAGGCTTCGGTTACCTGCTCAAGGAACGCGTCGCCGATGTCAATGACTTCCTCACGGCGATCGCGAGTGTCGCCGAAGGTGGCACCGTCGTCGATCCGGAGGTGGTCAAGGCTCTGGTGAGTGCGCGGCACAGCGGAATCGAGGATCTCACGGACCGTGAACGTGAAGTCCTCGAGCACATGGCCGCCGGGGACTCGAACACTCAGATCGGTGAGAAACTCTTCCTCTCCGCCGGTGCGGTCAGCAAGCACGTCGCCAACGTCTTCATGAAGTTGGGCATGGCGCCCTCGGACGAGAACCGCCGGGTCCGCGCCGTCCTGACGTGGCTGCGGCATTCCGGGCGCTGACCCCCGGCTGCTTGCTCGGCAGCCGTGTCCGGGTGTCTACCGGACCGCGGCTGCCACCCGGTCGCCCACGTCGACGGTGCGCACCGGGGAGCCGTCACGCGAGCCCGCCTCCGCGAGGACCGCGGCCTCGATCGCATCGGCCTGGGTGTTCCGCAGTTCCGCGTTCTCGCCCTCGTCCCCGGCCAGGTGCCGCAGGAGAAGCGCGACCGACAGAATCGCCGCACAGGGATCAGCGATCCCCTGCCCTGCGATGTCCGGCGCGGACCCGTGCACCGGCTCGAACATCGACGGGCTCCGTCGCGACGGGTCGATGTTTCCGGAGGCAGCCAGACCGATACCGCCGGTGACCGCGCCCGCCAGGTCGGTGAGGATGTCGCCGAAGAGATTGTCGGTGACGATGACATCGAAACGACCCGGATCAGTGACCATGTAGATCGTGGCCGCATCGATGTGGCAGTAATCGACCGTCACGTCCGGGAACTCTGCGCCCACGGTCTCCACTGCACGGGCCCACAGACCACCTGCGTTGACCAGGACATTTGTCTTGTGGACCAGGGTCAGTCTGCGCGACCGCTCCTGAGCCCTGCCGAAGGCGTCACGCACGACACGCTCCACCCCGTACCAGGTGTTCTGGCTGACTTCGCTGGCCACCTCGTGGTCGGTTCCCACCCGCAGCGTTCCACCGTTACCGCAGTACAACCCCTCGGTTCCTTCCCGGACAACCACGAAATCGATCTCACCGGGATGCGTCAGCGGGGACGACGATCCCGGGTAGAGCTTCGCCGGACGCAGGTTGACGGCGTGATCGAGGGTGAAACGTAGCGGCAGCAGCAACCCGCGTTCCAGCACCCCGGCAGGCACCGTGCGCGGATCCCCGATGGCTCCGAGGAGGATCGCATCGTGTTCGCGCAGTGAGGAGAGGTCGGCGTCTGTGAGCAGCTCACCGTTGCGGAGGTAGCGGCGGGCCCCGAGGTCGAAGTCCGTGACCTCGACGGTTTCATCACCGGTTACGGCCTCCAGGACCTTGAGTGCTTCGGCAGTGACTTCGGTGCCGATTCCGTCTCCGGCAATGACCGCGAGTTTCATTCTGTGGACCCTTTCTCGCTTCTTTGTCTCACATCGTTGGAAATTCTCGGTCAGAATACCACGCCACCGGACCCGTCTTACGCCCCTCCCGGAAGCCGCGGCGCTACACTCTACTTTCATCCTACGAAACTTCTCCCGGAAGGCTCCGGCCTTGACAACTTCCTCTGGCACTCCTGTCGTCACTCCTCCGACCGCCCAGGACTCATCCCTCGTCCCCGCCCGGCGGCTCGGCGGACGGACTGTGCTGACCCTCGCGCTGATCGCGGTGGTGGCCCTCGTGGCCTACCGTGAGACGCGCCCGGTGGTCTTCGGACGTGCACTGGACCTCTACAAGGTACCGACCGACTTCATGGTCTACTTCCGTGCCGGTGAAGCTCTCGCCCACCACGGCAACATCTACGACGGTCCGCTCTACGGCCCGCTCCCGTTCACCTATCCCCCGTTCGCCGGCACGCTCTTCCGTGGCCTCGCCGTCGCACCTGCTGAGATGTCCGCGACGTTCTGGCAGCTCGCCTGTGTCGGCGCGCTGGTCTGTGTCATTCTCGGCACGCTGGTCCGTCGCGGCTACCGGCTTGACGCCGGAACGGTGGCGTTGGGGACGGCCGCAGCTCTCGCCGCGCTAGCGTTGTCGCCGGTCAGGGACAGCTTCTTCTACGGCCAGATCAACATGCTGCTGATGCTGCTGGTCTCCCTGGACTTCCTCCGCACCCGGGACCGTCTCACCGGGATCGGGGTGGGGATCGCCGCGGGACTGAAGCTGACACCGGCGTTCTTCATCCTGGTCTTCCTGATGCAGCGGAGGTGGCGGGACGCCGTCACCGCGTCCGTCACATTTCTCGTCACCGTGGTCATCGGGCTCGTCACCGTCCCGGACGCCATGCGCTTCTGGACATCCGCGATATTCGATTCCACCCGGATCGGCAGTGACACCGTCTCCGCGTCCCAGTCCCTGAAAGGCTTCACGGAGCGGACGTTCGACGGAAGTTCACTCGGCACTGTCGTATGGCTGATCTCCTGCCTGGTCGTGGTCGTCCTGTTGTACGCCGCCGTTCGGTGGGCGACACGGCACGACAACCAGCCGTTGGTCATGGCGTTAGGTGGGATCACCGCATGTCTCGTCTCACCGTTCTCCTGGCACCACCACTGGGTGTGGCTCGTCCCCCTGGTCGTGTGCCTCGTGGATCTGGGTGTACGGTCCGCCCACCCCTCGCCCGGCACCCCTGTACGTTCCTGGGTTGTCGTCCAGGCCACGACAGCCGTGGCGCTTGTGGTGGTCTACGTGGCGATGATCCCCTTTGTCAGCCACCAGATCTCCGTGCACTGGTCATTCATCGGCCAGCAGAACATGTCCGCCCCCTTGAACAGTATGTGGGTGCTCTGGGGGTTCCTCATCGTGGCGGCGTTCGCCACGGTGAGCCTCGTCGAACGGCGACGATCCTCCACCCCCGACTCCCCCGACACCCCCGACACCACGGACTGACCCCGGTCAGACAGCCTCCGGGCCATGGGCTTCGACGTGGTTCCTGGAAGCGAGCATCACGATGACAGCGACAACGGCGACCACCGCGGCGACGTAGTACGGCACCGAGACTCCGACTCCCTCGCCCATCTTGGTGGCGGTGAAGGGAGCGATGACTCCCCCCATCCACCGGACGAAGTTGTAACCTGCCGACGCCACCGGCTGCGGGGCGTCCGACACGCTCATGGCCATCTCGGTGTACATCGTGTTGTTGATCCCCAGCAGCGCACCGGAGACGACGACGAGCACCACCACGACCGGGGTGGTGTCATGGAACACTCCGAGAAGCACGTAGATCAACAGTAGTCCGACCAACGTGGCCATGGTGGTGTTCGCCGCGCCGATACGGTTCTGGATGAGCGGGGCGATGAACACGGAGAACACTGCCAGGCAGCAGCCCCACCCGAAGAACACCGCGCCGATGCCGATCTCGCCGAACCCCAGGATGAACGGTGTGTAGGCCAGCACCGTGAAGAACCCGAAGTTGTAGAACAGGGCGGAGAACGAGACACCGAAGAGACCACGGTGCTTGAGGGCCTTCAGGGGCGCCGTGAGACTGGTCTTCTGTGCCGGCGGCGGCGTCGCAGGCAGCTTGAACAGCAGGACGACCAGGGCGATGAGCATCAGTGCGGCCGTACCGAAGAACGGGCCCCTCCAGTTCAGCGAACCGAGGGCCGCCCCCAGCAGCGGCCCGGCCGCCATACCGAGTCCGAGCGCCGCCTCGTAGAGGATGATGGCGACCGCCCGTCCGCCGCTGGCCACGGACACGATCACGGCCAGCGCCGTGGCCACGAAGAGTGCGTTGCCCAGGCCCCACCCGGCACGGTAGCCGACGAGTTCGCCGACGCTGTTCGAGGTGCCGGCGAGTCCGGCGAAGATGACGATGAGGGCGAGTCCGGACAGCAGCGTCTTCTTGCCGCCGATGCGGCTGGAGACGGCGCCGGTGACCAGCATCATCACGGCAGTGACGGCGAAGTAGCTGGTGAACAGCAGGGAGACCTCTGACGCCCCCGCGTCGAGGTTTTCTGCGATGGCGGGGAGAATCGGGTCAACAAGCCCGATGCCCATGAAGGCGAAGACACACGCCAGGGCGGTGGCCCACACCGCGACAGGCTGTCGCATCATTGACGTCTTCTCTGACTCGAGTGTCGCGCCGTTGAGCGTGGCCTCCTGGGTGTCCTGTCTCATTCGCGGTCGTGCCTTTCCATGTTTCTCGGAGTGTCGTTCTTCGTCGTGTCTTCGCTGACCCGGCGGATGTACGCGCTGGCGAAAGTCGTCAGCGGTTCCAGTGCGTCGGCAATGCGTCGCCGCCCGTCCTCGTCGAGCAGGTCGAAATGTTCAGACAGCGCCCTGTTTCGCAGGTCGTTGTCCCGTGTCCGCGTGGACCGTCCTTCATCCGTGATCTCGACCAGTGTGACCCGGGCGTCCCGGGGACTGCGCACCCGCCGGACGACGCCGTTGCGTTCCAGCTTGTCGATCTGCTGGGTCATGCCGGGCTGGGTCATGCCGTTGATGCGGGCGAGAAGACCGATGGAGTGCGGTTCCTCGGTCAGCGTGTTGAGGATGCCCAACTGGGTGAGCGTCAGGCTCCCCCGGTGGTCGAGCAACCGCGCCATGTGCAGACCCTCCCGTAACGCGTCACGGAATTCGTGGGCAAGTTGGTTGTCCTCGTCCGTCGGGACGTGGGCCGGAGTGTGGTTGGCAGCATTGTTGTCAGTCACGGGACACAGTGTAAACCATAAGGTAGTTATTCACCTAACCGTCCCCCCGTTACTTACCCCCGGTAGATTCTGCACTCAGGTCACACATCTCCACACATACGCCAATCCCCCGGACCTCTCACAGAAGGTCCGGGGGCGACTACTACTCCAGAGAATCCGTTTAGCTCAGGTCAAGCAGCACAGCGCGGGAAGCAGACAAGGAATCGGCGATCTGGTCCTGCAGCTCGTGCGGAATCTCCTTCTCGACGCGCAGCACCAGCGTCGCCGAACCCTGGTCCGCATCCTGGGTCAGGGCAGCTGCGTCGATGTTGATGCCGGCGCGTCCCAGGAACGTCCCGACGGTGCCCAGTGCGCCCGGCTGGTCGGTGTAGTTGAGGAACAGGTTCAGCCCCTGGGCACGCAGGTCCAGGCCACGGCCATTGATCCGGACGATCTTGTCCACACGCTCAAGTCCGGTCAGCGCACCGATGACGGACACCGCTGTACCGTCGCCGGTGACGACAGTGACTTCGAGGACCGAACGGTGGGTCACCGACTCGTCAGCGGTGGTGACCGTGAGGTTCACCCCCCTCTCCGAGGCGATCTGCGGGGTGTTGACGAAAGTGACCTGCTCGTCAACCACACCGGAGAAGACCCCGCGCAGGGCAGACAACCCGAGCGCATCGACGTTCTCGGAGGACAACTCACCACGCGCCTCGACATTCACGGAGGTGACGGCATCGTCCAACAGACCTGAGGCAACCTTGCCGAGCTTGGTCGCCAGGCCGAGCCAGAGCGCAACTTCCTCACTGACCTTGCCGCCGGTGACGTTGACGGCGTCAGGCACGAAGTCGCCGGCCAGCGCCTTCAGCACCGAGGCGGCGACATCGGTGCCCGCACGGTCCTGGGCCTCCACCGTGGAGGCGCCCAGGTGCGGGGTCACGACGACCTCGTCGAGCTCGAAGAGCGGCGAATCAGTGCAGGGCTCGGACGAGTACACGTCGAAACCGGCACCCCGGACCGGCCCACTCTTGATGGCGTCGGCCAGCGCTTGTTCGTCGACGAGACCGCCACGGGCAGCGTTGATGATGATCTGCCCTTCCTTTGCCTTGGCGAGCAGCTCGGCATTGAACATGCCGGCGGTCTCCTTGGTCTTGGGCAGATGAATCGTCACGAAGTCAGACCGGCCCACAAGCTCGTCGAGCTCGACAAGCTCCACACCGAGCTGCGCGGCGCGTGCCGGGTTGGCGTAGGGATCGTACGCGACGATATCGGTCTCGAAAGCCGCGAGACGCTGGGCGAAGAGCTGCCCGATGTGACCGAAACCGACGATGCCGACGGTCTTACCGAAGATCTCGACGCCCTGGAAGGAGGACCGCTTCCACTCGTGCTCACGCAGCGTGCGGTCCGCCGCAGGAATCTGACGTGCCGTGGAGAGCAACAGGGAAATCGCATGTTCACAGGCGGAGTGAATGTTGGACGTCGGCGCATTGGCAACCATCACGCCCTTGGCGGTGGCGGCGTCGATGTCGACGTTGTCCAGGCCCACTCCGGCACGACCCACGATCTGCAGATTCTGGGCGGCCTCAAGTACCTCCGCATCAACAGTGGTGGCCGAGCGGACCAGAAGTGCGTCAACGTCCTTGACTGCCTCCAGCAGTTCGGGGCGGTTCGGACCGTCGACCCAACGGACCTCGACGGAGTCCCCCAGCGCATCCACGGTGGACTGGGCGAGTTTGTCGGCGATGAGAACGACGGGACGGGAATTCTGACTCACGGATACTCCTGACGGATGTGCATGTCCCGACCCCTCCGGCACGACCGCGTCGGAAAGGTCAGGGCCCACGCCTGACTCCCCACACCGATAAGCCCAGGGGTGACGTGCGACATGGACAGCTTAGTACGTCTTTGCCCGTCACGTTCGTGAACCCCCGACATCGTGACCACGACTACCCCGAGCAGGCGTTGTGACAGGGACCATCTCACACTGCCATACTGTGTTGGTTCACCTATCTTTCTTGAGGAGACCCACATGGACTCATTCACTGAAACGATGCAGTCACCCGGCGGGCTAACAGCCATAGGTCTGGGAATTATCATCGTCACCGTCGGCATCCTGCTGCGCGGCAGGAGCAACCCAACCGTCGTGATGACGCTCGTACCTGTCGTAGGGGCCCTCATCGCCGGCTACGGCATCCAGAGCATCGGCGAGTTCTACGAGGCAGGCCTCGGTTCAGTGATGAACGTCGTGGTGATGTTCATCTTCGCCATCATCTACTTTGGAATCCTCAGCGACACTGGTCTTTTCACACCTCTGGTGAAGGGGCTGATCATCGCAACCCGAGGCAAGGTCGTACTGGTAGCGCTGGGCACCGCCGCGATCGGCATGGTCGTCCACCTCGACGGTGCCGGCGCGACGACCTTCCTGATCACGATCCCCGCGTTGCTGCCGCTGTACAAGGCGATGCACATGTCGCGCTACGTCCTGCTGGCCATCGTCGCCACCGCTGCATCCGTAATGAACATGGTCCCCTGGGCCGGTCCGATCGGACGTGCATCCTCCGTCATCGACCAGACTCCTGTAGAGCTCTGGCAGCATATCCTCCCCGTCCAGGGAATCGCGCTCGTCCTTGTCTTCGTCATCGCCGGCCTTCTCGGTCTCAAGGAGTCCCGGCGCATCGAGAAGCTCCGACAGCGTCCGGACTTCGTGGGCGCCGGAAGTGTCGACGTCCACAGCCTGGCCGCGGAGTTCGTCGCCCGGGAGAAAGAGAAGCAGGAGGAGATCGGCGCACAGATGCGGACCGGTCGGTGGGTCACGGTCTTCAATATCGCCCTGTCGGTCGCCATGCTCGTCCTGCTGATGTCCGGCTGGATCGAGCCGGGCCCCGTCTTCCTCGTCGGTACGACCATCGCCCTGGTGGTCAACTTCCCGCTCTCCGGTGAGCAGGCCGAGACACTGAAGCGACATGCCCCGAACGCGTTGTCCATGGCCGGGGTCATCCTCGCGGCCGCGATGTTCCTCGGTGTGCTGAACAAGTCCGGCATGCTGGAGGAGATCGCGCTCAGTCTCATCAACGTCCTGCCCGATTCCGTCGGCGCCCAGCTTCACGTGATCGTCGGCCTCCTGGGCGTGCCCCTCGACCTCCTGACCTCCACCGACGCCTACTACTTCTCGGTGCTTCCGGTCGTCCAGGAAACCGTGGCTACATTCGGCGTGTCCGGAAGTGGTGCTGCAGCCGCTCTGATCATCGGCAACATCATCGGTACCTTCGTCAGCCCGTTCTCCCCCGCCCTCTGGCTCGCCATCGGCTTGTCCGGCGGCACCATCGGCAAGCACATCAAGCTCACTTTCCCGATCGCCTGGGCCTTCGGCATCATCATGGTGCTGGTTGCCCTGGCCATGGGACTCACGGCCTGACGGTCACTGCCTGCAGGTGTCCCCACACCCGGTGTCACACACCCGCGGGGCGACCTCCCGGGCGGTAGCCGCCTCCGTCTGGACGGTCACGTGGCCGATCCCGCGGTCGGCGAAGACCTTCTTGACCCCGGTGCGCACGGCATGGTCGTCCCCGGAGGTCACCACATGCACCGTCGCCATCGACGATTCACCGTCCACCGACCAGATATGCAGGTCGTGCGAGCCGTAGACACCGTCCGTCGCGCTGACCGCCTCCTGCACTTCCACAGGATCAACCCCCGCCGGAACCTGCTCCATGAGCACGGTACCGGCCTCCTTCATCAGGGACCATGCCCGCGGAAGAATCATCGCGGCGATGATCAGTGAAGCCACGGCATCCACCCAGTACCATTCGGTGACGGCGATGACGAGCGCGGCAACGATGACGGCCACCGACCCCAGGAGATCCACGAGGACGTGGAGATAGGCGCCCTTCATGTTCAGCGACTCTCCGGCATTGCGGTGCAGGATAATCGCCGACACGACGTTGGCCAGCAGCCCCACCACGGCCACGGCAAGCATCATCCCGGTCTGAATCTCCTCGGGCCCCTCCCCCATGCGTCGGAACGCCGCGACAGCGATCCACACCCCGATCACAGCAACCGCACCGGCATTGACTGCAGCAGCCAGTACCTCAGCACGCCGGAATCCGTAGGTCGACCGTACTGTCGCCGGGCGTGACCCGACCATCATCGCCAGTGCTGCGACGATGAGCCCGCCAGCGTCCGACAGCATGTGGCCGGCGTCGGCGAGCAGGGCCAGGGACCCCGACACCACGCCACCGATGACCTGGGCGACGAAGATCGTGGAGGTCATCGCGATGACGATCCAGAGCGCCTTGCCGCGGACCTGGGTAGCGTGACTGTGCCCGTGTCCGGCCTCATGGCCGTGAGAGTGGTCGTGCGCCATCAGGAACCTCCATTTTCATTAACGGTGGAACCTCACAGTATGTCTCCGTATCCCGCAGGTCAAGGGTAGTATTTGGGTACCGTAATCATTATCACTAAGGTAAGCGTCTCGACTCCGGTTCCGCGCTCCGGCCACCCGTGCGCATTTCAGCCTCATAGCAGGCAGGACCGGTCGGGCTTCCGCAACACAGCGCCCCGGGGCGAAAAAGCAGCTGACCCCACGGAACCGGAGTTCCGTGGGGTCAGCCTCGCGTATGCGCGTGCACCTCCGACCAGGAGACCAGAGACCTCCTGTCGGAGACTCCTGCTACGCGGTGGCGTCGAGCGGGTTCTTGACCCAGCTCATGATTGCGTAGGGGCACGTCGAGGTGAAGACGCAGGTCAGAGCATTCTCGCCAGTCACGCCAATCGTGCCGAAAAGGGGGTCTCTCGGGTCTACTGCGGGATGAGTGCGGGATGGGATCGACCGTCTAACAACCCCCAGACGCGCGAAAAGCCCCCACCGTCGAGGAGACGATGGGGGCCAGGAGAGACTCCGACACCTAACGAAGCTCACCCTAGTGGAAGTCTGCTAGAAGTCCGCTAGATCCAGACTCTACCCCTACGGTGCGGATCGTGACCGTCAGTGCACCCCTGGGGGTTCGCAATCGATATGGAGGGAGCCCGGCCGTCACTCCGTCGACCGGGCCCCGAGGCGGTAGCAACACCACATTGATCCGCCAAGAAAACTATATCATCATTAAATGTACAGCAACTGGAAAAAGCAACACTGCCCCGTATGACACCCCAGCGACCCAGACCGACTACGACCGTAAAACTAAAAGGCCCCCACCGCAGCTCGACAGTGGGGACCTAAAACAAGGACACGCAATGCCAGTAGCGCGTCCTCGACCCGTGACGGAACTGACGAAAGATCCCGCCGCCCCATAGCGTACAGTGTTGCCGATCGGCGCCGCCACATTCCTGACCCCCGCCGCCCAGAGGAGAGGACGACGGGGGCCAGTTGGGGAGCACGCATCGAGCCTGAAGGAACTCCCCAAGGCAGGTCACCCACTGACCCACCGACGCCAACCTTACAACCCATCTGAACTCCGCAAAGGAAAACGTGCCGATGCACCCTGCAGGGCAACTAAAGTAGGGACCACTGTCGGAAGCCGACGGCGGCAGAACTGCCACCTTGCCGCATGGCGGAAGCCCGCCACCGATATCGATCAACCCGCTGACCCCTACGCCGTGTTGCCGACACCCTTCCCCGAGGCTCGACCCCCATCGGGGCTCCCCCACGCCGGGAATGAGAACAAAAGAGCGAAGGGCAGGCGCCGGCGAGGACAAGTACGCACTACATCCACGATGACCAGGGACCTGCCCCTCACAACCGCGACAATACCTCATGTAGTCAGTACAGGAGCCAAAACGTGAAAAGCCCCTCGCCGCGCAGAACAGGAGCAGCGAGGGGGCCGTACGGTGAACTACCGAGACGACGAGGCCTGCTCACCTTGTGGCGGTGAGACCAATCTCCGCCGTGACGAATACTACAGCTCGTTAACCATCAGCACCTACGAACGAAAACCCCCACCACCCGAAGATGATGGAGGCCTGGCGGCACTGACACCAATCAAGACCGCCTTGAAAAATACTATCAGATGAAAACATATGGAGCCCCCGTCGCCGCAACAACGACGGGGACTCACGGGGAGAAGCACAGCTCAGCCATGAACAGCCTCTCAACCCAAGCGGGACTGACGATAGATCCCGCGCAGTTGATCGTACTCAATGAAAGCTCTCCCTGCCGGTGAATGCTCGTCCACCCGCAACTAACCCCCGCCATGCAGGGCAGCGATGACGGGGGTAGCAGGGAGCACTCGCGAGGGACGCGGCGCTCAACCCCGGGCAGGCACTTCAACAAACCTGCCAGACGCCAGCTTATCCGCTGCCAGGGTCCCGCGCACCCGAACGCGAAAAAGCCCCCGCACCGAAGTGCGGGGGCCATAAGTCGCTAGTGCGACTTACTTCTCGGTGCCCTGGAGGGAGCCGACGACAGCCTCGAAAACGGAAACGATAGCCTCGGAGACGGTGGCGATGATTTCCTGGATGGTGTTGATCATGATGATCTCACTTTCGGTTGAAGTATGCTGCGGCCGGGCTGTTCCCTGCCGCACTGGTGACACTACCGAGTTCCCCAACGAAAGCGTTACACCCCGATCATTACCTACCCCCACGGGTGTAGCGCGCACCACCTGACCTGCAAAAAGAAAACACCCCAGGCCATGACAGGCCTGGGGTGAAAACCAACTTCTTGCGAAAGACCCATGATCGTAGGGTCGTGCCCGGGGGGTCATCACTCCACCCCGTGCACCAGCGACACTATCCCATCGGAACGCTAACTAGCGTCCCCAGCCACCCCCAGGGGTACCTACAGGTCATCACGAATATCATCCGCAACCTCAACATCGCTCTCCGGGTGACGTCGAAACATCTCCCGAATCGTCTCCAACGCCGACCGATATTTACGTTGCAGCTCAGTCACCCGCGTCTCCAAACCCGTCACCCGCGACTGCAACGACGCAATCTGCTCATCCCGTTCCGCCAACCGCTTCTCAGTCCACGACTGAATCTGGGTCACCAACCCCTGCCACTCATTACCGCGAGCAGCATCACGGTTCGACGAAGCCTGCGCCTTAGCAGCCAACCACGCCCCCACCGCACTAACCACGGCGACGATCACCGTCGCCCACACCGTGTCGATCTGGGGCATGCGTCACCTCCCGAAATCGAACCTCAACCCTGCTGCCACGCCACACAGCCCACAGCACCAAACCAGCGATCATCAAGTAGCCAATACTGCTCACCCACCCTCTGGGCATATCACCGGTGGTCGTGGCGATGAGGAAACTGCAAGCCCACAAGAGGTGAATGCCGACACCTGACCCGACCGCTAGTGCGGCGGGGAAGCTCCGGTGCCATGCCGCACTGACCAGACACCACACACCGATCGCCATCCACACCGCGGACCAGACAGGCATATCCAGCCACGTTTCAGCCGGATGCGCGTTGCCCGACTGCGCAGGATAGTCGATGTAGCTGATACCTCTAGCGGCAGAACCCAACCCAAGGATCACCAGGGCGGTCGCGTCGGTCAGCAAGCCGTCACGGACCCGCTCGACCGGGCCGCGCAACACCTGGGGCAGGTGATCAACAGGCATCACTGACCCCCGGGATAGATACCGGGCCCTGACAAGTCCGGCTCCGGTTCCACCACAGCCTGATCATGCCGACCGTACGGCTGGTCATACACCGATCGCACAGCCTCCTGAATCTGCTGCGGCATACCAGCAATAGCCTGTTCAACCCGCACCGGCAGCTCAGCCAACGCCGACTGCACCTGCGCCTGAACCCCCTGCGCCTGGGCTGTAGCGGCCTGCAACTGTGGGGTTGTTGCCGGATCATCCGACCCCGGCTTCGTCTTCACCGTCGCCACAAACAGCAACGCACCAGCGACGACGTTACCGATCTGGTTGACCAGCGGATCGATCTGGTCTTCCGGGATGATGCCCAGCCCACCAAGGATGGTGACCGCCAGGGCGATGACAGCGTAGGACATCTTGCGCTGCCACCACTGTTGGTTGAACTTCGTTTCACGCTTGGTATCGGACATTACTTCTTCCCCTCGTTGATGATGGCACGGAACGTGTCCGCATGAGCGATGGCGAGCATCTGCGGCAGCGTCGCGGAGCCGTATGTCTGCAGGTTCGATCGCCCCTTGGCGATGAGGTCCTCAATTCCCCAGCCGGTGAAGGTGGGTTCGCCGTTCTTCTCACCGGAGCCGGCGAGCTGCTCGAGTGCGAGCTTCGGATAGTTCACAGACACGGTGGTCTCCTTCGGTTTTGAGGGGGTGGCATCGGTCGATGCCATCCAGTCGGCGGCGTAGGCGTACTCACGTGGCGGGATCATGGTGGCGAACTGATCGAACGTGATCCAGGACCCGTACGGGGCGAACCCGGAGTCGGCGAGCCAGACGTGCTTCACCCCGGCGGAGTCAATCGCGTATCCCATGACGCACAGATAGTGCTTGATGAAGCCGCCGGAGTACTGCAGGTTCTGCGTCGAGGTGTACGACGCCTTGGGATAGTTCGACGGCGGGACCCAGATGTTCGCCGCCACACCGACCCGACCGTTGATGGAGCCGACAATGCGGTCCCACAGCAGCTTCTTCTGATCAGCGTTCGGCGGATCATTCGGCATCGCGGCGACCTTCCAACCCCCGCCGATGCGCTTGTTGAGCACATTCGCGATCTGAACGACACCATTGGTGCCGTTGACCGTCGTGCCCAGCTCCTTGGCGAGGACCGACTCAGCAACCATGTTCCCGGTGCGGGCCTGGATCAGGGTCTGTGCGGTCGCCGGACCACACCAGTAGTAGGTGTCCTGGGCGATCTGTGCCCGGGAGTAGTCCAGGCGTTTCTCTACAGTGGCCACGGGTGTGCCTCCTTTCGCTGCCGAGGGCAGCAGTCGTGTGCCGAGGTTCTTACACCGGGCGAGACGGGCGCGGCGGTCGGCGATGCCGTTCGTGCCGCCGTTGATGGCGATAGTGACGGCGTCGACGTTGTCGGCGTCGCACAGACCGTTGAGATTCGGGCGGGCGACGGTCCAGTACCAGGACGCCGCGAGGAACCCCCACCGCGGGTCGGACCTCACCAACTGGGGCTGTGCCTCGAAGTCGATCGTGGTGTGCCCCTGAGCCTGCGCCCAGCGAGTGAAGGCGCGGAAGTTGCTCCTCCCGGTCAGCTGGATCGGGCCGGACCCTTTGTAGCGGGGCCCATCTCCGGCCTGAGTGTTGCCGAGGCTCTGGGCGACTCTTGACGGCGGGTTGTAGGCCGTACCGCTGGCGATCTCCTCCATGTACTGCAGGCCGACGGATTCGTGGCCGATCTGGCTGCACCAGTGCGCGGCTCGGAGTGCGGTCGTGATGTTCGCCGCCCGCATGGCGTTCTCCATGCCAGGAGCATCTCGGTAGCGCGGGCCAGTGAGCAGCCCATCGCCGTGGAGAGTGTCTGTGCGTCCATGTGCCCTCCTTCGGGCATAGAAAACCCCGGTGAAATGCCGGGGCTATGTAGTGGGGGCGGAACACGCGGCGTAGTCAACGCCAGGCACATTCCCCAGTGCTTTCGCTAGTGTCGAAGTGTCCAAAAACCCTTCTCCTTACGACGTAGGCCAGTAGTAGACTGTCCCCGTAAAGGACGGTGCATATGCATTACTTGTAGAGTTTCGCCTGACCTGGATGCCGGTACTCCCTTGCGAAACAACCGATGCGCCACATGCGCCAGAGAAGATCTTCCCCTTCTCCGCGCCACCAAAAATAAGGTCGGGGAGCGAGTTCATATTCGTTCCGGACGCGTCAGTAGTGGCTACTATGAGCGTCACACGATGTTCTTTTCCTTCTGGCACTTGCACAGTGGTTACGTTATGGACACCGGTTCCAGATGGTGACGTAAAATTGATCGGAACTGACGTAACTTTCGCACCGCCAGTCTTTCCCACGTATTCGTAAGTGATCGCCATATCACACCCCCGTAATCCGGTAGAACTTCAACTCATCCGGGTTCGTCGTATCAATCCACCAGTCCCCCGACACCGCACCCGGGATCGACGCAGGCGGCGTACCCGCCCCGCCGAACGTCGCACCACGGGACCGCATCGCCGCGGTCGTTGCCTTCGAGTCCAACTCGGCCCGCAACCCACGCACACCCGCCGGCCCATCAATGTCATGCTGATGCTCCGTCGGAGGGCGAGCATCCGTCAACCGATCATCATTACCGTCAACCTTCAACCCCAGAGCAGAACGCAACCCCGCAACATCATCAATACGATGCGAGTGCGCAGGCACCGGCTGCACAAACAACGTCACCCGACACCCAGCATCAAGATCACCCTGCTCCCACGTCCCAGCAACAGCGACCTCAAAATGCTCCGTTAAATCAACCCTCGCCACAACCTGACGGTGAGTGTCCTGCTCCCCCGCCGCCACAGTCGCCAACGTCGTTGCAGTGTTATCCGCACGACGACCCCGCAACGACACCGCCGACGCGCCACACCAATCAACCGTGACGAACACCTCACCCAACCAATGCGGCGGACGCAACCACTCACCATCAAACACCCAACCCGTCGATGACGACACCGGATCATCCGTCGCATTACTCCACCCGGTACTCGTTGGTTCCAGGTGCAACGCAGCACCCGGAGCAGTCATAGCCAACCCCGGTACCCGCGGATCGTCACCAGAGCCAGCCAGATCACCAGCCATGCGGATCAGACCACGCGCCGCGTTCGATGCGGCTGGGAGATCACCGGTAGCAATATCCCCGGCCTGCTGTGCTGCCTCCCGGGCCTCATCCCGGTAGCCCTTGCCCTCACGCGCCGAGGTGGCGGAACGTCCCGCAGAGTCCTCAGCGGCGGTCGCATGCCCAGCAGTGATACCCGTAGCCTCCGCCACCTCATCATCAACAGCCTGCTTCGCACCCGCCTCATGCTCACCAGCAATAGTCGCCGCGGTCTCCGCATCCGTCGCTCGACCATCAGACCGTGTCGCCGCGTCCTGCGCCTCATTACACGCCCGGCCCGTCGCCAAACGATCCTCCCGCACCGCCACACGATCCTCACCCGTGGCAACCGCCGCAGCCTGAGCATCTACACGATGCTCATCAGCAACCTTCGCACTAGCATCAGCATCAGCAGCCGACTGAGAAGACTCCCCCGCCGACACCGCAGACGCATCAGCCAGCCCCTGCGACCGATCAGCCTCCGACTCCGACCGATCAGCCTGCACCTTCGACTCATCCCGATGAGCAAGAGCATCCGCCTCAGCCTGCACTGACGTAGCCTCAGCCTGAAGCACCCGCTCTGCCGAGCCCACGCGATCCGCAGCCCACTCAGAACGATCAGCCTCCGACTCCGACCGATCAGCCTGCTCACGCGAATCACGCGCAGCCGCCTCAGCACGGGACACCACAATCGGCTCCCACTCCACCTGCTCACCGATCAGATCCGCAAGATTCCAGCGGCCCTCCATCGGGATACCAATCTCCCACGACTGACCGTGAGACACGCCGCCTTCCAGACGAACCACCACAGGACCAGGATCAAGCTCCGGCGTCTGAAACTTGCCGTCGGAATCCTCCATCTCAATGCGCGCCAACTCACGCAGCACCAACCCCTCGCCCTCCATCGCCGGGCGCACCTTCGTCGCAGAAATAACCACAGCAGTGCCCTGCTGGTCGAACGCAGTACCGGCGATGTCGTGCAGATAGCCATGAAGAACAGTCATTACTTGTTCGCCTCCTCTTCAGTCTCATTGGGCACGACCTCATCGCCCCTGTTTTGCGTGTCCGTGCTGTGCCGAATTGCCGCCATCATCGAAAACCGGGTGCCGCCGTCCCACCAGCGCCACGCACCCGTCCAGGTATCGACTTCGACCTTGCATCCTGGCTCCTCAATCACCACAGGAAAGATGCTGAGCAATGTGCCAGCCCCCTTCGGGTCGGTGACGAATCCGCCCTCGGAGAACGTCGATGCGTCATCGATACACGTGTGATAGAAAGTCCCGTTCGGTCGCCTGATCCTCACCGTCTGTCGAATCATCGCGTTGCCGCCGAATGTTGTGCCGGCCGCGTGGGTCTTCACCAACACCAGCCACGCTCCAGCGCCGTCGAGGGATAGTCGTCCGTCAGAGGTGATACTCGTGTTCTTCGCCGGGCCGAGCTGCTTATCGAACCGCATACGGCGGGTGTTGTTGGTCGACCACTGCGCGTTGATGTTTTTCGACATGTACGAAAAGCCATAGCCCGAGATGCCGAACAACAGGTCAACACGGTCGGTCAGGTCAAGCTGCCCATTACGGATCTCCTCGGCAGCCTCTTCGACAGGCGCGAACGGGCCACCAGTAAGAATGCCATTCAACGCGTTACTGATTGCCGTGCCAATACCACCCACAGTCCCTTGAAAAGACTCCGCCAGCCCCGAACCAAGATCATTACCCGCATTCCCCAACGACTTCAGATCCTGCGGGGAACCATCCCAGCTCGGGGTATACCGATCCGGAGAGATACCCATCGGCTAATCCTCCTGATCCAAAGCAGCCCGCAGCGCAGCCTTCTGCTCCGGAGTCATCGACGACACATCCACCTGCGGCGAGGCCGGCCCCTGGCGCTCCTCGAGAGCACCGATCCACAACCCGTCCTCATGCGGAGAACCCGACCCACCCAGCGAGTCATAACGCACCTGCGGACCCAACCGAACCGTCCACCGGTATTGCCCCGCCGGAAGCGTCCCTGCCATATGGCCGGTACGCGGGCACACACTGATGCCAGTAGGAAGGTTCTCCGACCATGCCGCGGTGTACTCAGCACCAGGCACGTATTCGTCAACCTCGCGATCATCCTTCCAATCACGGAAGTACTCCACCGTCGACGGAGCGACATCGTGAAGCTTCGCGCCGCACATATCGAAAATGAACGTCGCGAGCTCGTTCATCATCTCCGGGGTGAACTTCATCCCCAGCGGGTGCAGAAACAGTTGAGCCATAGGATGAACATCCACTGGTGGCTCATTCTCAAACATGAAGTCCAACTGACGATTCGTCACAGTGATGATCCTCCTTGGGGTTACGGGATAGCCGTTTTCACCCGATCAATGGCCGCAGACACGGTCTTCATACTTCGCTCAAGCGCTCGCGCCGGAGACTCCCGCAAACGCGGATCCCCCAACCCCAACGACACCTGATCGCCCTCACGAGTCACCGCCACATTCCACTCATTGACGTACGTGGCAAACACGATTCCATGGGACACCACAGCCCCCTGGTCGCCGGTGAAATAGTGACGCCCCAGGATGTACGGCTGCCCGTCACCGACAGTGAACTCCGTAGAGACACTGCCCTGGGTCTCCTGCAGCCCGGTGAACCCCTGCTGCAGAGACGACAAACTGAAGCCATCACCGGGGATGACAATCCCCCGATAGCGATACGGGCCATGAGCAAGCGCCCGCGACCGCGAACTGTACTGAGCCCACGCGAACAACTTGTCCTTCAGCAGCTCGCCCTGCATGTGCCCTATGAAAGCCCCCGCAGCCACAGCGAACGGCGCCAGAGGTGGAAACAACATCCCCACCCCAGCACCAATGCCCTGCCACATCGCAGCCGATGAGGCAGCGATGAGACTGTTGACGATCTGTGGCGAGCGGCCACCAACGATGACGTGCGAATCAGTGGACTTGCGGACCACAAGACGATGCTCGGTGCCATTCATGTGATCGGCAGACCACACACACCACGCGTGTTCGTTCTCACCGTCAAACCACGAGTCATCCAGAACCAGTGCTTTGGTGGTCTGGTCTCCGGAGATCGTCGCCCGGATGCCGCGGATAATATCCCGCGGAGTGCCCGTTGATGACGAGTCGAACGCACGCGGCTTCACATCGATCACCATCGTCGGTTTCGACAACGTCGCATGATTCGGAAACGGTTGGGCGTCACCGGGTAGCCACAGCTCAACGGTCAGCAGTAGCCCTGCAGCATCGAGGGTGGATGAGAACATTTCGCCGGCGAGATTGAACCGGGAATCCAACACCGTCCACTCCGTCGTTAAAGACTCGTGGATCGGGTTGACGATGATCGGCCACCGCGACGGATCAAGCTTTGACCACGTCGAGGTGGACCATAGATCCCACGATGCCAGCATGGATGCCTGGAACTCGCGGGCCAGATTGCGGAACATGTAGTTCTTCACCACGCGCAGCGCATCCCCAAACTGGATATCGGCGTACATCAACTGCGCGAGCAACGGCAGTGCCGGTGAAGCCCACAACGGCATGTGGTTCAAGTGCTCCCACAAGCCCTCACCAATCACGGTGACCGTGCCGACCCCGGAGTCCTGCATCAGCTCAATTTCCGCCAGCCGATACGCCATCCGGTAGTCCGGGGTCTCCACCACGATCCAGAACCACTGGTCCAGCAACCCTGATGGATTCCCGGCCACAGCAGCCTCAGCCATGAGCAGATCCGGGACCGCCTGGTGATCACCTTCCACCGTGATCTTCAAAGACCCGGAAGCGTTGGCACGATCACCGTATTCACCGGACAGGTATCCCGTCAGTGGGGCGACCGGCTCGAGCTGATTATCAAACAACCACACCGTCCGGGCGCCCATCGCATGCTCAGCCGAGCGGGCCTGACGCCACGACTGCCAGTCGAAAGCCACCAGTCACCACCTCCACATGTGCGAGTGCCGCGACACCAATCGGCCAACACAGCGATCAAAAGACCACTTGGCTGTCGAATGTGGCTCAATCGGCAGAGGGAACAGTCGGCCCCGCATGCCACGCCACAGATCAGGGGCATCCACGCCATCGACGGTGACCTGAGAGGCCATCGCCGGATCAGTGTTCAGCACCGCAGTACGACCGCCAGCATCAGGCAACATCACCCGGCCGATTCCCGGCGCAGTGACCGAGGCTCCCGCACCCGACCACTGAACCACCGGCCATGATGGAAGATCACCACTGTTGCCCAGCGTTGATGCGCCCTGATAGTTGCTCGTCTCACCGTGCCAACACCCCTGATACGACGTCACCGGGATATCCACCGTCAACGACGGCAGCCCCGGCGTTGCCGGAGACTTATCCGGCGCGGGATCCTCAGAGGTGCGAACGATCGGGCATGTCAACGTCCCGCGAGAAGGATGAGTGACCCGCAACGTTGACTCGACCAAGGGGGTCACTCCCCGAAGAAACAGCGACCAGACCTCCAGAAGCGGCGTACTATCAGCCCGAAAACCCAGTTTCCACGTCGCCTCCATCTGATCGGCTTTCCAACTCACCGGAGTCACACCGACCTGAGAGGTCGTCGCCCTGGCCGTCACCTGGATCGGTGATGCCAGCCCGACAGGCCCCATCAGGTACACCCCGGGTTGCCCCGGAGCGCCGCGGGTTAAAGCCCACTCGATACCCCACCGGTCGGTGAGGGACACCTGAAGCAGATCCATACGGTCTCCCCCTTCTCCTTATGCCAACAGCACACGAGTAGCCGTGTCGACTGCTCTGCGCTCGGTCTTCATTGCGCGGATGTCCTTCTCATTGACCTCCACACGACCCTCGACAGCATCAACGCGCTTCTCGAGGACCTGCTCGCCATTAAGGTTGATCACCAAGGTGACCGACCCGGCCGAGTCGTCAGAGGTGTCCAATGTCGGGGCGTCGACTGCAGGGGCAGCGATGGCCGGCTCGGACGGGGCGGCGTACTCCGCCAGGTCTGCGGCGGCTTCGGCGAGTAGCTGTGACGACTCAACGAAGTCCTGCATGGCCTGGTCAGTGAACACGTGCTCAGGGCTTCCCGACAGGTTCACCGCCAGAGCGCCGTCGGGCAGTGTGCCGCCGGTGTCGTACAAGCCAGCGTCGAGGACGAGCTGTTCGGCTCGTCCCATGACCTGCCCGTACTTATCGGGGAACGCTGAGACCTGGACGCCCTGGGCGACGGCACCGGGGTCCATCGAGGCCCAGTTCGGGAACTTGGACAGCATCGCGTCGAAGAACATGCCGGCGGACCGGTAGGGGTCCATCCGGTCGGCGGTGGTGCCCCATGCTCCGTTGTTGCGCTGCTGGAACAGTCCGACGCTGTCGTGGTCGCTTCCGATAGCGTCGTGCCGGTAGTTCAGCGAATCCGGCACGGCGTGGGAGGCGTACATCTTCATCGGATCGCCAACCTCAACCAGCGAGGTTGCGACGCCGATCTTCGCTCCCGATGCCGGCAGTCCATGATCTTGCGCCTGCCGGACGATCTCATGGACGAAGAAGTCCATGCCCCACTCTGGGGTCTTGTGCCGATCAGGGGCGATCTCGTCCAAAGGAACGACAAGGGACTCCGACCGCTCCACGGGCATCTCCGCCGCGGTGTAGGACTCCGGCACCGTAGCCACGGACGTAGATTCGGGGTCAAGCGTTGCTGTGACGTCCAGTTCGTCAGTCGACACTGCGCCAGCGGTGACCGTCGCAGCATCGGCCGCTTCGTTCTTGCCGTACCACTCCGGCGTCGGTGCCAGCTCATTCGCCGGAGTCATGAGCAGCTTCTTGGTGAGGCTGTCGCCTGCGCCGAAGAAGTCGAACAGCGCGTCCACGCCCATATCGAGTGCGGACTTGTCGCCCATCTCCTCTGCGAACACCTGCTGTGCGACCTGAGTCCCACCAGTGAGTGCGGCCTGCGGGGATGCAGGGGCAGACTCCGGAGTAACCTCTGCCGGGTTCGTGGCCGCAGGGGCGGTCGGACCGCGCAGAATCGCTTCCGCCTCAGCAACCGGGTTATACCCCAGGCCGAAGTTGTCGATCATCCGCTCCACTGCCTTGACCTGATCCCAGTTGAGAACGGCCTCGGGGCGGCCAGTCTCATTGCGGACGATGGACAGACCGTCAGGAATCCAACCACCACGATCCCGGTACAGTCCGGTCTTCTCACCGAGCCATCCCAAGCCACTCTTGCCCCACTCGAACATCTTGGAGCCCATGCCCTTGGCGGCGTCGTACGTCTTGCCGACCAGGCTTCCGAGGTCCTCGATGCGATCGAAGAGGAAATCGATCGTCTTGTCCTTCGTGGACGTCATGGCCTTCGGCGGGATCGCCAACCACTCGGGCGGAGGCTCGCCGATAGCCGACGCAAACGCCGCCTTAATTGGCTCGAGCAGGTCATCAAAGATGCCCTTCACCTTGTCGCGAAGGAAACCCTTCTTCTGTGCGGGTGAGGGGCCACCGGCAGACTCGAAGTCACCGTCAGCACCGATCGGCAGGTGATACTGACCGGATCGCCACTGGCCATCATCAGCACCGGCAGCCGGACCGCCGTACGCGACGCCACCGTGCCCGCCACCGGACTCGACGTTGACGCTCGAGAAGCTGCCGACGCTGGACAGGGTGCCCGCAGTGTGACCGCCCTGCCCACCGGAGTCCGGGCCACCGGACATGCCGATGGAGAACCCCTGGCCCAGACCAGCGGCCCAGGTCTGGTTTCCAGCGCGGACATTGTTTCCTTGAGAAGCGGGGAAGGCAGGAGTCGCCCAGTGCCCAGCGTTTGGCTCGGCACCGAGAATCACCGAAGCGATCGCCGATATGAAGCCGGAGCAGTCGCCACCGGCCGGCCACTGAGAACCAGTCAGATACGGCTTACCGTTCTGCTGCCTTGCCCACTCGTGACCAGCCTCGACCTTGGCTTCCCACGCAGGACGGACTTCGCCGCCATCCTTGAAAGCTGGCAACAGCGGACCGTTGTCTGAAGGGTTGCGCTCATCCCGGTAGACCCGGCCATCCTTCATCGTGAAATTCTGACCGGCGGCCAGGAGGTCGCGCATCGCGTACACAGTGCCGTGCCCGCCTGCCAGCTCGACCTCCTTGGCAGTGAGCATGTGCTCACCGTTGGAGCCCCACATCAGCACGTCGTCAGAGGTGCCAGTGCCGGGACCTGTAATACGACCACCGGTCGCGTAGCCACCGATCTCCTTGGCAGGTTCCGCCTCCTTCAGCCCTGGAAGGAATCCGGCGATGGTGTTCCATGCCTTCAGGATTCCGCCGTTATACACCTCACGGATCATGAAGTTGATCGGCTTAGCGAGGATGCCCCGCAACCGATCCCACACGCCCTTGATGCCGTCGACGACAGAGTCGAAGA
Organism: Corynebacterium sp. CNJ-954; assembly: GCF_001942345.1. GTDB lineage: Bacteria > Actinomycetota > Actinomycetes > Mycobacteriales > Mycobacteriaceae > Corynebacterium. Next base: position 211,330 of record NZ_MKKI01000011.1, read on the forward strand.
AGTCCTTCACCCTCGACAGCCCATTCTTGAGCGCGTCGAACGCCGGGGAGATCACCGAGTCATACACCGTGCGGATGCCCGATCCGAGGTTGCCCCACGCCTCCTTCATCCGGTCGACGACCGGGGAGAAGATCGTGTTCCACAGCCACTGAATCGCGTTGGCGACAGCGTCCCACGCGGGTTTGATGATCGAGTCATACACTGAACGGATGCCAGAGCCGAGACCCGACCAAGCTGCCTTGATGAAACCGAAGATCGGCGAAAGTACGGTGTTCCACAGCCAGCTTGCCGCTGAGGACACCGCATCCCAGGCGGGCTTAATGACCGAGTCATAGACTGCTCGGATGCCCTGACCAAGCAGGCTCCACCCGGCCTTGATGAAACCGAAAATGGGTTGCAGCACGTTCTGCCACATGAACTGAACGACGGTCTGTAGGTTCTCCCACGCCGGTTTGATCCAGTTCTCCCACGCAGCCTTGATGCCCCAAGACAGCGCTTGCCACGCCAACAGCAGTGGCGTCAGGATGACCATTCCGATGACGCCGAGGGTGGTGGACACGATCGTCCACAGCAGATCAAACGTCGGCTTCAACACCGAGTTCCAGGCTGTCTGGATGCCCTGCCACAGGATGTCCCACCCCGTCTTGATCCCCGACCAGACAGACGAGATGACGTCGCCGAGCCAGGAGAACACCGGGGTGAAAACACTCGTCAGCCATTCCCACGCTGATGACAGAGCGTCCATGAAGCCCTGCCAGATCTGTTTTCCGGTCTCCGTCTTCGTAAAGAAGTACGTCAAACCAGCCACGACCGCGGCGAGGGCCATCACAACAAGCATGATGGGGTTCGCCGCCATGACAGCGTTGAAGGCAACCTGCACACCAGTGGCTATCTTCGTGACCATCTGCCACGTCTTGATAGCGCCGGTCCACAGTGCCCACGCTCCAGCGGCTGCGCCGACAGTGACGATCAGCGGGGTGAGCCAGGTCTGATTGTTCTTTGCCCAGTCGGCGACCTTCTGCCCGGCATCCCACAGCTTCATGAAGCCATCACCAGCAAGATCAAGGACCGTACCCTTCAGAGCATTCAACCGGCCCTGCAACGAATCCGACACCGAATCAGCAAGCTCCTGGGACGACCCAGCGAACCCACCCATCCGATCCTCACCCTGCGTCAAAGCATCAAGGAACTGCGGAATCTGATCCACCGACAGATCCTCAAGAGGAGTACCGAACAAAGCGATGGCATGCTGAGCGCGCTCGGCCGGATCCTCAATGTCCATCAAAGACTCAGCCGTGTACTGCAGTGCGAGACGCGCCGAATCGCCGCCAGCGGCAACGCTGGTCGCCATCGCTTCGGCATCCTCACCAATCGCGGCATACGCGTCGGAAGTCGCCTTCGAACCATCAGACGCACGGATAGTGAACTCCTTGAGAGCATCACCGGTCTTATCCAGCGCCCACTTGCCCTTATCTGCCTGGGACACCAGCATGGAGAAGGCTTCCTCACCAGAGAACCCCAGCGCACGGAAGTTCGTGCCGTACTCGTTGATGATCTCCGGCATCTCATCGCGCATCGCTGCAGGCACCCGCTGCATCGCGGTGGTCATCATGTCCGCGGCGGACTCAACGTCACCGGCCAGACCGTTGACAACCAACTGCCCGGCAGTCTGCGTGGCCTCCTCCATCGACACTCCGAAAGTCTCGGAGAACCCGATGAAGTTGTCCGCCAACTCAGCTGCGGTCTGCTCACCCTCGAATCCGAGATAGCGGAACTGGGACGACAATGAACCGACAGCCCCGGCAGCAACATCAGCGCTCCCCGCGATACCAGAGCGCATAACCTCACCGACCTCGTCACCGAGGGACGCCGCCGTCTCACCTGTCAGCCCGAGCTGACGGTTCATCAGCCCGATCTCTTTCGACACGTCGAAACCGGCAGCGAACGTCGCACCGACCCCAGCGATACCCGCAGCAGCTCCAGCGATGCCCCCGATCTTTCCCACAAGGCCGTCGATGGAACCGCCCGCGCTGGAAGCACTATCCTCCATGCCGCGGACCTCTTCGGAGACCTCGCGAGCCGACCGAGCAGCCTTGTCCTGGGCAGCGACAAGGCCAAGTTCAGCTACTTCGAGCTGTTCAGAAGCAGTCTCGGACTGAGCACGGGTCTTGGAGACATCACCCTCGGCCTTTTTCACCGACACAGTGGTCTTATCGGCATCCTTGCGCGCCCGCTGCAAATCACGCTCGGCTTTCACCGCGTCACGTGATCCCTCACCAGATGCCTCACGAGCCGCCGTCACAGCCTGCTCAGCAGCCGTAACACGAGAGGAAGCCGACTGTGCAGCCGCTCGCGCATCCTGAGCCTTTTGCTCAGCCACAGCTACATCCGCGGCAGCTTTCTGCGACTTCAGTCGGGCATCCTCCACCCGGTTCTCTGCGGTGACAATCGAGGATGCGCGTGCTTGCCCACCGTCACGTACCGCCTGCAGATCTTTCTCCGCAGCACCGAGACGCTCGGACATGGACTGCTGACGACGGCGAGCATCCTCAACCTTCGACTCAGCAGCCATGATCTGCCCGGCAGAAGCGTTGCTATCATCCCGGACCTGGGCAAGCTGTTCTTCGGCGACGCGGAGTTCTGCAGCCGCGCCAGCCTCTTTACTCCGGGCGGCCGCGACCTTGGAGGAGGCATTACCCATCGCCTTGGCCATCGACTCCGCAGCGGACTGGCCGCCAGCCTTGCCAGCGTCGCTGAGTCCCTTCTCCAACTGTGAACCTGCGGACTTTGCTGCCTGTCCAGCGCCCTTGTTGACCTCGGCGATGAAGCCCTTCATTGATGCCAGAACAGGCACCCAGACACCGGACATGCAGACCTCCTACAGGTTGTCGAGCCAGTCCAGGACCTCGTCCTGGTCGTAATCCCCCAGATCGCCGGAAATGCCTTGACCACCGGACTTTTCAGGTTTCGTCCACGGGTAGGTCGGCATTTTGTCGGCAGGCATTTTCGCCTTCTTGTCACCGGCTGCTTTCGCTGTGGTGACGGTGTTGACCCACGTCGCCCAGATCAGGATCCACAGCATCGAATCGGTGTAGCTGTACTCAATGCCGTTGGTCGCGGCCTTCGTGTGTGGTCCGGACTGGGGCAGGCCCTCTGTGAGTACGCGGAGTTTTCGCAGGGTGATGTCCCCGCGCCAGTACTCCGCCATCACGTCGCGGTGATAGAACCGCTCGAGTGCAGCTTCTAGCGCTTCCGGCCCGCCGCACGCCGCTGCGAGCGATTGCGCCGTGTAGGGCGACCGTTGGCGTCAGTCCCCTGCTCGAGTTCGGCCTTGCGCTGAACGATCAGCACGATCATGCGCGGGGTGCCGCCGGCTTCCACGAAGCGATCCCACTCGTCATCGCCCATCCAGAACGCGGCAACATCCTCGATGTTGTTGTCCTCGCTGATCTCGTTGAGCTCGTCGTAATCGTCGTCGGTGAAGAACATCGAGTCGCGGACGGTGAAAGTCAGGGTTTCGCCCTTCTTCGGTCCGTCGGTGGCGACGAAGTCGAAGGGAGCGCGGCCCTCCTCCACGCCTGTGGCTTCAGCGCGCTGAGCCAGCAGTTCGGTGAGGTTGAGGTTGGAATTGGCCATGTCAGGTCCTCCTATAGAAGTTTGGGTGTCAGGTCCGCTTACGCAGGTGAAATAGAGTGGGGACGCGGGCGAGGACCTGACAAGGGTTCCCGCGCCCCCGTTCCGGAGTTGCTGGGCGCTACACGCCGCCGGGTTCGGCAGTCGACAGCGAGTCGATCTGCGACTGCAGAGCGGCGATAGCTGACTCGTGGTCATCCCGGGTGATGTAGTCCCCCGACGGCTGCTTGCTCTCAAGGGCCGACGTCAGCCCGGTGATCTTCGACTGAGCCAGCGTGGGAATCTGCCCGGCGGCCAGCGTGCCGGTGATGTCGGACGCCGGGTGCTTGTGACCGGAGTCCGACTTGGCTTCCGCCGCTGTCTGCGCGTCCTCGGCGAGACGGTGCGCCTCGGAGATACCGGCTTCCCAGCGTCGGACATCCTGCGCCCGGATCGGGGTCATGCCCGGTTTCGACGGTGGCGCGTCCGGATCATCGACCCAGTCGGTGCGCTCGGTGAATGCCATAGGTCATCCTCCTGTGGGGTAGGTAGCCGTGCCCGGGTAGAGGGTCGTGCCAGGCACGGCTACTCGGGGTCCACGGTCATCTCCAGGGCACGCGTGGCGAACAGTCCGTTCGCATCGGCGACCCGGACGGTGAGTCCCTCGGTGCCGGCAGCAGTCGGAGTGCCGGATACCGTGCCGTCGGCGGCGAGAGACAGCCCGGCTGGCAGCTCCCCGGCAGAGACAGTCCAGGTGTACGGCGACATGCCACCAGCGGCGACGAACGAGTGGCTGTAGGCGGTGCCGACAGTTCCGCTGGGAACCGCACCCGAAGCGATGGACAGCGGCGTGGTGCCGTCAGTGCCGGTGGAGATCTGGGAAGCGTCCTTCCAGTTCTTGTTGAACTCCCACCACGCGGTCTTGCCCACAGCCTCCGGAGCGACCGTGGCGTACTCCGGGCCTGCCGGGTACACGTTGCGGGTCACCTGGAGGCCGTAGACGCCCTCCTTGTTCATCGTGATGCTGCCGCGCTCAGCGATCTGGGTCTGCAGGAACGTCGTGCGCTGGTGCTTGCCCTTATCGAACATGTCGATGATGGTCTGCAGGTTGTCGAACTCCGGCAGGCCACCGGTGAAGAAACCGACACCACCATGGGCGAGGTCCTCGATCTCGGACTGGGGCACACCGAGGTATTCGGCGAGCTTGCCCGGGCCGGTCTCCCACATCGTGTAGGCGATCGCGGTCGTCGCCTCGATGATGTCCGTGCGGATGGCGGAGGCTTCCTGCCACGGAATGAAGTCCTGACGGTTCTCGTCGAACGACACCTCGACGCCATCGGGGCTCAGGTAGCCCTCCTGGCGGTGAACCTCGGTGTTGTAGCTCTCGTCGGTGCCGACGATGGGGGTGCCGACCGGTGCGGTACGCACCGCGCCGGTGAGAGCGACGCGTACCGCTTCGCGGTTGGTGCCCTGGAGCATGGTCTGATCAGCCATGATGATCCTCCTCGTGGATCGAATAAACCCCACAGGAGGCTCCTGTGGGGTTGCTAAATGAATGGGAGTGTTTACGAGTGCTTATCCAGCGACGCTTCGGCGCCGAGCACTTTCACCCGCGGGTTGAGATCCTCACGGGTAGCGAAGACGGGGCAATCGACCGCAGTGACATCCGTGCCCGCGATATGCGGAAGCTGGTAGAGCAGTGCGCGTACCTTCTCCGCCAGTGGTGTGGCCTGTCCCCTGGATTGGGCGAACACCTCGATGTCGAGTCCGACCTCGTCGAGACGTACAGGAAAACCGTCACCACCCCACGCGGTGCTCTTGGTGGCACCGGGCAGGATGTCAACGATGACGCAGGGGAGGTTGTCATCCATGTCCTTGGCAGGGGGAAGCTGGTCAGCAACCCAGATGCCGGGCAGTGCTTCACTGAGGACGTTGATGGTCTGCAGGAGAATATCTGTATCGTTCATCTGCCCCTGCCCTCTCTGCCGGCACGGCGCAATATCCGTCCGGCAATGCGTTCGGTCCCGTCAGGGGCGTCGACAACCACATCCACAGATGTGCGGCCGCTGGACAGGGGATGATCCCGAATCGATACGCTAGCGTCGACGCCGGCGCGGGCGAGTTCTTTGCGCGTTCGTGCAGCGATCTTCGCGGCCTGCTTCTTGACACCGAGTTTTACCTCTGGGGTGTTGTTGGCAAGAGCGAAGATGTCGTCAGCGGAGAGTGCAGTATCTGCCATGTGTCAGCCTTCCCATCGGGTGACGGTGAACTCGTCGTGACCCAGGCGGTCGTGGTTCACTCGTCCGATTTCGCCCACGATTTCGAGCACACCGTCGATGCCATCGACCAGGACACCGTCGGTGGCGTCCAGTCCATCGATATGAGCCCCGGGGCGGGTGATGACCTGCCAGGAGGTGCGGGTGTGAACCCGGGTGCCTGCTGCAGTGTCCTCAGCGAGTTCAACGGGCTGGCATTCGACGAGGAATTCTTCGTCCTGAAGGGTGGCGCCGTTGTCGGGGTCGAGGGTGAGCTTCCCGCCCTTGGGGTTGTAGGGGTCAGGCTCGCGACCGGCCTTGACCACCCGCAGGGGTGTTTGCCAGATCATCGGGCCTTCCGTTCCGGGTAGCGCGGCGGCGACGGGAAGTACCCCTGTGAGGTGCCATCGGCAGCAAGGCCGAGGCGTGTCTTCTGGGCGTCGGTAAGCACAAGCTGGCCCCAGGATGTAGCACCAGGGTCAGCCCAGGTTCCGGACTCGGAGACCTGTCCGGCTGTTACAGAGCCGGAGATTCTTCCGGCGTCGGTGCCGACGATCATCACAGCGGAGACCATTTCGCGGATGACGCGGGACGCTTCACCAGCCAGCCATGGCACTGTCTCAATGTCGAGTGGCAGCGAGCGGTGACGACGGGCGAAGGCATCCACGAGAATGGACTCGGCTTCTTCCAGAAGGGCCGTGGCCCTGGTCTTCTCGGCAGTGCTCAGCGGGCGTGGAAAGAGGGTGAAGAACGTGTCGGGGTCGACAAGCATGCGATGTTCTCCCCTCTTACGGAAGTGCGGCGATGAGCTCCGGCTTGCTCTTGAACTTGGTGGGATCCACGCCGACGGAGCGGGCGTAGTCGTCCCAGGCCTTGCGGTTCATCGCTGGGGATGGACGGGACGACGTGCTGTCGGAGTCGGAGGTGTCCTCGTCCTCGTCAGAGGGTGAGTCGGTATCCTCGTCGTCCGCGGTGCTGTTGTCTGCGGCATCGGTGTTGGGGGCGTCATCCTGCTCGGCGTACGGTTCGGCGATGCTGAGTTCCAGCAGGCGCTGGGCTTCGGTGTCGTCGAGGTTGAGAATGTCACCGTGCTGGTGGATGTGGATGCGCCCCGAGGAGTCACGGCGCTTGAGCGCCGGTCGTGTCAGGACGATGCGCATTAGGCCTTGACCCCCTTGATCCAGATCCCGGCGGTCGGGTTGTGTACGCCGACGATGCGGCGCTGGGTGACCTGGGTCCGGAAGTACTCGTTGGTCGGGACGTCGATCGGTCCGGAGACGGTCAGTGGTCGGGAGTCGGAGTAGAACGCGAGGTCCTTGGCCTGGCAGACCAGGGCGTCCTTGACGGGCCACCACTTCGGGATGACGACGTTGAGGCCCATGAACTTGTCGTAGACCTTGCCGGTGACCGCGGCGTTGTCCGGGGCGAGGGTGCCTGCGGCGTAGTGCTTCCACACGGAGTCGGAGGAAGAGAAGGCGCCGAGCATGCCGGAGGGCAGGACGAGGGTGTCGGGCTCGAAGATGAGGGCGGCCTCGTTGCCGTCGATGTCGAGCTGTTCGGCGAAGGAGTCGATGGCGGCGGCGGTTTCACTGACGGGGTCGCCGCCGGTGGCGCCCCATGCTGCGGCGGCGGCCATGTCGGGGATGTCCGATTCCTGCACGGAGCGCAGGAGGGATCGCGAGTTCTGGCGAACGACGCGGTTCTTCAGCTGGCTGATGGCGTTCTGCACATCGTAGAGCTTGTTGTCGTCGCGCTGCTCGTAGGAGATCTCCAGTGCGCGACCGGTCTTCTGGGCGAAGATGACCTTCTTCTCGCCGGTCTGGACGCGGGTCGTCGGGATCTCAGCGAACTCGGCGACGTCGGCGAGTCCGTCCTCGGAGAACTGGGCGACGTTCTCGGTGAAGGCGATGGAGCCGGAGTTCGGGCCGGCGTCGGTGAACAGGTCTGCGACGACATCGTATTCCTTGATGTAGTCGTAGATGTCCTGGTTGAGGACCTTGGGGGCGCCGAGGATCTCCTCGACGGTGGCCGTCGGGTTGTCGGAGAATCCGCCGACGGTGATGGGGGTAGTCATACCGTGACCTTCTTTCTGTGGGGTTAGACCGCGAGGCGGACCAGGGCCCGGGAGCCCTTGATTTCGGTGACCTTGCCGACGACGGCGCCGGCGGAGTGGGCCTTGACCTTGCCGGCGCCTGCGACGCCGACGGCGCCGCCGAGGGTGACGGTGCCGGTGGTTTCAAGCCACACGGCGGCCGGTGCGTAGACCGCGCCGACGAATTCCGGCAGCGGGACAGCCTGCAGGGAGGCGTACTCCTTCTGACGGGGTGCGGCGTCGGTGTGGGCGATGCCGATCACCGACTCTGCGTCTGCGGCAGCGACGACTGCGAGGCCGTCGTTGTTGAGGGCGAGGACCTGTCCACCGGTGACCTTCTCGGCGACCTTGAAGGTCTGCGGGCCGTGGTGGAAGACGATGTTGATGGCGCTCATGGGATGGGTTCTCCTATCGGGTTAGGGAGCGGCGGACCCGCTCATCTCGTTCGGACTCCGCCGTGGCGACAGTGTCGGAGTCGGTGCGGGCATGTCCGTCCTCCCCGCGGTGCACGGTTCCCGACGGGATCTGTGCCATGCGGGCTTCGGCGTCCTCGCGGTCGTTGACCCACGCGGCAGCCCAACGCTTGCGGGCGGCGGCGCCGATTTTGTTGTCCCGGAACGCGTTCTCGGCGAAGGCCTTGGCCTTGTCCTCGCGGTCGCGCTCCATGGCCTTCCAGCCGTAGGCTGCGGCCTCCTCCAACTCAGCGAGCCGGGAGGAGTCGATCACGGAGGTGAGCGTGTCTGCCCCCGGGACGACCGGGTCTCCGGTGCCGGTTCCGGGCTCGTCGCCTTCGCCGGCGGCGGCCTTGACGGTGATCGCCGCGGTGAGGGTGACGGCCTCGGTGCCAGTGGCGGTGACGGTGACTTCGACCTCGTCGTCAGGCTCCGCACCGGAGGGGGCGGTGACGTTGAGGACGCCGGTGGCTTCGTCAACCTCGGCGGTCCAGCCGTCCGGGGTGGTGTCGATGGCGAAGGTCAGCCCCGAGGGGACTTCACCAACCGGGGTGATCGTCGCGGAGCCGGTCGGCACGACGGTGCTGTCCTCCGGGTAGGTGACCTCCACCGTCGAGGTCACCTGCAGCTCTTCGGCGAAGAAGCGGGCGAGCGCTGACTTGACCTTGGTTTCGGGCTGGCCCAGGTCGCGGGCCAGATCAGTAAGAGCGGACATGCCGCCCTCCTTCCTTTTGCGCCCCGTGGGGCGGTGGGTTTTTGGCGCCGGGGCGTCCCGGCGACCTGAGTAGCGGAAATTCGCCATGATCCCGGCGCGAGGCATGACCGCGGCGGCGACGGCTCGGGCATCCTCGACGGCATCGACCAGTCCGGCGTCGAGGGCTTCGGCGGCGGTGTACCAGGTCTCGGCGCGCATGATGTCGCGCCACTCGTCGGGGGTGCCGCCGGCCTTGGCGGAGTAGATCTCCGACATGGTGGTCGAGATGCGGTTGAGGTCGGCGAGGACCTTCTCCATCGCTGCGGCGTTGCCGTCGGCGTAGGTCCACGCATCGTGGATCATCAGCTCTGCCGAGGGGCGGATGATGACCCGGTCCGCACCGCCGATGGCGATGTAGGACGCGGCGGAGGCTGCGAGTCCTTCGATGATGACGGTGACGGTGCCCGGGTAGCCGCGCAGGGTGTTCATGATCGCGTGGCCGTCGTGGACGTCGCCGCCAGGACTGTTGACCCGGACGGTGAGGTCACCCTCCATCTCGCCGAGGATGCGGGCGACTTCGGTGGGGTTGACCTCCCAACCGATTTCGCCGTAGATCAGCAGCTCATTCACGGTGCACCTCCTGTGTGGGTGGTGGGGCCCCTGGCGGAAGCCCATCGGGTGGGACTCCCGCCGGGGCGATGGGGTTCAGCCCCACGGCGGCGAGGGCCTGCTCTGTCGTGAATCCCTTCTCGACAAGCACGGCCATCGCGTCGACGAGCGTCTTCAATTCCGCGGGGTCGGGCTTGCCAAGATTCGGGTTGTCCTTCTTCGCCTGGCTCAGGGGCTTCTTCGGTGGCAGGCCGTAGCGTCGGCGCCACTCGGCTTCGAGGTCCGCATCAGGGATGAACAGCCCGGCGTTGATCAACGCGGCCATCGCTTCAGCGGTGAGTTCCTTCTTCGAACCGATCGGGTCGAAGGTGATGCGCGGGTAGGGCCCGTGATCACGGTCGAATCCGAGGTTCACCATCCGTTCGACGAGGAACTGGTTCGCGGTGTCTGCGATGTCCTCGGCGATGGTCTGCAGCGAGTCGGTGAACGTCTGTGCCTGCACGTCGGCCAGGGCGTAGGAGCCTCCGCCGCCGTCCAGGTTCAGGAAGTGCGCGAGGACGGATCGGGCGATCTGCGAATCGTGGTAGTCGATCGCGGTGCGCGGATTGACGATCTGACCGGAGACTCCCATCAGTTCAGCCTTTGCGCCGTTCTTCAATGAGAGCCCGGCGGTCTTGCCCGAGCGGATGCTGGCGGCGAGCTTGGCGTTCTCGTCAACCTCGTGGGGGTCCTCTGCGCTTGAGGCGGTGATGGTGGGTATGCCCATGCCGTTGCGGTCGAGAACGTTCGCCTCAAGCCGCATGAACGTGTCCTTGAGGACCCAGTGCTTGTACGCAGCCCGCAGCACGCTGGATCCAGTCCAGGAGGTGTCCTCCGGATCGTGAACATACGCCAGCAGGTTGGACACCGGCAGGACGATCGGTCGACCATTGTTCTTGCGACCGGCCGGAGCAGACTGCTCTATGGACTCCAACCCACCGTCGTCCGCGACGTTGATCTTCGTGATCGTCTCCGGCGGTCGGTAGGCGATCTTGTGCAACCGATCGCGGCCCGTGGTCTCATCGGTCTTGTACACGGCCTCAAAGAAGGCGTGTCCGAAGTCGAGCTGCTTGAGCACCCAGTGCAGGTGCTTGCTCCACGAGGCATGGCCACCGGTACGCTCGGAGGGGTCGAACGCGTCGTCGCCAATGATCGGTAGACGTAGATCCTCGGCGACCTGACGCACGATCTCCTCATCCGCTCCGTGAGGATCCAGGCGCCAAGTGGTGCGCTGGATGGGCAGCTTCACAGCCTTGAGCACAGATCGGACCTGGGAATCCTCGCGGCCCATCCGGGAGTACGGGCGCAGTGAGAACGGGTAGCGCAGTTCCCAGTTGGATTCGGCGACGACAGATGTTTCGTCGTAGACGGCGTGTCCCTGTTCGGTCACAGGCGTGCACCTCCTTTTCAGAACCGGATGGCGGAGACCGGGCTATCGTCGGCATCGATGCCGACTGAGGTCTTCGCGCCGCGGGGTTTCTTCGGCAGCGGGGCGAACTGCTGGACGCCCCACATCGCCATGCCCACCGAGGTCAATCCACTGACCTCGCCGGAGTAGCGTTCCCACATCACGCCGCCCTCCTTGCCCTCGCGCAGGGTGACGACGTTGATCTCATCGCGCAGCTTCGCGTCCTCGCTGAGGGTGTACTGGCGATCGTCGATGCCCTGCAGGAACGCCGAGCAGGATCCGGACACCTGGTTCCACTTCATCTGTGTGATTTCCAGGCCTGCCCGCTCGAGCGGGTCAATGAACACGGCAGCGGCGGACTTGGGGTCAATCAGCACAGCTTGCGTCGTCTCCCCCACAGCAGAGAGCACAGCAGCGACGACAGCGGGCTCACTCATGTCTCCGCGCCAACCGACAATGCCGTGCACCCCATCCTTGGTCCTACCGCCGGCAGAGACGGACACAGCGGTGCGATCAGGTGCAGCATCGATGGCCAAGACGGTGTAGCCCATCGTGACCGGCCCGGAGGTCATGACCTTGTTGACCGCGTCATCGGAGATAACAGGCTGATGCTCGTCTACGTCCGTCTCATCGAACCACGACGCCCACCCCAGTGCTTCAACACCGAAGTTCCGGCGTCCCAGCTCAGTGTTCATGCGGCGCATGATCTTGTGCATCTTCTTGGCATTCGCAATCACCCCGTAGGACGGGTTCGCCGTGCGGTGGGTGATCTCCGCCTGCGGATCCATATCCTCCGGAGCGGCGTACTCCGCGAGGTACAACGGATCCTCCGCCTCCCACTCATTGAGCGCCTGAGCACGCATCGAGGACAACACCTGCCCGTTCTTGTGCTGCGGGAAATCCTGATGCACCGCAGACGACATGAAGAACACCTGCGGATCCTCAGCAGCCTGCGACAAGAACGTCAACGCCGCCATCTCAGACTCACTGAGGTTGTAGGACTCGTCATAGATCAACAAGTCCACCTTCGTCAGGCCACGCCCCGCATCCTGCGAACGAGTCGTGAACACGACCTTGCCCCCGTTGGAAAGCACGATCGTTCCCCGCCCCTGCGAACACGTGTGAGCAGTATGCAACTTCATCAAGAACCGACGCCCCTTGACGATCTTCCACGTCTGCTCCCACTGCTCCTTCGCCGTCTCCCACTGCTGCGCGGTGAACAACACGTTCTGGCCCAACACGAAAATCCGGTAGATCACGATGAGAGCCACGATCAACGACTTCCCGTTCTGCCGGGGGCAGATCAAGATCGCATCAGAGTGCACCCACCGGCCATCAGGGCCCGTTGCGTTGATCGCGTTGATCTCGTTCTCCTGCCACGGCATCGGCTCAACACCAGAGCGGCGGGCGAGTTCGATGTTCTTGCGACCGTGCTCGTGCTCGCCGGGGGCTTCACGCAGATTCAGAGGCGTCTGCTTACCCGTGAGCGCCGGGAAGGCCTCACAGGTCGGAAAGTCCTCCCTCTTCGTCAGCGTCGCCGTCGTCATACTCCGACCTCCTGCGGCTGATCTCTGCCATAAGCTGCTTGTAGACAACCTCGGTCTGCCGTTGCTCGCGTAAGACCCCGCCCACCTGGAGGACGAACTCGGTGTCACTGTCCATCACAGGGATGACACGCCCCCATTCCGTGTCATCACGCGACGACATACGGTGCAGGCGGTCCAAACGATCCTTAATCCGGCACAATTCGATGACGAGGGACTGCACATCGGCAGGGTCACGGTCATCTTGGAGACCGGCGAAGAGCTCACGGCCGCCCTGCTCGAAAGTCTCGAGGTCGAAAAGCGACTCCAAATCGTCCACTTTTTGGCCTCCTGTTCCCGCAGGTCAGCGAAACTTTTCCGGTCCGTGTAAAAAATGTTCCTGACTGCACCAAGCGGCGGGGTCAGGAAGGGCACCCGCCGAACATTTCGGCAGGGTACCCTTACTTAAGCTTTCCTTAGTCAGTTGAGACTGACTGCACCCCAGTCGAACCCGCTGGTCACCGGGACGTCCGGGGGGCGGGTAGGCCCGGGCCACCGGGGGTCGTCGGTGCCGTCGAGCAGTTGAATAGGGCGCGGGGTGAAGGCGTCCGCGGTGTCGAGCGCAGGACGTCGGTCGTCGTTGTCGCCTTCGTGGCGTTGCCGGTTGCACCGTGAGTGCATCAACCGGTCAGCCTTTGATCCGCCGTGGTGGCGACTGTGTCCGTGGTCGGCGTCCAGGCGCATGGTCTTGTCCATGGGTCGGCCGCACCACCAGCACTGCTCCCCCGGTCGTAGGCGCCGGAGGAGTCGCTCGCGGTTCTGCTGGTGTTTCCACCCGAGGCCTCGGGAGGTCGTCGAGCCCTTGCTCGGCATGAGCACTCGCCTCCATCAGGTCAGTTGCCAGATGCGCTCTCCGAGGTCGGGTCGATGAGCGAATGCTTGTGCGATATCGATTGCCTGCTGATGATTGAGCCGGGCATCACCGACGACGATCAGCCCATCGAACCACTGCCCTCGGGTTCGGTCGGTCGAGCGTGGGGTGATGACCGACGAATGTGGTAGGTCATGGGCGTCGGCCACCTTATGCCCATCGACGAGGTACGGAGCGAGGACCATGATCGTCATGCTGCATCCCGGAGGTAGACCTCGAGCGGTGGCGGAGGCACACCATCGACAGTCGCCCGGAGTTGCAGGGTCGCGGTGGTCCCATCAGGACTCATCACCGGCTCGCCGCAGATACACACACAGGCCGTTGTCACAGTTCGCCCACGTCGCAGAGCGCGACCGCGGAGACGCCGGGCATGCCGCATGCTGCGAACGAGGCGAGTATAGCCATCATCGCGATGGACGAGAATCGCGTATCCGAGTGTCATGCTGTCCTCCTGGCGTGGGGCATGAGTAAGCCCCTCTCACCCGGAGTGGGTGGAGGGGCTGCTGAGGTCCGTGGTTAGAACAGCGCGTCGGGTGAGCCAGGCTGCACGATGTGCACGCTGCGGCTCAGTTCCTCGGATGCGGAGATTGCTTCGGCGAGGAGGTCCCCGTCGCCGGGGATGGTTGGATCAAGCCAGTCGTCGTGGAGATCGCGGGGCAGGATCAGCGGCATGCGAGGGTGGACGGTGGCGGCTTCGTTCACGGCGTCGCGGGTGACGAGAGCGTAAGTCAACATGTCGCCGTCATCGGTCTGGGCGGTGGTGGTAATCGACGCGATGCCGAACGTCTCCCCCTCGGGGAGGACGAAACGCTTGCCTTTCTCGATGTACCAGTTCGCCGGAGCGAGGGCCCGGTGCTCCCGGAACGGCCCCTTCCACACTCGGGAGCTGAGCAACTTGTCGTCCCTCGCGTTGAAGGCAGAGAACTTGGCGGGCTGGTTGCCGAGGTGAATCCACCACCATGCGAGATCGAGTTCGCGACGACCCTTCTCGTCGGCCGTGATCAATGGGTTCAGGTTGCGCGCCTTCTTGCCGGTGATCTTGGCTGTGCCGCCGCGCTCCTCCATCCACTGTTCGAGCATCAGGCGGTTCTCCCGCTCGTCCATCGGCGGGAGATCGAAGAAAGGCTGGAGACCGTAGGTCGCGCACATGATCCCAGGATAGGCCGATCTGGCCTGCGCTGCTCCGCAAGGATTCGAACCTCGGTTACCTGAACCAGAACCAGGCGTCCTGCCGCTAGACGACGGAGCAATGATTGCCGGAGCTTCCCCCACACCGTGCTGTGGTTTCCGCTTACCGGCTACGGCTATCCCCGCCGTGGGCAGAACCTGGACTAGGCGCGTCACTGAGAGGCAGACCAGGGTGGACTCCTAGGTACGGTGCACTCGCACTCTTCCAACATGGGTGGCTAGGCTCCCTGTGCGCTGCGCGGGACTCGATCCCACATCTCCCCCTAGGAGGGCGTTTTGCCGATTAAACTAGCAGCTCTGCCCCGCGTCCGGGGCGGTGCTGACCGTCGGCCTACGTTGGGCTTCGTGACGGTCAGTCGTGATCGGCCGGGACTTGAACCCGTGCGCCGCAGCTGTGCGTGTGACGAGGACGCGTGAAGGAGCCGGGTAGGCGTGCTGCGGGTGCCACCGGCTGGCACCGACCGTGGGGCGTGTGCCTTGCACCGGGCGGCGGAGCCATTGGCTCAACGCGTCGCCCGGCGCCCACAACACCACTCGAGGATCACCACAATCCCCTAGCGCATGAGTAAACCCCCGGCGATCGGCCTGTGCGGCCGACCATCGGGGGTCACTATGCACTACATCGATCATAACTCATGAACGGCGAATTCGTCTAGGCAGTTCGCTGGTCCTGGTACTCGGCGGCGACGGCCTGCGCTTCGACGAGGCTGTAGACGGTCTCCCCGTCCTCGAGGTAGCCCGTCAGCCGGCCACTAATCTCCCAGTAGGACACCTGCTTGCGGTCGACGGTGAACCCCATCTGTCGGAGCAGAGTAGCTGTGCGGGAGGCGGTGGCGAAGTGGTCGCGCTCCCCCACTGGCTTCTGCGCGAGTGGTGCTGGGTCGGTGGGGTGCAGCATGTGCTGCAGCTCGGATTCTTTCTCCTGCAGCCACTGCGGTAGGTCCCATTCCTTGGTGAGGATGAGGGGTCGGTGTCGTGGGTGGTTGAGCCACTGGGCCCAGGCGACGCTGTCGGTGCCTCGGGTGGGGTCCATGCGTGGTGTGGGCCAGCAGTCTGCTGGGTAGTTGGAGTGTAGTTCCTCGGCGGGTTCGGACAGTTCGAAGTGCAGCTCGGCCTCCCAGTTCAGCAGGTCCGCGCTGCACGGTAGCTTCGGCTTTCCGCCCTTGGGTGCTTTGCCGCCGTTGCCGGATCCGGACGGGGCGTTGAGGCTGGAGCCGTGGCGGTCGTCGCGCATAGCCTTGAGGTGGTTGGTGAGGTCGGTGAGGATGCGGTGCAGTTCCTCGTCAGTCATTTGCGGCTCCTAATGAGAAGAACCCCGCTCGGTGGCGGGGTTCGGGGTGATGAGGTTGTTGTCTGTCGCGGTCGTCGAGGAGTTGTCCTTACATGCAGAAACCCCCGTCCCAGGCTGTAACTACTACCTGGCGCGGGGGTGTGCGCGGGGGTCGTGATGCCCCTTGTCTAGCTACTTTCGTCGGGTCACGAGCCCGACGATCCACAGCAGGATCACCGCACCGATGAGGCAGGTGATGAAGCTGAAGATGATGCCGCCACCGGCAACATCCACGCCGAACAAGGTGAGCAGCCAGCCTCCGAGGAAGCCGCCGATCACGCCAACGACGATGTTGAGGATGATGCCCATCGAGGCATCAGTCTTCATGATCTTTGAACCGATCCAGCCGGCGAGGCCGCCGACGATGATCCAGCCGATGAACCCCAGTGGTGGGGCGGACTCGGCAGCGAGGATTACAGTGTTCGAATCCACGTGACACCCTTTCTTCGTGATGTCTATTTTGCCGTGCTAGTGCTTCTTGCGCCGGATGGCGATGAGACCGGATAGCGCGAAAGCGAAGATAGCTCCACCGATCGCGGCGACGACCAGTCCTACGGACAGAGGGAAAGCGAACTCCCAGCCGAGGAAACCGATGTCGACCTGATCAGTGTTTTGCCCGATCAGGATGACCAGGGCGATGGCCACGATAACGACGATCGCTGTAGTGACGACAAGTCCGACAGACGAGCGTTGCCGTGTCGTGGCCTGGGTGGTGCTACTTGTGTTCGTCATCGAAGCCCTCCGTGTTGGTTAGTTTCCGGTGATCTTGTTGATGCCTTCGGAAATCTTGTCCTTGGCGTTCTCGGCAGCGTCCTTGACGCTGGACTTCGCCTGGTCGGCCTTGCCCTCACCCTTGAGCTTGTCGTTGTCGGTCACGTCGCCGGCGGCCTCCTTGGCCTTTCCGGTGGCATCTTCGGCAGTGTTCTTGATCTTGTCATCGAGACCCATGGTGTTGACCTTTCATGTTGGAAGCATGGATACCTAGCTGAGTGTATGTATCGAACATTGCGCAGCGCTGGCGTATCGACAATCTGTGTCCTAATTGTGATCTTCCCTCGGGATGCTCGGTGTCTCCACTACCTCCCCGGCCCCGATGTGTCTCTCGGTAGAGCAAGTTCATCGGCGACGAGTTAGGTGCATGGCTCCTGACGATAGAGCGGTGTGAATCATCTCCGATCTGATTGGGTAGCCACTGTGGTGCTGCTCCATCCAGCGTCTACTGGAGAGGGAAGCCGATTCCTGTTACGTCCTCCGACTTCTCCCAAAGGTGAGCCGCAAGGTCGAGGTTGCTTGCGGCCTTGGATCGCCCGACCAGCGTCGGGTAGCCGCGGAACTCGTATAGTCCATCTGGTCCGACGTAGCTAGCAGGGGGGAGCGGTTCGGTTGCTGCAAACAGTGTCGGCAGAGCGCCCATGTCGGCGGGTTGCGCTACTGTCCGGTTCGCGATCTTCATGAGTAGCTCGGCGGGCCGGCTTTCTGAGTGGCTTTGTAGGTTGGTTGCACTGTAGCCGGGGTGGCTGGAGAGCGATACAATGTCGGATCCTGTGGCGGTCAGTCGTTGTTGTAGTTCGAGCGAGAACAGTAGATTCGCCAGTTTGGAAGCCCCGTATGCTCCTGTGGGGGAGTATTTCCGGTTCTCCCACTGCAGGTCCTCGAGGTCTATTGTGCCTCGCCGATGGGCTTGCGAGGACAGTGTCACGACTTTCTCCTGAATCCTGGGAAGAAGCAGGTTGGTGAGCGCATAGTGACCGAGGTGATTGGTACCGATGTGTCGTTCAAAGCCGTCGGCTGTTTTTCCGTAGGGCACGAACATGATGCCAGCGTTGTTGATGAGCACGTCGATGTCGTGATCAGTTCGGTCGGCGAAGCGATGTATTGACCCGAGGTCTGCGAGGTCGAGTTCTTCGACGGTTACATCGCCGCCGATCTTTGCGGCTGCAACTTTACCCTTATCAACGTTGCGGACGGCCATGGTGATGGTCGCTCCGGCTCGAGCTAGTTCGCGGGCGGTTATGAGTCCGAGTCCGCTGTTGGCTCCGGTGATGATGTAGTGGCGGCCGGTTTGAGGGGTGATGTCTGTAGCGTTCCAGGTATCGCGTGACATGGATCATAGGTTACATGAACATCATATTGCCGGATAGCAATATTTGTACCTCACGCTTCCCCTCCTTCGAGTGCTTCCCGGCAGGCACGCACGTGCTCACCGGTGGCGACCACCACGGCGGGGAGGTGCTTGTCCGTGCCCCACCGTTGGACTACGTAGAGAAGTTCACCAGCATGTTCGGTCCGCGAATGCTGCCCCGGGTGCTGGGGTGGTCGCTGCACTACCGTCTCCGGGTCGAGGGCTTCGAGTTCGGCGGGTGTGCGGATGGCCTGCGGGGCGGGGGTGATCCTCAGCTCCCGGGTGATGATGTCGTGGACCCGTCGCATTTCACTCTCGGTCAGGTCTTCGTCGTAGACCTCCGCGAGGTTGATGAACTCGTACTCGGTGAGGAAGTTTCTACCCTCGTCCTCCGCGATCTTCCGGTACTTTGCTTCGTTGCTCATTCCTGGTTCCTTTCGATCTGTACGGCGCGGAGGATGGCGAGTGCGGCTTGTTCAGCCCGGTCTAGGTTGATGAACATGGCGATGCACTCGACGTCGTAGGGGTCGCCTACGTAGATGTGATTCGGTCCGTGGGGGTTAGTGGCGGTCCACACGCGGGTATAGGGGCCGACCTGCCAGTACGGATCTCCACTCGCATCGGTGAGGGGTTCCGGCAGGTCGGGCATGAGGTGCCCGCCAGCGTCCAGGGCGCGGGACATGTCCATCGGGCTGGCGTTGGCGTCGGTGAGGTTGATCGTCTGCGCGGCCCCTTCGATGCGGGTTTTCATGTCTGCGTCCTCCTATACCGTTTCGAACATGTCTTCGAACTACCATCCTGATGATCCCCACCGGCCCGTCGCCTACGAACTGTGCCCCACCCACTGCCCCAATGGGCACCCATGGAACAAAGCGAAGGCGAACCTGCTGGGGTGGTGCACCTCTGATCACGGGGCACGACGCCCACCACACCGGTCATGGCGATGCCAGACCGAGGGGTGCGACGGGGAAATCTGTCACGACGGGGTGACGACCAAGTTTCGGGTAATGCGGGCGTGCGACGTGTCATGGGAGCACCTCACGAGCGCCGCACTGAATCGACCATAGGTTCGTGGATCACGGTCACCGGGCCGTAGGTATTGATGACAGCGGCGGCGTTCAGCTCCGGGACTTCCTGGTAGGAGCGCCAGAATGGCCGGGTCATTTTGTATATCGGAAAGCCGTCCTCATCGAGCACCACGCTTCCCTCGGGCAGCTTGTCGAGGTCCTCGGGCCGGTCGATCACCCGGCGCGTGTCCGGCACCAGTCGGGCGATGAGGGTGACGTCGCCGTCCGACCATGCCGTGCCGGAGAAGGCGTCTATCCACACCAGTTCATCTGAATAATGGCAGCTCCGTACCGCCACCGTGCGTCTGCCACGAATCTCCACCTGCCAGACGTCACCGTCTGGCACGTCGGCGGGGTCGGGCAGGTCAGAGGCAACTGTTCGGGATTCCTTAACGGTTCGCTCCCTGGTCAGCCTCTCCACCTCGGCCTCCAGCTTCTCCTGCTTCCGTTCCGAACTGATCATCTCGTTCAGATACTCACCGCGCTCACCGAGGAGTGTCTGTATCCTGCGGTACGCCTCGTCACGATCGGCGTATGCCTCGTTAAGTGCTTTCTCGACGGCTTCCACACGATCAGCGAGGGAGCGCACCTCGATGCTGACTCGCGTGCAGACAGTGGGATCGTTCGCCGCTTCCCGCAGTTCGTCGGCGAGGGTCGCAGGCGGGGCGGGTACGGTAGCGAGAATCACACAGGCGGCGTGGCGGTACCCAAGGTGTCGGTCTTCCACTTCTGCTTCCGCGATGGTGTCCATTGCCCACTGTCGTGCCTTGCGCAGGTCCGCGTCGGTCATACGGTCTCCTAGAATGAGTGAAGCCCCCGGCTTTGCGGGGGCGGGGTCGTATCGGGATTCTGAATAGGCCAAAGGCCCCCTAGCCGCAAACATGAACGGTGGGGGCCTTTGGGGGCCTGCATGTGATTCTAGCTCTCGCGGTCGATCTTGTCGCCGTCTCGAATGTTCTCGCCGGATACTACCATGAGACGGCAGTGCCATTTCTGCTCATGCGATCGTTTGTGCGCCTCGTCTTCAGTGCAGATTTCCCCTACGCCAAGCGACAAGAGCAATACCCCAGGCAATAGCGCTAAAAACCAAGAAGGTAGGGAACCATTGCGTGAAGAGAAACTCTCCACCGTGGTCGATGGCTTCGCCCCAAGTTCCATTGGTACGCACTTTTTCAAGAAGAGCAGGGATGATTGATGACCCCAGAAATGTTCCCGCCACAACACTTAGCCAAACTTTCAGCCAAGACATTGCAGAGTTCCTGTCGAATTCCTTCTTCTCTCTAGCCATGATACGGCTCCTTTTTGACTGATCGTGGCGAAATCACTTGCAAGCTCGACCGTCGATATTCATCGCATCTTCAGCGCCTGCCCAAGCGAGACCGCATGCGGCCCCGCCCACGATCGTAGCGACGCCTGCGGCAGTACACGTCAACGTTCCCGCACCACGCCAGATCCATTTTGCCGCGGTGCCACGACCGCAACCCTTCATGCGTGAGACGGGGACCTGCGCGGATTCCAGCGACGTTGACAGGTACCCGTCAGCGTAATCGAATTGGGCGGAGATCTCTTTACCGTCGACGACCACAGTCGGAGCGAGGAATGAACCCAACTCACGGCCTTCAGAGTCGCGAATGACAACACTGTCCTTCGCGGGAGAAACTTCAACGGAATCTTCGGGAAGCAGGTTTAGCCGGTTGCGTAGCTCGTACCTGCCATGGTCATCCGCATTGGCAATTTCGACAGTCCTGACGAATCCATCGTGCCCAGTCGACAAGATCTTCTCTTGATCGTCAACGTTTGTCGAATTTGCTGCGCTGCCAGGTCCGCGATGCCCCTCACTGGAGGACGCCATCGCAGGAGATGCGAGAGAGAGTGACAGAACTACTGCCATGCCAAGAGCAGTTAGTCGATGAGCCTTGATCATGATTTTTCCTAAAAGGGGTGAGGGGTGACACGATGCTGTTTTCGCGATCTGATGGTTAAGTTATCAACTCTCGCATGTCGCCGCTAGGGTTCCCTATTCTTACCAATCGGAGACTACCCCCATATAGAATATTAAAGAAGCTTATATACGATAGTTGCGGATGGGTTTTCGATCTATTCCCTTCCCCCTTTCCGAGAGGGAGGGGGGGTGACACCTTGCCGTAATCGGCGTTGCTGAGATTGGACGAATAGCAGATGATGAGCTGGACGCCGCCGCGGGGCGTCCGGCGGCACGGGCCGGTACGTCGGGTGGTGGGCGTGTCGGTCGCGTCCGGGGCGTCGTCCACGCGCGGCACGTCGAGGTCGGCGGTGGTGTCGCGGGCGTCTTCCAGAACGCCGACTCGTGCGGTCAGCTCGACGTGACGCCGGTTCAGCGACCGTCGTAGGTCGGACTCGGTTTCAAGGTCGTCGTCCCATGCGGCCACGTCCTGCCGGAGTCGCCACACTGCGACCGTGAGCCCCACGACGGCCCACACCACGGCAATGAGGACGATGGTGGTTGGGGTCACTGGTCCACCCCCAGCATGGTCAGCAGTGGGGCCTTCGGGACCACGTACCGGCGTCCCGCCTTGATGACGGGGAAGCCGATGTTCTCACCGCGGCTCACTGCTCGGCGGATCGTGTCGGGTGCGATGCCGACGAGTTCTGCGGCGTCATCGACGCTCATGGTCAGGGGGTCGCGGCGTTGGTAGTGCCAGGTCATGGTGTCCTCTCGGGGTTAGTGGTTGCGGGGTATGTGCCAGCCGACGAGCCAGCGGGCGGCGCGGACACGCCACGGCAGGCGGCGGATCGGTCGGGTGTGCGGGGTGCGGGTCATATCGGGATCTCCATCCGACCGGTCAGGGACCATCCGTCGGGCGGCGGGGATGTTTCGCTGCGCTTGCGCTTGACCGGGCCATTGATGCTGAAGTACCGGCGACTGCTGTAGCCGGTGTCCTCCCACGTTCCATCGGTGGGGTCTGCCCACACTCCCCGGATCGGGCCTCGGCCGGGCGAGAAGGACGTGTCCACGACGGCGACGGTGCGGAGGCCAGCGTCAAGGTCAGCGCTGATAGCGTCCCCTCGGCGGATATCCTCCGGTCGAATCTGTTCCCAGGTCTGGCGACTCATTCGGCTTCCTCCCATTCCCCGTCGTCATCGAGCCGCAGCCCGTAGAACTCCGCGGCCTGGTCCCAGTCGGCGCCGTGCTCTTCGGCCCAGGCGCGGCACGCGGGGCAGTGCGGGTGTGGCATGCGCACTTCGCCCTCCCGGTACGGGTCGCGGGGATCAGGCCGGCCAGACGGGACAACATCACACACGGTGTGTCTCATCGCTGGCCCCCTGTCAGGTGCTGCTGCGCGTCGGTGAGCATCGCGGCGAGGGAGCCAAATTCCGAGGTAAGCACCATGACCTCCGCTCCGCTGGTGTGGTCGACGAGGAAGCCCACGCCACCCCGGGCACGGAGCGTGACTGTCGGGTATCCGTTCGGCTCGATGAGGTGCCATTCGGTGCAGGTCTCCCCGTCGCGGGTGATGGTGCGGGGTCCGTCGAATGCGGGAGTCATGGTGTGTCTCCGATCGTGATGGTGAGCCAGAGGGCCGGGCCCTCCGGTGATGGTGGGTGGATCTTCGGCATGTGCTCGTCGACGTAGCGGTCGTCATCGTCAGGGACGACACCGGCATCGACTAGACCGTCGAGTAGTGGCTTCTGGGTGCCGAGCAGGTTGCTCCGGTCGCGGATCCGCCTGTCGCGGGGTCGGTAGTGCAGCTGCACGGTGATGTAGTCCTGCGCCCCGATGCCCATCGACCGGGCGCGGGTGGCTGCCTCGTGGCGGATGGCGGCGACCGTCTTCGCTTTCGCGGCCCAGTGCATCCGACTGTTCAGTGTCAGTGGCGGCTTGTCGTACGACAGCGGCATCGTCCAGGTGGTCATGCGGCACTCCTCTCTGTCCGTCGTTTTGCCGCGGTGCGGTGTGCAGCGACCTTCCACACCCGGCGCGACTCCGCGGGATCGTCCGACTCCGACATGGCTTTGAGTGCGGCGCGTTCCATGCGTCGCCATGCGAGATCCGCGTTCGCGACGATCGGTACACCGCCACGGACGATGCCGATGTCAGCGCCGGCGAGGGCATCGCGGGCGCACTGTGCGACGACGGGGCAGTCGGCGCAGATGCGGCCCTGTTCCCACATGGCGGTGATGCGGGCCTCCGGGAGTGCGCTGGAGGAGATGTTCGCGACGATGTCGAAGTCTGCGGGGTCCGAGTGTCGGCAGGCTGCTTTCTGGATCCACTCGGCCCGGCCGGGTGGCAGTGTGCGGATGTCCGGCTGGGGTTCGCGTCGGGGTGGCCGGATGGTTTTGCCTTCTGCGCGTCGTCGTCGTTCGCGTTCTTTGTCGCAGGCGGAGCATCGGGGGTTGCCGCTGGGTGGGGTGTAGCGGGTGCCGATGTGTCCGTGGATGCAGTTGGATGGATCGCGGGTCATGGTGTGTGGTCCTTGCTGTAGGTATGCGAAACCCCGCCAGCTGGCCCTGTGGGCGGCGAAGCGTGGTTGGGTGAGACTGGTAGGGGTTCGGGGTATTCGATGCCTAGAAAGGCGGCGGGGTGCCATCGTCGAATCCGTTGGATGACGGAGCGCTATTCCACGGGTCTCCCCCGCCCTGCTGACCACCGAAACCGCCCTGCTGCTGACCCCCGCCGTACCCGCCACCACCCTGCTTCGGATTCTTAGTCACCTGAGCCGTCGCGAACGTCAACTCCGGGGCAACAGTGTCAGCCACGATCGTGTGCACCGTCTGCTCCCCCTGCTGCGAAGACCACAGCTCCGGCTTCGACCGTCCGATCACCACCGCCCGGTCCCCCTTGTGCAGCGACTGTGCAACGTTCTGCGCCTGCCGGCCGAACACGGTCACCTGGAACCAGGTTGTTGGACCCGCCACCCATGAGCCTTGCCGGTCCTTCGATGACTCCGACCACGCACCGGAGAACTTCGCGAACGTCGTCCGCCCGTCCTGTGACTGCTTCAGCTCCGGGTCTTTGCCCAGCGTCAGTGTTCCTGCGAAATGTGCCATTACCTGCTCTCATTCTCCGGGGACTCCCCGGGTTGTTTGTTCATGTCCGCGAAAAGCTCGCCACTACCGGCAGCCTCCCGCTCTGCGATCCGACGGTCCCGCGCACGCTGCGCGATACCTTCCCGGATTTCCTTCCACCGCTTCGCCGTCCCGTCACTCCTGGGCTCCAGCGCAGCCATTCCCGTATCCCCCGGCGCTTCGGGCGCCGTGCCTGGCGGCAGCTCCCCACGTGACTCCCGCGCCCGCAACCGGGCTGAACGATGAGCATCAAGGATCCGCCGCTTCTCCGGATTCGTTTCCCACACGTCCCGGACGATGTGCTGCGCCGCTTCCTTCAGCTCCCGCGGGGTGGCCATCCGTTCCGTCGCGGAGTTCATCGACCACCACGCGATCGCTTCCGGCCACACCTCCGCCGGCACACGCATCTCACCAAGGACCATGCCCCACGCGATCAACGCTTCTGGTGTCGCCCGGGGGAAACGGTCAGGGACCAGAGACTCCCGAAGGCCAGGACGGTCGCGGCCAGCTTCTCGCGGTCTGTTAGTGCTCGATCTCCGGCCATGAGACCACCTCCCCTTCCAGGACGTCGTCTGACTCAGTCGATGCGAACCCCTGCAACCAGTCCTCCGGGCGCGTACCGAAGGTGTGTTGGGGCTTGGCATCGACGACATGGTGATCAGTCTCAGCGACGGTCTCCCACTTGCGACCCTTCAGCCACCGGTGAGCATCCGGGCAGTAGTCCACGTCCGAGACGCCAGGATTGGCGGCGTACTCATCAGTGAGTCGAAGAAGCTCATCCGGGTTGATGATCTTCGTTGCCTTACGCCATTCGGCGTAGGCGTCTTTCTTCGACCCGTTCTTGTGCTTGGGGTAGGTGCGCCACCACTCGTCGAACTCGGGCGGGTAGGTTGCTCGCTTCGGTTTCGGCTCAGTCGCCGGCACCGGAGGTTCGGGCAAGAGTTCTTCCTGTTCCCCTGCTCCCCTGCTCCCCTGTTCCCCTGCTCCAGCACTGACACCCTCTTGAGGGTCTCCGGAGGGTCTCATGCCGTTTCGTGCACACTCGATAATATCCGCAGGTGGGAGCGGGTATCCGTGCCCCTTCGATGGGCGGTTCACAATCTGGTGCGATTCCCAGTTTGTGATATACAGAAGTCGCTTACGTCCAGACGAGTACCGGACGATCAAACCCGCGTTTTCCAGTGTTTGAGTGTCTCCGGACACCCTCTGGAGGGTCTCATGAGGGTCTCTTGAAAGGTCCTCCGCGAACAGATCCGCAGCGATGGACGACACCCGATCATCACCGACGCGTTGTCATCCACGTACGACCACAAGCCGATGAACATCAGCCGGGCCGACAACGGCAGTACAGCGATATCTTCTGATCGCCAGAACTCGGGTTTGATCGATCGTATTCTCACGTTCCCTCCTCTCTGGGGGTGTAGACACCGCGGTAATACGCCGGCGGGTGCACCGGCTCGTGATAGCTGTGGACCAACAGTCCACGGGGAAAGCTCCACGCCTGGTGCGCTTCGATATAGTTATGACAGTTCCGGCACACCCACAACGCGTTCTCCAGGGCATGCTCGCCGCCGGCAGAACGCTTCTTACGGTGATGCACATCAGTGCCATGCCACTGACAAACCGCTTGGGGAATCATCGCCTCACAGACAGCATCTGCGCGCTCCCACGCTGCTTCACGAAGCCATCGGGGTGTCTTACTCATCGCAGCTCCTCCGCTCGCATGGTGGCGGCACCGACGATCACCGCAGGGTCAAGGACGTAGAACCGGCAGAGGAGGAACAGATCAGTCACTGACAACGGCGCGCAGCCGCTCTCGATCTTCGCCAGCCTGCCTCGGGTCATGTCCGTGCGCCGTCCCACCTCGATCTGCGAAATACCGGCTTCGATCCGCTTCTCCCGGAGGATCTGGACAGTCGCACGTTCCTCAACGGACATCGGGGTGCGCTTCCTCGTTCCGCCCATCAGGCGCCCTCCCCTCGGCCGGCGACGGAGTACATCTGACGCACGTTCGCGCCGATGCTGCGGATCGCGTCCAACTCCTTCTCGAACGCCTTCACCCGCCGGTTCACGTGCGAGTACGCGACCTCAGCCACGTCCCTCGCATCTCGCTCTGCGACAGTGGCGAGCTCCACGGCAGCCTCCCGGTCCGCGACGGTCTTACCCTCCGCAGCGAGCTGAGCCCTGGCTTTCGCCCGGTCGTACTCAGCATCCGCCTGACGATAGGACCGGAGGTGATCGGTCACCTGCTTCACGCCCTGGGCGATGAGGTTCGACAGTTCGAGGATCCGGCGCTCCACCGTCACCGGATTCAACGGTTCAGTCGGCGGGGACTCCATCCGGCTCCACCTCCGGGGTCACCGTCTCGATGTTGTCGTCTTCCCGGCGCTCGGCACGCTCGGCCAAGTTCTCGACCTCCACCGCCCGCCACGCCAACTCACTGACCATGTCCAGCGCTTTCGCATCCGGCCACAGATCACGCAGAGCCTGCACATCCGTCATCTCACCGATCTGATCCGCGAACACCCGCTGCTCTTCGGTCAACTCACGGTCCGGATCCGGCTTCGGCGGCATCTTCGCCTTCTGCTGCTGCGGCGCCGACGGCCCTGATGCTCAACCACATTCGCCTGCTGCATCTCATCCGACGTGTACAACCCCGACAAGTCCTGCGGAAACGCCTTACGCAACGCCAGAGCCTCCGCGCACTTCTCCAGCATCAACGCCGGCTTCGTCGCCCACATCTGATTCAGCCCACCGTCACGCTTCCGGCCCGCGTACTCCATGAACCGGGCGATCGACGGGAACCGCGCCCCATTACGCACAACCGTGACCTTCGCAGCGGCCGGCGGAGTATCCCACAGCCACACGTCATGCCACTGCCCATTCGGATCAGCCCACAGCGTGTCCTCATACCCCAACGTCCCGGCCTGCCGATCGGTCGCACGACGAGCAATCAGGCGGAACCCGTCGATGCCCGTCTGGATCGTCTGCTTGCCCTTGCGCTCGATCATGTAGATCTGCCGGGCGAACGGGTCCAGACCGGTGCGCTTGCACTGGTGGAAGAACACCGCAAGATCGCCGGGGTGAGCACCGCTCATGCCGATGTGCTGCAGCGCGGCGACCTGTCGGGAATCGAACTCATCCTGGTCGTCGCGGATCGCGAGTTCCTTCGTCACAGCGGTGCTCCTTCCTCTTCACGGATCGCCCGGGCGACCTTGTCGTAGCCGTAGTCATCGCCCTGGATCACCTCCACCGCCCACACCAGCGCCGGGAAACCCGCATGCAGACGATCCCTGTTGACCTGATCGGCCTTGCACGCAGCCCGGATAAGCCGGTAGATGAAACTGTCCTCACCGCACGGCACGGCCAAGTCGTGGTTGTGGTTGAAGAACCACACCACCTGCCGCATCTGCCTGGTGTTCTCACTCATCGCCGGCCTCCAGTTCCACCTGCGCCGTCAGTGCCCGGTTGCCAGCGACCAGTTCCGCCGCGGCATCCTTGCCCGCCGCTGACGGCCGCACCGACATGACCGGACTACCAGTGCTGACCTCCACGCCAGGCACCTCCTCGCCCTTCTCCGCAGCCCGGAGATACTGCGCCTCATCCTGCGACGACAGCGCAGGCGCCACCAGATCCGGGTAGTCCGCCTCCAACACCGCCAGCGCCCGGGCCATGTCCGTGATCCGCAACCCGACCCGACCCGGCGATTCGGCGGCGACATACCCGAGCAACGCGGCCCGGTCCGTGACCCGTGCCTTCGGCTTCGGATCGCTGAAACTCACCGTGCCCAGAGACACGGTCTCCCCCGCCGCAGTGATCTTCTCCCCGCGCTCCATATCCGCCTGCAACTCCGCCCGGTCCTCATCGTGCCGGGCCTTCAGTTCCTTCAACACTGCCGACTGCAACACCACCCGGCGGGCCTTGTCGTTACGCTGCTTGAGCAGTTCCTTCATCGTCGTCATTTCGTTTCCTCCTTGATCTTGTGCACTGCATCCTTGGCCAGCCCGTGCGTCAGCCGGACCTGCCCCCGCCACGCAGCAGCATCGGTACGCGCCCACACATCCCCCAACCCCGAGCGCTTCACTTCCTGCCGGGCCAGATCGATCCGCAGCAACGCGGACCACTCGAGCCGGACACGCTCCTCGCCACGAGCGACCTGGGCCGCAGCGCGCATCTTCGCGACGTCGACATAGTCACGCCCGACCAGGATCATCAGTCGCTGTTCCGTCACCACAGGCTCATCACCACCAGGAACAACACCCGGAACACCAGCGCCACGAGCAGCAGCACGGTGACCGCGCCGAGCACCATGTACACGTCCTGCAGCCGGCGGAACCACGGCTCCCGCTCCATCAACTCCAACGGTGTCGGCTCCGGGCCAGGCCGCTCCGACCGGTGACGACCGACATACGACGAGCCCGCCGGATGATCCGTGGCGGACTTCACGTACTGCTCCTGATCAGACAGATCACGCCTCATGCCGCACCCCGCATCTTCATGTGGGGAGCACCCGCGGCCTCTTCCCGCCACGCGATGTACTCCGACAACGTCATCCCAGCGACGCCAAGAACACTCTTCAATGACACTCGGATGGTCTTGCCGCCGTTAGCGCCCCGGCGAACGATCAGGCCCGACGTGCCACGGGAAATCTGCCCGTACAACGCCCCCGGCGTCATCGACATCAGGGCCGCCGCCTCATCAACGGGGATCATCAAAGGTGGGCTGTAATGTGTAGTCATGGCATCCTCCTGGTTGCCTCACGAGCCGCCCCGCATCTGCCAGGACCAGGGGCGGCTTCTCAAATTCTCAATTGACAGGGTGGGGTGCAGCTGACTCCTCATCAGTGGAAAGGTTCAACGCCGGTCATGGACCAAGCAGCCAAAATGGCTGCTGGTGCCGTATTGGCGAGCGCTTTCACGAGGGAGATTCAAACCCCGCTTGAACACCCCAACCCCAGTGCTCCACCCCGGTCACGAACCGGACCCGGGCGCACCCGGCAGTGGAACGACATAGCCGTGGTTGAATAAGGGGCATGGCCAACCCCGCAGAGCTTCTTCACGATCTCTTCGTGCACTGGAACGCAGAGGGCACGTCAGCGTCTACAGCCCGCAAGGACCCTGACCTTGTTCAGCACAGGAACGCAGTCCGATACCTCGACGAGATCGATGAACTTCTCGAGATCGCTAAGAAGAACAAGAAACGTGTCGGCACATACCGCAACTACTTCCCTCTCTGGGTAAAAACTGTGTTCAACTACCCTGGTTCATGGGGCGGTCAGAACACCGCGAAGATAGACCAGAACCAGATCGACCAACTCGACAACCTGATCGACATGATCGACGGGTTCGTAGTCAGCCCGGATAGAGAGACCCTGGACCAGTTCCGCGAGTACGTGCGTCTCATCGAGTGGAACCTCGACGAGGACAAGTCCCTGTCGCCTGCGGTCCGTGAATCCGCTCGTGCCGTCTGTGTTCACATGCTTAGCTGCGTGGACAACCTCGCAGTGACAGGATCATTCGAATTCGGGAAAGCCTTTGAACGACTGCTCGGGGTCCTAGCTACTGTCACTCTGCGAAGCTCCCAGAGGTCCCGGTGGCGGACTGTGGTCGACTTCCTCGTCTGGCCCTACGCCGTAGCGAACTTGCCGCAGATAGAAGAAGGCCGTCAGTTCCTTGAACTCATGCTCGGGACGAACAGCTAGCCGATTCGATAACTTCGGCTAGCGCCTGATCTATGACCACACCTGACGGCACGCCGGCAAGTACCTTGTCCTTCACTCTGCTCAATACCCAGTTGACGGCAGCGCATTCCGTCAGCGTCATCTCCATCGGGACGAGTCGATCATCCATACGGCACCTCCTGTAGTCGATGGTCAGTGTGGCACCTGTGTGGTGCCCGTGCCCTACCCCGTCCGTGACGACGGTGGATGACTGATCATCAGTAGGGCAATTGCGGTCCCCTACCTGTGGTGGCCGTTTCCTCCGGGGCTCCCGCTAAGGACGACACCCGGGTGTGGGAGGGTCATGGCGCGTCTGTGAACCAGCGCTCGCCACCCGTATCTCGCCACCACAGTGGGGGTATGTAGTTTTCAAATAACAAGGTCATTGAGACCTAGTGCTCCCACTCCCCCACGACGAGGACGGCCAGCGAGTCTGGCGGTGGAGCGAGTCACCCGCACTTCCCCATGCAGGTGACCAGGGGCTACAGCTCTTCGTCGGCCCGCAACTTCTCTACGACGGCCGACCGCAGATCATCCGGGAGCTCCGAAAACACAGCCTCACGCGCATCCTCACGAATCCGCTTCAACTCCGCCTGATACTCATCCCAATGCCGCATCACGACCTTCTCGGCCGCTCGGCGTTCAACATCATCAGCAGACTTGCTCGGACTATCCCCGGTGACCAGCTTCGTTAAGTGATTCAGGCACAACACCCGCCTGGTACTCGTCCTATCCCACCTACCTCGATATGCAGGCTCCTCAAGCTTGCGACGCTTCTCGACCACCACCGGCTTGCCACACGTCACCCGACCTCCGTGGTTCGCACACGAACACGTCAGACCATCACCGGGCTGCCACGGTCGAACCGCGACCTCATACCGGCCATCGCCAGGCAACCCGAACCATTCCTCGAAAGCGGGAATCATGCCGACACCTGCTCTCCGGCCGGGGTGCCCGGGAGCTTCATGGCGCTAGCCAGCAGGAACGATCCTGACGCCTTCACGTACAACGTCTGTCGCACCTGCCCGTTGTGATAACGCGGCGCATTGTGCTGCGGGCGGAGGTCGAACAGGTTGCGATAGTCCGAGTACGGGCGATACTCGTTGCGGTCCACGACCTGCCCCGCCTTGTTCGAGAACTCGCGGGTCACCGACTTCCGGAAGATCACCTTCCGCTCCGTCAACAGACCGAACGCCTGCGGGCGGGACAAGCCCCACTGACGACCCCAGTCCTCCACAGTGATGACATCCTGATCATCAGCAATGAACCGGTCGTGATACTCAATCGCAGGCGCAGCGGCTTCCAACTCGGCCGTGGCCTTATCGGCCCGGTCCTCCGCTTCGAGAACCATCTGAGCCAGGGCCCGACGATCCGGAAGAGCCGCGACAGGGTTCTGCGCTCGCTTCTCGCACTCGAGGAAATACGCCCGCGCCTGGCGACCGCGCTCGGTCCGCTGGATCATCGACAGTTCCTTCGCCATGTCCAGGGTGAGAGCATGGTCCTGGCGTTCGACAGTGCCGCGGCCCTGGCGGTCAACCCGGTCAGAAATGACCGTGTAGTCCTGACCTTCGGTGAAGCCATACTCGGCCATCCGCTTGAACCAATGCCGGTACTCGGTCGACACTTCAAGGAACTGGTGCAGGGCGCGGCCACTGACTGCCTGGCGACCGTCTTCGGTCTGGGTGATGAGGATGAGAGTGTTCATGTGATACTCTTTCTGTGTGTGGCCCCGGGATTCGTCCCGGGGTCGTTTCCTGTATCTGGGGGTTACGCGGCGGCGGAGAGCAGCGCGTCGTCCGCCGAGACGAGAATCCGGTTGTGCCGAGCGCCGAGCTTCGCCAGCGCCTGCAGCACCGTGCTCTGTGGCTCCCGGTCGCGCAGCGCCTTCGACCACGTCTTCCGCGTAACGTCCGTCGCATCCGCCAGGTCCTGGATGGTCCGCAGCCCGTTAGCGCGCTTCACCCGGTCAATCTCGTCAAGACTAAGCAAAAACATTCCCGCTTCACCTCCTTGTTCGGGGGAACTGAGCACTATCCTGCCTAGTTACAACCGTGTGCGCAAGTGTTTTCCCGGCGTGTCGGCATTATCTTTCCTGACTTCCCACGTCATACCCACCTTGACGGGTAAAAAATTACCCACTAGAGTGCGCACCATGACCAACGAACGCGAATGGTTCACCTCCGCCGCCGGCCGACGTGTCACCGCCACTGACATCAGCGAGTACCTAGGCATCAGCAGAAGGACGGCCACGAACCGCCTGAATGACGGCCTATCCGCAGACGACATCATCGTTGTCGCGAGGAAACTCGGCGTCTCCCCGGTAGACGCACTCGTCGAGCTCGGCCAGCTCTCCTATGACGAGGTGTTCTCGTTCCTCGACCAGGACGGGACACTGCTGGCTAGCGCAAGCCCCGCACAGTTGGTCAGGCAACTAGCCGAAGACACACTCCCCCTGTCTGACCGAATCGAACTTGGAGCCGCAGCAAAGGCCAAGGCTGATCGGCGAGATGAGCTCGCGGAACGTCGTGCCAAGAAGAGCCAAGGGTCCCCCCAAGGTTTTGGCGGCGAACAGGAACTATCAGACGAGTCCACCCCCGATGTCCAGGACGGCGGTTACGATCCACTCCGCCACGTCGCTTACGGCGGAGAAGACGAAGACCAACTCCGCCGCCAGCAGGAAGGAGATTGGGAAGATCCAGACCACCCGATTCCATGACCTCGCCATCATCTGCGAGATCATCGACGTCACCACCGACCACCACGAGGGCGGCCCCGCCGGATACTACGACCACCAGACAAGAACGATCAGCACCCGGAAAGGCCTGAGCGCAGCACTCTTCCGCTCCACCCTCGCCCACGAGATAGGCCACGCCACCTTCCGAGACCACCCCACCACACACGACCACTTCGACCAGAAGCAGGAAATGCGAGCCGACCGCTTCGCCATCCGCCTTCTCTTCGACGACGACGACTTCCAAGCCGCCTACGACTGGTGCGGACACGACATCCCCGCACTCGCCGAAGAGCTCGAATGCTCTCAGCACCACATAAAGACTTACGTGAGGCTCAAGAGGAGACACTGACCCATGGCCCCCCAACACACCTTCCGCCGGACACTGACCATCTCTCCCACAGATGCCTACCAACCGCTCATCGATGGCATCCCCACCATCAAGGACTGCGACATCGCAGACCCCGGAAATCCGATTATCGTCAAACGCAAGCGAAACATGCTCGCCAACCGGTGGGCCATGCAAGCAGCAATCACCATCGACGGCCCGGAGCTTGTGGTCACCATTGACTCGAAGGGCGCGAATCAACCGAAGTTTGCTGAAGAGATCTTCGGCCTACTTCCTGACGGTGCAATTGACGATCATGGACTAGATGCCGCGCAGGCGCGCATGGCGAAGTCTGAGCGGGTGTTCTCCCGGCTCGAACTCCACGGGTTGCTCAACGACCTTCGCCACGGAGAGGACGTTTTGATGCTCGCCACCGGGCAGATCGACAAGCATGTGGCGATCATTGCCGTGACGACGAAGCGGATCATTGGGAAGGACAAGGGCGCATTCGACTCTGCATCCCGTGAGATCCTCCCAAAGCATGTTTCATCGATCAGCACGGGATCAAAGCTGACCGGCGAATGGATCAAACTCAGAGTGTCGGGCGAGGCTCTGAAGATCGACTCTCTGCAGCACGGTCGCGGAGGTCAGATAGCCGAGCACATTCGCAAACTTCGGGACTCCGTTGACGCGCCGACAGACTCAACTACCTCCGCGGGGTCGAGTGTTGATGATCTGACGAAGCTCGCCGAGCTCCACGCTGCCGGGGTTCTCTCCGACGATGAGTTCACTGCGGCCAAGGCGAAGGCTCTCGGCCTGTAGATACAGAAGAACGACCTCCACCGCCGGACAGGGCGATGAAAGTTCAGGCATCGTTGAGCAGTAAGAGGACGCCACAATCGCCTATCATAGTTCCCACCCCTAAGCACCCGGCGATCACAACACCGCCAATCACCACCCCTCCCCACTCCCAGAGAGAATCCAAGACCATGACCAT
Source organism: Corynebacterium sp. CNJ-954 (assembly GCF_001942345.1). Lineage (GTDB taxonomy): Bacteria > Actinomycetota > Actinomycetes > Mycobacteriales > Mycobacteriaceae > Corynebacterium. The sequence goes on from NZ_MKKI01000011.1 coordinate 245,473, forward strand.
CAGAAGAACCGCCACAATCGCGCTGCTTCTTGCCGTCCCCCTTGCACTATCGGCCTGCACAACCGACGACGAGCCCGCCGACAACAGCCAGACCACGGCCACCGCCAGCAGCACTCCATCAGAGACCAGTGAGGCGGCAGATGACGCCGCCGAATCGGGCAACCCCTCACCGTCGCCGGAGCTGAAATTACTCCTACCAACCTCCGCCCCGCCGAACAATCAGAACACGAGCACACCTGCGTCGACATCAGCATCAAAGTCGCCAGCGACGCCGAACCGCTCGACATCCACGGCCTCGCCGCATGGAAGCTCTACGACCCGTCTAACACGGCTCGCCTCCAAACAGCAAACGACGACACGCAGCACCTTCCCGACGTCGTCGAACCAGGCCAGGAAGCACAGGGAACCGTGTGCTTCGACAACGCCCCCGGCACCCCAGGCGGCTATGAGCTCCGGTTCAGGGGAAACATCGATCCCCTGACCAACGAAGCAGTCTGGACCGGAAAGCTGTAAGAGGTAGCCGAGGGGCAAGGCACTCAGATGACTAGGCCCTACAAGAAACCGCCACGTGCTCTCGTCATGCTGATCGCTGCCATTGCCACGATCGTGGCTATACCAGGTGGTTTTTTCGTAGCACTGATGATCATTTCGCTCGTACTCAAGATCTAACCCCGCGCACGAATACGCCCCTCACCGCCGGCCAGGGCGATGAGGGCGAGCACTACCGACCATTTAACAAGAAAGATACGGATGAACCCCCGCAGGTCATCAACCCTCGCCGCCGCCATAACGGTGCCCCTTGTCCTTGCCGCATGCGCCGATAGTGAACCACCCAGCCCCACGACCTCGACACACGCCACAACAGCCGCTCCACGTCCCACGCTGCCCATGCACATAGGGGAACGAACCCACCACGTGACCGACCGCGGCGAAGAATACTCCACCATCGAACACATCACAGTCGGCGGCCCCTGCGCGCAATCAAGCGACGTCAACGGCACACTAGAAACACCCGAAGTTGAAGGCAAGAAGCTCGTCCAGGTGTGGGCCACCAGAGAAGTCGTAAGCCGCAAGCCAAACACGTCATCAACCTGGCATCCCCAATACCTACGCCCAGGCGGCAAACCGGAACAAGCTACTCTCGCCCCCTGCTACCCACCGGCAGGTTACGAACGATGGTCAACCTACGTACCAGCAGGCGAGAGCGAACAGATCTACGCAGCTCAGTGGATCCCAGACGACGCAGACAGACTCCTCTTCGGCCGCGACCGCGTAGTACACCTCAACGATACAGAGCCATACCCCGACCTATAACGAAGAAGACCCCTGCCGATCTTCAGGACCGAAAGCGGCCACAGAATGACATTGCCCGAGCGCTCCGTGAGCGATAAGGACCAAACAACGGATGCAAAGCCGTGGTACAAAACACTGCTGCCCTGGAGTCTCATGGGTGGGATCCTCGTCGTAGCGGGCGCAGCTTACGTCGGATACATCATGTTCACGTCAATGACCGAAGGCGAAGCCATCCGAGCATGCCAGAACAAGATCGATAGCACAGTCACAGTGGCAGAAGATGCCAGTTGGTCGGACGTGGACGTCGAAAAACGAGATGGTGACCTATGGGTCATCCAGGGGAAGACAGAGATTACCGACAAGAACAACGAACAACGATCCATTCGTTATCAATGCAAGCTAACCGAACACCTCGAGATGACGTCAACACCGACCATCACCAACGTCGACTAGGCCAGCGATCCAGAACCCCAAAGAAGAACGGACAGCAGATGAAACTTCGCGTGCTTGCTATCGCCATCATAATCGCTATGCCAATAGCTCTCGCGAGCTGTGCCGGTAACGACCAAGAAGCCGCGACGACAGGAACCGAGATGAACACCTCTGCTGCCATGCCAGCGCCCGTCATCCTCACTCCCGAAGAACTCGCCGCAAACAGTCCCATAACAATCGCGATGTACAGACCCCTCGTCATCAACGTGGCCAGCAACCCCGCCTCGTGGACGGAGGGAAGTACCGCAGACGACACCATCGCACGCTTCACCCCCGGGCGGGATGACGGATCCGCAACGTTCAACCCCGGGTTCACGCCGCTGAACCTCGGGGGAACGACCGCCACGATCAAGGACCCAGACACCGGCAAGGAAATCACCTTCGACATCATCGTCGAAGCCGGATAGCAACCACACGTAACTGAGGCCCCCATCGTCGGGTAGGGCGATGAGGGCCAGTGTCCAACTACTAACGCAAAGCACTATGTCAGACAGGAGAACTATATCATGAGCGTACAGAGGCGGCCTCCCAACGGAGTGAAGCTGAAGAAGGGCCAACGAGCGAAGTGGGTGGTGCGCTACCGGCCCTACCCCGGCGCCAAGGAACGGTCCAAGACCTTCACCTACGACGAGTACGATGCCCCCGAAAAAGCAGCGAAGCTATTCGACGCCGACCAGCTGACCAAGATTGCCCAGGGCACGTGGATAGACCCGAACATGCAGAAGATCACCGTCGGCGAGATCTTCGAGCGGTGGATGTACAGCACGCCCCGCCGGCAGGCGACGATGGACCTGTACGACAACACCCTTCGGCTCCAGCTCCCTCCGATCGCGGACTATCCGGCGGGCCAGGTAACCACCAAGGATGTCACCGACTGGTACACGGATCTGACGACGTGCCGTACATGGCTGTCGAAGGACGACAAAGGACTATCCCCCGGCACTGCACGCGATCAACTCCGCCGACTACGCTCCGCCTACCGGTGGGCCATCGACGAGAGGATTGTCACCCGATCCCCCGTCGTCATCCCGAAACTCGACGACGACGATACGGCCGTGCTCACCGAGTCTATCCCCACCATCGGCGAGATCATTCGCGTTATCGACTGCGTCCGTGAGGGTGGCGCCCAGTACACCGAGAGCAAACGGAAGGGCGCTGAACCGCGCACGTACGCAATGGGCCCCAATGCTGTCGTGGCGGACATGATGGTCACCGCCATGCTCACCGGACTACGCATCAACGAGATCTGTGGGCTGATCGTTGAGGACGTCAACCTGGACATCGGCGAAATCCGCCTGACCCGACAGATGGATGTGCGTACCCGCAAGCGCGGTCCGTTGAAATCGCGTGCCGGCCGGCGAGTCATCCCGATCAGTACAGAGCTGGAGCCGACCCTACGCTGCCTCGTTAACGAGAAAGGCCCCACGGATTGGATATTCCGTGGGGCCAATGGGAACTCGATGCACTCAAGCCGGGTGGCGGTGTGTGTCTCGCGTGCGGCGAAGCACTGCGGTGCCGAGCGCGTCCACTTCCACTCGCTGCGGCATTTCTTCGCCAGTTCGCTCATCACCGCGGGTCGACCGATCCAGGATGTCAGCCGGGTGATGGGGCACAGTAGCGCGTCGATGACGCTGGATGTCTACACCCACGTCCTCGACCGGGATGGGTCAGGGATGCGGGATGCGATCTCCAGCGCCATCGGCTGCGGGATGAGTGCGGGATGGCGGCACCTGAAGGCGGTGCCGGAAACCGGTTCTTAGCAGGTCAGACTACGCGGTCGCATCGAGCGGGTTCTTGACCCAGCTCATCAGGTCACGCAGCTTGGTGCCCGTGGTCTCGATCGGGTGCTTGGCGTAGTCGGCGCGCAGCCCCTCGAGCTCCTTGTTACCGCCTTCGACGTTGGCGATGAGACGCTTGGTGAAGGTGCCGTCCTGAATGTCGGACAGGATCCCCTTCATGCGCTCCTTGGTGTCGGCGTCGATGACGCGCGGACCGGAGAGGTAGCCGCCGAACTCCGCGGTGTCGGACACCGAGTAGTTCATGTTGGCGATGCCGCCCTCGAACATGAGGTCCACGATCAGCTTGAGCTCGTGCAGGCACTCGAAGTAGGCCATCTCCGGCTCGTAACCAGCCTCGGTGAGAACCTCGAAGCCGGTCTTGACCAGTTCTTCGGTGCCGCCACAGAGAACAGCCTGCTCACCGAACAGGTCGGTGACGGTCTCCGCCTCGAAGGTGGTCGGGATGACACCGGCGCGGGCACCACCGATGGCCGCAGCGTAGGACAGCGCCAGGTCACGCCCCTCACCCTTCGGATCCTGCTCGACGGCGATGAGGCAGGGCACGCCCTTGCCGTCGACGAACTGGCGACGCACCAGGTGTCCCGGGCCCTTCGGGGCAGCCATGGCGACGGTGATGTTGTCGGCCGGCTCGATGAGCTTGAAGTGGATGTTCAGGCCGTGACCGAAGAAGACCGCGTTGCCGTCCTCCAGGTTCGGGGCGATGTCCTCGGTGTAGACGGAGGCCTGCGTGGTGTCGGGCACCAGCACCATGACCACGTCGGCCCAGGCGACGGCCTCGGCATTACCCAGGACCTTGAAGCCTGCTTCTTCCGCCTTCGGACGGGACTTGGATCCCTCGCGCAGGCCGATGACGACCTCGACACCCGAGTCACGCAGGTTCTGGGCGTGGGCGTGCCCCTGCGAACCGTAGCCGAGCACGGCAACCTTGCGGCCCTGGATGATCGACAGGTCAGCGTCGTCGTCGTAGAAAACGTCAATTGCCATGAGGTACAGCCTTTCGTGGGAAAACGGGGATGAATCGGTTCATGAACCGGATGGAGCGTTCAGTGCCTACCATCGTATCAGCAACAAGTATCAGAGGGTGAGACAGGGTATCCCACCCCGTGAATGGGCGCTGGCGATCAGAGTTTCGCGGGGTACATCGCCTTCTGACCGCGACTGACCGCGGTCACGCTGGACTCAACGAGTTCACGGATGCCGAAGGGTTCCAGGACCTCCAGCAGGGCCTTGAGCTTCGTCGGCGTTCCGGTGGCCTCAATGACCACGGACTCCGGGCCCACGTCGACGACATGCGCCCGGAACAGCTTGGCCGACTCGACCACCTGGGTCCGGTTGGAGTTGTCGGCGGAGACTTTCACCAGCATCAGGCCCCGACAGACGATGGAGTCCGGATCGTGGCGGCTGACCTTGATCACCGGGATCAGCTTGTTGAGCTGCTTGGTGATCTGTTCGATCACGTGGTCCTCCCCCTCCACCTGGATGGTGAAACGGTTGACACCGGCGACCTCGGTCTGCCCCGAAGCGATGGAGATGATGCTGAAGGCGCGACGGGTGAACATCCCGGTGATACGGGACGCGATGCCGTCGACATCCTCACACAGGACACTCAGAGTGTGGACTTGAGACATTAGTTCTCCTCGCCTTCCTTGATCATCGTGTGGATCTCATCGGGATCCTCCGCCGCAGAGTTCTCCTCGTCGAACAGCGGGCGCAGGTCGCGGACGTACTGGACCTCGTTGTTGGAAGCACCGGCGGAGATCATCGGCCAGACCTGTGCGTCCTCACCGACGATGAAATCGATGACGACGGGGCGGTCGTTGATCTCACGGGCCTTGGCGATCGTCGCCGCCACGTCGTCCTTCTCCGTGACCCGGAAGGCAGCGCATCCCATCGATTCCGCCAGCCCCACGAAGTCCGGGAGGTAGTTCTCTCCCGGCTTGAGGTTGGTGTGGGAGTAATGGCCGTCGAAAAAGAGTGTCTGCCACTGGCGCACCATGCCGAGGTTGCCGTTGTTGATCAGGGCGATCTTGATCGGCAGGCCTTCAACGGCACAGGTGACGAGTTCCTGGTTGGTCATCTGGAAACAACCGTCCCCGTCCACGGCCCACACCTCGGTGTCGGGAGCAGCGGCCTTGGCACCCATGGCGGCCGGGACGGCATAGCCCATGGTCCCCAGCCCGCCGGAGTTCAGCCAGGTACGTGGCTTCTCGAACTTCAGGAACTGCGCGGCCCACATCTGGTGCTGACCGACGCCTGCCACGTAGACAGCCTCCGGACCGGCAGCCCCGGTGAGCTGTTCGAGGACATACTGGGGCGCGAGCTTGCCGTCCTCCGGCTCGTCGTATCCCGGGGGGAAGTCCTCCTTCAGACCGTCCAGGTACGCCCTCCAGCGGGACGTGTCCTGCTCCTGCGGTCGGGTCTCCATTGCCTGTCGCAGTGCGACGAGCACCTCGCGCGCGTCACCGACGATCGGCACGTTGACCTCGCGGATCTTGCCGATCTCGGCAGGGTCGATATCTGCGTGGACGACCTTGGCCCCGGGGGCGAACGAGTCGACGTCACCGGTGACACGATCGTCGAAACGCGCACCGAGCGCGAGGATGAGGTCAGACTTCTGCAGCGCGGCGACGGCTGGCACCGTGCCGTGCATGCCAGGCATACCGAGGAACTGCGGGTGCGACTCCGGGAACACGCCCAGGGCCATCAGCGTGGTCGTCACCGGCACACCGGTGGCTTCCGCGAACGCGAGGAGTTCCTTGTGGGCATTGGCCTTCAGGACACCGCCGCCGGCGTAGATGACCGGTCGCTTGGCCTCGGCGACGAGGCGTGCCGCCTCCTCGATCTGCCGCGAGTGCGGCGTGGTCACCGGGTGGTAGCCCGGCAACCGGTAGGACGGTGGCCAGACGAAGTCCAGTTCGGCGTTCTGCACGTCCTTGGGGATGTCGACCAGGACGGCACCCGGACGACCGGTGCTGGCGACATGGAATGCCTCGGCGATCGCCGCCGGGATCTCCTCGGGACGGGTCACCATGAAGCTGTGTTTCGTAATCGGCATGGTGATGCCACGGATGTCCGCTTCCTGGAAACCGTCGGTTCCCAGGAGGTTGCTGCCGACCTGCCCGGTGATCGCCACGATCGGGACCGAATCCATGTTCGCGTCGGCGAGGGGGGTGACCAGGTTCGTCGCACCGGGGCCGGAGGTGGCTATGCACACCCCGACTTCGCCGGAAACCTGGGCGTAGCCGGTGGCGGCATGGCCGGCACCCTGTTCGTGGCGGACGAGAATGTGGTTGAGCTTCTCGGACCCGTAGAGCGCCTCGTAGAGCGGGAGGACCGCACCACCGGGGAGGCCGAAGACGACATCGGTACCCAGTTCCTCGAGGGAACGGACTACCGCCTGGGCGCCATTGATGCGTTCAGGCTTGCGGCTGCGTCCTGAGGCAGCGACTGTCGCAGGACTGGGGTGTGGGCGTGAGGTGTCATTCACCGTCCGTGCACTCCTTTTGGTGGTCATGTGTTGTGGATGTCCGACGTTCGAGTTCTCGCAAGGTGTGGTTCCGCCGTAGAACCGACTGTGCCCCCGCTACCCGGGGTACGGGGCGGGGGCGCCAGATTGTTCCGCGAAGTGACCGCAGGGGCTCTAGCGCCCGGCGGATACAAGAATCAGGAACGTCGTCATAACCAATGACCATAGTGGAGTCCAGACCCCCGGTCAATGGAAAATGAGAAAATTTCCCACCCGCTGATACCCCCTGTCCCACTGCGTGGGCGCGTCGGGCACGACAGGTTTCACCTCTCCAACAATCCAGGGAACCCCAAGATTTACCCGATACGGTGTGTCCCATGTTCGACGTCAGATACCTCTTGTTCTCACTCTGGGACTGGATCATCCAGCACGGTCTCCCCCTGTCCGCCCTGCTGATCGCGGCCGTATTGGTCCCCCGCGTCGGCCGACAGGCCGTACGTCTCCTCAGCGACCGCTTGGAGCACGGGCAGGAGGAGACGAAATCGAAGCTCGCGCTCCTCGGCGCCCTGGTCTACATACTGGAGATCGTCGCCTACTTCGTCCTGGTGCTGCTGGCCTTGACCAACCTCGGTGTACCGGCGATGGGTGCGGCCATTCCCGCCACCGTCGTTTCCGCCGCCATCGGTTTCGGTTCGCAGAACATCATCGGCGATTTCCTGACCGGCTTCTTCATCATTTCGGAGCGGCACTACGGGGTCGGCGACGTCGTCACCTTCGATGACACCAGTGGCCAGATCACGGGAACGGTAGTGAAACTCACGCTCCGGTCGACGCAGATCCGGACCGCTGCGGGTGAGCTGGTCACTGTGCCGAACAGCAAGGCGAGCGTCACCATCAACTACTCGCAGAAGTGGTCCAGGGCGGTCGTCGATCTGGACGTGCCCATGACCGATAACGAGTCAATGGCCGACCTGCTGTCACTCGTCGAACGCGCCTCGAAGGAGGCGATTGAGACCGCTGGGGTCAGCGACAGCATCCGCGGAGACATCGAGGTGCAGCCCGCCCTCAGCATCACACCGCCGGCAGCGGCCGGATTACCGTGGTCCGTCGGCATGAGGGTCAACGTCGACACCAGTCCGGCGACGCAGTGGGCCGCCGAGCGTGCTATCCGCGCGAACCTCGTCAACACGTTCTGGGACCGCTACCAGGCACCGGGCGAAGCGATCGCCGCACGTGCCGAACTGGGCGACCAGCTTCCAGATGACCCCCGTGTCTCAGGGAAGCATGCCGAGAAGAAAGACGCGGCAGGAGCGGCCGCCGCAGCACCTGGACCTGGCGATGGTCAGGGGGGTAGCCAGAGCGATACGGACCGCGTGATCGCCGCCGCAACCGCGGGCAGCGACCACATGTCGATCGACGACGCCGATGACGATGACGCTACCGAGGTCATTGACACCGAAGGCGCTGCCACACTTCCGGACCCCGATGACCCGGCGACCGAGGTCCTTCCGTCGTCCGAAGCTGAGCCTGCCACTGATGGACGTGACGGACATAGTGCCGACAAGTCCGATCTCGCCGAGCTGGTGGAGGGGCCCTACGAGTCCAAGACGAAGAATCTGCTGAGTTTCGGTGGCAGGTTCAGGCCGTCCACCGCCGGATTGTTCATCGCACTCGTCATCGTGGGGCTGCTCGCACTGTTCTCGAGCAACCCGGATGACGCTGAACCTGGTTGGTTGTCCCCCGACCGCTGGCGGGATACCGGTGCTGCCGTGGAAACCACCGAAGAGACCGAGAGTACCGAGCCTCCGGCCGACTCAGGCAACACCGACGTTCCCCAGAACACCGAGGTACCCCAGGACACCGAGGATCCAGGTGAGACCGGGGACACCGATACCGGAGACACCGGCGACACGGGGAACCAGGGAAACTCGGGGAACACCGGTGACACGGGTGACACCACAGGCAACACCGGCGGATCAGGCAATGGAAACGGGTCTCAGGGAAATACCGGCGGAAACTCCACCGACACCGGTGGTGGCAACACGGATACCGGTACGGGTGAATCCACGGGCGGCACCGACCAGAACCAGGGCCAGGCACAGCGGAACTCCAACTCCAGTGGAGACACCGGGTCCGGGGAAACGACCGCGCCGTAGACAGCCACACGACACCTGTTTTCACCGTGACTGAGACCGTGACAGAGACATCGCCCGGACTCCGAGTCCGGGCGATGTCTCTGTCACGGTACCGGGCTGATTAAATGGACAACCATGAGTTCTGTGGAGTCACCCGAACTGCCGTACCAGGTCCGGACGGATCAGGCACACCTGATCGCCGGCGTTCTCATGCTGGCGATGTCCGTCGTCGGCATCGCTTATGCACCGAAGGTCTTCTTCTGGCTCCCGCTGCTGCCGATCCTGTTCATCATCGGAGTCCTGCGGACCCGCACCGAATTCACCGAACGGGGGATCACCGCGCGCTACCTCTTTCGCCCGACAAAGTCATTGGCGTGGGACGACTTCGAAGCGTTACGATTCACCCGTGGAGGCAAGGCGCTCGCCGTCAGCACGAACGAGACGACCTTCCCGCTCCCTGGTGTGAGCTTCAACTCGCTGGTGACCCTGGCAGAAGTGACCGGAGGCAGGATTCCCGACCCGGTGACCCCGAGTCTCTCCGCCATCGACGAGAAGGTCCGGGTCGTCGAACGCGACAGCGGTCTGGCCGTCCTCATGGACGAGGAGGAGTACGGCGAGTACGAGGCCGCACGACGGGCCAGCCACATGGCGCGTGAAGAACTCGAACGGCGCCGTGCCGCGAAAGCCGAACCGGACGAGACCCCCTCCCCGTCCGACGACAGCTGACGACTGTCCCCCGGACACCAGTTCCCCCACACCTGCACTATCACCGACGTGACTGCCCACGGGCCGGGCAGCTGCACGAGGCCCGACGAGAGGACGCTTTTCCCACCATGAACGAGATCTCATACCGGTCATCAGTGACCACCCAGGGACGCAACGCCGCCGGCGCGCGGTCCCTGTGGCGAGCCACGGGCATGAAGGACAGTGACTTCGACAAGCCGATCATCGCGATCGCGAACTCCTACACCCAGTTCGTCCCCGGTCATGTCCACCTCAAGAACGTCGGCGACATCGTCGCCGAGGCCGTCCAGGAGGCCGGTGGCGTCGCCCGCGAGTTCAACACCATCGCCGTCGACGACGGCATCGCCATGGGCCACTCCGGCATGCTGTACTCCCTGCCCAGCCGTGAGATCATCTCCGACTCCGTGGAGTACATGGTCAACGCCCACCAGGCGGACGCCATCGTGTGCATCTCCAACTGTGACAAGATCACCCCCGGCATGCTCAACGCGGCCATGCGTTTGAACATCCCGGTCGTCTTCGTCTCCGGTGGCCCCATGGAAGCAGGTAAGGCCGTGGTCGTCGACGGAGTGGCCCACGCCCCCACTGACCTGATCACCTCGATCTCCGCGTCCGCCAGCGAACAGGTCTCCCGGCAGGGGCTGATGACTGTCGAGCAGGCGGCCTGCCCGACCTGTGGTTCCTGTTCCGGAATGTTCACCGCCAACTCGATGAACTGTCTGACCGAGGCACTCGGTCTCTCCCTGCCCGGCAACGGCTCGACGCTGGCCACCCACGCCGCCCGCCGCAACCTGTTCAGCGAGGCAGGCCGCGTCATCGTCGACCTGTGCCGCCGCTACTACGGAGACGGCGACACCTCCGTGCTGCCCCGCAACATCGCCACCAAGGAGGCCTTCCAGAACGCCATGGCCCTCGACATGGCGATGGGTGGCTCGACGAATACCGTGCTGCACATCCTCGCCGCTGCCCAGGAAGGCGGGATCGACTTCGACCTGCAGGACATCGACGACCTGTCCAAGTCCGTCCCCTGCCTGTCGAAGGTCGCGCCGAACTCCGACTACCACATGGAGGACGTCCACCGCGCCGGCGGCATCCCCCGTATCCTCGGTGAGCTGTGGCGCGGTGGCAAGCTCAACGAAGGCGTGCACACCGTCCACTCCCCCAGCCTCGCCGAATGGCTGGAGGACTGGGACGTCAGCGCCGCCTCACCGCGGCAGGAGGCCGTGGACCTTTACCATGCCGCGCCAGGTGGCGTGCGCACCACCGAGCCGTTCTCCACCGAGAACGTCTGGGACGAGCTCGACCTCGACGCCGAGAACGGCTGCATCCACGACGTCGACCACTCCTTCACCTCCGACGGTGGCCTGGTCATCCTGCGTGGAAATCTCTCGCCCGACGGCGCCGTGATCAAGTCCGCCGGTATCGATGAATCCCTCTGGCATTTCTCCGGCCCCGCACTGGTCGTGGAGTCCCAGGAGGAGGCCGTCGACGTGATCCTCAAGAAGAAGGTCACCCCGGGCGATGTCATCGTGGTCCGTTACGAGGGTCCGTCGGGCGGGCCGGGCATGCAGGAGATGCTGCATCCGACCGCTTTCCTGAAGGGCTCGGGGCTGGGTAAGAAGTGCGCCCTGATCACCGACGGGCGCTTCTCGGGTGGTTCGTCGGGTATCTCTGTCGGCCACGTCTCCCCCGAGGCCGCCGGCGGCGGGCTGATCGGACTGGTCGAGAACGGTGACACGGTGACGATCGACGTGCACAACCGCCAGCTGACCCTCGATGTGCCGGACGAGGAGATCGCCCGGCGTTGCGCCGCGATGGACGCGTCGGAGAACCCGTGGAAGCCGGCGACCCGCCAGCGCAAGGTCACCAAGGCGTTGCGCGCCTACGCGAAGATGGCCACCAGTGCCGACAAGGGCGCGGTGCGCGAGGTCGACTAGGGTCGGCTGGAAAGCTCGCCCGGGACCCCACGCTCACATCGTGCCCGGGTACGCTCCCCCGTCAATGAGCACATTCTGTCCGGTGATGTACCCCGCCTGAGCGGAGCAGAGGAACGCACAGGTCGCGCCGAATTCTGCGGGGTCACCGAAGCGTCCCGCCGGAACACCGTCGGTCGAGGGTGCCCCACCGCCTCCGGTCTGGGCCAACCGCGCTGTCGCGAACCGTCCTGGAAGCAGGTTGTTCACCGTCACATTCGCCGAGGCCAGTTGCGGCTGCCGGGCCACGCCGGCGACGAAGCCGGTCAACCCGCCCCGGGCACCGTTGGAGAGTCCGAGCTGCGCGATCGGCGCTTTCACCGCGCCGGAGGTGATGTTCACCACCCGGCCGAACCCGCGTTCCGCCATGCCGTCCACCGTGGCCTTGATCAACTCGACCGGGGTCAGCATGTTCCGCTTCAGTGCGGCGAGCCAGTCGCTCTCCCCCCAGTCCCGGAAATCGCCGGGCGGTGGCCCACCGGCATTGGTGACGAGGATGTCCACCTGCGGTGCCGCATCCAGCAACGATGCGCGGACGGACGGGTCGCTGATGTCACCGGCGATGTCGTGCACCGCGACCCCGTGTGAACGCAACCGGTCAGCCGCCTCAGCCAGTGGCCCGGCGCGTCGCGCGTTCACGACGAGGTTCACTCCTTCGGCCGCCAGCGCATCGGCGCATCCGAATCCCAGCCCCTGGCTGGAGGCCCCGATCACGGCCCATTTCCCATGTATCCCGAAGTCCATGGCCCCACGCTACCGCCTAGAATGGGCGGCCATGACCGACACGAGTTCTGATGTCCGCGTCCACGACGCCGACCTGCGCAATCTACGGCATGTCGATGTCAGTCTGCCCCGAGGTCAGCTTGTCGCTGTCACGGGCGTCTCCGGTTCAGGGAAGTCGTCACTGGCCTTCGGCACGATCCACGGTGAGGCCCAGCGACGCTACCTGGAGTCGGTGGCTCCGTTCGCACGGCGTCTGATTGCCGGTGCGGTGGATCCGCGGGTCGGCAGGATTGACGGTCTTCCCCCGACCGTGGCCCTGGAACAGTCGCGGACCGGTGGTGGCGCGCGGTCGACCGTGGGTACCTTCTCCACTGTGTCGAACTCGGTACGGCTGTTGTTCTCCCGGGCCGGAACGTATCCGGCAGAGGTGAGGGATCGCGTGGGGAGGCTGGATTCGGATCGGTTCTCGCCGAACACGGCGTCGGGCATGTGCCCGACGTGCCAGGGCACCGGGACGGTCCACGTGCCGACGGAGAAGTCGATGGTGCCTGACCCGTCCTTGTCGATCGACGACGGGGCGATCGCCGCGTGGCCCGGGGCGTGGTTGGGGAAGAACTTCCATGACATTCTCGTCACGTTGGGTTACCGGACGGACATACCGTGGTCTGAGTTGTCCCGTGAGGACAGGGACTGGATCCTTTTCACGCCGGACAAGCCGGTGGTGACGGTGCATCCGGTCCGCGGTGCCGACCAGATCCAGCGGACGTATGACGGGACGTGGAGGTCGGTGTCGACCTATCTCCAGGAGACGTTGGCGTCGTCATCGTCGGACTCGACCCGGCGCCGGGTTCTGTCGTTCATGGATCATTCTGTGTGCCCGACCTGCGGTGGTCGTCGTCTGACCGCGGATGCCTTGTCGGTGACCTATCTGGGTATGGCGATCGACGAGCTCAATGCGGTACCGCTGGAGGAGCTGGTTGAACTGTTCGCCGGGGTCACGTCTCCGTCGGAAGCAGAGCGTCTACTGCTGGAACAGGTGATCCCCACAGTGCAGGCTGCCGTGGAACTGGGCCTGGGTCATCTGAGTCTGGACCGGCCCGCCTCAACGTTGTCCGGTGGTGAGTTGCAGCGCTTGCGTCTGGCCTCACAGCTCCACTCCGGGTTGTTCGGCGTGGTGTACGTCCTGGATGAACCTTCTGCGGGGCTGCATCCCACTGAACGCGTCGCCGTCAGTGAGCTGATGGCGCGCTTCCTGGAAGCGGGTAACAGCGTGATCCTCGTCGAACACGATATGTCACTGGTGGCTGGCGCAGACTGGGTCGTCGACGTCGGTCCCGGTGCCGGGGAGAACGGCGGCGAGATCCTGTGGTCCGGCCCGGTTGACGGCTTGTCCGGTCAGGACACCCCTACCGGCCGTGCCTTGTCCGCACCCACCCCGCCACTGAAGGGGTCCGGAGACTTCCCGGTCCGCGAGGCGTCGTCGTCGCTGCCGGTACAGGCTACCGAGCGAACTCTGGAAATCGACACGTCGCTGGGACTCGGCCAGTTCACTGCGGTGACCGGGATCTCAGGCTCGGGCAAGTCGACGCTGGTGTCGAGTGCGCTACCAGCAGTGCTCGCTGAAGCAGGGATCCGTACGGTCCATATCACCCAGCAACCCATCGGACGGACGACCCGGTCTTCCTTGGCGACCTACACCGGGTTGTTCGACCATGTCAGGAGGCTCTTCGCTGCCACGGACGGCGCCCGGGAACGGGGATGGACAGTCTCGCGGTTCTCCTACAACGTCACTGAGGGACGGTGCCCGACCTGCAACGGGGAAGGAACGATCGAGGTCGAGCTCGTCTTCCTCCCGGGCAGCTACACCGTCTGCCCGGACTGCCACGGTGCCCGGTACAACGAGGAGACACTGGAGGTGACCTGGCATGGGCTCACCATCGCCGACGTTCTCGATCTCACCGTCACCGATGCACTGGACGTCTTCGCCGATGAACCTGCGGTGCACACCGCGCTTCAGGCACTGGAGGCGGTGGGGCTGTCCTACCTGCGCCTGGGACAGAGTGCCCCGGAACTCTCCGGAGGAGAGGCCCAGCGGATCAAACTGGCCACCGAACTTCAACGCAGCCGTCGCGTGCGCCGGGGTACACCCACGGTCCACCTGCTCGATGAGCCCACGACGGGGTTGCACCCCGCTGATGTCGATCTGCTGGTCAAGGAGCTCAACCGGCTGGTTGACTCCGGAGACTCGGTAGTCGTGGTCGAACACGACCTGCGTGTCGTGGCACAGGCGGACCGCGTCGTCGACCTGGGTCCCGGCGCCGGTGTCGACGGAGGCCGGATCATCGCCGACGGGACACCCGCGGCGATCGCGGCCAGCGGAACGGCGACAGGAGCGGCGCTGACGTCGGTATCCACGGGCGCCTAGGCGTCGGCTTCGCTGGCCTTCGCCTTCAGGCTTCGCTGGCGGATGCGGTTGATCACCATGCTGCGGATCGCCACCAGGAGGACGACCGCCAGTACACCGTAGATGGTCCAGGTGATGGGGCTGGAGACCAGGACGGTGAAGTCGCCTGAGGAGGACAGCAGGGCATCGCGGATCGACGTCTCAGCCAGCGGTCCGAGGACCATGCCGATAATCAGTGGTGCCAGCGGGTAGCCGTAGCGGCGCATCAGGAAGCCGATCACCGAGATACCCAGCAGGAGCAGGAGATCGAACACCCGGCCCGAGGTGGCGTAGACGCCGAGCCCGCAGAACAGGGCGATCCCAGCGTAGAGGTAGGGCTGTGGGATAAGCAGCAGCTTGGCCCAGAGTTGGGCGAAAGGCAGGTTGATGATCAGCAACACCACCATTGCGATGAAGAAGCTCGCCAGCAGTGCCCAGACCAGATCCGGGTTGCGGTCGAAGAGCAACGGACCGGGCTGCAGACCGTACTGGCGGAAGGCGGCGAGCAGAATGGCCGCCGTGGCGGACACCGGCAGACCGAGTGCCAGTAGGGCGCCCATCGCCATACCTGTCGTGGAGTTACCGGCGGCCTCCGGCGCTGCAAGTCCGCGGATGGCGCCTTTACCGAACTTCGGCGATTTCCGACGGGTGTCCAGGCGTCGCTCCACGGAGTAGGCGAGGAACGTCGGTACCTCGGAGCCGCCCACCGGGATCATGCCGAAAGGCATGCCGATGGCCGTGCCCCGCAACCAGGCGGGCAACGCCTCCCGGAACTCAGCGAGCTTGAGCCACGGCCGCCCTGCGGACCGTGTCTTGAGGTCCTGGTTCTCACGTCGTGCGCGGGAGGCGATGAAGAAGACCTCCCCGAGCGCGAGGATCGCTACCGTGACAGTGACGATCGAGATCCCGTCGAACAGCTGAGGCACTCCGAGGGTGAACCGTTCGGTGCCGGTCACCGAATCGATGCCGATCGTCGAGATACCAAGGCCGATGATGAGGCCGACAGCCCCTTGGGGACCGAGTCGGAGACCACGGAGGAGGTGGCGACGAAGGCGAACAGCGCCAGCGCGAAGTACTCTGCGGGCCCGAAGTAGGTCGACAACTCGGCGAGCAGCGGGGCGAAGAAGACGACCACGACCGAGGCGACGAAACCGCCGATGAAGGCACCGATGGCCGCCGTCGCCAATGCCTGCGGTGCGCGGCCGGCCAGAGCCATCTTGTGTCCCTCGAATGTCGAGGCGATAGCCGAGGCCTGCCCTGGTGTGTTCATCAGGATCGCCATGGTGGAGTCGCCGAAGAGTCCGCCGAAGTACACGCCGGCGAAGAAGATGAAGGCCGCCGTCGGGTCGAGGGCGAAGGTCATCGGTAGGAGCAGTGCCACGGCCATCGAGGAGCCGAGCCCGGCATGACGCCCACGGCGGTACCGAGGAGACAGCCGAGGAGCACCCACATGAGGTTGACCGGTGTGAGGGCCCCGGCGAAGCCTCCATCAGGAGACTGAGTGAATCCATGTCAGAACCCCCCGCCGATGATGCCGGAAGGAAGGCTGAGGCCGAGTGCCACGTCGAATGCCAGATAGGCTACCGACCCCATGAACACCGACACCAGGATGTCGAACACGGGACGGCGTGAGCCGAATCCCCGTGCCACGCACCAGAACAGCAGTCCGGACGCGAGGATCCAGCCAAGCCACGGCAGCAGGACCGCGAAGGCGAGGAACCCCAGGACCGTCCACCCGAGGGCGGAGAAGTCCGAATGAAACCTCGTGGTCTGTTCCGTCGCACCCTCGACGGGCTCGGGGCGGCGAATGATGCCCACGGCAATCACCGTCGCGAGGACGAGACCGATGACACCGGTCAGGGTCGGGAAGAACCCAGGTCCCGGAAAATCCGCGTCCGGGCCGTCCATGGTCATCGAACCGATGATGAGGAAGAGGCTGAACCCCGCGATCACGACAGGCATGATCAGTCCGGATCTGCCGGCCCAGACTGTACCCGCCCCGACCGGCCCGGTGGCCCGCGGTTCGGCGATATCGCTAGTTTTACCTGCGGTGCTTGCGGTCATTGTCCCATCTCCTCGAACAGGGTGGTGATCCGGTCCGTCTCGTCCTGGATGTACTGATCGAGCTCCTCGCCCTGCATCGGAGCCTCGCGCCAGTAGTTGCGTTCCACGGTGGCACGCCACTCCGGAGTCTCCACGGCTTCGGCGACGAGATCCTGAAGTTCCTCGATGTCCTCGCTTGTGGCGGAAGGAGGGGCGAAGAGTGCCCTCCAGTTGGTGATCGTCACGTCGATACCCTGCTCAGCCAGCGTGGGAATCGCCTCGATCTCCGGGCTCCCGGAGAGCCGGTCCTCAGCCACGACGCCGAGGACCCGTAACCTGCCGGACTCGACCTGAGGGTAGATGTCGGCGAATCCGCCCGCCGTCACGTCGGCCGTACCGTTGAGCAGCGCCTGAATGGCCTCGCCGCCACCGTCCGAGGGGATGTACGTGGTTTCGGACGCGGGGACGCCGAGTTCCAGAGCGATGTCCGTCATGACAAGTTGGTCGAAGGAACCGCCACCGGTCCACGCCAGTGAACGAGCGTCCTGCGTCCATGTCTCGCGGACATCATCCATCGACTCGAGTGGAGAATCGGCGGGCACAGCGATGATGTCGTACTCCTCGAGGACCTTGGCCACCGGTGTGACGTCCTGGATCCTGGACGGGGTGCCGAACTGGACCTGCGCCGTGATATGGCCGGACCCGCCGACCATGAGGTTATTGGCCTCCGGCTGCTGGGCGAGAACGCCCACGCCGATGGTGCCGCCAGCGCCAGGCACGTTGACCACCTGGACGTTGTTGACGATGCCGTTGGTTCTCAAGGTCTGCTGCAGCTCGCGCTGGAATGTGTCCCAGCCGCCGCCGGCAGCCGCCGGGGCGATAAGTGAGAGGTTGCTCCGGACATCCGTGCCACCCGAGGCTGACCGGATCGAGAAGAAGGATGCTGCACCGATGACTACGACCGCGACGACGGCGAAAACAGCGGTGCCGACCGTGCGGAACCGCGTCTTCGCAGGGCCGGGGGGATCTGTGGCCTTGGCTTGGCTCATTGGAGCTCCTTGACGGGCCCCGGAGAAAATGGCCGGGACGCGTGGCTCGAGTGACTGTGACACCGGACGCTGCCGGAAACCAGCGCGGTGCGCACCGCCGCAGGGGCGGTAGAACGGCGGGGTCACGGAAGGCCGAGCCTTGAACACGTTCAATCATTGCAGGAAAGTGTTCACCGGGCAAAACCGCATGGTCGGGGGTCCGCATCCGCACCACACCCCCAACTTGACGGGCGCTTCGCACCGCAGGATCTGCCCCTTTCTAAAATCAGGGACTGTCGGTGCCGCCGATATCGGCGACGCCACCGAGTCGCGCCCGAACCCCGTCGAGGATCACCCCGAGCCCGTACTCGTAAACGGCGGCCGGATCGGTGATGGCCTGGTACTTCTCCCCCACCGCGGTACCCACCCGCCCCGACACGGGAAACTCGTCGTCCTGCATGACCTGGGAGAGGATGGGTTCATTGACCTGCCACCATTCCGCGTCACTGTACCCGGAGGCCCGGGCGAGCTCGCGCGCATTGACACTGGCAGCGGCGCTTGCGACAGCATGGGACTCGACCAGCGCGATGGTGTGATCCATGGACACATCGTCGAGCCCGCACCCGTCCAGGGCCGAGAGCTGCCATTCATAACGTCGGGAGATGTTCGGCCCAATCAAGGGACGGTGCCGTTGGGCGGCGAGCAGCCACGGGTGCCGGTGCACCTCCTGCCAGGTGAGCCGGGAGATCGTCCGCAGCCGGTCACCGACGACGTCGGGATCAGTTGCCACCCCCCGGAAAGGCGGGAGGTCGACCCGGCCCATCACCTGGTCGATCATCAGACCGAGAAGCTCATCACGCCCCGGGATGTAGGTGTACAGGCTCGCGGCAGACGTGTGGAGTTTCCCTGCGATCTTGCGCATGGAAAGTCCCTCGATCCCGGCGACATCGGCATCCTCGATCGCAGTGTCGACAACCTCGTCGACGGACCATTTCTTCCGGGGACCACGAGCTCCGGACTCTTCACCCACCTGGTGCCGCCACACCAGTCGCAGCATTCGGTCGGGCTCCCGGGGTCTGTCTCCCGTGGACGGTGCCGGTGCCGGTGCAGATGAGGATTGCGGGGTCGCGTGCCTGGCGTCTGATTCCATGTTGACAGCTTACTCCGAACGGCGTACGTTGAATATCCCCGTTAAGTCCGTACACCGTTAGGAGTTTATGGTGAGTTCCGACTCCCCTCCCGCCATCCACGCAGATTCCCTGGTCAAGAACTATGGCGCCCATCGGGCCCTCGACAACTTCCACCTCACCGTCCCCACCGGCAGCATCCACGGACTACTCGGACCAAACGGTGCGGGTAAGACCACCGCCGTCGGGGTGCTCACCACGCTGACCTCACTCGACCAGGGAGTTGCCCGTATCGCCGGCACCGATGTACGCGACGGCAACGCCGTACGCGCCCGTATCGGGCTGGTCGGCCAGTACGCCGCCGTGGATGAGATTCTCGGCGGCCACCAGAACCTCGTGATGTTCGCCCGGCTCCTGGGGTTCCGCCGAGCCGACGCCCGACGCCGTGCCGACGAACTCCTGGAGCAGTTCTCGCTGACGGACGCGGCCGACCGGCCGGTGTCGGGCTACTCCGGAGGAATGCGACGCCGCCTCGACATCGCCGTGTCCCTCATCCGGCATCCCGACGTCCTTTTCCTCGACGAACCCACCACCGGGCTGGACCCGCGAGGTCGTATCGACGTCTGGGACGCCGTCCTCCGGGCCGCCGACGCGGGCACGACCGTCCTGCTGACCACCCAGTACCTGGAAGAGGCCGACCGGCTCGCCGACCGCATCTCGATCATGTCATCCGGTCGGGTGATCGCCGAGGGCACGCCGGACGAGCTCAAGGCGAATCGCGGCGGTGACCGTGTGGACCTCACGTTCACCTCCCAGGTGTCCAGCGCCGATGTTGAATGTGCACTGGCGCCGGGTGAGCTGTCGTTCACGCCGGATCCGGACAAGCTTCTCGTCAGCCTGTCGGCACCGGACGGTCCCGCCGACATGGTCGACATCATCCGCCGACTCGACGCCGCGAACCTGACACCGACTGACATCGCATTGCGCCGTCCCACGCTCGACGAAGTCTTCCTCTCCGTCACAGAGTCGTCACCGTCTACCGAGGAGAACCGATGAACAGCATCACGAACGGTCTGACACTCACGGCCAGGGAACTTCTCCACTGGCGCCGCCAACCTCTCACACCGGTGTTCACCATCATGTTCACCGTCATGCTCCTGTTGATGTTCTCCCTGCTCTTCGGCGGGTCCATCAGCCTGCCCGGCGGTGGAGACTACATCCACTTCCTCCTGCCCGGCATGATGGCACTTTCGATGATGTTCGGAGTCGAAGCCACGACCAGCGCAATGGCCAATGACGCGAAGAAGGGCATCACCGACCGCTTCCGGTCGCTTCCCATCGGCGACGCCTCAGTCGCCTTCGGCCGCGTCGGAGCCGACATGGTCACATCGTCGGTGGAGCTCGTCGTCATCATCGTCGGCGGGCTCCTGTTGGGCTGGCGAGTTACAGGAAGCGCCCCCGAGGCCTTCCTTGCCGT
Source organism: Corynebacterium sp. CNJ-954 (assembly GCF_001942345.1). Classification (GTDB taxonomy): domain Bacteria; phylum Actinomycetota; class Actinomycetes; order Mycobacteriales; family Mycobacteriaceae; genus Corynebacterium. The sequence goes on from NZ_MKKI01000011.1 coordinate 266,216, forward strand.
CGCACTCCTTCTCTGGTTCCGGTTCGCGGTGCTGTGGATCGGAATCTACCTGGGACTCACCCTCGGCAGGAACGAGGGAGCCGCGACGATGGTCCAGGTGCTGGTCTGGCCCGTCGGATTCCTGTCCACCGCCTTCGTCTCTCCCGAATACATGCCTACGTGGTTGGAACCGGTCGCCACCTGGAACCCCGTGTCCGCCACCGCGACTGCCGCCCGCGAACTCTTCGGCAACCCCACCGGGTTCACTGGGGGAACGTTGGCAGACCACGCGGTACTGGCCGCTTTCCTGTGGCCGCTGGCCCTCGTGTCGGTCTTCCTTCCGTTGTCCGCCCGGGCCTACCGGAGACTCAGGCGCTGAGCCCCACGGCCGCCGCCGCATGCACCGCGTCGGTGAGTACACCGAGGGTGTCCGATTCCAGGCGCCAGTGTTGCCAGTACAACGGCACCTCGATGACGTCCTCGGCCAGGCGCACCATCGCCCCCTCCTCCACGTACGGCCGTGCTGACGCCACCGGTACCAGCGTCCACCCCAGACCCGCGACCACCGCGTCATTGAGCCCCTCGAAACTCGGAATCCGGGAGACTCTGCGGCCCGGTCGTGGTGTCACACCGCGCGGCTCCAGCACTCCGTCGGTCATCCGGTCGTGCGGCCCGATGACCAGCAGGGGCAGCGAAGCCCACGCGTCCTCACCGCGGACGCTCCTGGCGGCCTCGAGCTCGTCGGCCAGCTCCGGGGCGCCGACCGGCCAGTAGTGCAGGCTCCCGAGCTCCTCGACGACACACCCGGCTACCGGCTCTGCTTCTGCGGTGACCACCCCCATGCAGTCTCCCCGACGGAGCATCGCCAGGGAGTGTTGTTCGTCCTCCAGGTTCAGCTCCAGGGATATACCGCCAACCTCTGCAACCTGCCGGAGCACAGGACGGAACCACGTACCCAACGAATCCGCGTTGACTCCGACGCTGACCGGCCTTTCACCGATCCGTCCACGTAACCTGTCATCTGTCTCCGATTCCAGCAGCCGCATCCGTCGGGCGGTCTGGACCAGCACCTCGCCGGCATCCGTGACACCCACCGGTGACGTCCTTCGCACGACGACCCGTCCGACGTCGGCCTCGAGAGCCTTGATGCGCTGACTCACCGCGGACGGGCTCACCCCGAGACGGTCTGCGGCAGCCTCGAAACTCCCTTCATCGACGACAAGCAGCAGAGTATCCATGTGACGTGGCATCATGAAGTACATCTTAAGCATCTCAAGGAGAGCTTGCTTGTCTTCACAACGTGACGTTCCTAGGCTCTTGCCCGTGCTGAACGAAAACTTCCTCCCCGTCCTCCACATCGGTCTCGCCGGCCTGGTGTTCCAGCTGTCCGTGATCGCGGCAGTCGGCCCGCAGAACGTCGTTCTGCTGAAACAGGGGGTCAAACGCTGGGGAGTGGGGCTGGTCGTCTCGGTCTTCATCCTCGGTGACCTGATCCTGCTGCCACTGGGCACCGCGGGTGTCAGCGTCGTCACCGACAAACTTCCGCTTCTCCTGGAGATCCTGCGTTGGGGAGGCGTCGCCTACCTGCTCTGGTTCGCCTTCACCTGTCTGCGGGACGTCCGCCACCCCACCGGAATCGACAGTGCCGTTCCGGACCACGCCCCCGAATCCGTCTCACCAGACCCTGTCGTGTCGTCCGAAGGGCCCGTCCCCATCGCCGACTACCCACACGGAGAAGGCCAGGTGACGACCGTCGCCCGCGCCCTCCCCCGCCCCGTCGGGACTCCCCTACGCTCCCGCCGGACAGTCGCACTCGCGGCGCTCCCCACCGCACTGGCCGTGACCTTTCTGAACCCCGCGGCCTACGTCGACGGCATCGTCGTGTTCGGGACGATGGCCAACCAGTACGACGACACCGGAAAATGGATGTTCACCGTGGGCGCGGTCCTCGGATCCTCCCTGTTCTTCCTCGTGGTGGGGTATGGAGCCCGCCTTCTCAGTCGCCCGTTGTCCAGCCCACGGGTGTGGCGATGGATCAACCTGGCCATCGGCCTGCTGATGATCGGCATGGCAGCCCGTCTCGCCCTGGGATGACCGGTCAGAACGGGTTGCCGCCGCCGACTGCCAACCATGCCCCCGCGGCACCCGCCAGTCCGATGACCGCGAACACCCAGGCGGAGGCCAACGGCCGGGTGGCCCAGCCCCGGGACGCGTCTGCCGCATATCGTCCCGGCCCGGTGAAGGTCAGGACAAGACCTGCGAGGCCGAGAAGCGCCCAGAACTGCACCTGGGGACTGAGAGTGTACGGCCAGTACCCCGAATCCCAGATCGACAGGTTGTGCAACGCGAGGAAGCCTGCGACAACCACTGTGAGAGCGCTTCCCACCGGCGTGAGAAGGCCGAAGACCAGAAGTCCTCCAGCCACGATCTGGCGACCGGCACCGCGACCGCCAGGATATCGGCGAAGTTGTAGGCGGCCAACGTCTGTTCGAAAGCGCTGATACCCGGGTCACCACCGAAGGCGAAGAGTGTCTGCAGCCCACGTACCACGAGCAGAGCCCCGACCACGACACGCAGGATGAACAGCCCGAAATCAAGCGTCCCCCGCCTCGGATCGGCGTCCATGTCCCCGGCCCGGGGCGCCCGGTCCACCGCCGCATCTGCTGACTCAGGATCATCAGGGGAGACGACCGTGCGGTCGTCCGTGGTCGGCCCGGCAGCCACCGGGGTCGTTGCAGCCGTCCCCGCCCCGGTCGCGCCTGCGGCGAAGACCGAGGTCTCCGGGGCATCCTGCCCCGTCCCCGAGTCCTCCGCGAACGTCGACGAACCGTCTGCGTAGGCCGGGTCCGCCACACCGGAAGCACCTACCGAACTACCGAACGCACGGGTTTCGTGCTGTTCCTCCTCGCCGGGGACGCCGTACGCGGGATCGGCGGCCGCGGCACCGAAGACCTCGGTACGGTCACCGTCCGAGGACGCCGGAGTGCCCGCAGGAGTACCCGTCGGCTCGGCGGTACGCGGTTCGATACGCTGCGGCCGGGCCCTGCCCGACATCGCGTAGATGTCCCGCTTCGGCTTCGCTTCCCCCGCATCGGCCGAACCCACACCGTCGGTGTGCTCTGTGGCATCCGTGACGGCCGTGGCCTCCGGTGCCTCCGGTGTCGACGGCGTCTCCGGCGCATTCTGCTCCCGTGCGTCGTCGGTCACCGGTACGTCCCGGGTCTCCCGGGACGTACCACCGTCCGCTCCCGGCACTGCCAGGGGCCGCGTCGCCTCCGGGACATCGATCCCGTCCACTGAGTCGATGGCATCGAACAGATCGTCGTCACTGTGGTCTACGCGTCCGGCAGGGGTGGTCGAGTCCTCGCTGCGTGGCGTCCCCGACTTCTCCGGATTACGGTCAAACAATCCCATGGTCTTCCACCTTCTGCGCCGCCGGCGTGGTGACCTCTGGCGCCAGATCTCGTGCTGGTCCGTGTGCTCGTTTCCGCATGGATACGTGCGTCAAGCCTATGCTAGAACCCGGGCGCAACCGCGTAGGACGACACGGTATGTCGCACCCGCAGGACAGAACGCAGGACACAGCGGACACAAGGAGGACACCATGGGGTATGTCGCCAGCGGGGACGAAGGCTTCAACAGGGACATGAACTACATCGACGACCGCATCGTCGCTGATCCGGCCGGGTTCAGCCCGGCCTCCACATCCTCGGGGCAGGGGCAGCCCTGGCCCGTCGAGGCCGGCCGGTACCGACTGGTCGCTGCCCGGGCCTGTCCGTGGGCTCACCGGGCCGTCATCGTCCGTCGCCTCCTGGGGCTGGACGGAGCCGACGCTCCGGAAGATCCTGCACCCCTGTCGCTGGGGTTGGCAGGCCCCACCCACGACTGGAAGTCCTGGACATTCGACCTCGACCCGGACTCCGTCGACCCGGTACTCGGAGTAGGTCGGCTGCGCGACTGCTATCTCCACCGTTACGCCGAGTACCCCAAGGGCATCACGGTTCCCGCCCTGGTGGACATCGAGTCAAAGGCGGTGGTCACCAATGACTTCCGGACACTGGTCCAGGATTTCGTGACCGAATGGACTCCCCTGCACCGGGTCGGAGCACCCGACCTCTACCCCACCGACCTCAGGCCGGAGATAGACGATATCGCCGACCGGGTGTTCCGGACAGTGAACAACGGTGTCTACAAGTGCGGGTTCGCAGGCTCTCAGGCCGCCTACGAAAAGGCGTTCTCCGAGCTGTTCGCGACGCTCGACATGCTCGAGGACCGACTTTCGGAGAACCGGTACCTGGTGGGTCGGCACATCACGCTGGCGGACATCTACCTCTTCGTTACCCTGGTCCGTTTCGACATGGTCTACCACGGTCACTTCAAGTGCAACCGGTACACGATCTCCAGCAGGCCGAACCTCTGGGGCTATCTGCGGGACCTCTTCCAGACTCCTGGCTTCGGAGACACCACGAACTTCGGCCAGATCAAGGACCACTACTACATCGTCCACACAGACGTGAACCCCACCGGGGTCGTGGCGGTCGGGCCGGACCCGGCAGGGTTCATGACGGCTCACGGCAGGGAGCGGCTCGGCGGGTCCCCCTTCGGCGAGGGCACCGCACCGTCCGCGCCGCGTCCCGACGACGTCCGGCCGGGTGACGGCGTCGAGGAAATCTAGAGGGCTGCGGTGATCGCCTCGACGGACTGCTTGGCGTCGCCGAGCAGCATGTCGGTGTTCTCGTTGAAGAACAGCGGGTTCTGCACACCTGCGTAACCTGAGCCCATCGAGCGCTTGAAGACGATGACCTTGTCGGCGTCCCACACCTTGAGCACCGGCATGCCGGCGATCGGAGAACCCGGCTCCTCGGCGATCGGGTTGACGGTGTCATTGGCACCAATGACCAGCACGACGTCCACGTCTCCGAAGTCGTCGTTGACCTCGTCGAGTTCCAGGACGATGTCGTAGGGCACCTTGGCTTCGGCGAGCAGGACGTTCATGTGACCGGGAAGGCGACCCGCAACGGGGTGGATTCCGAAGGTGACGTCGACCCCCTGCTCGCGCAGCTTGGCCACCAGGGAGGCCACCGGGTACTGCGCCTGTGCCACCGCCATGCCGTAGCCCGGGGTGATCATGACAGACTTCGCACCCTTGAGCAGCTCCGCGGTGTCCTCGGCAGAAACTTCGGTGTGCTCACCGTAGTCACGGTCGTCGCCGCCGGAGGAGTCGGCACCGAACCCACCGAGGATCACGGAGATGAACGAGCGGTTCATCGCCTTACACATGACGTACGACAGGTAGGCACCGGAGGAACCGACCAGCGATCCGGTGATGATCAGCAGCGGGTTGGCCAGCATGAAGCCGGCTGCCGCAGCGGCCCATCCGGAGTAGGAGTTCAGCATCGAGACAACGACCGGCATGTCGCCGCCACCGATGGCGGCCACCAGGTGGATACCCAGTGCCAGGGCGAGCACCAGCATGATGCCCAGGATCGTCCAGGAGAGCGCCGTATTGTCGGTGCCGGCGGCGATGAACACGCCCATGCCGACCAGGGAGACCACAATGACCAGCACGTTGAGCATGTTGCGTCCCGGCAGCATCAGCGGGGAACCGCTGATCTTCCCGGACAGCTTCAGGTAGGCGACGATCGAACCGGTCAGGGTCACGGCACCGATGAAGATACCGAGGTAGATCTCACCGAGGTTGAATCCGGCGACGTCCTCGTCGGATCCGGACTTCTGGATGAACGAGTTGATGCCGATGAGCACGGCAGCCAGTCCCACGAAGCTGTGGAGCATCGCAATGAGTTCCGGCATGCCGGTCATCTCGACCTTGCGGGCCCTCGGGATGCCGATGGCCGCACCGATGAGCATCGCCACGGCGATGAGCAGCAGCGTGACCCACGGGCTGTTGTAGTTCTCGGTGTCGTCGGCAGAGGCCACGACGGCCTTGACGATGGTGGCGATCAGGGCGATCGCCATACCCGCCATGCCGAACCGGTTACCGCGTGATGCGGTCTGCTGCTTGGCCAGCCCGGCCAGCGCAAGGATGAACAGCAGGGCGGCGACGATGTACGCCAGGTTGGTGACCTTGTCTGTCCATTCCAGGACAGACGCACTCGGACCGTTGGCAAGAATCAGCTGGTTGGTCACGTTCATGTCAGTTGCCTCCCTCGAACATGGTGAGCATGCGCCTGGTGACGAAGAAGCCACCGAAAATGTTGATCGAGGCCACGACAATGGCGATGAACGCCAGGACAGCCACGGCGATGTTGGATGAGCCGACCTGGAGGATCGCACCGACCAGGATGATTCCCGAGATGGCGTTGGTCTCGCTCATCAGCGGCGTGTGCAGCTTGTGGGTCACTGCGGTGATCACGTAGAACCCGACCACCACGGCCAGCATCAGGACCATGTACTCGTCTGCCACAGCCAACGGGCTGGCCAACACCAGGGCAATGCCCAGCAGACCCGCCAGCAGCTTCCACGGCAGGGTGGATTTCGCCGGCGCCTCCTCCTCGGACGGTTCGACCGTCTCAGCCTTCGGGCTCGGCGCAGGAGCGGCCGAAACCTTCACCGGAGGCGGCGGCCACAGGACGTCGGCGGGAGAGCCTGCTTCACCGGCTTTGGTGACGGTGATACCACGCACGATCTCGTCCTCGAGATCCAGCACCGCTTCACCGTCTTTGCCGGGAGTCACCAGTTTGAACAGGTTCACGACGTTCTGCCCGTAGAGCTGCGACGACTGTGCGGGCAGGCGTCCGGCCAGGTCGGTGTAACCGATGATCTTCACACCGTTGTCGGTGGTGGTCACCTCGCCGGCGACGGTGAGTTCGCAGTTTCCGCCGTTGGCGGCAGCCATGTCGACGATGACGGAACCGGGCTTCATCTTCGCCACGTCCGCTGCCGTCAGCAGAACCGGTGACGTACGACCCGGAATATTCGCCGTGGTGATCACGATATCCGCAGCTGCCGACTGCTCGGCGTAGAGCTTCGCGGCGGCGGCGGCCTGGTCCTGCGTCATCTCCTTGGCGTATCCGTCGTCGGACTTCTCCGAGGCCGTGGGGATAGCCACGAACTCCGCGCCCATGGACTCCACCTGTTCGGCAGTCTCCGGCCTCAGGTCGGTGGCCTTGACCACCGCGCCCATCGAGTTCGCCGTACCGATGGCCGCCAGTCCGGCGACACCGGTCCCGATGACGTAGACGGTGGCCGGCGGGACCTTACCCGCAGCAGTCACCTGACCGGTGAACAGACGTCCGAAGGTGTTCGCGGCCTCGATGACCGCGCGGTATCCGGCGATGTTGGCCTGGGAGCTGAGCACGTCCATGGACTGAGCACGGCTGATCCGGGGAACGGTGTCCATCGCGACGGCTGTGACGTTCTTCTCTGCCAGCTCAGCGACAAGCTCGTCATTACGCGCCGGCGCGAGCCGCGAGATCAGCATCGCTCCGGACTTCAGCGCGGCGCGGTGGTCGGCGGACGGAGTGTCGAGAGTGGTGACGATGTCGGAGGACCATACGTCCTCGCCGACGATCGTGGCCCCGGCGGCCTCGAACTGGCTGTCGGGGAAGTTCGCCTGGTCACCTGCGCCGGCCTGGACGGCTACGTCGTAGCCGAGCTTGATCAGTTTGCCGACGGTGTCAGGTGTCGCCGAGACCAAGGTTTGTGGTTCCCGGGGGATACCTATGAGCAACGGAGGGCTCCTCTGGTGCGTGGTCGATCGCTCCGGAATCACACGGGCCCCTCCCGGATGGTGGCTGGAGGTTCCGCGCGCGTCCAGACGTCAACCCAGTCATTGGGTACACGTATGTTAACGTCCGGTTTATTATGCACATGTAGCTGACTGTCCAACGGAACTTCCGAAATTTTGCCCGGATCTTCCGCCAGCAGAGTCCTAACCACCCCCGAAACTGCAGCTACACTACCCCCGTTGCCGCTATTCGGATCCAGTTTTCCTTTTCTCGCCCCAAAGGAACATTTTTACAGCTAACGTCCCCGCCTCCACCCGGTCGGCCCCACCGACCGGGCACGACCGACGTCAGGCCAGTTTCGTCGCGATCAGTTTGTTCACCTGAGCAGGATCCGCCTTGCCCCTGGTCGCCTTCATGACCTCGCCGACGATTGCCCCGGTGACCTTCTTGTTTCCCGCACGGTACTTCTCGACGATGTCAGGATTAGCCGCGATAGCGTCATCCACCGCCTTCTCGATTGCGCCGTCGTCACGGACGACCTCGAGACCACGTGCCGCCACGACGTCATCCACGTCCCCTTCGCCCGCCAGGACACCGTCGACCGCCTTACGCGCCAGCTTGTTGGTCAGCTTCCCCTCCTTGACCAGCGCGCTGACCCTGGCAACCTGGTCCGCGGTGATCTGCAGTCCCTCTAGCTCAACGCCAGCTTCCTTGGCTTTCTGGGCGAGGTAGGCAACCCACCAGCTACGTGCCTCTGCCGGGGATGCACCGGCCTCGACGGTGGCGATGATCAGGTCGAGCGCGCCAGCGTTGACCAGGTCGCGCATCTCCTCGTCCTTGAGACCCCACTCCTCCTGGATGCGGGCGCGACGGATCCACGGCATCTCGGGAAGGGTCTCACGGATTGCTTCGACCCATTCCGCGGGCGCCAGGACCGGGGGAAGGTCAGGGTCGTTGAAGTAGCGGTAGTCGGCCATCGTCTCCTTGACCCTGCCCCGGGAGGTGGTGCCGTCGGCCTCCTGGTAGTGACGGGTCTCCTGAATGATCTCGACGTCATTGACGAGGCATGCCGCCTGGCGCTGCATCTCGAAACGTACGGCCTGCTCGACAGACTTCAGCGAGTTGATGTTCTTCGTCTCGGTGCGCGTGCCGAACTCCGACGTCCCCAGCGCGCGCAGAGACAGGTTGGAGTCCACACGCATCGACCCCTGGTCCATGCGGGCGTCCGACACTTCGAGAGCCTTGACGAGGTCACGCAAGGCGGTGACGTAGGCGCGGGCGATTTCCGGAGCGCGCTCCCCCGCACCCTCGATCGGCTTGGTCACGATCTCGATCAGCGGAATCCCTGCACGGTTGCAGTCCACCAGAGACGCCGTCGCACCGTGAATACGGCCGGTTGCCCCTCCAAGGTGGGTGAGCTTTCCGGTGTCCTCCTCCATGTGGGCCCGCTCGATCTCGATACGCCACGGAGTGCCGTCGTCGAGGACGATGTCCAGGTAGCCGTCGTGGGCGATCGGCTCATCATACTGGGAGATCTGGTAGTTCTTCGGCTGATCCGGGTAGAAGTAGTTCTTCCGGGCGAAGCGGGAGTACGGGGCGATCTCGCAGTTCAGTGCGAGACCGATCTTGATGGCCCACTCCACTCCCTGCCGGTTGACGACGGGCAGGGCTCCGGGGAGCCCGAGGCTGCAGGGGTCGACATTGGTGTTCGGCGCGTCACCGAACTCCGCCGAGGAGGCGGAGAACATCTTCGTCTGCGTCGCCAGTTCAACGTGGACTTCCATACCCATTACGGGGTCGAAGCGCTCGAGCACCTCATCGAAGTCCATCACATCATCGGAGTAATCGTTCACCACGGCAGTCATGGTGGACAAGTCTAGTGGATGGCCTCTGTACCGTCGCTGGGGCGGTGCTCTCTTCGTGCCGTCCGACCGTCGGCAGCGCGGCACAGTGCGGCGAAGATCGCACCCGAGAGATTGTGCCACACCGAGAAGATCGCGCCGGGCAACGCCGACATGGGTTCCATGTGCTGGGCCGCCAACCCGGCGGCGAGTCCGGAGTTCTGCATGCCGACCTCGATCGCCATGGTGCGTCGCACCCTCACCGGCTGTCCCGTGACAAGCCCCGCGCCGTACCCCAGCACCAGGCCGAGGGTGTTATGGAGTACCACGGCGACGAGGACGAGCAGCCCCGCTTCGAGCAGGTTGTCACGGTTACCTGACACGACGATCGCCACGACAGCAGCGATGGCGAACACCGAGATCCAGGGCAGGGACGGCAGAATCCGCTCGATCACCGAGGGAAGGAAGAACCGGAACACCAGTCCGGCAACGACAGGAACGAGTACGACCTGCACGATCGACAACGCCATGGAGCCCCCGTCCAGCGGCATGTACTGGCCCGCCAGCCACAACGTGAGCAACGGAGTCAGCAGTGGTGCCAGCAATGTGGAGACTGAAGTCATCGCCACGGATAGGGCGAGGTCACCACGGGCCAGGTACGAGACCACATTCGACGCCGTACCGCCCGGCGCGCACCCGACGAGGATCACCCCGGCGGCGATGGCGGAGGGTAGACCGAGCACCCACACCACCAACAGCGCAGTGAGGGGCATGATCACGAACTGCGCCACTACCCCGATGACAACAGGTAATGGGCGCTTGATGACGAGGAGGAAGTCACGGGGCTGCAGGGTCAGCCCCATGCCGAACATGATCAGGCCAAGTAGCCAGTTGGTCCAGCCGGAGGTCGCGGTGGACAGGCCGTCGCCTCCGAGGAAGCCGACGATGCCGCCGACAATCACCAACAGTGGGAAGCCGAGGGATGCGATGTAGGCGCTACGGTCCTGAGAAGACTCAGCGTGTCGCGTGGATGGTTCGGTGGAAGCAGACGAGGATGACATGACACTTTCATGGGAGGGGCATAGTGCTGCAATGTCGAGGTCAGGTCATGGCCTCAGGAATCACAGTGAAATCCGGCGGTGAGCGACACACTACAACTCTGTCGGCCGTGCGGATTGCTCCGGGGAGACATAAGCAGGTGATCATGCATCGTCGTCCCCAGTCCGGCTGCTGTGGAAACCTGCTGTTCACCATGTATTTCACTAACACGTTGAACAAGGACTCAGCTATATGACGGCTCCCGAGAGTCTCAGTCTTCCCTTCACCGAACTTTTCGATTCGTCGCGTGGGCTTGTGCGATGCGCGTGGGCAGACGAGCGTGACCCGGGGACAACTACGTCTACGACGGGTGGGATGAAGCTCTCACCAATCTCGGAAGGCACCTCGAGACCCGTTGGTGTCAGCCGATCAGCGCACCGACTGAGTCGATACGCTGCTGCGGCACAACCTTGAGGTGGCCGACGGCATCGTCGAAGGAGACCAGTTCAATGCGTTCGCCGTGCAGGGCGACGACCTGGCCTGTCTCCCCACGCAACGCGGCTTTGGTGGCATGGACGGCGTACCGTGTCGCCAGCACCCGGTCGAACGCGGTGGGGGTGCCGCCACGCTGGATGTGTCCGAGGACCGTGGAACGGACGTCGGTGTCGAGCCGGTTCTCGATCTCGTGCGCGATCTTCGCTCCGATATCGTCGAACTTCTGGTGGCCGAACTGGTCGATCGCCCGGTCCCCGATATCGAACGTGCCCTCTTTGGGCACCGCGCCTTCGGCGACGACGATGATGCCGTACTTCTCACCCAGTTCGAAACGACGGGACATGCGTTTGCAGACTTCGTCGATGTCGAACGGGACTTCCGGGATCAGAATGTCATGTGCGCCGCCCGCCATTCCCGCATGCAGTGCGATCCACCCCACGTGCCGCCCCATGACCTGCACGATCATCACGCGGTTGTGTGATTCAGCGGTCGTGTGCAACCGGTCGATGGCGTCGGTGGCGACGGCCACGGCGGTGTCGAATCCGAAGGTGTAGTCGGTGGCGTTGACGTCGTTGTCGATGGTCTTGGGAACACCGATGACCGGAACGCCGTTGTCGTGGAGCCACTGTGCGCCCTTGAGTGTGCCCTCTCCGCCGATGGCGATGAGGACGTCGATACCCGCATCCTTCAGGTTGGCTTTCACCAGGTCAATCGACTCCTTGAACGTAGCGGTCTTGAGCCGTCCGGTTCCCAGGATCGTGCCGCCGCGGATCAGGATCCGGTCGATGTCCTCGTCGTCGTACAACTGGACCCTGCGATCCTCCACCAGCCCCTGCCAGCCGTCCTCGTACCCGATGACGGTTGCTCCTCGGCCTGCCGCTGTACGGACGACACCCCGGATGACGGCGTTCAGTCCGGGGCAGTCCCCTCCACTGGTCAAGGTTGCGATACGCATGGTGACGATCCTAGTCAGCTACTTCCCCGCCTGCGACTGGTGCAGGTTGTTGGTCGACAACAGGGACGAGGTCACCCCCACGATCATCATGGCGGCGGGGATGAGCACGGAGAGGCCGAACGCTGTACCGGGGTCGTCGACGGTCAGGCGCCACTGCATCATCGCTCCAACCGCCGCCACACCGACGACCGAACCCAGTTGTCGTGTCTGGTTGTAGACGCCGGACCCTGCCCCCATCTGGTTCATCTCGAGATCACGCATGGTGGACGCCGAGTTCGGCGCCCAGACCAGTGAGTTCCCGATTCCCAGACCGATCAACGGAATGATCGTCCAGTAGTGATGTTCACCGGAGGCCATCACCGCGGTCATCCCGACGATGGACAGGGCCATCACCGTGAAACCCGACGCCCCCAGTCCGCGTGAGCTGTACCTGTCCGTCAGACGTCCCACGATCGGTGACAGGACCAGCGACGTGGCGGCCTGGGGCACCAGCATTATTCCGGCCTGCAACGGGCTCAGCCCGTGGACCTGCTGGTAGTAGAGCGTGAACGGCAGGGGCACGCTGGCCACGGTGAACCCCATACTCACGATGCCGATGTTGCCCAGCGAGAAGTTGCGGACGCGGAACAAGCTCAGCGGCATCAACGGGTCACGCCCACGGTGTTCGGCGACGACCTGCTGACGGACGAACAAGGCGAACAACATGAAGGACACGCCGATCATCAGCCAGATCCACCATGCCCAGTCCATGCTCTCGCCCTCCTGCAGTCCGAAGACGAGAAGAAACACAGCGAGGACGGACAACACGATGGAGAGTGGGTCTATACGCCGGGCGGCCGGCGGAAAACGCGGTACCCACACCATGACCGCGATGATCGACAACACCCCGATAGGCACGTTGATGAAGAAGACCCACTCCCAGCCGACAGTGCCGGTGATCAGGCCGCCGAGCAGCGGACCGCACAGCGTGGACAGCCCGGCCGTGGCGCCCCATACGCCGAGCGCGGAGCCACGCTTGTCACGGGGGAAGATCCGGTTGATCACCGCCATGGTCTGCGGAGTCAACAAGGCAGCCCCGAGCCCCTGTACTGCGCGGGCGGCAATCAGTTCCTCGACGCTGCCTGCCAGGCCGCACCACAGCGACGAGCAGGTGAAGACCGCCATGCCGGCGACATAGACATTCCGGGGGCCGAACCTGTCCCCGAGTCGACCGGTAACCAGAAGCGGTACCGCGAAAGTGAGGAGATACGCGGACGTGACCCAGATGACCTGGTTGTAGTCCGCGTGGAGCTGTCGCTGAAACTCGGGCGTCGCCACGGCCACGATGGTCTGATCCAGCAGGATCATGAAGAAGCCGGTGCAGAGGGCGAACAGGGCAGGCCACGCGTCTTTTGCCGGTAACGGCATCGTGGGATAGTGAGGCGCCGGTGCTGCCGGAGCGTTCGTTTCGGTCACGTCGGACCAGTCTGCCACGAAGCCGACCGGAATGTCAGTCCCGTTCCTGCCCCTTCATCCGTTCACGGAGACCTGGCAGCGCGTCTCGAAACGGCGGGATCAGCGGCAACTCCGCGACCTCGTCCAGGGGGCACCACGCCAGGTCCGCGCTCTCCGCTGACGGGAACAGCTCCAACGGGGAGTCACACGCCCCCAGTACCGTCGTATAGGTCCATTCCCCGACACTGTCGTCAGGGGTCTCCCAGCACAGCTGCCCGTTCATCGTGACTGTCAGTGGATACCCTGTCTCCGGGTGGGTGATCCTGTGCGCCCGCACAGCATCCAGGAGTGAACCTCCTCGTTCAGCCGCTGCCGTCACCGGTGCCGCCAACACCATGTCTTCCGGGGCCAGCGGAACCCTGACCAGTACATGGGAAAGCTCGGCGCGGGCGGTGACGAGGTGGTCGGAGACCTGCACGTCGGCAGGATCCACCCCGGTCTCCTCCTGCGTCTCCCGCAGGGCGGCGTCGACCGCCGACTCCCCCGGCTCCACCGCTCCCCCGGGGATCCCCCAGGTGCCTCCGAAATTCGTCCAGTTTGCCCGATGCTGGACCAGCAGGAGCGTCGTGTCATTTTCCCGTGTGGTGAGGAAGAGGCCCGCCGCGCCGAGCGTGCCCCACCGTCGGGTGCCGTCGACGCCGACCGCCCACCCGTCACCGTGCAGTGCCTGTTGGGTCATGAGGACAAGGGTACGCCTTTTCGCGTTCCTGCCCTTGTGGGACAGCCTCTGTCCGCATATCATGAAAGCCATTCATTATTACCTATGGCATACCTACGGAGTCCCATGTCACCCGCAGATCCGACACCCGGTACGTCTCCGGAGGAAAAGGCGCAGAACGCCGGCACAGCGGCCCTGAGAGATCTGCTGTCTCCGGTGTCCGGCTCCCTGGCCACCGGTCGCGTGCTCGCCGCACTCTCCGCGATTTTGTCCGTCATCCCTTATGTGGCGCTGGTGAAGATCGGTGAGGTCCTCCTCCACGCCTCGGCGACCGGAAGCGGTGTCGACGGTCTCGCCGTCAGACACTGGCTTGTCATCCTCATCGGCACATTCAGCGCGCGCCTGCTCATCTACTTCGGCGCCCTCACCGTGACTCACCTCGCCGACGTCCGCGTGGGCCACACCATCCGTGGCGATCTGGTGGCTCGTCTGGCGAGGGTGCCACTGTCCTGGTTCAGCGCAACGAACTCCGGTCGGGTCCGCAAAGCGCTGCAGGACGACATCACCACCGTCCACCAACTCATCGCCCATCAACCGGTCGAAGGGACGAATGCGGTCGTCATGCCACTGGCGCTGATGGTCTACGCCTTCATCATCGACTGGCGCCTCGGACTGCTGTCGATCGCGACCATCCCGCTGTACCTTGTCTCGAACCTGGTGATGTTGCGTGGAATGGGTGAAAAGACCGCGGAAATGGACAGGAAGCTCAGCGACGTGTCCGCGCGGATGGTGGAGTTCGTCACGGGCATCACCGTCGTCAAGGCTTTCGGACAGGTGGGGCGCGCCCACAGCCGGTATCAGAAAGCCGCCGACGATTTCTACAGTTTCTACTTTGCCTGGTGCCGGCCCATGATCCGAATGGCTGCACTGGGTCAGTCGACGCTCGCCGTACCCCTGATCCTCCTGGTCAACCTCGGCGGCGGCGCATGGCTGGTCCGTCACGACTATGTGTCGGTCGCGGATGTGACGGCTACGTCGCTCATCGCTCTGCTGGTCCCGTTCGCCATCGAAGTGGGGATGAACTCGCTGTGGTCGCACCAACTCGCAGGTCAGGCCGCGCTCCGACTGTCGACACTTCTGGGCACCCCGGTGCTCCAGGACGGCAGAGCAGAGCAGGAAACACGCGGCCACACCCCCGGCACCGGAAAACACGACGTCGTCTTCGAGAATGTGACGTTCGCCTACGACGGATCCGACACCCCGGCGGTCGACGACGCCACGTTCAATCTGCGCGAGGACACCGTCACCGCACTGGTCGGACCATCAGGATCAGGGAAGTCCACCATCGCCACTCTGCTGGCACGTTTCGCGGACCCGGACTCCGGTTCCGTGACCATCGGCGGCATTCCGGTCGCCGACATACCCGAGCTGTATTCACACGTAGGTTTCGTCCTTCAGGACCCGCAGTTGCTCGGTATCAGCATCCGCGACAACATCGCGCTCGGCCGTCCCGATGCCAGCGAATCACAGATCCGTGACGCCGCCCAGGCCGCCCACGTTCTCACGGAGATCGAGGCGCTCCCCGATGGTCTCGACACCGTCCTCGGCACAGACTCAGGTTTGTCCGGCGGGCAGGCCCAGCGCATCGCCATCGCGCGAGCACTACTTGTCGACGCTCCTGTCCTGGTCCTCGACGAAGCCACGGCCCTGACCGACCCAGAGGCGCAGCATGAGATCCAACAGGCACTGTCGACCCTCGTCCAAGGGCGCACCGTCCTGCTGATCGCGCATCGTCCCGAGGTGATCACCGGAGTCGACCAGATCGTTCTCATCGACGACGGTCGTGTCATCGCGACCGGAGACCACGACAGCATGCTGTCCCACCCCGGCTACGCCCGCCTGTGGAACACCGCCCAGACCGACCACTCCGAAGGATCAACGCAGTGAACCTCCCTCTGACGGATATCATCGCCCGCTGCCGCAGGATGCTCGCACACCCTGAGGCGATGCAGTCCGTGATCATCATCGCCGTCATCGCCGGTCTCCTCGAAGGTGCCGCCCTCGGCGCGCTCCTGCCCGCAGTGACTGCCCTAGCCACCGGTGGGGCAGTATGGGGTCTCGGATTCTCCGGCTGGTTGTGGGCCCTCGGCGGACTCACACTGATCACCTTCGCCGCCAACTACCTTTCCAACCGGTGGGGCTACTCCGTTGCCCTGGACTTCCTGAAGAACATCCACCGCCTCGTCGGTGACCGCGTGACCCGGCAACCCCTGGGGTGGTTCGCAGCATCCCGGGCCGGCAGGCTCTCCCGCATCGTCTCCACGGAGCTGATGACCACAGGTGAGATCCTCGCTCACATGATCGTTCCCCTGATCAGCAGGACGGCGTCCGCCGGTGTGATCATTGTGGTCTCGTGGTGTTGGGATCCGTTGCTGGGACTGGTGCTGACCGTGGCCGTCCCTGTTTTCATTCTGTTGACAACGGCGTCGACGGCCCTGATGCGCCGGGCAACCCGCCGTACGACACCGGCACAGGAGGAACTCGCTGAGCGCATCGTGGAGTTCGCCCGGTGCCAGGGGGCGCTGCGTTCCTGTGGCCGTAGCGGGGACTTCACACCCCTGCGTCGCGCGATGGAGGACGCTCGATCGACAAAACTGAGGGCTCTCGGCACCGAGACCGCCGGGCTCCTGCTCAGTGGTGCCGCTACGCAGGGGGTGATCGTCATGCTGATCACCGTCACCGGCTCCCTCGCCGTATCCGGAGTACTGGAACCGGTCCCCGCGCTGGCTTTCATCGGGTTGGCGATGCGTTTCACCAGTACACTATCCACAATCACCGAGAGCGCCATGGGCATAGAGGGACGGCGTGCCGTCCTCGACGGACTCGACGAGGTCCTCACCGCAGAACCGTTACCTGAGCCGTCCACCCCCGCAGAACTGACCGACCCGGGGTCCGTGGCGCTGGACCATGTCACATTCGGCTACTCGGCGAAGACGCCTGCACTCCGTGACGTCACTCTCGATGTCCCTGTGGGGACGATGGTCGCGCTGGTGGGACCGTCCGGGTCCGGTAAGACGACGATAGCCCGGTTGATCAGCAGATTCTACGATACGGACACCGGAACAGTCCGCGTCGGCGGTGTTCCGGTGGCCTCCCAGACGACGAAGCAGTTGATGGCACAGCTGTCGATGGTCTTCCAGGACGTCTACCTCTTCGATGACACCCTGCTGGAGAACATCCGTGTGGGACGTGAAGATGCCACTGACGAGGAGGTCCTCGAAGCGGCGACCTTGGCCGGCGCCCACCACATTGCCGCGCGACTGGCGGACGGGTGGAACAGCCGCGTCGGTGAAGGTGGCAGGGCCCTGTCGGGAGGCGAACGCCAGCGTGTATCCATAGCCCGGGCCGTGCTGAAGAAAGCGCCGATCGTCCTCCTGGACGAGGCGACCAGTGCCCTGGACGTCGAAAACGAGGCCAACGTCGTCGCTGCGGTGGATAGGCTGCGCGCACAGTCCACGGTGGTCACGATCGCGCACCGCCTGGACACCATCGCCCGAGCTGACGTCATCGTGCAGTTGGATAGCGAGGGGCGCATCGAGGCACAGGGGTCTCACGAGGAACTGATGCAACTGGACGGCACCTACGCCCGGTACTGGAGACATCTCCACGATGCCCAGGGGTGGCGGCTGGTGGAGTAGACGGGAGGGCGCCCACTACGCTGGGGAGCATGACCGGCTCACCTCGCGCACCTCTGTCCACCGGGAACCCCGGGAGGAAAACCGGGCCGAAGCCGTCCTTCACCCGAACGGACGTACTCGATACAGCTCTCGAGCTCGGGATCGCTGACTTCACTCTGTCCGCCATCGCCCGGCGCCTGGGTGTTGTCACCCCGGCGTTGTACCGGGTCTTCCCGTCACGCGACGCCGTCCTTGACGCCTGCCTGGCGCGAGTTGCCGCGACGATCCGGACTCCAGAGCCGGACACTGCATGGCAGGACGCGTTGCGCCTCTGGGCGTCCGAGTGCTGGCGCATGTGTGAGGAGGTCCCCGGACTGGCCAGGACGTTGTACGCCTATCCGACCGCATTCGCCCACATCGAGGACCCCTTGCGCGGATATGTCCGTGTGGTGGAGGAGCACGGCAGATCCCGTATGCAGGCCGCGTTCGCCCTGGACTTCATCGGGGACACGGTGATGGCCTGCCGCCTCGGCATCGAAAGCATGCGGGCGACTGACGCCGCCGGCACGTCGGGCCTCGAACGGGTGCAGGACAGGATCAGCGCGGACCATCTCTTCCAGCCGGACGATTCCTGGTCGGAAAGGGGCTTTGTCGACGTGAAGGTCGACTTCATCATCGAGGGACTGGAGCGCCACTGGCCGGAGGTCTGACCCCCGGCCACCGGCCCGGCTCAACAGCGCTACCGTCGGCCCGCCTCGAAGGCCGCACCGACACGGTACAGGCGGTCATCACCGTGTGCCGGCCCCATGATCTGCAGGCCGACCGGAAGCCCGGTGTCTGCGGACAGAGGTCCGGGGACGGACATGCCGCATACACCGGCAAGGTTGAGCGGCAGGGTGCACAGGTCGAAGAGGTACATCGCCAACGGATCGTCGGCCTTCTCCCCCAGCTCGAAAGCCGTGGTCGGGGTCACCGGGGACACCAGGACGTCGACCTCGGCGAATGCCTTGGCGAAATCCTGGGCGATGAGGTTACGGACGCGCTGCGCCTGCAGGTAGTAGGCGTCGTAGTAACCGACCGAGAGTGCGTAGGTGCCCAGGATGATGCGACGCTTGACCTCCGGCCCGAAGCCAGCGGCACGGGTAGCGGACATGACCTGGTCTGCAGAGTGGTGTCCGTCGTCGAGCTGACGCTGCCCGTACCGCATCCCGTCGAAGCGGGCGAGGTTGGAGCTGACCTCGCACGGCAGAATGAGGTAGTAGGCGTTGAGCGCGTACTCGAAGCTGGGGCAGTCAACCTCGACGATCGTCGCGCCCTGCGCCTTGAGCTGCTCCAGTGAGGAGCGGTAGCTCTCCGCCACACCGGCCTGCAGGCCCTGGACCGTCTCCAACTGCTTGACCACGCCGACGGTCACACCGGTCAGGTCGCCGTCGGCACCCTGCCGTGCCGCGTCGACGACGGGGGCGACCGGGCGCTCGGAGGACGTGGAGTCCTGCGCGTCATGGCCTGCGATGACCTCATGCAGCAGTGCGGTGTCCAACACGGTCCGTCCCGTGGGTCCCCCCTGGTCAAGGGATGACGCGCAGGCGACGAGGCCGTACCGCGAGACGGTGCCGTAGGTCGGTTTGACCCCCACGGTGTTGGTCAGCGCCGCGGGCTGGCGGATGGATCCGCCGGTGTCCGTGCCAATCGCCAACGGAGCCATGCCGGCGGCAAGAGCTGCAGAGGAGCCACCGCCGGAGCCACCGGCGGTTCGGCTGAGGTCCCAGGGGTTGTGCGTCGGTCCGTAGGCCGAGTTCTCGGTGGACGATCCCATCGCGAACTCGTCCATGTTCGTCTTACCCAGGATGGGGATCCCGGCCTCGCGGATGCGCCGGGTGACCGTGGCGTCGTAGGGGCTCATGTAGCCCTCGAGCATCTTCGAGGCACAGGTCGTCGGTGCATCGGTGGTGACGAAGACATCCTTCAACGCCAGTGGAACACCGGCCAATGCGGAGGCAACGTGCCCGGAGGCGATGTCCTTGTCGGCCTTCTCAGCTGCCGCGAGAGCCTCTTTCTCCCCCACGTGGAGGAATGCGTGGACGGCCTCGTCGACGGCGGCGATCCGGTCCAGATGCGCGCGGGTCGCGTCGACGGAGCTGACGTCTCCGGCGTGGATCTTCTCCGCGAGTTCTGCGGCGGTCCAGGTCGTCAGGTCCGAGTCGTCCCGACTGCCGACGGTGTAGGTGGTGCTGTTCACTTCGCTCATTTCGCTGTCGTCTCGCCCTCTACTCGCCCAGGATCCGGGGAACCTGGAAACGCTGCTGTGCCTGCTTCGGAGCCTGGTCGAGGGCCTGTTCAGCAGTGAGTGACTCCTGGGGGACGTCCTCACGCATCACCGACACTGCGCCGTCGACGTTCTGGGTGGGGTGGCTCAGGGGCTCGACAC
Source organism: Corynebacterium sp. CNJ-954 (assembly GCF_001942345.1). GTDB lineage: Bacteria > Actinomycetota > Actinomycetes > Mycobacteriales > Mycobacteriaceae > Corynebacterium. The sequence continues at coordinate 286,469 of NZ_MKKI01000011.1, forward strand.
CGGCGGTGTCGACCTCACGCACGGCGGCAACGGTTTCCACGATGCCGTCGATCTGGGCTGCGTAGTGGGTGAGCTCGTCCTCGGTCAGGTCGAGGCGGGAGAGCCTGGCGAGGTGCGCGACCTCGTCACGGGAGATCTCGGACACAGGTGGGTCCCCTTTTCGTCTTCGCTGGGTTTACCCCGACCACTCTAGTAGGACGCTGCGTCGCGCGTACGCTCACCCCGGTTCGCTACAATCGGGGCGTCCACCGTCCTATTTTCGCTGAGGTACACCTTGTCCTATCTGATGCGCGTCCGTCTTCCCGATGTTCCCGGCACCCTCGGGCTCATTGCCGCCACGATGGGAACGATCGACGCGGATATCCGCAGCGTGGATGTGGTCGAGCATGACCCTGACGGCACTGTCGTCGACGATGTCGTCGTCGATCTTCCTGCGGGCCGCCTTGCGGACGCACTGATCAGCGCCGCGCAGGAAGTTGACGGGGTCTACGTCGACTCCATCCGCCCGTTCTCCGGAACCGTCGACCGCCGGGGCCAGATCAGCCTGCTCGCCGAACTGGCGCGGCATCGTCGCCGTACCGTTGACAGCCTCCAGAAACTGATCGACGCACTGCCGAAGTCGATGTCGGTCCAGTGGGCGGTCATCCTCGAATCCGGGGAGAAGACCAGGCGCGTCGCCGCCTCATCCTCCGCGCCTGAGGACGACGGGCGGGTGCTGTCCGAAACTCCCGTCGCCGAGCCCCGTGCTCTGACCGACCGTGACACCTGGGTGCCGTCGAGTTGGACGGTGATGGATTCTGCCTTGGCCGCCACTCCCCTGTCCGGTACGGACTACATCCTCATTCTCGGGCGGCCAGGCGGCCCGGATTTCCTACTCTCGGAGATCGAGCATCTCGGTGAGGTCGGCGAGATCCTCGGCGCGCTACTGAGCTGACACTTTCCGGCACCTTCCGGGAATCACTGCCCGGGTGGGCGGTAGCCGGTCACCTCCTCGCCGGGGTGGAGCTGGTTCCAGACGTCCTGGATGCCCTCTCTTCCGAGAGTGAGATCGTCACACAGATGCAGCTGCCAGTGATAGCCCTGTGCAGTCCACCGGTGAGCGTCCACATGCTCCTCACAGCGGAAGTCGGTGTCAGGGAGGTGCCTGGACAACGCCATGTTGGGTCCTCTGGCCTCAAATTCTCCGGTGACGTCATTGCGGCGTGGCACAGCTGTCGGGGTGAGATCGAGAGTGACCGGTAGTGACTCCAGCTCTGATTCACTCTCGACAACGTTGTCCACGAACCACTGTCGGTTGCCTCTGGTCTTCTCCAGCTTCTTCCGTTCCCGCGCGGTCACGACGGGGCCAGTCCACGTGAAGAGGTCGTCGTCCAACGGCTGGCCGATCTCCGGAGCCACCAACTTCTCCCGGTACGTGGAACCGTCGAGCTGCAGGGCGAGCACGTGCAACGACGCCTGGTCAATCCAGACCCGGATTCCGGATATCACGAAACTCCACGAACTTCTCCCCTCGACGGAGTCTTCTTCAACCGGGCCATCGGGCTGAATATTATCGTCGGTCCAATGTGCAGCTGGAGGAGGGAGGACAAGCCACTGGGCCTCCCCGGAGTAGACCAAAGCTCCGCCGTAACTGGCGGTTGCGCCAGCGACAACCAGCGGACGGGCATGATCCTCCCGGAAAAACCACGCCTGACTACCGTCGGATATGTAGTAGGGTCGTCCATTCCTCTCGACCCGGATCTTCCGGCCGTGCCGCCACAGCTCCAGGGACGCAGGCTGGGCACCCCCTGCCTCATCTGTGCCCATGCAGCGCGGCCCCGGACCCCACCGGTAGTACGGGCCCATGAACGGGATGCTGGCAGCTTCGCCGTCATCCCACTGCACCCGTGCATGCAGAGTGCTGTCCGGTGTACCGACCAGCCGGGCTCGCAGGTCCTCCCAGTCCACGGTGCTCACCGTCCTTCCCGATCCCGCCAGCTGAAGCGTCGACGAACCTCTGAGGTCAGCTTGTCGTCGACGATCACCTCCGGGGAGAGAAAGGTGACCCGCCAGCTGTGATCACCCGAACGCCAGACAACATCAGCTTCACGTCGCGGTGCCTCCTGCTGCTGATCCACTGCGGTTCTCTCGAACTGGAACACCCCGGGGGTCCCCCGTACACGCTGCCTTCTTCGATACGCATCTGCTCAGGAGAAAGGTCCACCGTGCTCGACACCGTCAAGCGGGTCGCCAAAACATTCTCCCGGAACCACTGCATCTGGGACTCTTCCAGTGCTTGCAGGCTCTGGTGTCTCCGATCTTCGAGCTCAGCTTTCGTGATAGAAGGCCCCTCCCAGGTGAACAGCGAATCATCGAGAGCGATGCCGATTTCCGGGGATTCGAACCATTGCTCGTAGCCCTTCGCTTCCGGGGACTCATTCACTTCGCCCAGCGGGTACCCGGAATCGCGGTCGACCCAGATACGCAACGGCCCGACCTTGCGCGGTGGCGCTTTCAACGCCACTGTCCAGCAGTCCCGCCCCTGGAACTCCTCCACGGTGACCGGACCTTCGGGAGTCGTAAAATCAGATCCCTGCCAGTCGCTGGACCGCCTGGGAGCGCACAGCCCCTGTGCGGGACCGCAGTACAACACCTTCCGTGCATCACTAGCGACAGGACGTACGTCTGATCCTTCCACGTCGGCTGCCTCCTCGAAAGACCAGAGCGTCTCGCCATCGCAGACATAGTCGGGCAAACCGTCTTTCTCCACGCGGAGTTTCCTGCCCTGCCGCCACACTTCGTAACGAACGTCCGGTTCACCGTCACCACGTGTCTCCAGCATCGCGTGCAATGACGCGGACGGGTAGCCGAGTAGGACCGGGAGCAGCTCGTTCCACTCGATCGTGTCCTCCGGCCGACCCGTGGGGCTCATCGACTACTCCCCTGCCGGAGCCAGGAACAGCTGGTAGGACGGGTTGTCGGTCACCTCGGTGAACGGGTAGCCCAGATCACTGAGATGGGATTCGAAGTCCTCGGAGTGTGCATCCTCGAAGGCGGCGAGGATCCGCCCGTAGTCCATTCCCTGACTCCGGTAGTGGAAGGCGGTGATGTTCCAGTTCGTGCCGAGAACATCGAGGAAATGCACCAGCGCACCGGGGTGCTCCGGGAACTCGAAGGAGAACATCCGCTCGTTAACGAAGGCAGGCGGCACGCCACCGATCATGTAGCGGATATGTTCCTTGGCGACCTCATCGTCCGACAGGTCCACGACGTCGTATCCGGCGTCAGCCAGGGCATCCGCAATCGCCTCCCGCTCCGTGACGCCTTCCTTGAGCTGGACGCCGACGAAGATCCGCGCACGGCGGTCATCGCCGCGCTCACCGACACGGTAGTTGAACTCCGTGACCATCCGACCGTTGAGGACCTCACAGAACTTGAAGAACGCGCCCTGTTCCTCCGGGATAGTGACCGCGAAGATCGCCTCTCCGCCTTCACCGAGTTCCGCCCGCTCGGAGATGTAGCGCAGGGTGTGGAAGTTCAGGTTGGCGCCGGAGAGCACGTTCACCAGGGTCTCGTCCTGGATGTCATTGGCCGCGGCATACTTCTTGAGTCCCGCCAGGGACACCGCGCCCGCAGGCTCGGCGATCGCCCGCGTGTCGTCGAAAAGGTCCTTGATGGCTGCGCTGATCTCATCGGAGCTGACCGTGACGACTTCATCCAGGTACTCCTTGCACAGTCGGAAGGTCTCGGCACCGATCTTGCGGACGGCCACGCCCTCAGCGAAGAGGCTGACGTGCTCAAGTTCGACCGGTTCACCGGCCCACAGCGCTGCAGTGAGACATGCGGACTCCTCGGGTTCCACACCGATGACCTGGATTTCGGGGTTCAGTTCCTTCAACAGCACGGCGACCCCGGCGGCGAGACCGCCACCGCCGACGGGAACGAAAACACGGTCGACGGGACCTGCCTGGAAGATCTCCAGCCCGATGGTTCCCTGGCCAGCAATCACCGCTTCATTGTCGAACGGTGGGACGTAGACCAGGCCGTCGGTCTCCGAAAGCTCCTTGGCCTTCCCCTGTGCCGCGTCGAAGTTCTCACCGTGCAGCACAACTTCGCCGCCGAAACCGCGCACCGCGTCCACTTTGATGGAAGGGGTGGTCACCGGCATGACGATGACCGACCGGATGCCGAGTTCGCGTCCGGACAGCGCCACGCCCTGCGCGTGGTTCCCCGCTGAGGCGGTGATCACACCGGCACAGCCGGTGAGCTGTGACATCCGGTTGAACGCGCCACGCAGCTTGAAACTGTGGACAGGTTGAAGGTCTTCACGCTTGACCAGGACACGGTTGCCCGTCTTCTCCGACAACGCATCCATGGTGTCCAGGGGCGTGTGCTTGGCCGCGCGGTAGACCGGCGCGGCAACGATGTCGCGGAGGTATTCGGCCGAGGTCTTCGTCACGGAGTTAGCCATGGTTGTCAATCGTACTGAACGGCTGTATCCGACCGGTCACTAGGACTGTACGGGCCAGGAGGTGTTGACCGTGGCTGCACGGTCCGTCTGCCCTTTGTCCTCGAAATACTTCTTGAGTCCGGACTGCGACTCGTAGTGCCAGGTTGCCTGGTTAAGCATGAGTTCGTCCGCACTGACCTCGGTGAGTTCGGGGTAGGCGCGGGCTAGTTTCCATGCCACTCTGGCAGCTGCCAGAGCATCTGCCGTAGCCTCGTGCGCGTTGTCCAGCGTCACACCCCAGTGGGCGCACACCGGTTCCAGCTGCCGTTTACCTTTGCGGTACGGATCCTTCGCTTTGTCGATGACCAGAGGGTCGACGACCGGACCGTCCACGGTGAACGTGGGATCCAGGCTCCGGAGGACCGTGAGGTCGTACGCGGCGTTGTACACGATCAGTGTCGCTCCATCGCGCCACCCTGCCCGGATCCGCTCGATGGTCTCGGCAAGGACCTCATCGTGAGGGCGTCCGTGTTCCCGGGCGTACTCCGTGGAGATGCCGTGGACTTTCGCCGCCCCTTCAGGAATGGGGATACCCGGGTCAGCGAGCATCTCCAGGTCGTCACGTTGACGACCGTTGATCGAGATCAGGGCACTGGTCACGATGCGTGCGGTGAGCGGGTCCGTACCGGTGGTCTCCAGGTCGAAGCTGAGGAGATGGGTCGGATCGAAATGCGCGGCGGTCGTCATGGGTGCCACTCTATAACGCCCCCCGGACGCCAATGCCGCGGTGTAGTCGACGTACGACGCCGCCCGGGCACACGGTCGATATGGCCGTGTGCCCGGGCGGCGTCACCGCAGGGAATGACGGGCAAACACCCCTGCGCCCTTGCGGACTTAGACGAGGAAGTCGTCATGCTCCGGCGTGTCGACGGCGATGGCCTCGTCGTCCCCGAAGAGGAAGTAGTTGGCGCCGGAGGTCATCTCGTTGATCTCTTCACGGCTGAGCAGGTTGAACATGTGATCGTCCTTTCTGAAATGCAGCCATCTGATCTATTCGCTGGTCTGCGAGGGGGCGTTCTTCTTGACACGGCCAACGCTAGATTTTGCCCGGTGAACAGTTCCACCCCTCCGGGTAGCGGGCCACCCCGATACCTACATCACATTCCAGCCATCACCGCAGTCCACAGGGCTCGCGATGACCGAGTCTAGTTATGTCCACCGTAGGGAGCACCACCCCCGACTATTATGTCTCGAATCACACCAGCCCCGCCTATTGTGAAGGCACACTCACATACCGAAAGAACAATTGGCTGTGCGCCGGACGTCGCTCCCCGTTCGGCGCCGGGCTCACTACACTGGCGACGGTGACTGAGACACCGCCCGAGACACCGACTGAGCCATCGCCCGAGACTCCCGAGACACCCGGGGCACCCGGGGCACCCGGGACCCCTGAGGAGCGTTGGACCCGTCTGGCCGCTGACATCCGCCGACACCGGGAGCTGTACTACTACGAGGCTCCCGAAGTCTCCGACGCCGACTTCGACGCGATGATGCGCGAGTTGCAGGAGCTTGAAGAGGCTCATCCTGAAGCAGTACAGGGACCGAGCCCGACCCAGGAAGTCGCCCCGTCACCGGAGAATTCGCCGTTCCGCAACGTCGACCACCGGGAGCCGATGCTCAGTCTCGACAACGTCTTCAGCCTCGACGAGATGCGGGAGTGGCTGACCAGGACCCCCGCACCCACCTACCTCACCGAGCTGAAGATCGACGGCGCTTCGATTGATCTCCTCTATGTCGACGGCCGTCTGAGTCTCGCCCTCACCCGGGGTGACGGTGTCACCGGTGAGGACGTCACACACAACGCCCGGACACTCGCGGACATCCCCGACGTGCTCACCGGCACCGAGGAGTTCCCTGTCCCCTCTGTCGTCGAGATCCGGGGAGAGATCTTCATCACCGTCGAGGACTTCGCGACGATGAACGCGGACCGCCAGGCTGAGGGGAAGAAGATGTTCGCGAACCCCCGGAACGCCGCGGCCGGCGCAATGCGGCAGAAGAATCCGGAGGAGACAGCCAAACGGCCCCTCCGTCTGATCTGCCACGGCATCGGTGCCAGGGAGGGGTTCGAACCTGCCAGCCAGCATGACGCCTACCGGGCGATCGAGGCGTGGGGGCTTCCCGTCAGTCCGTACACCCGGCAGGTGCACTCCACCGACGACGTCCTCGACGCAGTCACGTACTGGGGCGAGCACCGACACGACGCGGCCCATGAGATGGACGGACTCGTCGTGAAGATCGACGACGTCACCGAGCAGCAGAACCTCGGTGCCACCAGCCGTGCCCCACGATGGGCGATCGCCTACAAATATCCCCCGGAAGAGGCGGTGACCACCGTGGAGTCCATCCGCGTAGGCATCGGGAGGACCGGGCGCGCCACGCCGTACGCAGTGATGACCCCCACCTATGTCGCGGGTTCGACGGTCACCATGGCGACGCTGCACAACGCCACTGAGGCGCACCGCAAGGGCGTCCGTCTCGGAGACCGCGCGATGATCCGTAAGGCCGGTGAGGTGATTCCCGAGGTTCTGGGCCCGGTGGAGACCGCCCGGACCGGAGACGAACGGGAGTACGTGTATCCCTCACTGTGTCCCGAGTGCGGGACCCCCCTGTCCCCCACCAAGGAGGGAGACGCCGACTGGCGTTGCCCCAACACCCGCTACTGCCCCGGTCAACTGCAGAACCGGTTGAACTATCTCGCAGGACGTGGCGCCTTCGACATCGACGCACTCGGCGAGCGTGCCGCCCACGACCTCATCGCCTCCGGTGTACTGCCGGATGAAGGCCACCTCTTCTCGCTCACCGAGGAGACGCTGGCCACGACAAGTGCGTACACCACCAAGGCGGGGACGCTGAACAAGCAGGGGCGGGTCCTGCTCGACAATCTTGAGGAGGCGAAGGGGGTCGACCTGTGGCGGGTGATCACCGCACTGTCGATCCGCCACGTCGGCCCCACAGCAGCCAAGGCGCTTGCAGCGAACCTGCAGTCCATTCCCGTCATCGACGAGACGTCCGTCGAAGACATGGCAGAGATCGACGGAGTCGGCGGAATCATCGCGCAGTCGGTCAAAGACTGGTTCGCCGTCGACTGGCACAGGGAGATCGTCGATGCCTGGCTGCCGCCGGGGTCCGGATGGAACAGATCGTGGAGGCATCCGATCTGCCCGAGCAGACTCTCGCAGGGCTGACCGTGGTCGTCACCGGGTCATTGGCGAACTTCGACCGCACAGAGGCCAAGGAAGCAGTGGAGTCCAGGGGAGGAAAGGCGTCCGGCTCCGTGTCGAAGAAGACCGACTTCGTCATCGCCGGAGAGAAAGCAGGCTCGAAGCTCACGAAGGCCGAGGACCTCGGTGTGCCGGTGCTCGATGAGGCGGGATTCGAGAAACTGCTCGCTTCCGGTCCGGACGCCGTGCGTTGACTCGTCCGGCTGCACCGGTTGCCGCGCTCCACGGACACTAGGTCCGCGGTAGGCTCGACGTCGACATCCGCCGCGACCATCGTCAGGAGTTCCATGTCCGTCGTGAAGATCAACGCTATTTCCGTGCCCGAGGGAGCCGGACCCGAGCTGGAGAAACGATTCGCAGCCCGCGCCCACACCGTCGACTCCTCCCCCGGTTTCGAGGGCTTCCAGCTGCTGCGGCCGACCAAGGGCGACGACCGGTATTTCGTCGTCACCACCTGGGCCACCGAGGAAGACTTCCAGGCGTGGGCCGCAGGCCCTGCAAAGGCCGCGCACAGTGGCCCCCATGGCGGTGAGGGGAAGAAGCCGGTGGCGACCGGGGCCTCCCTGCTGGAATTCGAGGTCGTGGATCTCGACGCGATCACCGCGCAGGCCTCCGACGACTAGACCTGCCCCGGGCTCTGCTCAGTTGCGGTGCAACAACGCCGCGGCCCCCCGCACGGTCCGCGCCAGCTCCGCTGCCGCCCCGGGCTTCAGGATCCCCTCGCCTACCGCGACCAGGTCAATCTGGGGCTCGGGCGTCGCCACATCGAAGGTCCACTGTTTCCACGTCCGGATGACACGGTGTGCGATGTCGTCACTGGTTCTGCTGTCATCGACCCGCCAGGCGACGGACGTACCATCGTCCACCATCCGGGCGACGCTGTCCGTCAGATCGTCGACGACAACACTGTCCGCTCCAGTGTGTACGACCTCGGGCCACTCGACACCACTGTCGAGGATGACTGACCGTGCTCCCACGCCACGGACCTGCCCGATGAAGCGACGTTCGACATTCACCGCGACCTCACGGTCGACCTGCATGGTCTCGAACTCGGTGGCCCCCTGCAGCCGGGACGTGACCTCACCGAGTCGTCTTTCGTGGACGTGCACCACGGTGGCTCCGACAGCATCGCAGAACTCCCGCACCCCTTCCCCGAGGGACAGGGCGACATCTCGGAAGGCGGGACGGTCGAAACACAGCGGGTGTCCGCGGTACTCGACGGAAGCACCGAATGTCCATGGGCCCGACACGTGCACCATCAGTCGGTCGGCGCCGGGCATCGTTTCGGCGACAGTGTCGGTGAGTTCGTGGAGCCGTCCGAGGAAATGACGGGCATCCAGGGTCTTCCCTGGGGCCACTTCCCACCCGCGTGCATGGGACCGAAGGTACGGGCCGCCGACGAGCGCGCCCATCGCGGCCGTCACCGGCACCAAGTCGCTCTGTGGCAGGCTCAGCGGAGGGACGACGCCGACGTCCTCATCCACGTCACGGGTCCGTCGAGAGGCGGCAGCCAGAGCAGAACGGAGATCGCCGTGGTCGGTCCGCACATCCTCCCACCAGCCGAGACGCAGTGGGCCATCCTCTCCTGCGTTCACGCCGACTGTGCCTGCTTGCCGGTCGACCACGGCACCGTGGCACTGATGGTGCCTGATCCGAGCAGGATGTCGCCGTCTGCATCGGGGAGATAGACCACTGCCGCCTGCCCACGTGCGACACCGCGCAAGGGCTCGTGGAGGTCGAGGGCGACGGACCCGTCGTTCAGGGTGGCTGTCGCCGGGACGACGCCGCCGTGGGCGCGGACCTGGACGTCGCAGTCAAAGGTGGTGCCGTGTTTCGCCGGGTCCAGACGCTTGAGCCGGTCGGCCGTGATGTGGCCGATACGCAGGTCGTCCCGGCCACCGACGGTGACCGTCCCGGTGGAGGCATCGATGTCGGTGACGTACCTCGGTTGTCCGTCGGCCGCGGGTCCGGCGACACCGAGGCCCTTGCGCTGGCCGATGGTGAATCCGTACACCCCGTCGTGTTCGGCGAGAGTCTCACCCTCGACCGACTTCACCATCCCGGGACGCAGGCCGATCTGGTTACCGAGGAACGCCTGGGTGTTACCGTCGGGGATGAAACAGATGTCATGGCTGTCCGGCTTCGACGCCACCCCCATCCCGAGGTCCTTGGCCTCGGCGCGGATGTCAGGCTTCACCGTGTCACCGACCGGGAACATGCAGTGCGCCAACTGCTCGTCATCGAGCACACCGAGCACATAGGACTGGTCCTTGTTGTCGTCGATACCGCGACGCATGACGCCGTCGTGCAGGCGGGCATAGTGCCCGGTGACCACGGCGTCGAAACCGAGCGCGATCGACCGGTCCAGCAGCGCCTCGAACTTGATCTTCTCGTTGCAGCGCAGGCAGGGATTCGGTGTCTCCCCGATCTCGTAGGACTCCACGAAGTTGTCGATGACATCGGCCTTGAACCGGTCGGAGAAGTCCCACACGTAAAATGGAATCCCGAGGGAATCACACACACGCCGGGCATCAGCGGAGTCCTCCAGCGAACAACATCCCCGTGATCCGGCACGGACAGCCTCCGGCGACTGGCTCAACGCCAGGTGCACGCCGACAACGTCATGCCCCGCCTCCAGCGCCCGTGCTGCAGCCACGGAGGAGTCCACTCCCCCGCTCATCGCCGCGACAACCCGCATACCTTCCTCTGCTCTCTCGTGCACACCGGTGCACGTCGGTGATCGTGTGGGACCGTCAGTTCCCGAGGCCCTGCAGTCGACCCTTCACCCTACACCGCGGCAGGTCAGGTGCGAATCGGCCGGCGGCAGGTACGGCAGTACCGCCGCTACGAAGCCATCCCGGCCGCACGCGCCTGGTCGACGACACCCGGCAGCAGGGAGCAGAGCCGGTCGACGTCGTCCGCGGTGGTCGCCGTCCCGAAGGTCAGCCGTAACGCGCCGCGGGCAACCTCAACCGGGACGCCCATCCCGGTCAGCACGTGGCTGGCGCGGTTCACTCCGGCCGAACATGCCGACCCTGTCGAAGCATCCACTCCCGCGACATCCAGCAACATGATCAGGCTGTCCCCTTCCGCCCCGGGGAATGCCACATGGACATGCCCGGAGAGAGCTCCGCCGGACGGATCGGTGTAGATCCGCGACTGAGGGATCGCCCCGACGACGGAAAGGACCTTCTTCCGGAGAGCGGACAGGCGCCGTTGTTCCTCCTCCATCTCCTTGACAGCGGCAGCCAGGGCTGCGGCTGTGCCGGCCGCTCCCTGCGGGTTCGCTGTCCCTGACCGGACGCCCCTCTCCTGCCCGCCACCACGCAGGGGGCTGACCAGTACCGCGTCCCGACGGGCGAGCAGAATACCCATGGATTTCGGCCCACCGAACTTGTGGGCGCTCGCGGCCAACGTCGAACAGCCGAGGGCATGGAAGTCCACGGGCAGGTGGCCGACGGCCTGGACTGCATCGACGTGGAACGGCACACCGGCGGCCACGGCTCGCCCGGCGAGGTCAGCGACCGGCTGCAGGTTGCCCGTCTCGTTATTCGCCCACATACAGGTCATGACCGCGTCGACCGATGCCTCGAGCTCCGGTAGCTCGCTCACGCGGACCCGTCCCCACCCGTCGACGGGCATCTCGCTGTGGTCGAACTGCGGGGTGCCCCCGCCCACCATGCCACCACACAGCCAGTCGACGGTTTCGACGATGGCCGGATGTTCGGTCGCCGCCGCGTGAATCCGCCGGGCCGCGGGGCCCCTGGTCTTCTTCGCCCCGTACGCAAGCCCCTGGACGGCGAGATTGTCCGATTCTGTTCCGGACGCGGTGAAGATGACCTCAGCACGGTCGGCGCCCAGCAACTCGGCGACCTGTTCACGTGCGTCTTCCAGCACCCGTTGTGCGTGCCGTCCTGAGGCGTACTGACCGGCGGGGTTCAGGAGCGCCCCCGTGTCTGCCATCGCGGCAGCCGCTTCCGCACGCAACGGCGCGGTAGCGGCGTGGTCGGCGAAGATCCTCGGCGTTGTCGGCATCGTCGGCATCGTCGGCATCGTCGGCATCGTCGGTGTCGTGGGTGTCACAGCCGGTCACCTCTCCTCGGGGAATGCCAGAAGGCGTCGGTCGAGCTCGCGCATCTTCTCCCCGATCGCCTCGGGTCGACCCCCGCCGCGACTTCGAGGCTGCCAGACTTCGCTGGGCCGCGTACATCGCCTCACGCCTGACCTCGAGTGCCTTTCGGCCCAGCGCCTGACTGCGCGCCCGGCGCCTACGTAGGATCTCGGCTTCCGTCGTCCCCGCCTCATCCGGGGCATCATCAGCACTGTCATCGGAGCTGTCGTCCAGGTTCGACGCCGATCGCACGAGACCGAGTCGCTCCTCGATGCGTGCCGCCTGCTCCGGCGAGAGCCCTTCACTCATCTGTTTGCGGACCACATCCAGCGCAACGCGGTACGCCTCGTCGAGGGCCTCCTCCGTCAGCTTGTCGTCCAGGTCCTGCAGCCCGTGATGTGTGCGCAGGTAGGAGGTCAATGCAGGCAGAGTGAGTCCCGGAATCACCATCGTGCACAGGAGTACGACGAAGGCGACGATGGTGAACTCGTCACGCAGCGGGAAATCAGCCGGGTTCAGTGACAGCACCAGGGCGAATGTCACAAGACCTCTCATCCCGGACCAGCTGAGCAGGATGACGTCGGTGAATCGGATCGGCGCACGGTAGCGCCCCCGCTTTGTCCGATTGGCCCGCAGCAGCCAGAACATCCAGAGGAACCGCACCAGAATCAGCACCGCAGAGATCACCAGCCCCCACCACACCGGGTTGAGGTGGTCGGTCTCGTCGTCGATGATCGCGTCGCGGACATTCATGCCCATCAGCCCGAAGGCGAGGCCGGTAACCAGAAGCTCGGTGACCTCCCAGAACGCAGACCCCGTCAGCCGGGAGTCCGCCGCAGTCGCATCCGCACGGGACGTCAGTTCCACGGCAGCGACGACGACAGCGATCACGCCGGACACGTGGATCTCCTCCGCCGCGAGGTACACCATGAACGGCAGGACCCAGGTGAACGCGTTACCGGCGACCGGCGAATCGAGCCACCCCAGCACCAACGCCGATCCCCGCCCGACGAGCCAGCCGAGCAGCACCGCCCCCACCGCGCTGTAGATGAACGTCCCGCCGGCTTCGAACCAGTGGATGTCGTCATTGAACTCAGCCGCGGTGATAGCCGCGCTGAAGATCACCAGGGATGCCGCGTCGTTGAACAGACCTTCCGACTGCAGCGACCCGATGATCCTGCGGGGAATACCGGCGGGCTCAGCCACGGCCTCGACGGCGACAGGGTCCGGAGGAGCGACAGCGGCCGCGAGTGCCAGAGCAGCGACCAGGCCGACCCCCGGGATGATCAGCATGGTCACCCCGGTGACGACGGCGACAGTGATGAACACCAGCCCCACCGACAGACTGAGGATCGTCCGCCACTGGTCCCGGAACATGCCCCACGATGTTCTGCGTGCCAGCGCCCACAGCAGCGGTGGCAGGAACAGCGGGAGAATCAGCTCCGGTTCGATCCACACCGTCGGAGTCCCCGGGATGAACATCACCGCAGTGGTCACGAGCAGAAGGAGGACCGGCCACGGAAGGCCGATGCGGTCGCCGACGCCCACCGTCAGTACCGTCGCGAGCATCAGGAACATGATGACGAAGAGGGTGGTCACGGCGTTCTGTCCTTCGTGGTGGGCTCGGAGTGGCGTGGTGGGATACCGCCGAAACTTCCGGGAATACGGCGAGGACCCGCACTCGATGAGTGCGGGTCCTCGCCGTGCCGTGCACGGTACACCTCACCGGTTCACCGCTGAGTCTACCCGGCGGTTCCGGCGCAGACACCGCCAGGTGCCTGCAGTGACGTACTGCTAGCCGCGGGCCTTGAGAGCCTCGGTCGCCTGCGGAGCGACCTTGAAGAGGTCTCCGACGACACCGAAGTCGGCGATCTCGAAGATGCCGGCCTCGTCGTCCTTGTTCACCGCGACGATGGTCTTGGAGGTCTGCATACCGGCCTTGTGCTGGATCGCCCCGGAGATGCCGAGGGCCAGGTACAGGTTCGGGGAGACCGTCTTACCCGTCTGTCCGACCTGGAACTTGCCCGGGTAGTAGTCGGCGTCGACAGCGGCGCGCGAAGCACCGACCGCTGCGCCGAGAACGTCGGCCAGCGGCTCGACGACGTCGCGGAAGCCCTCCGGGCCGGCGACACCGCGGCCACCGGAGACGACGATCTTCGCCTCGGTGAGCTCCGGACGGTCAGCCTTCTCCGCCGGGGAGAAGGCCGTGACAGTCACAGCGGTCGGACCGGCAGCAGGCAGTTCGACCGGCTGAACGGTGCCGGACGCGGCCTGCGGCTCCGGGTCGATCGCACCGGCGCGCAGGGTGTACACCGGGGATGCCCCGCCGGCGGTCGACTCGACGGTGAAATCTCCGCCGAAGATCGAGCCGGTGGCGGAACGGTCGGCGTGGATCTCGATCTGGTCGTAGAGCACGCCGGAAGCGACACGGGCGCCTACGCGGCCGGCGATTTCGTTACCGGCCGCGCCTGCGGCGATGACGACCGGAACCTGAAGCTGGGCTGCGAGGCCCGAGACGGCGTCGACGGAGGGGGTGACGACGTACTTCTCGGCGTCCTCCGACTCTGCGGCGTAGATGGTCTCAGCGCCGCCGGCAGCGAGACCGGACTGCAGCTTCTCTGCGGTGCCGGGGGCTCCGACGACGACGGCACCGACGGTGCCGAACGCGCGTGCTGCGGTGATGAGCTCAAGGGTGGAGTTCTTCAGTTCACCCTGTGTGTGCTCGACAAGTACCAGGACGTTGGTCATGGTTGTGAATGTCCTTTCGACAGATTCGTTCTGGGGAATCGGGGTGAACTAGACGAGCTTCTTCGACACGAGGTACTCGACCAGCTTGTTGCCGCCGTCACCCTCGTCCGTGATGATCTCGCCCGCGGTCTTCTCCGGCTTCGGGGCGGCGTTGGTCACGGAGGTGGACGCAGCGGCGAGGCCGACATTCTCCGCAGCGACGCCGATGTCACCCAGGCTGACCTCGCGGATCTTCTTCTTCTTGGCTGCCATGATGCCCTTGAAGACGGCGAAGCGGGGGGTGTTGGCCTTCTCCGTGACAGAGACGATGGCCGGCTTCGGTGCCTCGACGGTGTAGACGCCGTCCTCGGTGACACGCTCGCCCGACACCTTGTCGTCGGTGACTTCGAGGGTGCGCAGATGTGTCAGCGCCGGGATCTGGCGGTACTCGCTGAGCAGGCCGGGGACCGCACCTGCGACACCGTCGGTGGAGGCGTTACCCGCGATGATCAGTTCGATGTCATCGACGAGGTTCAGCGCGTTGGACAGGGTCCAGGCGGTGCCGAGGGCATCAGAACCGGCCAGCGCGTCGTCCGTAACGAGGATGGCCTCGTCCGCACCGAGGGACAGTGCCTTACGCAGCGCGTCCTTGGCGCTCGCGGGACCGACGGAAAGCACGACGACGTTGCGGTCGCCACCAGCTTCCTTGAGCTGGAGTGCAGCTTCTACGGCGTTCTCGTTGATCTCGTCGAGGACCGCGTCGGCGTTCTCACGATCGAGGGTGAAGTCGTCATCAGTCAGCTTGCGCTCGGAATAGGTGTCCGGCACCTGCTTGACCAGAACCACGATGTTCGACATTCATAGGCCTTCCTGCTTGGGGTGCTTTTCTTCGGTCAGAAGTCTACCTGCGAATCACCGTGATGTACCCCACATAGAAAATCTCACCGGGGTCAGATCACGGAATAAACGTCGTCACCTGCGAAGATACGAAAGAGTACGTTGAAAATCATTTTTATATCACTACCCCCGCAGGTGTAGTTCCTCCGCGATGACAGCTGTCGCCGTGTCACCGATCCGTGCGACGACGACGGTCAGTTCCCTGCCCTCCCGCCCCCGTTTCAGCTTCATCTTGCGGCGCAGCGCATCCGGGTCCACGTCCACACCCCGCACGAGGATCTCCAGACGTACGCAATCCAGCGATGCGAGAGCTGATTTCAGCCGTTTCAGCGGCACCTGGTCCACCACCTCGAAGATGCGCTGCCCCGGCACGGCAGCGCCATCCCTGAATGCGTCGAGGGAATCCCCGCTGAGGTAGGCGATGTGCGGGTCGATCCGCCACCATCCGATCACCGCGGCGTACTGGCGCACCAGTCCGGCGCGGACCACCGCCCCGTCGGGGTCGAGGATGTACCGTCCGAGGGCGCCGACGTCCTCGGACTCCGGATCATCCGACGTCAATACCCGTCGTACCCCCTTGCGGAAAACCACGGCACGACGGTCGTGCCGTGCCAGGTCCGGAGTGTAGAGACACGCCTCCTTCACCCCACCGTCGACACTGACGACGTCGACCTGCCCCTCCCAGTCGGTGTAGTCGATGCCCGGCGCGCACTTCACCGCCAGAGAGGCCCCCGCATGTGCCGACACCAGGTCGGGAAGCGGCGGCAGAAGGTCCTTCGGATCGCGGATCCGCCCGCGGGACGTCCGGCGCGCGGGATCCGCCACCACAACGTCCACGCGTCCCGGCGCGAACGCCGGCACCACCGCATCTGCACGGACGAGACCGACGTGTGCTGCAGAGATTCCGGAGGTCCTGAGGTTGTACTGTGCCATCAGCAGCCGTGCAGGATCCAGGTCGGCACCCAACACGGTGCCGAAGCGCCGGGACAGATGGAGCAGTTCCGTCCCCACAGAACAGGTCACATCCGCGACGACCGGTCCAAACCCGTCTCCTCCTGAGCCGCCCCCCAGGACGTCGGCGAGAAAGTCCGCACGTTCTGCGGCAACCACGGCCGGCGTCGCCTGCTGGGCTGATTCCCCGCAGACCAACCAGTCGTCGGGGACCTTCCCGCCACGCAGGGCGGCGCGCCGCGCTGTCACCAGCTCACTGAGCGCCCTGGCCTTGTCGCCGTAACGGTCCCTGAGCCTGGCGGTGTCCCGCACCGTGCTCGACGCCGACAGTTCGAGCCGCTCGGCGTCTACCACGGCGTCAGTGTTCCGGGCGAGCCAGTGGACCTCGTCGACGGTGTACGTCACGAGAACGGGGACGGAGGCAGTTCCCCCGGATCGACGGCGAACTTCATCCCGGGAGCGAACACCCGTTCCGGATAGCCGTACATCCGGGTCTCCAGCAGGTAGTACTCGGCCATGTACGGTTCGTCGACAGGCTCACTACGGACCGGGTCGACCCGCAGTGTCTCGGCGAAGTCCAGGACCTCGTCGACACTCCGGAATGTGTCGAGCATCTTGAGCTGTGCCCAGGTCGGCGGCATCAGGTTGATCTTCCGGTTACGCCAGCCGTCCAGAAGGGTCGCCGGACGGAACCACCCGGTGGACGTCGCCTCACGGGTGTCGCCGTAAGCTTCCTGGCCTTCGGGCATCGCGGCGACAAAGAACGCGGTGTCGTAGCGGATGGGCTGGGATTCGGGGGTCACCCAGTTCGCCCACGGACGCAACAGGTCTCCACGGAGAACCAGGTCGTGCATGCTCAGGAAATCGGAGAACGCGAGCCGGTGATTCTCCAGTTCCTGACGAAAAGGCAGATAAGGGGTCGTGTCCCGCACGGGACCGCTACCGTTCTCGGCCGACTCCCCGGCATAGCCCGCCAACAGAGTCCCGGTCTCCTCGAAAGTCTCGCGCACCGCCGCGCACACCAGGGCACGGGCGAGATCAGGGGTGGTGCCCAGTCGCTCGGACCACCAGCGGGTCGACGGTCCCTGCCAGCCGATCTCCGGTGACGCATGACCGTCCCCGTCGACATCCCCGGGCATGTCCCTGGCATCCACCCCTCCGCCGGGGAACACCGTCATTTCTGCGCAGAAGCGCATCGTGCTCGCACGCTCCTGCACATAGACCTCGGGGCCACTGAGGGTGTCTCTGAGGAGCATCAGTGTCGAGGCGTGCCGGGCAGGCACCACCGCAGAGTCTGCCGCAGTAGCACCGTCGTCGTCTGCACGGTTTCTGCTGTTCACACTGCCATCCACCATGTCCTCCACCATAGCCTTCTCACGTCGTCTCAGTTGCAGGGCGATGACGGGCGCTACCGTGCTCGGTGGCTACCGGCGTTCCTCGTCCGACGGGCGAAATACCGCCCGTCGTCGACAGTCAGCGAGATCGGCTGGTGGTAGGCTCGCGTCAGGTTCTCTGAGGTCATCACGTCCTCAAGCAGGCCCTGGGCCACCACACGCCCTTCGTCGAGGATCATACCGTGGGTGAATCCCGGGGGGATCTCCTCCACGTGGTGGGTGACCATAACGGTCGCCGGTGCGTCCGGATCCGCCGCCAGTTCGCCGAGCATCATGACCAGATCCTCGCGTCCCCCCAGATCGAGACCGGCCCCCGGCTCATCGAGCAACAGAAGTTCAGGGTCGGTCATCAACGCCCGGGCGATCAGCACCCGTTTACGCTCACCTTCACTCAAGGTCTCCCACCTCTGCTCGCCGAGGTGGACCGCACCCATCTGCTCGAGGATCTCCATGGCACGGAGTTCATCTCCCCGGTCATACTTCTCACGCCACCGCCCCATCACGTCGTAACCGGCAGAGATGACGAGGTCGATGACTTTCTCGTCCCCGGGGACCTGATGTGCGACCGCGGCCGAGGACATCCCCACAGCGGTCCGGAGTTCCCGGACATCGGTCTTCCCCAGCGTCTCCCCCACGATCCGTGCTGTGCCGGAGGAGGGGTACTGACGCGCTCCTGCGATCGTCAGCAGTGAGGTCTTACCGGCACCGTTGGGACCGATGAGAATCCACCGTTCATCGACCTCGACCTGCCAGGTCACCGGGTGAAGGACATGGCGTCCGTTGCGGACCATGGCGACGTCGTGAAGGTCCAGGACAAGGTCCTCGTCCAGGGCATCGGCGGTGGCGGGAGTCGAGATGATGGTGTCATTCACCCTTCCCATCGTGCCCTATCCGCACCACGGGTGGCAGATCAGGGGTCCCCGTCGCCCGGAATTCTCAAGTCCGTGGCTCAGAACAACGCAGAGGCCATCCGGGTCCGGGCTGCGATGACCTCCGGGTCAGCGGTGTCGTACATGGAGAAGATCTCCAGGAGCCGCGAACGCGCGGAGTCACGGTCCTCCCCCTCGCTGGTCCTGATGCGCTCGATGAGCGTGTCGAACGCCTCCTCGCGAGCACCAGCCAGCAACAGGTCGTCGATCTCGTCGGAGGCACCGGATGCCGAGCGCTCCAGGAGAACGGCGGTCACCCTCGCAGCCCGGGCCTCCGCAACGGTCTCCGGCTCTGCCGCGCTGTCCGCGATAATCCGGTCGTACACGGCGGTGGCCCCAGGGAAGTCCTCCTCATCGAGCAGTGAGGCGGCTTCGTCGAAGCGGGGGTCTCCATTGTCCCCGGCTCCGGTACCGCCGTCGGCACCTGCGGTGTCCGCGTCCTCTCCGGGACCCGGCTGCTCAGGAAGTCCCGGCAACCTTCCGTCGACGGCGCGGACCACAGCGGCGACGAACTGGGCGATCTGTTCCGGCGGCTGGACCCCCTCGAAGTTGGTCAGCGGGCGGCCACCGGCCAGCGCCAACACCGTAGGCACCGCCTGCACCTGCAGTGCCTGCGCGATCTCCGGGGTCGAGTCAACGTCGACCTCGCGGAAGACCCACTGGACCGGCTCACCTGAGGAATCCTGGGCTTCGGCGAGACGGGTGAACTCCGCGGCCATGTCCGCGCATCCCTCCGCGCGCTGGCTTCCCAGGAGGAGAATCACCGCCACCTGTGTCGAGCGGACAACGAGGTCCTGTTCAAAGGTATCCGGAGTGATCATCGCACTGCGTGCGATGCGTACCCCGCTCTCGGCCTCTTCTCTGGACCGCTCAGCCGCCCGCTGACGCTGATCCGCCGCCTCCTTCACGGCGCCGAGGTCCACGGCACCTGCCGCGAAACGGTTAGGTGCCGCAGGGCCGCCCTGCTGATGGTGTCCCGGGTTATTCGGTGTCGTCATGGCGCCCCATCTTAGCGCTGACCGGTCCGACGCCGCTCCCAGCACCCAGTGTGCCAGTGCCGACGGTCGTCACCTCCACGATGCGAATCAGGCCAGGCGACGATGTGTGCGAGCCCAGGCGGGATGTTCTGGTTACAGCCCGGGCACACGTAGTACTTCACCGCCGACTGAGACCCGATGCGCCGCACCAGATACGACTCAGCCCACCCGGACGGGCCACCGGCCCAGGACGGCGCATCCTCACGTCGTGTCCCGAGATACGACGCCCCGTCCCTGCGCATGCCGCGCTCCGGGCTCCCCTGTCTCCTGTTTCGCCTCGGCATCGCCCCGTGACCGCTCTCAGAACAGGCGGAGTTCGTCGGACTCCACACCACGCATCGCCTGGTAGTCCAGGGTCACGCACCGGAAGCCACGGTCCTCCGCGAGAGTCTTCGCCTGTGGCTTGATCTCCTGTGCCGCAAACACGCCCTGTACCGGCGCCAGAAGCTCGTCACGGTTCAACAGGTCGACGTACCGGGAGAGTTGCTCGACCCCGTCAATGCCACCCCTGCGTTTGATCTCGACCGCGACAGTCTTTCCGTCGGCGTCGCGCGACAGGATGTCGATCGGGCCGATTGCGGTGGGGTATTCCCGACGGACCAGGGTGTACCCCTCGCCCAGGATGTCGATCTGTTCTGCCAGCAGCTCCTGCAGGTGGGACTCGACACCGTCCTTGACCAGGCCCGGATCCTCCCCCAGCTCGTGCGACGTGTCGGAGTACACCTTCCAGAGACGGATGGTGAGACGCTCCTTCTTGGGATTCTCCACCGTCCACACAGACTGGACGCCCTGCTCCGCCATGTCCGCGGGCACGTCGTCTGACTCCGCAACGGTCAGTGCGCAGGGCGGTGTCATCCAGTTGAGAGGCTTGTAGGCCCGGTCGTCGGCGTGGATGCTCACCGAACCGTCTGCCTTGACCATGATCAGACGGTCGGCCTCCGGGAGATGGGCCGCCAGGCGTCCCTCGTAATCGACGGAACAGCGGCAGATGACCAAACGCATGCAGAACAGGCTACCCCATCAACCGCCGGTCCCAACGCCGGCACCCCGCCCCTACTGCCCGCCCGGAATGGCTAACGGATCCCGCGTTTCCGTGCCATCCGCATGTCCGACCGAACCATCCGTTCCGACGGCGCCGACTCCAACCAGGAGACCAGGGCGGTGTCTCCCGCGTCGTCGAGGGCGACCTCCCAGGTCTTCTGTCCGTCAAGCAAGGTCATCACGTGCAGATCCGCCTCGAGGAACGCCGATTCCCTGCGGGTGATGGGACGCCGGTCCGTGATCTCCGTGTGGTGACGGCTCAGCTGCAGGTCTGACTCGGGGCGCACCGACCGGAGCTTGTACACCCTGGCGATCCCGCTCCCGTATACAAGAACCCCGTGGCGCCAGTGCCTGCCGTCCGGATTCGGAAGGCTTCTGACCACCACGGGGATTCCCCTGCTGCGGAGAGTGAGAAATCGCGCGCCTGCGATGAGTGCTCCGCAGACGAGCACGATCACCACGACGGTGATCAGAATGTTCAACAGCACCAGGTACGCCCCTTCTCGGTCGTCATCCGCCGACGGTAGTCGTCCGTCGGGGGAATTGCGCCTCCGAACTTTCCGACGATGTTACCGCTGCCCGGAGGCAGTACCAAAAGAGAACGGGTCCCCGCCACCGCCACCACAACCCATGAAGAACGCCGGGCCGGTCACCTCGGTGAGGTGACCGGCCCGGCGGCAGGTGCAGCGGCTGTCAGCTCTCCTGCAGACGCTTCACGGCGCGAAGTTCGGACTGCGCCAGCTCCCGCTCCTCTTCGGTCGAGGCGTCGCGCTCGCGCGCCTCGGCGTCAGCGGTGTCGACCTCGTGGGCCCACAGTGCGGAGTCGGCGAGGATGGTGATCTTCTCCGTCGACACGGACAGGAAACCGCCCTGTACCGCAGCAACCAGAGTCTCACCCTCGGTGGTCCGGATGACCACGACGCCGTTCTCGACCAGCTGGCCGAGCAGCGGCTCGTGGCCGGGCAGCACGCCGATCTCGCCCTCGGTGGTCTGTGCGGTGACGGACGTGGCCTGACCCGACCACAGCATCCGCTCCACGGCCACCAGTTCAGCGGCAATCTCAGCCATGTGCGTGACCCCTTACTTCTCGGTGAGCTTCTTGTAGGCGGCCTCGACGTCGTCGAGTCCACCCAGACCGTCGAAGCACTGCTCCGGGTAGGCGTCGAACTCGCCGTCGCAGATGCGCTCGAAGGCATCGATCGTGTCCTCGAGAGGCACGAAGGAACCGGGGATATCGGTGAACTTCTGGGCCACGAAGAAGTTCTGGCCCAGGAAGCGCTCGATACGGCGGGCGCGCTGGACGGTGATCTTGTCCTCTTCGGACAGCTCGTCCATACCCAGGATGGCGATGATGTCCTGCAGCTCCTTGTTCTTCTGCAGAATACCGATCACGCGCTGTGCGACAGCGTAGTGGCGGTCACCGACGATGCCGGGCTCCAGGATGCGCGAGGTCGAGGTCAGCGGGTCCACCGCAGGGTAGATACCCTTCGAGGCGATGGCACGGTTGAGCTCGGTCGTCGCATCCAGGTGGGCGAAAGTCGTCGCCGGGGCCGGGTCGGTGTAGTCGTCGGCAGGCACGTAGACGGCCTGCAGAGACGTGATCGAACGGCCCTTGGTCGAGGTGATCCGCTCCTGGAGCACACCCATCTCGTCTGCCAGGGTCGGCTGGTAACCCACCGCGGAGGGCATACGCCCGAGCAGCGTGGAAACCTCGGAACCGGCCTGGGTGAAACGGAAGATGTTGTCGATGAACAGCAGCACGTCCTGGTTCTGGACATCGCGGAAGTACTCCGCCATGGTCAGGCCGGACAGCGCCACGCGCATGCGGACTCCCGGGGGCTCATCCATCTGACCGAAGACAAGGGCGGTGTCCTGGAGGACGCCCATCTCCTCCATCTCGAGGCGGAGGTCGGTGCCCTCACGGGTACGCTCGCCGACACCGGCGAACACGGAGGTACCGGAGAACTCGCGGGCGATACGGGTGATCATCTCCTGGATGAGCACGGTCTTGCCCACACCGGCACCACCGAACAGGCCGATCTTGCCGCCCTTGACGTACGGGGTCAGCAGGTCGATGACCTTGATGCCGGTCTCCATGAGCTCGGTACGACCTTCAAGCTGGTCGAAGCTCGGGGCTTCACGGTGGATGCCCCACTGCTCGCCGTCGCGGCCGAGGCCCGGCTCGTCGAGGCAGTCACCGAGGGCGTTGAACACGTGGCCCTTGACGACGTCGCCGACGGGGACGGAGATCGGACGACCGGTGTCGGTGACCTCGGCCCCACGGACGAGTCCGTCGGTCGGGGCCATGGAGACACCACGGACGATGTTGTCACCGAGGTGCTGGGCGACCTCCAGGACGATGGTCTTGGCCACCGCTTCCAGAGTCACCTCCACCTCAAGTGCGTTGTACAGTGCCGGCAGCGCGCCACGCGGGAACTCCACGTCGACGACCGGTCCGATGACTCGGACCACGCGACCGGCAGCAGTCGATGCGGCGCTGTCGCGCTGCACCTCAGTAGCTGTAGTCATAGTTAGTCACTTTCTCCGCTGTCGGCGAGCGCGTTCACGCCACCGACGATCTCTGAGATTTCCTGGGTGATCTTTGCCTGACGCAGCTGGTTGGCGACACGGGAAAGGTCGTTGACCAGCGCGGTGGCGTTGTCCGTCGCAGCGGACATTGCGGTACGTCGAGCAGCGGACTCACTTGCGGCGGCTTCCAGCATCAGCGCGAAGATGCTCCGGGAAACGTACTGCGGCAGCAGCGCCTTCAGGAGCGAATCCGGGTCCGGCTCGAAGTCGACCTCGGCAGACACCGCATCGTCGCCGTCAGACAGCATGTCGTCGCCGATGTGGAGCGGTTCGTCGTCCATCTGGGTCGCAATCGGCAGCATGCGGATCGCCTGCGGCGTCTGCGTCAGCATCGACTCGAACTTCGTGTAGACGACGTGCAGTTCACCGAAGCCCGCGACCTCGGTGTCCTCCGGGGTGTTCAGGCCGTCACGCCACTGCACCGTGCCGTCATCGCCGGCCGTGAAGCCCTCGATGAGGTGGCGGCGAAGATCGTGCGTTGCGGAGTAGACGGGATCCTGGGAGAAACCCGTCCAAGAACCGGCGACGTCGTCACCACGGAAGCTGTAGAACGTCACACCCTTGGAACCGGCGACATAGAGGACGACGTCCTTGCCTTCTCCCTCGAGGCGCTTGCGCAGCTCGGCGGTCTTCTTCAGCACATTGTGGTTGTAGCCACCGCACATGCCGCGGTCACTCGTGATAACGAGGATAGCCACACGCTTGGCTTCTGCTTCCACGTCCAGCATCGGATGATCCAGTGAGGATGCCGATGCGAGACGCTGAATGACCCGAGTGATCTCGTCGGCGTACGGCTGGGACGCGTCCACGCGAGCCTGCGCCTTGGTGATCTTGGAGGTCGCGATGAGCTCCTGGGCCTTCGTGATCTTCTTCGTCGAGTTGACGGACTTGATCCGACCCCTCAGTTCGCGAAGTGTTGCCATCGCTGCTACCTCCCTTCTTCTGTGTACTCGGTCTGTGCAGTCATCGTCTTAGTTACCCGCGCCTACTTCTTGCGGGAGACGGTGATCTGGGACTGATCGAGATCTTCGTCGGCCAGAGCCTGAGCCTCGGGCTCGTTGATGACCGGGGTTCCGTCGGTGGACTGGAAACCGCGCTTGAACTCGTCGGTGGCGGACACGAGGGTCTTCTTCGAGTCGTCCGACAGCGGGGTGCCGCCGTTGATCTGCTCGTAGACCCCCGCGTTGTTGGCGTGCAGGTACTCCCACAGCTCAGCCTCGAAGCGGCGGACGTCCTCGACGGCAACCGAGTCGAACTCGCCCTCGCCCGCGAGGAAGATGGAGACCATCTGGTCCTCGACAGCCTGCGGTTCGGTCTCGCGCTGCTTCAACAGCTCGACGAGACGCTCGCCACGCTCCAGCTGAGCCTTGGAGTACTCGTCCAGGTCGGACGCGAAGGCCGCGAAAGCCTCGAGGTCGCGGTAAGCGGCGAGGTCCAGTCGCAGGTTACCTGCGACCTTCTTCATGCCCTTCGTCTGGGCGTCGCCACCGACACGTGAGACGGAGACACCGACGTTGATGGCAGGACGAACGCCCTGGTTGAACAGGTCGGACTCCAGGAAGACCTGTCCGTCGGTGATAGAGATGACGTTGGTGGGGATGAACGCTCCGACGTCATTGGCCTTGGTCTCGATAATCGGCAGAGCGGTCATCGAACCGGCGCCTTCCTCGTCGGACAGCTTCGCTGCACGCTCCAGCAGACGGGAGTGGAGGTAGAAGACGTCACCCGGGTATGCTTCGCGGCCCGGCGGGCGGCGCAGCAGCAGGGAGATGGCTCGGTAGGCCTCAGCCTGCTTGGTCAGGTCATCGAAGATGATGAGGACATGCTTGCCCTCGTACATCCACTGCTGACCCAGGGCCGCGCCGGCGAACGGTGCGAGCCACTTGAAGCCGGCGGAGTCGGAGGCCGGGGCTGCCACGATGGTCGTGTAGTCCAGGGCGCCCTGCTCCTCCAGGGTCTGACGCAGCGAGGCGATGGTCGAGCCCTTCTGGCCGATCGCGACGTAGATGCAACGCACCTGCTTCGTCGGATCCCCGGACTCCCAGTTCTCACGCTGGTTCAGGATGGTGTCGATGCAGACGGAGGTCTTGCCCGTCTTACGGTCGCCGATGATCAGCTGACGCTGACCGCGGCCGATCGGGGTCATGGCATCGATGGCCTTGATGCCGGTCTGCATCGGCTCGTGCACCGGCTGCCGCTGCAGCACCGACGGTGCCTGCAGCTCCAGTGCACGGGTCTCGGTGGACTCGATGTCTCCGCGACCGTCGATGGGCTGACCCAGGGGGTTGATGACCCGGCCGAGGAAGTTCTCGCCGACCGGGACGGACAGGACATCGCCGGTCCGCTTGACTTCGTCGCCTTCCTTCAGCGACTCGTAGTTGCCCAGCACCACGACGCCGATCGAATCGGTCTCGAGGTTCTGTGCGACTCCGATGACGCCGCCGGGGAACTCAAGCAGTTCGTTGGTCATCACGGAGGGCATGCCAGAAACCTGGGCAATGCCGTCCGCTGCCATCGTAACCACGCCGACCTCCTCACGGGAGGCCTCCGCGGAAGTGCTTGAGGTGTAGTTCGCAATCGCGCTACGGATCTCATCGGAGGAGATCGTAAGCTCCGCCATGTTCTTCCTGCTCTCGGTATCGTCTTCCAGCATTACGTGAATTATCTTGTCGATCGAGGTTCTATCCGGGGGCTAGGCCAGTGCCCGACGCATGCGCTCCAGCTTGCCAGCTGTGCTGCCGTCAATCACTTCGTAGCCGACCCGGATGACCGCTCCACCGAGGAGGCTGGTGTCAACCTCGGAATGGACGGACATCGCGGAACCGTAGATCTTCTCCAACTTCTGGCCCAGTGCCTGCTCCTGTGCCTCCGACAGCGCAGCGGCGGAACGGACGCGGGCAACGCGGCGTCCATCCAGGCCAGCTGCGAAATCGCACAGTGCGTCAAGGTCCTCGACCGGACGGGCGACGGGACGACCGACCACCTGAAGCGCGAGGGCCTCGGTGATGGCGCTGACGTGTCCGTAGAGGACCTTCGCCAGCAGTTCCCGACGCTTCTCGCCGGACGCAAGACGGTCCGCCAGCAGCATCTCCAGTTCCGGCTCCCGTTCGAGGAGACGCGCAACGTCGAAGAGTTCGGTGGCGACCTTCTCGCGCTGGCCCTGCTCATGGGCTGCACGCAGCAGGGCACGGCGGCCCAGCTCGACCAGCCCGTGGCGCAGGTCCCGGGTGTTGGACCAGGTGCCCTTGACGACCTGCGAGACAGTCTCGCGTGTCGTGTCGGAGACCTTGTCCGCCAGCAGCCCGTCGGCCAGTGCGGCGCGACGGTCGGCCGGAACAGTCTGGTCCACCAACGCCGTGCGCAGGGACCGGTCGCTGTCCAGGAGGTCTGCGACCTCGAACAGCTCGGAACCGGTGGCTGCGCCGGCGGCGGCGGTGTCGGTGGCACCGGACAGTGCACCGTCCAGCGACTCAGTCAGCTGGTCCAGGGTTGTTCTGCTCGCTGCGTGCACGGGCCTCACTTCCCCGATCCGACGCTGTCGAGATCAGCGAGGAAGGAGTCGATCGTACCGGAACGCTTGACGTCGTCCGACAGCTGGTCGCCCAGCAGTCGCTCGGCGAGGTTGATGGAGTTCTCCCCCATCTCCTTACGCAGATCGGAGACGACGGCTTCGCGCTGTGCGAGCAGCTGCTTGTTGCCGGACTCGATGATGCGGTTGGACTCGTCGGTCGCCTGCGTCTTCATGTCAGCGATGATCTTCTGACCCTGTGAGCGGGCGTCGTCGCGAATCTGGGAAGCTTCGGTGCGGGCCTCGGCCAACTGCGCGTTGTACTTCTCCAGCGCGGCCTTGGCCTCGTCCTGTGCCTGCTCGGCACGTGCGATGCCACCCTCGATCTGGTCGGTGCGGTCAGCCATGACCTGCTTGACCTTGGGAAGAACGAACTTCCAGAAGATCACGAAGATGATGATGAAGCTGACGAGGGACCAGACGATGTCATACGACTTGGGGAGCAGGGGGTTGATCTGCTCCTCCATCGGCAGCTCTTCGGCTGCCAGAATGAGGTAGTTCGTCATAGTCTCCAGCTTTCGCTCTTGAGTGTGAAGGTCTTGTCACAGTGCTCCCTGCGGAGCACCGCACACTAGAACAGGAAGCCGGCGACCAGGCCGATGAGGGCGAGGGCCTCGGTGAAGGCGATACCCAGGAACATCGTGGTACGCAGCTGGCCGGCCATCTCGGGCTGGCGAGCCATCGCCTCTGCGGTCTTACCGACCAGGATACCGATACCGACGCCGGGGCCGATGGCAGCGAGGCCGTAGCCGATGGTGCCGAGACCCTCGAACTTGGTGGTGGTGTCCTGGGCGAGGAGCAGCAGGTCGTTCATTAGGATTCCGTTCCCTTTCGTGGTGCCCCACCCGAGTCCACTGTCGTGGTTCCGGTAGGCGGGGCGAGAATGTTATGTGTGGATGTCGGGGGTCAGTGCTCGTCCGCGTGCAGTGACTGCTCGATGTAGACCGCTGTCAGCAGGCTGAAGATGTAGGCCTGCAGGAAGATGATCAGCATCTCGAACAGAGTGAAGGCGATGGCGGCGACGAGTGTTCCTCCGGCCAACAGCGTCCAGCCGTTGAGCTGCCAGAAGAAGAAGTTCGTGGCGCCGAACAGCAGCACGAGAACAATGTGGCCGGCCAGCATATTCGCCATGAGACGGATGGTCAGGGTGACCGGCCGCAGGACGAAGGTGGAGAAGAACTCGATCGGGACGACCAGCACGTGCAGTAACGGGGGCAGGTTCGGGATGACCACGGAGGACTTCACGAACTTGCCGAAGCCGTAACGCTTGGCACCGGCGTAGATCATGGCGACGTAGGCCACCGCCGCCAGGACGATCGGCATGCCGACCCTCGCATTGGCGGAGACGTTCAACGCCGGAATGATCGCAGGCAGGTTACCGATGAGGACCACGAAGAAGATGGTGCCGATGATCGGCAGGAACCGCCGGCCCTCCTTCTTCCCCAGGATCTCTTCGGCGATGTGCACACGGACGAAATCGACCGCGTACTCTGCAACGTTCTGCGCACCCCTCGGGATCAGCTTCGGCTTACGGAAGGCATACAGAAAAAAGGCCGCCAGGATGACGATCATCAGAAGACGGATGATCATCAGGCGGTCTACTGCAAAGATGCCGTTCGCGAAATCACTGAACCAGAGCTGGCTGGGATCCACTTCCCCCGGGAAGAATTCATGCTCCATAGAAGGCGCGTGGAATTCGCCCTTCATGGCCAAGGTTGTAACGCTCAGCGTTCTCTCCCGTGGTTTGGGCCGCGTGATTGTGGTCAGGCGGTGCGATGGAGGATGTCAGGAGTTCCCGGAACCGTGGACTCCGTCGCACATCCGCACGGTACCGGGGGTGATATACCAGGCTTACTCGCGGGCACGCGTGTCTACACGGGACCGCCTACCTGATTACCCGCAGGAGAGCATACCAGCCGTCCGCGCAGGTGCGCGAACCAACTCCCCCCCGCTCCCCCACAACAGACGGCACTCCCCGCCCCGGTGCACGCGTTCACCCCCGGATCACACCTCAGGTCAGACGTTGGTGACGTTCGTCCGGATGATACCGATCGTCTCCGCGCCAAGTGCGACGACCAGCGCAGCGATAACCGTGACGCCCATCGCCGTATGGTCGAAGAAGTCCATCTCGCGGAGTACGAGGAGAATACCGAGGACGACCACGATCTTGATCAGCCACGATCCCAGGGTGACGATCATCGTGGTCTGCGGTGAGGTGTTCGAGGTCAACAGCACTACGGCCACCGTCGCCAGGACGAATCCGCCACCGACGGCCGCCCCGATGAGGACACCCCACAACCCCTCGAGACCACGGAAGTTCCCCCACAAGGCCAGGGAGATCACAGTGATCACCAGGAGACCGACGGCACCCGACCGGGCCGCGTTCAGCAGCGGGCGTCGGTGGTCCGCCAGGTCCCCGTCGGACTCGTTGATATCCGGGAGATTGTTCGTCTGCTCGCTGTTCTGCTCAGTCACGCGCTACAGCCTAGCCGTCCCCCACGCCAGTGGCCTACCCGGATGCCGCAGCATGCCGGTGCTCGCCGCGCTCGCGCCACAGAGGAACGGCCGTGAACGCCGTCGCCAGGAGTATCGCGAGACCGAAAACGATCGCAGCGATCGGGAGCGGCAGCACCGTTGACCCCACAGCACCCAACGCCACGACGCCGACCCAGCTGTACAACACCAGAACGACCTGCTTCTGCGAGTGGCCGAGCCGGAGAAGACGGTGGTGGAGGTGCTGCTTGTCGGGCGCGAACGGGCTCTTCCCCGCCTTCAGCCTGCGCACCACAGCCATCAGGAGGTCCAGCATGGGGATGAACAGGGCGGCGATCACGACGAGCACCGGAGTCATCAACGCCAGGAAGTCGGCCGGGCCGTACAACGCCATGTTGATCCGTCCGGACGCCGACACGCTCGCCGCGGCAAGCAGCAGGCCGATCAGCATCGACCCGGAATCCCCCATGAAGATCCGCGCGGGAGAGAAGTTGTGCGGCAGAAATCCCAGGCACACGCCCAGCAGACCCGCTGAGATCATCGCGGGCGGGTAGGCGCTCACCGTACCGCCCTGGTCGTGCAGGATCGTCAGTGAGTAGATCAACAGCGTTGTCGCCGCGATCGCTCCGAGACCGGCCGCCAGACCGTCAAGCCCGTCCACGAAGTTCATCGCGTTGATGATGGCGACGGTCAGGAGCGCGGTCAAGAGCGTTGACTGGACCTGGTCGAGAATTAACGTGGTGCCGCTTCCGAACGGCGAGTAGATCAGGTACCACGACAGCCCTGCCAGACTCATGACCACCGACCCCGCCACCTGGCCGCCGAGCTTCAACACCCACGAAATGTCGAAGAGGTCGTCGACCACTCCGACGATCACGATGACGAACGCAGCGGCGACGACCGCGACCATGTCCGGGGTCACCGGCGGGAAGCCCCGGTTCAGCGCCGGCAGCTGGTTGGCGACAAGTACGGCGACGACGAAACCGGTGAACATCGCCACCCCGCCGAGCCGGGGGGTCGGCACCGTGTGCACGTCCCGTGAACGCGGTGCTGCCAACCGTCCGAACCTGAGCATCAGCATCCGGATGATTCCGGTGGTCAGGTACGTGGTGACCAGGCCGACGAGGAGGATCAGTGCCAGTTCCCGGAAAGGCACACCCACCCCGGACCAGGACGCCGCGTAGAGGTCCATCCTCAGTGCCCCTGTGCTGAGCCGTCGTCGAGGAGAGCGGCGGCCGAGATCCCGAGCACCTCGCCGACCCGGTCGGCACCGATGGCGCCGTCGCGCAGGATTCGGGGCCGGTGCCCGGAGAGGTCGACGATTGTCGACGCTGTCCCGATGGAAGCTTCGCCGGCGTCGAGGTAGACCGAGACCGAGTCACCGAGCTGCTCACGTGCCGCCCCGGCTGTGAGTGCCGCCGGGCTACCTGAGATATTGGCGCTGGACACCGCCATCGGCCCGGTCTGCTGGAGGAGTTCGATGGCCAACGGATGCAGAGGCATGCGCAGCGCCACGGTCCCCCGCGTGTCCCCGAGATTCCACGGGAGACTGGGGGCCTGGTGGGTGACGATGGTCAGTCCACCGGGCCAGAACGCCTCGGTGAGCAGCCGTAGTGGCTCGCTGTAGTCACGGACCAGCCCGGCCACCGTGTCCCAGGAGCCGATAAGCACGGGCACCGGCATATCGGGGCCACGGTGTTTCGCACGCAGCAGCGCTGCCACGGCGTCATTGTCGAACGCATCGGCGCCGATGCCGTAGACGGTGTCGGTGGGGGTGACGATCAGCCTCCCCGCCTTCACGGCGCTGAGCGCCGCCGCAACGCCGCTTTCCCGGCCTTCGTCGTCAGAACAGTCGTAGGTCTGTGCCATCGTCTGCGCCGTCCGTCCCTTCATCTCGTTGTGCCACTAACTCTGACCCGTTCACTCTAGCCCCGTACCGGGCGATGTCCGGGATCGCGGTGCACCTGCCCGCTGACGAACCGGTCCCGTCCCACGAGATCACGGTGCTGTACCAGGTCCGAGATGCCGGCTCCGGCGAGAAGCTCCCGGACAGCCTTCCCCGTCGAATCGTCGTGCTCGACGGCGACTGCCGCGCTGGAAGCCGCAACCAGTTCGATGGTCCCGGCCAGAGGACGCATCAGAGTCAGCCCGTCCTCCCCAGAGAACACCGCGTCGTGGGGGTCCCGGGCCACCTCCGGCGACACGGCGGTGCCTTCCGGCACATACGGAGGGTTGGAGGCCACGATATCGGCGGAGTTGACGAGCCCGAGCCCCACAATATCCGCCGACGATGAAACATCGGCCCGGTGGAAGGACACCTCTATCCGGGCGTCGACATGTCCCTGTTCGACCCAGTGCCCGGCGTTCCTGCGTGCCAGTTGCACTCCCTCGTCGGTGACCTCGAGGCCGACGATCCGCACAGAGACCGTGTCCGGGATCCCCCTGAGACTCAACTCATGGGCCACCCCCAACGCGATCGTGCCAGGTCCGCTGCACAGGTCGACAACGGTCAGAGTCGGTTCCAGCAGTCGGGAGAACAGTCCGTGCTCCCGACGCGACACACGGCGCTCCGCCTCCGTCGCCACCCAGTCGATGAGAAGATCGGTTTCCGGACGGGGGATGAACACCCCGGGAGCGACTGCGAGGTCGATACCCATCACTGATCCGTGTCCGAGGATCCACTGCAGGGGTTCCCTGGCGATCCGTCGCTGCAACAGCCCGGTGAACGTGGCCGGCACGGTGTCCCCTCCCCGCATGACCAGGTCCAGCGGGGAGACCGACGTTCCGGTCTCCCATCCCAGGGCCGCCGCCATGAGCACACGAGCATCATGTGCCGCGGACTCCACTCCGGCCTGCGCAAGAGCCGGAACAGCCTCCCTGAGCGCCGCCGAGACAGTGCTCGCGCCACTGAGTGCCACCGTGGACCTACTCCCCTGCTTCCAGCCTGCTCTGACGTTCCGCCTCACTGAGTGCACCGAAGAGCGCGTCGAGGTCGCCGTCCAGGACAGCGTCGAGGTTGTTCGCCTTGTAGCCGATGCGGTGGTCCGAGACCCGGGACTCCGGGAAGTTGTAGGTACGGATGCGCTCAGAGCGGTCCATCGTGCGGATCTGGGCTGCGCGTCCTTCCGCAGCTGCGGCGTCCGCCTCCTCCTCCTTCATCTGCTGAAGACGGGCGGCGAGCACCTGCATGGCACGCGCGCGGTTCTGGATCTGGGACCGTTCTTTCTGACAGGTGACCACGATGCCTGTCGGCAGGTGGGTGATACGCACCGCTGAATCGGTGGTGTTCACTCCCTGACCACCCTTGCCGGACGACCGGTAGACGTCCACCCGGATGTCCTTGTCGTCGATCTCGACGTCTTCGACCTCGTCGGGCTCCGGGTACACCAGAACGCCGGCGGCAGAGGTCTGGATCCTCCCCTGCGACTCGGTCACCGGGATGCGCTGGACTCGGTGAACACCACCCTCGTACTTGAAGACGCTCCATGCACCGTCGCGCCCGGGCTGCTTCGCCCGCACGGACATCGTCATGTCCTTCACGCC
Organism: Corynebacterium sp. CNJ-954; assembly: GCF_001942345.1. Classification (GTDB taxonomy): domain Bacteria; phylum Actinomycetota; class Actinomycetes; order Mycobacteriales; family Mycobacteriaceae; genus Corynebacterium. The sequence goes on from NZ_MKKI01000011.1 coordinate 319,459, forward strand.
ACCCAGATCCGTCTCGTTGACATCGAGGATCTCGAAGGTGAAGCCGTGCCGTTCGCCGTACCGCTGGTACATCCGGGCGAGTTCCCCGGCGAACAGCGCGGCCTCTTCGCCGCCCGCGCCCGACTTGATCTCCATGACGACGTCTTCACTGTCGTGGGGATCGCGGGGGGCGAGCAGGTCGGTGAGCTTCTCTTCGAGTCCAGGCAGCTCCGCGGCAAGCCGGTCGGCCTCGTCGGCGAAGTCAGCGTCCTCGTCCGCCATCTCCTTCGCCGCCTCGTAGTCGTCGCGGGTCTCGACGAGCTTGTTGTAGGTCTGGATGACCGGCTGGAGTTCGCTGAACCGCTTGGCCACGCGCCGCGCTGCCGCGGCGTCATTGTGCAGTTCAGGGTCAGCGAGCTGCATCTCAAGACCCTGGTACTCAGAGAGGATGTCGTCGACCTTCGACGGCGATCCCGCCAACTCACTCATCGTCGTCCTCCCCTGCCAACGGCGCCGACGAGGCGATCTGCAGCATGAAGTCGCGGTTGGTCTTGGACTTCCGCAGCTGCTTGAGCAACAGGTCGATAGCGGCCTGAGGATCCAGCGCGGAGAGGATCCTACGCAGTTTGTGCATCAGGCGGGCCTCGTCGGGCCCCAGCAGGAGATCGTCCTTGCGTGTTCCGGACGGGTTGACATCGACGGCGGGGAACATGCGACGCTCCGCGATCTTGCGGTCCAGCTTCAGTTCCGCGTTGCCGGTTCCCTTGAACTCCTCGAAGATCACGGTGTCGCCGGCCGAACCGGTCTCAACCATCGCCGTAGCGATAATCGTCAGCGATCCACCGTCCTCGATGTTGCGGGCCGCACCCAGGAAACGCTTCGGCGGGTACAGGGCGTTCGAGTCGACACCACCGGAGAGGATACGGCCGGATGCAGGTGAGGAGTTGTTGTACGCACGGCCCAGGCGCGTGATCGAGTCGAGGAGCACGACGACGTCCTTGCCCTGTTCCACCAGCCGCTTCGCACGTTCGATGGCGAGTTCCGCCACGGCGGTGTGCTCGTTCGGGGGACGGTCGAACGTCGAGGCGATGACCTCACCACGAACGGAACGTTGCATGTCCGTGACCTCCTCAGGACGCTCGTCGACGAGGACGACCATGAGGTAGCACTCCGGGTTGTTGACCGTGATCGCGTTGGCGATGTCCTGGAGGATCGTGGTCTTACCGGCCTTGGGCGGCGACACGATCAGCGCACGCTGTCCCTTACCGATCGGCATGATCAGGTCGATGACGCGGGTGGTCAGAACCTTCGGCTCAGTTTCCAGCCGCAGCCGCTGGTTCGGGTACAGCGGGGTGAGGTTGTTGAACTTCGGTCGCTGCGCCGCCTGGTCAGGAGCCAGCCCGTTGACGGTCTCTACGGCATGCAGCGGGGTGTACTTCTGGCGGTTGCGTCCCCGCCCCCCGCCTCCGGCCTGCTGGGCCTTGGCGCCGGGCCGGATTGTGCCGGTGACCGCGTCACCGTGCCGCATCCCGTACTTACGCACCATCTGGATCGGCACATACACGTCGGTGGAACCGGCGTGGTAGCCGGTGGTGCGGATGAACGCGGTGTTGGCGTCAGCGAAGTCCAGGATGCCGGCGACCGGCGTGGGTGGCTCGTTGTTGCCGCCACCGTTGTTCTGGTTCTGGTTGTTCTGGCCGCCCTGGTTGCCACCCCGGTCGCCGCGATCGCCCCGGTTGTTCCTGTTTCCGCGGTCGTTGCGGTTACGTCCACCACGGTCGTCGGCGTTCTGCTGGTTTCCCCGGTTCTCCCGGTTCTCCTGGTTTCCCCCCTGATCCCCTTTACCTCTGTTCCGCCGGTTCCTGCGGTTCCTGCGTCCCCGACGGCCACCCTCCTCGTCGCCGTGCTCGCCCCGGTCATTCCGGTCATTCCGGTCGTTGCGTTCAGGCCGGTCGTTCCGGTCGTTGCTGTCGTGCTCCCCTGAGCCCCGCCCCTCCGCATTGCCGGTGTTGGCAGCGCTCTCAGAGCTGTCAGCGTTCTTTCCGTTGTTCACGTTCTCCACGTTGTCCGCCGTCGACTGGGGTGCCTGCTGTTCTTTCCTACCTGCCCTGTCCTGCCTGTCGTTCCTGTCCTGCCCAGCTGGTCCGGCGGTCTCCTCCTTCGCTCGTGCAGAGGCAGATTCCTTCGCCGGGGCTTTCGCCGCTCCGGCAGGCGCCGAGGCCTGAGCCCCTGCGGGACGGCCAGTGCCGATCCCCGCGCTGGCGATGGCGGAGACCAGCTCGCCCTTCCTCATTCCGGAGATCCCCCGCAGACCCTGCGATGTCGCGATCTGCTTGAGTTCCGCCAGTTTCAGGGAGGCAAGCCCGTCGTTCTGTGCCCGGGAGACGATGTCCGGCAAAGTCACAGGTGTCCTTTCGGTTCACCTCCCCCTGCTGTCGACCGACGGCGGTAACCGAAGGACGAACCCCGCCACACCGGGTGTGCACGCCCGACAGGCGTCCACAGTCCCTTACAGCGGCAGAACAACGGAAGGTGACGTGCTCTTGTGAGTCGTCGATATGTGGAACGGATACCACGGTGCGCGCGGGCAACAGGTCCGGCATCTCGTATGCCGACTACTGTCGTGAAGCCCCGGTACCGGAGCAGACGATCACGCCCGGTAGATAATGCTGTCGGGGCAGTGCTCCCGCGTGGATTCCCGTGAATCCGGATGACCGTCCACCGTCTCGGACCGGTTCACGACTCTGACTTCTCAGGGCCGACGGGATGGCGGTGGTCGGTTCTCGGCACCAATGCTACCACCCGGCCGCCCGGGTATCCCTAATCCGCGCCGGCGTGCCGGTGTCCCGGCGGCCATGCGACCATGCGCCGACCCCGTCCCCTATCCTTGGTGACATGGACGGCACCCACCGCACAGAGCCCGGTCACACGACCGGCCCCGCCCCCAGCACCGCGCCCCTCACGTCGTCGACGATGCGCGAGTTCCCCCTCACCATGGCCTCCGTGCTCGAGTACGGACGAGTGGTTCACGGATCCACGACGGTGCGTACCTACTACGGGGAAACCCCCGAGGACACCACGTTCAGTGAGATAGGGGGTCGCAGCGCCGCTCTTGCGCATGCACTCTCCGATATTGCAGGTGTCGGCCCCGGGGACCGCGTCGCGACGTTCATGCCCAACATCACCGAGCACCTGGAGTCGCTGTTCGCGGTGACGTCGATGGGTGCGGTACTGCAACCGCTGAACTCCAACCTCGTCGCCGACCAGCTCGTGCACATCATCAACCACGCCGGTGACCGGGTGATCATCGGTTCGCCCCGCCTGTCTCGACGGCTGGCCCCGGTGATGCCGGACTGCCCGGAGATCCACACGGTGATCGTCACAGGCACCGGTGGTGCCGAAGCGCGGGACGACCTCCACGCGCTCCTCACCGAGGCTGGCCGGGGGGACATCACCGTCCTCAGCTACGAGGAGATCCTCGACGGGTACGCCACCACGTACACCTGGCCGGAGGTCAGCGAGACCGCTCCGGCTGCTCTGCTGTACTCCACCGGCTCCACCGGCGCACCCAAGGGGGTGGTGTACTCCCACCGTGCGATGTGGTTGCACGCGATGAATCTCCGCACCCCCGACTCCTTCGGCATCCGTAACGGTCACAGCTTCCTCTGTACGGTCCCTGTCTTTCACGTACTGAGCTGGGGTGTACCGATCGCCGCCTTCATGGCAGGCACACCGCTGGTCTTCCCCGGCGGAGTTGCCGGTCCCACGCACCTGGCACATGTCATCGCCGACTCGATGCCACGGATGGCACACGGCGCTCCCAGCGTCTGGATGCAGCTCGTCGTGCACTACCAGCACACACCACCGGAGAAGATGAGTCTGCAGGAGATCATTTCCGGCGGTGCGCCCGTGCCCCCCGCGTTGATTGACGCCTGGGAGGAACGGTACGGCGTCGACATGATCCATTCCTGGGGGATGACGGAGACGGGACCGGTGGGCACGGTCGCCCGTACCCCGGTGGGGGTCGGCGGCGCGGCGCGACGCCGCTACCGCGACAGCCAGGGGCGGTTCCCCGTCGGGATGGAGTTCCGTGTGGTGTCTGAGGACGGCTCTCCGCTGCAGCCCAACGACCGGTCAAGCGGTGAGATACAGGTCCGCGGCAACTGGGTCACCACCGACTACCACCACTCTCCCGCATCGGCCGCGGGCGGTGCCGCACACGTGTTCCGCGGCACGGACGTCGATGATTCCGATGACGCCGCCGAACGCTTCACCGACGATGGCTGGCTGCGCACCGGTGACATCGGGACGATCACCCGGGACGGGTTCCTCACCGTACACGACCGGCAGACCGACACCATCCGGTCCGGAGGAGAGTGGATCTACTCAGCGATCCTGGAGAACATCGTCATGGAGTCCGACATGGTCGCAGAGGCCGCGGTCATCGGTGTGCCCGATGAACGGTGGGGCCAGCGTCCCCTCGCCGTGGTCGTGACGATCGCGGGCGTCGAGCGCGACCGGGACACCGCGGAGACACTCGCTGCGGCCGTCGCCGACAAAGTGCCCCGCTGGATGGCGCCGGAGTACTGGACCTTCGTCGACCGGATCGACAAGACGTCGGTCGGCAAGTTCGACAAGAAGGATCTCCGCGCGCACCTGGCGTCCGGGGAGTTCGACGTGATCAAACTGCGTAGTCCTGGGGAACCGAAACCGGACGACGCTTCCGACGACACGCCCCCGGAGACGTCGTAGGGGGTTGCCGGGAAAGTCGTCCCAGGCCCGCTTCCGGGCTGTCAGTCGACCTCGACCGAAGCTCGTCGTCCGATACCGGTCTCCAGGACGGCGATCCCCCTGCCCCTGGCCTCTTCCAGCAGCGGAGCATCGACAGCGGTCGTCGACAGGACCATGACCGTCGGCCCGGCCCCGGACAGGAAGGCCGGGAAACCCAGGTTTCGCAGTCTGTTGACCCACTCGGTCGTGACCGGCAGAACCTCCGCGCGGTACGGCTGGTGCAACCGGTCGCGTGTAGCCTCCCACAACAGTTCAGGGTACGAGCTCAGTGCCAGGGGCAGAAGTGCAGCTCGGGACACATTGAACCGGGCGTCCTGGTGGGACACATCGCTCGGCAGAACCCTGCGTACCGCCTCGGTCGACGCGTGGAAGTCCGGGATCAGTGCGGTCGCGGAGATATCCGGGTGCACGGGGACGGCGACGGCGTGGTATTCCGGGGCGCTACGGCCGTCGACCGGGATATTGGTCCAGGAGACCACTCCCCCGCCGAGGACACACGCGGCAGCATTGTCGGGGTGCCCCTCGAACGCCGACGACAGCTGGATCAGCGTATCGTCTCCCAGCGCACCGGTGGGGTGGTCTCCGCCCGCGAGACCGCTGGCGGCCGCCACGCCGGCGACCGCGGCCGCCGCCGAGGATCCCAGGCCGCGCGAGTGCGGAATGCTGTTCCGGCACACGATCCGCAGGCCCCCGACGCTCACGCCCGCCTCGTGTAGACCGGCACGCAGCGCACGGACCACAAGGTGCCGCTCGTCGAGAGGGACCTCGCCCTCGCCTTCACCGTGCACGGTGATGTCCAGACCGGCGTCGGTCGACTCCACCTCGACGGTGTCATACAGCCCGACGGCGAGACCGAGGGTGTCGAAACCAGGACCGAGGTTCGCGGTGGACGCCGGTACGGTCACCGTCACCCTGCGGCCGGGGGCGACCGTCCGCGTCGGTGCCTCGGCGCCACCTGTGCCCGCAGTCGAACCGGACATCATGCGAGGTCCAGTGCCTCAGCGACCGCATTGGTGTCGACGTCGATCGGGGTCGGCTCCGGCATCTCGCTCAGCGCAGTCGTCGGATCCTTCAACCCGTGACCGGTGACGGTGCACACGATGCGCTGCCCCTTGTCGATCTTCCCCTCAGCGTGGGCGGCCAGCAGGCCGGCCACCGACGACGCCGACGCCGGCTCGACGAAGACACCTTCGCGGGCGGCGATGAGACGGTAGGCCTCGAGGATCTTCTCATCCGTCGCGGCACGGAACTCTCCGCCGGACTCCTCCTTGGCCGCCACCGCCTGGTGCCAGGACGCCGGGTTGCCGATGCGGATGGCGGTGGCCACGGTCTCGGGTTCGAGCACCGGTTCACCGCTGACCAGTGGCGCAGCACCCACGGCCTGCACACCGAGCATCACCGGTCGCTTCGTCGACAGGCCTGCCTCGGCGTACTCGGAGTACCCCTTCCAGTAGGCGGTGATGTTCCCCGCGTTCCCCACCGGCAATGCGTGGATGTCGGGGGCGTCGCCGAGCGCGTCGACGATCTCGAAAGCGGCGGTCTTCTGCCCTTCGATGCGCATCGGGTTGACCGAATTCACCAGGGCGATCTCCGGGAAGTCGGTGGTGGTCTTACGCACGAGCTCCAGGCAGTCGTCGAAGTTTCCGCGGACCTGGATGATCCGGGCTCCGTGCATGACCGCCTGGGAGAGCTTGCCCTGGGCGATCTTGCCCTCGGGGATCAGCACTGCCGAGGCGATCCCGGCCCGCGCTGCGTAGGCGGCGGCCGAGGCCGAGGTGTTGCCGGTGGAGGCGCACATCAGCACTTTCTTGCCGGCATGGACGGCGTCCGTCACGGCCACGGTCATCCCGCGGTCCTTGAACGAACCGGTCGGGTTAGCTCCCTCGACCTTGAGCCAGACATCGCACCCGGTGATCTCTGAAATGTGGTTCGCCCTGATCAGCGGGGTCCCACCCTCGTTGAGGGTCACCGGCTCCCAGTCCGCGGCGAAGGGCATCCAGTCACGGTACTCGTTGATCAGGCCGGTCCAGTGGTGGAGCACCGGGGTGCGCTTATCGGTCATCAGTTGCCTTCCATTCGGATCACGCTGTTGACGGCCTTCACGGCGTCAAGGTTCTTGAGGTTGTCCACCGTCGACTCGAGGTCGCTTTCGGCGGCGTGGTGGGTGATGACGACCAGTCGTGCCCCGGCGTCGCCCGCCTCCTCCTGCCGGACGGTCTTCAGCGACACACCCTGCACGGAGAATGTCGAGGCGACCTCCGCCAGCACACCCGGGCGGTCGTCGACGACCATGTCGACGTGGTAGCGGGTGCGTACCGACCCGAAATCGCCGACAGGCAGGTTGGCGTAGGTCGACATGCCCGGGGCACGTCCACCGTGCACGATATTGCGCGCGGCAGCGACCACGTCACCGAGCACCGCAGATGCGGTGGGGGCACCGCCGGCGCCGTTACCGTAGAACATCAGGCGCCCGGCGTACTCTGCGACGACGAAGATCGCGTTGAAGGACTCGCTCACACTGGACAGCGGGTGGTCCAGCGGAATCAGCGCCGGGTAGACCCGTGCGGAGACGGACTCCTGCCCCTGGTCGTCGACGAGCCGCTCACAGATGGCAAGCAGCTTGATGGTGCAGCCGGCGGCCTTGGCTGCCTCGATGTCTGCGACGTTGATCGAACGGATTCCCTCGACATGCACGTCATCGCTGCCGACCGGGGAATGGAACGCAAGGTTCGCCAGGATCGCAGCCTTGGACGCGGCGTCGTAGCCGTCCACGTCGGCAGAGGGGTCCGCCTCGGCGTACCCGAGGGCGGTGGCCTCGGCAAGCATCTCGTCGTAGGACGCACCACGCTTGTACATCGCGTCGAGGATGAAGTTCGTGGTGCCGTTCACGATACCCATGACCTGGTTGACCCGGTCCCCTGCCAGGGAACGGCGCAGCGGTCCGACCACGGGAATCGCCGCGGCGACGGCGGCCTCGAAGAACAGGTCGGCCCCGGAGGAGTCTGCAGCCTCGGACAGCTCGCCGGCGTGCGCGGCGACCAGCGCCTTATTCGCCGTCACCACGGACTTGCCGGCACGCAGTGCAGACAGCACGACGGTCCGCGGGTAGTCGATACCACCGATCACCTCGATGACCAGGTCGATGTCCTCGCGGTTGACGAGCCCGAAGGCATCATCGGTGAGGAGTTCGGCGGGCACACCCGGGCGGGGCTTGGACAGGTCAGACACGGCGATCCCGCGGACCTCGATCGGCCCACCGGTGCGGGCGGTGAAGTCCTGCGCGTCGTCCTGGAGGATCCGCAGAACCTCGGTGCCCACGGTTCCCATACCCAGCAGCGCTACGCCGACGGTGGGCGCGGCGGCATTGTTGTCAGCCTGATCAGCCATTACTCTCCCGAAGTTGTCTCGTGTGGGGTCTGTCATGTGAAAGTTCGTTTTCCCGATGATAAACCATCAGAAATTCTCCAGCGCGAGCACGTCCTCTACCGTCTCCCGGCGGATCATCACCCGGGACTCCCCGTCTGCCACGACAACCACGGGTGGACGGGTCATCATGTTGTAACGGGAGGCCATCATGTAGCAGTACGCACCCGTGGCGGGTATGACGAGGAGGTCACCCGGGGCGATGTCGTCGGGCATCAGGCGTCATTGATCAGGATGTCACCGGACTCGCAGTGACTGCCGACCACCCGGGTGGAGACAAGCTCTCCGGCAGCCAACCGGTTCGCCAGGCGGCAGTCGTATTCCGCCTGGTACAGCGCCGGCCGGATGTTGTCGCTCATCCCCCCGTCCACGGAGATGTAGCGACGGACCGTGTCGTCGGCGGTATGGACGTCCTTGACCGTACCGACCCGGTAGACGGTGACGGCAGACGGTCCGACCACGGCACGACCCGGTTCGACATTGACCACCGGCGCGCTGACCCCGTAGGACGCCGCCTTCGTCGCGACGCGGGACAGGAGGTCACCGGCGACCTCCTCGACGTCGAGCGCCTCCTGGTCCGGGGTGTAGGCGATTCCGTAACCGCCCCCGAGGTCGAGGACGTCCAGGGCCGACACATCGGCGTCCGCGGTGTTCTCACCGCTGACCAGACGGGCCCAGAGCCCCAGGAGACGATCCGCCGCCAGTGCGAAGCCGTCGGCCTCGAAGACCTGGGAACCGACGTGGCAGTGCAGGCCCCGCAGCCGCAGTCCGTCGGTGGACAGGCACGACAGGCAGGCGTTCTCCGCGGAACCCGACGCCAGCGAGAAACCGAACTTCTGGTCCTCGTGGCTCGTGGCGATGAACTCATGGGTGTCGGCGTGAACCCCCGGCTTCACCCGCACGAGGACGTCCTGGATCCGTCCTTCCCGCCGGGCGATGTCGGCAACCCGTTCGATCTCGATGAGCGAGTCGATGACGACAAGTTCGACCCCGGCCCGCACCGCGGCGGTGATGAACTCGTGGTTCTTGTTGTTTCCGTGCACGGTGATGCGCTCGGACGGGAAACCGGCGGCCAGCGCGACGGCAAGTTCACCGTGACTGGCCACGTCGAGTGCGAGCCCCTCCTCGTCGACCCACCGGCAGACTGTGCGTGACAGGAAGGCCTTGGACGCATAGTGCACCCGCTCGCCGCCACCGAATGCATCGGCCAGACGTCGGCACCGCGCACGGAAGTCGGCCTCGTCCATGATGAACATTGCCGTGCCGTACTGGTCTGCCAGGTGTGTGACGCGGTTACCGGCGATGGCCAGTTCGCCGTCCTCAGTCCGCCCGGATGAGGCCGGGAACACATGGGCCGGGATCTTGTTGAAGTCCTCGAGGGTCTCGGTCCGCTTACGCAGCGGAACCTGAGGGAGGTGAACGTCGGGATCCATGGAGTCGGGTCACATCCTCTCTGGGGCAGAGACGCCGAGCAGTCCAAGGGCGTTGGCGAGGACGCGACGGGTGGCATCCGCCAGCGCCAGCCGCGCCAGGAACACCGGAGCGGTGGCGTCCCCTGTCGGTTCGTCGGACTTGGGGAGAATCTGGCAGGAGTCGTAGAAGCGGTGGAAGGTTCCCGCCAGGTGCTCGGCGTACCGGGCGATACGGTGAGGCTCACGCAGTTCCGCGGCTGTGGCCACGACACCCGGGAACTCACCCAGAGTGCGGATGAGATCGCCTTCACGGTCGTGGTCGAGCAGCGAGAAATCGAGTGTGGACAGGTCCTCCGGAAGACTCACGCCGATGTCAGCGGCCTTACGCTGCAGCGAGCACAGGCGGGCGTGGCCGTACTGGACGTAGTAGACCGGGTTGTCGCTGGTTTCGCTCGCCCACAGGCCCATGTCGATGTCCAGTGACGAGTCGACGGAAGTGCGGATCAGGGCGTAGCGGGCCGCATCCACCCCGATCGCCTCCACCAGGTCGTCGAGTGTGATGACCGTGCCGGCACGCTTGGACATGCGCACGGCTTTTCCGTCACGCACCAGGTTGACCATCTGGCCGATGAGCACCTCGACCTGGTCGGAGTCGTAACCGAGCGCGGACGCCGCGGCCTTCAGCCTGGCGATGTATCCGTGATGGTCGGCACCGAGCATGTAGATGCACAGGTTGTGCCCACGGTCGATCTTGTCGGCGATGTAGGCGATGTCGCCGGCGATGTAGGCGGCGTTTCCGTCCGACTTGATGACGACCCGGTCCTTGTCGTCGCCGAACTCCGAGGAACGCAGCCACCACGCGCCGTCAGCCTCGTAGAGGTTGCCGTTCTCCTTCAGCGTGACGATCGCCTTGTCCACGGCGCCGGAGTCGAAGAGCGCATTCTCGTGGAAGAACACGTCGAACTCCGTGCCGAACTCAGCCAGCGTCTGCTTGATATGTGCGAACATCAGCTCGACACCCTGGGAACGGAAGAGCTCCTGGACCGTGGCATCGTCGTGGTCCGCCCAATCCGGGGTCGCCTCCATGATCTGGTTGGCGATGTCGGAGATGTACTCTCCGCCGTAACCGTCCTCCGGGGCAGGTTCGTTCTTCGCCGACGCCACCAGTGAGCGTGCGAAACGGTCGATCTGGGTGCCGTGGTCGTTGAAGTAGTACTCGCGGGTCACCGCAGCGCCGCGGGCGGTGAGAATACGGCCCAGCGAGTCACCGACGGCTGCCCACCGGGTGCCTCCGAGGTGGATCGGGCCGGTGGGGTTGGCGGAGACGAACTCCAGGTTGATGCGCTGGTCTGCGTAGTCGTCGCCGGTACCGTAGGAGTCTCCGGCCTCGATGATGTCCGCGACAAGCTTGCCCTGGGCGTCGGCGGCGAGCCGGATGTTGATGAACCCGGGGCCGGCGATGGACGCCTCATCAACACCGTCGACGCGGCTGAGCTCGTCAGCCAACCAGGCCCCGAGGTCGCGGGGGTTTGTTCCCGCCTTCTTCGCGGTCTGCAGTGCGATATTGGTGGCGTAGTCACCGTGTTCCGGGTTTCGGGGACGCTCGACGGTAGCCGGGTCCGGCGCGACAGTGGGGTCGAGATCATGCTCCGTCAGGACGGTGCGGGTGGTCTCGGTGATGATGGAGGCGAGTTCAGCTGGAGTCACAACCCACGAGAGTAACAAGGAGGGGTGAACACACCGCGAATCGCGTCCCGTGCGGGGGTTTTGCGGTGCCGTGGACCCACGGTGCTATAGTAACCGCATTGCCTCCGTAGCTCAGGGGATAGAGCACTGGTTTCCGGTACCAGCGGTCGGACGTTCGAATCGTCTCGGGGGCACATCCTGCGGCCCGGCCACCATCATTGATGGTGGCCGGGCCGTTTTCTGCATGCGCACGGTGGTTAAGGTGTCTCCCCTCGCTACCCTCGCTGCAGCTCCGCCATCGAGGTCACTGTCGCCCCGGGGACGCTGTCGAACCGTCCCGGATCACAGGTGAGGATGATGATCTGGTTCGTCCTCGCCAACTGTGACAGTACGACGTTCATCCGGTGGATCCGGGCGGTGTCGGAGAAACCGAGTGCGTCGTCGATGACGACGGGGACTCCTTCACCGCGCCCGATGATGTCCGCGACCGCGAGCCTGGAGAGGATGGCGAGTTGCTCCCGCGCTCCGCCGGACAGTTGTGCAGCGTCAAGCGCGGTGGCGTCCAGCACCCGGCGCGAGATAGTGAGGTCCTCGTCGAACTCGATGCTCACGGCACGGCCGTACAGTGTCCTGGCCAGGCTTTCCACGGAGGCACGGTAAGGGGCTTCATAGCGACGCCGCGCGTCGTCCCGTGCTGCCTGGACGGCACGGTGAAGGGTCTCCGCCGCCTGCGCCTGCCGCCCGACCCGTTCCTCTGTCCGTTGTGCCCGCTGGAGTCGTGCGGCGGCCGCTTCAAGTCGTTCGGCCACACCACTGTGCTCACCCAAGGCACCGTTCGCCCTCGAGATCTCGTGACTGACCCGGTCGGCACGGTCACGTAACGTCGTCACCCGCGACTCGGCTCCCACCAGGAGCCCTTCAAGGGTGTCGAGGTCGCTGACGGAAGGATCGAGCTCGGCGGTCATCGCCTCCAGTTTTTCCGTCGCGTCCTCCAGCTCACGGTGCGACTGATCGACCTCTGTTCGCAGCTCATCGTCACTGACGTCCGCCCGCAGGCCCTCCAGTGCCGCCGTGAGATCCGCCACCCGCGCCGCCGCCCGTTTCTGTTCCTCGAGCCGACTGTTCAGAACGGCAGCGGCCCCGGTTCTGGCGAGGGTGTCCAGCTCCTCGCGGAGCCGATCGACCCGTCCTTCACACGCTTCAGTCTCCTGGAGCATCTCCTCCTTGTCTGCCTCCTCGGCGTGCGGTAGTTCAACCTCGTCGTCCGGGTCCTCGGCGTCGAGGGCCGCACGTGCCACAGACACCGCCTGTTCCGCCCGCCGGTGCTGCAGGTCGTGTTCCTCGATGTTCCGGTCGAGTTCCTCCAGTCCGAGCCCGCCGGTCGCCTGACTGACCTTGATCCTGAGTTCTGCGAGCTCGGCCTGGAGCTGACGGCGTGTCTCTGCTTTCCGGGTCACCGCCTCAACGGTGTCGACGCCCGCGTCGGCGAGCGCTGACTGCAGACGCTCCGCTGCGCTGTCGACGTCACCGCCGTCCTCCGGCCTCCCGACACCCTGCGCCGGGGTGATCGTGAGCGAAAAGTCGCCGAACTGCAGTGTGTGCCGGGAGGTCACACGAAGCTGTTCCGTGGCCTCACCGAGTTCGTACTCGTCTCCGTCGACCGAGTACCGTGCACCCGACACACCGGTCAGCTCGATCAACGTGGCCGAGGCATCCCGGACGCTCTCTGCCCTGGTCAGATCGGCATCGGCGCGCCGCACCGTCTCGACCACCTCCGCAGTAACGGGGTTCTGGTCGATGAGTTCACGGGTGACGGTGATCTTCTCCGCAATGCCGCGGGCGTCCTCCTGCTTCGACCGGAGCGTCTGCAGCGTCTCCGCCACGGTGTCGCGGTGCTGGACCGTGTCAAGGTAGCGAATGAACGCCGTCGTGGTGCGCGCATGTCGTCGCTCACGTGTCAACGCCGTCCGCAGCTCAGCCTCCTGCTGCTGTGCGCCCTCTGCGGCCTCCGAGGCCGCAACAGCCTCTGCGGTGGCCTTGTCGTACAGGTCAACGGCATCGGTCAGCTCAGTGACACGGTCCCGACGTACCTGGAGGCGTTGTCCCGCCAGCTCCAGTCGCTGCTGTGCTCCGGTCACACCCGCGCGACATTCATCCAGTCGGCGCTGTCGCTCCCGTCCCTTCTCCACGTTGACAGCCGCGGTTCTCGCCTCCTCCCTGGCGTGGGGCTCCTGCTGCGCAATGGTCTCTTTCTCCGCACGCAGACGCTCCAAGTCGATGATCAGCGTCTGCGCCTGGTCATACGCCTTTTCCGCTGCGGTGTGCTCCTCCAGCGCCGCCGTGTGCTCGTCCATCGCCGCTTTGTACTCTTTCGACGGTTTTCCACCCGGGGTGAAGTAGCGGGCCCTCTCCGTGGCGATCCTGTCCGCCAGGACTGCCGCTCCCCCGCCATCGGCGGTATCGGCGACACCGACACCGTCGTTCTTCTCAGCCCCCTCCGCCGTGTCTCTGTTCAGCGCCCTCTCCAGCGGTCCGAGGCCGGCAGCGGCGAGTTGGTCGAGACTCGCCCCCTGTTCCACCGTCAGCGCGTCGAGCAGGTCGGTGTCGACTTCCCCCCGCATGATCTCGGCGAACCGGTCCGACGCTTCCCTTCCGGTCAGGCTTTCCGCCCTGGGTGCTGTGACCCGCAGTTCACAACGTCCGCTTCCTTTGTTGAAGGCCTTGGTCAACTGTAGTTGAGTGTCCCCGACCACGAGCTCGGCAGAGATGGTGGTCGGCTCGTCGACGCTGACGTCTTTCAATGCCTTGACGTCCCGCCTCCGGGAACTTGTCGGGGTGTCGTCGAGCAGGAGACGGACCGCACGGAGCAGCGTCGATTTCCCAGCCTCATTGGGTCCGTGCACGACCAGCACGCCGCTTTCGGGAAACTCGAGATGGGCATGGCTGACACCTGCCACGTGGGACAGGGTGAGTGACCTGAAGTTCAGCATGTTCGTCCTAGTTCCCCTTCTGTGCGCTGAGCCGGTACAAGAGGCGCAATGCGTCGCGGGCATCGGCGTCATCGTGGGAGGCACGTTCGGCGAGTCCCCGGGCCGCCGCACCCACCACTCCTGGCCAGTCGGCGTCCGCCAGTTCGTCGTCCCCGGGAACCACGTGGAGATCCATCAACCGACGACGAGGATACAGCGCTGCGAAAGCCGGGGCGATGCGGTCAAGTTCCTCGTCAAGCACCGCCGCCGTAGCCAGATCAACTGATCCGGCCAAGGCGTACTTCACGACCGTCGTGCGTTTGTCCCGGATATCCTCGAGCCTGTTGATCCACTCGGCCACGTCCTCACTGCTGTTGATCTGTGCGGCGAGCGCTAGAAAACTCCAGCGACCTGTCTTGACCTCCTCGACACTGACCTGCGAGGCCCGACCTGCACCATCCCCGCCGGTAGGCAGGACGTCGACAACCAGGGCGTATCCTGATCTCGCTTCGCCGCCGCCTCCTTCTTCCCGGAAGTCGGTCACCTCAGGGCTCCCGGAGTACCAGACGGTCCCGTCAGGGTGGAGGGACGTGACGGAGTGGGTGTCCCCCAGGGCCAGCATGTCGATGACACCCTCGCGACAGGCCCTGGCCGCTGCATCAACGTCGATGACGGCGGGATCCTCCCCGGACGACCGTGACTCGGTGGCACCGTGGCCGACGAGAATCTTCACGTTCCGACCACCCGCATGCTCCGGGTGGTCCGGTCCTCCGGCTCCCGCCTCTCGGGCGAGAACGGAGGCCACCGGATCGGTGCTCATGTACTTCGACAGCAACGGCGCCCCGATGATCTCCGCGGCCGGAGAGCTGTCAGCACGCCCCGGGACAGGTCGCGGTCGGTTGTCATTGAGGACCTGGACCGCCGGTGCGAGCCCGTCAAACTCCTTCGACCGGTAGACACTGGCCGCGTCGTACGGATCATGATTTCCCGGGAGGAGAAACACCGGTACCGGACTCCGGCGGAGGACGTCCACAGTGCGCCGCCAGGTCACCGGGTCAACAAGGTTGTCGTCGAAGACGTCACCCGCCACGACGACAGCTGCGCACTGACGCGTTTCCGCGATGGCCAACAGTCTCTCCACCGCTGCTAGACGCGCCTCACGGTAGCGGGGCCCCGCCTCTTCCCCGAGAAACCAACGGTCCATACCCAACTGCCAGTCCGACGTATGGAGGAACCGGAAGACACCAGGATCAGGCGTCGTCGGCAGTTGCCGCAAAGAATCAGTCATGGTGACCACTACTATCATCCGGCCCGGACAGCCACGGTTCGCGTTCGAACACCTGCCCACCCCCGTCGTTCTCACCGGAGGGACTGTCGAGCACAGTCAACGCTTCGAAGCACCTCGTCAGGGTGTCGAGGACCCGGAGCTGGTCGGCATTGTTCCAGCTGAACTTGCGAAGCGCCGCGTCCCGGGCAGTCGTGTCACCGAGTTCCAGTCCGAACTCGACCTCGAGTGGCTCCCACACGGGAATATCCACAGGCGTCCCCCAGAACTCCGCCGGCGAGTACATGGCTTCCTGGTCATCGCCGGCTCCGCCGGCCTCACCCTGGATGTCAGTCGGGGTACCGGCGTTTTCCTCCCCGCCGTCAACGGTCTCGAGGAGCCGGTCCATGTCGATACCACGCCACGCCAGGAATGCGGAAGGATCGGCGGTGAACTCTGCGGCGAGTGCATAGGCGACACATACCCGGTGTTTGCAGAATGTCGCATGGTCCGGGCAGGAACAGTACGAATCGACGTAGTGTTCAACACCGAACAGGACGGTGGCTATCGATGACTGGGGGCGTCGCCCTGCCAGCAGGTTACGGACGCTCTCCGGGTGGTCACCGCATTCCCCGACGACGAAGTCGATCTGGCGACGTGTCAGCGGGCGCCACCGGATCTGCACCTCGAACGGTTCGAGTTGGGTGCCGCTGACGAGACCGTCGACCTGCCCGAGTTCGTAGTCGATACGGAGGACATTCCCACCACGGAAGTACGTGCGCCCACGTGAGAGTCGAGCCGAATCCGCCAGCGCAGTGGCCGTCCGCATCACTTGTCCGGCCGACCAACTTTCCGACGATGAGGATTGTTCCTCCCTCTCCGCGACCGACTTCTGCGGCTTCTCCGGCCCACGCGCCCCCGACGGGGTCGGCACAGTCGACCCGGGCGACGAAGGCGTTCTCCGCCTCGTCACAGACCTGTCGCGGGGCCGGGTGAAGTCAGCGGACACAACGTTGTCACCCCATTCGGGCTGCGGTATGCCGACGCGTTTCCGGTCTGTGCCCCGGCGTCGACGCCTGTCATCGACCATCGTCGTCCCCCGTCCTTCCTGCGTGGTTTGTCACCGGTCTCGCTCTGTCGCTTCCGGCGGTCTCTCTGGCGACAGACGAGCGGTTGAGCTGCCAGAGTTCGGCCAGATCCTGATCATTGAGGCTCGCGATCCACCCTTCACCGCTGGTGACTATGTCACCGGCCAGCTCCCGCTTCGAACTGAGAATGTCATTGATCCGTTCGTCCAGCGTACCGGTGGTCACCAGCTTGTGGACGGTCACATCTCTACCCTGCCCGATGCGGTACGCACGGTCGGTGGCCTGATCCTCGATGGCCGGATTCCACCACCGGTCGATGTGGACGACCACACTGGCACGGGTGAGAGTGATCCCGGTACCTCCTGCACGCGTCGACAGAATCATGACCTTGGGGCCACCGTCGGACTGGAAGTCGTCGACCATGGCTGACCGCGCTGATCTGCTGAGCCCTCCGTGAAGGACGGGAACACCCTCGTCGAGCGCCCCGAAGTGCCGTCTGAGTTCGGGTACGAGCATCTCCCCGAACGACGGGAACTGGGTGAAGACCAGCACCTTACGGTCGCGTGCCAGGGCGTCTTCGATGATCTCGAACAACCGCTCGACCTTCTTCGAGCGGTGTCGGCCGTTCTTCAGGAGTCCTGACCCGTCCCCCGAGAAATGGGCCGGATGGTTACAGATCTGTTTGATCCGCACCAGGGCTCCGAGGATGATGCCGCTGCGGCCCTTACCTTCAGCTTCTGCGATCCGCTGTTCGAGACTCTTCGTGTAAGCCTCGTACAGTGCTGCCTGCTCCTCCGTCAACCGCACGGTGTCGACCACTTCCCGCTTCTCGGGAAGGTTCAGCCCCATGGATTCGTCATTCTTGACCCGTCGGAGAATGAACGGCTCAACCAGCCGACGAAGCCGATCCAGAGAATCGCCGTCCTCGTACCTCTCAATCGGGATGGCCAGACGGTTCTGGAATGCGTGGGCACTCCCGAGTATTCCGGGGTTGCAGAAGTCGAGGATCGAATGCAGTTCCGCAAGCCGGTTCTCTACCGGAGTCCCCGTCAACGCCAGGTGATGGCCCGCTCTGATCGCCCGGACCGCCCTGCTCTGGGCGGTGCCGGGATTCTTGATGTTCTGCGCCTCGTCGACGACGACCCTCCCCCAGACGAGTCCGGAGTATCTGTCCGGGTTGCGGCTCACCGTCCCGTAAGTCGTCAGCACGATGTCGGATGACTGCGCTTTCTCCACGAACCCGGTACCGGCCACCTTCTTCGCACCGTGGTCAACGAGCACGGTCAGGGTGGGAACGTGTCGGCGCACCTCACTCTGCCACGTATCCAGGACAGACGTCGGGGCGACGACCAGTGTCGGCCCGTCACAGTCACCGGCCTCCCGCTCCCAGGCAAGGAGACTGAGGACCTGGAGGGTCTTGCCGAGACCCATGTCGTCGGCGAGGATCGCCCCGATCCGGTGCCGGTACATCCACACCAACCAGTTCAGTCCCCGACGCTGGTGGTCACGGAGCGGGGTCCGGACAGCCGAAGGCACCTCGATGATCTCCGGCGGCGCAATTGTCGGACGCTGATCCTCCTCTCCCGGCGCAGGGAAGAACGAACGGACCATCCGTGCCAACCATCCATCGGCGTCGACAGTGATGTCCCCGGCCTGAGCCTCCGGAGCCCCGTCGGCGACAGACGTCAACTGCGCATCGACAAGGTCAGCGAGAGTGAGTTGCGCTGTGCCCCCGTCATCCCCGGTCTCCGTCTCCGCATCACGGAGCTTCGCGAAGTAGCTGCGTGCCACACCGAGCGAATGCGTATCAAGGCGGACATAACGTCCCTGAATCTCGACAAGTGACGATGCCGTGGTCATCAACGTCGACATCTCCGACGCACTGAGTTGTTCTCCGTCAACCGACACCGACCAGTCGAACGACAGGACCTGTTCCAAGCCCATCTTCCCCGAGCCCGGCCCTTGGCCGACCGGAGTGACCTTCACCCGTACCTCCGGCCGCACCACCGACCATGCACGGGGCACGAGGACCTCCGTACCACCTGCAGTCAGCGCCTTCGCACCGTCCGCGAGAAGTCTCTCGACCTGGTCGGTGGACAAGGCAAGGTAGACCACCCGGTCCTTCTCGGGACGTCCCGTCAGGGACGACGCCGGCGGGAACCACACTTTAGTCCGGAGCCATGCCTCCACGGCCACGGAGAACTGCCTGAGCTCGGGCCAGGCACGGTAGGCCTGGTCCAGTCCTTCGCGCAGCGAGCGCCTCAGCGACTCCGTGGCTTCTGCGGCAGGGATCGGCTCGGCAGGTCCGTCGTCCACGGACATCCTGATCTCAAGACGCCACCGCGGTTCAGCGTGGTCGAGCTTTCCCTCGTCCGGCCGACCAGACACCGTCCCTGCGAGAGAATCAGGTTCCTCCAGCGAGAGCACCATCCTGGTCGATGCCTGCCGCGCCGAGGCACGCCAGGTATTGAGGGCTTCTGCCGTCACAGGATTCGCGCGCGAATCCGCCTCTCCGGTGAACAGCGACGAAATGAAGTGATTCTCCGGCACGCCGCCGACCAGGTCGACCCGGTCTTGAAGTAACTGGACGCACATCCAGTGCACCAGTTCGTCCGCAGCACGCAGCAGCACATCCGGCCCGCCGTTGAGGGTGAGCACCGCAGGAGCGGACGCCTGGAACTCGCGAAGCGCACGGTTATGCCCTCCGCTGGTGGACAGACACCAGGTGGGATACCACTGGCCGTCAGTGAACTGCATCTTCATCATCACGCGCCCGGCGTGGACCGCGTCGAGAAGAAAATCATAGAGACGAACAAGCCACATCGTCTCAGGGCTCAGACCGTCGACTGCCGCGTCGACGGCCTCCCCGGACGGGGTGCCAACGCCAGTTGCCGCCCTACGGTAACGGGACAACCTGCCGAGAACGACCAATGCCTGGTCAGGCGTGTACGCCTGCGTCGGCAATGCCAGCGACAGAATATGTCCCTTCGGGGTCGCCACACGGATGTCGCCACGACGACGCAAGGGGCGAGACAGCATCAGTGTGCGCAGAGGCCCGGGAAGGCCCCCATCCGGGATTTCGGAGGCGTCAACGACAGCCGTATGCCCTTCCGTCCGCTCCGCCCAGACATGGAGGCCGCTGCCCGCCAGCCACAGCAGATGCACCTGATGCTCAGTCACTCCCCTTGTGTACCACGCGGCACGGACACCGAACGACACCGATCGCCCCTCCCGCTTACCGTCACCATAGAGATAATTAATAGTTCCCATAGTTGGTGGGTTCTGCACACTTTCTGGTCTATGCTCAGACGTCCGCATACCGAAGGATGTGAAATGATGACCGAGACGACGGCACAGGGTGGCCGCCTGACGGAGGCCGACATACATGTGGTCGACCAGGACGAAATGAAGAAAGCGCTCCGCGCGACGCTCCTGGGAAACTTCATGGAATGGTTCGACATCGGCGTATTCGCCTATGTGATGACCTACATCACGCTCAACTTCTTTCCACTCCCCGACCCGTGGGGTGGGCTGGCGAGCTTCGCCACGCTCGCCGTCACCTTCCTAGTCCGCCCGCTGGGTGGGCTGATTCTCGGCCCACTGGGAGACAGGATCGGGCGACGCAAGATCCTCGCGTTCACCATCGTGATGATGTCCCTGGGCACCGCCCTTATCGGCGTACTACCGACCTACGCCCAGATCGGCGTCGCGGCACCGGTGCTGCTGGTCCTGTTGAAGTTCGTGCAGGGGTTCTCCACCGGCGGCGAGTATGCCGGCGCAGCGACCTTCATCGCCGAGTACTCCTCGGACCGTCGCCGTGGCTTCTGGGGTTCCTTCCTGGACCTGGGCTCCTATCTGGCTTTGCCGCAGCTGCATTACTGGTGACCGTCATCGAGATCTTCACCGATGACGGCCAGATGGAGAGCTGGGGCTGGCGCATCCCGTTCCTGCTGGCACTGCCGCTGGGCCTGGTCGGGGTGTACATGCGTTCACGGATCAAGGAGTCCCACACGTTCGAAGCATCGCAGGATTCGTCCCAGCGGCAGGCCGACGCCGCGATCGCGGCCGGCGCCCCCGCGCCGAGCCAGGGAATGCTCGCCCAGATCCGCTACCTGCTCCGACGCTTCTGGCCGCAGATGCTGATCGGTGCCGCGCTGGTCATGTGCGCACAGGTGGTGGGCTACGCGCTGACCACCTACATGCCGACCTACCTGACCGAGTCCCTGGGGTACGACACCCTCCACGGCAATGCCCTGCTGGTGCCCGTTCTCCTCATCGTCTCCCTCTGTCTGCCGCTGTTCGGGATGATCTCCGACCGTATCGGGAGACGCCCGGTCATGTTGACAGGATGCGCACTCGGCCTGGTCTTAGCCGTCCCAGCATTCCTGTTGATGATGATGGGGCATGTCTGGTCCACTCTGGCTGGCCTGATGATTGTCGGAGTCATCATGATGTTCCAGGTCTCAATCCAGGCGTCCGCCTTGCCGTCCCTGTTTCCCACCGAGAGTCGTTACACGGCGATGGGGCTCATGTTCAACATCGCCGTCGCCCTCTTCGGCGGGACAACCGGTTTCGTCATCAGTGCGATCCAGTCGGCGATCGGCTCCGATCTGGCAGGCGCGTACTACATCATGTTCGCCTGTCTCATCGGCGGCATCGGTGTCTACTGCATGAAGGAAAGCGCAGGACGCAACCTTCTGGGGTCAATGCCCACCGTGGACCATGAGAATGAGGTCCACGACGTTCTCGAAACCCTGGACGCCAACGACAAATATGATCTCGACACCATGCCGGTTCCCGACAGCTCCCGCTGACGGCACCCCTGGCGCCCTCGGGGTACCCAGGCACAACTGACACGGTTCCCTCCGGAATCATTGGAGGAACCTGGCAGGAATATGGGCGTTGTTCGCCATTCGGCTGGTGTTCGGGCCGTGGACATGGAAACCTTGCAGTGTCGCCGTCTCTGTTTTCCGGAGACGGCCGTAACTGATTGTTGACCAAGCGACCACTACGACCCCCCAAGGAGGCCCACGGTGAGTGAACAAACATGGTTCATTATCGCCATGGTGATCTATCTGGCTGTGATGCTCGGCATCGGCGTCTGGAGTTTCACCAAGACTGATAAATACGAGACTACATGGTCGGAGGCCGCGGCCTCCACCCGTTCGTCGCAGCGCTGTCCGCCGGTGCGTCCGACATGTCCGGCTGGCTGCTCATGGGCCTGCCCGGCGCACTGTTCATGTCCGGTTTCTCGGAGATCTGGATGGCCGTGGGTCTTCTGATCGGTTGCTGGATGAACTGGAAGCTGGTGGCTCCCCGTCTGCGCAGTTACACGGAGGTCTCCAACAACTCCATCACGGTTCCGTCGTTCTTCGAGAACCGCCTGCGTGACCACAGCCATACCCTGCGCGTCGTCGCAGGCATCATCATCCTGGTGTTCTTCACCTTCTACGTGTCCTCCGGCATGGTCGCCGGCGGGCGGTACTTCGAGTCCAGCTTCAACGGCGACTACCTCACCGGACTGCTGATCATCGGCGCTGTCACCGTGATCTACACCTTCGTCGGCGGCTTCCTCGCGGTGTCCTACACCGACGTGGTGCAGGGTTCCATGATGTTCCTGGCACTGATCCTGGTGCCGGTCTTCGCCATCACGTCGCTGGACAACCCGGGTGACATCTTCACGTTCCAGCTCGACAACGACTACGGCGATGTCGCGAACATGGTCGGTGCGAACTCGAACTTCTACAACCTGTTCCAGTTCAATGACACCACCGCCTGGGCAGCGTTCATCATCATCATCTCGAACCTCGCCTGGGGACTGGGGTACTTCGGTCAGCCGCACATCATCGTGCGGTTCATGGCCATGCGCAAGCCTGCCGATGCAGTCGCCGGTCGTCGCTACGGTGTGACCTGGATGTTCCTGTGCCTCGTCGGCGCTGTGTTCATCGCCATCAGCGCCCCGGCTTTCTTCGCGGAGAACGGCGATGCGTTCTACTCCGACACCGCGAACTACGAGACCAACTTCCTCGACATGGCGAAGGTGCTCTTCCACCCGCTGGTCGCAGGTCTGATCCTGACCGCCGTGCTCGCGGCGATCATGTCCACGGTCTCCTCCCAGCTGCTGGTGGTCGCCTCGGCGCTGGTGGAGGACATCTACGCCGGAATGATCAACAAGAATGCCTCGGACACACTGCTGAAGAACCTGTCCCGCATCATGGTCATTCTCGTGGCGGTCGTCGCCGCTCTGATTGCACTGGATCCGGACTCTGCGATCCTCGGACTCGTCGAGTTCGCCTGGGCAGGATTCGGTGCGGCCTTCGGCCCGGTCGTCATTGCCGCGCTCTACTGGAAACGTCTTAACGCCCAAGGCGCAGCAGCCGGCATGATCGGGGGCGCCCTCGTTGCCTTCATCTGGGGCGGACTGCCTCAGTTCGGGGTCATGGACAAGCCGTTCGGCCTGTACGAGATGATCCCGGGCGTCGCCCTCAACGTCATCCTGATGGTGGTTGTCACGCTCGCCACGAAGGCCCCCAGCAAGGAAATCACCGACGAGTTCGACGAAGCGGTCCGCTTCGCCCAGCTCACCGTCGGCGACGGAGATGCTGACCTCGACGCCGTCCGCGACAAGGTCGACGCCGAATCCTCACAGGGGAAGATCTGACTGTGATGATCTGACCCGGAGGGGAACCTCTGGACCGGCCGGGAGGGTCTCTCTACTCATGAGACTCCCCCGGCCGGTTTCGTCTGTCACGGTGCCCCTCATGGTCATCCTGCTGCTGGCTCTACCAGTCTGGTATGCAGTCGGACCGGGTACCAGTGGTCGGACGGCCGCACCACGTCCTGTCGACCGTTCCACAGTCGCGCAGTCGCTGGAGCACCTCACCACCGTTCCCCGACGTATCCATGTTCTCGGCTACTCCCGCGACCACTTCGGCGGGTGGGCACAACAATGGTGGAAAGACCCCGGCGGCGACCCAGACGGGCACACTGGTGCCCAGTGCAGTACCCGGCACGTCGTCATGTTGCACACCTTCGACGTCCGGTCTCCTGGTGACGAGGGCTCCTGCCCCACCCCTGTCGGCCTGATCACCGACGTCTACACCGGGGAGCCACTCTCACCCGACGATGTGGAGATCGACCATGTCGTCCCCCTGTCCGCAGCCTGGGATCACGGCGCGTGGGCGTGGAACCGCGCGGAGCGCGTGTCCTTCGCCAATGACCTCGACGTGAACCTGCTCGCCGTGGCGAGCGCCGTCAACCAGGCGAAGAGCGACGCGGGTCTGGGCGAATGGCTTCCACCGACAGCAGAAGCCGGCTCCCCTTCGGAAGCCGGCTGTGCCTATGCTGCGAGATATCTCGCTGTGTGTCTCCGCTACGAACTGACCGTCAGCGACGACGACGCCGCCACCGCGAGACAATCATGCGGGATGTGACCGTCACTGACGACCACTCCCCCACATACGCCCTGATCAGTCCCGGCGGGCTCCACGGTTACCGCGGTAGCTGCCACGTCCGCCGCGGTCTCCGCGGTCACGGTCACTGCGGTCACGGTCGAAACGTCCACCGCGGTCGTTTCGGTCGTTGCGGCCCCGTCCTCCACGGTCACCACGGTCACCGCGGTCGCCGCGAGGACGTCCGCCGCCGCGGTGGCCACCACGGTCGCGGTCGCCGTCCTGGCGGTGTCGGGCCGGGCGTCCGGAGGGAGCTCCGGGATCGGGTTCGATGTTGATCAGCTTGCCGGAAATGCGCGTCTGGTCAAGGGACTCGAACACTTCCTTCGGCAGATCGGACGGCAGTTCGACCAGAGAGTGCTCGGAGAAAATGCTGATCCGACCGAAATCGCGGGAGTTCATGTTGCCCTCGTTGGCGAGAGCTCCGACGATTGCACCCGGGCGCACGCGCTGGCGGTGGCCGACGCCGATCCGGTACACGGACAGGGACTTGCCGTTACGGTCAGTGACCGTGGGAGCCTGCTTGTTGAACCGCTCGTTGAAGGGGCGGTGCACACCGGACTGCGATTCAGAGCCGTCCCTGCGATCCGGTCGGTCATTGCGGTCCCGACGATCCCGCCGCGGAGGCTCCTGGATTTCCTCCATGTAGAACGGTTCCTTGCCCTGCAGTTTCGCTGCCAGAGCCGCGGCGATCTCCGTGGGGTCAACCTCGTTCTCCTCGGCGTAGGTCGAGATCAGGTCGCGGAACGTATCAACCTGCTTACCCTTCCGAGCCTCAGTGATCGACGCGTGGAACTTGTTCTTGCGCGCTTCGTTGACCTTGTCGACGCCGGGAAGCTCAATCTCGTTGAGCTTGGACTTCGTCGCCCGCTCGATGTTCTTGAGCAGACGTCCCTCGCGGGGGGTCACGAACAGGATCGCACGTCCGTGGCGGCCTGCACGACCGGTGCGTCCGATACGGTGGACATAGGACTCCGTGTCGCGCGGGATGTCGTAGTTGAACACATGGGTGATGCGCTCGACATCGAGCCCACGGGCCGCGACGTCGGTGGCGACCAGGATGTCCAGGCGCCCGTCCTTCAGCTGGTCGACAGTACGTTCACGCTGGTTCTGCGGAATGTCGCCGTTGATGGCCGCCGCATCGAACCCACGCTCGCGCAGCTTCTCGGCGATCTCTTCGGTGTCGTTCTTCGTACGGACGAAGAGGATCATCGCCTCGAAGTCCGTGACTTCGAGAATGCGGGTCAACGCATTGAGCTTGTTGCGGTAGGTGACGTACAGGTAGTCCTGCTCGATGTTCTCCGCGGTACGCTGCGTGGACTTGACGGTGATTTCCGCAGCATCATTGAGGTACTGCTTGGACAGGCGACGGATCGCCGACGGCATCGTGGCCGAGAACAGGGCGACCTGGCGGTCGTCCGGGGTGTCGGACAGGATGCGCTCGACATCGTCCTGGAAGCCCATGTTGAGCATCTCGTCGGCCTCGTCGAGGACGAGGAACCGCAGACCGGACAGGTCGAGGCTGCCCTTCTCCAGGTGGTCGATCACACGGCCGGGTGTGCCGACCACCACGTGCGCGCCGCGACGGAGACCCGACAACTGGGCACCGTAGGGGGCACCACCGTAGATCGGCAGTACGCTGACACCACCGAGCTGGTTGGCGAAGGACTCGAAGGAATCAGCGACCTGCAGTGCGAGTTCTCGCGTGGGAGCGAGAACCAGGACCTGCGGCGTGCGCTGGTTGATGTCCAGACGAGACAGGGCCGGCAGCGCGAACGCTGCGGTCTTGCCGGTACCCGTCTGCGCCAGGCCCACGACGTCCCGTCCCTCCATTAGGGTCGGGATCGTGGACGCCTGGATCGGCGACGGCGTGGTGAACCCGACACCGGCGACGGCGTCGAGGATCTTCTGCGGCAGGCCGAGTGAATCGAAGCCGTTGGTGTCGGCCGCGCTCTCCTCGGTCTTCTCGTTCTCTGTTCGGATGTTGTTCTCGGTGACGTCCCCGTCCACAGTGCTCTCGGGAATCTCTGCGCCCACTACGTCACCGAGGTCCGTCGACCCCGTGACCGGGGAGGCGGCATCCTCGTGCAGATTCTCCTGAGGTACTGACGACTGGGATGTTTCCGGCATTTTCTCGTCGCCGGTCACGTTCTCAGTTTCAGACATTGACTTCACAGTACGTTGTCGGAGCGGCAAAAGCGATTCGGCCGCCCTGTGCTGTGATATAGGACTCTCCGATGGTTAGTATGTGAGTCCGTGAGTGACACAAGCGCCCCCGCACGGCAACCGCGACAGTTGCGCCGCACCCTGACCCACCGGCACATACATTTCATCGCCTTGGGCTCCGCCATCGGCACCGGCCTCTTCTACGGCTCCTCCGGTGCCATCGGGGCCGCCGGTCCCGGTGTCGTCTTCGTCTATCTCCTCGGCGGGGCAGTCGTCTACTTCATGCTCCGGGCACTCGGCGAGATGGCGGTCGAGGATCCTGCACCGGGCTCTTTCGCGGAGTACTGCCGTCGCTACCTGGGAGGTTGGGCCGGGTACATCACGGGCTGGATGTACGCCTTCGAGATGATCATCGTCTGTCTCGCCGACCTCACCGCCATCACGGTGTACATGACGTTCTGGTTCCCCGAGACCCCCGGCTGGGTGTGGGTGGCCGTCGCCCTCCTCGTCGTCGGGGCGGCCAACCTGGCCAGTGCCCGCTGGTACGGCGAACTGGAGTTCTGGTTCACCTCTATCAAGGTGACCGCCGTGATCGCCATGATCCTCGGCGGCGCCGCGATTCTTGTGTTCAACGTGGACACCGGCGGTTCGGCCGGATTCGACAATCTCTGGAACGACGGCGGCCTGTTCCCCAACGGCGTCACCGGTGTCTTCAGCGCACTCATCCTCGTTCTGTTCGCCTTCGGCGGGACGGAGATCATCGGTGTCACTGCCGGTGAGGCGACTGACCACGAGAAGACGATCCCCAAAGCGGTCAACACGGTGCCGATGCGCATCCTTCTCTTCTACATTCTGGCGATCCTCGTGATCGTGGCGGTGATCCCGTGGCGCGACATCACCGGCGAGGAATCGCCGTTTGTCCAGATCTTCAGCGGTCTCGGTATCGGCTGGGCGGCGGCGGCCCTCAATGTGGTGGTCATTTCCGCCGCGCTCTCCGCGATCAACTCCGACCTCTACGGGGCCGGACGCGTGGTTTTCGGTATGGCACGACAGGGCTTGTCACCGAGGATCTTCGCCCGGCTCAACCACCGCGGTGTCCCGGTGACGACGATCGGCGTGATGCTGGTTGTGTTGCTGGTCGGCGTAGCGCTGCAGTTGGCGAGCGACACCGCCGCGGACATGTTCCAGAATATCGCCGCGCTGGCGACCTTCGCCACGGTTTTCGTGTGGTTGATGATCCTGCTCGCACATCTCGGCAGCCGGTACCGGTCACGCGACAAGGGCGATGCAGCTCCTGAGGACCGCGCGTTCCCCGTCCCTCTGTGGCCCGTCGGCCAGTACTTCGCCATCGCGGTCATTCTCGTCACGTTCGGCACCATGGTCTGGATGGACGAGTACCACTCTGCGTTGTGGGCCGGCGTCATTTTCCTGGTTGTCATGACCGCCTTCTACCCCCTCGCCCGTCGCCGGGCCGCAGCAGTCCAGGCTTCCACCTCACTCCGGGGGGATGAACCGGCGGCCGACTAGGTGTCTGACGGCCCGTTAACTTACCTTTGTAGTGTCCTTTTACCCCCTTACCGGGGATATTCAACCCCTCCCAGCCCATCACCCCAAGGAGCTCCCCCGCCCATGAGTGCACAGGCCCCCGATTCCCAGAGTGACTGGAACTCCCGCATTCTGCTCGCCGAACAGATCCTTCCCCTGCTGTCGCGACTGCACCGCGAGCACAATGTCGTGACGTCCGTCTTCGGACGACTGCTCATCAACGTCACCGGCGTCGACGTCATCAAGTCCCACCGTTATGCACGTCTGGTCACGGACCGCGAACTGCCGTTGAGCTCGACCCTTCCCATCCTGCAGGAACTGGTTGAGATGAATCTGGGAACTGCATCCATCGACCTCGGCCGTCTTGCGACCGGGTATGAGGCCGAAGGTGCCTCCGCCGGGAGCCTCCGCAGTTACCTCGAGCGTGAGCTCTCCGAGGTGGTCGGCGGCCACTCCGAGAAGGAGCCCACCGACGTCGTACTCTACGGTTTCGGACGGATCGGCCGACTGCTGGCGCGCATCCTCATCGCCCGCGAAGCCGCGTACGGTGGCGTCCGCCTGCGGGCGATCGTCGTCCGACGTAACGGTGACGACGACCTCGAGAAGCGCGCCAGCCTGCTACGACGCGACTCCGTTCACGGCGCTTTCGACGGGACGATCACCGTCGACACCGACAAGGAGATCATCTGGGCCAACGGCACCCCGATCCAGGTCATCTACTCCAACGATCCGGCACAGGTCGACTACACCTCGTTCGGCATCACGGATGCGGTTCTCGTCGACAACACCGGACGGTGGCGCGACCGTGAAGGACTGTCCCAGCACCTCACAGCACCCGGGGTCAGGAAGGTGCTCCTGACGGCCCCCGGCAAGGGAGACGTCCGCAACCTGGTCTACGGCATCAACCACGCCGACATCACCGACGGCGACGCCGACAACATCCTCTCGGCCGCCTCCTGCACCACGAACGCCATCACCCCGGTCCTCAAGGTGATCAACGACAGGTACGGCATCAGCCACGGTCATGTGGAGACCGTCCACTCCTTCACCAACGACCAGAACCTCATCGACAACTTCCACAAGGGCGATCGACGTGGCCGCGCAGCAGGGTTGAACATGGTGCTCACGGAGACCGGTGCTGCGAAGGCCGTCGCCAAAGCCCTCCCGGAGCTCGAAGGCAAGCTCACAGGCAATGCCATCCGCGTGCCCACCCCGGACGTGTCGATGGCGGTACTGAACCTCACCCTCGACAACGCCACCAGTCGTGACGAGGTCAACACCTACCTCCACAAGGTCGCGCTGCACTCCAACCTCCGCCAGCAGATCGACTACATCAAGTCTCCTGAGGTGGTCTCCACCGACTTCGTCGGCTCCACCCATGCCGGCATCGTGGACGGACTGGCCACGATTGCTGACGGCAACAACCTGGTCGTCTACGTCTGGTACGACAACGAGTACGGCTACTCCAACCAGGTCATCCGCATTGTCGAGGAGATCGCCGGGGCCCGGCCCCGGGTCTTCCCACGACGGGTCTCGCCGGCGGAGCTCTTCCAGTAGAAGGGTCTGTCGAACGGATGTTCGACAGGGGCGCCTCGGTCGACCCGCGTGTCCACCACCGGCCGTAACGTGCCGGGGCATGGACAACACCGACCGCGCCACCGCACCGGCAGTCTCCCTCCGCGCCCTCATGCGTCGGCCACTCAGCGCGCTGAAGCCCTCCCCCTCCGTCAGCCGCGCAGCCGACCGGTGTGCGGGCGTTCTGCGCCACCCTCGTAGCCGGATCCAGGTGGCGCCGGGCTGGCAGGCACCCTCACTGCAGATCGCCCTGCCGACGGGCCCCGCTCAGGTGTTCCTGTCACGCCACCGGGTGTCGCCCGCGATGTGGCGCAGACTCACCGGTTACGACGCGCCAGACTCCCGGTCCGCACCTGCATGCCATCTGGTCACACTGACGGCGTTGGTGACGCCGTCAGAAATCAGCGGGTCAGAACGAAATATGACCGTGGACGTCCACTCACTGTTTCGTAGGATACTGATTCCACCGGACTACGCCGACCGTCCAGAGGAGGGAGAACTCTCTGTCACTGACTGTGTCCCCTGGCTGTCAGAGGACATATGCGGCGAGCCGACCTCCGACGGGCGACGCCTGGAGTGGACATGGCATGCCCTGACCAACGGGGAGCCCGGGCGTCCCGTGCCGCACGGTCACCGACGCGACCTCCGGGGCAGGCACGGCAACGTCGCCTGATCAGAGGAACCGGCGGCGGTTCGGTCCCAGGGACAGATCACAGCTCCCTGTCGCCGACCTCGTCCTCCGCGGGGCCGTCCCCGGCGGCGTCGTCCTCCCAGAGCGTTTCCAGCGGAACCAGGAGCGACTCCCAGTGGGCCGCCTGGACCTGCGCGAGCGCAAGCACATCGAAGAGTCGGTCGAAATCTGTGTACTCCCCCAGGTCGAGAACTTCCTCGGACATGTCCGCGACATTGGCGACGAGACCACGGAACATGGCCTGACGCTCCATCTCTGAATACTCCTCGCTCAAGGCACCGTCATCCCACACGTCGGCAATCGCCTGATCCATCAGATCCTCGAAGCCCTCCCCCAACGAGATGAACTCGACGTGGGCGGTGGGCTCCACGGACTCCCCGTCAAGCGTGACAACCAGCTCGGAACTCTCCCCGATCTCCGCCGAAACACGGAGCGCGTCGCTGGCGTCCTGCTCGAACTGCAGATCGACAATCCGCGAGTCGGTTCCGTCGATCAAGTCACGGATGACACCCACCACGAGGTCCGTGGCGACATGTCGTGCGACGGTGGCAACGGCGTCCTCCACGGAGAACACCACGCCGACCAGTGCCGCCTCGAACTCCTCGTCGTCCTCTGCCACGTCGGCCATGGCAAGGAAGACGTTCGCGGCCGACAAGCCGGCAGGCACACCGTCCTCGATCTCGACGAACTGAATCTCCAGGTCCGTGGACACCGGAACGAAAAGGGTCCCGTCGTTGACCCTGGACTCGATCCCCTCCGAATCCAGGGACTCTGCAACATCCTCATAGAACCCCATGGCGGGTGCCTCCTAGGTACCTAGTCCAAACGTTGTGCAGCACGCGCCGGTCTCACGCGGCCCGCCTACCGGAACTCCCCCATGCTAGCCCAGTTCCGCCGCGGCAGCGGAGACGGAAAACGGTCATTTTGCCGACAGAACAGGACGTCCGTCACACCAGGCCGGGAAAGTTACTGAAAACATACCCTCATCTGCCTGTTTCGACGCCAACCCCGACGGATTCACCGTTCGCGGTGTTGTAGTAGGGTGGAGCGTCGAGATTGACCACATCATGAAATGAGGCGAGGACCTGCTGTGAACAGCACCAATTTCGGCCAAAATGAATGGCTGGTCGACCAGATGTACCAGCAGTTCAAGGAAGACCCCCAGTCCGTTGATCCGGAGTGGCGGGAACTCTTCAACAAGCGGCCGGACACGGTTGACCACGCCTCGGGGACTCAGTCCCCGAGCTCCACGACCTCCGGGAACGGCGGCAAGCCCGCCGAGACGAAGAGCACGCCGGCTGCAAAGGCCACGAAGGCCACAGGCTCCGTCGAGAACAAGACCAAGAGCGCGCCGAAGGGTGCGCCGGCCTCCCCGAAGAAGTCGCTTTCTGCATCGGTTAACCCGATTCCGGAACGCGTCGCACCTCCGGCCCCGAAGGGGCCCGCTGAGGCACCTGCCGCCGGTGAGCACCCGCTCAAGGGGGCCCAGAAGTCCATCGCGAAGAACATGGACATCTCACTGGAGATCCCCACCGCCACCACGGTGCGCGACATGCCCGCCAAGCTCATGTTCGAGAACCGGGCCATGGTCAATGACCACCTGCAGTCCCGCGGCAAGGGCAAGATCAGCTTCACCCACATCATTGGCTGGGCAATGGTCAAGGCAGTTCAGGCCCACCCGTCGATGAACAACAGCTACAAGGTCGTCGACGGCAAGCCCGTCCTCGTCACCCCCGAGCACATCAACCTCGGCCTGGCCATCGACATGGTCAGCAAGAACGGTGCCCGCAACCTCGTCGTCGCCGCCATCCGCGAGTGCGAGACGCTCACTTTCGACGGATTCGTCGACGCCTACGAGGACATCGTCAAGCGCGCCCGTATCGGCAAGCTCACGATGGACGACTTCAGCGGGGTGACCATCCAGCTGACCAACCCGGGCGGCATCGGCACCCGCCACTCGGTGCCCCGCCTCACCCGTGGTCAGGGAACGATCGTCGGCGTCGGCGCCATGGACTACCCCGCGGAATTCGCCGGGGCGTCCGAGGACCGTCTCGCAGACATGGGTGTCGGCAAACTGGTCACCATGACCTCGACGTACGACCACCGCATCATCCAGGGCGCGGAGTCCGGCGAGTTCCTCCGCGACATCAGCAGGCTGCTGATCAACGACGAGTTCTGGGACGACCTGTTCGCCGCGATGTCGGTGCCTTATGCTCCGGTCCGTTGGAGCCAGGACCTGCCGAACATCGGTGTCGACAAGTCCACCCGTGTCATGCAGCTCATCGAGGCTTACCGCAGCCGTGGCCACCTGATCGCCGACATCGATCCGCTGCAGTGGACCCAGCCGGGGCTTCCGGTGCCCGACCACTCCGACCTGGAGATCGAGACCCACGGACTGACCCTCTGGGACTATGACCGTAGCTTCAACGTCGGTGGATTCGCCGGACGCGAGAAGATGACCCTGCGCGAAGTCCTCGCGACGTTGCGCCGTGCGTACACACTCAAGGTCGGTTCCGAGTACACCCACATCCTCGACCACGACGAGCGTCAGTGGCTGGAGGAGCAGATCGAGGGTGGCCAGCCGAAGCTGTCCAACCCGGAGCAGAAGTACCTGCTGCAGACCCTGAACTCCGCCGAGGCGTTCGAGAACTTCCTGCAGACCAAGTACATCGGCCAGAAGCGGTTCTCCCTGGAAGGCGCTGAGTCACTCATCCCGCTGCTCGACGCTGCCGTTGACTCGGCTGCCGAGCAGGGCCTTGAAGAGGTTGTCATCGGCATGCCCCACCGCGGGCGTCTCAATGTCCTGGCCAACATCGTCGGCAAGCCGTACTCGAAGGTATTCACGGAGTTCGAGGGCAATATCGAGCCCACGGTGGCCGGTGGATCCGGCGACGTGAAGTACCACCTCGGCCAGACCGGCCAGTACACCCAGATGTTCGGCGACAATGACATCGACATCACCCTGACGGCGAACCCCTCGCACCTCGAGGCTGTCAACCCGGTGATGGAGGGTATCGCCCGCGCCCACCAGGACATCTCCACCAACGGTCACGATCACCCGATCATGCCGATCCTGATGCACGGCGACGCCGCTTTCACCGGACTGGGTATCGTCCAGGAGACCATCAACCTCGCGAAGCTCGACGGCTACACCGTCGGTGGCACCGTGCATGTGGTGGTCAACAACCAGATCGGCTTCACCACCACCCCTGATGCGGGACGTTCCACCCACTACGTCACCGACCTCGCCAAGGGCTTCGACGCACCGATCTTCCACGTCAACGGCGACGATCCGGAGGCTGTCGTCTGGGTGGCACGCCTGGCGGTCGAGTACCGCCGCCGCTTCGGTAAAGACGTCTTCATCGACCTCGTCTGCTACCGGCGTCGTGGTCACAACGAGTCCGACGACCCGTCGATGACACAGCCGGAGATGTACGACCGTATCCAGGACCGGACCACCGTCCGCGCCCTGTACCACGACACGCTGGTCGGACGCGGCGAACTGTCCGAGGAAGACGCGCAGCGCGCCGCCGATGACTTCCAGGGACAGCTGGAGACCGTGTTCAACCAGGTCCGGGAAGCAGAGAAGGGCGCCACCCCTGCCGAGCAGACCGGCATCGCCGGTTCGCAGTCCCTGACCCGCGGGTTGGACACCTCCATCTCCCGCGAGGTCCTCGAGGCCGTCGGGGACGCTTTCACCGGCGTGCCGGAGGGCTTCAACGTCCACCAGCGGGTCAAGCCGGTCGTCAAGCGTCGTCAGGAGATGACCCGGAAGGGTGGCATCGACTGGGCCTTCGGTGAGCTCCTCGCATTCTCCACCCTCGCGCAGGACGGTCGACTCGTCCGACTGGCTGGCGAGGATTCTCTGCGGGGCACGTTCACCCAGCGCCACGCAGTGCTCTTCGACTCCGAGACCACTGAGCCCTACAGCCCGCTCGAGAAGCTCGCCGAAGAGTCCGGCAACGGTGGTTCCTTCCGTGCCTACAACTCCCCGCTGACCGAGTTCGCGGGTCTCGGCTTCGAGTACGGCTACTCCGTCGGCAACCTCGACGCCGTGGTGGCCTGGGAGGCGCAGTTCGGTGACTTCGTCAACGGTGGACAGACGATCATCGACCAGTACATCGCCTCCGGTGAGGCGAAGTGGGGTCAGCTCTCAAGTGTGATCCTGCTGCTGCCGCACGGTTACGAGGGCCAGGGCCCGGACCACTCCAGCGCCCGGATCGAACGATTCCTGCAGATGGCTGCCGAAGGTTCGATGACGATCGCGCAGCCGTCCACCCCGGCGAACCACTTCCATCTGCTGCGGCGCCATGCCATGGGCACGATGCGCCGTCCGCTGGTGGTCTTCACCCCGAAGTCGATGCTCCGTAACAAGGCGGCGACCTCTGCGGTGGAGGACTTCACCGACGTGACGAGCTTCCGCTCCGTCCTCGATGATCCCCGCCTGAGCGACTCCGCCGCCACGCACGACGACATCACCACCGTCCTGCTGTGCTCGGGGAAGATCTACTACGACCTGGAGAAGAAGCGTCAGGAGGACGAGCGCGACGACGTCGCCATCGCCCGCGTGGAGATGCTGCACCCGTTGCCGCACAACCGCATCAAGGAGGTTCTCGACCGGTACCCGAACGCGGAGTTCCGCTGGGTGCAGGACGAGCCCGCCAACCAGGGCCCGTGGCCCTTCGTTGCCCTGAACCTGCCGGAGCGCATCGAGGGTCTGAAACTGAAGCGGGTCTCCCGTCGGGCCCAGTCCTCGACGGCGACCGGCCTGGCCAAGGTCCACAAGCTTGAGCAGGAGCAGCTGCTCAACGAGGCGTTCGCAAAGTAGCCCCTCAGCCTGCCTTCCCGGTAGGCACCCGGTAGTCCGCAAAACCCGGCGGGGAAGACACGACAGTGACCTTCCCCGCCGGGTTTTCTGCCGTCTGTCAGCTAGTCGTCGTCTCCGTCGGCGGCGAGATCGTCGCTGGACACGCCTCCCGCCACATTGTTCAGCGCCCGACGGTCCGACCGCTCCAGTGCCGTCTTACGGTAGACGGCAACCGTGTTCTGCGGTAGCGAATCATCGTCACACGCGACAGCTTCCCCCGGGTCGCTGGCCTGGAGATCTGTCGGGAGAGCCGAGAACATGGTCGTGTGGGCGATATCACGCCACTGGCTCGGATCTGCGCCCTCGTCACGCGCCTGTGCATAGAGACCCCGGAGCTCCTCGCCCTTCACCGGGTCAAGAACGTCGAGCAACTCACCGACACACCCCAGGACGACGTTGACCTCACCGTTGTGGAGCAGATCCAGCCGGTCCGCACCATCAATGTCCCGGAGCTCGACCGAGCGGCCTGTCCCGGCGAAAGCGTTCTCGTAGCTCTCGGCCAACCGGTGCTGCACCGGATCATCCGTGAGACCCAGGTAGATCGGACCGGACGTCTCCTCCGCCATCTGCAGCTCCGCCGGGCCGGTCACTCCTCCCGCCGAACAACCGGAGAGTCCCACCGCTACCGTCGTGCAGGCCACCGCCGTCGCGAGAGTGACGCGTCGGTCCCGCCGACGTCCCGGCTGCACCGTCGCCGTCGCCCTCCAGAAGCGTCTCACACCCATGTACCGTCCGTTCTTCCTCGATTCGCACCGGGGCATGGGGTCCCGCCCGCCACCGGTAGTGCCACCATCATGTCACCACCATGCCACGACGTAGACACCCACCAGCGCAAGCCACGGGACCACACCCCACAGACGTGCCCGGTCCGAGAGCAGTGCCCCTGCCACGGCCACCACCCCGCCCACCGCATGGGGAATCCACAACGGGCTCCCCAACAGGGCCAGGATCACCGCGATCCCACACAGACCGCCGGCGATCAGTCGTGACATGGTTTCCTCCCGCGCTTCCAGCAGTACCTCGACATCGGCCTAAGAATACCCGCACAACTGTTACCGGAAGAAGCGTCGGCGCCGCCGGGACACCGGTTCACAGCGCGCCCACGGGATACTGTGCCGTAACCTCTAGTCTCATGGACACCACACGGGTATTCGCCGGACGTCTCGCCGGCATGCTTCTCCTCGGCGCGGACGGCGAGTCTCTCGGACGGATCCGGGATGTCGTCCTGACGATCCGTTCGACGCGCGCAGTCGCACTCGGGCTCGTCGCCGAGGTCGCCGGCAAACGGAGGATCTTCCTGCCGATGGGACGCGTCATCTCCATCGACCCCAAGGAAGTCACCCTCAACACCAGCTCAGTGAATCTCCGTCCGTTCCGGTCCCGGGCAGGAGAGCTGACGGTGATGGACGACCTGATCGGGGCGAAGGTGCACACCGACGACCCCGAGTTCAGCCACCTCGCCGGCCGGGCGGTCGAGATATCCGACGTCGAACTCGAACGGACCCGCACCCGTGAGTGGGAGCTCAGCCGGGTGGCCGTGATTACCCGCGGTCGGCTGGGGCGTCGGACGACTCCGGCGGTGATCCCCTTCATGCATGTCCACGGCCTCTCTGCGTCCGGTGCGGGCCCACGTGACGTGGACGCGGAACTGATCGCCGAATTCACCACGATGCGCAACGCCGACATCGCCCACGCCCTCCGGGACATGGATCCGGACCGACGTTTCCGGATCGCCTCGGAACTCGACGACGAACGCCTCGCCGACGTCATCGCCGAGCTTCCCGACGACGAGCAGACCGAACTCGTCGAGGAACTCAATATCGAGCGCGCTGCGACGATCCTGGAGGAGATGGACCCCGATGATGCGGCGGACCTGCTCGGAGAACTCCCGGGCGACAAAGCCGACGTCCTCCTCGAGCTGATGGACCCCGAGGAGTCCGAACCGGTGCGTCGGCTCATGAGCTTCTCCCCCGACACCGTCGGTGCCCTGATGACGTCCGAGGCAATCATCCTGACGCCTCAGGCGACAGTGGCAGAAGCACTGGCCCATGCCCGAAATCCCGAAGTCCCGCTCTCCCTGAGTTCACTGATCTTCGTGGTGCGGCCTCCTCAGGCAACGCCGACCGGGCGCTACCTCGGCTGTGTCCATCTGCAGAAGCTCCTGCGGGAGCCACCGTCCTCACTGGTCGGCGGAATCCTGGACCTCGAGCTCCCCGCCTTGCATCCCGAGGACACCGAGGAGACGGCTGCCCGGTACTTCGCCACCTACAACCTGGTCTCCGCCCCGGTCCTCGACGAAGACAGTCATCTGCTCGGTGTGGTCGGCGTCGACGACCTGCTTGACCATCTGCTGCCCGAGAACTGGCGCGACGAGGACTGGCGCAGCAACCGGTCCGCCCCGACACAGCTGACCGCAGGACGAGAGTGAGAGCACCATGCCGGACAACTTCTCCAGAACTGACCTGGACACTCCCTCGACAGGGCCCCGACGTCGACTGATCGCGTACAACGACGATGCCGTCGGTGTCGGTGCCGAGAAGGTCGCCCGGTTTCTCGGGACAGGACGCTACCTCATGTGGCAGACCAACATCGTGGTGGTCTGGATCTGCCTCAACGTGGGCGGATTCTGGTGGAACTGGGACGTCTACCCGTTCATCCTGTTGAACCTCGCCTTCTCCACCCAGGCCGCCTACGCAGCGCCTCTGATCCTGCTCGCGCAGAACAGGCAGGACGACCGCGACCGTGTGTCCCTGAACGAAGACCGCCGGCGTGCCGAGGAGACCAAGGCCGACACAGAGTTCCTCGCCAGAGAACTCGCCGGGCTGCGCATCGCGGTGGGTGAGAACGTCACGCGGGACTATCTGCGTCGCGAACTCGATGACCTCGGTGACCTGCTCCGCCGTATCGAGGACAAGCTCGAGGATCAGCGTAACGACGAACGGTCCGACGGAAGCCCTTCCGACGCCGCACGGTGATTGGCCCTGAACTGGGGTGGGCGTATCATCATGGTCAATGTCTACTGTCACTGAATCAGCGGTTCGCAGTGCCTTGGCAACTGTGGAGGACCCGGAGCTCAACAAGCCCATCACCGACCTCGGGATGGTCAAGTCGATCGATATCGACGGCACCCATGTCGCCGTCGAGATCTATCTGACCATCGCGGGTTGCCCGATGAAATCGACGCTGACGACGCGGACGCGTGACGCCGCCGAGAGCGTCGAGGGAGTCGAACGGGCCACGGTGACCACCGACGTCATGAGTGACGAACAACGACGGGAGCTCCGCACGAGGTTGCGCGGTGGAGCGGCGGAACCTGTCATCCCCTTCGCACAACCGGAGTCGACGACCCGGGTCTTCGCCGTCGCGTCCGGCAAGGGCGGGGTCGGCAAGTCGTCGGTGACGGTGAACCTCGCCACCGCACTGGCACAACGCGGCCTGCAGGTCGGTGTCGTCGACGCCGACATCTACGGTCACTCGGTACCTCACATGATGGGGTCGAACCACCGTCCCCACCAGGTGGACGACATGATCATTCCGCCACAGGCGCACGGGGTGAAGATCATGTCGATCGGCCACTTCCTGGACGGCAATTCGCCGGTCGTCTGGCGTGGTCCCATGCTGCACCGCGCCATCCAGCAGTTCCTCGCGGACGTCTTCTGGGGAGACCTGGATATCCTGCTGCTCGACCTCCCACCGGGAACCGGCGACGTGGCCATCTCCGTCGCACAACTGGTCCCTAATGCGGAGCTTCTGATCGTGACCACGCCTCAGGTGGCGGCGGCGGAGGTCGCAGAACGGGCCGGCAGCATCTCCCAGCAGACCCGTCAGCGGATCGGCGGCGTCATCGAGAACATGAGCTGGATGGACATGCCGGACGGCTCCAGGATGGATATCTTCGGCACTGGTGGCGGGCAGGTCGTCGCCGACCACCTGAGTCAGTTGACCGGCGGCGAGGTGCCGTTGATGGGCCAGATTCCGCTTGATCCGAATCTCCGAATCGGTGGTGACCTCGGTAATCCGATCGCCATCTCCGAACCCGACTCACCGGCGGGGGTGGCGCTGGGAGCGATCGCGTCGAAGCTCGCCACACGACGTCAGTCCCTTGCCGGGCGTCAGCTGAATCTCGGTGTAGCAGGGCGGTAGCACTCCCCCGACGCACACCCCCGCCCCGGTGCCTACATGGTGTCGTCGTAGTTTCCGGCGTCGCCCCAGTCCCGGGACTGGCCGACCTCGTCCTGCTGCGGGAGTTCCACCCGTTCCTCTTCCTGCGCCGCGGGAGCCTCGCTTTCCTGCGCGGTGGGAACCTCACTCGGTCTCGGAGGGTTCTTCGGTGCCCGGCCGGAGATCTGAGCGGATGTGCCCCGCACTGCTCCGGTGACATCCTTCGCCGAGGACTCCAGGTCCGTGAGGAAGCTGTCGTCGTCATCCAGCAGTGTTTTCGTGATGAACCCACGGGCACCCATCTGACGGACACTGTTGAGTTGGGACAGGGGCTTGCGGAACTCCTCGAAGTCCTCACCGAAGTCCTGGTCCAGCTCCTGCCGGGCGTTGGCGATGGCGGTACGTGCCGCGAGGAGCAGAGCCTTGAGATCGGTGATCAGCCGAGGAAGTCGTTCCGGTCCGACGACGATAATGCCCACGACAATCAGGACGAGGACTTCACCCCATCCGATGCTGGAGAACACCAGACACGCCTTTCTCTTGACACTGCCGACTGCCTGATTCTAACCCTCACTGCGCTGACGCGGCGATTTCGCCCTTCCCTTGGTGGTCCGTCGCTGAACTTTGCGCGCTGCAGCAGCCATGCGGCCGGTGATACTGTCCGGGCGACGACAGCCGTCGATACCGACCGTATCGCTGTCGAGCGGGGCATCCTGCGGGGTGCCGTCGCCCTGCGCACAGTCGTCGGGGATGCGGACGAGACGGCTGAGCAGGCTCCCCGAGGCATGGAGCTGGTCCATCGGAATACTGCCCCGTAGGCGGTCAGACGCCTGCCGCTGTGCCCGGACCTCGTCCCGACACTCCACACAGTGAACCAGGTGGATCCGCGCCCGGTGCTCAGCCCCGCGGGACAGCTCCCCGTCCACGAGTGCCGCGACAACCTCCGGGGTCAGATG
The DNA here is from genome assembly GCF_001942345.1 of Corynebacterium sp. CNJ-954. GTDB lineage: Bacteria > Actinomycetota > Actinomycetes > Mycobacteriales > Mycobacteriaceae > Corynebacterium. The sequence continues at coordinate 359,483 of NZ_MKKI01000011.1, forward strand.
GCCGACATCAGACAGCTTCCCGACTTCCGACATGACTGGACCTCCTTGACGACTCGCACGTCGCGTGCCTCATCTGCCATCGATGATAGCGCTAAGACTGCGGGATGTAGCTGAGCTCACCGGCAGACCGCGCCAGGCTGGCCCTGAGCTGGCTCCTTGCGCGGTGGATGCGCGAGCGCACCGTACCCATCTTGAGACCCAGCGTGTCGGCGATCTCCTCGTAGGTCATGTCGAGCCCGTCACACAGGATCACCGCGACACGGAACTCGGGGCTCAGATCGTCCAGAGCTTTTTCCAACGCCGGATCGAGGTTGTTCATCTCGAAGGCACGTTCCGGGCCGACACGTGTCCCCTCGACGCGGTCGTAGTCCTCCGGCAGGGCCTCCATCCGGATCGTCCCCCGGTGACGGACCATGTCGAGAAAGAGGTTCGTCGTGATGCGGTGCAGCCATCCCGAGAAGGTGCCCGGCCGGTACGACTTCAACGACCGGAAAGCCCGCATGAACGTGTCCTGCGTGAGGTCCTCCGCGTCCTGCCTGTCGCCGCTGAGCCGGTAGGCCAGACGGTAGACGCTGTCCGCGTGTTCCTCGACGAGTTCACTCCACGACGGCATCGCACCTTCGCCGCGATCGAAAGCGCCCGTTGCCCCGTCAGGGCCGGAGTCTGCTGCGGTGTTCATGGTCTCCATCCTGACGCACGTCCATTACCTTTGTGTGCCTGGGCGCTTCGGATTCACTGTGAGACTGTGAGTACGTCGCGCTGGTGCCTTTCCCTTCAGAATATATCCTGCGTTCCAGGCCCCTGTAAAGATGTAACTTGCGCCCCACCAAACACAGTTTTCCCACGTTACGCAGTGTCCGCCCGACTCGCCGGGGGCGGTCACCACATCGGCAGCTCAGCACCCTTACAGTTACACCCGTGAACGCAGAATCCAGCTCCGCCCTCGACGCCGTCCGCGACTACGTCAACAGCACAGCCGCAACCGACGAGCCACTCGACGCCGCCCGCGATTCAGCGACTGAGTACGGGCTGCTCACCCCCGACGCGATGACCGGCGAGTTCCTCACATTCCTGGCGGCCCAGATCACCACACCGTCACCCACCGCGGTCGTCATGTCCCCCGCCTTCGGCGTGATCGGCCTGCACCTCTTTGCTGGATTCTCCGGTGGCGGCCACGTCACCTGCATCGACCCGGAAGTCCAGCACCAGGCGCTCGCACGCAGTGCCTTCAACTCCGCAGGCGTCCGTTCCAACGCGTACCGGTTCCTGCCGTCCGCCCCGCTGATCGGCGTGTCCCGGTTGGCCACGGACGCCTACGACATCATCGTCTCCCAGTCCATGGTCGAACACCTTTCAGCGACAGTCGATGCGGCACTCCCCGTCCTGCGCCCGGGCGGCGTACTGGTACTGCTGGACTCGCTCCTCGACGGCACGCTGGCCGATCCGGACCACACCGACAGGCAGACACGTGCGGCCGCCGACGCCGAGGAACACCTGCGGTCCCTGGAGGACATCACCGTGGCCCGACTGCCGCTGGGCGCCGGATGCACCGTCATCACCAAGCACGCCGCCTGATAAACACCTCTCATCGCGTGACACGGCGCCGAGGTCGGCGACGATGGTATACAGGGATGACGTGAACCGCTACAGACCTGAACTACACGTCACCGCGGAAGTCGGCGTTCTCGAGGCACCAGCCGGAGCCCTGAGCCGGGGGGATTCCCTCCATGTCTTCCACCAGTTCCGGCCCCGACCTGACGCCGGGGCCCGGTGGGCCCACCAGGTCGCCTCCGGCATCCCCTACGGCTGGGACGTCTGCGACGACGTCCTCGTCCCCCGCGACAACGAGATCGACTGCCTGGCCGGTTCCTCGGTCCCCGTGGGAGACGGCGTCGAACTCTTCTTCGTCACCACGACGCCCGCCGCGGACAGCGACCCCTCCGGCCTCCGCTCGAACGCCGTCCCACACGGCCACCGCGGCGACAGGACCTTCACCATCCAGCGGGCACGGATCGCCGACCTCGGTGCCGCCACCACAGAAGTCTCCGACGACCCCAGCGTGGTCTCGTCCTTCGTCGAGCGCCTCGGCCCGGTGGAGATCGACGACTCCGCGTACCCCGTCCACGATCTCGCGACACCGTCCGTCGTCCGCCGCGGCGACGTGTGGACCATGATCGCACTTGACCTCGTCGATGACGTGGACGCCCGGATCATCGTGCTGGATTCGACGGACCGGCAGACATGGACCGTCCGTGGACCCCTCGAGTTCGCCGGTGAATCGGTCCCTCCGGGGCGCCCGTACGCCCCTCGCCTGACCTTGATGACCGACCGCGGAACCGGTGAGGACAAGGACGTCCTGTTCATCACCTACCCTGACGACAGCGTCGACCACGTCGCCGATTCCCGGGAGCGGGCAGGCGAAACCACGGGCTACATCGTCGGCACGCTCGACGGAACGACGTTCCACACCTCGACGGGTTTCCAGGTCCTCGACCACGGCCACGACTTCACCCGTCCACGCCTGGTACCCGGCACCCGTCCCGTCCTCTCCGGTCTGGTCGGTGCCTTCCCCCACAGTGGCGACGGCGACGAACCAGCCACCTGGGCCAACTGCCTCTCTGTACCCCGCTTCCTCAGCCTCCGTGACGGTCACCTCTACCAGGACGTCATCGGACTGCCCACCGCCGTCCGCTCCTACACCGACCGTGCCGCCGTATACACGGCACAGCTCGAGGTCGAGACGGGCACTGCGACGGTGGATCTGCTGGACAAGGACGGAAGCGTCATCGTCAGTGTCGCCCACTCAGGTGAGCAGGTCTCAGTCACCCGTGACGGCGATACAAGGGTCGCCCCCCTCGCCGACGGTGACAGCGACACCCTCACCATCTTCGTGGACGGACCGGTGTGCGAGGTCTTCGCCGACGGTGGACTGGTCTCCCTCACTACAGCGCTGACCGGCCCGCGGGCCTTCGACAGATTCTCCGTCAGCGCTACCGGCGGTGCACGGGTCCTGTCCGCGATGGAGTCGCTGGGGCGCCAACTTCAGCGCCAGCTCGCCCACCTGGACGATCCGGCCGAGCAGGAGAAACTCATCCGCGAGGCGGTCCTGGCCGACCGGGACCTCTCCGCCGGGGTCGACCCCGGCGAATAGCGCGCGATCCGCGCCCCTCAGCCGAGGTGCGGATCGCGCCGCAGACGGGTGATCGCGGCGCGTGCAGTGACGGTCATCGTCTCCGGCAACGCCGCGATACGCTCGGCCAGCACAGTGGGGTGAATGTGTCGTGCCGAGGGACTCATGCCGATCTGCGCGGCGATCGACGCCTGGTCCAGGTTCATCTGGAATTCCACGCTCTCGGGATCACCGACGGGCACGAGGTGACCCGACGCCTGCGTGATCATCCGTTCCACCTTGCCTTCCTCGACATCGATGATGCCGAGCGGTTCACGCAGCTCCGCCAGGTGGCCGGCATCTGCCGTGAGCACGATGACCTGCCCCTGCGCAGACAGCACCCGCGCGAACTCCGCGGCATTACGGGGAGCGAAGATCACCGTGACGGCGTCCACGACCCCGTCACGCAGCGGCAGCCGTGACCAGGCGTCGGCGACGACCGCACCGATCCTGGGGTGGCATGACGCCAACCGTTTCGCCGCCGGCACCGACACGTCGATCCCCACACCCCGGGAGTTCTCGATCGAATCCAGGGTATGGGACAGGTAGTAGCCGGTACCTGCACCGATTTCGACGATGGACGGGTGCGCGTCGTCGGCGACGCCGGCGTCATCGAGGGCCTGACCGACATGGTCGGTGATCGCCTCGACGAACGGCGCGAAGTGCCCCCCGGACAGGAAGGTCTCCCGCGCCTGGATCATTTCGGCGTCATCGCCGGTGTAGCGCAGTCCGGCGCCACCGGCAAGGGTGACGTAGCCTTGCCGCGCCACATCGTAGTTGTGGCCGGACTCGGAGACCAGGGTCTTCCACGCCTCGTCACCGGCACGCAGCGGGGTGCCGTCCACCGGGTCGGCGAGAAGGTCGATGACATCAGAGAGCACGGGTGCGGGGTCTCCCCTCGATAGCGGAACAAAAAAGCGCCGGGTCGGCTACTTCCGGAACCACTCTACAAGAGTACGGGCCGCGAAACCCGTGCTGCCCCGGTCGACGTCACCCCGTACGGAGTCCGACCACGACGGACCCGTGGTGTCGAGGACAGCGCAGGGCACTCCGTCTGCGAAACGCCGGAGGTACATGGCCGCCGTCAGTGCGCCGGGCCCCTCGGGCGCCGCTGTGACGTCGGCGTCTCTGGCACTGACATTCTTCTCCAGGTACCCCGGCATCGGCAACGGCCACCACCGCTCGCCGACCCGTGCGCCGCGCAAGGTCACCCTGCGGACTGCCTGTGCGTCTCCGGTGACGGCCCCCGTCAGTTCACCGAGTGCCGTCTTCGACGCCGTCGACACCGGACCGACGACGACCACGCGGCGGGGACGGTACCGCTGGACGCCGTAGGCCACCGCATCCGCCAACGCCAACCTGCGGCACACCTCCGCCTGCTCCACCTCACCGGCGGTACCCGGCAGTTGGGTGGTGGTCCCGTTGACGTGTTCCACAACCGGCCGGGCGCGTCCTGGCACCCAGGCGGGGAGGCTGTAGCCGTGGACCGGCACCAGTCCGACGATCTTCTGCGGTCCCTTCAACTCCGCCAACGCCCGGATCACCGCAGGTACCGGCGCTCCGCCGACGAGCAGCACCTCCGGACGGTCGTTGGTGAGGTCTCCCTCCGCCGCCGCAGGGTCCCAGAACATCTCGACGAAACCGACCTCATCCTCCCCGTCCGGATCGTTGACGCCGGCCCCCGCGGTCGCGGTGGCGAGGATGCCGCCGAAACCCTTACGCTGCAGCCACCCGCGCCCGTGGGTCTTCACCCGGGTACCGGCCACGTCACCGAGGACAGCCTTGGCCTTGCGCCGCCACCACACCGACGTCGCCGACGGCGCTGGTACAGCGTTGATGTCCCTGGCCAGTACCGTGGCCGCACCCAGCACCCGTCCGCGATAGACACTGTCCTCCGCCCGCCGCACCACAGTCTCATCGGCGACGTCAGCGATGTCGACGTGGACAGAACGGACGGCTGCGGCAGGGTCTTTCCGCGTCACGACGAGGTGGCGTCCTCCCAGCACGATCCCCTGGGCCAGGTTACGGAGCTGCTGGACGGTCGTGGCTTCCGGCACACGGATCTGCACCGTATGCCGCTTGGCACGCACCGGGTGCCCGTCGACGAGCGCACCGAGGCGCCGGATGAGCACGGCCCCCGCCGCCCGCCAGCCGTCATCGCCTAACCGGGGTTCCTCCGCCAACTCCGTGAGATCCGTCAACGGCCGCGCATGCCGGGGAACACTGATCTCCCACACGCCGTCGGCAGCCAGATCGGCTCCGAGGTCCCGACCGACGGGCCCTCCGACACGTCCGCGCACACGATCCGGCAGTCGATGACATCGCTGCCAGTCACCGTGGCTCCCACCGTGATCTCCGGTACCGGCCGAGGTAGATTCGGAATCCTCTTCACTGTGCCTTCCCCTGCTGTTCCTCGTGCCCGTCATCGCTCTGGTCCACGTGCGCTGCCCGTCGCTGTCTCCGGGGACGCCCCGGCGCCGCCGGCTCACGATCGAACGCGGTCAGCACCAGATAGACCAGGACCAGTCCCACCAGCAGTGACGCGATGAGGGTGATGAGCAGATACATGGCAGCCGAGACTACCCGAACGACTGACCGTCAGAATCGCTCCGGCTCCCGGAGCCGGCCTCACCGGACATCCGTCCGGCCTGCTTCTCCAGGTTCTCGAGCTCCTGGAGAAGCTGGCTACGCCGTTCCTCCAGTTCCTCGACCTGCCCCTGGTGCGCCGCGACACAGTACGCGACGGCCTCCTCAGGCGAATCTGTCACGAGGAACAGGTCCGGGTCACCTTCGGAGATCATCCCTTCATCAACGAGGCGTGTGGTGATCCAGTCGACCAGTCCACTCCAGAACTCGCAGCCGAGCAGGACGATAGGGAACTGCCGGACCTTGCCGGTCTGCACCATCACCAGTGCCTCGAAGAGCTCGTCAAGTGTCCCGTAACCACCGGGAAGACAGATGAAAGCCTGCGCGTACTTCAGGAACATCATCTTGCGGACGAAGAAGTAGCGGAAGTTCAGACCGAGATTCACCCACGAGTTCAGTCCCTGCTCGTGGGGAAGCTCGATTCCCAGCCCCACGGACAGTCCACCGTCCTCGGCCGCTCCCCGGTTCGGCGCCTCCATCAGCCGGGACCTCCTCCGGTGATCACAGCGTACCCGGCTTCCTTCAGCCGTCGTCCGAGTTCACGACCGGTCTCGTAGTAGGGGTGGTCTTCGGCGATCCTCGCCGACCCCCACACGGTGACCGCCTTAGGTAGCTCGGCAAGCGCACCGAAACCTTCGACGAACTCGGACTGGATGCGCATCACCCGCCACGGGTCGGAGTGTAGCCAGTCGGTGTTCGGCTGTTCGTCCAGCAGCCTCTGGTCCGTCGTCGACCGGGGGTACGGGGTCCCCGGGTAGACGCCGTTGATACCTCGACGCATCACCGGCCCCTGAAAAGTGAACGGTTGCGGGTTGTCATTCGCCATTGCACGTCACCGTGCCTTCCGGGTCAGGTAGTCGGTCAACTGGGCGCTCACCGTCTCGATCATCTCCACCGGGCAGTTCTCCTGCGGGGTGTGGCACAGGCCGGGGTCGCCCGGCCCGAAGTTCACCGCCGGTATCCCGAGGGACGAGAAGCGCGAGACATCGGTCCACCCGTACTTGGCGCGGACGTTGCCACCGGTGGCGTCAACGAGCGCAGACGCCGCAGGGTGATGGAGTCCCGGCAGGGCGCCGGGTGCGAGGTCATCGATCTCCAGGCTGAAGCCTTCAGACGGGGCGTCGGGCGTCCCGACCCCGAGGACCTCCAGCGCGTGGGCGAGTGCCTCCTCGCCCGACCGGTCCGGGGCGAAACGGAAGTTCACGAACATCCAGGCCTCATCGGGGATCGTGTTCGTGGCGACGCCTGCTTCCAGGTGGACCACGTTGAGCCCCTCGCGGTAGAGGCAGCCGTCGATGTCGACGTCGCGGGGACGGTAGTCACTCACCCTGGCGATGACGGGTGAAAGCCGGTGGACCGCATTGTCACCGAGCCATGCACGTGCCGAGTGTGCCCGGGTACCGCGCGCGGTCACACGGATCCGGAGCGTTCCCTGGCACCCAGCCTCGATCACCGCGCCGGACGGCTCCCCCAGCAGTGCCACATCGCCCTCGAGCCATGTCGGGTGAGCCTCGACGAGATGACCCAGGCCGTTGTAACGGGTGGCGACCTCCTCCCCCTCGTAGAGCACCAGCGTGAGATCGTGGGCCAGGTCGGCGGAGTCGGCGAGACTGGCGAAGGCATGGATGTACACCGCGTCCCCTGACTTCATGTCGACGGAACCGAGACCGTGGATGCTGTCCCTGCCCTCACCGTCCGGACGCCGGGTCGACGGCAGGTTATCGGCGGGGGGAACAGTGTCGATGTGGCCGGCGAGGATCACCCGGGTCGGCAACCCTCGGTGAGTCCGGGCGACGAGGGTGTTGCCGTGACGGTCGACAGTGACGTGCGGGTGTTCTTCCCGCAGTCCCTCGAGCGCCACCTGGAGCGCATCGGCGATCGGCTGCTCCTCGTGGGAGCGGCTCGGGATGTCGACAAGTGTGCGCGTCAACTCCACGGGACAGGCTGACAGATCGGACGCGGACAGGGTGGTGGTCGGTGAGGTGGGCGGCGGGGTGGGCACAGAATTCGTCATCGTGGCACTCACTCTAGTGGGCTCTGGACTCGCACGCCGGACGAGTGTGCGAGAATCCGGAAGTATGAGCACACAGCACACCGACTCCCCCACCGATTCTCAGGGTGCGGCACCGACCGAGGCCGGCAACCGGGACCTCGGACACAGCCTCAAGGTCCGGCACCTGACGATGATGGGACTCGGTTCCGCTGTCGGTGCGGGGCTCTTCCTCGGTACCGGCGTGGGTATCAAGGCTGCGGGACCAGCGGTTCTGCTGTCCTACATCGTCGCCGGCATCGTGGTGGTCTTCGTGATGCGCATGCTCGGTGAGCTCGCGGCCGCCCGCCCGGCGTCGGGCACGTTCGCCACCTACGCGAAAATGGCTCTGGGCCCCTGGGCCGGCTTCTCCACGGGCTGGTTGTACTGGTTCATGCTCATCATGGTCATGGGCACGGAGATCACCGGCGCCGGTGCCATCATGGGCAACTGGTTCGGTGTCGAGGGGTGGATTCCGGGCCTACTGTGCGTGATCCTGTTCACCGTGGTGAACCTGTTCGCGGTCCGTGGCTTCGGCGAGTTCGAGTACTGGTTCTCCTTCGTCAAGGTTGCGGTCATCATCTTCTTCCTCGTCGTCGGTGCGCTGTTGATCTTCGGGCTGCTCCCCAGCCATGACGCCGTCGGCGTCGACAACTTCACGCCTTTCGCTCCGAATGGCGTGTCCGGCATCGCAGCCGGCCTCCTCGCCGTGGCTTTCGCGTTCGGCGGTATCGAGATCGTCACCATCGCGGCCGCCGAGTCCGAGAAGCCCAGTGAAGCGATCACCGCTGCGGTGCGGGCCGTCGTCTGGCGTATCTCGGTGTTCTACCTCGGCTCGGTGCTGGTGATCACCGCACTGCTGAACGTCGCCACCCTCGATGACGCCGACGGTGCCGCGGATTCCCCGTTCACCCGCGTGCTCGCCATGGCCGACATCCCCGGCGTCGTCGGGTTCATGGAAGTCATCATCGTCCTGGCGCTGCTGTCGGCATTCAACGCGCAGATCTACGCGACCTCGCGTCTGACCTTCTCTTTCTCCCACCAGGGCAATGCGCCCAAGCTGTTCCGGAAGGTGTCGTCGCAGAAGGTGCCGACGGCCGCCGTGATCTGCTCATTGGTCTTCGCCTTCATCTCCGTCGGGCTGCAGGTCTGGGGGCCGGACAACCTGATCAACATCCTGTTCAACGCCGTCGGTGGGTGCCTGCTGGTGATCTGGTTCATCATCGTGCTCAGCGAACTGAAGCTCCGGCCGCAACTTGAGGCCGAGGGCAGCCTGAAGGTGCGCATGTGGGCCTGGCCGGTCCTCCCGATCATCACACTGGTGGCGCTGGTCGGCCTGGCGGTGCTGATGCTCTTCGACGAGACCGCACGTGACCAGGTGATCACCGTAGCCATCGCATTCACTGCGGTGAGCCTGTTGGGTGTGTACGTCACCCGGCACCACGCCCGCACGGTGGCGAACGAGGAACCCGAACGTACCTCGTAGAGTCCCGGGGAGCGACAGGTAGACTGTGACACCATGACTGCCGCATATGGAACCGGAATTGCGACCCTGACACCTGACGACACCGTCCTCGACGTGTGGTACCCCGAGTTCGGTCTCGGGGAAGCACCGTCGGACCCGTCGGACTTCTCCCACCTGGAGGGTGAGGACGCCGACCGTGACGTCCGACGCACGGTGGTGACCACGGTCATCGAGGACCTGGACGCCGCGCCCGTCGACACCGCCGACGTCTATCTCCGCCTCCATCTGATCTCCGGTCGGAAGATCCGGCCCCACGGCTGCAACCTGGACGGCATCTTCGGCAAGTTGGCCAATGTCGTCTGGACCGACTTCGGCCCCTGCGCCGTCGAGGGGTTCGAGGCCACCCGTGCCCGCCTGAGCCGGCATGGCCGGGTCACGGTCCTCTCCGTCGACAAGTTCCCGCGCATGGTCGACTACGTCGTCCCCACCGGGGTCCGGATCGGTGACGCCGACCGGGTCCGTCTCGGCGCCCACCTCGCCGAAGGCACCACGGTGATGCACGAAGGCTTCGTGAACTTCAACGCAGGCACCCTGGGGTCCTCGATGGTCGAAGGACGCATCTCCGGCGGGGTCGTGGTCGGCGACGGCTCCGACGTCGGCGGCGGTGCCTCGATCATGGGCACCCTCTCCGGCGGTGGCAAAGCCGTGATCTCCGTCGGTCGTCGCTGCCTGCTGGGGGCGAACTCCGGACTCGGGATCTCACTCGGCGACGACTGCGTCGTCGAGGCCGGCCTCTACGTCACCTTCGGGACCAAGGCAGTCGTCTCCGGCGCTGTCGCCGAGGCAGTCGGTGCCCCTGAAAGAAGCACCGTGAAGGCATCCGACCTTTCGGGCGTCTCCAATGTCCTGTTCCGTCGCAACTCCGTGTCCGGCGCCGTCGAGGCCGTCGCACGCACCACCGGTTCAGTGGAACTGAACGAAGACCTCCACAAGAACTGACCGACGCCGGGGTTCCCCTCCCCTCCCCCGTCTCTCCTCTCCCCTTCCCCTCTCCTCCTCGACACCTCCGTCGGAAAGATCTCCTCCCCATGGGACATCCAGCAGCCTCACCTGCCCACCCGGCCCGCATCACACCTCCCGGCCCCCGCCCCACCGCCGCAGAGCGATGACCCGCGCAGCACGGACCCTGCTCCGTCTGAGCGTCCGCGGTCTCCGGGCCCACCGTGCCCGGCTGGTACTGACAACACTGTCCGTGGTCCTCTCCACCTCTTTCCTCACGGGAACGGCCCTGCTGTCAGGGATCCTCGGTGATTCCGTCAGCCGACTCACCACCTCGGACTACAGCAACGCCGATATCATCGTCCGCCCCGCCGACGGCCACCGTGAACTCCCGGAGAACGTGGAACGTCGGATTCTCGACAACCCGCAGGTCGACCGCGTCACCGTCGACGACCGACGTAGCGTCGTCCTCACCCGGGCGCCGGACGCGGACGGCACCACGGTGGACACCGGCGGCCTCCCGGTGCGCCCGACACCCTGGTACGGCCCGGAGCGCTCACTCGATCCCCGGGAACACCTCGTCGCAGGTTCACCCCCCGGTCCCGGCGAGGTGGTCGTCACCACCGCCGCTGCCGACGCCACAGGTCTGGCGATAGGTGACAGGATCTCCGTCACCGGACCAGTCGGCGATTTTCCGCTCAGCATCAGCGGGATGTCCCGCAGCAGCGACGACGCAGGAGACTTCGCCCTGGCGATGGGTGAACGGACCTACCGTGACAACGTCGCCCCCACCGGACTCCCGGGACTGGCCCTACGGGTCGCGCCTGGTGCGGAGCCCGCAACCGTGGCCACGGCCCTGACCGCCGACCTTGCCGACCTTGCCGACCCCGCCGACCCCGCCGCTGACGGGGCTTCCGACGCGACGGTACCGTCCGTCCGCACCGCGGCGGAGGTGGAACGATCCGACTCGACCATGCTGGACACAGGCCTCGGGTACCTGCGCTACATACTCGGCGCTTTCGGAACCATCGCACTGGTCGTCGGGATGTTCATCATCGCCAACACCTTCGCGATGACTGTGGGGCAACGCATGCGGGACTTCGCACTCATCCGGGCACTGGGAATGTCCGGACGCCAGGTGTCCGCCTCGGTGTTGTGCGAGGCGGTGGCGGTCGGAATCCTCGGCTCCACGTCGGGAGTGCTTCTCGGCGCCGGGCTGGTCGCTGCCGCAACACGACTTGTCACCATGTCCGGTCCCCTTGCACCGGACATCCCCACCGACGACGTGGTGCTCATGGCGACGGCGATCGTACTTCCCTGGGTAGTCGGAACGTTCGCCACTGTCCTCGCGGCATGGGGGCCTGCGCGCCGGGCCGCGTCCATTCCCCCACTGGCGGTCGCCCGGACTGATCTCGCGGCCTCCCCAGCCTCATCGTGGCCGGCGCGGACGCTGACAGGTGCTCTCGTCTGTGTCACCGGAGCCGTGGCCGCCGGTATGGCCGTGGAGGCAGGCCTCGGTTCAGGCACCCGGACAAGGGTGGTCATCTGCGGGGCAGGAATCCTCGTGACGCTCACAGGGGTCTATCTCCTGTCCCCCTCACTTGCCCGGCGTGCACTGCCACATCTCGGTCGGTTGCTGGTGCTCCCCCTGGGCAGACCGTTCCGGGTGGCAGGTACGGTGGCTGTACGCACCACCCGGCAGTCCCCCCGCCGGACCGCGGGAACCGCCTTCGCTGTCACTCTGGCAATGTGTCTGGTCACGGTGACCGGGATGACGGGTGCGTCCACGGTGGCGTCGCTGCGGCAGACGGTCGACACGGAAGTCTCCGCCGACCTGGTGGTCGCAGCGCCCGGGGGTGCCGTTGAGGTCCCTGTCCCCGGTTCCACCGTCGACGAGGTGCGCGACGCCCCGGGCGTCGGCGCCGCGTTCCCGCTGGGAAAGGGGGTCGCCCTACTCGGTGACAGCCCCGAACCCGGTTTCCCGCTGGTGACTGTGAGCAACGGGGATCCGTCAGCGGTCCTGGATATCGGCGAACAGCACGGTGACCTGGAGATCGGTACCCGCGACGGTGTCACGATGTCGGCGTCCTATGCAGCCGCGCACGGATGGAGCATCGGAGACCGTGTCCCGGTACGGGCACAGGGGCAGGCACGCGCCGTCGAGCTCGAGCTGACCGGAACCTATGGGACGTCCCGGATTCTCGGCGACGTCGTCATCGGCGCGAGTGCATTCTGGCGGATCGCACCAGGGGCCCAGGGAGGCACCGGGCATCGTGTGATAGCTGTACTGGTCACCGGCAACGGCTCCGTCTCACAGGACACCCTGTCCACCCGGCTCGCCGGCGTCCTCGGCGACACGGCGGCAGTGACCGTCCAGACACCGGCCGAGTTCGCCGGCGAACAGTCAGTACTGGTCGAACGCATGATCCTCGCCGTCTACGCCCTGCTCGCACTGGCCGTGGTTGTCGCGGTGATAGGGGTCGTGAACACCCTTGCGTTGTCGGTGGTGGAACGCCGCCGCGAGATAGGGATGCTCAGGGCGGTGGGGATGAGCCGCGGGCAGGTGCGCCGCATGGTCGTCGTGGAAGCTCTGCAGACGACGGTCTACGGTGCTGTACTCGGTACCGGGGTGGGACTCGCCGCGGGGTGGGCGCTGCTCAGCATCCTGTCGGAAATCGGACTCTCCACCGTCGTGGCGCCGTGGCCGCTCGTCGGGTCAGTCCTGGCCGCGTCCGTGCCTCTGGGTGTCGTCGCGGCACTGGCCCCGGCTGCCCGGGCGGCACGGATCCCTCCCCTTGAAGCGGCCCAGCCGTAGGAGACGGTGCCGGATGCGCTCTATTCAAGCCCCGCGGCGAGCCGTCGGGCGGCGGTGACGATCTGCATGTCTGTGGCAGTCAGTCCGATCCGTACATGCTCGGCACCGCCAGGACCGTAGAAGTCGCCGGGTGCCACCAGTATGCCGAGCCTCGCGAGTCGGTCCACGGTATCGCGACAGGGGCGTCCTTCCGTGGCCCACAGGTAGAGACCACCGTCAGAATCGTCGATACGCAGTCCCGCTGTCTCCACCGCAGCAGACAACAGTTCGCGGCGCTTACGGTAACGCTCCTTCTGCAGGATCTCCTGTCCGTCATCCTCCAGGGCCGCGACAGTGGCCGCCTGGACAGGACCGGGCATCATCAGACCCGCGTTCTTCCGGACGCTGAGCAGTTCGGCGATCAGCCCCCGGTCACCGACGAGGAACCCGGAACGGTACGACGCGAGGTTCGAGGTCTTGGAGAGCGAGTGAACCGCGATCAGGTTGGTGTGGTCGCCGTCGCTCACCCTCGGATCAAGGATCGACACCGGGGCGTCCTCCTCCGACCATCCGAGACCGAGGTAGCACTCGTCGGAGACGACGACGACGTCACGTTCCCTGGCGAACTCCACGATCTTACGGAGATGGTCGATCCCCAGCACCTTGCCGTGCGGGTTGGCCGGCGAATTGATGAAGACCAGCGTGGGCGTCTCCGGGCCGAGCTTGAGCAGTGAGTCGCTCCGGACAGCCCTCGCCCCGGCGAGACGGGCACCGACCTCGTAGGTCGGGTAGGCGAGTTCCGGGATCACCACCGTCTGTCCCGGCATCACGCCGAGCAGGAAAGGCAGCCATGCAATGGCTTCCTTCGTACCGACCACAGGCAGAACCGCGTCCTCACCGACGCCGGTGACACCGAACCGTCGCGCCAGCGCCTCGACGATCGCCCGGCGGAGCTCCGGTGTGCCGACAGTCTGCGGGTAGCCGGGAGCAGCCGCGCTTTCCGCGAGTGCCAGCTGGATCGACGGGGCAACCTCGTCGACCGGGGTCCCGACCGAGAGGTCAACGAGCCCGTCCGGGTGAGAGGTCGCCACCTGTTTCGCACCGGACAGGGAGTCCCAGGGAAAGTCGGGGAGCTCGGAGGAGAGGGTACGGCGGGAACGGCTCGACATCATTTTTCCTCAGGTTTCCTCAACAGTGGTGGTGGCGTCGGCGGAACAGCGGTGGCGGGGATCAGTCCTGGTTCTGCGGCGGGAGGTTCTTGATCCCCTCCACGTCGAAGTCCTGCGGGCCGAGCTTCGCAGCTCCACCCGGGTCCCCGAGGTCGTCGAAGAACGCGACGTTGAAGTCGATGTAGTCCTCCCACTCGTCAGGGAGGTCGTCTTCGTAGAAGATCGCCTCGACCGGGCAGACCGGCTCACACGCACCGCAGTCCACACACTCGTCCGGGTGGATGTACAGCGAACGCTTGCCCTCGTAGATGCAGTCGACGGGGCACTCTTCAACGCACGCCCGGTCCATCACGTCCACACACGGCTGCGCGATCACGTAGGTCATCTGGTTGTCACCTTCTGGAATTCGTCACTGTCAAGAGTTCTCAATGTATTCATCAGCCGCCCCGGAGTCACCGGGGCTGCAGTCGTCGCTGTGATCTTCTCACTTCAACCGCAGTAATGCCCAACCGCCGCCGGCCGCTCCCAGTGGAAGGAGGAGCAGGGCCCACACGGTACCGGCAAGGATGGTGTCGCCACCCAGGCCGGGTAACGCCGGCCAGAACAGCAGCAGAGCGTACCCGGCCAGCCACACCCATAACGGCGCCGCTGCAACTCGCCGGTTGTCGGTCCACAGCAGAGCCGTCTTCACGAGCACGTAATTGAACCACGGACCGACGATCACCGGCCAGGGGAACGGCACCGAGACGTCACCTACGGTGATCCTCGACCCCAGGTAGAGTGCTGACAGCAGAATCGCCACCAGCGACCCGACGCAGAGCCAGACGATACCGGCCACCCGTTCCGAGCGTGCGGTGTCCCGACGAACCTGAGAACGCTCCGGATCACCCCAGTGCGGCTCGGCGACGGGGTCTACGGCTGTCGTGTCTTCAGACTTCATCGGATCACCTCCCTTCGGCAAATAGACAGTCTAGTCTGTCCAGAGCGTCCGGGGGAACACTGCCCCTCGTGGAGAAGTCTTCTCCCAGCGTGTAGCTCTCAGAATCCAACAACGGCTGGGTGATGAGGTTGGACAGGCAGAAGGCGGTCGGCCCGGAGGAGAACCGTGGGCGGTCGTTGACGTCAGAGACCGAGCCGTCCGCGACCCACAGCTGGGTCGCGTGCGCCGCCATCGCTCGTCTCTTGGCTGCGACGTCCTGCTCGCTGCCCTCGACCCTGGCGTCGACAACCCGTGACGGGACAGTCGCCAGATCTCCGGGCTGAGCACGGAGCCAGCCCTCGGGCGGCGCGCCGTGGGCGTCAAGGGCGCGCAATCCTTCGTCGACGCGTTCACGTTCCTGTGCCGTCCAGTAGATCCTGGCCGGAGCCCAGTGGCCCTCCCGGGCGGCGTCGGTGGCGGCACGGTGGGTGATCTCGTGGGCGCGGATATGGTCCGGGTGCCCGTAGCCGCCGTCGGGGCCGTAGGTGACGACCACATGGGGCCGGAGTTCATCGAAGAGCTCCTTGAGCTGGTCGACGGCGAGCTGACCCGAGTTGACGAATGCACGTGGATGCTCGGCGGCAGGGGTGCCTGCCATCCCGGAGTCGCGCCACCGGCCCGGCCCACCGAGGAAGACCGGCCGGCCCAGTCCGAGCTCCCCGAGTGCGCGCTGGAGTTCGGCGATGCGGTACCCGCCGAGGATGTCGCAGTTGTCGGCGACGAGGCTGGCGTACTTGTCACCGATGACCTCCCCCTCCTCCCCGAGGGTGCAGGTCACCACGGTCACGTCCGCACCACGACGGCTCCAGTTCGCCATCGCCAGCCCGCCCCAGATGGACTCGTCGTCCGGATGGGCGTGGACGGCGACGACACGGAGCCCTGTCAGGTCGCCGTTTAGGCGTGTCTCACTCATTGTCGGCCTCCCGGGTCGTGTCGGTGTCGTTGTGTGTCTCATCGTCGTGTGGCTCGGAACCGCCGGCCCTGAACCATTCCGGAACGGTGACGAAAGGACCGGACCGCTCCCCCACCGGCCAGGACGCGACCCTACCTGGGGGCCCCGCAAGTTCGGCGGACCGCCCCACCACGACCCGGTCGCCGGTCAACGGCAGGGACAGTGCCTGACTGGCGAGGTATTCGCCCACCTGGTCGTCGGTTCCGTCCTCGAGGAGAGCGTCCAGCTCCGCATCACAGATCCCCGAGATATTCGACGCCCGGGCGTTCGGCGCCACCTCGTCCGATTCCGTCGTGGCGGGTGGGGCCTCCTCCGAGGTCGTCGACTCGGGTGCCTGCGAGGATGTCACGTCGTCACCGTCACCGTCTGCCTCGGTAGACAGTTCGGACTCCGTCGGGAGCTGCTGGGACGGCGCCCTCAGCGGACGGTCCGCCTCATCGCAGGTGAACATACTGCGAAGGTCGGTACGTGATCGCTCACGGTCCTGCCAGACCACCACCGCGTCGACCTCCCCCCGGGGAAGAAACGCCGAATACAGGTCAGATGCCGTCGGAGTGACGACGGTCGCGGGGATGCCGGCGGAGCCCAACTGGTCGACGATCCGGCGGGCGGCCTCGACGGCTTCGTCATCCAACGTGTCGGCAGCGATGCGCAACGGGTCAGCTGCGGTGGCACCGATCGTCTCGGCAGCGTTCCCGGAGTCGGTACGTCCCCGGAAAGCGCCGGTGCCGCCTTCTGGCGCGACAGCATCGGGATCACCGGTCACCAGCCTGGCGATCTGGTCGGAGTCGACGCTCGACAACAATGCCCTGCGCGCCTCGGCGGACTCCAGGCGCCCGGCTGCGACATTCGGGACCATGTCCATCCGGGTATCCAGATCGACGGTGGTCGATCCAACACCGGGCAGACTACCCACCGACTCCGCAGTCACCGCACCGCTTCTCGTCGTCAACATCTGGAACTGGCCGGCACGCAGCATCTGCGTCGACGTGTTCAGGTCACCCGACTCGGAGAAAACCACCCGGTCCGTTCTCGCCGGTGAGGTTCCCCAGTACCTGGTGTTCCTCTCCAGGACCAGGTTTCCTCTCCCCGGGTCGAACTGCCGCACCGTGTAGACCCGCCTGAGGCTGCCGGAAGAGTTCCGAGCACGGTGGTGAAGTTCCGCCCCTCGGCACCGTAGATGTGGCTGGGCAACAGGTGGGAGAAAAGCTCACGCCAGTCCTGCTGGGGCCGGGAGAAGGTGACGGTGACGGTATTGCCGCCGGCGGACACCTCCAGGTCGCTGATGTCGGCGTAACCGGCGTTGTCCGTGGTTCCGGGCATGGTCATGACCTGTTGCCACAGGTAGTGGAAATCCGAGCCACTGATCGGGGTACCGTCAGACCACTGTGCCTCACGCGCGAGCGTGTACCGGACCTCCGTCGGGGCATCCTCCTCGCCGGAGCGCACATCGACGGACTCCAGCAGATCGGAGTTCAGCACGGTCCGTCGACCGTCGTCCCCGACGGTGAAGGCACTGGGCAACGTCAGGTCTGCGACAGTTGAGGTCAGCATCGACCTGGAGCTCACCAGGTGGGGGTTCAGGTCGGCGGGGATCCGGTCCACGCCGACGGTGATCGTCCGTAGTTCCTCCGGGACCGCAGAGGCGTCGTCATCGGTGTCCCCGGACGCGGAATCATCCGGCCGGCCCTCCCCCGCCTCCTCCGCGTCATCGACGGTGGGCGCGTCACCGGGATCGGCCTGGCAGGCGGACAACACCAGCCCGCAGGCGGTGACGACCGAGGCAACCGCGACGACGGACGACGGACGCCGCCGAGATCTACTGAACTGCTTCACCTGGCGACGGCTCCTCATGGTCCGGACTATGGAGGGGTTGGCCTACTTGTTGCGTGCCTTCATGCGCGACAGCGCGCGCGCACGCTCGTTGGCGCCGAGGATGACCTTACGCACA
Organism: Corynebacterium sp. CNJ-954; assembly: GCF_001942345.1. Taxonomy (GTDB): domain Bacteria; phylum Actinomycetota; class Actinomycetes; order Mycobacteriales; family Mycobacteriaceae; genus Corynebacterium. Next base: position 377,636 of record NZ_MKKI01000011.1, read on the forward strand.
CGGATGTTCTCCGGAGTGACCTCAACACACTCGTCCTGGCCACAGAACTCCATGGCCTCGTCGAGGGTCAGGTTGCGGGCCTTGGCCAGCGTCACGGTCGCGTCCGCCGTTGCGGAGCGCATGTTCGTGAGCTTCTTCTCCTTGGTGATGTTGATGTCCATGTCTTCGTCACGGTTGTTCTGTCCGACGACCATGCCCTCGTAGGTCTGGGTGCCGGGCTCGACGAAGAAGTCACCACGGTCGGCGAGCTGGGTCAGCGCGTAGGCGGTGATCTGGCCGGTGCGGTCGGAGACGAGTGAACCGTTGGGCCGGTCCTTGATCTCCCCTGCCCAGGCCTCGTAGCCGGCCGAGTAGTGGTTGGCGATGCCGGTACCACGGGTCTCGGTCATGAAGATCGTGCGGAAACCGATCAGGCCACGGGACGGGACCGTGAAGTTCATCCTGATCCAGCCGGTACCGGTGTTGTCCATGCCTTCCATGCGCCCCTTACGGGCGGCCATGAGCTGCGTGACGGCACCGAGGTGCTCCTCCGGGACGTCGATGATCATGTGCTCGTAGGGTTCCTGGAGCTTGCCGTCGACGGTGCGGGTGACCACCTGTGGCTTACCGACGGTCAGCTCAAAGCCCTCACGGCGCATCGTCTCGACGAGCACGGACAGTGCCATCTCACCGCGCCCCTGCACCTCCCAGGCGTCGGGACGTTCGGTGGGCAGGACGCGGATCGAGACGTTACCGATCAGTTCCTGATCCAGGCGGGCCTTGACGACACGGGCGGTCAGCTTGTCGCCACCGCCGCGCCCGGCCATCGGGGAGGTGTTCACACCGATGGTCATCGAGATCGCCGGCTCATCGACGGTGATCCGGGGCAGCGCGACCGGATGATCAGGGTCAGCGAGGGTGTCACCGATCATGATGTCCTCGATACCCGACACCGCGGCAATGTCACCGGCGATGACTTCCTCGGCCGGGACACGGGACACCCCGACGGTACGCAGGAGCTCCGCGATCTTGGCGGTCTTGGTGTGCTCGACCCCGTCGGCGTCGTAGTGGATCCAGGAGACCTGCTGGCCCTTGCGGATCGTACCCGCGAAGACGCGGATCAGGCCGATGCGGCCAAGGAAGGAGCTCGAGTCCAGGTTGGTCACGTGGGCCTGCAGCGGCGCCTCGATGTCCGCGGAGGGCTCCGGAAGCACATCGTAGAGGACGTCGAAGAGCGCCTGGAGGTCCTCTGCATCCGGGACGTTCCCGTTACCGGGGTTCTCGGTGGAGGCCTTGCCTGCACGCCCTGAGGCATAGAGAACCGGCAGATCCAGCAGCGTCTCCGCGGCAGCTGCCGCTTCCTCGTCGTCGAGAGCGGCAGCGAGCTCGAGGAGCAGGTCCTGCGCCTCGGTGACGACCTCGTCGATGCGGGCATCCGGACGGTCGGTCTTGTTGACGCAGATCATCACGGGCATCTTTGCCTCGAGTGCCTTGCCCAGCACGAAACGCGTCTGGGGAAGGGGTCCCTCGGACGCGTCGATCAGCAGCACGACGCCGTCGACCATCGACAGCGCGCGCTCCACCTCGCCACCGAAGTCGGCGTGACCGGGCGTGTCAATGACGTTGATGACCAGGTCACCGCCGTCCTTACCGAGGCCGGCACGGCGGATCGCCGTGTTCTTGGCCAGGATGGTGATGCCCTTCTCTTTCTCCAGATCCCCCGAATCCATGACACGGTCCTCGACCTCGCCGTGGGCATCAAACACCCCGGACTGACGCAGCATTGCGTCGACGAGGGTGGTCTTGCCGTGGTCAACGTGGGCGACGATGGCGACATTACGGAATTCAGTCAGTGACACAGATCCTTCAGCTTCCTAATTGAGAGTCAGTCGAGGTCGGGGGCCCGGGGCACCGCTGAGCGGCCCCGGGGTGACAACGACGCTCCAGGGTACTCGACAGAGCCCCATTTTTTCTCATCGACGCAATCCAGCGCGGGTTAACGTCCGTCACTGCTATGGTGGTCAAAAGCGAACCTTGGTCACTGCCTGTTACTCATGTTACTGTTGTGACTAATGTGACGTTTGATGCGTTCGTGGCGTCCCCGCCGACGGCACGATTCACAACCACCGAGAGGCTGACAGTGCTTTCCCAGTTCACCCGCACCTCGCGGATCGCACGGACCGGACGACCCGCCCGTCGCATCACCCGCGCCGTCTCCGCCGTCCTGACCGCTGTAGCCGTGTCCGCAGGCGCGTCGTTGGCCGCAGCACCGGCGGCACATGCCGCCCCTGCGCTGCCGGGCCTCCCCGATCTTCCCGTCGACAACCTCGGACGCCCCACACCGGAGCTCCTGCAGCAGATCGAGGATTTCGCCAACAGTCCCGACGTCCCCGACAACGTCAGTGACATCCTCAAGCGGGTCGTCAGCTTCTTCCGTGGCGACGGGGAACCCGGTGTCGGTCTCCCGGACAACGCACCGGGATTCACCCAGTTCGGTTGGCCGACACTCGCGTCGAACTGCATCGGGGGCACAAGTAATGCGGTCGGCCTGGCCATGGGCGTCCCCGGCCCCGCCGAACTGCCGCTCCCCGGTGTTCCCGGTGGCCACGTCTCCTTCGTCTTCACTGCACTGGGCACCGGAACCGTTGCCGAGAAGCAGAACACCGGAATGCGGGTGCACTGGGTAAACATCAACAACGGACGGATCGGCCACACGGAACTCGCCTACGGCGGGATCAACCCGGAGGGACCCGCCACCATCAACGGCCTGGCAGACACCGGCCCCGGTAATGTCCTCGCCCTGTTGGAGGGCGGGGTGACCACCAACGAGGAGGGCGCGCAGGGCAACTGCACCTTCCTGCCGACCGCCGGGATCTTCAACGTCCGCTGACCCCGTACCGCCACGACATCTCCATGAGTGCAGCGCATCCGCCCAAGACCGAGAGCTTCGACATCGCCGGGTTGAGCAACACCGACCCGAAGGGATTCATCCGTCGGGTGGACCAGTGGCACCAGCATGACGGCATGCTGTACATGGCCAGGCCGGCAGACCACCCTCGCTTCGGCTACCTCGAGAGCTGGTTGATCCCGCCACTTGATCTGCGCGTCAACCGCTTCCACTTCCGTGACGGGGAAGGCGGCCGGTTCGCCGGCCAGGATCTCTACGTCGACATCGCCTTGATCGACCGTGACGATCTCCAGTGGCGTACCATCGACCTGTATGTCGACCTGGTCACCTATGCCGGGGGCCGATGGGAGGTTCTCGACCTGGAGGAGCTCGGTGATGCACTTCTCGCTGGTCATATCGACGCCACGACGGCTGCGCGGGCGCTTGAGTCGTCCCAACGCCTCATCAACGGGATGCTGGACCAGGGCGGGGTAGACGGCTGGTTGACGACCCGGGGTTTCCACCTGTCCTGGGCCGACGAGGTCACACTGGCGGCCCCTGAATCGACGTAGCCCTCCACGGAGGCCCCTGCGCCACCACTACGTGAATTTCCACCGACACTGCAGGGCACTGCCAGCATCCTCCAAGATCACGGTCGTAAGTTGATTGTCAGAGCCACCGCAACGGTGGCCGGCAGGCAGAGAAGCGACCGGAAGGACACCCCGTATACGGCAGCTGAGCATTCTCCTCTTGAAACGTCAGCAGTTAACCCCCCGACCCTCTGGGCCGGGGGTTAACTGTGTGTCCGGGGGTTCCCCGGCCTCTACTTGAGGATCTGGCGGCCCATGACCATGCGGCAGACCTGGTTGGTGCCCTCGTAGATCTGCGTGATCTTGGCGTCGCGCATCATGCGCTCAACCGGGAAGTCACGGGTGTAGCCGTACCCGCCGAGCAGCTGTACCGCGTCGGTGGTCACCTGCATCGCGATGTCGGAGGCGAAGGTCTTCGACCCGGCGGCCAGCAGCCCCAGCTTCTCCCCGCCCTCTGCCTCGCCGCGCTCCGCGTTGGAGGCCGCGGTGTAGATCATCAGCCGTGCGGCGTCGATCTTCATCTTCATGTCGGCGAGCATGAACTGCGTGTTCTGGAAGGCCGCAATGGGCTTACCGAACTGCTTGCGCTCCTTGACGTACTCGACTGCGGCGTCGAACGCGCCCTGGGCGATACCGAGTGCCTGGGCGCCGATCGTCGGCCGGGTGTGGTCCAGGGTCGCCAAGGCGGTCTTGAACCCGGTCCCCTCGTCGCCGATGATGCGGTCGCCGGGGATCCGGCAGTCCTCGAAGTACAGTTCGGCGGTCGGTGACCCCTTGATACCCAGCTTGTGCTCGAGGCCACCGACCCGGAATCCGGGATCGTCCTTGTGCACCATGAAGGCGGAGATCCCGTTGGCCCCGGCCTCTGGGTCAGTCACGGCCATCACGGTGTACCACGTGGATTTTCCACCGTTGGTGATGAAGCACTTGGAACCGTTGAGGACCCACCCGTCACCGTCCTTGGCGGCCTTTGTCTTCATGCCACCGGCGTCAGAGCCGGCCTCACGCTCGGTCAGCGCGTAGGACGCCATCGCACCGTTGGCGATGTCCGGGAGGACCTGCTGCTTGAGCTCCTCGGACCCCGACAGGATCAGCCCCATCGTGCCGAGCTTGTTCACGGCCGGGATCAGTGAGGACGCCCCACACACGCGGGCGACTTCCTCAATGACGATCACCGCAGCCAGGGAGTCGCCGCCCTGTCCGCCGTAGGCCTCACCGACGTGGATCGCGTTGAACCCGCTGTCATTGAGCGCCTTCAGTGCCTCTTCCGGGAAGCGCTCGTCCTCGTCGACGGCAGCAGCGTACGGAGCGATCTCCTGCTCCGACAGTCCACGGATACTATCGCGGAGCTCGCGGTACTCGTCCGGCAACTGGAAAAGGTCAAAATCAGGGTTGAAAGCCATGAACGTCAGTCTCCTGGGAAATCGTTGGAAATGCTCGCACCGGACGTTACCCGGGACGGTCCGTCTGCACCGAGGTACGCCGAACCCGATGATGTGATTCAGCCTACACTGGGGGCCATGGTTACTCAGCACCCGCAGGGGACTCCGAACAGCACAGATACCACCACCAGCGTGGCAGGTCGCGCCAGGTTTCGTCGCACCGCGGCTGTGGGAGCTGTGGGGGCGTCACTGATCCTGGCGATGTCGGTCCTCAGCGCGTGTTCCGACGGAGACAGTTCGACGGACGCGGGCACGACGCCGATCGAGGGCGCCGGGTCCACCAGTGACTCTGCCGCAGACCCCGCCGGCACTCCTGCCGATACTCCTGCCGACAGCGGTGACAACGCCGGGGACACTGGTAATTCGGGCGGTGAAGGCCGCTGTACGACTGACGGTCTCGACATCGCACTGGGCCAGAGCCAGGGCGCGGCCGGCAGCCTGCTGGTGGACGTGAACTTCACCAACTCCACGTCCGAGGACTGCACCCTGTCCGGGTTCCCCGGCGTAACGCTCGTTGACGACGCCGGCGATCCGCTCGGTGCCCCCGCAGTCCGCGAGGACAACGCCCCCGGCGGAGTTGTCGACCTCCGCCCCGGCGACTCAGCTACTGCAGCCCTGAAGATCAGCAGGGCGGAGAACTACGATGACCAGACCTGCGGCCCGACTCCCGCCGGCGGACTGCAGGTCATCGTGCCCGAGGAAACCGACACCACAGTCCTGAGCTTCGCCGACGGTTCCGGCGACCTCGCCCAGGTCACCGCGTGCACCGACGACTCGGTGGAGCTGCTGTCCGTCCAGCCCCTCACTGCTGGCGCGTGATCCGGGCACTTACTCCCGTCGTCATCGCGGTCGCCGTCCTGGTACTGCGGGGATGGCAGTTGAGCCAACGAACCTTCTACTGGGATGACCTTGTCATTCCCGCCCGATTCCGGGACACCGGCCTGTGGGTCCCCTACGACGGTCACCTCATGCCCGGCTCGGCTGCCGTACAGATCCTCGCAGACTCCGTGGCCCCCTTGCAGTGGTGGCTACCTGCAGTCCTGACGGTTGCTGCGACCGCTCTGGCAGCGTTCCTCTGGTGGCGTCTGCTCGGTCACCTCACGGACAGGCGACTGGTCCGCGCCGCCTCCTTCACCGCGATAATGTTCTCGCCGTTCCTGGGAACCGCCTCCGGCTGGTGGTCAGCAGGCAACAATGCCCTCGCCTGGCAGATCGCGGCCGCCGGAGTCGGCGTCATTGTGCTGTCCACCCCGGCGCGTTCGGGGCTGGGTGCGACGATGGCGCGTTCCCTGGCCGCGAGCCTCGTGTTGTTCGCCGGTCTGTGTATGACGGAGAAGTCCCTGTCAGTGGTTCCTGCGTTGTTCGTGGTGGCGCTGGTACTGCGCGCGGGCGGACGACGGACCTCGCTGCCCGTGTTCAGCCTGCCGGGTGTGTTGACCGTGGGGTGGGTCGTTCTCTACCTGCTTCTGGTCGACCGGTCGCCGGGGGCGTTCACTCCTGCCCTCGACGGGATCTCCACCGCGCTCGGTTCCTCGGTGCTGCCGGGCGTCCTCGGTGGTCCCTGGAGTTGGGACCGGTGGAACCCGTCGCCCGCGTTCTCGACGACCCCCGGAGCAGTCCAGGTGGTGGCCGCACTCGTGGTGGCAGGACTCGTCACTGCCTTTGTTGTCCGCCTGAGGTGCCGAATCGTCGTCGGTCTTGCCGCCCTGGCGGGTTCTGCCGGCTACCTTGTGGTCATCCTGCTGCTGCTTCGTGAGGGACGCACCGGCGAAGGGTCGACAGACCTGTTGGCCCGTGGCATGCACTACTACGCCGACTGGTGGGCCGTCACCGTCCTCCTTCTCGTCGCCGCCGTGAGCGGGGCCGTGCGCCCGGAGGCCCGTCGTACTGGCCGCGCCGGGTCCGCTGACCGGGCGGAACCGCAGACGGCAGCCGCGGCGGCGGTCTGCCTCCTCTTCATCGTCAGCTCGACCGCGTCCACCGTCACCTGGGTCTCGGCGTGGTCCGGGGATGAGACCGGCGATTATCTTGCCGGAGTTCGCCAGGCGGTCGATGACGCTGAATCCTCCGGTATTCCTCTCCCGGACCAGAACACCCCCCTTGAGGTGCTTACCCCCCTGATGTCGCCGTACAACACGGTCGGTGCGGTGGCCGGTCGGTTGCACGGCGGTGACGGCATCGGTGCGGTCACCACGAATCCGCGGGTCGTGACACCCGACGGACGGGTCGCGGATGCCGCCGTGCTCGACATCGCCAGAAGCGCTACGGGAGGCTCCCCTGGCTGCGGTATTCGGGTAGAAGCCGGCCAGCCGCAGATCATCACCGTTGATCCCGCGCTTCCTTTCGGGGACTGGACGTGGGAGTTCACCGCGACCGCCGACCAGCCTGTCACCGTCGGGCTGTCCACCCCCAACGGCCTCGAGGAGGAATCGCAGTGGCGTGCACGGACCGTGGACGTCGACGTGGGCACTGATCTCGTGACCAGGTGGGTCAATCTGTCCGGCGGCGGGGGGACGATCCTGGCAGAGGTCGACGGCCCGCCCGGATCCCACGTCTGTGTCGGTGCCGGCGCGGTCGGTCCGCTTCTGGCCCGCTAGGCTGGGGACGAGACTCAGGACACAAACGACCTCGACGAAAGGCACCCACATCATGTACGACATCGTCATCATCGGCGGCCACGGGAAGGTGGCCCTGCTGACGGCACCGATGCTCGTCGAGTCGGGCAGCACCGTGACGTCGGTGATCCGCTCCCGTGACCAGTTCAATGAGGTCAGGGAAACCGGCGCGACCCCCACTGTGGCGGATATCGAATCCATGAGCACCGATGCCATCGCCGAACTCCTCGAGGGGCATGACACCGTCATCTGGGCTGCGGGTGCCGGCGGAGGAGATCCCGAACGCACCTGGGCGGTGGACCGTGACGCGGCAATCCGCACCATCAACGCCGCCGAAGAGGTCGGTATCAGCCGCTTCATCATGGTGTCGTGGTCGGGTTCCTACCTCGACCACTGCATTCCCGAGGACAGCGACTTCTACCCGTACGCAGAGTCGAAGGCGGCTGCCGACCAGCACCTCCGCGATTCCGAACTCGACTGGACGATCATCGCGCCGAGCAAACTGACCGATGACCGGGACCGCGGTGGGATCGAGATCCTTCCGGAGGGCGACGGACGGACCGACGCCACCGAAGTGCCGCGGGAGACCGTGGCCCAGACCATTGTCGCTGCACTGGAGTGCCCACAGACTTCAGCGCGGACGATCAGGTTCAACGAGGGCAATGAAGACCCCCACGAGGCGTTGCGGAGGATCGAATGGTGACCCCCTCCGACTCGGCACATGTGGAAGCCCCCGACGTCGCCCTCCTTTTCGAAGGCGGGGGGATGCGCAACAGTTACACTGCGGCCTGCGTGTCCGAACTCATCGAGCACCAGGTCCGATTCGGCTGGGTCGGTGGAATCTCCGCCGGTGCATCACACACCGTGAACTTCCTGTCTCACGACGCAGAGCGTGCCAGGCAGAGCTTCGTGGAGTTCGGTGCGGCCCCGGGCACCGGTGGTATCAGCTCCTTCCTCCGTGGCGACGGCTACTTCAACGCCGAGTTCATCTACGAGACCTCAGGGCTGCCAGGCAACGAGTTTCCGTTCGACTGGGACGAGTTCGCCGCTGACCCGACACCGTTCCGCATCGGTGCGATGCATGCCCGGACCGGCGAGACGGTCTACTGGGGCCGGGACGACATTCCGGACCTGCAGTCGTTGATGAAGAGAGTCAGGGCGTCCTCGACGATGCCCGTACTGATGAAGACTCCTGAGGTCGACGGCGAGCCGTATGTCGACGGAGCACTGGGGTCCTCCGGTGGGGTGCTGCTGGAAGCGGCCGAGGACGATGGTTTCAGGAAGTTCCTGGTCATCTGCACCCGCCCACGCGATTACGTCAAACCTGACGTCAAGTACCCCGGGGCGGTACGACGTGTGCTCAGAGATACGCCGGCTGTCGCAGAGGCCGTCATCACCCGGCCCGCACGCTACAACGCGACCAAGCGCCGTCTCCTCGAGTTGGAGGCCGAGGGGCGTGCACTCCTGTTCTTCCCGGACCATATGCGGATAGCGAACACCGAACGCAAGATCGACAAACTGCGGGCGTCCTACGAGGACGGCGCGGCGCAGACCAGTGCCGACTGGCCGCGGTGGATGGAGTTCCTCACGGCGTAACCCGTAGTCGCTGACCGGCCGCCGGCCACCCTGTACAGTTCGATCCATGGACGCCAGGCCCCGCGGAGACGGGCTCCTCCGCCCCTCCGATCTTCCCGAGGTCATCGCGCACCGACGCGCGCTCCTTCACCGCAGCCGTGTGCCCACTGCTGAGCTCGCCGCCTCCACGGACGATCTCCGGCGCATCGACATGATGATCACCGCGAATGAGGACAGGGCACAGTCCCCCGCGTCCGCCATGGCGTGGACGATCGTGGTCACAGTCGTTGCGGGACTGCTCGTCCTCGGTGGGTTCCGCCTCATCACCGTCGTCACCGAACCGCGGATCTGGGATATCGCGGGGACGGCCGGAGGTCTGCTTCTGGTCCTCGGCGGCTTCTTCAGCGGCGTACTCTGTGTGGTCTATCTGTGGGCAGGCGTCGCACTGCACCGTCGGACCATCCGGCAGGACCGGGCATTCCGGTCCGCCATGCACGAATTGTTGCCCGAGGTCGACCAAAGGTCCGCAGTCACGGGTTCCAGTCGTGCCTGGTTGGTCGGTCAGCTCAACGCCGTCGGGGAAGAAGAGATGCGGTAGCGGGTAACATTTCCGCAGCACAGGCGATTGTTTTTGTGAGTGAACCACTATCGGACTTCTCACCACCCTGGAAGTGATGCACCATGTCATCCTCACGCTCTTTCCCTCAGCGGCTCCTCGCCGGAGTCGCCGCACTGGCCGCGTCCACAGCGCTGGCCGTCGGCATCGCCAGCCCTGCACAGGGCCAGGAGGGCCGACCGTTGGCCGTCTACCAGATCCCGGCGCTCGGGCTTCATGTCAATGGGCTCGTCGTCCCCGGCCCCTACTTCGCCTCCGTCGTGGCCCGAACCACCGGCACTCCTGGTGAGGTGAACATTTCCGCCCCGGCGGACCCGACCATCTGTTACGGAAGCGCAGCCAGCTCACACGTGACCGTCAACTACCTGAATCTCATGACGGGAAAGGCCGGTGAGGTCACGGTGAAGCCGTGCGCGACCTACCTCGACCCGACACCGCTGAACGTCACTGAGAGAACCGGCGGCGGACAGGTCGCGGTGTCGATCCGAGTGACGAACTCCGCGATGTTCCCGGATGCGGGGCAGCCGTCGTTGCCCGGGGCAGGTACGTTCCGCGTTCCGTGACGTCCACCCACCGGCCGGGGCCAGGATGTCTTAGGATAGGGAACTTCTCCCCCATCCCCTGACTTTCTACGGAGTACGCCATGGCCGGTGGTCTGATCGCACTGCTCGACGATGTCACCCTCATCGCCAGGAAAGCAGCCGCCAGCAGCCGCGATATCGCGCAGGCGGCGGCGACCACCAGTACGAAAGCCGCCGCGGTCGTCGTCGATGACGCAGCCGTGACCCCCAGCTTCGTCCAGGGGGTCAGTCCCGCCCGTGAGCTGCCGATCATCTGGAGGATCACGAAAGGCTCACTGGTCAACAAGATCGTCATGATCCTGCCGGTGATCCTTCTCCTCAGCTGGCTGGCACCGTGGGCGCTGACACCCATCCTCATGGTCGGCGGCACCTATCTGGCGTTCGAAGGGGCGGAGAAGATCTGGCACGCCGTAATCCACGGTGGCCCTGACGACAGCACCGCCGACGCTCCGGACGACGAGGATTCGCTGGTGAAAGGGGCGGTGCGTACCGACTTCATCCTGTCGGCCGAGATCATGGTCCTGTCCCTCAATGAGCTGACGGGTCGGGGGTTGCCCCAGCGTGCGGCGATCCTCGTCGGCGTCGCGCTGGTGATCACCTTCGTCGTCTACGGGGTGGTCGGGCTGTTGGTCAAGATGGATGATGTCGGCCTGGCTCTCGCCGACCCTGCCCGCGATCGGACAGAGTTCGTCCGTCGCCTGGGACGTGGACTGGTGTCGCTGATGCCCCGCATCCTGACCGCGCTGTCGGTGGTCGGCACGGCTGCGATGCTCTGGGTCGGCGGGCATATTCTCCTGGTAGGTACGGACGACCTGGGTTGGCACGCGCCCTATGCTGCCGTCCATCATCTGGAGGAGTTGGTGTCGTCCGCCGGCGCGGCCGTGCAGTGGTTGGTGGAAACCGGCTGCTCAGCGTTGATCGGGCTCCTCGTCGGTTCTGTTGCCGTCGGAATTGTCACGGCCGTCCGTCGGGTGACTGTTCAGACGCGGTGATGTACTCCCCCCGTTCGTAGTCGTAGTCGACAGGGTTCCCGTCCTCGTCCGTCCGCGTGTACCAGTCCGTGACTTCGGCTGCACGGGAGTTGAAGTCACCGCCGGTGGCGTAGTCGCTGTCTGCGTCAGTTTCTTCAACGGCGATCGCGAAGTTGTCGCCATGGTCTCGCACACCGTGCACCACCGCGTTCGACAACGCCTGCTCCTGGAAGTCGTCGCGGATCGTGTACGGATCGGTACGGAGTTCCCGGAGCAGGGCCACCGCCATCAGTACCAGGACGACGGCGAACGGCAAGGCAGTCACCGTGATGAAGTTCTGCAGTCCCTGGAGAGCGTCCTCGCCCCCTGCGAGAAGAATGACGACGGCGATACCCGCCATGCACAGACCCCAGAACACCGTCACACCTTTTCGGGGATCCGGGTTCCCCCGCTGCGACAGCTGGGAGTTCACCAGCGAGGCAGAATCCGCCGTGGTGATGAAGAACACGGCCAGCATCACGATGACCACCGGCGCCACGATGCCGGCACCGGGCAGGTGATCCAGCACCGTGAAGAAGATCTCTTCAGCCGCCGGCATACCGGCCGGGTCATCGCCCGGCGCGATACCCCCGGACTGTCGCTGGATCCAGATCGAGGTGCCTCCGAGGATCGTGAAGGCCAGCACGATGATCGTCGACGGGATGAACAGGACACCGAGGATGAACTGGCGGATTGTGCGTCCCCGGGAGATCTTGGCCACGAAGACCCCGACGAACGGAGACCAGGAGACCCACCACGCCCAGTAGAACGTGGTCCACCCGGAGAGGAACGCCTGCATCTCCTCACCTTCGCCCATGTTCGCCGACAACATCTCAGGCATAGACCCGACGTAGTCGACGATCACCGCGGGGATCATATTGGCGAGAAACGCCGTGGGGCCGACGATGAAGAAGAACAACGCCAGCCCGATGGCGAGCACCATGTTGATGTTCGACAGCCACCGGATACCCTTGGCCACACCAGAGACCGCGGACAGGATGGTGCCGACCGTCAGGATCATGATGATCACGAGCGCGAAGGTGTTTCCCGCCGGCGACCAGCCGGACACCACCTCCACGCCCTTGGCGATCTGCAGGGCACCGATGCCGAGCGACGCCGCAGTGCCGAAGAGTGTCGCGACGATGGCCATCCCGTCGATGAGACGCGCGGGAAGTGTGTCGGTGGATTTCACCGCAAACAGTGGCATGAGGATCGAACTCATCAGAGGTACCCGGCCCCTACGGTAGGACACGTAGGCTACGGCGAGCCCGACAACGGCGTAGATGGCCCAGGCGTTGATCCCCCAGTGCATCGCCGACTGCGACATCGCACCCTTGACCGCTTCCTGGGTGGCGGCGTCGTAACCGCCGGGGCGGGGATCGAGGTAGTGGCTCATCGGTTCATACGGGCCGAAGAAGATGATGCCGATACCGATACCGGCGGCGAACAGCATGGCCGTCCAGGACATCGTGGAGTACTCGGCCTTCTCACCGTCCAGGCCCAGTGGGATCTTTCCGTACCTGCTGAAGGCCAGGATGAGCAGGAAGAACATCAGTCCGGTCGCCAGAGCGGTGAACACCCAGCCCATGTTCTCCATGACCCATGCCAGTGCTGCCGACGAGACATCGAACACCTGCTGTGGGTCAAGAACACCCCACGCGATGAACGCGACGATCAGGCCGCCGACCACACTCACGATGCGCCAGTCGATGGAGTACCTGATGCGTTGATCCTCCACAGAGACACCCGGTACCAGGGCCGGGTGGATGCTGTGCGGGTAGGTCACTTCCCGGATGAAACTCTTCGCGGATTCCTGCGGGTGGATACGGTCTGCTCGCGTTTCTCTCCAGGTTCTGAGGGGTCCATGGTCGCTCTCTCCGTTGTCTTCTCTTGTGGTTCGTCACTGCCAACCCTTACAACGGTAGAGAAGAACCTCCTGCGCTGCAGGAACCGTCACGACGGTCCCCCGTAGCGGTCAGAGAGAGCACGACCACGACATGTGGAGAATCGGGTATGGGCGTCCGGCATCGTCGAGGTCGTCCCGGCTGGTGGCGGTGAATCCCCGCCGACGGTAGAAGGCCACCGCCTGAGCATTCTGTTCATTGACGTCGACCCGGCGCACGCCGTGACGGTCCAGTGCGTCGTCCAGGAGCAGAGTTCCGATGCCCCTCCCCCTGGCTGCAGCATCGACGAACAGCATCTCGAGGTTGCCCTCGCTCGTGCCTGCGAAACCCACAGGGACACCGTCGAGGTCGGCGACGGTCAACAGTACCTGAGGGAAATATTCCGCAGGCAAGGCCGACTCGATGGCGTCGCGGTCCCCGTCCGTCAGGAAGTCATGGGTGGCATCGACGGCAGATCGCCAGATTCCCACGAGTTGGGGGTATTCGTGCGCTCCGCGGCACGGTCGTAATGACGGGCGTCCCGTCGGAGATGAATCTACATCCATTTGCTGCGGCGGAAGAAGACGTAGAGCAGGACGGCCACCCCGAGCATCATGCTCAACGCCATGGGGTACCCGAAGGCCCAGTGCAGTTCCGGCATGTCGTCGAAGTTCATCCCGTAGATCGCACCGACCAACGTCGGGGCGAAGAGGATGGCGGCCCATCCGGAGATCTTCTTCATGTCCTCGTTCTGACGCTGTGCGACGAGGGTGGCGTTCACGTTGAGAATCTGGGCCAGGGCCTCCCGGTGATCTGCGGCGAATGTCCCCGCACGCGTCAGGTGATCAGCGACGTCATCGAGGTAGGAACGGAGCTCCTCGGGGATGTCGTACTTGACGAATCCCGCCCGCAACGCGTCAAGTACCTCTGCCATCGAGGCGATGGTCTGTTGGACGTCGATGACTTCCTGGCTCAGGCGGTAGATACGTTCCGCGACCGCAGCATCACCGCTGAACACCTGCCGTTCGATCTGCTCCTTGTCGATCGCGATACCGCGGAGGACGGGAGGGTACCCGTCGACGATCGCATCCAGGATCCGGTAGACCACGGCCTCCGGTCCCAGTCGCAGGACGTCCCGGTCCGCCAACAACGTCCGTTCGCGGGGGTCGCTACCGTCCGACGCGGCCAATGCGGCACTGTCGGTCCCGTCGACCCATCGTCGGTCCTGGCACAGCACGGCAACGAAACCGTCCCGGACGAGGATATGGAACTCTGAGAACGCGACATCCTCCGCCGCATCGTTGTAGCGGGCGGACCTGGCGACGATGAACAGGACGTCGCCGTACCGCTCGAGCTTCGGGCGTTGGTGGGAATTCACCAGATCCTCGACGAGCAGCGGGTGCAGGTCCCACGCGTCGGCGAGTTCCCTGATGCCGTCTCTGCCGGGTGCCGGATACAGAAGCATCACCATGCGCTTCGGATGATCGACGGCGGACGCCGTCGCCTCTGCCACCGTGGTGTCTTCCGGGGCAGGGTGTGCGCTTCCGTCGTCAACGTAGGTCATGACGGGCGGTGTCACGGTCGGTGCCGGCACTGCCCCCTCGACCCGCTGCTTCGCCCGGGTGAACCTACCGGTCCTGCCGTCATTGATCCTGCGGTTCCCCATACGTCTACCCTCTCGGCCTGAGGTGTGCTCTGTTGTCCGTGAGTTACCCTAGCCCCCGGCAGGCCAGGCGGGTAACTCGCACGCGTCTCAGGCAGTCGCGACAGGTTGCAGACCACGTCGGGCCGCGACGGCACCGTCGCCGCGCCGCTCCACCGAGGTCTGCACGAGGATCGGCAGATGGTCAGAGCGTCCCTGGGGAAGGACATCGACCCGGGACTGCCTGAAACCACGCGACAGCGCGAAGTCGTAGTTCCCCCGCAGGACGCCGTAGCGGGAGTAGGTCGCTCCGGTGCTCCTGGCCATCTCGAAACCATGGGCGTCGACGTGCCGCCGCAGGCCGCTCTGGAACAACGGGTAGTTGAAGTCTCCGACCATGACGGAGGGCACTCCGGCGCCGATCTGGCCCAGCGCCTCGAAAGACGTGCGGATCTGCTGACGACGGAGCGCGTTCGTCGCCGTCAACGGGGCTGCGTGGAAAGACGCGATGACGACGTCACGGTCATGCTTGGCATCATGAGCCCTGACCATGACAAGCCGCTCGGACGCAGGTTTCATGACACGGTCATGGAAAGACTTCTCCAGCGCGGTCACCTGCAGATCCTTCACATCGAACCGGTTGGCGTGCAGGTAGACGGCGAGACCGAGACGGTTCTCCGTGGTCGCGTGGACGAGTTCCAGGCCGCCGAGACGGCTCGGAAGCCGACGGGTGTCCGCCTCCTGGACGCAGATGGCATCCGGGACATGAACACCTGCGAGCGGGAGGAGCTCGGTGACAGCGTTGTGTTTATGCAGGTTGTAGCTAATCAGCTTCATTGGTGTACAAGCATAGTCCATCCGAGGTCTCAATAGATGAGTGAATCTAGTGAGATCGGTACCGTCTTCCACAGGAAAGCACGTGAAGGGCGACCGATGAGCATGGGTTCACGGCACCGTTCTCTCGTCGGACGTGCTGCTAGAATAGAGCGATGAATCAAGCTTCCCCGCAGGTGAATGGGCCTTTCTTCCACGGTACGCGCGCCGCACTGCCGGTGGGTGACCTGCTGCGTGCCGGGCACCCGTCAAACTACCGTCCCGAGATCATCATGAACCACATCTACTTCACGGCTATGAAGGACGGTGCCGGCCTCGCCGCGGAGATTGCCGTCATGCTCGGTGGAGCAGACCGCGAACCCCACGTCTACGTGGTCGCCCCCACTGGCCCGTTCGAAGACGACCCGAATGTCACGGACAAGAAGTTCCCCGGTAACCCGACGTTGTCCTTCCGGACCTCCTCCCCACTGAAGATCGTCGAAGAGATCACCGACTGGCCACGCCTCTCAGCCGAAGCGCTCGACATCTGGAGAACCCGGTTGACCGCGATGCGCGACAGCAGTGCCGAGATCATCAACTGACCGGCATTCTCACTCCACCTCGCCGTCAAGGTAGAACCACTGTCCGCCCTCGCGGAGAACCGGGAGCGTTCCTGCATCACACCGATGCCGCCGCCGTCAGCGATATAGGTGGCCCAGAACTCCACGACACCGGTGTCATCGTCCACACCTCCTGCGACCGTGTCGATGATCTGGAGCCCACGCCAGAGAGGATTGTCCGACAGGTCCACCTGGGCTGGTCTCGTCGTCGGATGCCAGGTCCGCAACAACCAGGCCTCATCGGCCCGTCGAAAGGCATCAAATCGCGACCTCATCAACGCCTCGGCGGTCGCGGGTTCCTGCGAACCGGCGTGGCTCCGGCCCACTACTGCAGCTCCTCACCCGCCCAGGCGGAACTGTAGAAGTCCTGCGAGCGCGAGTCGAGCAACTGCTTGTAGATGTCCGGGTCCAGGTCCTGTGCAGAGTCGGTGGGGATCCTGTCCGAGAACGCTGACACACCAAGTCCCGCCTGGCGGTCCTCCATCTCGATGCCAGCGGCTTCCAGAATGGTCGGCATCATGTTCAGCTGATCGACACCCCCGCGCAACGTCGAGGTCTTCTTGTCGTCCCCGGGGACCCAGACACGGTTGAAGATGGTGCGGTTCGGGTGGTCACCGAGCTCTTCGGCGAACGCGTTGCTGGACCCCATGTGCTTGAGATGGTCACCCATGAGCACCACCGCCGTATCCTCCAGGTACCCCTGCTTCTCCATGTAGCTCACGAAGTCCGCGACCTGCGTCATAGAGCAGGCGAACATCGAAGTGACTTCGCTTTCCGTGTCCACGTCGCAGTAGTCGTAGATATGCACCGGTTCGTGGGTGTCCACCGTAAGCATCGAGAGATTGAACGGCGTACCCGTTTTCTCCGACTCCTCGTGCAGAGCATCGACGTGTTCCTTCGCGTTCGCCATGAGCCGTTTGTCACTCAGACCCCAGTCGTCACGGAACTGGTCACTCGGCTCGCCTTTCGCCCGCCAGTCGTCCAGATCGTACTGTTCGTCATAACCGTGGGTAGTGAGGAACTGGTCCTTCGCGGCGAATGAACCGTTCGCTCCGCCCATGAAGACATTCCGGTACCCCTGTTCCTTGAGGATGTCGCCGACACAGGTCAGGCCGCCCAGGTAGTTTCCGACGTCGCCACCGAGCGAGTTGAGCCCGGACTGTCCCGTGATGAGGCCATTGCCCTTCAGCGGGACACCGCACTGCGTTCCGGTGATGCCGGACATGGTCCAGCCACCACCTTCGTACTGCTGGAAGTTGTCGACGCTGTTCCAGCCGTCCTCCTCCCGGGTGACGTCCTTGAGCGGCACGAACGGATCTTTCTCGAACAACGTGGTGTCAGACAGAGTCTCCTCACCCGACTCGAGATAGATCATCACGACGTTGCGGGCGTTCTCGGCCGAGTCGACCTCGGGTTCCCTGTAGTACTGGTCGATGGTGTAGTCGGAATTCGCCGCCTTGATGTAGGCGCCGACATGGACTGAGGTTCCGAACATCGCTGTACCGCTCACGACAACAGCGGCGACCAACACGATGGAGACCGTACGCTTCACCCATGTTCGACCGACCGGTCGTTCCTCGTCCTGGTTGGCACGGTGCTTACGGACACGCCGGTGGTGCCAGAAAGCGATGCCGAGGGTCAGCACAACCGGCAGGACGCCGAAGGCGAGGATACCCAGCCAGACGAGATCACCGCCGCCGCCGTCGGTCTGCATGGAGACCAGGTTCATCATCATCTGGTCGACTGTGATCGAGCCCCAGAACATGTGGATCCCGATGCCGACGATGAACAGCGTCAGGGCCAGCCAGATCAGCAGGTATACGGCCAGGTGTCCTACAATGGAACCGACCCGTTTGGCCGTGATTTTGACGGGTCCAGACACTGGGACATCTCACCTTTCCGACACAATGCGCATGACGCGCAAGTCGCTCCGTCCTGCCGCCATGCACGAGGTCGGCAGAAGATTCATCCGATTAATATCTGGGATTCAACCACAGTTCACCGTCTCAATGCGAGAATCGGCGCGTGTTCGGGGCACTCCCGGCACGGGTGAATCTGATGAACTTCCCCACATCCTTCCTGTTCAGGAACGATATATAACGTAGTTTCGTTTGACGTCGAGGGTCGCACGTCCCCGCTCACTCTCCCGGACGCGTCTCCGGTGGACTTCGTAGGCACCCCCGCCCGAATCTTCCACGCTCCGGCTCCGCCCGTGTGAGTTCCAGGTGCCGTTGGATCACCCGCCACCGCCCCCGGCAGCCTTATCGCCAGCGCCAGCGATACCCCTCTTGTGGTTCTCAGGTGGACCACATACCGTATCAAATGCTTGCACATTTACGAGGGGAGCCGTGTGCATATGGCCGAGACACGAACAGCGGTGTGGACTCGCCGGTGCGCGATCGGAGCCTTCGCCGTCGCGCTCCCTACTGCACTGTGGAGAGTATTACCGGGCTCGGAGTGACACTGGGCACGCCTGCCGACTGGAGGGAGTTCCAGCAGCTCCCGGGAAGCGGGACGTGGTACGTCCTGGGACTCTCAGGGGTCCAACTGCTGGCTGCCGCGTGTTGCCTCCTCCTCGCCGTCCCCGTCGAGCGAGTCGTACCCCCACGCGCATCAGCTCGACTCGGCCGCGCAATACCAACGGCGATCGGCGTTGCCGGCCTGACAGGAGCAGGAGTTCTCCTGGTGCTGGTAGTCATGTCGAGCATCGCCTGGGAGAAGGTCGACCCGTTCGCCGGGGAGACGTACGGCGGTTGGGCGTGGCTCAGTCTCGCGTGTTATCTGACGGCAGCATTGTGGCCGGTTCTTCTCGCTCCAGCGTCGATCGGCTATCTCCTGCAGAACCGCGGGCACCGGCGAGCGCTCAGACGTTGAACTTGAACTCCACGACGTCGCCGTCCTGCATCACGTAGTCCTTGCCTTCCTGGCGGACCTTGCCGTGGTTACGGGCCTCAGCGACGGAACCGTACTCGTCCAGATCGGCGAACCCGACGATTTCGGCCTTGATGAAGCCGCGCTCGAAGTCGGTGTGGATCACGCCAGCAGCCTGGGGCGCGGTCGCACCCTGGGGAATCGTCCAGGCGCGTGCCTCCTTCGGCCCGGCCGTGAGGTAGGTCTGCAGTCCAAGCGTGGCGAATCCGGCCTTGGCCAACGTCTGCAGACCCGGCTCGTCCTGCCCCACCGAGGCCAGCAGCTCGGCGGCCTCCTCGTCGTCGAGCTCCAGAAGCTCCGCCTCGGTTGCGGCATCCAGGAACACGCAGTCCGCCGGGGCCACGAGATCCCGCAGTTCCTTCTGGCGGGACTCGTCGGTCAACACCGCCTCATCAGAGTTGAAGACGTAGAGGAACGGCTTGGCGGTCATCAGGTGAAGCTCACGGACCGCGGCCAGATCAAACTCCCCGGAGACGGACGCGGAGTACAGCGTCCGTCCGTCCTCCAGAATCTCCTGCGCCTGCTTGGCTGCCGTCGCCTGGTCCGCTTTATCGCGATCCTTGCGTCCCTCCTTCTCCAGACGGGGCACGGCCTTCTCCACGGTCTGCAGGTCAGCGAGGATGAGCTCTGTCTCGATCACAGAAATGTCGGTCGCCGGGTCGACGCGCCCGTCGACGTGGATCACATCGTCGTTCGAGAAGGCACGCACGACCTGGCAGATGGCGTCTGCCTCACGGATATTGGCGAGGAAGGCATTGCCCATTCCCTCACCTTCGGAGGCTCCCTTGACGATGCCGGCAATGTCGACGAAGGACACGGTGGCGGGAAGGATCCGCTCTGAAGAGTAGATCTCCGCCAGGCGGTTCAGACGCGGGTCGGGAAGCTCGACGAGACCGACGTTCGGCTCGATCGTGGCGAAAGGGTAGTTCGCCGCGAGGACGTCATTGCGGGTCAGGGCATTGAACAACGTGGACTTACCGACATTGGGCAGGCCGACGATTCCGAGAGTAAGGGTCACGGCGCCCATCCTAACCGGTGCCGTGCACAGGCCGCCGTCCACCCCCACCCGCACAGGTCCCGGCGAAACCATGTCTTAACTGTCTGTTTCCTGTAAGTCTGATGGGAATCTAGGATAGATTCGATTTCTTCTGTTCACCTGCCACAACTAGACACCCGGAGGCCCACGCACATGTCTGCAGACGCTCCTTCCGGGCCGCAGGTCGGATCCGACGGCAAGGATGGAAAGGTCACCCGCGACACATTCAACTCGCGGCTCCTCTTCCTGTTCGCCGCCATCGGTTCCGCCGTCGGCCTAGGCAACATCTGGCGATTCCCCTACGTCGCCTACGAATCGGGCGGCGGCGCCTTCCTCGTCCCCTACATGATCGCCCTGCTCACCGCGGGTATTCCGCTGCTGTGGATGTTCTTCTCCCTCGGCCACCGGTTCCGCGGTTCCGCACCACTGGTCTTCCGTCGCATCCACCCCCGGGCAGAGATCCTCGGATGGTTCCAGGTCGGGATCTCGTTCTTCATCGCGGTCTACTACGCGGCGATTATCGGGTGGGCACTGCTCTACACGATGAAGTCCTTCACGAAGGGATGGGGGGAGAACCCGGGCGACTACTTCTCCGGCGAGTTCCTCCAGGCAGACACGGACACCGTCTTCTCCGGAAGTTTCGTCATGCCCATCCTCATCACCATGATCATCGTGTGGATCATCGTCCTGGTCACGCTCGCACTGGACGTCAGCAAGGGCATCGGGCGGCTCAACGTCATTTTCATACCCCTGCTCCTGGTCCTGTTCGTCATCATGGTGATCCGCGCACTGTTCCTCGACGGAGCCGCGACGGGTCTCGACGCACTCTTCACCCCGGACTGGAGCGCGTTGACCGACGCCTCGGTGTGGATCGCCGCCTACGGGCAGATCTTCTTCTCACTGTCCATCGGGTTCGGCATCATGATCACCTACTCCTCCTACCTCAAACCCCGGTCCAACCTGACGAGCACGGGGCTGGTCACAGCTTTCGCCAACTCCTCATTCGAAGTGCTGGCCGGCATCGGAGTGTTCGCCGCACTCGGGTTCATGTCCGCTGCATCGGGAATTCCGGTCAGTGAAGTGGCGACCTCCGGCATCGGACTTGCGTTCGAAGCGTTCCCGACGATCATCAACGAGATGCCCGCCGGCGAGCTGTTCGGAATCCTCTTCTTCGCCAGCCTCGCCATTGCCGGCGTCACCTCACTGATCTCCATCGTCGAGGTCGTGTCTTCAGCGGTCCGGGACAAGTTCGACCTCCCCCGACGTACCGCCACACTTGTCGTGGGGGTGCCGATGGCCGTGCTCTCGGTTCTGGCGTTCTCGGCCACCAGTGGTCTGGTCACACTCGACATCATGGACAAGTTCACCAACAACATCGGCATCGTCCTGGCTGCTCTTGTCGCCATCATCGTTGTCGGGGTGCTGACCATGAGGATCAACGAACTGGAGCAGCATCTCAATGCCGTTTCCTCGTTCAAGGTAGGCCCGACGTGGCGCACATTCCTGATGTACGTGACCTCGGTGATCCTCACGTTCACCCTCCTCAGCGAGGTCTCCACACTCCTCGACGAGGGCTACGGCGGTTACCAGGACAACCAGGTCTTCACCTGGGGATGGCTGCTGATCATCATCATGGCCGTGGCCGCCGTAATCATGCACGTCGTCCCGTACCGCCGGAGGTCCCTGGTGCTCGACGGCACCCCGGGTTCGGACTTCGGTGTACCACCGGGTGGCCGTGGACGCGGCATCCCCAACCCGCTCGCCGGTGGCTCCACCGCCACCTCCCCACTCAAGGAAGAAGGAGCGACCCGATGAGCACAACGGCAATCGTCATGATGGTCCTGTTCATGGTTTTCCTCTGGGGCGGCCTTGTCATCGCCGCTGTCAACCTCAGGAATCATTCCGATGAGGAGTCCGGGGAACTCGGCACCGCACCCGGTACCGACGACGAGACTCTCATCCTTCACGCGACATCCCACCCTGCGGGGTGAGTACCCGGTACGTCCCGATGACGCACACCGCGTTGTAGGGCACAATGGGTCGGGTGAGCAGTGATTCCAAGAACACAGACGAGTCCTCCGGGCGGAAGAAGTCCGACGGACCGAACAGCCCCGACCCACGCGACGTCGTCGACGGCCGCGACTTCGCCGATATCCTCATGGGGTCCGGGCGTATGGACCCCGAGTCGTCGCTCCCCTTGCCTGGCGAAGATCATACGGTGAAGAGTCCGGCCGAGGCCTCCCGGGACTCGATCTTCCTCGAAGACGACCCTGCCATGCAGGAACCGGATGACCAGTCCGCCGTCCTCCAGTCCGACGAGAACACCGGGCCCGGCGACGAACTCCGCGACCGTGCCGAAGTCATCGGCACATCAGCACGGTGGGCGGCAGGCTGGAGCCTGCGTTTCCTGGTCATCGCCGCGGCGTTGTGGGTTCTCGGCTTCGCACTGTCCGGGCTCTGGTCCGGCATCCTCCCGGTCATCCTGGCCATCATCGTCTGTACCGTCCTGTGGCCGGTCGTGCGTCTGCTGCGTAAGGGGCACCTGCCCAATGCGCTTGCGGTGCTGCTGACCATCATCCTGTTCTTCGCCGTGATCGGCGGCATCATCGCCGCGATCATGCCGAGCGTCTCCAAGCAGATCCCCCAGCTGGTGGACAGCGGCGCCAAGGGGGTCGAGCAGATCCAGGAATGGGTCGCCGGTCCCCCGCTGAACCTCCAGAGCGACCAGATCGACAACATGATCGACCAGGCCACCAACTGGGTCCAGGACCAGACCGACCAGATCACCCAGACCGCCATCACAGGCGTGTCCGCGGTCACGTCCGCTGCCATCACCCTCTTCGTGATGCTGGTCCTGATCTTCTTCTTCCTGAAGGACGGCGAGAAGTTCCTGCCGATGGTTCGCCGTATCACCGGCCGCCGTGTCGGCTGGCACCTGACCGAGGTCCTCACACGGTGCTGGAACACACTGGGTGGTTTCATCCGCACCCAGGCCATCGTCAGTTTCATCGACGCCTTCTTCATCGGCCTCGGCCTCTGGATCCTCGATGTCCCCCTGTGGCCAGCGCTGGCGATCATAACCTTCTTCGGCGGATTCATCCCGATCGTCGGTGCCTTCACCGCCGGCGCACTGGCGGTCTTGATTGCGCTGGTCGCCAACGGCTTCACCACCGCACTGATCGTTCTCGGCATCGTCCTGCTCGTCCAGCAGCTTGAAGGCAACGTGCTGCAGCCGGTCCTGCAGTCCAAGGCGATGAAGATGCATGCGGTCATCGTCTTGCTGTCGGTCACCGTCGGGGGCGGTCTCTTCGGCATCATCGGCGCCTTCCTGGCCGTCCCCGTGGCCGCGATGATCACCGAGGTCTTCCGTTACATCGGCGATCTCACCGACCTGGCCACCGGCGAGAAGCACTCGGCCGACATCACCTTCGCCACGTCTGCCGGAAAACAGACCGGTGCCCAGCGCGAGCAGGCCGCCCAACGGTGGCAGGACTGGAAGAAGTCCCTGACGAGCGACGAGTCCGGCGAGCCCAAGCCGTTCAGCCGGTTCCTCGCACCTCTCCTGCCCGACGACAAGGATGACAAGGACGGTAAGGACGACAAGCCGAGTGACGACTCTGCTTCGAAGCCGTCGTGAGGATCGGGTAACATCAGCGCCCGTGACTTCTGACGCTACTGACGAGTCCGCCCCGTTGAACCGAAGGGGCCTGATTCCGGTATGGGCGCCCCTCCTCGTGATGGCGGCCGTGATCCTCACCGGGATCGTGCTCGGCGGGGTCGGAACCGCCTACATTGTTCTCTTCGCTGTCTCTGCGGTCGTATGTACTGCCCTGGTCGAACTTCGTGGACTGTTCCTCACCGTCGTCCTGTTGCCTGTGTACTGGTTCTTCGGCATCACAGGTGCGGGACTGGCCGGAGGTACCTCGGCCGCGTCGAACCTCAAGACCACACTGATCACCGCTGCCTACCCCGCGATCGAGAAGTTCCTCTGGTTGGCCGCCACCTTTGTCATCTGCGTGATCATCGCCGTCGTGCGTCAGCGAATCGATGCTGCAGTACTGCAGAGTCAGCACAGGCGTGAGCGTTCACGTCGTCGCCAGATGAGTGATGCCGAGCAGAGTAACCAGCGTCTGAACGCGCGGGTGCGCGACTACGACCGCACATCAGGCGAGGGACAGGCGGATCGTACCGACCGCCCGGACCGGAGCACACAGGCCACCCGCCCGTACCGGACGACCGGCGACGCCAGCGACACCCGGGACACCCGGGAAGAACGCCGGACGGACGACTACCCCCGGTACTCTGCACCGCGCGATGAGAATCGTCGGTACTCCACCCGACGGGATGAACCGGAGAAAGCAGACAGTCCAGAAACCCGTACCCGTACGGCCGCAGAGCTCCGGGAGGCGAGCCGCCGTCGGCGGTCACGGAGCCAGGACCGCCCCCTCGACATGGACTAGAACAACCCCCACTACTCCCCCACTGTCCCCACATCCTCTGCGCGCACCCCGGAACCGTCTGACGCGACAAGTCCCGGGGTGCAGTCAGCTGGCGTTCCGGGCTGGCCGGAGTTCACGCGGCAGCGAGAAGACGAGATCCTCAGTAGCGGTGGTGACTTCCTCGATGCTGGAGAAACCGTGCTCTGCGAGCAGATCGAGCACACCACGCACGAGCAGTTCCGGGACCGAAGCTCCCGAGGTGACTCCCACCGACGTCACACCGTCGAACCATGCGGGATCCACCTGCTCCGCGTAGTCGACCAGGTAGGACTCCTTCGTACCGTGCTGAAGAGCCACCTCGACCAGACGCTTCGAGTTCGACGAGTTCTGCGACCCTACGACGATCATCAGCTCGACCTGCGGGGCGATGGCCTTCACCGCAACCTGCCGGTTCTGGGTCGCGTAGCAGATGTCGTCGCTCGGCGGTGTCTCCAGCTGCGGGAACTTCTCGTGGAGGAGCTTCACCGTACGCATCGTCTCGTCGACGCTCAGGGTCGTCTGTGAGAGCCAGATCAGCTTGGTGTCCTCCGGGAACTCCAGCGCATCGACGTCCTCCTGCCCGTCGACCAGGTGCACCACGTCCGGCGCTTCGCCAGCGGTCCCCTCGACTTCCTCGTGGCCGTGGTGGCCGATGAGGATGATCTGGTAGCCCTGCTTGGCGAACCGCTTGACCTCGTTGTGCACCTTGGTCACCAGCGGGCAGGTCGCGTCGAAGGTCTTCAGGTTCAGCTGCTTCGCCTCCAGGTGCACCTGCGGGGATACGCCGTGGGCGGAGAAGACGACGTTCGCGCCCTCCGGTACCTCCGTCGTCTGGTCGACGAAGATGACGCCGCGTTCCTCGAGCGTCTTGACGACATGCTTGTTGTGCACGATCTCCTTACGGACGTAGAGGGGTGCACCGTGCTTCTCGAGCGCCTTCTCCACTGTCTCCACGGCTCGGTCGACGCCGGCGCAGTATCCGCGCGGCGCCGCCAGCATCACCCGCTTGCTGTCACGCCTGTCGGCGCCCGGCCTCGGATTGTCGATGGTGGTCGTCGGGGCAGTTGTGGTGAAGTTATCCACAGGTGAAGCCTCAGTCATGTCCCCCATGCTATCGGACCTCTACAATCAGAGCCATGTCAGATGCCTCGCCGCCGTCAGGTTCACCGCCGTCACCGACCTCTGCGGAGTCACCGTGGCCGGTCCACGTGGTCAACGACAAGGTGAAGGGGTGGATCGAACGTCTCGGCCATCTCTGGGTGGAAGGGCAGATCACCCAGGTCAACATGAAACCGTCCTGGAAGCTCTCCTACATCACCCTGCGCGACGTGGAGAAGGAGCAGTCCATCCCTCTGACCTGCTCGACATCGATGCTACGTTCCATGCCCACACCGTTGAAGAACGGCGACCGGGTGGTGGTCTACGGGAAACCGGCCTTCTACTCGGGGCGCGGCTCATTCTCCCTGTGGGTCTCACGTGTCCAGCATGTCGGTGTCGGCGAGTTGCTGGCACGGATGGAACAGCTCAAGCGTGCGCTGGACGCCGAGGGGCTGTTCGACCTCCGCCTCAAGCGTCCTCTTCCGTTCCTCCCCCGTCGGGTCGGTCTGATCACCGGGCGGGGATCCGCCGCCGAACGGGACGTCCTGGCCGTCGCCCACGACCGGTGGCCCGCAGTCCAGACCGAGGTCATCAACACCGCCGTCCAGGGACCCCAGGCGGTGCCCCAGGTCCTTGCCGCGCTCCAGCAACTGGAGTCCGATCCGCGGGTCGACGTCATCATCGTGGCCCGTGGCGGTGGTTCGGTGGAGGACCTTCTCCCCTTCTCGGAGGAGGCTCTGGTCCGTCAGGTGAGTCGGATGACCACCCCGGTGGTCAGCGCCATCGGTCACGAACCCGACAACCCGATTCTCGACAACGTCGCCGACCTCAGGGCCGCCACGCCGACGGATGCCGCCAAACGGGTCGTCCCGGACGTCGCCGCTGAACTCGAGCTCGTCACCGAACTCAGGGACCGCGCGGCCGGGGCCCTGCGATCGTGGGTGGCCAATGAGCAGCGGGGCCTGTCCACCGTCCGCTCCCGTCCGGTCCTCGCCGACCCTCTGCTGCCGATCCGGCGTGAACAGGACCTCGTGTCCGAAGCCCGCGAGCGCAACGACCGCGCGTTGGGAATCACCATCCGGGACATGCGCTCCCAGGTCACGTCGCTGAAAGCCCAGGTCAACGCGCTCGGGCCGTCACAGACCCTGCGTCGCGGCTACTCCGTGGTGCAGGTGCTACCGCGGGACCACACCCCAGCCCAGGTTGTGACGACGGTCGACGACGTCACTCCAGGATCCCAGTTGAGGATCCGTGTCCTCGACGGATCCGTCACCGCCGCGGCCATGGCGGTGCAGCGCGCCGAAGGAACCTCCGCGCCAACCCCGGACGACACATCCACCAGCTCCAGCCCAGACCGAAGTACCGACCGAAAGGACCCCGCCACCGATGAGTGACAGCGACAACAAGCAGACGTTCCGCCCCCTGGAGGAACTGAGCTATGAACAGGCACGTGACGAACTGGTGGAGGTCGTCAAGATCCTCGAGCTCGGGCAGATGAGCCTCGATGAATCACTGCGCTTCTGGGAGCGGGGAGAGGAACTCGCCGCCTACTGCGAGCGCTACCTCGACGGTGCCTCCGAGCGGGTGGAGGCAGCCCTGCAGAACCGCCGCGACGACGACGGCGCAGACAGTCCAGGCAACTCCTCCGACGAACCGGAGTAGGCGGAGTAGGCGGAGTAGATGTAGGTCCCCGTGAGATCATCAACGTGATACCCACAGAGCCCTCTGAAAGGTTTCCGTCGAAATAGTTCTAGCTCCGAGCACACATCCGGGAAAAACTCGTGCCCGAGGCTAGAACTATTCCCCCGGCTGGGTCGTCGGCGTTGTCGTCGGAGTCGTCGGAGTCGGCGGAGTCGGCGTCAGCTGGCTCCCACCTTCAGGAGACGCAGACCTAGCTTGTGACGATCGGGTCGGTCGTCACCACTTTGTCAGCCAGGGTCTCGTAGATCTCACCGGTGGCCGTTCCGGACAGCAACACGGTGGATTCACCCAGGTCGGCCGCCCAGATGGTGCGGGCGTCATCACCGGTGAAGATTCGCCAGGTCACTGTGTTCCCGTTGTTGCCGCTGCCCCCGCTGTCCCCACTGTTCCCGGCATCCCTGACCATCTGTGCAGTCTTTCCGGACGCGGAGCTGCTGTGGGAGTCGGTCTCCTCGCGGTAGTCGTCATCCACGTCCGCGACAGCGTCCTCGAGTTCGGCGCCGGTCTGGGTGAGTGAGATGTAGTACTTCTCGTCGACGACCCACCCCGCTATCGAGGACGGCTCACCGTCCACGGTCGTCCGGCGCCCCGAATTAGGCTCCCAGTTGTCCGGCACGTCCGGATTACGCACCGGAATGCCCAGACTCCGCGCCTCGGTACCCAGGATCGCGTCGATGTCCACCTCGTTGACCTGCCCCGACGTGTCTGCCGGGCCAGGGTTGTAGCTGCACAATCCGGTGAAGCCGACAGAGAACGCCATCACCAACCCCAGCACGCCCAGCGAAATCAGCAGGTCGCGGGTGGAGGTGAACATGCGCGGTTTCTCGAGTTTCACGGCATTGATTATTGCAGACAACCGCACCCGGAGCCCTAACCGTCACCATCGGGCGACCGTGTGGGGACACCTGGGAGGAGTCGTGGAACAATGGAGGGCACCCCCGATGCTCTCCCGATATCAGAAAGCTGGTCTTCCATGACTTCCGGACCCGACTCCGTCCCCACCCCTCCCGAGGCACTGCCTGCCTCCTCCCCGGACCGCAACCTCGCCATGGAGCTCGTCCGCGTCACCGAAGCGGCGGCGCTGGCCTCGGGCAAATGGGTCGGGCGCGGGAAGAAGGAGTCCGGCGACGGTGCCGCCGTCGACGCCATGCGACGGATGATCAACACGGTGCAGATGAACGGGACCGTGATCATCGGCGAAGGTGAGAAGGACGAGGCCCCGATGCTCTTCAACGGGGAACAGGTCGGCACCGGTGAAGGCCCGGCCGTCGACATCGCCGTGGACCCGGTGGACGGGACGACGCTGATGGCCGAGGGCCGCCCGAACGCCATCTCCGTTCTCGCCGCCGCCGAACGCGGGTCAATGTACGACCCCTCCGCCGTGTTCTACATGAAGAAGATCGCCGCCGGCCCGGAAGCTGCCGGCAGCATCGACATCGAGGCCCCCGCCGCGCACAACATCAACGCCGTCGCCAAAGCGAAGGGCGTCCACCCCTCCGACGTCACCGTCGTCGTCCTGGACCGTCCCCGCCACACCGACCTGATCGCGGAGATCCGCGCCGCCGGTGCGAAGGTCCGCCTCATCGGGGACGGCGACGTCGCCGGAGCGGTCGCCGCCGCCGGTGAGAGCCACGCCGTCGACCTGATGATGGGTACCGGTGGCACCCCGGAGGGCATCATCACCGCCTGTGCGATGAAGTGCATGGGTGGCGAGATCCAGGGCATCCTGGCCCCCACCGACGACGCCGAACGCCAGAAGGCCATCGACGCGGGTCTGGCACTGGACACCGTCCTCGGGACGAATGACCTGGTGTCCTCGGACAACTGCTACTTCGTCGCCACCGGTGTCACCAACGGTGACATGCTCCGCGGCGTGAGCTACCGTGCCGGCGGGGCAACCACCCGGTCACTGGTCATGCGCTCACGGTCCGGCACGATCCGGAACATCGAGGCCACCCACCAGTTGCAGAAGCTCAAGGACTACTCGGTCCAGGACTACATCTGACGCCCGTCCCCACCCCCGCAGCGTCCCGTCACCACCGCGGTGCGGGTACCCTTATATGTCAGTCGACACAATAATCAGGAAGGACACGACAGTTCATTATGAGTGAGCAGGAATTCCGCATCGAGCATGACACCATGGGCGAGGTCAAGGTCCCGGTCAACGCCCTGTGGCGTGCCCAGACCCAGCGTGCCGTGGAGAACTTCCCGATCTCCGACCGTCCGCTGGAGGCCGCACAGATCCGCGCAATGGGTCTGCTGAAGGCAGCCTGTGCCCAGGTCAACAAGGACTCCGGCGCACTGGACGCGAAGAAGGCCGATGCCATCATCGCCGCCGGTAAGGCCATCGCCGAGGGCACCTACAACGACGAATTCCCGATCGACGTCTTCCAGACCGGTTCAGGCACCTCGTCGAACATGAACACCAACGAGGTCATCGCCTCACTGGCGAAGCAGGACGGGGTGGAGATCCACCCGAACGACGACGTGAACATGGGCCAGTCGTCCAACGACACCTTCCCCACCGCGACTCACGTCGCGGCCACCGAGGCGGCCGTCACCGACCTGATCCCCGCACTGAAGGTTCTGCACACCTCCCTCGCGGCCAAGGCCAAGGAGTGGAAGAACGAGGTGAAGTCGGGCCGCACCCACCTCATGGACGCCGTTCCGGTGACCCTGGGCCAGGAGTTCGGCGGATACGCCCGCCAGATCGAGCTCGGTATCGAGCGTGTCGAAGCCACCCTGCCCCGTCTGGGCGAGTTGGCCATCGGTGGTACCGCCACCGGGACCGGTCTGAACACCTCGGCCGACTTCGGTGCGAAGGTCACCGAGGAGCTCAAGAAGCTCACCGGTGTCGAACAGCTCACCGAGGCCGAGAACCACTTCGAGGCACAGGCTGCGCGTGATGCGCTCGTCGAGTTCTCCGGCGCGATGCGTACCATCGCGGTGTCCCTGAACAAGATCGCCAACGACATCCGGATGATGGGCTCCGGCCCGCTCACCGGATTCGGCGAGATCCACCTGCCGGACCTGCAGCCGGGTTCCTCCATCATGCCCGGCAAGGTCAACCCCGTCCTGTGTGAGACCGCGACCCAGGTCGCCGCCCAGGTCATCGGCAACGACGCCGCCATCGCCTTCGGTGGCGCCCAGGGTCACTTCGAACTCAACGTGTTCATCCCGATGATGGCCCGCAACGTGCTGGAGTCCACGAAGCTCCTTGCGAATACCTCCCGCGTCTTCGCCGAGCGCCTCGTCGACGGCATCGAGCCGAACAACGAGCGTATGCGTACCCTGGCCGAGTCCTCACCGTCCATCGTGACCCCGCTGAACTCGGCGATCGGCTACGAGGCGGCCGCCAAGGTCGCCAAGACCGCACTTGCCGAGGGCAAGACCATCCGGCAGACGGCCATCGACCTCGGTTATGTCCCGGACACACTGTCCGAGGAAGAGCTGGACAAGCGCCTCGACGTGCTGGCGATGGCCAACACCGACCGCGACTGATCCGTTTCGGCCCACCCGCCGAACCCCGCATACGCCGTAGGGCACCGTGGCTCCACCGCCGCGGTGCCCTACGGCGTTCTAGGCTGGGAAGCATGCCGGTCGATTCTCCTCCCACCCCCAGTCACATCACCGTCCGTGGAGCGCGTGTCAACAACCTGAAGAACGTCGACGTCGACATCCCGCTGAACAGGCTCGTGGGTATCGCCGGGGTGTCCGGTTCTGGAAAGTCTTCGCTGGCACTGGGGGTTCTCTACGCAGAAGGCTCGCGGCGCTACATCGAGGCCCTGTCCACCTACACCCGACGGCGTATGGCGCAGAGCACCCGGGCCGAGGTCGACTCGGTGGAGCACGTGCCGGCCGCTCTGGCGCTGAGGCAGCGCCCCGGTGTACCCGGGGTCCGCTCGACGTTCGGCACCCTCACCGAACTCCTCAACGTCCTTCGTCTGATGTTCTCCCGGCTGTCGTCCCACGTCTGCCCGAACGGCCACCGGGTCGCGCCCACGATCGCGGTCGCCGCCGAACGACCGTTCTCCTGTCCTGTCTGTGGCGAGACGGTTTCGCCGCCGGGGGCGGAGGACCTCGCCTTCAATTCCGGTGGGGCGTGTCCCCGGTGCGAAGGAACCGGCGCGATCCGCACCGTCGACGACTCGACCCTGGTACCGGATCCCACGAAGACGCTGGACGACGGCGCGGTTGTCCCGTGGTCGATGTTCGGCTTCAACGTGCAGCCCGACATCGCCCGGGAGTTCGGCGTGCGCACCGACGTCCCCTGGAACACGCTCTCCGACGCCGAGAAAGAGATCGTGCTGGACGGGCCGGAGGAGAAGAAGCATATCTCCGTCACATCGGTGAAAGGTGTCCATGAACTCGACTTCACGTTCCGCAATGCGCGGTTGACGGTGATCCGCGAACTTGAGCGCGCCGACACCGAGAAGAGGCTGGACCGGGTGAGCCGGTTCCTGTCCACCGGGACGTGCCCGGACTGCCACGGCACGCGGCTGAGCGATGCCGCACGCACGCCTCGGATCATGGTCAGCAGGAGCGGTGGGGACGGCGAGGACGGTGACGACGGAGGAATGAACCTGGCGGAGGTCACCGCGCTTCCCCTCGACGACGTACTCGCCTGGACGGCACGGGTGCCGGACGCACTGCCGGAGGAGATGCATGCTCTCGCCGGAGGGCTTGTCGGCACACTCCGGCAGATGGCACAACGGCTCACGGAACTGGGCCTCGGCTATCTGTCGCTGGACCGTGCCGGTTCCACCTTGTCGACCGGCGAGCGCCAACGGGTCCAGTTGTCCCGGGCGGTCCGTAACCGCACGACCGGGGTCCTGTACGTCCTCGATGAACCGTCGATCGGACTCCACCCGGCGAATGTCGACGGACTACTGGGCGTCATGTCGGACCTGGTGGCGGACGGAAACTCGGTGGTGTTCGTCGACCATGACGTCCAGGTGCTCCGACAGGCGGACCACCTCGTCGAGATCGGCCCCGGCTCTGGCAGCCAGGGTGGCACGGTGGTGGCCGCTGGCGACGCCACCGACCTCACTGGCTCGGGTGTCTCGCGGTTGGCAGGGTTTCTCGACGGTGCCGAGCCGGTGGTGGTTCGCGACCGCGCCGGAGCGGACTCACTTTTCGACGGTGGGGCAATCCATCTCGAAACGGACCGGGTCCACACCGTCCACCCTCTCGCTGTCGATATCCCGGTCGGACGTGTGACGGCGGTGACGGGCATGTCGGGCTCCGGCAAGACGACGCTGATTCTCGAGTCCCTGGTACCAGCGCTGCGAGGTGATCGTCCCGGGCATGTGACCGCGTGCGACGCTCCGTCCGGTGCCACGGTCCACGTCGTGGACGCGACGCCGATCGGCATCAACGTCCGGTCGACGGTAGCGACGTATTCCGGTGTGATGGACGATCTCCGCGCGGCATACGCCGCAACCGGGGAGGCGGTGGCGGACGGACTGACCGCCTCTGACTTCTCCTACAACACCCGGTCCCGGAAGACGTCACGGAAACATCCGTTAGCGTGCCCGCGCTGCGAGGGCACCGGCGAGGTGTCGCTGGACGTCCAGTTCCTCCCGGACATCGACATCCCCTGCCCCGAGTGCGGTGGGCGCCGGTACTCCCCCGACGCCGACCGCTACCGTCGTGACGGTGTGAGCCTGCCGGAGCTGCTCGGGATGACTGTCGCAGAAGCGCGCACGGTGGTCAGCGGACTTCCGAAAGTCCACCGACGACTCACGGCACTGACTGACCTGGGGCTGGGCTACCTCGTCCTCGGTGAGGCCACACCTGCCCTGTCCGGCGGAGAGGCGCAACGGCTGAAGCTTGTCAATGAGGTGCACCGGACCCAACGGGACGCGGTGTTCGTCCTCGATGAGCCGAGCGTCGGTCTGCATCCCAGCGACGTCCGTACGCTCCTCGAGGTTCTGCAACGGCTGACCGGGCAGGGGGCGACGGTGATCGTCATCGAGCATGATCTCGACATGGTGGCCAACGCCGACTACGTCATCGACATGGGCCCGGGCGGAGGCGCCGACGGCGGCCGGGTCGTCAGCACAGGCACACCGGACGAGGTGGCGGCTGACTCCGCGTCGGTGACCGGGCGGTACCTCGCACAGCACTGCGCACGTGCCGTGTGCGACGATACATCCCATGACGATCACCGCAGCCGCTGACGGCTCCGCCCTCGGAAATCCCGGCCCGGCGGGATGGGCCTGGTACATCGACGACGACACCTGGCGCGCCGGAGGCTGGCCCCACGGAACCAACAACATGGGTGAGCTGAAGGCCGTCCTGGACCTCCTGGAGGCTACGGCTGCCGAACCCTCCACCGCCGGCGAGCACCTGCTGATCCTGTGCGACTCCCAGTACGTGATCAACTCCGTCACGAAATGGATGCCGGGATGGAAACGCAAGGGATGGAAGAAGAAGGACGGCAAGCCGGTCCAGAACGTCGAGCTGATGCAGGCGATTGATACAGCCATGCAGGGACGCACCGTCGACTTCGAGTGGGTGAAGGGACATGCAGGGCATCCGCTGAATGAAGCTGCGGACAAGCGGGCCAACGCCGCAGCCACCGCATACTCCGCGGGCCGGAGCCCGGAGACCGGGCCGGGCCTCGACGTGTACGGCGGTGTCCGGGATAGGAGCTCGACCGGGACGCAGGACGCCAGAGACGGCAGAGACACCGGCGACACCGGCGGCACTGGGGACACCGGCGCAGCAGGTACCGCTGACGCCGCAGAGCGGGAGCTCGCACTCTACACCGATGACGTTAGGGGCAACCCCGAGTTCGCCGAGGCGCTCCTGCACCCCGACCTCTGCGTCATCGACAGCGCAGGCACGGTCCTGGACCGCCGGGAGTACCTGGCGTCCCTGGCGCCCCTCCGGGGCTTCGACCGGCTCGAGATCTCCGACGTCGTCACCGAGGCACTGTCCGACAACGCAGTGCTGGTGCGTTCCACCGCCTCCGGCGCCTACGGCACGACGGTGCGGACGTCACTCTGGGTCCGGCACGATTCGCGTGATCCTCATCTCGTTCTGCGCCATCACCAGCAGACAGTCAAGAGCTGACCACCCCCATAAGGGGGTTAACGATATTTTTGCATTGCGTGCAACTTTTCACTCCGTGTAGACCTGTCTCGTGACTGAGGCAAGGAATGAATCCACACAGAGCGCCGTCGACTGCGGTCTTCGCGAGCGCAAACGCCGGGAGACCCGGCTGCGCATCGAGGACTGCGCCACTGCGCTCATCCTGGAACACGGATTCCACCAGGTCACCATCGACGAGATCTGTGAGAAGGCCGAGGTGAGTCGTCGGACGTTCTTCAACTACTTCGACTCCAAGGACCAGGTCGCCGCGGGCCGGGGTGTCCCCCCGATCCCCGCGGTCGACCTGGAGGCCTTCGCCACCACCGACTCCTCCAACATCATCCGTGATGTCCTCGACTACATCGGGAAAGCCGTCGACAATGACCCGGACTCCTCGCTGCGCCTGTCCCCTGACCGGGCCACCAGCCTGATGGTCCGGGAACGTCGACGCCAGATCGTCCTGGAGACACCGGAACTCAGCGCCGCGGGAATGCGACGGTTCGACGCGCTGGCCGGCGACATCCTCGCCGCCATCACCGCATTCCTCACCCGTTTCCCGGAACACCGGCATCTTCCGGACGTGACGGTCCATCACGAGGCACTGCAGTTGACCGCCCTTATCCGTACAGCACTGGCCACAGGAGGGCTTCTCCACCGCGAGCAGCCGGAGTTGACCAAGTGGGAGGTCCTCACCCACGCAGGCCGGCACATGACCGCACTCGCGGCCAATTACTCCCGTGGCTGGGACTAGCCCCCGACTAGCCCCCGACTAACCCCTGACCGTTCGATCCACACGTAAGAAAGCACGAGAAGAGATCCTTCATGAGCACAGTTGAGAAACTCGAGTCGTCACCGACGACTCATGAGGACACACGCGCCTCAAAGAACAACATTCCTCTGGTCTTCGCCAGCCTCATGCTCGGCATGCTGCTGGTGTCACTGGGCCAGACGATCTTTGCCACCGCTCTGCCAACCGTCGTCGGCGAGCTGGGTGGCGTCAACCAGATGAGCTGGGTGATCACGGCATTCCTGCTCGCCCAGACCATCGGCCTTCCGATCTACGGCAAGCTCGGCGACCAGATCGGCCGTAAGCCCCTGTTCATCTTCGCCCTGAGCATGTACCTCATCGGTTCCGTGGTCGGTGCGCTGGGACAGAACATCTGGATCATCATCATCGCCCGCGCCATCCAGGGTCTCGGTGGCGGCGGCATGATGGTGCTCTCACAGGCCATCATCGCCGACATCATCCCGGCCCGTCAGCGCGGCAAGTACATGGGCCTGATGGGGTCCGTGTTCGGCCTGTCCGCCGTGCTGGGCCCGCTGCTCGGTGGATTCTTCACCGACGGTCCGGGCTGGCGCTGGGCGCTCTGGTTCAACGTGCCGCTGGCACTCGTCGCCATCGTCATCGCCGTCTTCGCCATGCACCTGCCTGCCCGTGGTGGCGGACATGCGAAGCTGGACATCTGGGGCACCGTCTTCATGGCCGGCTTCGCCACCTGCCTCATCCTCTTCCTCAGCTGGGGTGGCAAGGACTACGAGTGGGGTTCGGCCACGATCATCGGCCTGATCATCGCCAGCGTGGCGTGCGCGGTCCTGTTCGTCGTCGCGGAGCTGCGCGCCAAGGAGCCGCTCATCCCGATGACGCTGTTCGTCAACCGCAACTTCGTGCTGTGCACCCTCGCGGGCCTGGTCATCGGTGTCGTCATGCTCGGCACACTGTCCTACATGCCGACCTACATCCAGATGGTCCACGGCATGTCGCCGACGAAGGCCGGCCTGATGATGATCCCGATGATCCTCGGCATGATGCCGACCTCCATCGTCGTCGGCATCATCGTCAGCCGGACCGGCAACTACAAGTGGTACCCGGTCGTGGGCATGTTCATCACCGCCGTCGGCCTGTTCCTCCTGGGCGGACTGGAGACCCACGACGGTCTCGTGCACCTGGGCCTGGTTCTCTTCGTCTTCGGCTTCGGCCTGGGCTGCGCGATGCAGATCCTGGTGTTGATCGTGCAGAACGCCTTCCCGGTCAGCATGGTCGGCACCGCGACCGCCTCGAACAACTTCTTCCGGCAGATCGGCATGTCCGTGGGCTCGGCAGTCGTGGGGTCGGTGTTCACGTCCCGCCTGCAGTCGCTGATGGGCGAGCGTGTCCCCGGCGCCATGCAGGAGATGGGACCGGATGCCGCCAAGTACACCGACGCATTCTCCGACAGCGGATCCCAGAGCATCACACCTGACATGGTCGGGCAGCTGCCTGCGAAGCTGCACGAGGCTGTGATCACCAGCTACAACGATGCCCTCGTGCCGATCTTCACCGTGCTGATCCCCCTGGCCGTCATCGCCGGCATCGTCCTTGTCTTCACCCGCCAGGACAAGCTCAAGGACACCGTCGAATAGGAGCGGCTACTCCTCGACCCGCGCCCGGTACTCCGGGTAGGCGGGTCCTCCCTCGAGGATCTTCTCCAGCAGGAGGATGTCGCGCCAGCGGCCTTCCATCGGGCCGTAGTTCATCCGTGCCATCGTGTGTGCGACACCGATCTCCGTGAACCCGCGCGACAGGTGCAGCTTCAGGGAGCCCTGGTTCTCCGGGAACACGGTGGAGTGCATCGCCCAGTACCCTGCCTCGGTCGCCGCCGCGATCATGTGGTCCAGGAGCGCTCCGGCGACTCCCCTCCCCGCGGCGTCCGGCGCGATGTAGACCGAATCCTCCAGCACCCCGTCGAACACCGACCGTCGGGACGCCCTGGACGCCGACACCCACCCGAGCACGTCACCGTCCTCGTCGGCGACGAACATCAGGTCGGCGATCTTGTGCTCCATGAAGGCATCCCAGGAGAGGGTCTCCCCCTCATAGGTGGCGTGGCCGGTGTCCATGCCGGACTGCTGGATGCGCGCGACCTGAGCGTAGTCGTCCTCCCGCATAGGACGAATCGTGAATGTCATGGAAGACATTGTAAACGTGCCGCGGTCGCCTGCGCAGCGGAGCAGCACATCACCCTTTTTCCAGCAGACTGGTCACGAGTTCCGCGACCGCTGAGCGCTCGGACCGCGTGAGGGTGACGTGCGCGAACAGTGGATTGCCCTTCAGCTTCTCCACCACCGCCTGGATGCCGTCATGTCTCCCGACCCGCAGGTTGTCCCGCTGCGCGACATCGTGGGTGAGCACCACACGGGAATTGCGTCCCAACCGCGACAGGACGGTCAGCAGGACGTTCCGTTCCAACGACTGCGCCTCATCGACGATGACGAAGCTGTCGTGGATGCTGCGTCCCCGGATATGGGTCAACGGGAGCACTTCAAGGAGCCCACGGTCGTCGATCTCATCGAGCACGTTCCCGCTGACCAGACCGTCGAGTGTGTCGTAGACCGCCTGCGCCCACGGGTTCATCTTCTCGATGCCGTCTCCCGGCAGGTAGCCCAGATCCTGGCCCCCGACGGCGTGCAGCGGACGGAACACCACGATCCGGCGGTGGCTCTGCCGTTCCAGCACCGCCTCCAGACCGGCGCACAGCGCCAGGGCTGACTTTCCGGTGCCGGCCGATCCCCCGAGGGAGACGATTCCGACCTCCTCGTCGAGCAGGATGTCGAGCGCCACGCGTTGGCGTGCACTGCGGCCACGCAGTCCGAACGCCTCACGGTCCTGCGGCACCTGCCGGAGGACCCCGTGGGTGGTCACACGTGCCAACGCCGACTGGCTCCCGGAGGTCAGTTGTACGCCGCAGTGCACCGGGAGGTCCACCACGTCATCGACTTCCCCGGTGGCGTCGACCACACCCTCCGCGAAGATCCGGTCGATGAGGTCCGGGGCAACCTCGGCCGTCACCATGCCCTCGTACCCGGTCAGGACGACGTCCTGCGCGCGGTACTCGTCGGCGTCCAGGCCGACGGCGCCGGCCTTCACCCGCAGGGGCACATCCTTGGTGACCAGCGTGACGTGCTCGCCTTCCGCACGAAGATTGAGGGCGGACGCGAGGATCCTCCGGTCATTGTCCGCACCGTCGTCGGGCCGTGCCCGGAGACCGGCGGGCAACACCGACTGGTCGACGTGGTTGAGTTCCACACGCAGTGTGCCACCGTCCGGGGTGACCTCGATTTCCCGGTCGAGACGTCCGCTGGCCCGACGCAGGTCTTCGAGGAGCCCCAGTGCCTGGCGCGCGAACCAGCCGAGTTCCGGGTGCTGGCGTTTCGCCTCCAGCTCACCGACGACGACGATGGGCAGGACGACATGGTGCTCGGCGAACTTCAACGGTGCCCAGGGGTCGGACAGCAGGACCGAGGTGTCGACGACGTAGGTCCGAACGGTGCCGGGAGCGTCGGGAACATCGGCCGAAGTCAGGGTGGACGGGGTGGCGGTGGTGGCTCTGGTCATGTCCCCGAGGCTAGGAACCGCACGTGTAGATCACATGGTTGTGAGATGAAGACTGGGTGAACTCAACGGGAACTGGAGGCGCGTCTTCCCCGACATATTCCGACGAACTGCTGGATGATCTCGTCGTCCCGGTCGCGTCGCCAGACCAGCGCAACCGACGTCCCTTCCACCCCCGCCAGGGACCGGTGGACGACCCCGCGTCGGTTCACTGCACGGAGCAACGGGCGCGGGGCGACGACGACACCGACATTGGCGGCGACGACCTCAAGATTCTCGCGCACCTGCCCCGGATCGACACCGCGGTAGAGCACCGTCTCCCCCTCGATGTCCTCCAGAGTCACAGCCTCGTTCTCCCCCACCGCCTCCAGGGCGTGCTCCTTGGGTGCTGCGACTCCCGGTGTCTCCTCGTACAGGACAACCCGGTGGACATCGAGGGACTCCATTGCGGCGGCGTCCACATTGCTCTCGGGCATCCCTTCCCACTCGCCCGGCAGACGGACGATCCCGATGTCCGCGGTCCCGTCGAGCACGTGGGCCAGCGGGTCGTCCGACGCCGCTGACGCCGCTTTCCACCCGTCCATGCGCTCATCGAACCTGCCGAACCACTTTCCGGGGACGACACCGGTGGCGAAGACGACCTTGAGGTAATGGAGGTAATGCATGACGGCCATCCTAGTCTCCGCCCGGACCAGATAGACTCTGCAGACATGAGTGACCGGATGAAACCCCAGACGGCGGCGAAGAAGCTGAACATCTACCTGCCCGCCACACCCCAGGAGTTCCAGGACAGCACGGTGAGCCACGATGAGTTCGTGGCGCT
The DNA here is from genome assembly GCF_001942345.1 of Corynebacterium sp. CNJ-954. GTDB lineage: Bacteria > Actinomycetota > Actinomycetes > Mycobacteriales > Mycobacteriaceae > Corynebacterium. The sequence continues at coordinate 417,423 of NZ_MKKI01000011.1, forward strand.
GCAGAACGACCCGCCCCAGTGGCTGCAGGATCTTCGCCGTGAAGGCCCCCACCCCCGGCCCGAGGTGGCCCGCAAACTCGGCATCACCATTACCGCCCTCAAGGCCAATGACATGGACAAGCCGCTGACGACCGCAGACATCAAGGCGCTCCTGGAGAATCAGCCCGAGTGGCTGCGCAGCGCCCGTAGTTCACTGGCGGAGAACCGTCCCGGCGCAGGAACCGACGAGAGCTGAACCCCTCTACCGGGCACCACCGCACAGAAAGAAGTTGAGGGCCCCCGTCCTTCCGGGTGACGAACCGGAAGGGCGGGGCCCTCGTGGAGAGTGCAGCCGCCGGGTGACGAATCCGACGACGCGAAGTATCTCCGCTGTGCCACAGCAGGCAGGTGAACTGCAGTCCAGGGCAGCGCGTTGGAGGTGCCGCAGCCCGAGCGCGCCGTTCCGGTGAGAAGAGGAAGCCGGAGTGCGCGGATTCAGACTGAACCCTGGGTTCCACCTGCCGTTGCGGCTGATCCACAACTGCAGTGCGTCGAGGTGACTAGCCGTCGACACATCCATGAGGTTAGCGAGACCTAAACCGGTCTGTCAACAATTAGACAACAAAAGAGTGTCCTAATTCCCGTCCGCTCGTCGCGCAGTGGACTGACCTGCCTTTTCCTTTCGGATATCGACAATGACAGCCATCACCCCCGCACCACTCCCCCATGTCCGCCGCACCTCATACCCGTGCACTAAATGTTTCCCACCCCACAATCCTCCCCCGGATGGGATCAAGTTACACACTTCCGGGTACCGCTCGTTAATATGAAATTGTAACAAGTAAGAGACGTGGATCACACGGACAAACTGTTTGCCCCTTCCACGACGCTCGGCTCTGATCCGGAAGGACACCATGAAGAACTACCTCCCCCGCACCATCTTCGACGAAGAACACGACATGTTCCGCGAGACCTGCAAGGACTTCGTCAATGCAGAGGTCCGTCCCCACGTCGACCGGTGGCACGAGCAGGGCTACAGCGACCGCTCCATGTTCAAGGCAGCGGGCAACCTGGGCCTGCTGGGAATCACGTCCCCCGAGGAGTTCGGTGGCGGCGGCATGCCGGACTACCGCTTCAACGCGATCCTCTCCGAGGAGCTCGCCGAAGCTGACTGCGGTTCGGTCATCGTCTCCCTCCAGGTGATCAACGACCTGGTGATCCCCTACCTCGAGCGCTTCGCCAACGACGAGCAGAAGGAGAAGTACCTCCGACCGCTCTGCGCCGGTGACAAGATCGCCGCGATCGCCATGACCGAGCCGGGTGCCGGTGCCGACCTGGCGGGCATCCGCTCCAACGCGCCGCGCGACGAGGACGGCAACTTCATCCTCAACGGTTCGAAGACCTTCATCTCCAACGGCATCCAGGCCGACTTCACCATCGTGGTGGCCATCACCGACCCGTCCAAGGGTCGCGCCGGCGTCTCCCTGCTGATCGTCGAGGACGGCATGGAGGGCTACACCAAGGCCGCACCGCTGAAGAAGGTCGGACTGAAGGCCCAGGACACCGCGGAGCTCTCCTTCGAGAACGTGAAGGTCCCCGCGGAGAACCTCCTCGGCGAGGAGGGTGCGGGCTTCGGCTACCTGCGCACCAACCTGGCCCAGGAGCGTGTCTCCATCGCCGTCGGGTCGATCGCCACGTCCCGCCGCGCCTTCGACCTGGTCTACAAGCACTCCCAGGAGCGCAAGACCTTCGGCAACCGACTCGTCGACCACCAGGCCTACCGCTGGGAGCTGGCCAAGATGGCCACCGAGATCCAGTCCGCACAGGCCTTCGTCGACGCCGCTGTCGCCGCGAAGGTCAAGGGGGAACTCGACGAGACCACCGCCTCGATGGCCAAGTACCTGACCACCGAACTGCAGATCAAGGTCGTCAACACCGCCGTCCAGCTGCATGGTGGCTACGGCTTCATGCTGGAGTACCCCATCTCCACCCACTACCTCGATTCCCGCGTGCAGCCGATCTACGGCGGCCCGAACGAGATCATGCTGGAGATCATCAGCCGGAAGCTCGCCAAGGGAGCCTGACCTGCGGAAACAATGGTCGGATAGTGTGCTTCGCGCCCGCTGTCCCCCATTTTTCCCACGACACCCCTGGTAGATCACACGACGGAGCCCGTCGTGGCTGCCCCGCAGAACGTGCGGGTGTCGTAGATCAGCCCCGGAGCAACCCCTCAGGTCGGTAGGACCGACCTGAGGGGTTGCTCGCGTATTCCCCCGGGCCGGGTAGTTATGCCCCGCGGAACTGCGGAGCCCTCTTCTCCAGGAATGCCTGGATGGCCTCGCTGTGGTCCGCGGTCTGGAACAGCCGTCGTTGTGCACCGGCTTCCTCCCCCGCACGGGCACTCACAGCCGCCGTGTCGCGCACGAGGGCCTTGATCTCCCGGTAGGATGCCGTCGGCCCTGCCGCGAAGCGCCGAGCCAGCTCCTGCACCGCGTCGTCCAGGTTGTCGGGGTCGACGACTGAGGTGACGACACCGAGCGCACCTGCGTCTGCGGCGCTGACCCGCTCATCGAACAGGAGGAGCTCCAGTGCCTTGGTCTGGCCCACCGTGTCTGCCAGGGAGCGGGACAGCCCACAGTCCGAGGCCAGGCCGACGCCGCTGAATGCCCCCTTGAATGCTGCCGCCGTCGAGGCACCCGGAAGTCGCAGGCCATCGCGATTCCCCAGCCCGCCCCGGCAGCAGCCCCCTGGACTGCCGCAATCACCGGCACCGGGATAGACAGCAGAGCGTCCATCATCGGGTTGTACTCGGTGATGACCTTGTCCGTGTCGACGCCCTGCCGGGTCTCCTCCAGCTGCTCCTTGAGGTCCTGCCCGGAGCAGAACGCCTTGCCGGATGCCCTGACCACGACCACCCGCACCGGACCGTCCGGCGATGAATCTGCGGCTGCGGTGGCGAAAGCGTCCTTCAGCTCAAGTCGCAGGTCGCGGTTCAGCGAATTGTGCGCGTCCGGACGGTTGATGGTGATGACGCGGATTCCGTCACTGGTGGTGGTGTCAACAAGGTTCATGCCACCTCACACTACAGTCACCCCGACGTACGCCATCTGTTCGACCGCCACAGCGCCACCGGTCACGCTCACGGGTGCACAGAGGTCGCTGAGCAGCTCCACCTCGAAGCCTTCCGCCACGGCGTCAAGCGCTGTGGCACGCACGCAGAAGTCAGTGGCGATACCGCACACGGTGACACCGGTGATCCCGTGCTCGCGCAACCAGTCCGCCAGGCCCGTCTCCGCGCCCTCCAGATGCCCCTCGAAGCCGGAATAGGCCGCCGTGTACTCCCCTTTGAGGAACCAGGCATCCACCAACCCGGCATCAAGCTCAGGGTGCGAGTCGGCGCCCGGGGTACCTGCAACACAGTGCACCGGCCAGGTGTCCTCGAAATCCGGTGCGACCCCGGCGGGTGCGAAATGCCCGGCGGGGTCGATGTGCCAGTCCTTCGTGCCCACGACGACGGCATAGTCATCCTTGTGCGCACGCAGACGGGCACTGATCGCCGCGGCAACGTCTGCTCCCCGTTCGGTGCCCAGGGATCCCCCGGGACAGAAGTCGTTCTGGACGTCGACGACGATCAAGGCTTTCCGTGGGGCGCTCATGGCGCCCACAGTAGATCCGGACTAGTTGATCTTCCAGTCCTCGAGGCCCGGGTACAGCGGGAAATCGGCGGCGACCTTGTCGACCCGTCTGCGCAGGGTCTCCGTGTCCGCACCCTTACCCTGCGCCAGGGCAGTGCCGATCACGTCCGCAACCTCGGTGAAGGCGTCAGCGTCGAGCCCGCGGGAGGCCAGGGCGGAGGTGCCGATGCGCAGACCGGAGGTGACCATCGGCGGGCGCGGATCAAACGGCACGGCGTTACGGTTCACCGTGATGCCGACCTCGTGCAGCAGATCCTCCGCCTCCTGCCCGTTGAGCTCGGAGTTACGCAGGTCAGCGAGGACGAGGTGCACGTCAGTCCCTCCGGTGAGCACCTGCACTCCGGCCTCGGTGGTGTCCGCGGCGGTGAGACGCTCAGCGAGGATCTTCGCTCCTTCGAGGGTGCGGGCCTGACGGTCGCGGAAGTCCTCGGTCTGGGCGATCTTCATGGAGACGGCCTTCGCAGCGACGACGTGCATGAGCGGGCCGCCCTGCTGCCCCGGGAACACCGAGGAGTTGAGCTTCTTCGCCCACTCCTGCTTCGCCAGGATCATGCCGGAACGCGGCCCACCCAGAGTCTTGTGCACCGTCGTGGAGACCACGTCGGCATGCGGCACCGGTGACGGGTGCAGGTCAGCGGCGACCAGCCCGGCGAAGTGTGCCATGTCGACCCACAGCTTGGCGCCGACCTCGTCGGCGATCTCGCGGAATGCGGCGAAGTCCTGGTGACGGGGGTATGCCGACCAACCACCGATGATGACCGTCGGCTTCTCCTTGATCGCCTGTTCACGGACCTTGTCCATGTCCAGACGGAAGGTGTCGGGGTCCACCTCGTAGGCGGCGACCTCGTAGAGCTTCCCGGAGAAGTTCAACTTCATGCCGTGGGTGAGGTGACCGCCGTGTGCCAGGGAGAGGCCCATGATCTTGTCACCGGGATTTGCCAGTGACATCAGGACAGCGGCATTGGCCTGCGCACCGGAGTGCGGCTGCACGTTGGCGAACTCTGCGCCGAAGACGGCCTTGGCACGGTCGCGGGCGAGATCCTCGATAATGTCGACGTTCTCGCAGCCACCGTAGTACCGGCGTCCCGGGTACCCCTCGGCGTACTTGTTGGTCAGAACGGAGCCTGGGCCTGGAGTACCGCACGCGGAACGAAGTTCTCGCTGGCGATCATCTCCAGCGTGTCACGCTGACGGGAGAGTTCTCCGGCGATGGCCGCGGCCACCTCCGGATCAAAATCCGCCAGTTCCGCATTGTGCTGGGACTGGTCTGGGTGGTTCGTCTGGCTCATGGGGTGGATCGCCTTTCACGTCGGCCGCACTGGATCAGAACAATCAGGACACATCATAACCTGCCGCAGCCCGGGCCACTGTTGCCGGGTGATTGGTCCAAAACATCTTCGGGTAGCACAATAGCCTCCATGCCAGCCCGAAACTCCGACGAGTACTCACCGTACATCGAGCTTGACCGGTCGCAGTGGCGGTCCTTGCGTCGCGCCATGCCCCAGGTCCTCAGCCCGGAAGAGCTCGAGGAGTTGAGGGGTATCGGCGAAGACATCGACATGGACGAGGTCAGTGAGGTCTACCTCCCGCTCTCCCGCATGATTGACCTGCGGTTTGAAGCGATCAGACAGCTCAACAGCGCCACCGAGACCTTTCTCGGGGAGGACATGCCGCACGTCCCTTTCATCATCGGTGTGTCGGGCTCCGTCGCGGTGGGCAAATCCACCACCGCCCGTCTGCTCCAGGTCCTGTTGCAGCGGTGGGAGTCCCGTCCCCGGGTGGACCTGATCACGACCGACGGCTTCCTCTACCCCGCCGACGAACTCAACCAACGCCACATGATGGGGCGCAAAGGCTACCCGGAGAGCTACGACCAGAAAGCGCTGCTGAACTTCGTCACCGCCGTGAAATCCGGGGCCCCGGAGGTGCCGGCCCCGGTGTACTCACACGAGAAGTACGACCGGTTGGACGAGGTCCATATCGTGGACCGTCCGGATATCCTCATCGTGGAGGGTCTCAATGTCCTGCAGACAGGTCCGACGTTGATGGTGTCGGACCTCTTCGACTTCTCCGTCTACGTCGACGCCGAACGGGAGGACATCGAACGTTGGTATGTCGAGCGGTTCCTGAAGCTCAAGAACACCGCCTTCCGTAAGCCCGACGCTCACTTCCGCTACTACGCCGCACTGTCCGACGAGGACGCGTTGGTGGTCGCCCGCGAGATCTGGCAGACGGTGAACCTCCCCAACCTGGTGGAGAACATTCTCCCCACCAGGGTGCGCGCGTCACTGGTCCTGCGTAAGGGGCCCGACCATCTGGTGGAATCGGTGCGTATGCGCAAGATCTGACAGACGGACCGGCAGCCGGACTACTGCCGGCTCACTGACCGAAGCGTCGCTCACGCACCGAGAAATCCCGCAGTGCACGGAGGAAGTCCAGCCGGCGGAACGCAGGCCAGTAGGTGTCGGTGAACCAGATCTCCGAGTACGCCGACTGCCACAGCAGGAATCCGGAGAGTCGCTGTTCACCGGACGTCCTGATCACCAGGTCGGGATCCGGCTGCCCGGAGGTGTACAGGTGGTCGCCGATAGCGTCATCGGTGATGTGGGCGCTCATCTCCTCCGAGGGGACGCCCTTACCCGCCAACTCGTCGACCAGCTTCTGGACACCGTCGACGATTTCCTGCCGTCCCCCGTACCCGACAGCGATGTTGACGTGTACACCGGAGTGCTCCGTTGTCCGCGCCTCGGCGCACCTCATACGCTCCCGGAGTTCATCGGGAATGAGGTCGAGCCGACCCATGACGTGCAGACGGAACCGCCCTTTGGCGGCGGCGAGTTCATCCGAGACGTCCCCGATGATGCGCATCAGCAGGTCGAGTTCCTCGGCACTGCGCCGCAGGTTCTCCGTACTGAGCAGGTAGACGGTGACGGATTCGATGTCCTGCTCATCGCACCAGTCGACGACCTCGACGATCTTCTTCGCCCCCACACGGTGACCGTGGGAGACGTCGGTGAAGCCGTTCTCGCGGGCCCACCGTCGGTTTCCGTCGCACATGATGGCGACATGTTTGGGCCGACGGCGGCCCTTGAGTTCGCGCTGCAGTCGTCGCTCATAGAGCGAGTAGAGAATCACCGCTGGTCGCCACCTGGATCTTCCGTACTGCTGTCTTGGTCACCGGCGTCCGCCGACGCGGTTGTGGCACCGGTGGCTTCTGCCTCGGCCATACGCCGGTCGATCGTGTCGATGTCGAAGGGGTCCAGACCGTGAGCCTCGGCGAAGTCACGTCGTTTATGCATCTTCCGCATCCGACGGTTGAAGAAGTACCCCAGTGCGAGGATGACGACGAGAAGTCCGATGATCACCAGCAGGCCGACAGGCGCGGCCTTTCCGAACTCCGGCCCCTGCGGGCCACGGTTGACCTGTTCCTGGGCCACCAGGGAAACAGTTGAGGTTAGGGACGGGGAAACCGTGATCATGTCTTCAGAGCCTATCTAAGGTGGCGGCGGTCGGCCTCATTCGGGCACGACGCCGGCGAAAAGGTCGTCCTCGGGCAGGGACGTCTCCACTCTCGAGCGGGCGAGCTCGAACTCCTCCGTGGGCCAGACCTGCTGTTGCAGTCCGGTCGGCACCGCGAAGAACGGCCCCTCCGGGTCGATCTGGGTCGCGTGGGCCCGCAGCGCGTCGTCACGCCGGTCGAACCACGGGGCGCAGTCCACACGGGTCGTGACACGCGGCATGATGTCGGGCATCCCCTTCCACCGGTCCAGCGCCACCGTCGCCCTGTCGTCGCCGGCGTCGAGACTGGCCTGCGCCAGCAGTTCGAACCGGCGTCGGATGAAACCGTGGGTGTAGTAGACTTTCTGCACTTCCCAGGGGCGGCCGATCTCCGGATGGTAGTCAGGATCTGCCGCGGTGTCGTAGGCCCGCATGCTGACCGCATGGGTCTTGAGGTGGTCCGGGTGGGGGTAGCCACCGTTCTCGTCGTAGGTGATGATGACGTGCGGGCGGAAGTCACGGATCACCCTCGTGAGTTCGAGGGTGACTGCCTCGGTGTCCTCGAGGGCGAAGCACCCCTCAGGAAGAGGAGGAAGCGGATCACCCTCCGGCAACCCAGAGTCGACGTACCCGAGCCAGCGGTGGGAGACCCCCAGAATGTCGGCGGCCCGCGCCATCTCCTGGCGTCGGACGTCGTTCATGTTCTCCACGACGCCGGGGACGTCCATGTTCGGGTTGAGGATGCTGCCGCGTTCACCGCCCGTGCACGTCAACACCATGACGTCCGCACCTTCATCGGCGTAGCGCGCCATCGCCGCAGCACCCTTGCTGGACTCGTCGTCCGGGTGCGCGTGAATGGCCAGGAGCCTCAACCCCTGCCTGGACCGCTGTCGGTCTGCGCTGTTGTGAAGAGCTCCATCGCTCACGTGTCGCACCCCTTCGGTGTCGTCTGTACCGGTCAACTCTCCCATTCAACGCTCTTGACAGGGGTGCGTCCAATCCGTCCGGCTGGCTATTCACTGACGGCACCGCCTACGATCTGAGGAATGAGCAAGGCGACCTACGGTTCCTCCCGTCAACAGGGCGTGAGCGGCAAGTTCATCGTCATCGGCATCGTGATCGTTCTGGTCGCCGCCGGCGTGTACGTGTTCTCACAGTTCCGCAACAGCACCAGTGGTGACGCCTCGGGCACCGCCACCGGTCATGAGGTCGTCGACGGAAGTACCCTGCGGATGAACCTCGACATCACCCGCGACGACGTCGACAAGCCTGCGTACTGCATCGTGACCGCACTCGACGAGTCCCATGCCGAGATCGGTCGTCGCGAGGCCGTCGTCGCCGCCGGAGGCTCCGAGAGCACCCGTCTCACGGTGGACATCCCGACCAACAGTTCGCCCGTCGCCCCCGACGTCTACGGCTGTTCGACGGTCTTCCCCGACTACCTCGATGACACCCGGACCACCGGTGACGCGGAGGACTGACAGCGGTCACTGACCGGCGCATGGACGGGATGTCGGCGGTGATACACTGTGCCCCGACAACTGTGTCGTGGGTACCCCCACGATCTTTCCGAACGACCTCAGTCCCTGTCAGACACTGTGGTCTACCTGCAGGAGGACGCGAACGCTCATGGCAGACAATCAGACGACCTGGCTCACCCAGGAATCCTTTGACCGGCTCAATGACGAGCTCAACGCGCTGAAGGCGAATCGTCCCGCTCTGGCCGCCGAGATCAACGAGCGCCGTGAAGAGGGTGACCTCAAGGAGAACGGTGGTTACCACGCCGCCCGCGAGCAGCAGGGCCAGGAGGAGGCCCGGATCGCCTACCTCGAGGAGCTGTTGGACAGCGCCACCATCGGCGAGGCCCCGCAGGAGTCCGGCGTCGCTCTCGTCGGTTCCGTCGTGCACATCTACTACGACGGTGACGAGGACGACAAGGAGACGTTCCTGATCGGGACCCGTGGCTGGAGTCCTCGAACCCGGACCTGGAGACCTATTCCACCGATGCTCCGCTGGGTGCCGCCCTGGTCGGCGCGAAGGAGGGCGAGACCCGGGAGTACAAGAGCCCGACGGGTGACACGATCTCCGTGACGCTGGTCAAGGCCGAGCCTTATGACCCGGACCGGGACGTCCCGCGCGCCGAGCAGTAGCGCTTCCCGGCGCTCCCCGCCCCTGGCAGCAGACAACCGCCCCACCGGAATGAATCCGGTGGGGCGGTTTTCTGTGCCTCAACGTGGGGCGTGAGCCCCCTGCGCTAGTCCTGGTTGAAGTAGGACAGAAGGCGCAGGATCTCGGTGTAGAGCCAGACCAGGGTGACGGCCAGGCCGAGGGCGACGCCCCAGGCGTACCGGGAAGGAGCGCCGGCGCGGATGAGCTTGTCCGCCTGGTCGAAGTCAGCCAGGAAGCTCATGGCAGCCAGACCGATGCAGACGAGGGAGAAGATGATGGCGATCGGCCCGCCGTCCCGCAGCATCGTCTGCTCGCCGGTGAACATGGCGAAGACGAAGTTGCCCAGGACCAGGACCAGCACTCCGATCATAGCGCCGACGAGCATCTTGGTGAACTTCGGGGTGACCCGGATGGCACCGGTCTTGTAGACGACCAGCATGCCGGCGAAGACGCCGATGGTGCCGAGGACGGCCTGGAAGATCATCGCTCCGGCGTTTGCACCGCCGATTTCCACTCCCCCGGCGAAGATCCAGGTGAATCCGCCGACAAAGAGCCCCTCGAAAGCGGCGTACACCAGCGTGACAACGGGTGAGCCGAACTTCTTTCCGAAGGAGGAGACCAGGACGGCGATGAGGCCACCGATCGCACCGACGAAGGTCAGGCCCATCGCCGCGTTCGGGTTACTGGTGCCGACCATGAAGTTCACGGCTGCCAGGACGACGATGACGGCCAGGGTGATTCCGGTCTTCGTGACGACGTCGTCGATGGTCATCGGCCGGTCGGATGCCTTGGTGGGGGCACCGTAGTTCGGGGACTGCTGGTAGGCCATCCCCTGCTGATCCTGCTGGCCCCACTGCTCGCCGGCGGACTGGTAGCCCTGCTGGTACGCGGCAGACGCGCCACGCTGGCCCTGCTGGGCGCCCTCCGCCTTCGTCAACGAACTCATAAAGGGGTTCGAGCTTCTCACGACGTCATTGTCCTTCCGTCACTGTCGGTTTCTTGGGCCTCCCCTTCGTCCTTGACGGACAGAACGGGTGGGCGACGCGTCCGCGTGAACGCGGTTACTCATGTACACCCTAACAACGTACGACGGGCCCGCCGTGTTCCCGTAGGCCCAATTACACAAACCAGGGACATACCGACCCCGTCTCGGATAGTGTGCTTCACATGACGAAAAAGACCCTGTCTCTCGGCCCCCTCCCCGATGCACTTGCATCAGAACTCCGGGCCTTGACCGTAAACGCAGCGACCGGAAGCATCGACAACGGCGACCGCCTCGAGATCGAGGGGTCGTTCACCGGCGAGACCATCGGGTGGGTCGGCCGGGGCACCGAGGAGGACGTCGACGAGGCGTTCCGTCGTGCCCGTATCGCCCAGAAGCGCTGGGCCAAGGTCGATCCGAAGAAGCGCGGCAAGATCCTGCTGGCGTTCCACGACATTCTGCTGAAGAACCAGAAGCTGATGATGGACATCATCCAGCTGGAGACCGGTAAGTCCCGCGACTCCGCCTACGAGGAAGTGATCCACTGTGCGATCACCGCCCGTTACTACGGCAACCAGACCCACAAGATCCTCAAGGACAAGCACCGTGCCGGCGTGATGCCGGTCTTCACCAAGACCACGGAGCGCCACCTCCCCAAGGGAGTCATCGGCCAGATCAGCCCGTGGAACTACCCGTTGACACTGGCGTTGTCTGACGCCATGCCCGCACTGGCCGCCGGAAACGCCCTGGTGGCCAAGCCGGACTCGTCCACCCCTTTCTCCGCGCTGTACGCGTTCAAGCTCCTCTTCGAGGCCGGCATGCCCCGCGACATCGTCCAGCTGGTCACCGGCCCCGGCCGGGTCGTCGGCAATGCCATCGCCGAGCAGTGCGACCACCTGATGTTCACCGGCTCCACGGAGACCGGCAAGAAGCTCGGCGAGATCGCCGGACGTCGGCTCATCGGCTACTCCGCCGAACTCGGTGGTAAGAACCCGATGATCGTGACCGGGGACGCGGACGTCGACAAGATCATGCCGACGGTGCTGACCGGCTGCTTCTCCAACTCGGGGCAGCTGTGTGTGTCGATCGAGCGCATCTACGTCCACAAGGACAAGTACGACGACTTCGTCCCGAAATTCGCCCAGGCGACGAAGGACCTGAAGCTCGGCGCAGGTTTCGACTGGAACATCCAGATGGGTTCACTGATCGGTGCCAGCCAGATCTCGACCGTGGAGAAGATGGTCGATGACGCCGTGGACAAGGGGGCCACCCTGGTCGCCGGCGGCAAGGCCCGCCCGGATCTGGGGCCGTACTTCTACGAGCCGACGGTGTTCACCGACGTTCCCGAGGAGGCCGACCTCAAACGCGGCGAAGTCTTCGGACCAGTGGTCTACGTCGAGAAGGTCGATTCCCACGACGAGGCCGTCGAGAAAGCCAATGACACCGACTACGGTCTGAACTCCGCCGTGTTCGGCCCCTCGAAGACCGCCACCGGCATCGCCGAGCGCCTGTTCTCCGGGACCGTCAACATCAATGACGGCTATGCCGCGGCATTCGCCTCGGTGGACAACGAGATGGGCGGTACCCGCGAGTCCGGTCAGGGCCGTCGCCAGGGCACCTACGGTCTGCTGAAGTACACCGAGACCCAGAACGTCACTGACGAGCGGGTACTGCCGATCCGTGGTCCGGAGTTCCTGAAGCCCCGTGCCTACGCCACCGTCATGACGGTGCTGTTGCGTGCCGGCAAGACCTTCAAGATCCTGAAGTAGGTCACCGACGGCCGGGTCAGCCGCGGACCGGGCGGACGGACACCTCTTCGATGATCGACTCGTCGGTCGTGTCCACCGCCAGGCGGACTGCCGCTGCCACCGAGGACGGTGCCACGTACAGTGAACCGTCGTAGTCGGTGTTTCCCTTTCCCTCCTGCAGGGCCACCTGCATATCAGTGTCGACACGTCCTGGATGGACCGAACTGACCCGGACCCGCCCCCGTTCCTCCTCCCGCAGTGCATCCGTCAGCGCCCGGAGAGCGAACTTCGTCCCTGAGTACGGCGCCTGCCCCACTCCGGACCGGTAGCCGGACCCGGAGTTGATGGCCACCACAGTCCCACGTGCCTCACGCAGCGCGGGGAGCAGGAGCCGGGTCAGTTCAGCCACACCGAAGACATTGACTGCGAACATCTTCTGCCACTGCTCCCACTCCATGTCCTCGATGGTCGACTCCCCCGCCAGGCCGGCGGAATGCACGAGGACATCGAGCCGTTCCAGGGCGTCCGGCTCTGTCTCCTTCAACGTCGCGACGGCCTCGCTGATGGAACGCGGGTCACTCAGGTCGATATCTGCACTGGACCAGGAGATCACCCGGTGAGTACGGGCAAGGTCCTCGACCACAGCCGCCCCGATTCCCCGGGATCCCCCGGTAACGAGTGCCAGCGGTGCGTCCTGTCCATGATCTGTCATAGTGTCCATGCCCCGAGCGTAGCCGCCCTTCCGTATGCTCGGAGGTAGCCGGGGCTGACCTGCTCCGCGAGCACGCCATGAGGTTACGTACCGCGAAAGGACACCGTCATGTTCGGAACCGCACTCACCACCCTGATTCTCGGCGCGATCTCGGGGGCCGGCGCCTGGTTCGCCTGGGACCAGAACCGCAAGGGACTCTCCGTCGCACTGACCGTACTCACCCTGATCTTCGCCGTGATCGCGATCTCCACCGCGTTCGCGGGGGCCGTGGCGGTCGTCGTGAAGCTGCTGCCGATCCTGCTGATCATCCTGGTGGCGTGGCTCGGCTTCAAGCAGCTGCAGAACAAGTCCTCCAAGCCGCGGGCCTGAGTTGTCCCCGACGGGTCCGGGCCGTGCAGCTCGCACGGCCCGGGCCCGTCTATCTTGTCTTCCCTGCCTTCCGCATGGCGCGCCACCTGTTGGTCAGGAAGGCACCGAAAGCGACACCGGTACCGATACTCACGCACGTCGTGACCGCCGTCGTGAAGTGCTCCGCCCCAGACTCTCCTCCCATGACCTGGAGAATCCCGGTGACCACGGCGATACCGGGTAGCAGCGCTCCAGTCACCCCCATCAGTGCGAAGACCTGGTCGGGGTACCCGGTCCGTACAGCCATCACCACGGCCACTGCACCCAGTACCGTGGCCGCACCAGCTGCCGCCCATACCGCTGAGGCTCCCACGACCAGAATCAGGAACTGGTTGACCGTGCCGGTAACTACACCGATGGTCATCGCCGGGACCGCCAGACGGACCCATCCCCCGTTCGCGAAAGCATTGGCCAGTGCTCCCAGTGCCGAGAAGACCAGCGCGAGATACCACGGCAGTCCGGGAACCTCGCTGATCAGCGGGTGGTCCATGTCCAGCATTTCACCGAGCGCGAACACGTAGACACCGCTGATACTGATGCCGAACGCGGTCACGACCACACTTCCCGCCCGTGTCACCGCTGACAGGTAGTCGCCGTCGATGACATCCGACATCGCCCCGATGATCTGGGGCAACGGCAACAGAAGGAGCCAGTTCACCGCGATCGCGGCGGCAGCAGCAACGGGATCAAGGACGTCGACGAGTACCAGGACAGTGGCGAGCGTCCCCGCAACGGCGCTCTTGATGACGGCCGCGAACAACTCAGGCAGTCTGAACGTCGTCAGCAACTGTCCGCAGAAGGCGGTGAGCAGCTGCACCACCGCCGCCGCCACCCAGGACTGCCACCCCACCCCGAGTTGCATGGAGATCACGAACGCCAGCATCATCGTACCTCCTGCGACCGCCCACCACGGGGTGCTGATGGCCCTGAGCCTGGCCACCTGCGCGCGCAACGCGCCGATGTCACCGGAGACAGCCCCCTGCTGCTCCCCGGCGGGGGCCGCGATCTCCTCGGCAAGACGGTGCAGGCGCCAGGACCGGGTGCAGTCGATCAGATCCAGTGCTTTCGCCGTCGTGGTGACCGTCACAGTACCGCTGTCCGGCAGAGATGCCTCGACGATGACGACGCGCCCGACCGTGGTGAATCCGAAACCAGCCAGCCCCTGTGCGTCCGCACATTCGGCCAGGGTGTCCCCGACGCGCCATCCGGGTTGGCCGGACTCGAGGAAACCGCAGGCAAGATCGGCGAGGAGACCCAGGCGGTCACGGATCTCCTTGGCACCGAGCCAGTAGTCCGGTTCAGGTCGGGTGTTGTCCATGTCTCTGAAGCTTAGGGCACCTTGGCGGGAATACCGCCTCCGTTATCCCACTGGTCACGGAGATCAGCTCCTGGCTCGCTTCTTCCGGAAGTAGACGCGGCTGCGGACACTGGCGACCACGTCACCCGCTTCATCGACGATGTCGGTCTCGAACCAGTGGAGGTACTTCGACCCGTCAGCGGTGCGTTCCCGGATCATGTCGAAGGTTTCGTCGTCAGTACGCATGTCGGCCACGAGGCGGCCCCGGCCGGGCTTACGGTAGGTCACGTGCGACTCGGCGTCCCACACGTTGTAGGCTCCGCCAAGACGGGTCAGCCCCATGAAGAGGTAGAACCCGTCGGTCATCGTCTGGATCGTCCCCCCGAAAGCAGTGCCCACCAGGTTGGCGTTGATGCGACGGGGCCGGTGGGACGTCACAACGCGGGAGCCGTCGTTCGCGATGTAGTTGATGCGGATACCGGAACCGAGGTACGGCGGGAAGACCCCCAGCATGGTCTTCAGTTGGCGCGGGCTGGGTCGCAGCATAGCTCCTCCATGGAGTGGTCAATACAGAACAGGTTGCTGCTGATGTTATATCGACCCGACCGGTCCCACCCCCGGAACTGGATAACTCAGAGAAACTAACGGACGTCGGACGACGAGTTGCGCCACAGCCCGAGACCTGCCAGCACCAGGAACCACGCCACGATGATCAGATAGCACACCACGGTGCTGATCCCGAGCCCCAGCGGATCAGCTCCACTGATCAACTGGTCCTGGCGCTGAACCGGGGCGATCGCGGCGAGGGGACGGAACGCCTCGATCTGTTCGGCAGCGAACCCCAGCATGCTGTCAATCAGCAGCACCCAGGCGACCGGGACAGCGACAGCGGCTACCTGGCTACGGATGACACAGGCCAGTCCAACCGTCATCGCCGAGAAGATGACCGACCCGATCAGTGGTACATAGAACATGCTGAGACCGGTACTAAGATCCGTCCCGGAGCCGAGGACGGCCGCGACTCCCAGCGACAGGGCCGTACCGACGAGGTAGAGCACGGCGATGAACACGGCTGTGGTCAGCATCTTCGCCGCGACCCACCCCCAGCGTCCCCGTTGGGTCAGGAACGCCTGGGCGTGCATGTGGTTCCGGATGTCACCGGCCGTGGTGGCCGCGGCGAACACGACGGCGATGAGCAGGAAGATCTGGTAGCCGAAGGTGATCGTCGACCAGTCGAAGTCGGGGCGGTCACCGAACAGTCCCATCAAGGTCACGGGACCGAAGAGGGACCCGGTCAGCAGGATCGCGTACACCACCGTCGACCGCATACTGAACAACTTCGTGATCTCAGAACGAAGGGCATAAAGCAGACTAGTCATGATTTCTCCTCCTACTTTCCTACAGTCGGGACGACAAC